>JAAESM010000093.1 GCA_024229395.1 Planctomycetota bacterium | reverse complement strand
TTGCCTGATGTCAGTGGTTCGGCTAGGCGAAACTTGGAATCCAACACGAATGACGGGCGTCCCGTATGAGCGGGGCGAGATGAAAGTTATGTCACCATCAATCCTCGGCCGCAAAGTCGGGATGACACAGGTTTACTTGGAAGACGGGCGAGCAGTGCCCGTTACTGTGATCCAAGCTGGTCCGTGTTATGTCCTGCAGGTTCGCAGTGAAGATCGCGATGGCTACCAGGCCGTGCAGTTGGGTTTCGAGGATAAGCCGCGTCGCTTGGCAAGTCGCAGTGAGCGAGGCCATGTCGCGAAGTTGGACAGTAAGCGTTCGAAGAAGCTTGCTGCTTCTGGTGTGGAGTTGGTTGCCAAGGCCGGGTGTGAACCGCAGAAATTTATTCGCGAGTTCCGCGGCGAGACCAGCCTAGAGGTCGGGGCAGAAGTCACAGTCGAGCAGTTCGCTGAGATCAAGCGAGTCGATGTGACGGGTACAAGCAAGGGGCGTGGATTCGCTGGTGTGATGAAGCGTCACAACTTCTCCGGGCAGAGAGCCACGCACGGTGTGAAGAAGGTGCACCGCCACGCTGGTGGTACTGGTTGCAGTGCTTCTCCTAGTCGTCTTTTTAAAGGTATTCGCATGGCGGGCCAGTATGGCAACGCCAAGACGACGTCTCGGAACCTTGAGTTGGTTCGCGTGGACGCGGAAAATAATTTGTTGCTCGTTCGCGGTGCTGTGCCGGGTCCGAATGGCGGCTTTGTGACCATTCGCGAAACGAATAAGGTGGG
>JAAESM010000092.1 GCA_024229395.1 Planctomycetota bacterium | reverse complement strand
GTCGTAGAGTCTGAACGCGTCATGCGGCAGTGGTTTCTCAGCCAGTTCGTCGACAGGCACCCCAGTTAGCGAGCCGCGGTTAACAAAGATGCGGCCTTCGCTGCCCTCAAACAGGATGCCGTTGCGGCCGGTGTCGGTGACAAGCATCTCCACATCGTTGGGATACCGAAAGAGCACGCGAAAAGCGGTGGGCACGTTGTAGCCGTTGTTGACCTGCGGCATGGTCGCTTCTGGAATCACCTCAATTGGATCGGTACCAATTGCCCACTGGGCGATATCGAGATGATGGGCACCATGATCGGTCATCTTTCCGCCGGCGTAGTCAAACCACCAGCGAAACGTATAGTGGCAGCGTTCTTTGGTATAGGGTACAAGTGGCGCCTGGCCAAGCCAACGTTCCCAGTTGAGACTACCAGGAGTCGCTGCCGGGGCAAATGGACCACCCACTTCGTTGCTGCCGAGCGCTACCTCCAGTCGTTTGAGTTGACCGATCCGTCCAGCATGAACCATTTCCACGGCAGTGCGGAAGCGGTGGTCGCTACGCTGCCAACTGCCGACCTGCACGACCCCACCGGTGGTCTTCATCACCTTGCGAATCTGCTTGCCTTCATCGATTGTCAACGTGATCGGCTTCTCAACGTAGATATCTTTTCCAGCCTTCAACGCATCGATCAACATGCCGGCATGCCAGTGGTCGGGGGCACCAATCAGAATTACGTGGATCCGGTGGTCGTCGAGGAGTCGTCGGTAGTCTTCATGC
>JAAESM010000091.1 GCA_024229395.1 Planctomycetota bacterium | reverse complement strand
GGTCGCCAAGACCGCCACCTACCTCCCTGATCTGGTGGAGGTGCAGCGGGCCAGCTTTAAGTGGTTTTTGGATCAAGGTCTGATCGAGGAGCTGGAAAGCTTCTCTCCGATCACGGATTACACCGGCAAGTTGGAGCTGCACTTCATCGGCAGCGAGTACCGCCTGAAGCGCCCCCGCCACGATGTGGAAGAGGCCAAGCGCCGTGATGCGACCTTCGCGTCACAGATGTATGTGACCTGCCGTCTGGTCAACAAAGAGACCGGTGAGATCAAGGAGCAGGAGGTCTTCATCGGCGAACTGCCTCTGATGACCGAGCGCGGCACGTTCATCATCAACGGCGCTGAGCGCGTGATCGTGAACCAGATCGTGCGCAGCCCCGGTGTCTATTTCAAGGATGAAATGGACAAGAACGGTCGGCGCACCTACAACGCCAGCGTCATCCCCAACCGGGGTGCCTGGCTGAAGTTCGAGACGGATAAGAACGACTTGCTCCACGTTCGTGTGGACAAGACCCGCAAGATCAACGCGCACGTGCTCATGCGTGCCATGGGTCTGTCTGACAACGACGTGCTCGACAAGCTGCGTCACCCAGAGTTCTACAAGAAGTCGATTGATGC
>JAAESM010000090.1 GCA_024229395.1 Planctomycetota bacterium | reverse complement strand
GGGCGTTTCGCTGGCGGAAATTTCACGTACCGTTCGCGCGGCGTACTACGGTGAAGAAGCGATGCGGTTGCAGCGTGGTCGCCACGAAGTGCAACTTCGCGTGCGTTATCCGCGGCAGGAACGCGAATCGCTGGCTAATTTTGACGAACTGCAAATCAGGACGGCAGACGGCGCCGAACGTCCGTTGACGGAGCTGGCAAAAATCACGACCGCCCGCAGCTACTCGATGATTCATAGGCTGGACCAGATGCGGTCGATCACGATCACCGCGGACGTCGACGAATCGTCCGCGAATGCGTTTCTGATTACCAAGGATTTGGAAGCCACGCTGATGCCGGAACTGGCCGCCGACTATCCAAATCTTCGCGTGCTCTGGGAGGGTCAGCAAGAACAGACCAACGAATCGATGAACAGCATGCTGCTCGGTTTCATCGCCGTGCTGGTCGCCATGTACTTTCTGCTCACGATCGAATTCAAATCGTACTTCCAGCCGTTTCTGGTGCTGTCGATCATCCCCTTCGGGATTATCGGTGCGGTATTCGGGCACATCATTCAAGGTCTGCCGTTTACGTTGTTCAGCATCTATGGCCTGGTCGCATTATCGGGGATCGTGGTCAACGATTCGATTGTGCTGATCGACTTCATCAATCGTCGTATCGCCGACGGCTTGTCGCTGGAAGAGGCTTTGGTCGATGCCGGACGGCGCCGTTGTCGCCCTGTCTTGTTAACGAGCATCACGACGATCGGTGGCATGCTGCCGATCTTGCTGGAAACATCGCGGCAAGCGCAAGTCTTGATCCCGATGGCCACCAGCCTCAGCTTCGGTCTGATCTTTGCCACAGCACTCGTGCTCATATTAGCTCCGGTCTTCTACATGCTCCTTGCCCGC
>JAAESM010000089.1 GCA_024229395.1 Planctomycetota bacterium | reverse complement strand
CCGAGCAAGTGGCCCGTCATCGACTTCGTTGAACTCACCGGAATGTCCTTGGCGCGACTGCCAAGAGCACTCTTAATCGCTGCGGTTTCGTTGCTGTCGTTGGCTGGTGTACTGGTGCCATGGGCGTTGACATAGTCCACGCTGTCAGCAGCGATTCCACCATCTTCAAGCGCAAGGCGCATGGCGGCAGCACCACCAACGCCGCCTGGAGTTGGAGAGGTGATGTGGTGAGCATCACAAGTGGTGCCGTAGCCAACGATTTCGGCCAAAATTTCGGCGCCTCGGGCTTCGGCGTGGGCAAGGGTTTCAAGGACCAAAATCCCTGAACCTTCTCCGATCACGAATCCATCCCTGGTTTTATCGAAAGGTCGACTCGCACCAGCAGGATCATCGTTGCGGAACGAGAGCGCTTTAGCACTGGCGAAGCCGGCTACCCCTAGGGGCGTGATCGCTGATTCGGCACCGCCGCAAATCATGGCGTCGGCTTTTCCCAACTGCAGCAGCTGGAAGGCATCGCCGATGGCATTGGATCCTGCGGCACAGGCGGTG
>JAAESM010000088.1 GCA_024229395.1 Planctomycetota bacterium | reverse complement strand
GCATGCAGATACGCTCTCGTGCCATCGAGAAGCCTGATGATCGTTACATCAAGGTGAAGAAGCTCACCTGGCGCACACGCTCGGATCCCGATCTTGGGCTTGGCAGGATAGACGCGATTGCGAGGCCGCCTCCATCCCGCGATTCTGACCAAGCGGTACCACGTCGATGGCGATGCGAAGATCTTCCCGATGCGCTGTGCGTGAAGTGCCAGCCCGCGCAACGACATCTGTCTATGGTCGTCGCTCTCGACCATCTCCTGCATGGCTCCCAGTTCGCTGGGGGTCAGGCGCGTGGGGACGACCCGAGGACAGCTGGACTGGTCATCGAGTTCACATCCGGCCTCGGCATGACACCAACTGTGGTAGCGCGACGAAGAGAGGCGCGCGATTCGGAGCGCCGTGCCCAGCGGCAAGATCTTTCCTGCACGTTCGATCGCTCGCAGTAGGATTCTCTTGGCATCGCCATCTGGAAGTCGCTCGTAATGGAGCTGAACTTTCGATATGCGAAGCATGGCGATCAGCAAGCCAACCACCGCACCGAGTAGCGCCGTTCGATGATGCAGTTGATGGATCTCGGCAAGCAGGTCAGCACGGTCGCAGGTAACGAGATCGCTGGTGACCACGTCGGGAAGTCCCCGATGAATCCAACTTCGAATGGTCGAGCGGGGAATATTCAACTCTGGAAAGAGGTCGCGATCTCCAGTCTCACAGATTGCCTCTTGGATCCGGTAGTCGTAAGTCCGCCGAGGGTGAGAAGTTTGCATCTGGGATGCATCGGCAGACGGGTGCTGGAGCGTGGGCTGGTCCGAAAATGTCTTGTACTTTCAGCCCGTTGCAACTGCAACGCTTAGTGTCCAGAATGTCCTAGTACGTAGCTGCGCTTCGGAGCGCCGCACGCGGTGCTTCTGGTGCACTCGTTCAGCCAGGAGCACGAGTGGCTCGACGACTATCGCCAGTTCGTCGGTCTGTACGGCGCGGCGGGCGAGCGTGGTACCACGTATCGACTGGCGCAGGTCGACGGCGTCAACCTTCACG
>JAAESM010000087.1 GCA_024229395.1 Planctomycetota bacterium | reverse complement strand
GGCCTTTTGGCTCCTGTGGCTGCTAACGCCACTGAGCTGAACATCAACGGTGTTTCTGACTACGCCGCCACTGGCGAGCAAGTCACCAGCATCACTCAGTTTTCCGACGTTTACCCAACCGACTGGGCTTATCAGGCACTGAGCAACCTGATCGAGCGCTACGGCTGTGTTGCCGGTTACCCCAACGGCACCTATCGCGGCAACCGTGCGATGACCCGCTTTGAAGCGGCCGCTCTGTTGAACGCTTGTCTCGACCGCGTCACCGAAGTGACCGACGAGCTGAAGCGCCTGATGAAAGAGTTCGAAAAGGAACTCGCCATCCTCAAGGGCCGTGTTGACGGTTTGGAAGCTCGCGTTGGCGAACTGGAAGCCACTCAGTTCTCCACCACTACCAAGCTTAAAGGTGTTGCCACCTTCGTGATCGGTGCTAACAGCTTCGGTGGCGACGCCAGGCAAGGTGCAGCTGACTACGTTTTCGGCACCAACGCTTACGACCAAGCTACGAACCTTGAAGGTTTCGGTCGCGATGGCAAGGCCTCTCGTGTTGCACTGAACGAATTCTTCAAAGAAGGCAATCGTTCCCTCAACGACATCAACTTTGATGGTTTCCGCTCTGGTGGAAGGAACACCAAGCGCGCCCGCGCTGCTGCCGCAACTTCTGGTGGCACCAGCTTCAACTACGACCTGAAGCTTTTCCTCGACACCAGCTTCACCGGTAAGGACTTGCTTCGCACAGTTCTGCGTGCTGGCAACTTCGGAAATTCTGCCTTCGGTGGCGACGGTTACGTCGGTCTTGATGCTCTGGAAGTCGCCTTCCAGGAAGATTCAGGTGATAACAGCGTCGGCGTCAACCGTCTCTTCTATCAGTTCCCCATCGGCAGCAGCTTCACTGCAACCGTTGGTGGCCGGGTTCGTCAGGACGACATGCTGGCTGTATGGCCAAGTGCGTATCCAACAGATACCGTTCTTGACTTCTTCACCTACGCCGGTGCTCCTCAGACCTACAACCTCGGTTTAGGTGC
>JAAESM010000086.1 GCA_024229395.1 Planctomycetota bacterium | reverse complement strand
GCATCATCGGCGTGCTGCCGGCATATTCCCACATGAAGGTATCAACGTCGTTGTGGATCCGGCCGGCAAGCGTTCCGAAGTTCGCCCAACTGCGCAGCCATGGCTTACGGATGTTTTCGGGATGGATCGGTTCGTGGGTGTGCTGCGGCATGTCCTCGTAGCGACGGCAGTCGATATCGACATAGAGCTTCTCAGCCACCGCAGCGGGTGCCCGAAAGTAATGCGGCGATTCTTCACGGAAGTGCTCTTCCACCTCGTCCATGCTGATGTCGTAGTTGTAGATACGAACCTGCCCGAGCTCACCGGCAAACCCTTCGGTGACGGCCGGCGCCCTCGCATTCTTCACCCAGCCGCCGACGGAGATACTCGCGTCATGTGGCAGGTCGAACTTCTGCTGCCTGGAGGCGACTTCCGTTTCGTTGACGAAGATGCGCAGCAAACCGGCTTCTTCACGGGTGTCGCCACCGCCTTCGTCGGTATAGGCCAGGTGTTGCCAGACGCCTTCTTTGGCTCCGGGGAAATCGCTCCACTTGAACCGAAACGACTTTCCATCCTTGCCGGTCAGCGCGGCAATGACCGCATCGCCGGATCCCG
>JAAESM010000085.1 GCA_024229395.1 Planctomycetota bacterium | reverse complement strand
GGGCCTCCTTGACTTTCGGGCAACTGCCCACGCAAAACTCTGAGGCGCCTTTATGTTCATGCTCAGTTCATGCGGTAAATCCGCCTTCCAACCAGGCGTTGCAGCGGACGCGCTTCGCGCGCAGCTGAACGCCAAGCCGTTGGACAGACCCGTTGGCCGTCTACCGTGCTCCCCCAGAGTTTGCTCCATGCGCTCCATCATTGCTCTGTCACTTCTCTCGCTGGCTGGCTGTGGGCCAGCGCCATCGTCCGTTGAGCATCTGTTCGATTGGCGCCCGGACCTCCACGTGCAGGACGGTCCGCTAGGTGTCCGGCTTGGGCGGTTTGCATGCCTGCCGCGTATCCCAGGCTTCATGCAGGGGCCGAGGGAGGCGCCCGCAGGTTCGACTTCCGGGCCAGGAGTTGCGTTTGTTCTTGAGCTTGACATCCAAGTTGAAGGCAAGCCCTGGAACAGTGGCGGGCTAGTCGACTCCGGCGGTCCATATGAGATTCGGATCAACGGTGCGCTACCTGTGTCGGTAGGCGGCAGCGGTGGCGGCCTGAGTGAAATCGCCGATGAAGGCACCGATGGTCGTATCGTTGTGTTGGACGGCTTCTACGAGGCGCCACGCGTTGGAGACGCCTTGGATGTCGAGGTTTTCATGACCCTTGCAGGGAATGACTCGAGGTCGATCCGCTTCGCGGATCTTGCTGTGCCCGTCGCTGCGCGCGTTACCCGGTGATGGCAGGGTTTGGTGACACATGAGGAACATGGGAGACAAAGGCGATGAGTGAAGCGGCGAGGACACTAGAGGAGCAGAGGGAAGAATATGCGCACCGGCGATTTCTTGCTACGCCACTAACGGGGACAGTGGTCTGGTTTGCCGTAGCCGTATCCAGCTTGTTCTTATCGCCCGTTCAGACTGTTTGGATTCTTTTTGTCGGTACTGGAAGTATCGGCTATATCTCGCTATTCGTGTCAAAGTTCACTGGAGAAGACTTTCTCGACAAGTCAAAGCCCAAGAATACGTTCAACTCCCTGTTCTTTTATGGTGTGTTCTCGTCGTTGGCAGTATTTGCCATCGCCATCCCTTTTTTTCTAGTCGACTACACCTCGTTGCCGTTAACAGTCGGTATATTGACGGGAACTATGTGGATACCGTTTTCCTGGATCATTCAACATCCTGTCGGCGTTATTCACGGAGTAAGTCGAACAGTTTTTGTGGTAGCGGCCTGGTATTTGTTTCCGAACCAGCGGTTTCTGGTCATTCCAATTGGAATCGTATTGATTTATCTCGCAACGATCTACGTGCTGGAAACACGTTGGCGTCGTTTACGCAGCGCCTAACATTAGTTTGCACCCGACAAAGCCATTTGTCACGCACCTGGCTTTCGCCAGGTCCGCGCCAAACAGCTTTGCAGGTGAAACAGACGTTAGACCTACGCAGAAGAGGTACCCAGACATGAAACGACCCAGCCAGCGCCGACTCAACCAGATTGCCGGGGTGCTCTTCATTCTCGCCGCAGTTGTGTGGTTTGTTCGCGATGAAGTCGCAAACGCGTCGGCGTACGTCGCCATTGGCGTCCTGTTTCTGATCCTGAGTCAGAACGACTCGTAGCCAGAGCAGATTCGAGACATACGCATGACGAGGCCTAACAAGCTGCTGAGCAGCGTGGCCGTTATGCTGGCAGAGTGGAAGAAGTGAAAATGGAGTTTTCGAAGTTGCCTGTGCTCAAGGGAGCCCTGCTTTTGGCAATTGTATGTTTATTGAACGCCTGTGCTGCCAATCCGAGTTCAAGCGAACCACTGAGAATTATCAACTGGAATGTGCTGTATGGCTTCAACCATCAGAATTCGATTCAAGAAGCAAGTGACTGGCTTCACTCACAGCGGCCCAATATCATTGCCTTTCAGGAGCTAAATGGAATCTCAGAGAATCACCTTGTCGGGTATGCCAAGGAATGGGGACATTCCTATGCCGTAACGCACAAAAAAGGTGGGTTTCCCGTCGGTCTCTCTTCAGTTGAACCGATTGAAGTCTTCGAACGCCAATCCGAAGGATTTCATCACGGATTCCTTCACTGCAAAACCTATGAGATTCACTTTTTCGTCGTCCACTTTTGGCCCGGTAAGGCGAATGAAGTAGATGAAATTCTAAGCAGGGTGAAGCCCCTACTTGAGAGCGGTGAGAGGGTCATCCTACTGGGAGACTTCAATGGATGCTCACGCAAAGATGAAGCCTTCCTGCTTGCCAATGCAGAACTGAGGGAGCCAGACTACACATTCGTGGATAAAGTGGAGGCAATGGGCTTCCAGGATATCGTTTTCAAGCACGATCCAAGTGCCAAGGTGTCTTGCCCATCACCAATCACGATCCCTCAATGGTCCAAAGACATGGAGGAGTTGAGGTTGAAGGAGTATCGGATTGACTTTGTTTTTGCTAATGAGGAATTCGCAGAGTCCTCTGTTTCCGGAACGATTTTACGGGGCGGGGAGTTGGATCTGATTTCTGACCATTACCCTGTTTGGGTTGAGTTTGCTTTGTCAGAGTAGCGTTAGCTGAAAATGAACCAATCCCTTTCGGCGCAGAGGTAGCTGCCATGCATGGGCGTATGCTTAATCAGGGGCAGCCACCACAAGGACTTGCTTATGGGTTGTCATGTTGCTGTATTTGGATTATTTTACAGCATAACCAGGCGTTGCAGCGGACGCGCTTCGCGCGCAGCTGAACGCCAAAACCGTTATGCTGGAAGAATGTTGGAAATGAGGTGGGCTCGAAGGCTGAGAAATTCCGTTTATCGCCGGTGGTACTTCCTGAGTATGTATTCAGGGCTTCGTGCTTTCCGGAATCGTGCAAGCAGTAGGGCTCTTTCTCTCGATTCCAAGCTTGAGGCACTTAGTGGTGCCAGCATTTCATCAGAGGATTTAGGAGAGTGGGCTCTCCATATTCACCCTCGTGTCCGTCCAAGTACAGCCAGTGAGAGCCGGAGGTTTGGCTTATTTTCCCTTCAACAACTGTCCCCTCATGTCGGTGGTTTGGTCTATTCCTTTTTTTGCTCGACCAGCCATTTTGGTCGCGGTCATGTTGAGATTGCATTTTTTGAAAAAGAGGGTGAAGTGACCTATTACGGAATCCGGAATATCGCGAGTGCCAATGCTCACCGTCTTGGCCTTAAAGAGTTGTCATCTCGTTTCCGATTGTCTAGATCTGGAGAAGACGAGCTGGTGCTTCGATTTGTTTCTCAGGCACTTGAGGAGAATGGTTTTGCAGTAAAGCATGCCACCGCGCATGACTGCATCAAATTCACGGTAGATAATCGGCTTCTACCTCATGGGGATGAGGAGAAGGTGCGGAACTTGCTCCATCAGAAATATCAAAAGCTTTATCTTGTCATCAATAATGCTTCAGCATAACCAGGCGTTGCAGCGGACGCGCTTCGCGCGCAGCTGAACGCCAAAACCGTTAGCTACACATGTCCAACCACCTACCAATGCTCATTCGGGACCTCGATGGGCGCGTGATTTTCGAGGGCGACCTCTTGGATCTGGGGGAAACAAGCTTGCCTCGAGCAGACCTCAAGGGGGCGAACCTCGAGGGCGCCGTGCTTGTTGGTGTGGATCTGCGGGGTGCAGACTTGCGTGACTCCGATCTGTACTGGGCCTCGCTTGGCCTGTCGGACCTGCGTCATGCGGATTTGCGCGGTGCCTGCCTACGTGGTGCTGGCTTGGATGAGGCCGACTTGAGTTATGCCAAACTTCAGGGCGCTGACCTAAGTGACGACAACCTTGGCGGCAAGACACTCCTTGGCCGTGCCAAACTGAGTCATGCGGAGTTCAACGCAGCTACCCGGTTGCCTGCGGACTTCTCGCCACAGGAGGCGGGAATGGTGCATACTGATGGCAGCTAACACGCCTTCTTCATCGTTGGGGTTGGCTAAGCCGCGATGGTTGCGCCACAAAAGCCGTGCTGCAAGATGACTTGGAATGGTAACCACGTCGATATCTCCAGCGTCATCAGTAGCCCTCTCCGACGCGTAAATCAGGAGGGGCCAAGTCTTCGACTCCTTCTCACGTATCACCGAGATTCAAGTCTTTTGATGAAACGGATCGTGAGCATCCAAGACAAGGCAATCCAATGAGATTCCTATCGGTTACACTTCTGGCCCTGAAGGCGGCCAAAGCCCTGCGCGAACGGCAGGATCGGCCTAGCAGCATGAACGACCAGAATTCCAACGATCCCCTGCACGGCGTGACTCTTGAACAGATTCTCGTCAGCTTGGTGGAGCGCTATGGCTGGGATTCGCTGGGCACCAGCATCGATATTCGTTGCTTCAATTACGATCCGTCGATCAAGTCCAGCCTGAAGTTCCTGCGCCGCACGCCGTGGGCCAGGAAGAAGGTCGAAGAGCTTTATCTACGCAGCAAGAAGAACCTCTGGGAGAAGTAAGCCCCACCTCTAGTCGCAAAACTGTGACTAAACGGCTAATCTGGAAGCTGTGCGGTTTGTCCTCCTTGCCGCTCATACTCTTTCACGTTTTTAGGTTTCAAAATGGTTAAGGCAATCCCCACAGAAGGTGAAGTCCCTGGGTGCTTTCCGCTTCAAGCCATGGTCGCTATTGGACAGCGCCATCTTAGTCATGGCCATTGGTATCTCAGGGCTTGCCTACGTGCTTGAGACTCCAAAGAGTCGTCGCACAATCATGAAAATCGGCATGGGGATTTACCTGGTTGGTGTGTTGGACATGGCGATCAACATTCTGTTGAGCGGCATCTTCGGTTGGAAACTCATCGTCACGAGTTTCTGAACTCAATCCCCCTTGTGTTTGGGCAGGCCGGATGATTACCGAAAGTGAACGCTTGATTCTGCGTGAAGTGGAGCAAGGCGATGCTCCCTTCATGTTGGAGTTAGTCAACGACCCTGATTGGATTCGCTTCATCGGCGATCGAAAGGTGCACGATTTGGAAAGTGCTGGCGAGTTCATTCGCACTCGATTTGAGAAGCCCTATCGTGAGAAGGGCATCGGCTTGTGGCTGATGGTGGAGAAGGCCACTGGCATGAGCATTGGCATCTGCGGCCTGGTGGATCGACCGGGGCTCGACGACATCGACCTTGGATACGCCTTGCTGCCGCAGTATCGAGGCCAGGGATTTGCGTCGGAGGCGGCAAAGGTCTGTTTGCAATATGGGTACGAACGCCTAGGGCTCAGCCGTATCGTCGCCATTACCGCGCCACAAAACACATCTTCGTGTGGAATGTTGGAGCATCTTGGCTTTGTCTATGAAAGCCGGATGATCTTGCCCGGCGAACAAGAAGAGCTCCTGTTGTACGCCAAAGTTTGAGCTAGAATCGCCCCTTCATGGCGATTCACCTCCTAGCCCTGCTCACGCTTTTCGCTGCACAGCCGACAGCTGTTCAGGATCCTCCCTTGCCGCCAGCGGCATCCACAGATGCAACTGAGAAAGCATCTCACGAACAGGAGCCTGGTCAGGAGGGCGAACAAGAGGAAGGGGAAGAGGAGTCGAAGTTGAACGCTGGTTTGATGTCGGCCTTCAAGTTTCGTTCGCTCGGCCCGGCTTTCATGTCCGGTCGCATCTCTGACATTGCGGTCGACCCGGAAGCGCCGAACACTTGGTATGTAGCGGCCGGTTCTGGCAACTTGTGGAAGACCACCAACGCTGGCACCACCTTCAAGCCGATCTTCGAGAACTACGGCAGCTACTCGATCGGTTGCGTGACCATCGATCCGAATCAACACAACACGATTTGGGTCGGCTCGGGCGAAGCAGTCGCTGGGCGTCACGTGGGTTATGGCGACGGTATTTATCGCAGCGATGATGGCGGCAGAAGTTTCCGCAATTTTGGCCTGAAGGATAGTGAACACATTGCCAAGATCGTGGTCGATCCCAATGATTCGAACACGGTTTATGTTGCCGCGCAAGGCCCGTTGTGGTCGGCCGGCGGCGAGCGAGGTCTTTATAAGAGCACCGATGGGGGAGCCACTTGGGAGTTGGTTCTTTCCTCTGGCGCATACACCGGCGTGACCGACATCGTGTTGGATCCACGCGATTCGCAAGTCATGTACGCTGCTACGCACCAACGCTTGCGCACTGTTTGGGCGGTGATCGATGGCGGTCCTGAATCCGGCATCCACAAGTCCACCGATGGTGGTGCGACCTGGAAGGAGCTGAAGAAGGGCTTGCCCGGTTCCGACATGGGCAAGGTCGCCTTGGCAGTGGAGCCCAATGATCCCGATACGGTCTATGCCACGATCGAACTGGCTGGACCGAGTGGTGGTTTCTGGCGTTCGCAAGATGCAGGTGCCAGCTGGAGCAAGCAGAGTGACTATGTTTCAGGCGGTACCGGTCCACATTACTACCAGGAACTTTGGGCGGATCCGCATCACCCGAACACCTTGTACCAGGCCAACGTCAGCCTGGGGCGCTCGGAAGATGGTGGCAAGACCTGGAATTCCGTCGGCAACTCGAATAAGCATGTCGACAACCACGCGGTGGCCTTCTCGCCAATCGATCCGGAACTGCTGATCGTGGGTTGCGATGGTGGCCTGTACATTTCGCATGACCGCGGCAAGACCTACCGATTCTGCTCGAACCTGCCGCTGACCCAGTACTACAAAGTCGATGTCGATAACGATTGGCCGATCTACAACATTGTCGGCGGCACGCAGGACAACAGCACGCAGTACGGTCCTTCACGCACGCACAATCGTCAGGGCGTGCGCAACAGTGATTGGCGCATCATCATCGGCGGCGACGGCCACGACAACGCCATCGACCCGAGCAACCCCGACATCATCTACGGTGAGTCGCAGCAGGGTTTCATTCGCCGCTTCAACCGGGTAACCGGAGAATCGGTCGACGTGCGTCCACAGCCAGGTGTTGGTGAGGACAACTTCCGCTTCAACTGGGATTCGCCGATTCTGATCAGCCCGCATGATCCAGCCACGGTCTACTTCGGTTCGAACTACTTGCACCGCAGCACGGATCGTGGTGATTCGTGGCAGACCATCAGTCCAGACTTGTCGCACCAGCGCGACCGCCTGACCCTGAAGATGATGGATCGTTTCTGGGGGCTCAACGCCTTGTGGGACCTGCGCGCGATGTCGCGTTACGGCAACATCACTTCAATCTCCGAATCGCCGGTGGTCAAGGACCTGCTCTATGTGGGGACTGATGATGGGCGCGTCAGCGTCAGTGAAGATGGTGGTAAGAATTGGTGGACCATCGATCAGCTTGGTGATGTGCCAGCGACCGCCTTCGTCAACGACGTGAAGGCTGACAAGTTCGATGCCAACACGGTCTACGTGGCTCTGGATAACCACAAGTACGGCGATTACGCACCGTATCTAATGAAGAGTGTCGACCGTGGTCGCACTTGGACTTCGATCGTGGCGGACCTGCCCGAGCGTCACTTGGTTTGGCGATTGGAGCAGGATTTCGAACAGCCACGCCTGATGTTCTTGGCTACCGAGTTCGGCGTTTTCTGCACTTTGGATGCCGGTGAGTCGTGGATGAAGATGAAGAGCGGTTTGCCGCAGATTCCTGTGCGCGACATGGCAATCCAGACACGCGAATCAGCGCTGGTCTGCGCGACCTTCGGCCGTAGCTTCTATGTGCTCGATGATTACTCCACACTGCGCGAGTTGAGTGAAGAGATCATTGAGAAGGATGTGCATATCTTTGCCATCCGCGATGCCCTCGCCTTCCCGACCACCAGTCACCTCGGTGGCCGCAACGGTTCCCAGGGCGACACTCATTACAGCGCCAACAATCCAGAGAGCGGCGCCATCATTCGCTACTACCAGCTGGAAGGCATGAAGTCCTTGAAGGCTCAACGTAATGACGCTGAGCGCGAAGCACGCAAGGAAGCCAAGGAAGCCGCTGAAGAAGCTGCCGTCGATGAAGAGGACGAGGAACAAAGCGAGCACAAGGACGAGGGTGCTCATTACCCAGGCTGGGATGTCCTGCGCGAGGAGCAGCGTCAGGAGAGCCCTCGCTTGGTCATGGAGATTCGCGATCAAGATGGCATGTTGATTCGTCGCATGAATGCTTCCGACGGATCTGGCATGCAGAAGGTGACTTGGGATCTACGCTTCTCCGGACTCGGTTCCGGCGGACGTGGTGGTGGACGCGGTCCATTGGTTGCAGCTGGCGCTTACACCGTGCAGTTGATCCGCGTCGAAAATGGCGTGGCCAGTGCTTGGGGTGAGCCGCAGACCTTGAATGTGGTCGACCTCTACGAGCCAAGTGATTCGATCACGGATCGTGCCGCTACCTTGGCTTGGAAGCTTGAGATCGGGCAACTGCAGAACACCATCGGTGGCAGTTCGCGTGTCTTGGCTGGAGCCTTGGAGGATGTCACTGCCATGAAGAATGCGGTGCGCAATGGGCGCATCGGCACTTTGGAGCAAGGCGAGCGCTTACGTCAGTTGGAGCTTGCACTGATGGATGCCCAAGAGGCCATCTCGGGTGAGAACCTGCGCACCAAGCATGGGCACGAAGGAACACCGTCGATCATGAGTCGCTTGGGTAATGCGCGTTCCGGCATGTATGGCACCACCGAGGGGCCCACCAAGACCATGCATCAGCAGGCCGAGATAGCACGCGCTGAGTTCGAGAAGGTGTATCACGATTTGGTGCGCTTAATCGAGAACGAACTTCCTGCCCTGCAGAAGGAACTGGATGCAACGGGCGTGGGTTGGACCAGCGGTCGTGCCTTGCCGGCATTGAAGCGCTGAGCCTAAGCCCCTAAGAATCAGAATGGATACCACTGCCAGCGTAGAGATCGATTGTCCGATCGAGAGGGTCTTCGAAATCACCAACGGCGATGTCACCGAATGGAGCATCACTGTGGTGAAAGAGGAGATCCTTCACGAGACCAAGGAGGGGGTCGAAACCACTTTCCGCATCACCACCGAGGAGCGTGGCAAGCAGATGGAGTTCGATGGTGTGGTCACATGCCATGAGCCTCCCACGGCCAGTGGTATCGATATGGTCGGCCAGTTCTTTGACATCACCGCGGATTACACCTTTGAGGATCTTGGTGGCGGCAGCACGCGTGTCACCCAACATTCCTCCGTCCACCCTAAAGGATTCTTCAAGGTCATCTTCTTCTTCGTGGGGTGGTTGGCGAAGAAGTCCAGTTGTGATGCGCTTGATAAGGAACTGAACTCCTTGAAGCAGCTGTGTGAGCAGCGTCATCAAGAGCAAGCTTAGAGCGGGTTCCCAGGTCGATGACTGACTTCCTCGTCGCCGCGCTTTACAAATTCGTGGCCCTGCCGGATTACCAGGATTTGCGTAAGCCTTTACTGCAAGCCTGCGTGAAGAACCATGTGAAGGGTACCTTGCTGCTGGCCACCGAAGGTATCAACGGCACCATTGCCGGCCCGGTCGATGGCGTGCGCAAGGTCGTCGAGTTCCTTCGCCGTGATCCGCGCTTCCTGGATCTGGAGATCAAGCAGTCGCATGCTGCCTCGCCGCCTTTTCATCGCATGAAGGTGCGTTTGAAGAAGGAAATCGTGACCATGGGCGTGCCTGGCATAGATCCGAACCAAATCGTTGGCACCTATGTGGATCCGGAATCCTGGAACGCCTTGCTTGAGGATCCTGAAGTTATCGTGATCGATACGCGCAACGATTATGAAGTGGCGATCGGTACCTTTCGCGGCGCCACCAATCCGGAGTTGAAGACCTTTCGCGATTTCCCCGATTGGTTGCGTAAGGAGTTCGCCAAGCGCAAGAATCCCAAAGTGGCCATGTTCTGCACTGGCGGAATCCGCTGCGAGAAATCCACCGCATTCCTGAAGGAAGAGGGCGTGAAGGAAGTTTTCCACTTGCACGGTGGCATCCTTAAATACCTGGAGAACGTTCCCGAAGACCAGAGTCTGTGGGAGGGCGAGTGCTTTGTGTTCGATCAACGCGTTTCGGTAAAGCACGGCCTGGAGGTTGGCAGCTACACCTTGTGTCGAGCTTGCCGCAATCCGATCAGTGAGTCCGATTGCACCACGGCTGAGTTCGTCGACGGTGTCAGTTGTCCGCATTGCCACGCTCACACCACCGCCGAACAGAAGGCAGGTTTCGCCGAACGCCAAAAGCAGATGGAACTCGCGAGCGCTCGCCTTGAAGCCATGCCCGTGCTCTACAGCTTCCGACGTTGTCCCTACGCCATGCGCGCGCGTTTGGCCTTGTCGGTCAGTGAACAAGCTTGCGTCGTGCGTGAAGTCGCATTGAAGAACCGCCCCGAGGAACTTTACGCTGCTTCTTCCAAAGGCACCGTGCCAGTCTTAGTGCTGGCCAATGGAGAAGTCATCGATGAAAGCCTGGCCGTCATGCAATGGGCATTGCAGCAACGCGATCCTGAAGGCTGGCTGCCAAGCGCGGGGCACGAGAAGGAAATGCGCGCGCTCATTGCCAGCAACGATGGCGATTTCAAGTTTCACTTGGATCGCTACAAATACGCCACGCGATATGAAGGGGTGGTCGCAGAGGAGCATCGCGACAAGGCGTCGGCATTCCTCCAGCAGCTGGATCAGCGACTACAGGACTCCGCCTACCTGTTCGGTGAACAACCGAGCTTGGCTGACATGGCGATTGCACCCTTCGTGCGCCAGTTCTCGATTGCCGATTCTGCTTGGTTCCAACAACAGCCATGGCCGCGGCTGATCGCATGGCTTGAGGCTTTCATCAACTCGCCACGCTTCGCCAGCATCATGACCAAGCGCGTCACCTGGGAACAAACCCATGATCCCCTGATCGTGGATTGGCGATTACCCTAAATCCATCATGGCTTCCCCTAACCTACGCTTCATTCTCCCGACCCTTGCCCTGCCATTGCTGGGCTTGAGCGCCTGCCAAGCACCGCAGGAACCACAGAGCGCCGAGCAATCGGTCAGGCCAGGAGTCAACGAACCGTTCTTGGATGCATCCAATGATGAGATTGCCAAGTTCGTCGGCATCTTTGAGGTGGAGTCGCGGGATATCTACGCCGCACGCAAAGGCATCATTGCGGCCTTGGATATCCAGCCCGGAATGGAGGTAGGGGACATCGGTGCAGGCACGGGTTTGTTCGAGCCACAACTGCAAGATGCGGTCGGCGCCGATGGCACGGTCTACGCGGTCGACCTATCAGCGGGCATGCTGGCGCACTTGCGCAAGCGCGCCGAGGAAGAGAACTGGGAGCAGGTCGAAGTCCTTGGTTGCAGTGAAACCGACAGCGGCTTGGCTGAAGACTCGGTCGACATGGTGTTCATCTGCGATACCTACCATCACTTCGAGTATCCGCAGACCACTCTCGGTTCTTTGATGAGCGCAATCCGCCCTGGCGGAACCCTGGCGATCGTGGACTTCGAGCGCATTCCAGGCACCAGTCGTGAATGGGTGTTGAATCACGTGCGCGCCGGTAAGCAAGTCACGCGAGAAGAGATCGAGCAAGCAGGATTCGAATATCTGCGTGAAGTCCCGGTCGAAGGCCTGGAAGAGAACTACCTGATCCTGTTCTGCCGTCCATGACCGAGAGCAGCCGGCCGGGTCGATTACTCGGCCCTTGGAGTGCCAGCGCCGTTGTCGTTGCCAGCATGATCGGTGTCGGCGTCTTCACCACCTCTGGTTTCGCCTTGGCGGATCTGCATTCGAAGCCGCGCGTGATCGCTGCTTGGGTTTTGGGTGGTCTCTTCGCCACTTGCGGCACCTTGTCGTACGGCGCATTGGCGAAGCGCTTTCCGCAGTCGGGTGAGGAGTATCACTTCCTTGCCCGAATTCTGTACCCAATCGCAGGTTTCCTGGCAGGTTGGATTTCCTTGCTGGCTGGATTTTCGGCACCCACAGCCGCCGCCGCACTTGGCCTGCAAGCTTATCTAGGACCAGCTGGAGTGCAACGCAGGAAGGCTCTGATGCATGCCGGCGCCGCCACCCAAGGTTCGCATTATCTGCTTTACGACTACAGCACCGCCGCGGAAGCCTTGCGCAAGACCGTCGGCACAGAGGTGCCTAAGGAGTTGGTGGACCAGGCAGCGGCGGCGATCCTGCATCAGTTGCAGCTATGTCGCAACAAGGATGGGTCCTTCATCGACAACCCTCTGATGGGACCCGATATTGGCGCAGGTCTGGGCTTGCAAGCCTTGGTCGACTTGCAGAAACTGGAGCAATAGCCCAAGAGCTTCGAACATGTTGAAAATCGCGATCACTCTTTCGTGTGTGCTTTCCCTATTCGCCGGGGAAGCCACCAGTCCAGCCTTCGCCGCCAGTCTTCCTCAAGGTTCTGCGCAGGATTATCAGCGTGCCGAAGAACTGCCAGGGCGTTTCCGTCATTTGGTTTACGGTCACGATGTCGAGGAGACCTGGCTCGAGGACGGTCAGCTGGTCTATTCGAAGTCGACGGCTTTGGGACAAACGGAGTTCTTCCTGGTCAACCCGAAGGCAGCCGGCTGGATTGAACCGAAGATTCTTTTCAATGCGGACAAGCTTGCAGAAGTCCTCGGGGTGCGCGCCGCCGGACAGCAAGTCATACGCGTCGAACAACAGGATTCCAACACCTTGCTGCTGTTGTTGACCGAGGCCAAGAGCTGTTTGAAGTTCACTTTGAAGGGGCAAGAGCTCAGCGAAGTCAGTCTTGATGCCATCACACCGTTCGATTTGCCGGCCTTCCAGACCGATCATCCATCGGGGCGCGGCAGGGCGGGTGGAGGCAGCGGCATCTTGTTCCGCAATCAACTCGACCAAGAAGTGGAACTGTTTTGGTTGGAAAGTAGCACCAAGAAACGTTCCTACGGCAAGGTCGCAGCCGGGGCCAGCAAGTGGATGAGCACTTACAGCGGCCACGCATGGCGTGTTACCACTGCAGATGGCAAGACGGTCGCATCGTTCCGAGCTGAGGCCAAGGAAGGAGTCGCGCGCATTGGCACGGCTGCGGAAATGAACCTGATCAAGCCTGAGCGGCCGGACCGAGAGACAAGGATTGCTAGCAAGACCAAGACCAAGCGCGCGAAAATCTATGTGGATGATCACAACCTGTGGATGCGGGCTCCCGATGGCGGCGAGCCGACTGCCTTAACCACAAATGGAACTGCAGAGAATTCCTATCGCAATAACACGACCTGGGCTCCCGATGGCTCGGCTTTCGTTGGCCTGCAAACAGAAGGCGCGCAAGATCACACGGTCAGTTTTGTCGAGTCTTCACCGCAGGACCAACTGCAACCGACTTTGCATCATTTTCAATACTTGAAACCCGGCGACGACATCGCGCATCCGCGCCCGCGCTTATTTCTCAAGAACAAAAAGGGTGGCTTCGATCAAGTAGAAATCGATGAGCCGCTGTTTGCCAATCCGTGGAGCTTGACCCGCCTTTCGTGGTCGGCCGATAGCCGTAAGTTTCGCTTCCTCTACAACCAACGCGGTCATCAAGTGCTGCGCTGGGTTGAGGTCGATGCCAAGACCGGCAAGGCGCGCGCCCTAATCGAGGAATCCAGTCCGACCTTCGTCGACTACGCCGGTAAGACTTACTTACATGTGGTGGAAGATCGCGGTGAGGCAATTTGGATGTCGGAACGAAGTGGTTGGAATCACCTTTACGTGGTCGATCTGGAAAGTGGCAAGGTCAAGCGTGCACTGACCGAGGGCGAGTGGGTGGTGCGCAAGGTCGAGGACTTCAACCAGGATCGTGACGAGCTGTTGTTGCAGGTCATGGGAATCCATCCCGCCCAAGATCCCTATCATCTGCATTGGGCGGTGGTGAATCTAAAGAGTGGCAAGTTGACCAAGCTCACGGAAGGGGATGGCACGCACCAACTGACTTGGTCGCCTGATGGGGAGTACTTCCTGGACCGCTATTCGCGAGTAGACATGCCTACCGTCACCGAATTGCGTCGGCGCGACGGCAGGCTGGTGGCCGAGTTGGGGTCGGGCAGGATCGACAAGTTGGTCGAAGCCGGTTGGATCCCGCCGCAGCGCTTCGTGGCCAAGGGGCGCGACGGCAAGACCGAGATCTGGGGCTTGATCTATCGGCCGACCAACTTCGATTCCAACAAGAGCTATCCGGTCATTGAGAACATCTACGCTGGCCCGCACAGCGCATTTGTGCCGAAGAACTTCCGCGTGTTCCGCAAATCGCAGGCGCTGGCCGAGTTGGGTTTTATGGTTGTGCATATCGATGGCATGGGCACCAACTGGCGCTCCAAGGCTTTTCATGATGTCGCTTGGAAGAACTTGGGCGACGCCGGATTCCCGGACCGCATCGCCTGGATGAGGGCCTTGGCAGCCACCGAACCAGCCATGGACTTGAGTCGTGTTGGGATCTACGGGGGTTCCGCTGGTGGTCAAAGTGCAATGCGTGCCTTGATTGCTCATCACGATTTCTACTCTGCGGCCGTGGCCGATTGCGGCTGTCACGACAACCGCATGGACAAGATCTGGTGGAACGAGCTGTGGATGGGCTGGCCGGTGGATGACAGTTATGCGCAGGCTTCAAACGTGGATCAAGCACACCGCATGCAGGGTGATCTGATGCTGGTGGTTGGAGAGGTGGACCGCAACGTCGATCCTGCATCGACCATGCAAGTGGTCAACGCTTTGATTAAGGCGGATAAGGATTTCGACCTGCTGGTGGTGCCGGGTGGCGGCCATGGCATTGCGGAAAGCCCCTACGGAACCCGACGTCGGCGCGACTTCTTCGTGCGTAAATTGCTACATGTGGAACCGCGCTGGAAGTGATGCCGCATCTGCTTGTCCGGCGCTAAAATTGGTGGCGCATGGAACGTAATCTTGGAGAGCAACCAATCGCCTTGATCTTGACGGAACTGGAACTTCAGTCGAAAGACCTCGTCACAGCTTCCACTGAGCAGCTAACCCACAAGATGGTGGTGCGCGCATGCAAAGGCCGGCTGTTGACCAAGAACGTCAAGGCCAAGGTGCGTGCCGCGCTCAACGCCGCCAGCGGTAAGGACTACCGCCTCGAAGAGCTGTTTAACTACTGATTGCCGATCGATCATGAACACGTCGCCACAAGCTGGGATCCTCGCCGACCTGCCACCGCATGCGCGTTATCTGACCTTCGAACTCAGCAATAGCGCCACCGCCCATGAGGTTCTTGCGCAACTGGCGTAGCTCCCGATCACCGATTCCTGCGTGGTCGGCATTGGTTCGGCAATCGTGGGGCTGATGGACCAAGAAGTCCCCGGGCTGCGCGACTTCCCACGTTTGGATGGCTTGAATGTGATCATGCCAGCCACCAGCGGCGCCTTGTGGTGTTGGATCCGCGGTGAGGATTGCGGCGATTTACTGCATCATGGGCGTGCCTTGATCAAGCAGCTGCGTGGCACCTTCAGCCTCACCGATGTCACCGATGCCTTCCGCTACGGTTCTGGCCTCGACATTACTGGCTATGAAGATGGCGCCGAGAATCCTGAAGGCGACGATGCCGCCAAGGTTGCCCTGTTGGCGGGTAAGGCAGATGGATTGAATGGTTCCAGTTTCGTGGCGCTGAAGAAGTAGGCCAGCACGCCTAGAATCTGCAGCGTAGCTGGCGGGCCAGCACGCCTAGTGATCAGCGTCGGCGCTCACCATTTCGGCGCCGTAACGCAACTCAAAGCTCTTCGCCTTGACGCCTTCGGCAGCGGGCAACACTACCAGGAACAGGCGGTCATAACTCTCATGCGCCAGAACCTGCTCGGTTGCCGGTAAATTCTTCAACTCCTTAATGCTGCCGCCACTTGCGGCCACCATTGCAGGCACGGTGTTGGAATGGCCACAGACCACGGCAACCGAACCCGCGGGCAGAGCCTGCAGCTTGGCGATCTGGTCGTCCATCTTGCGCGCTTCAACCACCTTCACCTCAAGGCTGGTCTGTTTCGCCAATGCGGCCAAGGTGCTTTGGGTGCGGGTGTACTCCGAGGAGAACAGGTGGGTGGCTCCGACTTTTTTCAGCAAAGCAGCCAGTGCTTCGCCTCGTGCAGCCCCGAGCTCCGAAAGCTCAGGATTGCGATTGGTGCGCGTGGATGCAGCAGTCTCGGCGTGGCGTACGAAGAAAACGCTCACCGGAGCGACCGCTTCCGGTGCCTGTGGTCCAGCAAAGGACAGGGCATTGGGAATCACGACTGCGGCAAGCAGCAGGAGTGCTGGAATAAGCAAGGAGCGCTTCATGTTAGGATTCTACAGGCATCCTCAGGGTTGGCGATGCGGTGGCACTTCGTTGGCCGACGCCACGAAGTAGATCGGATTCGAGAACAGGTAGCTGAGGTCGTCGGCAAGCGAAGGATCACGTTGCAACTCCACGCGCACCCAATCGCCTGGCTGCATGGCGTGGCTGAAGGTGGCATCAATGCCACCGAGGGCCCACAGCGACTCGCGCTGTTTTTCCACGCCGTTGACGAACCACACAAGATGGTCGCGCCAGGTTCCGCCTTCGATGTGCACATTGAAGGCATGCGTCTCGCCAGGAGCCGTGACCACGACATCGCCCATCGCGAAGGCACCATTGTCGCCTTCGAAGACCAAGTCTCCTTCGGGATCGAATAGGAATGGATCGCCGAAGAATACGTCGCCGTTCTTGACGGCATGGGCAAGACTGAAGGCGGTGTCATCCTCGGCGCGGATCCAACTGCCCATGCGGTTCACGCGGTCTTCCCAGGCAGCCACGTTGTGGTCATCAGAAACGCCGACACCGGTGATGTAAGTCTGTTGCGCGGCGAGTTGATCCCAAACCCTAGTGAACAGACTCAGGGGCGCACCGCGATGGTCGTAACCGATTTCCATGCCGTCGGCACCCCAAGCGCGGTGACGCAACACTCGGCGACTGAGGATCTCGCGTTCCGTATCGCCGGTCTCGTTACTCGCTGGAAGCGCACCGAACATATGCGCCAGGATCGCCACACCGCCATCTTGTTGGATGTCGATCACACCCGCGCGCGGCCAGCTGACCTCTGGCGCATTTGGGGTGACGTAGTCGTAGATCTGCGGCACCTGGCCAGGGAAAAGCGCCAGCAGGTGATCCCGAGTGCTGATGCCTTCCGTAAGGATCCTCTGCTTATTCGGGCCTGAGACTTCCATACCCACGTATTGGGTCAACTCGCGGTAAGGATGCAGGTTGCTCTGGACGAGTTCCTCAGTGTTGCGCAGAAGATTGAGGTCGGAGAAGTTGCGCCGCATGGTCATGCGGAAGTTATCCAATTGCACACTCATTGCCGCACCGTTGCGGCCAGCGGTCACGATCTCGACTTTGCGAATCGACATGTCCAGCCTCTCATAGAAAGCACCCACATGGTTGTAAGGGCGCAGCACCAAGTGGGTCCATTCATCTGTTCCCACAGGTGCAATGCGTTTCTGTACCACGTTGCTCGCTGCCGACGACGGCAAGTTCGGCAACGGCATGTTGATCGGCACATACTCCAGGACATTAGGCGTGCCGAAGCGATCGACATCATTCCTGCGCGACGACAGCGTGATGCGAATCGCCAGTGTGGCATGATTAGGATTGATGGCATTGGGTAGCTTCAGGTCCAACTCGATCTCCGGCATTGCCAACAAGCCGGCTCGTTCGAAGTTGTGCAGACTCTTATAAGCCAAACCACCTTCACTCCAGCTGCCGCTATTGCCGGGGGGAGAATGTCCGAATGCTGCGTACTTGTTCGCGGGTGGACCGACCACCGCGGAAGTCACCTCGCCTTCCTCGACGAACTCATTCGACAAGCCAGTGATCGCCCAACCGAACTCGCCATCGTTGAAGTCGACCTCGTGCACAAAGAGATCCGCCATCACGCGCTCCATGTGATCGGTCCACCACAACACGTCGTAACCTGCGGCAGCGCCTTCGAGGGAATGATGCCACATCGTGGCTGTGCCCTCACTCAGGGAACCATGCAAGTGCAGCTCCGACAGGAAAGGCTGCAGTGGTGTGCTCGTTATGGAGCCATCAGCCGGAGCTGACAGCAGGCCGAGGGTTAGAGCGCCTGCTCCGAAGAGCAGGCTGCTGAGGGGGGCAAGTTTTTTCAAGTGGGGGGATGGAAGGGCTTGGCAGGACAGTTAAGGCAGCAGGGTGAAGCTTTCCGACTCGCTGACTAGGCTGACGACGCCGCCTGATTCGACCGTGACGAAGGCATGCGCAATGCTGGTGCCTGCTAATCCCGGGTTGAATCCAGGAGGCACTGACACGCTTGCGGTGGCGCGACCGGAAGCATCCAAATTACCACGGAAGTTGCTAAACAAGCCAGAAGTTGGGTTATTTGATGTCAACTGGAAATAGAGGCCGTTGTTGAGGTCAACGTGGACTCCATGACCGAATACGCCCGGCGACGTGCCGGTGTGGCTGCCGAGCATCCAATAGCTCTTGCCGGCGAAGGCGAGGCCCGCGTCGAGGGTAAGTTCCGCAGTGCCGCCGGCGGCGAGCGAGATGGAGGTCACATCCACATCAAGATAGTTCGGGCCGAGGGAGCCATCGGGGCGAATGTTCTGGGCGTAGATGTCCTTGTTGCCGTTGCGATCGTCTTCCCAAACGACCAGCACTTCATTCGTGGCATTGATTGAGGTGGAGAGCACGGTGGACTTGCCACTGGAGAGGGTGGAGAGGTCTCGTAGCCCACCCCAGACATTGTTGCCGTTGCTGTCCACGCGCGTGGCGATGATTTCATCGGCGCCATAAGGAACCGTGGGTGCCCACATCATCACAGCGAGCGCTCCATCTTCGACCGCATGGACCGCGCTCATGAACTTGCTGGTGGCGTCGACAGGGAGAATGGCCTTACCGTTGGGGCCCCAGCTGAGGTTGCCACCGGCGGTGATTGCTTGGGCATACCAACCGTCTTGCGATTGACTGCCGCTACTCTCGGTCCAGAATGCGATGACGGCACCGGTAACTGGATTGTAAGCAGCGTTGGGCGCGAAGTGGTTCATGCCAGCGGCAGTACTCAATTGCACGCCATTGTGTGAGAACAACTCCGTGCCATTCGGGGCTAGGTGTTGGACTGCGGAATCATAAAGACCAGAGCGTGTCGGATTGCTGCTATGCCACGAAAGTACGGCGCCACCCAAACCATCGCTAGCTAGCTGCGGACTGTACGCAATCGGCAGATTGTGGTCATCGAAGACTTCCACCAAGGCGGGCCACACAGGCGCGCCAGTCGGTGAGAAGCAATGTGCACGCAAATGCTTGATGCTCGAGAAGAAGTTCAGATCGCGTACCCATGACACGATGGCGTTGTCATTCGCTCCAGGGATCACGCGCGCGAAGGTAGGTGCGGCACCGGCTTCAGAGGCGATGTCGATTCCGCCAGCAGCCAACAAGGGCGTACCGGCTGGCGACAAGCGTTGCATGCGAATCGCGGCAGTAGGTGCATCGATGGCCCACACCACGACGTAATCGCCGCCAGTCATCTGAGCGACTGCCGGAGTGGCGTCGAAGCTGGGGTTGCTGGAGACCGCAACACCATTCGGTCCCCATACAGGAATACCGTTGGAGCCCATGCAATAGGCATAGATATCGAAGTCACCTCCGGTGCGAATATCGGCAAAGACCATGACGGCTTGGTCTTGGTCATCGACGATCATGTCCCAATCCATGATCCATGAAGACGATGGATGATTACTGACAAGCAAACCGCCGGGGGAGAACATCGGTCGGCCTTTGCTGTCAAAACGTTGTGCGTATACGTCGTAGTTGCCCAAGGAGTTGTCGAACCAAGCGACCCATTGGCCGCCGTCGGAAGTCGCGCCAGATTTCGGCAGGACTTGTTCACCAGAGCGGGTGATGACAGCTGTGTTTTCAGCCGCGTTGTCACTCCATTGCGCGGTGGCTGGAGTGGCTGCGATCAGCAGCAAACAGGGGACCGCGATGAGGGGGAAACGCATAGGGCCATCCTATGCCTCAATGCGATTTTGGGGTGGGTGAATGCCGGATTACCAGTACTTCTCGGCGTGGATCTGGCCGGCCTGCTTTTTGGTGTTCTCGACGAATCCATCCTCACCCAAGCGCTCGATCATGCCCTCGATCATGGCTGGGTTTCCACACAGCAAGATGTGGGTGTTGCTTGGCGACGGTTTGTAGCCAATCGCCTCTTCTACAAGGCCCTTATCCCACAAGTCCTGTACGTAGCCCGTCTCGCCGGACCAGGCCGTGCGTTCGTGTTGCGGGCGGCTGATGATCGGCAGATAAGTGAAGGTTGGGCAGAAGCGCTGCATGGCGATGAGTTCACCGCGATAACCCAAGTCCCAACTGTGGCGCGCGCCGAGCATGACCACGGTGTGCAGGTCCGGGCGGCAACCCAACTCGCTGCGCAACATGCTCATATAAGGAGCGAGTCCGGTGCCGGTGGCGACCAAAACCAGGTGGCTATTTTCCGGCACATGATTGAGGGTGAACATGCCGCTGATCTTCTTGCCCAGGAAGACCGGATCGCCGGGCTCCAGGGCGAACAAGCGTGGAGTCAATTCGCCGGATTGCACCAACGTGATGTAGAACTCCATGTAATCGCTGTCTTCGGGCGGCGACGCGATGCTGTAGGCGCGGCGAATCAGCTTGCCGTTGTCTTCGATGCCGACCTCGGGGTCGGAGTACTTGGTGCGCGGCGCAGAGCGAGGCAAGCCAAGGACCGCGAATTGACCGGAATCCCATTCCGGGATTTCCCATCCCACCGGCGCGACGCGCAAGATGATCAGACCCGACGCGACCTCGGTGCGGTGCGTCACGATGGCGTTCAATTCCATTCCCATGATGATGACTGGCGGGGAGGGTCCTCGTGGGGCCTTTGCCGCGGGCTCGCCACTATAGAGGACAGGCTCCTGTGATTCCTCGCGGTTTCGCCAGCCTTCCTGTAGTACCGGATGGATCACCATAAAAGAGTGGTTTTAAAGGGTTTCCGCCGGTTCAGGATTGTTGGACATTACTTCGGAATATTAATTAAAAAATCGCGTCCGTATGTCGGAACCACTCTCTTCTCTCCCTACAATGCGTCCATGGCCAACCCCCTTATTTTTATTACGTTCGCCTTCATGGCGTCGCCGTGTGAAGTAGCACCGACAGAGTTCGATGCCTTCACTGCGGCCCCGGCTATGTTCGAGGACATCCAACACGAAGACAAGAAACTTGGCTTCAAGATCAACCCGCCGAAGAAGTGGACTCAGATCCCGATTCAGAATGATGAACAGTGGATCGTAGGGCGTTTCCAAAGCGATAAATCAAATCACTACACCGATAAGACTCTCGGCTACACCTATGACCACAAGCCTGAGTTAACCATGATCGCCTTCACCGGTGAGAGCATTGAGACCGACCTCGATGTCGGCAGCTCCAAGGATAAGGAAGAGGGAATGCGCCTGCAGCAGCTCGCGGTCGAGATCGATCCTTCCAACCGTCAGATGCAACGCAGCATGGGCGACGTCATCAAGATCAACGATTAGCTTTCGACAGCGACTAGAGTTTCTCGGCAACCAACTCGAGCATCGGCGGGGCAAGGAACATGCCTTGCGGGTGCTCGGTGCTTACGTCGAAGGCGTGCAGAAATGCGTCGACCTGCGCGGGGCTAAGAAAGCCATCCAGTTTCAGCTGCGCCAGGAAGGCTGGGAAGAACGACGCTGGCCATTGCCATAGTTGTTGCTTTGGTGTGGCGAATCGCGTGCAGATCTTGGCGTGTGTTACGTGGAAACCATGCTGCTCCACCATGTCTTGCAGGCGAACGCCAATGCTCGGGTCGCCGCCGGTCGCGCGCCAAGCCTTCTCGACGGCATCGATGCCTTCGCGGAAGGCCGGGTTACGGGGCCAGAAGTCCAGCGCGTGATAATGGAAGTAATCATGCAGGACTAACTTGCCGCCAGGGCGCAGGGCTTTTGCCGCGAGGCGAATCGCGTCTTGTGGGCGATCCATCCAACACACCAGCCAACGCGCATAAACGCCATCGAAGCGATTTTGCAGCGATGGATTCAGGCTCGGGTTGACGTCGCCGTGATGGGTGCTCACCCAGTCAAGGCCATCGGCGGCAGCGCGGCCCCTTAAATGCTCAAGGAACTGCGCCGAGCGATCCCAGCCGAGCACTCCGCCATCTGATCCGGTGCGCTTGGCCAGCTGCAAGGATGAGAAACCGGGGCCGCAGCCCAATTCAAGCAGTTGCTGCCCTTCGCTGAAACCGGCTACATCCCAAAGTGCTTCGGTGACTTCGCTCCAGATCTCATTCTGAAGGCCTAAGCGCTGCAGCTCGATGCTGGCGGTGCCAAGGATGTAAGCGTCTTGCTCAGAGGGGGCGGACAAGTGCGGAAGGGGGCGCGGGGGTGCTTGTGAAAGGAGGCAGGGCGTGGCTACTCTCGGACCTCCCGCATCCTAACCGGAACCCCTCATAAAAATCCGCGCCGCAGTATTGGAAGAGTTCGGACAGCCTTTGGTTGTTCAAGGTGTCACCCTCGCACCGCCACAAGCTGGCGAAGTCCTCGTCAAGCTGAAGGCTTGTGGCGTCTGCCATACCGATCTTTATTCCGCTAGTGGTGCGGACCCGAGTGGCTATTGCGATTGCGTATTGGGCCACGAAGGCGCGGGCATCGTAGAGGAGGTCGGGGCCGACGTGACCAGTGTGGCTGTGGGTGATCATGTGGTGACCTTGTTCTCGCCGGAGTGTGGCGAGTGCGTGCATTGCTTGAGTGGCAAGACCAATATTCGTTCGGTGATTCAATTCGACTAGAGCAAATCATGTTTGGAGAAATCAACAACTCGGATGGTGAACGACTCGATTACTCTTTCGCCGCGGCCAGCGATTCAAACGCTGCAGGTGAAGAGCATCTCGTAGTCATCGGTCATGGCGTCACCGCCAATAAGGACCGTGAATGGGCCACGACTTTGGCAGCTGCGCTGAATAAGAGTGGTTTCGCCACCTTGCGTTTTTCCTTCTCGGGCAATGGCGAGTCGCAAGGCGATTTCCGCCTGTCCTGCCCAAGCAAGGAGGTCACCGATCTTGAGTCCGTGCTTGCTGCCATCGGCTCACAACAAGTGACCTATGTGGGGCACTCGATGGGGGCAGCGGTGGGAGTCCTGGCCGCCAGCCGCAATCCATCGATCGTGAACTTGGTTTCTTTGGCCGGTATGGTCGAGACCGCCGATTTCGCGCAACGCAAGTTCGGCGACCAGCAGCCCGACGCCAGCCTGATGTGGGAAAAACCGGAGTGCCCGCTATCGCAGCACTTCATGGACGACATGGCTGCCATCGGAAGCGCCGCCCCGTTCGCCGAGATCCTTCAGCAGCCATGGTTGCTGGTGCATGGCGATGCCGACACCGTCGTGCCGTTGGTGGAGAGTCAACGCATCACCGCCGACTCGACCTTACCGCGCGTATTGGTCACCATCGAAGGCGCCGACCATGTGTTCTCGGACCAAGCTTCTCCCGTGATGGCGGAAGCGGTCGTGCATTGGCTTCAGCAGCAGCGTTGCCAGGTTTAAGCCAAGGCGTCGTCGGCCACGTGATAGTGCGGGTCTTCAATCACGTTGACTTCCACCAAGTCACCGGCCTTGCGCAACAACACGCGGCAGTCCGGGCTGAGGTGGCGCAGGTGCAGTTTCTTGCCTAGCTTCAGGTAACGCTCCGCCAAGTTATCGATGGCCTCGATTGCGGAGTGGTCCGAAACACGTGCGTTCTGGAACTCCACGATCACGTCATCCGGATCGTTCTTGGCGTCGAACAGGTCGAGGAAGTTCTTGGTCGAGCCGAAGAACAGCGGTCCATGCAAGGTGTAGATCTTCGAGCCGTTCTCGTCGATTTCCGCCTCAGTGTTGATGACTTGCGCATGCTTCCATGCGTAGACCAAGGCCGACACGATCACGCCTACGAACACTGCAATCGCCAGGTCGGCCATCACCGTCACGCCGGATACCAAGATGATGACGAAGGCATCCGATGCTGGAATCTTACGCAGCACGCGGAAGCTCGACCATTCGAAGGTGCCAAGCACCACCATGAACATCACACCGACCAGTGCCGCAACAGGCACCATCTCGATCAACGAACTGGCCACCAACACGAAGGCCAGCAGCACCATGGCGGCAGTGATGCCGGACAGGCGACCGCGTCCACCAGAGTTGATATTGATCATGCTTTGGCCGATCATCGCGCAACCACCCATGCCGCCGAAGAAGCCGCAGGTGATGTTGGCAGCGCCTTGCGCCACACATTCCTTGTTGCCGCGACCACGCGTATCGGTGATCTCATCGACCAGGGTCAAGGTCAGCAGCGATTCAATCAAGCCGACTGCTGCCAGGATCACTGCATAAGGCAAGATGATCCGAATGCTCTCAAAGTTGAACGGCACCGACGGCATCGAGAAGGCCGGTAGACCACCTGCCAAGGAGGCGTCGGGGTTGCCGGTCATCGAACGCAGGTAATCGACAATGGTGGGGGAATCCAAGTCCAAGCCCATCGTGATCAGCGTGATGCCGACGATCGCGGCCAACGATGCCGGCACGGCTTTGGTCAGCTTAGGCAGGAAGTGGATGATCGCCATGGTGGCGAAGACCAAGCCCAACATGATGTAGAGCTTTGAGCCGGCCATCCACTGCAGTTCGCCGGCGGCGTCGACGGTCTTGAACTGACCGAGTTGCGCCAGGAAGATCACGATCGCAAGTCCATTTACGAAACCCAGCATGACCGGGTGCGGGACCATTCGAATGTACTTTCCTAACCGCAATAGGCCGGCCAGAACCTGCAGAACACCCATCATGACCACGGCGGCGAACATGTATTGGATGCCATGTTCACTGACCAAGGAGACCAGTACTACGGCGATCGCGCCGGTGGCTCCAGAGATCATGCCGGGACGTCCACCCAATACGGCGGTGATGATGCCGACCATGAAGGCTGCGTGCAGGCCAACGAGCGGATCGACGCCTGCTACGAAGGCAAATGCAACGGCTTCCGGTACCAACGCCAGCGCCACGGTGAGGCCGGAAAGCAGGTCGGTGCGCAGCTTCGCCTGCGGGTTAATCGTGAGGTCAAACATGTCGTCGGAGTGGCGCCCCTAAGGGAATAGGGCGCAACACCTTAGCGATGGAATCTCAGCGGTCAATCCTGCTTTGTAGAAAGTCGTGAGGGGGCGGTGAGCGTAGGCTATGGAGGAATGCATATTGCCCTAGCCACTTGCTCGAACTTGCCGGACTGGGAGGTCGATGACCGCCCCTTGTACCAGTCCTTGAATGCACACGGTGCCGAGCTTTTTCATCCGGCTTGGGATGATGACGGTTTCGACTGGTCGCTGATTGATGCTTGCTTGATCCGCACGACTTGGGATTACCACTTGCGCCATGAGGAGTTCGTGGCCTGGGCGCGAGCGGTCGAGAAGAAGACCTTGCTGTTCAATCCGTCGGCAGTGGTGGCGTGGAATACCAACAAGCTCTATCTGCGCGAGTTGGCTGCGCTGGGTGTTCCCGTGATCGAAACCGAGTGGCTGGAGCAAGGCAGTCGTGTGGATCTTGCGCAACGATTACAGCAGCGTGGTTGGCGTCGCGGCTTTTTGAAACCTGTGATCGGGGCGACGGCATTCGGCACCTGCCGTTTTGATGACCATGGTGATTCCTTGCTTGAAGCGCAACAGTTCGTGGATGAAATGTTGGTCGATCACTCCATGCAGTTGCAGCCTTATCTGGAACAGGTCGAGACGCGCGGCGAGGAATCGATGTTGTTTGTCGATGGCCGTTACGCCCACTCGGTGCGCAAGGTGCCGCTGCCGGGAGATTACCGCGTGCAAGATGACCACGGCGCTTCCGATGAACCCTTTCAGCACAGTGCGGAAGAGATCGAGTTAGCGCACTCGGTTATGCGCTTGGTCGAGAAAAAAGCTGCATGGGCGGAGGTGCCGCAGGTCGATCCCTTGCTTTACGGACGCACCGATTGGTTGCGCGATGAGCATGGGGCGTTGCAGTTGTGCGAGTTGGAATTGGTCGAGCCGAGTCTTTTTCTGCGTCATGGACCGAACACGGCAGACCTGCTCGCAGAAGCACTCGTGAAGCGGATTCAACGCGCTTAACTCTGCCAACCACGAAAACCGATCGTCTGATTAAAGGCCGGCAGTGGGCTTGTTGGCTGGGGAGTTGGCCAGGCGTCAATCTGCAAAGTGACTTTCATGCCGCCGATGCGTAGGCGCTTGCTGTCATCGCGTTGGTAGTTGCCGATCACGGTGGTGTTGATGCCGCCTACTTCTACCCGCGACTTGCCCAGGCAAAAGAGCAAGCTTGCACTGAGGCAGTTGCCTACCGCCACCGCCAACAGACGTGCTGGATTAGGCCCAGTGCCGGTGCCGAGTGGCGCAGGCTCATCTACGATCGGTGGCGCGACTTCCGTGCCTGGGAAATCGGTGCGGAACTGAAAGCCGTCGACGCGCTCAAGGTGAATTTCGAAGGTGTCAGCCATGATTTAGATTATCATTCATAATCATGAGTCGCTCCAAGCTGTATCTCAGGTTTTTCCTGCTTGGCGGTGCGGCATTTTGGCTGCCGGATATGTTGTTCAATTGGATTATCCCACCGACCATGGTGCGCATGACCATGTTCATGATGGTGCCGCCCATCTTCATCCTGTTCTGGATGTGGGCGGGCAGTCATAAGAAGCTCGGCGGCCACTTGGTCTCCATGCCAAGTTGCTTCCTGTTCGGTATTTGGTTCTTCGGCCCACCGGCAATGTTCCTCGGTCAACGCCTTGGGGGTGCACCGTGGGGCGGCGATGGACTCTTGGAGAACATCGGATGGGTGTTCGGAACTTGGGCCTTTTTCCCTTTCACCACCTTCATGATGTCGGCCTACCATGGCAGCATGGGCGGTCTATTCATCATCAGCCTGTTGCTGCTCGCCGCAATCGCGATAGGTGGAACCAAGCGCATGATGGGTAAGCGCCGTGAGGGAAATCCTTAACCTGAGCTTGTTCGCGGCCTTCCTGCTGGCTCTCGGCTCTACTTGGATGGCATTCATCAATCATGCCCTGTACGCTGCTTGAATCATGCTGGAAATGAGACCCGCCTGCGAGCACTGCAACCATGCCTTACCGCACGATTCCACAGAAGCATGGATCTGCAGCTATGAATGCACCTTCTGCTCCACGTGCGTGCACGGAGTCCTGGACCAGGTCTGCCCCAACTGCGGCGGCAACTTCGAGAAGCGACCTACTCGGAAGGATAAAGAGGTTCGATCCGGTAGCTGACCTGCGGCGAATCGCTGTTCCACTCGCCGAGCAGGATGCCGGCTCCGGTGGCGCCACCTTCTTCCGGGAAGTTCAAGCCGTTACCGATGATGTAGGCGGGAATGCCACTGACCTCATCGACGTAAGTCTGGTGGATATGGCCATGCATCATCGCGTCCACGCCGAGCTTCAGGAAACACTCGCGTAACCACTCCACTTCACCGGCATGGCCGATGGCGTGACCTTCATCTTCAATGCCTTCGCGCGGATCGTTTAGTGGGCGGTGGGTGAAGACCACCAACTCATTCTCTTTCGGGAATTCCGAAGCCAGCAGCAGTTCCATTAAGGCACCGCGATCACCACCACTCGATGGCCAGGTGTCAGCGGCGGTATCCAGGTTCAAGAAGCGCACGCCACCTAAGTCAAAGAAGGAGTTGCGTGGGCCAATCAACTCGGTGAAACGACGATGGACCAGATCCAGGCCAGCGTGGAAATCGTGATTGCCGATGCAAGTGTAGGTGGGAATATTGGCGGCGTTCATGGCGACCGCGGCAAGCTCCAAATGACCTTCGGCATATTCAATGTCACCAAGGTGCAAGACGAAGTCAGCGCCTAACTGCTCGGCGCGTTCAAGCGCATGGTCCAAGGCGGTGCCGCCGCCAGTGTCGCCAATGGAGGCGAAGCGGAACTCCTTCTTGTCTACATCGAAGCGCGGTTGAATCAGCAGGCCGATTCCTGGCTCGATCCCGAACTCATAGGTGCGCGTTAAACCATCGGTGCGCACCGGGCCAACGGCTCCTGGCAGTGCATCGGGGTGCACATTCTGCAAGACCACGCTTGCTGTCGTGGTCGTCTTGGAACTGACGATCAACATTGGCGTGGGGGTGGAGGCGCGGAACACCAAGGTGTTGCCGTCGGCGCGAACGAAAGTGGCGCCACTTCCTTCCACGAAGAAAGTGCCATCGGGCGACTCCATCTGGGTAGCACGCGTACTCGGCTCCCATTGCAGTGGAGGCAAGCGCAGGCCGAACCAGAACAAGCCCAAGCCCAGGAAGCCGCCTACACCAAGACCCAATACCAACAGGATTTTGGCACGCCACGACCACCGTTTGCCCCAGGCCATTGCTGCTTTGCTCATTTAGGAGGTGGCTTGAACGGGATCCACAGCTGCGCGCATGGCAGCGATGATCTCATTGGTGCCGCCGATCGCAAGATCGAGCAGGCGGTCGTGAACATCACGCGCGAAGGGTTCACCTTCGGCAGTGCCTTGCACCTCGACCAATGCACCGCCGTCGGTGGCGATGACATTCATATCCACATCGGCGATGGAATCTTCGGAGTAATCCAAGTCGAGCAGTTCGCGGCCATCGACATGACCTACCGAAACGCCAGCGATCCAGTTGCGCAGTGGCCACGACACCAGCTTGCCGCGTGTATCGAGCACCTTCAGTGCATCGTGGATTGCCATCATGGCGCCACAGATCGAAGCGCAGCGGGTGCCGCCGTCGGCCTGCAGCACATCGCAATCGAGATTGATGGTCACGTTTGGGAATCCGCGCATATCCACGGCTGCACGCAAGGAGCGACCGATCAAACGCTGAATCTCAATGCTGCGGCCATCGCGGCGCTGATACTCACGGCGCTTGCGACCGACCACCGAGCCAGGCAGCATCGCGTACTCAGCGGTGAGCCAGCCCTTGCCGGATTCGCGTCGCCATGAAGGCACGCCATTGGTCACCGAAGCGGTGCACAAAACTCGAGTGTTGCCAGCTGAAACCAGAACGGAACCCTCGGCAGTGGAGGTGAATTCACGCTGGAAGCTAAGTGGGCGAAGTTGGTCTGGACTACGGCCGTCGTTGCGGGACATACCCTAATTCTATCAGTGCCGGCCCTGGACTGGATGCGGTCCGCCTGCCACCATAAGCCGGTGCCGAGTCCGCTGACCATCCGCATCGCCAACGCCAAGCTCGAGACCCTCGACTGTCACACGCGCCTGCCGTTTCGTTTCGGCATTCACACCCTGACGGGGGCGCCTTATGCCACCGCCACCGTCGAGATCGAAGCCGCCGACGGCCGCCGTGCCTTTGGTGCTGCTTCGGACCTGTTGGTGCCGAAATGGTTCGAGAAGAATCCCGCACTCACGCCGGAAGAGGATTCCGCCGCCCTGGTGGCCAGCGCGGAAGCCGCTTTCGCCGCCGCCATGGAGATTCCGCCTACCACGGTGTTTGATTTGTGGTGGCAGCTCTATCGGAATCGAGTGGCGCAGCAGCCACGTTGCGATTCCGATCTGTTGGTGCGCGGCTTTGGCGTGGCCTTGTTGGAGCGTGCCATGCTCGATGCAGCATGTCGTTTGCTCGACTGCTCCTTCTTCGACGCACTGAAGAACAACTTGTTCGTCTTCGAGCCTGGCGTGGTTCATGAAGAGTTGAAGGATTGGGATCTCGCTGCGGAACTGGCCGAAGCACCGGCGGCATCGATTCAACTGCGTCATACCGTAGGTTTGCTCGATGCACTGACCAACGAGGAACTGGAACCAGCCATGGCGCCCGCAGATGGCTTGCCGAACTCTTTAGAAGAGGATGTGCAGCGCTACGGCCTGCAGTGGTTCAAGATCAAGGTTGCTGGTCGTGGTCAAGAAGATGTGGATCGCCTGTTGGCGATCGCCAAGGTCCTGAAAGACAACGGCATTGAAGAACCGCGCTTTACTCTCGATGGCAACGAGCAATACGCCGATATGCAACAGCTTGCCGGCTTGCTGCAATCGGTAAATGCCACGCCCGAAGGCGCAGCTTTCCTTCGTGGGTTGGCTTTTATCGAGCAACCGCTCAGTCGCGATCACACCTTCGACCCGTCGCGCCACCAAGATTTTGATGCTGTCAAAGCCTTCGCCCCGGTCATCATCGACGAAGCCGATTTCGGCACTTGGGCCTTCCTGGATGCCATTCAGCTGGGCTATCAAGGCATTTCGATTAAGGCTTGTAAAGGCGTCTTCCGCGCGTTGTTGAACCGCGGCATCTGCAGCATTCGTGGTGGCGGCTTGTTCCAGTCTGGTGAAGACCTCACAAACCTGCCAGTGCGCGCCTTACAGCAGGATTTGTGCCTGATGACTACCCTCGGCATCGAGCATGTCGAACGCAACGGCCACCACTACTTCCGCGGTTTGGATCACTTGCCCGCCGAAGAGCCGTCGGCAGCCTTGCAAGCCCACCCAGATCTGTACCATGAATCCGCCGGCACCATTGTCTTGGCGATTAATAATGGTCGCCTGGAAACGGCTTCCCTTCATTGCCGCGGCTTCGGTTGCCGCCTGAACCCATGAGTAGTTTTCGTTTACCCGCCACTTACGGCAGTGTTGCTGAGTTTCGCGATCGTCTGCAAGAGATTGAACCGAGCCTGGATTGCACCGATTTGGTGGAGTCCAGTGCGAGCCCGCTTGCAGCCAGTTGTGAAATCGATGGTCACACTTTGGTCAACCGTTGGGCCGTGCAACCGATGGAAGGATGGGATGGCACCGAAGATGGCAACCCAACGGAAGACACCCTACGCAGGTGGTATCGCTTCGGTCTAAGTGGTGCGGCGTTGGTGTGGGGCGGCGAGGCCTATGCGGTCTGTCCGGAGGGTCGCGCCAATCCCAACCAGTTGCATCAAGGTAGTTGTGATGACCCAGTCGCCGGACTGAAATTGTTGATGGCGGAACTCCGACGTGGTCAAGTCGAAGCTGGTTTGGCTGCGGAAGACAGTCTGGTAGGTCTGCAACTCACGCACTCGGGGCGTTGGTCGTGCCCAACCGCGGCAGGTCCCGCACCGCGCACCATGTTCCGCCATGAGTTCCTTGATCAGAAGGTCGGTGTGGACAGTGACGCAGCAATGTTCACCGATGTTGAACTCCAGGCACTCCCAGCGCTCTATGCCGCAGCTGCCGAGAAGGCGGTTGCCGCTGGTTTTGATTTCGTCGACATCAAGTGCTGCCACGGTTATCTGCTTCATGAATGTCTGGCGGCAACCACGCGCCCTGGCCCTTATGGTGGCAGCTTCGAGAATCGCACACGCTTATTCCGCGAGATCGTTGCCGCGGTCCGTGAAGCATGCCCTGGCTTGTTGATCGGCGTGCGCTTGTCGGTCACCGATGAACTCGATCAAGGCTTCGGTGTGCAGGCGGGGGATAAGACCGCTGACAACCTCGAGGAACCTTTCGCATTCCTGAGTTTGCTGCAGGAAATGGGCATTCGCTTGGTCAATCAAACTCTCGGTTCGCCTTATTACTGCCCGCATGTGCAGCGTCCGGCGGCCTTCGCGCCAAGTGATGGCGCACCGCCAACGACCGATCCCTTGATTGCAGTCGCCAAGCATTTACTGTTGGCGCGGCGCTGCAAGCAAGCCTTCCCGGAAATGCTGTTCGTTGGTACGGGCTACACCTACTTGCAGGAATACACCGCCCATGTGGCGGAACATGAAGTCGGTAACCAGCATGTGGACTTCGTGGGGCTTGGGCGCATGATGCTGTCTTACCCTGACATGCCCGCCGATCACTTGGCTGGCAAGACTTTCCAACGCAAGAAGATCTGTCGAACTTTCTCCGACTGCACCACGGGGCCACGCAATGGCATGCGCAGCGGTTGTTACCCGCTCGACCCGGAATACCGCCAGCGCCCCGAAGCCAAACAAGTGCGCGCCTTGCGCCCTGCACCCCCAAGTCGAAAATAGTCATGAGCGATCGCAAACCAATCGAAGGCCTGCCGTCGGCCAGCGCACCTTCTCCTGAAGAACTCGCCGCCGAAGTTGAGTGGTTGCGCGAGCAGGAGAACAGTTCCGGTATCAAACGCGCTTTCGCATTCTTGCGGAAAGGCGGCCCGGGTTATCTGCAGAGTGCATTGACTCTCGGCGGCGGCACGGCAGCGACCATGTTGTTCGCTGGTGCGGCCTTCGGTTATGGCTTGTTATGGGTGGCACCGGTCTCGATGGTGCTCGGCGTAATCATGATGAGTGCGGTCGCGCACCAGACCTTGTCGACTGGCTTGCGACCTTTCGAAGCCATGCGCCGTTACGCTGGCCCAGTCTTCGCTTGGGGCTTTGCTGGCGGCGCGGTGATCTCTTCGATCATCTGGCATTTTGCCCAATACAGCCTTGGGGCGGCGGTTATTTCCGATATGGGTGAAGCCGCTGGCATGGAGATCTCGCGCGGTTTGGGTGGTGCCATGGTCCTAGCGATCGCCATCGTGTGGGCCTTCGCTTATGGCAAATCCTCGCGCGCCTTGCGTTACTTCGAGACCTCCTTGAAGATCCTGGTCTGGGGCATCGTGGCTTGTTTCGGCCTAGTCGTGTTGAAGACTGGCATCAAGGATCCGGTCGCGTTGTTCAAAGGCTACATCCCATTCCAGTTTCCCGAAAGCGATAGCGGTGTGCAAGCATCCACGGTGGTGGTTGGCGGTTTGGCGGCAGCGGTCGGGGCGAACATGTTGTTCCTTTATCCTTATTCCCTGCTCGCACGCGGATGGGGGCGCGACCACCGACGTCTTGCGCATTTCGACCTGCTGGCCGGCATGTTCGTGCCATATATGTTGGCGACTTCGTTGATGGTAATAGCCACTGCGAATGCCTTCTATTACGGTGACTTGGAATTCAGCGGCACACGCTTGAGCCCAGTCGAAGCCGCGCAAGCCTTAGCATCGGTCGTCGGTGAAGGCCTTGGCCGTTGGATATTCAACCTTGGCATCCTGGGCATGGCGGTCTCGTCGATCATCCTGCAGATGGTCTGCTGTGGATTCGTGGCCACCGAAGTGTTGGGTTGGAAGTTCGGATCTCCGAAGTACCGCCTGGCTTGTCTGCTGCCCGCACCCGGCGTGCTTGGCGCAGTCCTTTGGACCGACGTCGCCCTGTGGGTTGCCGTGCCAACAACCTTGTTGTGCGGTTTCATGTTGCCGTTGGCTTACATCGGATTCATCAAGCTGCAGCGCAATCGTGATTACCTGGGTGATGATATGCCAAAGGGCGGCAGGGGAACTGCTTGGCTGGGGGGCATGGTGCTCGCCACCTTGACCTTGACCGTATTCCTGATTTGGTATGCCGTGACCAAAGGCCCAGACTTCATCAGCCGCCTGTTCGGCTAGGCCGCCATGGAGCTTGCACCGTTCCGACTCCTAGAACTGTTCGTATGAACCTTGACCACTTCCAAAGCAAGTTAGCGCAACTCGACGCCGCCGCAAAGGTTCCAAGTTCGCGCATCGCGTACGCCGCCGCGCATATCGTGGTCCACGATGAAGCCGGCACGCAGCTAGACCTGGAAGCTACCGACCAACAGCGGGTCTTCCTTGATCAACAAGGTTTCGGCATTGCAGAAGCCATGGATACCGCGCAACGTTTCGAACTTGGTTGGGATGTGGCACGCACCTTGATTGAACGCACCGCGCGCTTGGGGTTGACGCATGGATTTGCAGCAGGCGTTTCCGCCGATCACGTGGCGCCAGTCGAAAGTCTCGGGGAACTCGCAACCGCCGTTGCATGGCAAGTGGATTTCGTGCGTGAATGCGGTGGCCTGCCGGTCATCCTGCCGATGCCCCAACTTGCTCACGTCGGCGCCAGCGCCGATGAGTATGTCTCCGTCTATCGCGACATCCTCGACCAAAGCTCCGGCCCCGTGTTGCTGCATTGGCTTGGCCCGATGTTCCTGCCCGGATTGGATGCCTACTTTCCTGAGGACAGCTTCGAGCGCATCATGGGTCTGGATCATGAGCGGATCATCGGCATCAAACTCTCGCTGCTCGATGCCGAACGCGAGAAATCCATCTGCACCGCCCTCGCGCCGCATGGTCAGCATGTCTACACCGGCGACGACTTCAACTTCGCTGCCTTGATCGCTGGCAATGGTGCCACTCCCGGTGTGACCGAAAAGCGCGGCGAGTTCAGCCACGCCTTACTCGGCATCTTCGACGCCATCGCACGTCCGGCTGGCATCGCCTTGCGCTTGCTCGCCCATGGCCAGGTAGACGATTACATGCAGTTGATGTTGCCTTGCGAAGAACTTTCGCGCGTGATCTTCGAGCACCCAACGCGCCACTACAAGGCCGGCTTGGCCTACCTTTCTTGGTTGGATGAGCGGCAGCAGAACCCTTGGCTACCGCAACAAACTCATCTGCAACGCAGCGCGGATCACTACGCTCAAATCCTTGACCTGGCTTTCAAGGCGCGGGTCTTTTCCGATCCCGCCGCGGCTAGGTCGCGGGCTGAGGCAGGGCCTCCAAGCTGCTGATCCAACCCATCGGCTTGATGGTGGGGGCATTCCAATCACCCCAGCTCAAACCGCGCGCCACGGAGAAATCCTGCAGTGGGCCTTCGACGCCGCCGCGCGTCTCGCGTACGCCAAACGGTGCCCAGTTGCGTAAGAGCTGCAAGAAGCTAGCTTCGAAAGTCTCTGGTCCGGCAAGCAGATAGCGACGCAATCCTTGCTCCAAGTTCCACAGCCACGAGCTCATGAAATCGGTGCCGTCGAGCGAGACCTCTGCGCTGCCACCGCCACCGGCTGCAGCCGCTAGGGAAGTCATGGGGTAATCCGCAACCTTCGCAGGTGGGGCAAGGTGAAAGTTCACACCGAGTCCCAGAAGCATGGTCTGCTCACCATCCGCGGGCAACTCACAAAGGAAGCCACTGGCTTTGGCGCCATCAATCAGCAGGTCATTAGGCCATTTCAAGGCGACGCGCGTGGAGGCATTGCCAAGTACATGTGCGCAACTATCAGCCAACGCCACGGCACCCAACAAGCCGAAGACTTCTGGCGGCAAGTCGGGTTCGCGCAATCCTAAGGTGAATGCGAAGTTGGAACCCGCAGGCCCGGACCACCAATCCCGCGCCGAACGTCCGCGGCCGCCGCTTTGTTCATGCGCCAAAAGCAGCACGCCATCCATCGACTGCCCATCGCTCAAGCGTTGGCGTGCGAGATCATTGGTGCTCGCGCACTGATCGAGGTAGTCCACCTCCAAGGCCAAGCGTCGCGATGCCGGTAAGCGGCGCAGCAGACGTTGGCGGTCGATGATGGCCAAGACTAGATCTTGAACTGAGCAGAGTCCTTGTCCAAGCGTTGACGCAAACGCTTGATGACGTTGGAGTGGATCTGGCAGACGCGCGATTCCGTGATCGACAGCACCGCGCCGATCTCACGCAGGGTGAGACCTTCAAGGTAGTACATCTGCAGGATGTGCCGTTCCTTCTCGCTCAACGACGACGTAAGCACTTCGATCAAATCGGTGCGGTGGGTGAAGTCCAGCGGGTTTTCCTCACTGGATTCGCCAAGCGTATCGATCTGGTTTTCGATCTCGGCGCTCGGCGACACGCGCCGGTCACTGAGGTTGTGCATGGCATGCGGACGAGTCTTGGCCAGATCCTTTTCTGGGATCTCCAGGTACTCGGCGATCTCATCATCCGTAGGTTCGCGGTTGAACTTGTACTGCCACTCTTCCTTCATCTTCGCGACCTTGTTGGCGCGCTGACGAGCCAAACGCGGCACCCAATCTTGATGACGCAGCGAATCCAGGATCGCGCCACGCACGCGGGTACTGCAGTAGGTCTTGAACTTGATGCCACGCTCGGGATCGAACTTCTCAATCGCGTCCATCAAGCCGAAGATGCCTTCCTGAACCAGGTCCTCCACGTCTACCGAACGTGGCAGTTTCTGCACCATATGCTCGGCCAAGTAACGCACGAGCTGCTGGTGGCGACGCACCAACTCCTGGCGCACTTCCTTATCGCCATTCTTCTTGTAGATGCGCCACAGTTCCTCGGTAGGGACGGGTTCATCAGCGTCGGGCGGGGATGGTTCAGAAGCCATCCAAGGATTCTAGTGCCACCGCGGCCAGCTTTCAGCCCGCGAATGACGCGAGACTTTCGACGGCTTCAGTCCAGGTCCCTCTCGATCAGTCTCAGGAACATGGCGATCACCTCTTCATCGGGTCCCCGTCGTACTTTTCGGCCCACGCCTCCCGAACAAATGCTTCAGCCTAGTCTGGGTCCATCGGACGGCGAGTCCTCCGGTCTAACTGGCGCAGGTAATTCAGCATCGCGCCGCGCACGCGGGTGCTGCAGTAGGTCTTGAACTTGATGCCACGCTCTGGGTCGAACTCCTCAATTGCGTCCATCATGCCGAAGATGCCTGCTTCAACCATGGCTTCGACATCCACGGGACCCTGCAGCTTCTGGGCCATATGGTCAGCTAGATAGCGGACAAGCCGCTGGTGGCGTCGGACCAGCTCCTCCTTCACCTTGGGATCGCCATCCTTCTTGTTGAGATCCCATAGATCATCGGTAGGAATAAGCTGATCAGCCATTCCTAGATTCTAGACAACCTGTCCTGTCTTTCAGCCCGCGAAGGACGCGAGACTGCCGACTTCCAAGCCATGCAGCTTCTCGCGACCGCCCAGGAAGGCCAGCTCGACCACGAAAGCGCAGCCGACGACCTCGGCACCAGTGCGGCGCAGCAGCTTGACCGACGCAGCGGCGGTTCCACCGGTGGCCAGGAGATCGTCAATCAACAACACGCGCTGGCCTGCACCGGAGGCGTCGGTGTGAATCTCAAGGGTGTCCTGGCCGTATTCGAGGTCGTAGGACTCCGAGAAGGTCTGCCAGGGCAGCTTGCCCGGCTTGCGGATGGTCAGGAAACCCAGCTCCATGCGTGCGGCCATGGCGGCGCCGAACAGGAAGCCGCGCGACTCGATGCCGGCGATTTGGGTAGCTCCAGAACTGGCGGCCATGTCGCAAAGGTCTTCAATCGAAGCGCAGAAGACTTTCGGATCCTGCAGCAGCGGCGTGATGTCCTTGTAGAGGATTCCCGGCTTGGGGAAGTCAGGCACATCGCGCAGGTATTGGCTGTAGTCGAGTCGGGTTTGGCAAGGAGTGTTCACATCTGCTCCGGGACAGGTACACCAAGAAGTTCCAGGCCTAATGCGAGTGTACTGCGCAAAGCCTCGATCACGGCCAATCGTGCATCCTCGAGCGCCGGGTCGCCGGTGCCGAGCACGCGATTCTCGCGATAATAAACATTACCAGCTGAAGCGATTTTCAGCAGGGCATGCGCCAGCAGCATCGGCTCGCGCTTCTGACCGGCCTCACGCAGTGCTTGCGGCAAGCGGCCGATGGCGACGAACAGCTCGTGGCCGCCTTCGAATAGTGCGGGATCGATATCCGCAACCGACACAACCGGGCGCTCGGCCTTGCGCAGGATCGAGCAGCAACGTGCATGGGTGTACTGCAGATAGGGGCCGGTGTCGCCCTCGAAGGACAGCACCTCTTTCCAATCAAACACCACATCCTTCTGACGCTGATGCTTCAGGTCGTGGAAGACCACTGCGCCAACACCGACCTTCTCAGCCACCTCGGCTTTGCCTTCGAGCTCCGGATTCTTTTCCTCTACCGCAGCGCGCGCCAACTCAACGGCGCGATCCAGTACATCGGCCAGACCGATCACGCGACCAGCGCGGGTCGAGAGCTTGCCTTCCGCCAAGCGAATCAAACCGAAGGGAACATGCTCCATGCGCTGCTGCCACTCGGCACCGCAACGCTTCAAGACAGCCTTGAACTGCTGGAAGTGCAAGGTCTGTTCTGCCCCGACCACGTACAGCAGTTGATCGAAGTTGAACTCCTCCCAACGTGATTTCGCTGCCGCCAAATCGCGCGTTGCATACAGAGTTGTGCCGTGCGCCGTCTTGACCAAGCAAGGGGTCTTAATGCCTTCGCTAGTCAAGTCGACAATGGTGGCGCCATCCGATTCTTCGGTTACGCCGCAGCTATCCAGCCAGTCGCTGAGTGGCTCGAGCTTGTCTTCGTACCAGGACTCGCCGCGCACGAAATCGAACTCGATGCCGAAGCGTTCGTAGACATGGTTGAATTCACGCAGTGACAACTCGGTGAAGTGCTTCCAGGTTTCGCGCGTCTGGTTCTCCTCGCCGGACTCCAACTCCTGGAAGGCTGCCTTGGCGTCGGCAGGCAAAGACTCATCTTCCTTTTCTTCCTCGTGGTAGCGCACATAAAGCTGCAGCAACTCAGCGATCGGATCAGCCTGCAGGCGATCTTCATCACCCCAACGTTTCCACGCTGCAACCAACTTGCCGAACTGCGAACCCCAGTCACCGATGTGATTGATGCGCACGACTTCATGGCCAAGATGCACGAAGATCCGTGCCAGCGCTGCGCCGATCACGGTGGTACGCATGTGGCCGACGTGCATCGGCTTGGCGATGTTCGGCGACGAGAACTCGACGATGCTGGTCAGGCCTTGCTGGTCGCTGGCATATGCCGGCATCAGTGCGGATTCCATCACCACGGTGGCCAAACGCTTCGGCTCGACCTGGAAGTTCAGGAATGGACCGACCGAACTTGCGGTCACATCCTTGATCTGCAGTTGATCGACAAGTTTCGCAGCTAGCTCTGGTGGGTTGCAGCCAGCGCCTTTAGCGTAGCGGAAGCAAGGAAAGGCGAACTCGCCGTGGGCCTCATTGCGCGGACGTTCCAGTTGGAAGTCGCTGGCAGGTAGGTCCAGGGCTGCAGCAAGCGCCGCGCGGATGTCGGCGGCGAAGAAATCGAGCCCATTGGGCTGCGTGGGTGCGGAGTTAGTGGCCATCTACAGAATCCCCAAACAAGGGGGTCAGCAAGTGTTCAACAGGGAATCCTAATGCAGCGGTGATTTCCGCGCCGTGGTCTTCGCCGAGCTCGGCTGCGCGACGCAACCAGGAGGAGTCTCCGTAGCGGTCGAGCAGGTCTTGATGACGCTGGGTGACCGGCACGATGGTGGTGTGCTGCACGCTGGAATCGGCGAAACTGAGCACGCTATCGGCCAGTTCCCACAGGGTTGGCTCCAGTGCTTTGAATGCGCGGTCGGCCAACGACGGTTTCCAGGCTTTGGCGGCACGCACTTCATCGACTGCGCGGCCTTTGAGCCAGTGGGTGAGGCAACCGCGGCCCGATTTGGGAAAACCCAAGTCGCGCAGCATCACGAAGCCGGTCCAGCCATGCAGTGGACCGTGAGTTTTGGCGCGGCCGATGTCGTGCAGCAACGCCTGTGAAGTGAGTAACTCCACATCGAGTGAATGCCCTTGGTCAAGCAGTGCCTCGCCGATCAAACGCGCCACCTTGGCGACTTGGCGGCAATGATGCGGCCAAGCTTCCTGTTCTGGAGAGTGTTCGACCAGAATCCGTTCAGCGTCGGCGGGGGCCAGCACCATGATTAGGAATCCGATGCAAGATGGGCCAGGCGCAGGGCAGCGCGCGCAACGGTGCGCTTGAGGTCCTGGTGCTCAAGGCGGGCCATGGCGGCCATCTCATCCAGCCAGCAGCTGTCAGCGTGTTCGTCGGAAAGTTGCACCGCAGCTGGATCGATCGGCTTGGCGGCCAGGAAGTAGACCACACGTTTGTAGGCCGCGAGCTCCTTGGTGCGTTCGTTCTTAGCCGCGTCCACCTTGGTGGCGGGAGCTTCACCTGGTTGGTAGATCGAAGTATCGGCAAAGCCTTCCACCAGGTCGGCTTGAGTCAGCAATACGCCGGTCTCTTCTTCGACTTCACGTAGTGCCCCGGTGAAGAGGGATTCGCCCATTTCCAGGTGCCCTTTGGCGAAGCTCCAAGTACCGTGCCGCCGGTTCTTCAGTAACAAGAACTCGGGACCGTCGGCGCTGGCCCGCCACAACACCACGCCGGCAGCCAAGATCGGGTTGGCGGCACTGCCCAGGGCAGCAGAGGGGGTTGAGGCAGGCGTCGTCACGGCAAGATTCTACCCAGTTCAAGCCCTGGTTGAGAAATGCCGTGCCCCTTTGCCCATGAGCGTGCCACCGCTGTCTATCGAAGGCGGCCGACCGCCGAGGGCAAGGTACAATCTCTCACATGCAGGTCGCGGAAACCGCAGCTTCGAGCCTTCGGGCCACCCTCGTCAGCCGTCGTGCGGTCGGGCCCGATGCCTTCATCCTGGAACTTGAGCTGCCAGGCATGCCCAACGATCTGGCACCGGGCAAATTTGCCATGTTGTCGCCAGCAGTGGGAGGCACGCAGCAGATTGCGCGGCCCTTCAGTGTCTACGACCGCCCCGCAGCCAACCGCTTCACCTTCTTGATCCAGGTCCTGGGCGATGGCACTCGCGAGCTGGTCACGCTGGAGCCTGGTGCTGAAGTCATCTGCACCATGCCACTTGGCAACGGCTTCGAGGTGGCGCCGGCCGAGCAAGAGATTGTAATCGTTGCCGGCGGTGTTGGCAGTGCACCCTTTTTGAAGTACGTGCAGGATCGCATTGCTGCTAAGGCCGCAGCCACCACCCATATGATTCTCGGCGCGCGCACTGCGGACCGCCTCTACGATTCAGAAGCCTTCGAAGCGCTCGATTTCGATCTGCGCTTGGCCACCGACGACGGCAGCAGGGGATTCCATGGCAATGTGGTCCAAGCCCTTGGTGCCGCCTTGGATGCAGGGGAACTCTCCAGCAGCGCGCACTTCCTCGCTTGTGGGCCAGCTGGCCTACTGCATGGTTTCGCCGACTTCGCGCGCCAACGTTTGTTGCGCGCCTGGCTCAGCCTCGAGACCTATATGGGCTGCGGCTTTGGTGTGTGTAACGCCTGTCCAGTGCCGACCAACCCTGATGGCCCGCTCGGCGCCTGGCCATTCGCCCGCACCTGCAAGGAAGGTCCGGTCTTCTCTCTCGACGCAATCCAGTTCTAAAGATGGAGCGCTGGGCAATCCAAATCGACAAGGAGTACCTGAAGTATTCCTGTGCACACTTCCTGATCTTCCCCGACGGCAGTGCCGAGCGTCTGCATGGCCATAACTACCGCGTCTATGTCGAGGTCGGTGGTCCACTGTCGGAGTTCGGCTTGGTGTTGGATTTTCAAAAGACCAAACCGCTGATCCGCGATTTAGTCGATGGCCTCGATGAACACTGGTTGATTCCGGGCGAGCATCAAGAGTTGACTTGGAACGAACGCGAAGATGGCGTGGTCGAAGTGCGTTATCGCGAGCGTTATTACGCCGCGCCGAAGGAAGACGTGATCGTACTGCCAATCAACAATACGTCGGTGGAGAATATGGCCGCATGGTTAGGGCGGCAGCTGCACAAGAGCTTGGGTGAGTATTTCCCTGAAGTGCAGATTGACCAGATGATGTTGGCCGTGGAGGAGAATCCTGGTCAACGCGGTGTTTGGCGCTTCGAGCTGTAGGCCGGGTCCCGGTGGGCGGCGCTCTGTGGTGCAATGGTTGGCGCCGTCAAAAATGAAAACCGGCGACTGTCTCCAGTCGCCGGCACCCATCATGGCAGTAAAGCAATCCTTTTTATTGAACGCCGCCTACAAGCCAATGACGGATGCTGCCGGGTGACCTTGAGGGCAAAAGGAGAAAAAAATCCAGGCACCCAAGGGGGGGCGGTAGAATCTTCCTCCCACTTCCAAGTCGGCCCCGTGCTGGCATGGAATCAGGATAGGGTCGGGGCGTAGCGCAGCCTGGTTAGCGCGTTGCACTGGGGGTGCAGAGGTCGGAAGTTCAAATCTTCTCGCCCCGACCATTTTTCCTGACAGTGGCCACACTATGGCTGCTAGGCCCAGCCGCCAGGCTTAGTGCCGGTCCCAACCGCCAGGCCCACGGCCGCCACCTAGTCGGTGCCAGCGCCAGGATCCGTCACAGGCCGTGCCTCCACGCGATACAGCGCACCGCTCATGGTCAGCAGGTAGAGCTCGCCAGCGGCATCCACGCCAAAACTGACCAGTGTGGCCAGCTTGCGATTGATATTGAAGTTGTCGCTGTGATTTACGCGGCCCACTTGCTTGCCATCGGCCACGCGGAAGCTACCCACGCCGCCACTGCAATAATCGCCGTAGAAGTACACGCCATCCAATGCCGGGATCGCGCTGCCACGATAGACATAACCACCGGTCACCGAGCAGTGTCCAGACTTGCCGCCCTGAGAGTACTCATGAATCGGTGGCACCAGATCTGTTCCGACTTCCGTCACCTTCTTGTCGAACTTGTGATTGCCTTCGAGAATCTTCCAGCCGTAGTTTTCGCCACCTTTGGAGGAACCTGCCTGGTAGGAGATCTCTTCCCAAGCGTTCTGGCCGACGTCGCCGATGTACATGTCGCCGTTGAGCGGATCGAAGCAGAAACGCCAAGGGTTGCGCACACCATAGGCCCAGATCTCATCGCGGAAGTCACTGATGCCCACAAAGGGATTGTCTTTAGGGATTCCATAAGGCGTATCGCCTTCCACGTCGACATCGATGCGCAGCATCTTGCCAAGTAGGTTCTGCCCGTCTTGGCCGGCACCTTTGGGGTCACCGCCGGCGCCGCCATCGCCCATGCCGATGTACAGATAACCATCCTTCGGGCTGAAGGCGATCATGCCACCGTTGTGGTTGGCCCATGGTTGATCGATGGTCAGCAGGATCTTTTCGCTGCTGGGGTCTGCAGCCCAGGCCTTGGTGTCGACATCAAAACGCGCGACCACCGTGGCTCCATCCAAGTTGGTGTAGTTCAAGAACACCCATGGCTTCTCTGGGAACTTGGGATGGAAAGCCATACCCAACAGACCTTGCTCGGAGCTGGTGCTGACCCTCTCTGAAAGGTCGATGAAATCCTGCTCGCGGATGACACCGGCTTCCAGGAACCGCAGGCGGCCTTCTTTCTGCAGGATGAACCAACGCTCGGCATTGCTTGGATCACTGCACATGAAGGTGGGGCTGCGGAAACCCTTGGCGACCTCGACGAGTTGCAGCGCAGGCAGAGCAGCCGCGCCCACCCCATCAGCGGAAGCGCTTGCAGGTTCTTGCCACGTATCGGCCGACGGGGCGCAAGAGATGAGCAGGGCTGCCTGCAGGAGGATGGTAGGTGCCATGACGAGCATGGCTAGAGACTACTTCTTCGGGTAGTGCTTGAGTGCCCAAGCAGCCCATTCCGCATCGAATTCATCAGGAGTCATGCCCCATCCTTTTTGCAGCGCATCCAACTCACGCTCCATCATCATCTCGGGAGTGATGGTGGCGCCAGCCTTGAAAGGCTCCTTCATGATGTCGATCCAAATCTTGAAACCATCCGGGTTGGTCTCCATCAGGAAATCCACCCGTGACCAAGACATCATGTGTTCGGTGTACTTCATGTTCTCGGGGTCTTTGAAGGCAGCGACTTCTTCGAACTTGGGGTAGTAGTCATGGCCGACGCGTGCGCGGATCTTCGGACCCCAGTTCCAGATGTTCTTGTCATCCTCGCTGAACACGCGATCGCGCGTGAAGTAGTTGCGGGTCTCATCGGTCTGACGGGCGATCCAGTGTGCCAAGCCCACGACCATCCATTCCGGCAGGGCGTGACGGTAGTAGCGATAACCGTTCAGCAGGTTCATCGTGACCGCGTAGTTGAACAGGCAATGCATGGTCGTGTCCGACGTCATGCTGTCGTTCTCGGTGGCGACTGCGAAGAACAGCACACCATCGACTGGGAACATGTGGCGAATCGGTTCGGAACCATCATTGCCAAGGAAGCCACTGCGGTAGCGGCCAAGGCTCGATGCCTTGTCCATGAACATCAAGTTGAACTTGCCCTTCATGCCAAGGTACGGACCTTCACCCATGTAGCGGCGGTTCTTTAACTGGCCCGGACCAGATGGGAAGTCCTCGTCGGTCACGCCAAGAATGTCGCTGACCTGCTTGTAGAGATCTTCCGAACGCATCGTCCACATATGCAGGCGCAACCATGGGTCCAGCTTCTTGCCCTTGTTTTTCATCTTGGGCAAGAACTTGGCGACGCGTTTCAGCTCCCCTTTGATCTTGGCCTTCTCGAGCTTGCTGCTCTTGTCGACAAGATATGAGGACAAGGCAAATCCCATGCGGAAGTGTGCCGTCTCTACCCAGACGATGTCGGCGCCACCAAGGCTCTCATCGATATCGCTGGTGCTGTGACCATCGGCCCAATGGAAGGGGCCCATCTTGAGGATGCCCGCTTCCAGTAGAGCTTCCTTGTCGTTCTCGGTATAGGGGTCCTCGAGGTACTCCTTTTTCTTTTCATCCTTGTCATCTTTGCCCTTTTGAGCGGACAAGGGCGCCGTGCAGATGAGCAGGGCGATCGGGAGCAGAAGAAGTTGCTTCAACATAGGTATCAATAGTAAAGCCGCCGTCGGTGGTGACCGACGGCGGCTTGGTGAAATCTGCTTTACAGGCCAGCTTTAGCTACAGGGGAGTCTAAGTCCTTTGGCTTCTCATCAGGCTTCTTAAGGCCCAATACGGACAGTTTGGCTTCCATCTTCTTGTTGGCGGCCATGTCCTTTTCTGCATCCTTCAGCTGAGCGATGAGCTTCTTGAGCTTGCGCGACTCAGGACCGTTCTTCTCGATCTCAGCATCTACTGCGATCTCAAGGCGTGCGATCTTTTCGTCGAGCACATCGTACTGGGAAATGATTTTCTCAATGTCCTTGACGACGCGTTCTGCAGGCTTCTTGTACTCACTCTTCAACATGGCGTACATGTGACCCGAGAGTTCCGTACGCGACATGTCGCCACGCAAGGCACGTGGGTTGGAACCATCCCAACGAGCCAAGAACAAGTGAGGTGGGTGCTTCTCTGGGAAAAGCTTGGCGAATGGGTGATCGTCTTCGACCACTTCAATCGGAAGCTTCACGCAGTTGAACCAACGCGTCATGATCAAGATGCGCTCGTTACCGCCAGCCCGTGAAAGTAGTGCATCATCGGTGCCGTTACAGAGACGACACTCGCGCAATACCAACAATGGACGACGATCTTCACCAGCGACTTCGTAGAAAGCTACTTGCTTATCAAGAGCACTACGGACTGCTTTCGAGACGGTGCCAGAACTCTTAGCGGCTGCTGCCAAGTCCACCAATTGGTGCACTGGGTAGTTCCACTTCATCTTCAGCATAGTCTTGGCAGTCTTGCCATGTTCGGTTGGAAGAGCCATGCCACCGCCACCGCCGCCAGCAGGAGCACCCGCTGCGCCCGGCGTTGCCGGGGCGGCTGGTGCACCACCAGGACCAGATGGTGTGGATGGAGCTGATGGTGCTGCGCCGCCGGCGCCGGTGCCATCAGATGGGCCTGCATATCCGCCACCCCCACGGGGTGCCGAGCCGCTACCTCATCACTGAGGGGCTGCAGAGATTGGTCCGGCGAAAGCAGCAACGGACGCAACAACGAGTACAAATGAGAGAAGCTTGTTCATGATTTGGTTTTGTGGAACCAGGTACATCAAGGATACCAACCAAGAAGCTGGTGTAACCTTCTTTTCAGCTGAAAACCTAGGTTAATCCGCAAAATCTTCGTATACCAGCCAATCCGTCAGAGCCAGAGCAGCGCGGTATTTACGCGCAATTTCCGTGGCTTTCGGGGTGGGGCTAGTGGGGCGGAAGTTCATGCTCTGGCCGGCCCAGGTCATGGTGTCAAAACCATCCGGACGCATCAGCAATCCGCCTTCGTCAAACAGCACAAGGCCGGTTGCATTAAAGCCGACATGCTGCTCGTCATTATCTAACATGCTGATTCCAAAACCCTTATAGCCGGCACTGGCAAGGCCAGCGGCGTGGAATAAGGTGGGTGGGATGTCCTTATGCGAACCGGCGAAGGCGGTATTGACCTCAAATTGGTCGGCGATATCGGGGGGCATCAACAGCAAAAAGGGCACCGCGCGCTGCTGCAGGATCTCCTGTTGGGCGAATGGAATGCCCATTCCGGCGGTGTGATCGCCGGTGACCCCGACCACAGTACGGCCAAGGAGTGAAGAGCTATCCATCCGGTCCAGCCACTTGCCGAGTTCGTGGTTGGCGTATTGGTAGGTGGCCAATTGCATCTTCTGGGTGCTGTCCAGCTCGCCGGTGCGCGCCAATAACTCATTGGGCGCATGCAGGTCGGAGATCTCCAAATCTGCGGGCAAGCCATGCGGCGGGTGATTGGTGGTGGTGAAAACTACTAGGAACAAAGGCTCGGTGGCTTGGCTCAGTCGATCTTCCACGGCGCGGAATAGATGCTGATCCCAGATGCCCCACGGACCGCCGTCGACTTCATCTTGCAGGCCGTACATCTGGGTGAAGTCCTTTTGGCCGAGAATCTCATCGAATCCTTGGCGTGGCAGGAACTGGTCCAGATCGCGCCAGTTCTTGAGACCGCCGTAATAGAAAGCAGTGTCATAACCTTGCTCAGCGAACATGGTGGCCACACTGGTCGGGAAGCGCTTCTCCTTAAGGTCTGATTGCGAGAGCTGACGTGTTCCCGGACGGTATGGAATGTTCAATGCCAAGCTCAAGATGCTGCCAGCAGAGATGTTGTCCGACGGAAGGAATCGTTCGAACAAGGAACCGTTGTCGAAATGACGTTGTGCCGGGCCAAGCAGGTCGAACTCCGCACTTTGGTAATGCAGTAAATGGGTGGAGAAGCTCTCCATGACCACCAACACCACATGCGGTTTACCATTTACCAAAGGCGCCGGGCGGAAGAACTTAATCGGGAAACGATCCAGGATCGGACCATCATTTGCAGCGGCTTCACCGCCTGTAAAATCGATCAAGGCCTTCTGAGGATCGCTGCCATAACCGAAACGCCGCGCGGTCGACAAGGGCTCTTCAGCAATCCGCAACCACACCGTTTCAGCGAGTTTCTCGATGCCGTTTTCAGGTACCGCGCGCACAAAAGTGGTCTGCGGGTACTTTTCCTGCAAACCCACGAAAATAGGGGTTAGCGGCGTAGAGCAAAGGACAACGGCAAAAATCACGTGTAGTGACAAGTGTCGGTTGAGGGCGCGGTCGACTTTCTCCACCGCTGGCGTGTGGGCCACGTGGAAGAAGTCAGTGAAGTGGAAGGCGCGGCGGATGATGCGGAATACCAAGTACTCCAGCAGCAAGCCGACCACGACATAAAGCAGCAGCGGATAGTTGCGCCAAGCACTGACCAGCACGGCGCCGACGTCGTCATCGATGGCACCGAAGGCCACGATGTTGAAGTGACTGCCGAAGTAGGAGTAGTAGATTTGGTCGGCGGCCAAACCGATCAGAATGATTGAGATACCGAAGGTCCAGTACAGCGAAGTGTTGACCAGCCAACGATGCCAACGGCGCAAGGTCTGGTTGCGCATCCATAGCAGCGACAAGGTCGGTGGCAGTGCGAACAACAACAAGATGCGCAGGTCATGCAGCGCGCCGAATGCAAAGGCCATCGGCAGCGAACCAAGGAAGTCACTCCAGACTTCAGGGTGCGCGAACTGGATCGTGAACAGCAGGCGGAAACCGCTCATTAAAACCAGCAGCACCATCACCAACCACCAGGTGCGGCGGATGGACGTCAAGATGGCGTTGTGGAGGCGAATTTCGCTGGTCATGTTGCTCGACCTAGGATCAGGTCAGCTAAGGGTGCGGCCGACGGCTTGGCGCCAACCTTGGTAACGCTGTTCGCGTTCGTCTACTGACATTATCGGTCCAACCACCATGTCCGCTCGCCACTTTGTGCTGAGCTCTGCGGTGTTGGCGCTAAGACCGAGTTGTAGCGCTGCACAACTGACAGCTCCACTCGCGGTGGTTTCGGTCAACTCTGGACGCACCACCGGCATACCGAGAATGTCGGCGAGGAATTGTAACATCCAAAGGTTTGCGCTCATGCCGCCGTCGACGCGCAGGCGCTCAGGCAGCGGTGAACCATGTGCTCGCGCGCTTTCGAGCAGATCTCGGGTCTGAAAGCATGCCGCTTCCAAGGCGGCGCGCACGATTTCGGCGGGCCCGGTGCCACGGGTGACACCCTGCAGACTGGCGCGTGCTTGCGGATTCCACCACGGAGCACCCAGGCCGGTGAATGCAGGCACCATGTAAACACGCGCTTTAGGATCGGCTTGTTGGGCAAGGGCTTCGGTCTCCGCAGCAGTTTGGATCAGGCCAAGGCCATCGCGCAACCATTGCACTGCTGAGCCGGCCGAGAAGATGCTGCCTTCCAAGGCATAACGCAGCTTGCCATGATGACGCCACAACACCGTGGTCAACAACTCATGGTTCTGCACCAAGCATTGTTCGCCCGTGTTCTGCATCGCGAATGCGCCAGTTCCATAAGTGCACTTCATCGCACCGGCTTCGAAGCAAACTTGGCCGATGGTGGCGGCTTGTTGATCACCGATCATTGCGGCGATTGGGATGGCGCGGCCGAACAGTTCGGGGGTGGTGGTGCCGAAGTCGTCGCAAGTATCGAGGACCTGCGGCAAGATGCTGGCAGGGATGCGGAACTTCTCCAGCAACCATGGATCCCATTCGATGGCATTGATGTTGAACAACAGCGTGCGCGATGCATTGCTCACTTCGGTGGCGAAGACTTCGCCGCCAGTGAGGTTCCACAGCAACCAACTATCGATGGTGCCAGCGGCCAAACGCCCGGCGTCGGCGGCAGCACGTGCTCCTTCGACATTGTCGAGCAACCAACAAAGCTTGGTTGCACTGAAGTAAGGATCAAGCAGTAAGCCAGTGCGGGCGCGGACTTCGTCTTCAATGCCTGAAGCTCGCAACTCGCTACACATGTCGGTGGTGCGCCGATCCTGCCAGACCAAAGCTGGATGCAAGGCACGACCGGTGTTGCGATCCCACAACACGATGGTCTCGCGTTGATTGGTGATGCCGATACCGGCAACGCGTTCCAGGCTGCCATCGACCCGCTGCATCACCTGGCGACAACAACGAATGCAGTCGCGCAGGATGGTGTCGGGATCATGCTCCACCCAGCCGGGGTTGGGGTAGCTCTGTGGCAGCTCTACTTGCGAAGTGGCCTGCGGCTGGAGTTGGTCATCGAACAGGATCGCACGCGAAGAGGTGGTTCCTTGGTCGATCGCCAGCAGCAGGGGGCGATCACTCATCCTTGAAGGTCTCCGCCGTTTGCCAACGCAGTTGCTGATCCTGATTGATGGTCGAGCCCGACACCGACGGCAATCCCAGCAAAGACATGCAAAGATTCGCGGCGTCGCAATTGCGGATCGGCTGCGGCCCGACATGAATCGACTTCGGCATCTTGATGCCAGGCTCCAGGTATTGGCCCGGGTTGATCGCATACAGATCCTGCGGGCCAGTCATATTTGGGGTCCATACGAAGAAGGGGATCACGTAGTTGACCCAATGCAGGCCATAACCGTGATGGTTCTTATGCGGAATGCCGCCGCCGTGATCACTGGTCAAGACGATGGCAGTACGCGCCTTGATCTCTTCGTGCGCATCAAGAAAGGCGAACAGCTCGCCAAGAGTTTGGTCGACTGCAGCGACGGCGGTCAAGTATTCCGATTTCGGCGTCATATTCCAACCATGGTCATGGCCAGCGTCGTCGGGAGCACGCAAATGCAGGAACACCATCGAGCGCGGGTGCTTCTGCGGATCGAGCATGTCGAAGGTCGCCTGCAGCTGCTTGTGCGTGTCGGTTTCCTTCATCCACAAATCAATTACCGCATCTTCACCCACCATCCAGCTCTGACGGAACAAGGCGAACTTCGGTTTGGAGGCGATCATGGCATCATCGATTCCAGCTGCCGCCGTCACGTGGAAAATGCCTTCTACCTGCGAACCAGTGCGCTCCAAGATACTTTCGTGAATCTTCGGGGTGGCGTTGGTGAACCAACCATGGCCATACTTGCCGGTGGCGATACGCCCACTCAACATGCCGACGTGATTGGGCAAAGTGAATGTGTAGACGCTATCCGTACGTGCGTTCAAAGTGCTGGCACCTTGCTCGGTCAAACGCTTGAAGTTTGGTAGCTCGTGACTCTTCTCCACCAACAGCGCATCACTGCGCAATCCATCCACGCTGATCAGGATCACATGATCGTAGGCAGCGGTCTTCTCGGTCGCGATAGGTGCCGCGACCTGAGCCACCGGTGCAGTCTCGGCCGATGCCGTTTGAACTAAGGATAGGAGCAGTAAGGCAAACACCCGTCCATTCTAAGGAAGTTCTGAAGCTACAACTTCTTGCGTGGCTTCGGATCCTTGGGCGTATACGTGGCCGCCACCCATTCCCGCCATGCGGCTTCAACCTGAAGCACGTTCATGTCCAGGTGCTTGCGGAATAAATCACGCGACTCCACCCGATTTTTATAGCCCAGGAGTAGAGGTTTCAGTGCTTTCGGATGCACGGTGGCCACCCAGTCATAAAGGCTCCAGGCCAATGCATGCTCGTAATCCCACAGCGTTCCCGAAACCTTGTTGACCAGTTCTGGCAGGATGCCGTCCTTATTCTTGTTCAGGTATTTCCGCATCGCCGCGCGCCACTTGCCACCTTCATAATCCAGGTCATTGTTGGCCTCATCGATGCAATAAGTCGACACGCGCTGGAACAATTTATCCTCGTACCAGTGGGCGGCGCCGACGTCGAACCAACCGGCCTTCTTATTGCCGATCCATTGGGCGTTGAACAAATTGCTCAAGCGCAAATGGGTGCCCTTATGCACCGCATTGGAAATCACATTCATCGCCTTGAAATCGAGGCCTTTGGCGCCAGCCCAATCACTGGTGGCCGGAGCCACGCCATACAGCGAAAAGCCCATCGCGGAGTTCTGCTTGAGCAGTTCCAAGTTCACTCGTTTGTGATCCTTGATGGTGTTCCAATACCAGATCCGTGTGCGTCGCGAGTTATGAAATGGCTTGGCGCCGAAGTGACTATCTAGCAACTCTGCAGCCTTCTCCAATTCCACTGCCATCAAGTGCGCGGCTTCATGGCCATCCAATTTGCGCGAGCCTTCCTTCAGCTTGGCCACATCGATGATCAAGTCATAGTGGTCGGTGACCACGCGCGGCATCGGGCGCTCGAATAAGGCCTCGGGGCCAGCGGGATTCTCCAGATAGCCCTTGAAGGTCAACAAACGCTTCTCGAGCTTCACGCTATCCGGACCACCGTTGCAACGCTTGCAGTCCACCAGTAGCGCACCCTGGCAATCCTTACAGCTGGCCGCAACCGAACAAAAACGCACCTGCTCCTCGAGTGGGAGCAGGTGCTTGTCGTGCCGTTCACATGCGACGGCGCCACGATTCTTGCAGAAGTCGCAACCGGTGCCGACCTTATCCTCATCCACTTGAGCGCTGAACAGCGCCGCGGCAACAAGGACGATTGAGGTCAGCATGAGAGGTGCTTACTGCACCCAGCTTCCGGCGACGTTGCTGGTACGGCCAGCCTGCAAGGCTTGAGCCCAGATCGAGCGACCCGCCAAGTTGGCTGGGATGTTGACCTGGAACTGTCCGCTACCACTCGCGTTTGCGTGATCCATGCCGGCTTGAATCGGTGCGGCTAAGTTCAGGACTACACCCAACTGTGGAATCACGGTATTGCCCAAACCGGCCAAGCTGCCAGCCAGGAAGACATTGCTGTTCGGCGCGGCGTTGATGTAGGTGAAGTTCGCTTGGGTACCGGAAAGAGTAGGCATGGACAAGTCTAGGTGCATGCTGTTGGCTTCGCTGACGTCGGTGTAGGCATCGACAGGACCCGTGAAACTGATGTCAACGGTGACGCCGCTGCCTGGGTCGTCCATGCTCACAGCCAAGTTCAGATCCAGGTGGAACTGGATAGTGGAACCGTTTTGAGTCACCTGGCCGGTGACTGGAGTCGGGTCAGAACCGAGGCCGAAGATCGGCTCGGTGCCACTGCCGAATAAGCCACCCATGGTGTTGGTGCCCGAGGTCGCCGTGAGCGTGACCATGGCGTTGAAGTTGCCGTTCGGGCCAATCGAGAAGACCGACGAGGACAGATGAAACTGCATGTCGCGAATCTCGAAGGTAGCCAGTGGGGGCAGGAATGGAATTGGGTTCGGGATCGTGCCGTTCAGGGTGTCTGGCGCGGTGAAGGCGATCGCACCGTTCAGTCGGCCGCTGGAAAAGGGTGCACTTGCAGTATCCAACTTGACCTCGACGGAGCCTCCGACCCTGAAGTTGGATGGGCTGACGTTGACGTTGCCGACACTGGTGGTGACGTTCCAGTTGATGACGTTGTTCTGTTGATCAAGGTCGGTGGAGAACTGAACTTGCTGGGCGGAAAGGCAGGCCGTCATAAGTGTGGCGGCAGCCGAAAGAAGGAATTGCTTCGACATGTGAATGGCTGAGGGAGGGGTTAGGCCCGAAAAGGGGGGCTCAGGCATCATAGTCCACAATCAGCGGTGCGTGGTCCGAGAAGCGGGTTTCTCGCCAAACCGACCCTTGAACGGCTTTTTTTGCCAGCCCGGGAGTGGCCACTTGATAGTCGATGCGCCAACCGGTGTTGTTGGCCCAAGCTTGACCACGGTTCGACCACCAGGTGTAACCATCACCTTCGGCATCGGGATACAAGTCGCGGAAGACATCACGCCAACCCATCGGCCCGAACACCTTGCTCATCCACTCGCGCTCTTCCGGCAGGAAACCTGAGTTCTTCTGATTGCCACGCCAGTTCTTTATGTCCATCTTGGTGTGGGCGATATTCCAGTCACCACAGATGACGATGTTGCGGCGTGACTTGCGCTTCTCATCCATCCATTCGGCGAAGCGGTCCATGACCTTGTATTTGAAGGCTTGCCGCTCATCCTTTGACGAACCCGACGGCAGGTACAAGGAGACCACGCTGGTGCGACCGAAATCAGCTTGCAGGAAGCGACCTTCGCAATCCAACTCATCCCAGCCCAAACCAATCTGCACATTGTCTGGTTCAACCTTGGAGTAGATCGCTACGCCGGAATAACCAGGTTTCTCAGCGTGATGGTAGATCGCATGCATGCCAGGCGGGTCCTTCATGACCTTAGTCATCTGATGATCCTGCACGCGCGTTTCCTGCAAGCAGATCACATCGGCATCATGTTCCGGCAGCCATTCAAAGAAACCCTTGCGCGCGGCGGCGCGGATTCCGTTCATGTTCAAAGAGGTAATACGCAAAACTAGTCGAGGGCTCCGAGGGCTTTCAGTTGTTTGACGGCTTGAGGTTGCCAGCCGCGATTGGCGATTGGACTTGCTGGACTTGGATGCAGCACGGTGCCGATGCGCGGACCGTCTTTTCCTAGGGCCAAGATGGCGCGTTTCTCGGCGAACTTTCCGACGCCGATCACCAGCTCCGGCTTGAGCCACTTCACCGCTTGACGCAGCGCTTCATCACAGACCTCGAACAATGGATCACGCGAGGCCGCAGGCAGCTTGTCCGGCGTGAAGTTGCGGCCGCTTTCTTCCATGAAGACCAGCGGGCAGTAGTTGATGATGGCGAACTGCTCGGCGAAGGCATCGGGCGAGTCGTACATCTCTTGGGCCCAACCCCAGAGGCGTCGGCCGCTGACTTCGGAACGTGTGCAGGCGAATCCTTCAATCGGACGTTTCGGGTGCAGCAGCGGTGGTTGGTCGACCTTGGCTTCGAGCTCCAGCCAATCACGGGCGATGGCCACTTCGCCAAAAGGCACGCCAGTCTGCGCCATGCCCCAAGGGCCGGGGTTCATGCCAACCAACAGGCTGCGCACACCGCGCTTGGCGTAGCGCCGCAGGTACTTTTCGTGCGAGCGGCGGGCGTACACCAAGGGGTTGTAGACATGAGTGACCGGCGCGGGGAAACGCAGGGCATCCACTTGGGTGGCGAGTTCGCGGGCTATGGTGACCAGGCTCATGGGGCGGGAGTTTAACAGCGACGGGCGGGCGTCATGCTCTGCTGTCCGGCCGCGCCTGGCCAACGCTGCCAGCCACCATTCCAAGCACATCCAGCGGCTATCCTGTGGCGATGAAACGGGTGCCCGAACCATATGCCGCCGACACCGCCGCACACGCCGAGGCTTACGACGCCAAGGATTTCTCCACCGTCAATCACGCTTTCGCGCGTCGCCTGTTGGAGCTCGGAGCGGTTGGCCGCGTGTTGGATATCGCCTGTGGACCGGGCCATGTGGCGCTGCAGTTGGTAGCGATCTCCTCGAAGGTACAGGTGGTCGGCGTGGATTGTTCGCAACCTATGTTGGACATCGCGGCGGAGCATAAAGAAGTCAGCAGTCATGCCGAGCGCGTTGAGTTTCAACAAGCCAATGCCAGCGCTTTGCCCTTTGAAGATGGCAGCTTCCAAGCGGTTTGCTCCAAGTCCTCCTTGCACCACATGGAAGACCCAGTGGCTTATCTGCGTGAAGCCTGGCGGGTGACTGCCAAAGGCGGCGTGTTGTTGATCCGCGATCACTATCGCCCGGAAACCCTTGCCGAAGCCGAGGCCTTGGTTGAGAAGTATGGCAGCGATCGTGATGCCAAAGGCAAGGCAGCGATGTTGGCCGGATTCCGTGCTGCATACAGTGCCGACGAACTGATCGACATCGCGCGCGAAGCCGGACTGCAGGGCGCCGAGCTGGTAATTGATAATGACCGCCACATGTCTTTACAAGTGGCGGCCATTCAAGCCGATTAAGGCTGCGTCGGCCACAGCGAACCGTGGCCGACTGAGTCGTTCAGGAACTTACTGAATCACTTCCGTCACGAGGTTCGACTTCACGGAATCGACGCCGCCAATGCCGCGTCGGGCCGTTGCCTGAAGGTAAGCGTTTACACCGACTGGGGCGCCGCCAGGAACCGATGCCGCGTAACTTGCGGTACCGGAACCATTGGCACTGCTGCTACCCAAGTAGATCACCGAACCCAAGTCCAACACCAAGCCACCAAGTTGTGGTGGAGCGGTAGAACCCAAGCTGAGGCTAGCCAGGAAGTGCACGGTTTCACCCGGGTTAGCAGCATTCACGGTCAGGATCGTGGTGCTACCGGCAGTCACAGGTCTGGAGGTCAAAGCGAGGTCTTCCATGGTGGAGAACTCGCCGACCCACGTGCGCCAACTGTTGGTGCGGTATTCGTGGTGACTCCAGAAAGTGTTCGGATCGACTGGATCCTGTTCCACGCCAGAGTAATCGCCCCAGCGCGAACCGGTTTCGGCGGACGTGCTGCGAACGAGCTCCTTCGGCGGGCTCATGGTTCCAAGTGGATCACCAGCCTTACGCGTTACGTACTCGATGCCGATGTACTGACTCGAGGACGAACGGTTGAATGCGATGACAGCATCGCCATTGGCGCCGACGTTGATGTCGCCGAACCAGTTGTGTTGACCAGTACCGAAGTTAAGGTCGCTGGACTGAATCAAGGTCGGATTCGAACCGCTGGTTGGCCAGCCGTTCAACGCGATCTCATACCAGCGCACGCGCGCGGTGCTGTTGGCCCCGGTGTTGTGCACGACCCAGAAGGAACCATCACGAACCACGCCGTTCTTGACGCGCCAGTCGATAGTTGCCGCCTGGTTAGAAGTACCAAGCTGCGCGGCTCCCGGTGGGAAGGCGAAGGACGGTACGGTCAGTTCGTACTGCGACAGAATCGGCGAGGTGTTCGGGTTGCGAACGGCCTTGATCATCAGCTTGTTCGAACTCGACGAGTAGGTCGAGGCGAAGTAAGCCGGTGAGTTGCTGTCGTAGTTCTTCGAAGCACCCAAGGAGATTGGCGAGCCTGCCGTGTTGACCTGCTTCATGCTCACAGTCTGGCCATTCATGACCTTGCTCTTGTCCCACATGAAGATGCGGTTGCCACCACCACTGAAGCAGTCACCGGCCAAGAAGATGGCCTCGTCGTTGACGCCGAGGTTCGGGAAGTCAAGGAAGACACAGGTGCTGGAGACAGGGAAGCGGTACTTGTGCCAAGTGCCGTTTGGGTCATCGTCGTCGGACATGGCCAACACGATGGAATCATTGGTGCCGGCACCATCAGCAGCGGCCACGATGAAGCGGTTGGTATGTGGGTCAAACAAGGCGACCGGGTCGAAGACGAATCCACCTGCACCGACGGAACCCCAGAAACCACTGCTACCAGCGATAGTGTCGCTGAAGCTTTGGTTGCCGAGCTTGTCGAAGAAAGAGATCTCGCCGTTTGCGACGGTCACGATGTGGTTAGGACCAACAGCCAGGTCTGGGTCTGGTGGGGTCCAACCGGTGTTCTGGATGGCTTCGAAGCCGCCACTACCGCCCGAGGCGAGTGGTGGTGGGAAGAACACGGGTGCGATGAAGTTCGGGTCGTAATCAGGCTTAGCCTTTGGACCGTGCACCATGTCGACGGTGATATCCAAGCCAGCTGCGCGTGGCTCGATTGCCGGTGGTGCAGGTGGGTTGAAGTCTTCAGGGACCAGAATGCTCAGGCCGACTGCGCGGTGATCATCACCGGCGTTACCGTGCCATGCAGCAACGAGTTGATCCTTAGCAGTCCACAGCAAGTGTTTGGCGTTGACACCGACTTGCAGCGTCTGCTCACCTTCATTGAACTGGTTCATGCGGAAGGAATCGCCGAGCTGACTGCCGTCGGCGGCGAAACGCTGGGCGCGAATCGAGACCGGCTTGGTGGGGCGGTGACCTGGCGAGGAGAACTGCTTGACCTCGTTGGAGTTGTAGGCCACGACGAAGCGGCCATCTGGTGCAACAGCGACTTGTGCGCCACTGCGGGATCCGGTTCCACCAGCATCGACCGTCAAGGTCGCGCTGAGAGGGGTGGCGTCTGCCTGGAAGCGCTGGGCTTTGGCGGTGTAGGCCTCGCCATCTTGGCTGCTCATCCATGCAACCACGAAGGAACCATCGGCACTACTATCTACACTTGGCTCGACATCGAATGCGTCGGCGCCGGTGGAGACGGTGAAGGGCTTGCGCTGGATCTTGTCGCCGCTGGTATCCAGCTGACAACCAACCAAACCTTCTGGGTATCCATCAATGTTGCGCTTGGCCCACACGGCAACGAAACCGTTGCTGCTAGGAGCAACGCTGACCAAACCTTCCTGGAAATCTTGTTGGTCGGAGAGACGGAATTCATTGCCCTTTGGCGTGCCGTCGGAAGCGAACAGGCGCGCGCGAATCACGCGGCGCTGATTCTCGAAACCGGTCCAGCTGATCATCATCTCGCCGGCGGCGTTGCTGCTGATCATCGAGTTCATCTGGTCACCTGGGGTGAGCTGGTTGACCAAGAACTCATCGCCAATGGCCTCGAACTCGGTGCCACCTTCAGGGACTCCAAAGCGACGCGCGTAGATATCGGTGGCCTCGCCGAACTGGTTCACCGAATGCCAAACGATCATGGCGGTGCCGTCGGCTGCAAAAGCAACTGCTGGCTTGGCCTGTTCGCCTTGGACGAACTGGTTTACATGCAGTTCGGTGCCGAGCGGGCGACCACGTGGATCGAGCAGTTGGGCAAATACGCCGAAGGAACCTTGCTCCTGGCGACGGCTTCCCCAGGCGACCAATAGGTTGCCGTTGGCATCCGCCGCGGCAGCAGGATCTTGCTGGCGATTCGATGTAAAGGTATTGGCTTGGACCTCAAGATGGTCATAACCGACAACAGTCACGGATTGTATTGGCTCGGAAACAGGCGGAGCTTGGCTGGCCGTCTGAAAGGACAAAATGGGCACCATCAACGGTGCCAGCAGCAGAGTAGAGAGCATGAGAGGTATGATTAATGGGAGATTCGGAAAAACCGAAGGATTGGGGCATTTTGAGTGTACCCCATAAGCCCGGATTCATCAGGCTTTCCTCAGCCGCGGCTGTAAGACGGGCCCGGGGCCAGGATGGGGTGGTGTGCGAAAATGAACGGACTGCGTTGTGTGGCGCTCCGTAATTGCCCTTTACGGATGAAAAATGCTTGGCACGAGTCTTGCGGTAAAGGGATGCCTGACTTCCTCGCAGCCCTACAATCAGATAGGCTGTTAGGTCAGCCATGCGTCTCATGCGGAAATCACTAACCCTTCTTACCCTCGCCACTGCCACTCTGGTTGGTAGCTGCGGCCCTGGATCTTCGGTTTCAGTTGGCCCTGATGGCACAAGCTTTAACGCCGGAGGTTCCTTCCTTGCTGAAGGTACCAACATCCTTGAAGGGATGGACTGGCAGCTTAACCGCCCCATCCGCCTGGAGTTCAACCATGCGGTGGATCCAACCTCGATTAACTTCGGTTCGATTCAAATCCGCGCGGAGCTTAACGGCAACAGCAGCACACCTGTCACAGGTACTTTCGAGCTAGAAGCAGGAAGCGGCGGTCGCGTGATTCTGTTCCGCCCAGCTTGTCCAACCGATGACACCAACTCCAACGGCGCTTTCTTGCCTGGCGGTTATAGCTACGAGCTTTTCCTGCCAACGCAAAGCAACAGCCCGACGGTACTGCGCGATACGCAAGGACGCTCCTTGGAAGTAGGCTTGAGACGCACCTTCCAAACTCCGCAACCTTCGCAACCGCAGTTCTTGGATCGCGTCGCTGGCCCGCCGGTCGCGACCTTGGTTGAGTTCCCTACGGGGCTGAACTTGTTCACCGATCCGAACCCGGTCGTTGCGATTCAGTTCAACCAGGCCATCGATGGACGTAGCGATAACCTGAACACCACCAACGTCAGCCTGCTTTACTCGCAGGATGAGGTTGGAACCGCTGGCGAGAACACCTTCCCTGCTGCCAACCAGGTTCCTGGAACCTTGGTGTTGGTCCAGAACTGCAGTGATGCAGGCAGTACCGTGGAATTCCATGTCACCGGCATTATGCCTGTGAATCGCAAGCTTTCCTTGCGCCTGAGCACTTCCTTCACCGACTTGGTTGGCCAAGCCAACACTGCAACTGTGGTGATCGGTAGTCATACCACCCCTTCGCTGGGCGATATCTACGACGACCCAACTTGGACTGAGACCGATCTGGCCGCTGATGAGTTCAGCGACAGTTTCGAGAACACCAGCCACTTGGATCTTGATGAGCCGCTGTCGGTGCCTGCCGCTTCGATTGGAGATGGCTTCGTCTCGGCAAGCTTTGAGTTCCCGGGTAACTTCGTCGCCGAAGACAACGACTTCTACCTGAGCTTTGGCGCTACCGGCGTCATCATCACGGATTCACAGTCGGTCTTTACCGATTCGAACAACCGTCAGCACACCGTTCAGAACGGTGTCCTCAACGTCAACGATTTCACTATCGCTTCGGGTGCATCCTTGCGTGGCCGCGGCACCAACCCATTAGTGATCTACGCAACTGGTAGCGTGGATATCAGCGGTACCCTGAATATCAGTGGTAACAACGCGACTTGGCCTACCTCGCTGAACTCTCCGCAGTTCGTTGAAGGTGGTGCTGGTGGTGAATGTGGTGGCGGTCGCGGTGGCGACGCCTCGCAGATCGGTAATGCCGAAACCCTGCGTGCTGAAGATGGAGATGCTCCCTTCGGTGCAGAAGGTGGTGGTGGCGGTGGTGGAGAAGGCGGCTTCAACAGCGACTTCTACAACACTGGTAACAGTGGTCTATACGGCACCATCGTTGGTGGTGGTGGTGGCGGTGGTTTCGCGCGCACCCAGAACCAGTCGGTCCTTTGGGATGACTGGCCAACCGGCAACGGCGACTGGCGTCCATACAACGTCGATAACGCCGGCCCTGACCACAGCGTGACCAAGCACAGTGCCATGGTCAATCCTGACCCGAACGACTACTCCGATTTCGCCAACGCGATTTTCGGTTCGGAGCGCGGTGTACGCGGCTCGGCACGAACCGTGGGTTACCCGGCCGGTGCTTACGCTGTGCACGGCATGGAAGATGCGCTGGATGACGCCAACGCTCTTGGTAACACTTACGACCCATCCTGGACCGTTGAGGCTGAAAGCCCATTCTGGGAAGGCAGCCCAACGCGTGGCGCTGACCGCGGCGAGGCTGGTCCTTCAATCTTCACGATTGCCTCGCTTGACCGCCGATTCTTGTCTGACTTCTACGGCTCACGCCTGATGACCGATGGCTCAGTCAACGAAGGCGTCATGCTTGCTCCATGGGCAGGCTCTGGCGGTGGTGGTGGTGGCGACTCGATGCTGATCGAGGTTTGGGACCGCGATGGCGACGGCATCACTGATCCACTGCTGAGTTTCTACCCAGTGGTACCTTTTCAGAGGTCCGGCAACAACAACTCGGATGGTTGGGATACCTACCGTAAGGGTGCTGGTGGCGGTGGCGGTGCTGGTCAATTGATCATCATGTCGATCGGCAACATCAAGATTGGTTCAGCCGGCTTGATTCAGGCTAACGGCGGCATCGGCTTCTCCGGTGAGTCGCTGACCGTGAACAACCAGGGCGTCTCCGGTTCCGGTGGCGGCTCTGGTGGTCACATCATTCTGCACACCTCCGGCAAGTTGGATCTGCGCGACATCGATGTCGGTTCCGCAACCATCGCTGGTCAGGTTCCGAACCTGACTCCAGTCAACAACATTCAGGCCTTTGGTGGCCGCCGTGGTTGGGCAGCTCCTATTCTTCAAGGTAACGACGGTAATCCAACCTTCGGTACGGGGCGTGGTGGCTCTGGTGCAAACGGCATCATCCAGATTCACGTGCCGGATCCTTCGCTGGACATCCTCTGGCACCCAGATGCTCGTGTTGGTATCGCCGCTTACTTGGCAGCTGCACAGTTCCCAACTGATGAGACCGAAGAGGTTCTTGACCTGGTTTCGGCCCCACGTGCTTACAACCTGGTTCCTTTCTACTCCTCGCGTTCCCGCATCGTGTCCGAGTGGATCGATACCGGTGGTGCAGAGCTGCGCCTCGGCGATGACGCGCTCTACCCAGACTATGGTCACCCTACTTTGAGCTTCGATGGCGTCTCGACCACCGTCTTGGGTCGCGTGAACAAGTCTGGTACTTCGGTCGCGAAACTCTCCGACGTTGCAACTGGTTCCACCGGCGACGTGACCATCACCGCTTATGGCCTGACCATTCCTGGTGCTGACACGATCTTCGCTGCAGTTCCTCACTTCCTGCGTTCGCCGAACCTGTTGATCGGTTACGACGTAATGCCAGACTCCACTGGTGATGTCGGTTACGAGATCGTCGATGTCTCGTACAACCCGACCACCAAGCAGATGGTCATCACGACTTCCCTGCTGGATGGGCCAATGACCTTCGCACTGAACAGCAGCAACCCAGTTTGGTCGGTGAAAGAGAAGTTCTTCCGCATCGCCACTTCGGGTGTGAAGGATGGCTTGCCTGACAGCACCGATGTCTTCATCCAGTTCCAGGTCGCCGACGACATCAACGCTCCTGTTGGTGGTGCCGGTACTTGGCATCAGGACCTGACTCCGGCTCTGGTCACCGGTAAGCGTTTCATCCGCTACCGTGTCACCTTCGAAGCCAACGCAGGTGGTGGTCAGATGGACCTGTCGAGTCCTCTGCCGATCATGGAATACATCAAGATTCCGTTCATCTGGTAATCCAGGACAACGAACCACAGAAAGCCTCCGCAGGTCTAACCTGCGGGGGCTTTTCTTATGGAAGCCCCCAGCGAACCATCTGATCCCGTGGCTGCAGACTCCACCGATTCCATCGATCCGATCCTGACCGAACGCGTGCGTACCTCGCGCTTGCTCGGCGCCGACCCAGCCATGGTTTTGCATGGCGGCGGTAACACCTCTGCCAAGGGCGAATACGTCGACCTGCTGGGGAAGCGGCGGGCGTGCATCTGGATCAAGGGTTCCGGTTGGGACCTGGCCACTATTGAAGCCCCTGGCTTACCGGCTTGTGATTTAGAGCAGCTGCGTGCCCTGCGCGTATTGGAGGAACTCAGTGACGAGGACATGGTCCGCGAAGTGCGTCGGACACTGCTCGATCCGACTAGCCCAACACCCTCGGTCGAGGCCCTGCTGCATGCCTTCTTGCCGCATCGTTTTGTCGACCACAGCCACGCCGACGCAATCCTGGCCCTGTCCGATCGCGAAGGTGGAGAGGAGCTGTGCCGCGAAGTCTTTGGCGATCGTGTGGCTTATTTGCCATTCGTGATGCCGGGCTTCCCGCTGGCTAAGGCGGTGGCAGCGGTGGTCGAGGAGCAACCGCATGTGGAAGGAGTGCTGCTGCATAAGCACGGCTTGTTCACTTTCGGCGGCAGCGGTGAGCAATCCCTACAACGTCATTTCGAGTTCGTGGCGATGGCCACTGAGCGATATGAGAAGGAGCGCGTTGCCCTGTTGACTACGGAGGAAAGCGCTGTGGCGAACATGCGTTGCTGGAGAGCCTCACAAGTCACGCCTGTGCTGCGCGGCGCCTTGGCTGGTGATGGTCGCTTCGTTCTGGAAACCCGCGCAGCAGCGTGGATCGTGGCGGCTTTGGAGGGGGATGGCGTAGCTGAAATCATGCAGAGCGCACCGCTGACGCCAGACCATAGTTTGCGCACCAAGAATCAGCCCTGCTGGCTGGAGCTGCCAGCTCATGCTGACCGGGACCCTGAGCGCGCAGATTCGGGCGCGGACGGCCAGGCGCTAGCAGTCCAGCAGGCTGTCCAAACCGCGGTGGCCACCTACGCCAAGGATTACCGGGCATATTTCGAACGCGGCTGTGCTTCGCGCGGCCCACGCACCGCCCTGGATCCCATGCCGCGGGTCTTCTACCTGCGTGGTTACGGTTTGATCGGTGTAGGCGCCAATGCCAAAGCTGCAGCGATTGCCGCTGACTTGGCTGAACACACTCTGCTGACCAAAGTTGCTTCGCAGCAGCTAGGCGCTTTCGAAGGCTTGAGTGAGATGGACCTATTCGACATGGAGTACTGGTCCTTGGAACAAGCCAAGTTGGGTAAAGCCAAGGCGCCGGAACTGCAAGGCAAGGTCGCAGTGATCACCGGTGGTGGTGGTGCGATCGGCGAAGGAATCGCGCGTGTCTTGCTTGATGCAGGAGCTGCCGTCGCCCTGTTGGATCTCGAATTATCCTTAGCTGACGATGCCGCGCAACGCTTAGGCGGTGCGGTGATGGCAGTCGCTGCCAATGTCACTTGCGCCGATTCGATGGCCGCTGCCATGGACCAGATTTGTGAGCGATTCGGTGGAATGGATATCGTCGTTCCGAATGCTGGCTTGGCCCACGTGGCTTCGCTGGAGGAGTTGCAGCTCGAGGACTGGCAGCGCTTAATCGATGTCAATCAGACCGGCGTTCTGTTGACCATCCAGGCCGCCGCGAAAGTGTTGCGCTGCCAAGGCGCCGGTGGCTCGGTGGTGTTGGTCTCATCCAAGAACGTGCTTGCACCAGGCGCGAACTTCGGTGCTTACAGCGCCAGTAAGGCGGGCGCCCATCAGTTGGCCAAGATTGCGGCCTTGGAACTCGCCGAGCATGGCATCCATGTCAACATGGTCTGTCCCGATGCGGTCTTCCGCTGTGGCGACAACCCTTCCGGTCTGTGGGCTGAGGTGGGGCCGGACCGTGCCAAGTCGCGCGGCTTGAGTTCGGCTGAATTGGAAGACTTCTATCAGCAACGCAACTTGCTTAAGGCTGAAGTGACCGCCGAGGATGTCGGCCGCGCGGTGTTGTTCTTCGCCGCGAACCGCACACCGACCACTGGCGCGGTGTTGCCAGTGGATGGTGGTGTGCCTGGTGCATTCCCGCGTTGATCGCGCTTACATGTTGCGACGATACTGACCGCCGATGTCATACAAGGCGTGACTGATCTGCCCCAAAGTGCAGACCTTCACCGCTTCCATCATCTCGGCGAACACGTTGCGGTTTTCTGATGCGGCATTGCGCAAGGCGATCAAGGCAGCCTCGGAATCGGCGCGGTGCAGTTCATGCAGATGCGCGACCTGCGCGACCTGACCATCCTTCTCTTCATCAGAGGAACGAATCAGTTCCACTTCGACCACAGAGCCATCATTAGCATGCGGATTCAAGAAGGTGTTCACACCGACAATCGGTAGCTCGCCGCTGTGCTTCTGCATCTCGTATTTCATCGACTCCTCTTGGATCTTGCCGCGTTGGTACATGGTTTCCATGGCACCAAGCACGCCGCCGCGATCGGTCAATCGATCGAACTCCGCAAGCACGGCTTCTTCGACTAACTCTGTGAGTTCTTCGATGATGAAGCTGCCTTGCAACGGGTTCTCGTTCTTGGCTTCACCCAGCTCGCGGTTGATGATCAACTGGATCGCCAAGGCGCGGCGGACTGATTCCTCGGTCGGAGTGGTGATGGCTTCGTCGTAGGCGTTGGTGTGCAAACTTTGGCAGTTGTCGTAGATCGCGTACAAGGCCTGCAGGGTGGTGCGAATGTCGTTGAAGTCGATCTCCTGCGCGTGCAGGGAACGACCGCTGGTCTGGATGTGATACTTGAGTTTCTGCGAGCGGTCGGCACCGCCGTAGAGGTTCTTCATGGCCACCGCCCAGATGCGTCGTGCCACGCGACCGATCACCGAGTACTCGGCATCGATGCCGTTGGAGAAGAAGAACGACAGGTTCGGTGCGAAGCTGTCGATGTCCATGCCGCGCGCCAAGTAGTACTCCACGAAGGTGAAGCCGTTGGCGAGCGTGAAGGCGAGTTGGGAGATCGGATTCGCACCGGCTTCGGCAATGTGATAGCCGGAAATCGATACTGAGTAGAAGTTGCGCACGGCTTCGTCGACAAAGAACTCCTGCACATCGCCCATGATCTTGAGTGCGAACTCGGTCGAGAAGATGCAGGTGTTCTGTGCCTGATCCTCCTTGAGAATGTCGGCCTGTACGGTGCCGCGCACGGACTGCAATGCCTGTGTGCGCAGCTCGGCGTATTCGTCGGCGGGAATCAGCTTGTCGCCGGAGACACCAAGGGTGCCCAGGCCGAAACCGTCATGCCCAGGTGGCAAGTCGGTGCGGTAAGTCGGCTGTTGGCCGTGGCATAGTTCGTCGATCTTCTTCTGCGCGTCTTCCCAACGACCGGTTTCCTTCAAGCGGCGCTCGACCAGTTGATCGATGGCGGCGTTTAGGAAGAAAGCCAACATCATCGGCGCCGGGCCGTTGATGGTCATCGACACCGAAGTGGTTGGCGCGCATAAGTCGAATCCCGAATAGAGGCGCTTGGCGTCATCCAAAGAGCAGATGGAAACTCCGGCGTTGCCGACCTTGCCAAGGATGTCAGGGCGCACTGCAGGGTCTTCGCCGTACAAGGTCACCGAGTCGAAGGCCGTTGATAGGCGTACGGCTGGCTGGCCATGGCTTACGTAATGGAAGCGACGGTTGGTGCGTTCGGCGGTACCTTCACCGGCGAACATGCGCGTTGGATCTTCACCGGCGCGCTTGAATGGGAACACGCCCGCGGTGTAGGGGTAATGACCAGGCAAGTTCTCCAAGCCGAACCACTGTGCCAGTTCTTCCCAGCTATTGGTTTTCGGCAAGGAAACCTTCGGCACCTTCAAGCCGGAAAGGGTCACATGTTGGGCTGGAACATGAACTTCACGGCCGCGCACCTGGTAGACGAAGTCGTCTTGTGCGTATTGGTCACGCATTTGATGCCACTCGGCGAGTTGCTTGCGCAAGTCGCGATCCATGCTGTGGAGTACTTCCTGATAACGCTGACGCAGGATCAGGATCTCCGGCGCCACCTCAGAATCAAGCAGGTCATCGGCGGAGTATTCCGAATCGATGACAGGCACATCATCACCGAACTCACGCAACACACGGGCCAGGGAATCGGCACGCCCGGCTAGTTCGGCAGCGCAATCGGTATCGGCCTTGTGCTTACGCACCGCGGCGGAAATCTCCGACAGATAACGGATGCGCTCGGAGGGCACCACCGTGTGCACATCGGAGTTGCGTTGCGGTGCTTCGCCAGGATCCCAATCGCGGCCAGTGCGTTCGGCGACTTGGACCATCAACCACTGGAATAACTCATCGACACCAAGGTCACCGAAGCGACTCGCTGCAGTCAGGAATACCGGCATGTCATCCAGGTCGGTCTCGAACATCTGGCGGTTGCGTTGCACGGTCTTGGCGACTTCTCGGCGTGCATCTTCTGCGCCGCGCTTGTCGGCCTTATTGAGCACGACGCCATCGGCGAAGTCGAGCATGTCGATCTTCTCGAGTTGGGTGGGCGCCCCGAACTCCGGAGTCATCACGTACAAGGACATATCGCACAGGTCGGTCACCGCGGAATCACTCTGGCCGATTCCAGCAGTCTCAAGGATCACCAAGTCGTAACCGGCTGCGCGCATCGCCAACAGCGAATCACGCACCGATTCCGAAGTGGCAGCGTGGGCGCGGCGCGTGGCCATCGAGCGCATGAAGACGCGTGGACCTTTGGCGGCATTCATGCGAATGCGGTCGCCGAGCAAAGCACCACCAGTACGTCGGCGGCTGGGGTCGACCGACAAGATGCCGATTGTGCGCGCCGGGAAACGATCGAGGAAACGGCGCACAAGTTCATCGGTCAACGATGACTTGCCTGCACCACCCGTGCCGGTGATACCCAAGACCATCGGTGAGTTCTTATCCAACGAAGCCTCAAAACCTGCGTTTAATTCCTCCAGGCGCTTCTTCTGCTCGGCAGGGCATTCTTCATCGTGCAACTTCTCGATAATCGAGATGGTCTGCGCGACTGCAGGTGCTTGACGATGGGGGAGACCAGCAGGGATTTCGGTATCGGCTTCTGCGGTGGCGAAATCAGCGCGCTTCAGCATGTCGCGAATCATGCCCACCAAACCCATCAGTCGACCATCTTCGACCGAGTACAAACGTTCCACACCAGCAGCATGCAACTCCTTGATCTCACTATCGGTGATGGTGCCGCCGCCACCACCGAAGACGCGGATATGACTGCAACCGCGCTCGGCCAACAACTCGACCATGTACTTGAAGAACTCGACGTGACCACCTTGATAGGAAGAGATTGCGATACCTTGCGCATCTTCCTCGATGGCGGACTCGACGATCTCTTCGACACTGCGGTTGTGACCAAGGTGAATGACCTCGGCGCCTTCCTGCTGCAGGATACGGCGCATGATGTTGATCGCGGCATCATGGCCATCGAACAATGATGCCGCCGTCACGAAACGCAGCTTGTTGGCAGTGGAGAATTCCTGTTCGTTGGAGTTCACGGATTCGGTTTTGGTAGTCATGAGGTCTATTCCGGTGCCGACGGTTGGCCGGACTTCACGCGAATGCGGTCAAGGTAACTTTGCAGGTCCGTCTGTAGGGCGTGCAAATCTTCAATGCGCTCGGCGACTTCCACCAAGCGGGTGTTGAGCAGCTCATCAAGATGCGAAAGCATGGCAGGCGTGGCGCCAGAGCCAAAGGTCTTGTTCAACTCGGCGATCTCACCGAGGCTCAGGCCGAGTTTCTTCAGGCGCGTGATGAATCGCAGGCGCTCCAGGGCATCGGCACCATATTGCCGACGTCCTCCGGGCCCGCGCGACTCAGCAGCCAACAACCCAAGCTCTCCGTAATACCTTATGGTACGGGAGCTTACACCGCCTTCCTGAGCTAGAGTGGCGATGTCGAAGGTACGTTCTGCTGACGCCATCCGTGGATTTTAGCAAAGTTTGCCAGTTTGCGTCAACTGGCAGATTCCTGCCTTTTCGGTGTGAAAACAGTCTTGGTGAAGGCGAAATCTGGCTCAAAGTCGGCTCCAACCCGTGTGACCAGCAATCGGATTGACTCAACTCCGCTGCAGTCCGCACCACGCGCGACTCAAATCCGCTGCGGGCATATATCCGCCAGCAGACAACCCTCACAGCGCGCCGTCCGCGCCGTGCAGGTCTCGCGGCCATGATCGATCATGCTGTGACTGACCTTGACCCAAAGTTCCTGCTCGAACACCTTCATCAGATCGCGCTCGACCTTGACCGGATCCGCTTCGCGGGTGAATCCCAAACGCCGTGAGATTCGACCCACGTGGGTGTCGACCACCACGCCGACCTTAATGCCAAAGCAAGTACCGAGCACGCAGTTGGCAGTCTTGCGCGCCACTCCCGGCAAGGTCAGCAACTCCTTCATGGTTTGCGGCACCTCACCGTCAAATACTTCCATCAAGCGCTTGGCCGTTCCCAACAGACTCTTGGCTTTGTTGCGAAAGAACCCCGTGGTGCGCACCAATTCTTCCAACTGCTCCTGCGTGGCCTTGCTCATGGCAGCCGGATCCGGGAAGCGTCGGAACAACTCCGGGGTGACCTTGTTCACGCGCACGTCGGTGCATTGCGCAGAAAGAATGGTCGCGATCAACAACTCGAAGGGCGTCTTCCAATCCAACGCAGTGCGCGTTTCAGGAAAGTGATCCAGCAAGCGCTCCATCACCGTTGCTGCGCGCGCGCGTTGTGCAGTCAGACTCTCGCGTGACGGGAAATCGGCGTTTCGTTTGCGAGGCAGGGTTGGAGCAGCCATGGATGGGTATGGTAGAGCACCGTGAGTTCCTCCGCTTCGCCATTGGACCCCACGCAGAAGGTGCTGTTCCGCATCACGCTGCCGTCCATGTGGGAGGAAAGCCTCACTTGGCTGATTAGTGAGCATGGCTTCGGCAGCGCCATCGGCGAGACCTCTTATCCACTTGGTGCCGTCGACACCGATATCGATGCACCAGCCTTAGGCACCGAACTGCGCGTGCTGCTGGAGCTTGCCCAGGCCAGCACTTTCCGCTCCGCGCTGCCTGTTTGGATTAAGGACCTTGGTGTTGCGGGTGAGGATTGGAGCTTCACCGAGCAACAACACGGTTTGGAGAAGCACTTCGAGGTCAGTGATTGGCAGGCGCAGTGGAAGCCATTTCGTTGTGGGCACTATGTCGTTCACGCCGATTTCCAGCCGCTCGAGGACCTGCCCTGCAAACCCGGCGATATTCCGCTGCGCCTCAAGACCGGTTCCGCCTTCGGGACTGGCACGCACCCAACCACCCGCTTGGCTCTGAAGACTTTGCAGAAATGGTGTGTCGCTGGACCGCCGCCTCGTCTTCTTGATGTAGGGACAGGATCAGGGATCCTGGCAGTTGCGGCAGCCTTGGGGGGGGTGAGAGAGGTTACTGGCATGGATCCCGATCCGTTTAGCGCAGCCCAAGCCAATGCTATGGCTGAAATGAACGGTGTGGCCAGCCAATGTCACTTCTGGCGCGGTGGTTTCGAGAGTGCCGCCGGACAATGGCCGGCCGTCATGGCCAATCTGGTTGCGGACATCCTCCAGATTGGAGCTGGCAACCTTGCGAATTTCGTTGAACCTAGGGGCCAATTGCTCGCTGGCGGTATTTTGCGCAGGCATTGGGCGGCCACAGCGCAGGCTATGGCTGAACAGGGCCTTGAGTTCGAGGAGCGTATTGGCCGTGGGCGGTGGTTAGCCGGAATTTGGCGCAAAGCATAAGTGCTTTATTTTCAATGCATTAGGGGCTTGGTTACAAAATTGCAAAATAAATCAAAATTTCCCTAAATTCGACCTTATTCCTGGCCGATGGGATAGTTGCTGCGCATGGGTTATTCCACTAGAAAGTCGCTGGGGATGGCGACCTCTAGAAGTAGCAAGGGGAAAGGAAACCAGCGACCGGAAACGGTCGCTGGTTTTTTCTTTTTTATTCCTCGGCAGGCTTGAACAGCATCGCGCCTGAATTCAGGCAGTAACGCTTGCCGGTAGGAGGCGGGCCGTCGTCAAAGACATGGCCCAGGTGCCCGTCACAGCGGCTGCAACGGATCTCAGTGCGGATCCGTGGTGCCAAACTGCGGTCTTCCAGGTAAATCACGGCTCCTTCCGTAGCCGGCTCAAAGAAGCTAGGCCAACCACAGCCGGCGTCGAACTTGGTGTTCGATAGGAATAGGTTTTGGTTGCAACCTATGCATTCGTAAGTGCCTACGTCGTTTTTGTCCCAGTAATCGCCGCTGAATGGGCGTTCGGTGCCGGCCTCGCGGGTGATGTGATATTGCTCTGGGGTGAGCAATTCGCGCCATTCGGCCTCGGTGCGGACAACGCGTTGCTCGCTGGCAGATTCCGGGGTGTCGGAGGGTGGGGCGGTTTCTTCGGCAGTCATGGTGGGCTCAGTAGCGGTTTTGGAATCGCTGGAACAGGCCAAGCTCGGCAAGGCGCAAATTAGAACGAGGAGCAGGGCGGTTTTCATCTGGGCAATCGAGAAATTGTACGTAGTTCAGGCATTTCCAGGCGAAATGTTCTGGTTTCTGGTATTTTTAATACCTCAGCTCATGAACTCAACTCCACAGTTTTTACTTTCAAGCTTGGTTCTCAGCCTGGCTTTTCTTGGTTCTAGCCCCCAGGCTAGTGCGCAAGTCGAACTAGATAGCGTCACAGTGGCCTCAGGCCTCTCTCAGCCGCTCCTGGTGACCCACGCACCTGGTGATTCGGACCGAATCTTCATTGTTGAACAGCGCGGCACCGTCCGTGTGGTCAAAAACGGCACCATGTTGGGCACGCACTTCCTCGATGTGCAGGCCTTGAACAGCTCTGGTGGCGAACGCGGACTGCTCGGTATGGCTTTCCACCCTGACTACGACAACACCGGTTGGGTGTTCGTCAACTACACCAATAATGGTGGTAGCACGGTGGTCGCGCGCTACACGGTTTCCTCGAACCCAGATGTCGTGAATCCAAACTCGGCGCAGATCATCATGACGATCAGCCAGCCATACTCGAACCACAACGGTGGTGACATCCGTTTCGGCCCCGATGGCTACCTGTACATCGGTACTGGTGATGGCGGCTCTGCCGGTGACCCAGGTAACCGCGCACAAAACGGCAACTCGCTGCTTGGCAAGATGCTGCGTATCGATGTCGATAACGGCCTGCCTTATACCGTCCCAACCAGCAACCCATTCGTGGGCGTTGGAGGTGTTCTTGATGAAATCTGGGCGCTTGGTCTGCGTAACCCATGGCGCTTCAACTTCGACTCCGAGACTGGCGACATGTACATCGCCGACGTCGGCCAGAACCAGTGGGAATACATCCACGTGGAAGACGCAGGCAGTCCAGGTGGCTTGAACTACGGTTGGCGCATCACCGAAGGCACGAACTGCTACAACCCATCGAGCGGTTGTAACACCTCAGGCCTCGAGATGCCGATCTACGAGTACAACCACCGTTTCTCGCCAACTTTCCGCAACTGCATCATCGGTAGCGAGGTTTACCGCGGACGCACCATGGCCACCATGCAGGGCCGTTACTTCTTCACCGATGCAGGTAGCCGCGAGCTGTGGTCCCTGCGTTACGACGGCGCCGGTGGTTACACCAATTACACCGATCACACTGCGCAAAGTGGTGTCAGCGGTAGTGGCCGTTCACTCGGTATCGATGCCGACGGCGAGGTCTATGTTTGTGGTTCCAACACCGTGCATAAGCTGGTCCCTGCCGGCCTGTGGCTCGATGTGCCGCATCTCTACGCTGGTGTCGCCGACAGCCTGTTGGTCCACAACGCAACTCCGAACAGCCCGGTTTACTTGGCTTACTCCTTCGTGGGTCTAGGCAGCACTCCTGTCGGCCGCTTGGGCGTGACCGTGCGTATGGCGAATCCCGTCCACGCCTTGACCACCACCTCGAATGGTTCCGGTGAAGCATCGTTCGCAATCGTGCCTCCGGGTGGATTGTTCAACCGCACCGTCTACCTTGAAGCTGTACAGAACGGCTTGGTGTCGAACGTTGTCGAAGAGTTCGTGGACTAAGCCCAAGGCTTAAGCCACCCCTGGAGATGAGTGAAGGCCGTCGGAGTTTGGCTCCGACGGCCTTTCTTTTTTGTCCAGATTCAGCACCTTGATGGAAGGCGGCAGGGGCCAGCAAAGTAGCGGACTTAATCCTCAGCAGACACCCGACGTCGGCCGGCATCAAATGAGATATTGCCTGGGCCGAACAGCAGAAGCACGACGTAGGCGATCATGAAGATGCCTGTACCGAAGCCTGCATCTTGATCGAGCAGGAAAAGGTGCGCGACGGGTGCCTCAAGAATCAGCAGTTGGATCGCTGCGCTGGTGCCGGCGGCGATGATCATCAGGCTGGCTGCCTTGCGGGTGAAGAAACCAGCGGCGATGAAACACGAGCCAAAGAACTCGACCACTCCGAGGAACAGCGTGGTGAAGTAGGCGGCCGGGATTCCGGCATCGGCCAATACCAAGGAATAGGCCTCGCGGGTTTCCTCGTCGAAGACCTTGCCATGCCCAGCCCAATAGGCGAGGCCGACGCCGGCGATCAAGCGCAAGAAAAGCAATAACCAGTCCTTCATCCGCTTAGTGTATCCTTTTCAACATGAGAGTCTTGCTTGGTAGTGGTGGTTTCGGCAACGAAGAACGACGCGCATTCTTCCGCGGCGAAATGCGTTCCTTCTTCGGTAACGTGAAGCGAATCTTATTCATTCCTTATGCCCTGCATAATCATCAGGCTTATCTCAAGGCTCTGCTCGCGCGTGGATTCGACGCTGGCTACGAGTTGGTTGGCATTGATTCCTGCGCCGATCCAGTGGCCGCTGTTGAGGAGGCAGAAGGCATCTTCGTAGGCGGCGGCAACACTTTTCGGCTTACCCATGACCTGCAGCGTTTCGGTTTGATCGACCCGATTAAACGCCGCGTGCAAGGCGGAATTCCCTATATGGGCGCTTCTGCAGGCACCAATGTCGCGTGCCCAACCATGCAGACCACCAACGACATGCCGATCGTGATGCCGGAAAGTTTCGAGACACTAGGGCTGATTCCTTTCCAGATTAATTCCCACTATTATCGCGGCCAGGTTTGGGTTCGCGAAGGCGATAATTTCATTGAGCATTTCGGTGAAACGCGCGCGCAAAGGATTGCGGAATACCACGAGATGAACTCCCTAAAGGTGCTGGGGTTGCACGAGGGCACTTTCTTGCGCCGCGAAATGGATAAATATGAGCTCCTCGGTGGCGACGCAACCCTTTTTCGGGCAGGATGTTCGGAAGAATTACTTGCTCCCGGGCTTGACTTGGCAGCGGTGCTCCGAGCATAATTAGTTCAGGCCTAAGCCCCTCAAATGAAACGGATACTAGTTGTCGATGACGAAGAAGATGTACGCCGCGTTGCGTGCACTTTCCTGGAGGATGCAGGTTACGAGACTTCAGAAGCATGTAACGGAGTTGAAGCTATTGAGGTCCTGCAACGGATCCAATGCGATCTGGTCCTCACCGATTTGGTGATGCCTGAAAAGGAGGGCGCTGAGACCGTAATGGAACTGCGCAAGACGCATCCGGATATGGGCATCATTGCCATGTCTGGCGTCGTCGGTGCCGAGTTCTATCTGCGCGCCGCACGCATGTTGGGCGCAGGTGCCACCTTGCTGAAACCATTCACCCGCGAAGAGCTGGTGGAATCGGTGGAAGCCATGTTGGTTTCCTGAAGCGCACTCACATTTACAGCGCGCGATAGAGGCGCGAACCATGCGCTTCCAAGCGAGCAGCGCCACTCAAGTCGATCGTGCGATTGGCACTGACCGTAATCGTGTCGCCACTGATCAAGTCTTCCAAGACCGCACCAGCGGGGAAGTATCGGCCAACGGGAATCGTGACATCGAGATGATTGTCGCCACTGGAAGCAACCGCGATCAAGGTCTCCATGGTGTGTTCCCGAGCGAAGACCATCACGCGCCCAGCGTGATGAACCCAATAGGGATCGAAGCTACCTTCACGTAATGCCGGATGCTCCGCCCGCAGCTTGGCCAAGCGCTTGGTGAAGCGTGCCAGTGGAACATTCCAGTTGCTGATGTTCCAGTCGAAGGTACGACGGTTATCCGGATCACTGCCGCCGACCATGCCGATCTCGTCGCCGTAATAGACGACGGGTGTTCCTGGCAGCGTGAACTGCAGGAAGGTCGCTTCCATCAAGCGCGGTGCTTGATTGTTGGCACGGGTCAAGGCACGCGATAGGTCGTGGTTGCCGAGCTGGTTCCACGAACTGTGGTTGGCGGTGGCGGGATAAGCGCGTGCACCGCGAGTGAAGCGTTCGACGAAATCCTGCGTGGAGATCGAGCGGTTCAGGCAGTAATCCTGCACCGGGAACAGGAAGCCATGGAAGTTCATGACGCCGTCGAACTGGTCGCCATAGAGCCAGGCTGAAGCATCACTCCATTCCTCGAGCACCAGCAGTGCGTTCGGGTCATCCTGTTTAATGTAGTCGCGCATCTCGCGCCAAACACTGTGGTCATCGCCACTGCAGCCTGGGCCGACGTCTTCCGCCGCATCCAGGCGCCAACCAGAAATCCCGGTCTGCAGCCAACCTCGCAAGACGCTATCCGGATTGCGCACCATGCGGTCACGCACCAGTGGGTTGCTGTAGTTGAGCTTAGGCAAGGTGTTGATCGCGAACCACGAGCAGTAATTTTCCGGCGCGCTGATGTGATTGAAACCTGGCAGGAAGGTGAACCAATCGCCCCACGGGCTGGTAGCCGGATTCTCATGCGCACCGGTCCAGGGGTATTGCTCATAACGATCGAACCATTCACTCCAAGAGGAGCAGTGGTTCAGCACGCCATCGAGGATCACGCGGATGCCTTTGCGTTTGAGTCCACGCACCAGCAGGTTGAAATCCGAATCGGATCCCAATGCAGGATCGATGTGGTCGTAGTTGACCGCATCGTAGCGGTGATTGGAACGGCTTTCGAAAACCGGATTGAACCAGATGAATTCGACTCCCAGCCAATCGAGGTAATCACTGCCTTGCCAAACGCCGAGCAGGTCACCACCAAAGAAATCGGTGCCGCCGGTCGGAGTGGCATTCCAATTGGAGTGGCCGGTGATGAACTGACCGGGGGAGGGGTACTCCCAATCTCCAGTCTGCGGATCGTTGCTCGGATCACCGTTGCGGAAACGATCGGGAAAGATCTGATAACCGACCGCACCGCGTGCCCAAGGTGGGCCTTGGAAGCCGGGGTGGATCTGGAAATCAGGAATGCTGGTGGTGGCCCAATCCAGCACGCCGGTGATCTGGTAGTAATCCACACAACCGCTATCTTCCAAGCGAAAGCGATACCACAAGTGATTCGTGCCAACTTGAATATCGGCGCGCCACATGTCGAACTGATTGCCAGGACCGACTTGGCCTTCGACCCACATCGGCACCAACACTTCGCCACCGGCGCCACCATTCAAACCGGTATCCCAGATCCGTACCGTTGCGGAAGTCAGGTCGCCATGGGCAGCGCGTAGGCGCAGGCTGACCGTGTCGCCAGGCATTGGTTCCAGCGGCGAGCAGTAGACCGGCGACTGGTCATGAAAGACCGCATCCGCATCAATGTTGGAACATTGAGCAGACGGCAACGCAGCGAATAACAGTGGCAGCAAGAACATCAACGACGAGGGGTGGGGTAGACCGGCAAACTCCGATTCCCAAGCTTATCGTACGATTCGACCGCAAAGAGGTAATCGTCCTTACTGTAACCATCTAAGGTTGCGCTGGTGACATTGCCCACATCATGGCGTTCCGTCCAAGTCTTCTCATTGGTCTGACGCACCAAGATGGCGTAGCCACCAAGATCCTTCTCGACATTCGCTTTCCACTTCAAAGTGGTGTGCGGCGTGAGCTTGCTGATGCTGACAGCCACATTCTTTGGTGGTGCCGGCGCGGCCCCCATTTCGCTGATGGCACTGGCCACACTGGTTGCGACACGACCGACATAAGCGAAGTCGACGTACTCCGGAAGATCACCGAACTGTACGCCTTCATCTTCGCGCACATCTTGATGTTGATGTGTGTAGTTCTCATGCGGTTCAGTCATGCGCACCGCCGCCCAACCCAGTTGATTGAAGGCACGGTGATCACCGCCACGCAAGTAACGGTCTTGACGCTGAATCAGTGTAAGCTCAAAACCAGGGATTGCAGCCTCTGCGGTGCGTTTCAAGTAGCGTGCGACTTGACGTGATGGCGCATCATTATCGCTGCCGACCACCTTCGGCCCCTTGCTCGGCACACCTTCACTGAAGACCCGCAAGCGCATTGGTTCATGCTTGCCGGAAGTACCCACTGCGCCACCGACGATATCCATGGTGAACATGGCTTCGACATGTTTGCCTTGTTCCTTCCAATACTTCGCCTGCGCGGCAGCACCCAGCAGACCTTGTTCTTCACCAGCGACTGCCATGAAGACAATATTCGCACGTGGCTTCCAACCACTTAGTAAGCGTGCTGCTTCTAACACTGCAGCGGTACCACTTGCATCATCATTCGCACCGGGTGCATCACTCTCACCATCGGTAGGAGAGGTAGGCATCGAATCGTAATGTCCCGAGATCACGATTAAGCGATCCGGGTCGGAGCCAGAAAGATAGGCGACGACATTGGCAAGGCGAATGCCATCCGGTGTGCGTGGGCCCGGCGGTAGGTCAAAAAACTGCAGCTCTACGCGCAGGCAGTTGTCGTGGTACTCCTTGGAGATTGACTCCATTTCGTCGCGGAGCCAGCGTCGAGCGGCTCCGATTCCACGAGTATCAGATTCTGTTTCAGACAGCGTGGAGCGGGTTCCAAAGCTAACCAATTTCCGTATATCGGCCTCAATGCGTTCCGCATTGCCAACTTCCAGGGGTGGGGCGACGTTGCCCGGCTTTTGGGCAAGGGCAAGGCATAAAAGGCTGGCTGAAATCGACAGGAGCATTCGGCAATCATATCGGCCGACTCCAAAGCAGCGTGGAAAGGCTGTGGAAAACCCGTGGAAACACCCGTAAAAACACCCGTGAGAAAGTTGGAATAAAAGGACTTAGGACGAAGTTTGGGGCCGCAACACAGGTGCTGCGGCCCCAAAGAGGAGCTCAGGACTTCACCGTGACGGTGAATTTGGTGCCTTCAAAGGCGCCAACAGTAGCTTGCTCGCTGTAGCCTTCGCCGACCAAAATGGTGGCGGTGTCGCTGGAAATGTCAAATTTAGCTTGCTCTACCCACGGTAGCGCATTGAGGGTTGCCTCGATCGAGGTACCTCACGACTTTGCTCAGGTGGCGCCGGTTACATTGAGCATGACTGTTTTGCTCACAGCCACTTCAGAGGAGGTTGTGGAGTCCGTTATTTGTGGTTTCATGTCCTGATTGGTCTCAGGCTGGGCGCAAGCACCGACAGCCAACACGGGCAACAGGACAAACAGATTTCGTTTGTTCATGTCTACATCTTAGGCGCATTAATCACGCCACTACACTAGAAATCATGACGAACTCACTCCGCCGGTACTGGTCACTCGATCCTGAAGTGACCTTCATCAATCATGGTTCCTATGGTGCGTGCACCAAGGCAGTGCAGGAGCATCAACAGCAATGGCGTGCGGAGATGGAGCGCGAACCGGTGTTGTTCATGAGCAAACGTGATGCGATGTTCGACAGCGCGCGTGTGAGTCTCGCGCCTTTTCTTGGATCTGAAGTCGATGACATCGTGATGGTGCCGAACGCGACGCATGGTGTGAATGCGGTGATTCGTTCGCAGCGTTGGCAAGCTGGCGATGAGTTGCTGGTCACCAATCATGAATACAACGCTTGCCGTAACACCTTGGATTATGCGGCAGACCGATGGGGTGCGAAGGTGGTGGTGGTGGACATCCCCTTCCCGATTGACGATCCACAACAAGTAATCGATGTCATGTTGAAAGCGGTGACCGAGCGCACTGTGTTCTGCCTGATCGATCACATCACTTCACCTACTGCCTTGGTCTTGCCCTTAGAACAGTTGGTGCCGGCATTGCAGGAGCATGGCATCAAGGTGTTGGTCGATGGTGCGCATGCACCTGGCCAACTGCCGTTGGATCTTTCCAAGCTCAACGCCGATTATTACACCGGCAATCTACACAAATGGCCCTGTGCGCCGAAAGGTAGCGCTGTGTTGGTGGCTCCCAAAAGGAACCAGGCAGGCCTGCATCCGGTGGCGATCAGTCATGGCTACAACGCCGATACGTCGGAACGCAGCCGTTACCAACAGGAGTTCGATTGGCCTGGAACCTTTGATTTGAGCGCCTGGGCGAGCATTCCGTTCGTATTGGAAGACATGCAGTCGAAGATGGACGGCGGTTGGTCGGCCATCATGAAGCACAACCGTGAGCTCGCCATGCAGGCGCGTGATTACCTATGTAAGGCTTGGGAGCAGCAAACCACCGCGCCGGATTCGATGGTTGGCAGCATGTCCACGATCCTGGTGCCGAAAGACATTATTGCCAATATCGAAAAGCGCGGCAGTGATCTCTACACCGAGTTGCGCGAGCAATGGGGGATTCAAGTACCGGTGATTCCACTACCGGATCCACTTGGCACGGCAGTGCGGATTTCAGCGCAGCTTTACAACAGCATGGATGACTATCACAAGTTAGCCAACGCAGTGTTGAGCATGCGCACTTCTTGAGCTCAGCTGTCGCCGTTGATACGCGTGACTTCGTAACCCAATTCGCGCAGGCCGGCGACCACGCTGTCGGGGCCAACATAGTGCAGACTGCCGATGGCGAACATGAACTGACGTCCGTTCGCAGCTTGCAGCTTTTCATGGATGCGACTGGTCATGACAACATTGCGATCGGCGAGCAGTGCTTGCCATGCCGCTGCTTGCACTGGATCATCAAGGTCCGTCTCTTCCATCGCATAAGCCCACAAGGCGTCGGGGGCACCAGCGATGTAGAGCTCAAGCAAGCGTTGTACAGCTGATTTGCCGGCGGCTTGCTCTTCACGCAATTTCTCCAGGGTGACGCGCAGCATGTGGATCTGATCGGCAGTGTCGCCGATGGCAAGTGCGGCAATCTGTTCTTCGATCTGTTCTATAGCGCCGATTTCCTTGCCGTCTTTCTTGGCACGCGCGGTCATCGCAAAGTCCAGAGCCTGGCCACCTTCCAGCAGTGGCATGGCATCCAGTTGGGCAAGTTGCAGCGAGGCGAACCACGGGCGATAGGTGTCGAAGATGTGTGCGCCTAGGAAATCCCGGGATTTCAGATAAGAATCTAGCTCCTCCCAGAGTTCAGGAGGAAGCAACTTCCGCAGGCTCATGCCCTCCGGCAGCGAGCCAGCCGTAGCGAACTTGGCAGCATCGGATGGAGTGGTCTCGCCGGCCTCGGTGTAGAACGCATCGGACGACATAAATGCTTCGTCTGCGGCAGGATGCAGATTCGTAACGCGTGGGTCGGCAACATGCATGGTGCCGAATAGGTAAGCCTCCGCTCCGTGGCCAGTGACCTTCCATAGCAACGGGTTGTCAATTGCAGTTCCGTCACTGCAGCTGGAAAAGGCCATGGAAGCGGTCAGCAGCAGCAGTCCAGCAAGCAAATGGAAGAGATTGAGGGCCCGTTTCATGAACGGAGCATAGCCGGTTCGGCCAACATGGGTTAAGTAGGGGTCATGCTGTCGGCCCTGAACCTCCCCTTCGCCGCACTGCTGGCCGGGATTGCTTTCCTCTCTCCCGACCTCAGCGCTCAAACTGCTCCAGAAGACCTAGGTGCTCATCAAGCCGGTTGGTCTGCTGCGGACTTTTGGGACAACATCAATGGTCGAGGCCACGTGCGTGGACGTGTCTATTATCCCGCAGCAAGCGCTGGTCTTGACGCTCGACCTGATTACGCCGGTGGACCTTACCCACTGATCGCTCTGAACCACGGTTGGTTCGCCACTCCAGAAAATTATCACCAGCTCAGCCAACACTTGGCCAGTTGGGGTTTCATCGTTTCGAGTATCGGTACCGAGACAGGCTTCTTTGGCAGCATGATTCGTGAAGCCGCTGATTCCCACGCCATGATGGGATGGGTCGAAACCCAATCGAACACTCCGTCGTCACCGTTCTACACCTTGGTCGACAGTGACAAGCTTGGTGCCATTGGTCACTCAATGGGCGGTGGCTCATTGAGCTACATGATGGGTTTGGAGCCGCGCATCCAAACCGTCGTGCCAATGGAGGGCTTCATTGATGGACTGGGTTTCGATTCCCAGGGTCTAATCAACTTGCGCGAATTCACCGGATTTTACGAGCCAATCCACGCCAAGCCAAGTTCCAACAGCTGCAACTCCAACGGCTGCTGCAATACCCATCACCTTTGCCGTGGACCAAGGATCAGGCAGCTTGAAACCAAGGATTGCGGCGGCAGTTGGCGCGCCAGTCCACACCGTGACGTTGCTTGAGATCCTCTTGGACTCGCTTGCAACCACGTTCAAGGAGGCGATAAACCTTTTCCCTTGGAAGCTCGAGGAACCGGGCGATCTCGGCGGGCTTTTTTGCCTTCATGTGGCGCAGCAGAATCACCTCCCTTTGGTCCTCTGGTAGCCGCTCCAGAGCGCTCATTACCAACGAGGCCAACTCCATGACCTGGCAGGGGGAGTCGACAATGGAGTCCGTGCCTTGCGAAACAAGTACCTCACGGCGACGACGTCGGCTAGTCGAGCGGTAATGCTCTTTTACGAGGTTGTGCGCTACACCCTTTAGCCAGCCGCGGTGTGTGCTCTTGTCTTCCTTATTTTGGAGCGCTCGTTCAAAGGTAGACTGAACGATGTCGTCGGCGGTGTGATCATCAGCGACCAGCTTGCGAACAAACTGGAAGAGCCAGGTTTGGTTCTCAAGATAGGCTTGGGTGCTGAGAGTGGGGGTGCTCACAATAAGTGGTTACTAACGTAATCGGTATGGTATTGCTCTATTTTGTCGCGGTCATCGTCCGACCGCTTCTCATTTGACTTCGCTAAATCTAAAATGTTTTGCTCGTCAAAGGTGAGGGCTAGTGGGCTTGCATTCAAATCCATTAATCCGTCTATGCAGTTAATACTATTTTCGCACCTGCTTTCACTAACGCCGTGATGACTTCGGGATTGGAGTTGTAGCGTGCCGTAATCATCAACGGAGTCCAGCCAGTTTCATCCCTAGCTTCCACCTCCGCACCTGCTTTCAGTAATGCCGTGATGACTTCGGGATTAGGATTTTTGGCTGCCGCATTCATCAACGGAGTCCAGCCATTCTGTTTATTTCTAGCCTCTAAATCAGCCCCAGCATTAATCAATGCCGAAATAACTTTGGGGCTGGTGCTAAACATTGCTGCATACATCAAAGATGTCCAGCCATCGTTGATATCTGCAGCCTTCACATCCGCGCCTGCTTCTATCAACTCTTCGACTTGAGATAGGGTCGTCTCAGGATTAGCGCATGCGTACATAAGAGCTTCATTTATTTGGGAGGTGTTCACGTTATATTATTCTGTTTTGGGATTACTATGAATTGATGGCTGCTACTGAATCACCAGTGCTAATCCGTTGGATAGTCGTTTCCTTTTCACATCATAAGCTTGCATCCATACATTTATTCCAGCGGCTCCCCTTGGGATAAATTTGTCGATTTGAGCAACCCCTGATGAATCTGCTCGCGTAGGCCTAAAGACATAGTACGGAGCCGATAGAGCGAGGGTGCCGAAGGGGGACCAGGTGGTGCCACCGCCTGTTAGTGAATAGGCGACATAGACTTTTCGATTTGGTGTGCAATTAGAAACCTGGATTGTGGCGATTTGCCCTGCGAACAAATCGGTGGACAGCAAAGGTGGCTCTGGTGGCTCTTCTCGCTCAACTATCCCAAATGGCGTTCCG
>JAAESM010000084.1 GCA_024229395.1 Planctomycetota bacterium | reverse complement strand
GTCGCAGCAGTCGGCTCCTGCACCAGAAGCGAAGCCAGAACCGCCGATAGCCAAAGCACCAAACATCTCACTTATTGAGGCTGCCTATAAAGGAAACATTGAAGCCGCCAAACAAGCCATTGCTGATGGTGCGGATGTAAATGCGAAGACTAATGATGGACGGACTCCTTTGCATCTTGCGGCTGAGAACGGTCGCAAGGAAATCGCCGAACTGCTTCTTGCCGAAGGCGTGGATGTGAATGTGAAGGATAGGGATGGATGGACTCCTTTGCGTCTTGCGGCTTATTGGGGGCGCAATGAAACCGTCGAACTGCTAATCACCGCTGGTGCGGATGTGAATGCGAAGAATATTGTTGGCGATACACCGCTAGATTTTGCCATCAGGCGTAAACATCCCGAAACCGCCGACCTCCTCCGCAAACACGGCGGCAAGACGGGTGAAGAATTGAAAGCTGCTGGCAACTAAACCACTTGCATGGCGGCACTCGGCCTGCGAGGGTTCGCCGCTGACAGGCTTATGAACGAAACACTAACAAACTTCCGCAAGGCAGTCAGCGACAGCGCTGACTTGCAGGAAAAGGTAAAAGGCGGCGCAGACCTAGTCGCACTAGGCAAGGAGAACGGCTACGACGTCACGCTGGAAGAACTCGAAAGCGGCTGGAAGCAGTTACAGGAATCCGAAGAAGGACTGACCGAGTTCGAGTTGGATGTGGTCAG
>JAAESM010000083.1 GCA_024229395.1 Planctomycetota bacterium | reverse complement strand
TCGGTGCGAACGCCTTCACCCTGCTCGCTGATCTCGGAGATGAAGCCCTCCTGCTGCAGCACCTTGGCGATGCTGCGGGTCATCCGCGAAGCGGGGATCTTGGTGGTTTCGTGACGTTTCTCACTCGCATTGCGAATGCGGGTGAGCATGTCGGAAATGGGGTCGTGGTTGGCCATAGGTGTCGACGGGGAGGGCTCAGTTGCTCTGGAACGGCATTCCCATCTCGCGGAGGAGGGCCCGGCCCTCTTCGTCCGAACGGGCGGTGGTCACGATGGTGATGTCCATGCCCCGGATTGCATCGATCTTGTCGAAGGAGATCTCAGGGAAAATGATCTGTTCGCGCACCCCAAGGGTGTAGTTGCCGCGCCCATCGAAACTCTTGGGGCTGACCCCGCGGAAGTCGCGGATGCGAGGCAGCGCCAGGTTGATCAGGCGCTCGAGGAAGGCGTACATCCGATCACCACGGAGGGTGACGGCACAGCCGATCGGCATGCCCTGCCGAATCTTGAAGCCGGCGATGGCCTTCTTTGCACGGGTCACCAGGACCTTCTGGCCGGTGATCTGCGCCAGCTCATTGACCGAAGCCTCGAGGGACTTGGCGTTGGCGGCGGCTTCGCCGAGACCCCGGTTCACGGTGACTTTCACCACCTTGGGGACTTCATGGATGTTGTTGAGGGAGAGATCCTTCTTCAGCTTGGGCTGAATGGTCTCCCTGTAGCGCTTCTTGAGTGACATAACGGGTTGGGGTGCTTCTGGACGTGGTCAGAAGTCGGGATCAGTCGAGGACTTCACCGGTTTTCTTCAGCCGGCGCTTTTTGGTGCCGTCCTTCTCGACGACGATTTCAACGCGGCTTGCCACCTTTTTGGAGGTGGAATAAAGCATCACGTTGGAGGCATGCAGGGATGCTTCCTCGGTCACGATGCGGCCGGTCTCGCCTTCCTGGGTGGGCTTTTCGTGGCGGGTGCGCATGTTCACCCCCTCCACGACGACACGGTTCTCGTTGGGCAGGGTGCGCAGAACGGCGCCGGTCTTGCCCTTGTCTTTGCCGGCGATCACCTGGACGGTGTCACCCTTGCGGATGCGCATTTTGATGCGCTCGGTGGCCTTGGCCTTGGTGGTTGCAGTCGCCATGGTCAGATCACCTCCGGAGCGAGGGACACGATTTTGGTGAAGCTGCGCTCGCGCAGTTCACGCGCCACCGGTCCAAAGACACGAGTGCCTTTCGGGTTCTTGTCGTCGTTGATGATCACGGCGGCGTTGTCGTCGAAACGGATGGAGTTTCCGGTTTCACGACGCATGGTGGC
>JAAESM010000082.1 GCA_024229395.1 Planctomycetota bacterium | reverse complement strand
GACCAGCACTGCACTGGCACCAAGATTGACCACTTGAGTAGCAAGCCGTGCCATGTCATGGGGAGTCATCAGGTTTGCCTGCGGTCCGGCCGTCAATGCGACCCATGTTTCCAAATCACAGGACACTGCAGCTTTGGTGGCGGCTATGGTTTCGTCCGGGTGGCAGAATGTTTCGCACAGTAGCAGGTCGCACCCTGCACTGGCCAACGTGGTTGCCATTTCGCGATGTTCAGCCTCAGAGTTTGCGCCGGGTGACAAATCGAACCGGTAACAATCTTCGACCGGCGCAATGCTACCCGCGACCCTGTGATGCCTGGGAACAGCTTCCTTGGTGAGTGCGACGGCAGCCAGAGTTCGTTCCCGCCAAGAACTACCGCTTGCTCTTTGATTGGTTCGGAAGGTGTTGGTGGTGTGCACCGAACAACCATTTTGCGCATAGTCTCGATGAATGGCGGTGATCATGTCTGGGGCGGTCTCAATTGCTTCAGCGCTCCAGCAATCATGTACAGGCGGAACTCCTCGGGCTTCCAGCTCGGTGCCCAGTGGTCCATCGAGCAACGTGATCATCAGGTTC
>JAAESM010000081.1 GCA_024229395.1 Planctomycetota bacterium | reverse complement strand
TGGGCATGCTCGCGCAAGCGCGGCAGCCCCGCTTCAAGCAGCTGCAGTCTTCTGAGCGCTTGGGCCTTTCCTCCCAAAGAGGGAGTAGAGCGCAGGCAACACCATGAGCGTCAAGATGTTGTCGGCAATCACGCCACCGATGACCACGGTTGCCAACGGCCGCTGGACTTCGGCGCCAACACCGGTGTTCAGTGCCATGGGCACGAAACCAAGAGCAGCGACTAAAGCGGTCATCAGGATCGGGCGAAGTCGCATCAGGCGTGTTTCCTCAATGGCTGCCTCGATCGACAAGCCTTCGCTGTCGATCTTGCGTCTGATCGTCGTGATCAGCACGATGCCGTTCAGGACTGAGACGCCAGAGACCGCCACGAAACCGACACCAGCCGAGATCGTGAATGGCATGTCCCGCAGCCACAGCGCCATGACACCACCGAATGCCGCGAACGGCGCACCCGTGGCGATCATGAGTGCGTCGCGTATCGAACGCGTGCTCATGAACAGGAGAAACAGGATCGCGGCGAGTGCCAGTGGCACGATGATCTTCATGCGCGCGTTCGCCCGTTGAAGGTGCTCGAACTGACCACCGAGGGTCGTGTAATAACCTGGCGGTAGATCGACTTCCGTGGCGATCTTCGTTTTCGCTTCTGCAACAAAGGAGCCGAGATCGCGGTCGCGGACATTAGCCTGGACCACTACGCGACGCTTCTGCCATTCCCGGGTGATGGTGGAGGGTCCTTCCGTCTCGCGGAAATCCACCAGCTCCGTGATCGGGATGCGTTCCCCGGTTAATGTCGGAACGCGAATCTTGCGTACCGCGGCTGGATCGGTGCGATACTTCTCGGCTAGTTTCACGACGAGATCGAAGCGTCTTTGACCTTCGCGCACCTCTCCGACCTTGGTCTCGCCAAGGGCCGCGATCAAGGCGAGAACATGCTGCACTGGGATTCCATGGCGAGCGAGCACTTTGCGCTTCACTTCAACTTCAAGCACAGGTTGCCCAGTGATTTGTTCCGCTGAGACGTCACTGGCGCCAGGGATCGCTTCAAGAACCGTCAGGACTTCCTGCGCTGTAGTCTTCAAGACTTCGAGGTCGTCGCCGAAGATCTTCACACCTAGATCCGCGCGAATGCCCGCAGTCATTTCGTTGACCCGCATCTCAATCGGTTGGGTGAATACCGAGCGCATTCCAGGCATGCCGCCGAGGGCTTCTTTCAGTAGAACCGTAAGTTCCTCTTGCGTTGAAGCCTTCGTCCAAACCTCTCGTGGTTTGAGGGTCAAGAAGACGTCGGAAACTTCAAGCCCCATCGGGTCGGTCGCGACTTGGGCAGTTCCGGTGCGTGTCCAGGCTTCTCGTACTTCGTGTGGGAACTGTTGCTTTATCAGCTTCTCGATCTGCATGCCGTAACGCACCGATTCATCGAGTGACACGCCGGATAGTCGCACCGTATTCACCACCAAGGCCTCTTCGTAGAGTCGCGGGATGAAGGTGCTACCCAGTTGCGTGGCGAGATAAACACCAACGGCCAAGACCCCGGCTCCTAAGCCGATGACGGGCCAACGGAAACGAAGGGAAAAGCGAACGACCGGGCGATAGATCCACTGGGCCGCGCGGATCACGATGTTCTCTCGTTCCTTTGCCTTGCCGCGCAACCCGTAACTTGCGAGTACTGGAATCAAGGTCAGGGAGAAGATCAGCGAACCAGCCAAGGCGAAGATGACCGTGAGCGCCATCGGCTGAAAGAGCCGGCCTTCCACACCTTCGAGTAGCAAGATCGGAACATAGACGATCAGGATGATCAGCTCGCCGAACATCGTCGGTTTGCGAACCTCAAGTGTGGCGTCGCGGACGATGTCCATCCTGGGACGTTTGCCGCCTTCGATCCCGAGCCGTCGCACGCAGTTCTCGATGATGATGACCGAGCTATCGACCACCAAGCCGAAGTCGATGGCTCCAAGGCTCAAGAGGCTTGCGGAAACGCCGAAGCGCAGCATGGCGCTGAACGAGAACAGCATCGCCAAAGGAATTGCCGCAGCAACGATAAGTCCTGCGCGCAGGTTGCCCAGGAAGATGAACAGTACTGCGATGACCAGGAGCGCACCTTCCAGCAGGTTCTTGCGCACAGTGGCGATGACACGATCGACGAGTTCGGTTCGGTCGTAGAACACGCGGATCTCGACACCATCAGGGAGACTTTGCTTCGCTTCCTCGAGCCGTTCACGCAGGCGGCTGGTCACGTCATGACTATTTTCACCCATGAGCATGAAACCCAGGCCGAGCACGACTTCACTTTCGCCGTTTGCAGTGACCGCGCCACGGCGGATTTGATGCCCTTCACCAACGCGCGCGATATCGCGAATGGTCACCGGCACACCGTCGTGCTCGGCAACAGGAATATCTTCAAGCTCGGTGACACTCTTCGCAAGACCCAAACCATGAACAAGGTGAAGTTCGCCGGCGTCGGAAATGACTCCACCGCCGACGTTCTCGTTGTTCTTGCGTAAGGCCTCGACCACTTCATCAAGGGCAAGCTCGTACTTCAGTAAGGATTGAGGGTCGACCACCACATGGAACTGTCGCTTACGTCCACCCCAAGTATTGATCTCGGCGACTCCTTGAACAGTCAAGAGCTGGGGGCGGATGACCCAGTCATGCAAGGTGGTCAGTTCCGTAAGGCTGTGCCCTTCGCCCGAGACCACATAGTGGAGAACTTCCCCCAGGCCGGTGGCGACAGGTCCAAGCTCGGGAGCTGGCAGGCCGTCGGCGATCTCCACGGTCTGGAGACGTTCATTGATGAGCTGGCGTGCGAAATAGATATCGGTGTCGTCGTCGAAGACCGCCACGACTTGTGACAGACCGAATTTCGATACCGACCGCACGTCGACCAACCCCGGAAGGCCGCCAATCGCCTGTTCCACCGGGAAGGTGATCTGTTGCTCAATCTCGATCGGATTCAGGGATGGCGCATTGGTATTGACCTGCACCTGAACCGGAGTCGTATCGGGAAAGGCATCGAGGGGGAGGTGGGCCAGCGACCATAGGCCGGCACCGACCAGGACGGCCGAAAGGACCAATACAACCAAGCGGTTGCGGAGTGACCAGGAGACAATGGCATCAAACATGGGCTTTCCCTTGGAGGTCCGTTACTGGCTCAGGTGATCGACTTCGCAACAACCGGCACCGATGCTGTCTTTCTTCAGCTCGGTCTTCAGCAAGAAGCTGCCTTGGGTGACGACTTGCTCATCGCCCTGGAGACCGCGAAGGACCTCGATGTATTCGCCGGCGTCGTAGCCAAGGAATAGTTTGCGTGGAACGAACTCGGTTGCCGAGCGCCGCACGAATGCGATGTTGCAGCACCCTTCCCACTGAACGGATTCCTTGGGAATAAGAACCGCCGCGCTGTCGTCGCGGGTGATGATGCGGCCGATGCCGAAGCCCCGAGCCCGCAGCGAGCCGTCGCTATTGTCGAACTCCGCGCGGACCTTGATCGTGCGTGTGCGTGGATCGACACTGGTGCTGATCCAGGTCACTAGGCCGCCAAGGGTCTGATCCATTTGACCGTCGACCGTCAGCAGTACCGGCTGCCCCTTGGCAACCTTTCTAATCTCGCTCGCATCGACGTCGAGCATCGCCCACATCTTCGAGGTGTCGGCAATGCTAACAAGGATGGTTTCCTCGCTAGCTTGTTCTCCGATTACTGCATCGATCTCAATGACGACTCCATCGAACGGAGCAGTCAGGTAGAGCAGCGATGACGTGTCTCCTTGTTCCCGCACGCCTTTGACCTGCTCTTTCGACAAGCCAAGATTTTGCAGTCTCTGCTCGGCAGCCTGAAGATCGATACGGCTTTCCATGAGCTTCGTCTCTGCTTCAAGCGCATCCTTCTGAGTGGAGAGCTTCTTCTCCAACAATAAGTTCTCACGAGTGGAGTTTTTCTCCCAAAGCTGGGCACGAGCAGATGCCTGCAGCAGTGCGGACTTGGCTGAACCAAGTGCGGCTGAATCCACCACTGCGATGACGTCGCCGGCCATCACTTGTTGGCCAAGATCGATGCGCACTTCGGTAACCACACCGGAAGCGCGTGGTGCTAGGCGTGCATGTCGCTGCGCGTCGTATTGGATTTCTGCCGGAGCCTCGAGGGATTCGCGCAACTTCCTGATTTCGACCGGAGCAAAATCCAAGCCTGCGCTTTTTGCCGTCCACCGTGAACTAAGGCGAATGACATTTTGCTCGGTTTCACAGCTCAGGGCTGGTTGCTGGTGGATCCGGGCGCTTGAGAATGCAGTGACCTGCAAGCGGTCTGGGATCGGGAAGAATGAATTCGACGTGGGCTTGGGCTTGGAGAAATCCTTCCACTTGTCGAGCACGCCAGGGTTGCACTTCGCGCATTGCGATTCCGGCAGACCATGACCTTGGCACCAATCGTTCTCGGATCGGAAAGCCTCTTCGAGGTCATTGCGGCATCGGGTGCAGATGGCTTCAGGCACACCATGACCATTGCAGAAGCCCATCGCCTCGAACACTTCCGGTGAACAGAAGGGGCATTGATTCACACTGTGCTTATCGCAGGCTGTTGTCGCGGCATTCACGATTTCCGCCGGCGCGGTGTACCTGAGATAGCCATAGGTTCCAGCACTCGCAGCAATCGCGAGAATAGCGACTCTAATCCATAGCTTGAAGTTCATGGTTCTTTCCTGTCTTGACGAATGCTTGCCTTGAGAAGTTCTTCTCGGGATGTGCCTGTTGCGCGCTCCAGATCGGAGACAGCCACGGCCGCGGCACGAATCCGAAGGGCGTGTAGACGTTTGGCACTGAGCAGTTTCCGCTGCGCCTCAATCACTGGGAGGATCGTGGTCTTGCCAACCTCGTAACTCTGACGCGATAGCTCCAAGGCCTCTTGGGCACGCGCAACTTGATCTTTGTAAAGACCCGCGGCACCCCATTGTGCTTGCGTTCGCGCAATCACCGACGAGACATCTTGAGATGCGGATACAAGCACTGCGCGAAGCAAGGCCTCGTGCTGAGAAAACGCTTCGACTGCTTTAGCAATCTGGGCTTGATTCTGATCGAAGATTGGCAGCTCCAATTTGAGCCCTGGCCCCAACGCCCAATCGTCTTCTCGTTCGGCGCTGATTCCAACGCCGGCAATCCTCACGACCAGGCCGTGTTGGCGCTCAAGTTCCGCAGCTGCTTGCTCTACTCGCGCCACCGCTGCACGAATATCGAGCCGACGTTCATGTGCCAAGCGTTTCAGGGTTTCAACCTCAGGGAGCGTTTCCGAGGAGCTTGGCAAAGTGCCAGTTATGGCGAACCCAGGGGGAGTGTTGGCATAACCAAGTAAGGTGACGAGCTCACGTTGCCTTTCTCCGGCCTCGAAGGCCGCATCACGCAGCGCAACTTGGGCATCGAGCAGTTCAAGCTCCGCCAGATTCAAATCGATGGCCGTGGCTGCGGCGGCCTCCAGGCGAAGGTTCGCGATTTCAACCAGTCGGACTGCCGAGTCTTGATTCTCCTGAGCAATCACCAGGAGTTGCTCAGCTGCCAAGGTCTCGATGTAAGCGGCGCGGATATTCGCGGCAAGCTGTACTGCTGAGTGAGCGAGCTCAAGAACATGACGTTCGAGATTGCTCTGGGCGACCCGCGTGCGCTCTGGAATCTGCCAAAGGTCGACAAGGTTGGCGAACAAGCCTCCTTCAATCTTGGTCTGGCCGCCGTCTACAGGAAAAAGCAAAGCTGCCGAGAGAGAGGGGTTGGTCCACAACCCGGCCTGGACGCGATCAGCCTGCGCGATGCCTATATTGCGGAAGGACGCTTGCAGGAATGGGTTGCGCAAGAGGCCGAGCTCAACAGCTTCTTGGAGCTCAAGGCCTTGTTCCAGGAGTTCTGCTTCCCGGTTCGGAATATCATCATGAATATCTGGGTGATAGACGTTGGCTGCGCCGGTGGCAGACTGAATCTCCTGCACAGCCCGGTCGTAGTCCGGTGTTGGGTCCACCGTGGAACACCCGCTGAATAGAACCGCAACCAAAGTTGCGGTTGCGCAGCTTGGAAAAACGGTAGGTGGGCGCGCGTTCATCCGGCCTTGGCGTCAAGGAAGACTTTGCTGGTTACGGAGGTCGCGAGTTCAAGCCAGAATGGATCGCCGATCCGGTAGTAGGCCAGCTTTCCCTCGGTTCGGAATTGCACGGCACCGATGCGACGCAGTTCGCGAAGTTGATGGGACATCCCGGATAGGGAGAGCTCCAGCACATGCGCCAGATCGCAAACACATAGTTCGCGGCCCTCGAGCGCGTGGAGAACTCGCAAGCGACCCGGATGCGCCAAGGCCTTGAGCGCTTCGGCAACTCTGGTGGTCTGCTCTTCAGGGGGTAAGGCTGCTCTGGCGGCGTGGGCCCGCAGGCCATCCACACAATCGACTTCGCATACCCCTTCTCCCACGCAACGATTCTTCATTTTCTCATTTTACAAAGTGAGAGAGTGTTAGCAAGCCTATGCTCGTGAATGCGCTGGCTATTGGTAGGGGCTGATCTCGCCCTACTTCCAGATTCGCTCTGGATTGACCGGCTCGGCACTCTTGGTTTGCTTTAGGAATAGCAAGCCGTCGTAATCGGCCGACAGAATCGTCCATGCAAGACCATGTCCTTGCTCAACCGCGGCATCCGGGTCGGCAGGCACGCCATGACCACCCCAAGAGCGGATTCCGCAGGAGCCATCGAGCCATGCACGCACCTGGCCGGTTGTAGGAGCGTTGCGGAAATCGATCAGCGAGTCAGAAAGACCCCCTGAAGCAGTGGAAGTTGAGCCTGGTCGATGTGGCCTCGTTGGCACGCTGGGATGATTACACCTTGGCCAAGGAAGCGATGTTCTTCCACACCGACACTCTCGATGCACCATGGACCGTGATTCGCTCCGATGACAAGAAGCGCGGCCACATCAACTGCATGCGCCACTTCCTGGCAGCGATGGATTACAACGGTGCACGTAACCGCGACATCGGGTATCCGGATCCCAAGATCGTTGGCACGGCAAGCAAATTCACCAACCCTACTACCCACAAGCAGATTGACTGATGAAGGCTAAGAAAAAATTCGAACAACTCGAGGAGATGGTGCATGCTTCCCGTGACACCCTAAAGCTTGCAGTCACTGAAGCGCGTAAGGCAACCAAGCGCGCCGAAGCTGCTTGTGAGGCCGCCAAGAAAGCCAAGGCTTCCAAGAAGGCCCAGAAGTAGCGAGTTTGCTCAGCGTTGTGAAAGACTTTTCAGGAACGCATTCGACAGCAGCAAGCCGAGCTTAGCGACGCCTTCGCTGTTCATGAGGATGTGCTCGCCTTTCATAATCATGCCTTCAGCGCGAAGGTGATAGTTGGATTCATGAGAAGCAGACCATTCCTGGAGCTCGCCGTTCACATCGGCCTTCGGTGCGCGCTCGAACTGCGTGGCAGGTTGTTGGCTGACAAACCAAGGCAAGTCGGGAATGTTCAGGTCAACACGGCTTTGTTCTACACAAGCATTTAACCAGGCGACCGCTTGCGATTTGTAGCTGCCGAAAGACATGTCATTTTCACCTAGGTGATAAAAGATTCCTGCAAGTTCGACCTTGTGGCCTTTCGTTTGCAGCGATGCGATCTGCTCCTGAATGAAGGCGATGAAGTTGGGGTAGAGGTTGCGTGATTTCGCATCACTGCCATTCGGAGTCCAATCGATGACTTGAGAGCCACTATGGGTGAACTTGGCGATTGCGATATCTCCCTTGAGCTTCTTGCGCAGCTGGGAGCCGAAACTCAACTCCGGACCGAAGGTGCCATACATGCCGGCCGGACCCAGTGGTTTCCAATCACTGGAGGTATGGAAGCCGCCGCCAAGGCTGTAGCGGAATGGGATCCTGTGATTGTCTTTGCGCAGACTCGAGTATTTAGTTTTGTTTAGATCCTCCACAAAGGAGACCTCGCCTTCCATGTTGCGGTGCCCAGCCAGCACGAACAGCTTGACGGTGCTGCCTTGCTTGAACGGCCACTTCTTCAGTGCACGTTCCTCCGACTCCAGCTTGCCGATGTTGCGCAGGTAGGCCGCAGCATAGTTGGCGCCATGCTCCAACTGCCCAAGCGTTCCATAGTGATAATGAAGTCCATCTCCACTCTTGGTGCGCACTCCCACATGATTGGTCGGAATGTACTCCACCAAGGCATCTTCTTCGCAGACCTGCTTCTGCGCCAAGCTGATGGCGTACATATTGGCGCGGTTATCCATGCCCCAAACTGTCTTGCAACTTAATTCGCCAATGTAGAACGGCAAGTCGGGCACGCCTAGATCCCGGCGCCAACAGGCAATGAAGTTCTTCAAGTTGGCGGCATAGGCGGCCTTGAATTCATCATTGAACATGTCGTTCTCGCCTTGATGCCACATGAAGCCCTCAATGCGGTACTTAATCTTCTTTTTGTCCAATTCCCGCAGCGAGTCCTTCACCAACTGCAGCGCAAGTGGATACAACTTGAAGCCGCCGGGGTTATCGGGGTTCCAATCCTGGCCCAAGGTGGTGCCACCCGACGCACATTTGATGATGGCGATCGGTGCCTTGATGGAATCCGAAACCATCTTGCCGAAGCTCAACTCCGGCCCCACCACATTGTTCACCGGTTGCAGGGGCGTCCAGCCACCAGACTCGCGCATGCTCTCGCGCCCGATGGAATAGGAATAACGGATCTTCGTTTGCTCATCGCCGCAGCCAAGGAATGGAGGGAAGTCGTCGACCTTTTTAGCGTCCGAGTGTGAACCGACCATATTGGACTGCCCGGCGAAGATGAAAACGCGCAGGGTCTTGGTGTCCGGCTTGACGGTCCGAGCACCTTGAGCGGCGCATGGGAGAGAGAAAAGCCCACTGCAAGCCAAAAGGGCCAGCAGCAGTAGAATTCGATGACTATGGTTCACTTGGATCGATGCTTTCGGCTGTTTGCGGGAGGAATCAGTCTTACAGAATCGGCAGGGCCAACGAGTTGGTTAGCGTTGAAGTGGTCAGGTCCGCCGCCTGTGTGTACACCGTCATTCCCGACATGCGCGCAGGAATAAACGCGCTGACAATACTCAAGGTCGCCAAAGCGCCGCCGACCAAGGGAGTCACGCCGTAGGTCAACTCATTGCTGTAGAAGTTGTTGTCGATGAGCAGGCTGAAGAAGTTGACCGTG
>JAAESM010000080.1 GCA_024229395.1 Planctomycetota bacterium | reverse complement strand
GGGCAAGGTGGCGGGCAAGGTGGCGGCAATGGCGGTGGCAGTCGCAATGGCGGCAACAGCAATCGCAGCAGAAGCCGAATCTAGGCCAGGCTGCTGGCTAGAATGGTCGGCAGCATGAAGATCGTTTCGAATCTGCTGATGAGCCTTCGGGCTGCTTTGATGAATGGCGCACTGTGCGTGGCGTCTGCACTGCTGTTAACGGCTATGGCTTGGGCCTCGCAGTCAGCAGCCATTGGAGATACTGCGCAATCAGAATCAGCGCTGCCGGCGGAACGCCCGAACATACTGTTCATCGCGGTCGATGACTTACGCCCGCAACTCGGGTGTTACGACCACCCAGAAACCTTGTCGCCGAACATCGACCGTTTGGCCGCGCGCGGCACCTTGTTCGAGCGGGCCTATTGCAATGTTCCTGTCTGTGGTCCATCCAGGGTCAGCGTGTTGACCGGCTTGCGTACATCGTCGGGACAGTGGAAGAGCTCAAGCCTTTCGCGCGATTTCACCACCATGCCGGCATTCTTCAAATCTCAAGGATACGAAGCGATCTCCAACGGCAAGGTCTTCCACCATATGAATGACCGCCGCGAAGACTGGAGTGAGGAACCTTGGCGTTCGATCGAGATCTATCACGGCGAAACCGATTGGGCTAACTACAACGAGTACGGAATCTGGCAATCCAAAACCTCCAGTGCTTTCATCAATCAGCGCACCAAGCGCGGCCCATACTTCGAGTCCGCCGACGTACCGGATAACGCCTATCAAGATGGCAAGGTCGCCGATAAGACCATAGCCGATTTGAAACGCTTGAAGGAAAATGGTGAACCATTCTTCCTCGCTTGCGGCTTCTGGCGCCCGCATTTGCCATTCAATGCGCCGAAGAAGTATTGGGACCTCTATCAACGCGATGAGATTGCACTTGCCGATAATCGCTTCGCGCCAGAAGATATGCCAAAGCGTATGCGAACTTCCGGCGAGATCGATCAATATGCCCTGACTGGATCACGCAAGACCAGTGATGAGTTCCATCTGGAGGCGCGTCATGCTTACTACGCTTCGGTCAGTTACGTCGACGCTCAGATCGGTCGTGTGATGGATTCCCTCGATGAATTGGGATTGGCGGAAAACACTATCATCGTGCTGTGGGGGGACCACGGTTGGAACCTCGGTGAGCATGAGTTCTGGGGCAAGCACAACACCTTCGTGAACTCCTTGCAGGTTCCGCTGATTGTTTGTGCGCCGGGCACCAAGACCCAGAATCGAACCAGCAACCTGGTCGAGCTCGTCGATCTCTATCCAACTTTGCTGGAACTCACCGGCTTCCCAGAGTTGCCGGATTTAGATGGTGAGAGCATCGTCAGCCTGCTGCATGACCCGGAGGATGGTGGCAAGCAGGCCGTGTTCAGCAAGTGGTCGGGGTGTGAGGCGGTCAAGACCGATCGCTATCTCTACACCGAGTGGCGCAAGGGGCGCGGCGAGGTGACCGATCGCATGCTGTTCGATCATCAGGTGGATCCGCAGGAGAACGTCAACCTAGCGCAGAAGGAAGAAGCCGCAAGCGTGGTGCGAAGTCACAGTGCAATGTTGAACAAGCCGAACATCATCTACATCAATGTCGATGATCTTGGATGGACGGATCTCTCGGTGCAGGGCAGCACTTTTTATGAGACTCCGAATATCGATCGCTTGGCGTCGCAAGGCATGACCTTCACCAATGCCTATGCTGCTGCTGCCAATTGCGCGCCAAGTCGCGCTTGTAGTTTGAGTGGTCAATATACGCCGCGGCATGGAGTCTACACCGTGGATGGTTCGGCGCGCGGCAAGTCCAAGAATCGCAGACTGGTGCCAACCAAGAACACGCTGTTCCTGGAAGACGACAATCTCACCATTGCCGACATCTTGCGCGATAGTGGCTATGCGACAGCTTCCATCGGCAAATGGCATGTGAGTCAAGATCCACTCAATAACGGTTTCGACTTGAACATTGCTGGCGATCGTTGGGGCAGTCCGCGTCATGGTGGATATCACAGTCCATTTGATTTCCCGAACTGTGCGCAGGAAGAGGAAGGGGAGTACCTGACAGATCGCCTCACTGGCGAAGCCATCGCATTCATCAGCGAGAAACGCACACAGCCTTTCTTCTTGTACCTGCCGTTCTACACCGTGCATTCACCGCTTCAAGCCAAGTCTGATAAGAAGGCTGAGTACAAGGCTAAACAAGGAACGGAGGCGCATCGGAATGCCAGCTACGCGGCAATGATCGAGAGTTTGGATGACAACGTGGGCCGCTTGATGTCCACGCTTGATGAACTTGGTTTGAGTGAAAACACCTTGGTGGTGTTCACTTCCGATAACGGTGGTGTGTGGAATACCAGCAAGCAATGGCCGTTGCGGGCCGGTAAGGGTTCTTACTACGAAGGCGGCATTCGTGAGCCATTGTTCGTGCGTTGGCCAGGCCAGATTAAGGCCGGCACTTCTTCGAACATCCCCGTCAATGGGGTCGATTTCTTCCCGACCTTTGCCAGCGCGGCAGCTGCTGCCGTACCCGAAGACAAACTATTGGATGGCGTGGACTTGATGCCATTATTACTGCAGACGGGGACCTTGGAAGAGCGCCCCTTGTTCTGGCACTTCCCAATCTACCTACAGGGTGGCAACGCCGAGTGCACCGACCCCTTATTCCGTACGCGTCCAGGCTCGGTAGTGCGCTTAGGGGATTGGAAGCTGCACGAATACTTTGAAGACGGTCGTATCGAGCTCTACAACCTGCGTGACGATATCGGCGAGAAGCGTAATCTCATTGCCGAGCATCCAGAGAAGACCAAGCAACTACATGACTTGCTTCGCGCCTGGCGTTCTCAGGTGAACGCGCCAGTGCCGACCATTCTGAACCCTGAGTTCCAGCCTGCTGATCCGTCGGCCGGTCTCGATGAATTGGAATCCCTTCTAGAATCCCGCTAGATTCCTTACTGTTTGTAGCTGAGGATATGCAGCTCACCGCCTTCAAGGAAGCCTGCATTGGAGCCGCCAAGGTGTTGTTCGGCAATGCCAATCGCCAGCTCATCCCTGCCGTCATTGTCGAGGTCAGACATCGGGTAAAGGTTGACAGTAAAGAAACTGTGCGTGGGGCTTTGGGCAAAACCGATTTCTTCACCGGTAGCGCCAGAGAAGGCCTCGACCAATGGGCGAATCTGCCAACCATGGTTCAGCAACATGGACACTGTGGCGAAGTCGTTGACTCCGTCGCCATCCAGGTCGCCTAGGGCGGTGGCGCTGCGACCGAAGTCCTCGAACTCATGACCGGTCAACTTGAAGATCTGATTGCCGGTGGCGCCGGACATGACACGAGACATGCCCTGGAACCAGTTGCCGGCGCTGTTTTCTTGATAGCCAGTGATGACACCATCTTGATCGACATCGCCAAGAGCATCGAGGTCCCTGACTTGATGGCCGAGTTCACGACGATCGAGTGCATAGATCGGCTGGAAGTCCGTGCCGCTGAGGGCGGTGAGGCCGTCACTCGGAATGGTGCGGCCATCAGCCCCATTCACCAAGATGTCTGGGGTTCCATCGCCGTTCAAGTCGCCAGGCCCGCAAACGGTGTTGCCTAGTTGGCGGAAGGAGACTGAACCTTGCAGTTCTTGGATCAGCGTGGCATTCATCTCCGTTGCTAGTCGCTGATGGGCTTGTTTTGGACGCGAAAAATGCTGATGAATCGCGTTCTGCACCATCCGCGCCAGATAGTTGCGGAACCGACCGCGTTCCGGGTGATAAGCGAAGGATCCTTGGGTGGCTTTCGATAGGTTCACCATCACCGTTTGGCGCACGTTCTCGGCATCGGCGTGCTGCATGCCTCGGCGACGGCAATACCCAGGATCAAGTCGCGGTAGTCATGATCGAACTCACTCCATGCAGCTGCATCCGCGGGATCGCGGAGGCGCAGCAGTAGGGAGGGGCGAGTCGGGCCGGTTGGCATAGCTCTTCGTCTAACCGCTCCTGGCGGAATTCGCCATACCGGATTTCACTTCGCTACCCTAAAGGAAGCTTGCGAATGCCAAGTGCTCGCGGCGATTTCCATGACATCCTCCTTCCCCGCAAGCTTGCGCGCTTGGTTTGCCGACCGACGTCGGGAGCTACCATGGCGTGTCACCGATGAACGCGGCTTGCGTGATCCTTATCGCACATGGATCTCGGAGATCATGCTGCAGCAGACGCGCGTCGAGGCGGTGATTCCCTACTTCGAGAACTTCATGCAGCAGTTCGACGGTCCACAGGCTTTGGCTGCGGCGAGTGAAGAACAAGTGTTGAAGGCATGGGCTGGGTTGGGATATTACCGACGTGCACGTTTGTTGCACGCGGCAGCGGCAAGCCTGGTGCATGATTTCGGTTGCGAGTTTCCGGAGAGCTCTGAACAGTTGAAGAGCTTGCCCGGGATTGGTGCTTACACATCGGCGGCGATCGCGTCGTTGGCTTTCGGTGAACGGATTCCGGTAGTCGATGGCAACGTCAAACGAGTGGTGGCGCGTTACTTGGCTTTGGAGCTTGCCGCTGACGACTCGAAGTTGGAGCGTTCCGCGCGGCAGCAGGGGCGTGATTGGATGGAGGCGTTGCCGGTGGATGAGTTGGCGGCGGCGGGTGAGTTGAATGAAGCCTTGATGGAGTTAGGGGCCACCGTCTGTTTGCCGCGGACGCCGCTGTGTGAGCAATGCCCGATTGCTGAAGGTTGTGTTGCTTTGCAGGTTGGACGTGCGTCGGAATTGCCGTTACCGAAGAGAGTGAAGAAATGGGTGAATCTGGAGATGGTCTTTCTCGTCCACAGGGTGGGAGCGCGGGTCTTTCTTAAGGCGCGCCAAGATGGCTGGAGCCCTGGCCTCTACGAGCCACCCTCCGCCATCCTCACCAACCAAGTTCCCGATTCGGCCGCCGCTGCTCTGCAGCAATCACTCGAGCCAGCACCAAGTTCCGGCTCAGATTCACCCATGCAGACCATGGCCTCCCTGCAAAACTGCGGCGTCGTGCGCCACACCATCACCCATCACCGCATTCGCGCGCACGTCTTCTTGACTCAGTCCAGCCCTGCCCAACCGGGCAAGCAGTGGCTCGATCCAGATGCGGTTCCACTCACAGGCCTTGCCAGAAAGGTCTTACTCAACGCAACGCTATAGAATCCAATCGTTATGAATACCTCGCTGCCACGCCTCCTGCTCTTCGCCCCGGCTTTGCTGTCCTTCGGCAGCTGTGCCTTGCCGCATGGCCCGCACCATGGCATGCCGGACTTCAGCGCCGTGAGTTTTGGTATGGTCAGCGGGCTGCATCACGAGAACGCACGTACGGGTTTCCATTTGGCCGCCTTCAATGCCGGAAGCTCGCGCATCGGTAGTTATGCCTCGGTGCGCTTTGACACTGTTGCCGGATTGGATCTTTTGGCCGACAAGGCAAAAGACGACGACAACGACGATAACGATCTGCGTTACGACAATTATCAGGGAGCCTTCGTCTACAACATGGGCGTACTCTTTCGCCCACTAGATGCCGTCGGGATCTATGCTGGATTAGGTATCGGTAACTTCTACGACCGCCAGATCAGGAGGCGAGGCAACCGTGATCGCGCGGTCTTGCGCACGCTCTACTGGCAAGAGAATTTTCAGACCGGAGTCATCTGGATGATCGATAACCAGATCGGTGTCGATTTCGGCTACGAAACCTTTGATGAATCCTGGCACCTGGCTGTGGTTTCCAACTTGTAAGCTAGCCGGCATGCGGAAGCGCGCACTCCTAACGGCCCTCCTACTTCCAGCTTGCTCTTATCTGCCGCAGGCTCACGGCGACTTCGTCAACACGCCCTACATCAGTCGCACGGTCGGCGCCGGTGTGGTCGGTGAAGGTGAGTTAGAGGTCGAAGGCCTTGCAGATATTGACCCTGGCGAGAAGGCCAAGAGCACTTTGAAGGTCAACGCCGGCTTAGGCCCAGGTCTTGAGTTCGCTCTCGGCTTCGGTCCTTACTACAGCGCAGGCAGTGGTCCCGATAGTCATGGCGTTGGCGACGTCACGGTCACGGCCAAGTACAAATATGCCGACGGCACCCAAGGCCGTCCGCACGGCATCGTAGAGTTGGAAACGCGCCTACCCACCAGTGACACTGGTCCTTCCGGCCGCAAGGGCGAGACCGATGCCTTGGTGGCCACCAGTCTTGGCCAGGCATTCGGTGATTACTCCTTAGTCGGCACCTATGAACTCGGCCTACTCGGCGACGACAGCTCCGATTCGGTTGTAATCGAGCATGCCGGTGTGCTTGCGGTTTCCTTCCGACTCTCTCCGGAAGTGCGTGCCTTTACTGAGGCATCCATGGTGCATGAACCGCGCGCCAGCCATACCGAATGGTTCGGCGGCGGCGGCGCTGGCTGGACCGTGTCCGACGGCTTGGAGTTGCAGGGTGCTGTGCAGTTTGGGCTCAACGATGAAGCACCGGATTACTTGCTGGTCTTTGGTTTCGCCTATGAGCTGGGCCCTGTCTTTCCAGTGATGCGCGGCAGCGGTCTTTGATTGCTGCCGCAGCCAAGTTGTTTCATGCCGGCAAGGTTCGCGGGATTGTGGTCAGTGGCGACAACGGCACCAAGGAATACAACGAACCGGAACAGATGAAAGCCGACTTGGTCGCGCAAGGGGTGCCGTCGGGATTCATCACCTGCGATTATGCTGGCTTCAGCACCCTCGATTCCATCTTGAGAATCGAACAAGTATTTCAAGAACGGGCTTACATTGTGGTCTCGCAAGAGTTCCATGTGCGTCGGGCTTTGTTCCTTGCGGCTAAGCCGGGGCACGATGCGGTTGGTTTTGCAGTGCCCGGGCCAACAGGATATTGGGGGACAAAGGTGCGTGTGCGTGAAGTCTTGGCGCGCACCAAAGCCTTCTTGGATGTCTAAGTGTTCCGCTCCGAACCGACCTTTCTAGGTCCGGCGGTCACGGTGACGAAGTCCGAATAGGCCTGAGTCTTAAAGAGTGAATCGCAAGGATGGCCTTAGTCGCAATCCGTATCTGCCCACGGATCGTAACTACCGAAATTCCACACATGTCCCTCGGGGTCAACGCACGTATAAGAAGCACCGCCATAATCCTGGTCCGTTGGCGGCATCAAGATCTTGGCGCCCGCAGCAACGGCACGCGCATGGTGGCTTTCCAGATCGTGCTCGACCACATAAAGGTTCTGGGTACTACCACCGAGTTGATTCGGCGTGCGGTTTGGATGATGCGGATCAAGGTCGCGGACGGAGTAGAGCATAATCATCGACTTGCCGTCGGCGCTCTTCAGTTGTGCATGCATCACCATGCCTTCTTCGCCAGGTACGACCAAGTGCGCTGTGAATCCAAAGGCCTTCTCCAACCAAGCGATTGCTGCGGGGGCATCCTCGTAGCAGAGGGAGGAGATGATCTGGTTGCCAGTGGAAGTCATGGATTCGAAACAGGGCCAGAGCGCGAAGTCGGGGCGAACTCAGCCGAACAACTGCTGGCCGAGCTCGGTGAAGGCTTGCAACTTTTCAGCATAGTGCGACGCCCACGCTGAATCGGGCTGCAAAGGCTCACCCCGTCGCTTAGGACCATATTCCTTAGGGTGGACATCACTTTCCATCCAACGAGCCTGCAGGGCTGCACCCAAAGCGGCACTCTCTTGCTCCACCAGGATCTCCAGCGGCTGCTGGACCATATCGCAAAGGATGCGTGCCCACAGTGGATTGCGCGCGCCACCACCCACCAAACGCAAACGTTGCACCGGCAATTCCAAGGCTTGCAGATGACGCAATCCCTGCGCCAAAGCCAAACTCGCGCCTTCGATTGCTGCGCGATACAACACAGCCGGCTGCAGGCTGCCAACACCCAGGCCGAACAATACGCCCTTGGCATGCGGCCAGTCCGGTGTGCGTTCGCCACTCAAGTACGGCAAGAACAACGGAACATCACTGGCCTGCGTGAGTTGTTGTGCAGCGGCCGTCAGTTCTGGGTGCGTGTGGTTGCTGGCCGCACGTGCCTCTTCTACCACGGTGGTGCAGTTTTGAGTGCAGACCAAAGGCAATCCGCCGCCAAGCGCATCGCGGAAGGGGGCGACGCAACCGCTCGGATCCAGCACGGCCTGTTCACTATGGCCGAAGATCGTGCCACTGGTTCCCAAGCTCAAGATCCAAGTGCCGTCTTCACTGGCACCGGCGCCGAGTGCACTCATCATGTTGTCGCCACTACCAACTGAGATCGGCAGGTCTTCAGGCAGACCGAAGTGCTTCGACCAATGCGGTAACAAGCGGCTATGGGGTGCCGTTGGCTCCAGCAATGGCAACAGCATTTGCGGGAGCTCCGGGCTGATCTGCGCAGCCGCATCCATCTGGTAAGCACCAGCGATCGGATCGTAAAGACCAGTACCGGATGCGTCGCCATGGTCGGTGCCCAACACGCCACTGAGGCGCAGGTTCAACCAATCATGCGGTAGCGCGATGTAGCGCAGGCGCTGGAACAACTCCGATTCATGTTCCTGCATCCACAAGATCTTTGGTGCGGTGAAACCAGCGGGCACTGCGCGACCGACCAACTTGCTGACTTGCCGCGCTTCCTCGACCGCTTCTACGTCGCACCACAACTTGGCTGCACGCAGGACTTGCAGTTGCTCATCCAGTGCCACAAAACCATGCTGCTGACCGGAAACACCCAAGGCGCGAATCTGGTCGGCATACACGCCAGGTTGCTGCAATGCCGCATGCAAGGCGTTGTCAAAGGCTTGCCACCAATCGGCAGGGTCTTGTTCGGCAGCACCGGGCCGCGGACTGCTTGGCGCCAGAACTTCATCCTGACCACGCGCCACGATGGCCTCGGCCTCGGCGTCGAAGACCACCACCTTGACCGATTGGGTGCCGAGATCAACGCCGAGATACTGCGCCATGATTAACGAACGCCGAAAAGGTGTTCCATGGCGAGTTGATCCAGGCGCTCATAACGATGGCCTTTTTGCGCCAAGGCTTCTGGATCAAGATCCAAAGCCTCTAGTGCCTTCAATCCTTCCGGAGTGTAATCCTTCAACAAACCGCCGACGTCATCCGGGTCGGCATGGTTGGCGGCGAGGATCTCCTGGACTTCTTTATCGGCATCGAAAGCCGCGGCCTTCTCAGCAAGGATCTTGTAGGTGCGCATGCAGCCACTGGCAAAATCCCACACGCCGTCGGTGTCTTCAGTGCGGTAAGCATGCGCATCGAAGTGCAGCGGCCCGGTGTAACCAGGGCGACCGCAGGTTCCTTGCAGCAAGCGCACCAGGAAGAAGGCGCCCTTGGCATCTTCACTACCAAAACGCAGGTCTTGGTCGTAACGGCCGATGCGTTGCGCGTTCAAGTCGATGTGGAACAACTTGTTGACTTCCATCGCCTGGGCGACAGCGTGCACCATACTCAAACCGGGCATGTTCTCATGCGCAACTTCCGGATTGACTCCGACCATGTCGGCGTTATCCAGAGTGTCGATGAAGTGCAACATGTGGCCGGTGGTTGCCAGGTACATGTCGCCACGAGGCTCGTTGGGTTTGGCTTCCAAAGCGAAGCGCAGCGAATAGCCTTGATCCAAGGTCCAAGCTGCCAGGAAATCCAAGCACTCGCGGTACCAAGAGATGGCATCGCGGCAATCGCGGGCGGCGTCGGTCTCTACGCCTTCACGGCCACCCCAGAAGACGATGGTCTCGGTGCCCATTTCGACACCCATATCGATAGCGCGCTTGGCTTTGCGTACGGCGAAGGCGCGCACTTTCGGGTCGGAGCTGGTGAAGGCGCCGTCGCGGAAGACCGGATGGCTGAACAGGTTGGTGGTGGCCATCGGCACACGCAAACCACAATCTTGCACCACATCCATGAACTCGCCCACAATGCGGTCTTGCTCGGCGGCGGAAGAGCCGAAGGGTACTAGGTCATTGTCGTGCAGGTTGACGCCATATGCACCAGCCTTGGCCAGGCCGCGCACGATGTCGGTAGGGCTGATACGCGGCCGTACTGGGCCGCCGAAAGGGTCGGCGCCGGGATTGCCGACCGTCCAAAGGCCAAAGGTGAAACGGTCGTCGGGGGTAGGGTTGTAGAGTTCGTTCATGACTGGGTAGCCCGCAAGAATAGCGCATCGGCTGGACGCGCAACGGCGGCAAGCCAACAATGAGGGCGCGATGAAGACGATCAAAGGCCCCGCGATTTTCCTTGCCCAGTATATGGGCGAAAAACCTCCCTTTAACGATTACGAACTCGCGGCCGAATGGGCCGGTGGCTTGGGCTTCAAGGGGGTGCAAGTCCCGACTTGGGACGGCAACGCGATCGACTTGGACTTGGCCGTGGAGTCAAAAGACTATTGCGACGAGTATCGCGGCAAGATGGCTGCCTTCGGGGTAGAGCCGACCGAGCTTTCCACGCACCTGCAGGGCCAACTGGTCGCCGTGCACCCGGCATACGATGAGCTATTCGATGGCTTTGCGCCGCCAGAAGTGCGCGGCAATCCCAAAGCCCGCATGGAGTGGGGCATAGATCAGGTGCGTAAGTCCTTGTTGGCTTCGCGCAATCTTGGCCTCACCTCGACGGTGACCTTCAGTGGCGCCTTGGCCTGGCCTTACTTCTACCCATGGCCACCACGTCCTGCCGGTTTGGTCGAAGAAGCCTTCGCCGAGCTTGGCCGACGTTGGCGCCCGCTGTTGGATGTTGCCGATGAATGCGGCATCGATCTCTGCTACGAGATCCATCCAGGCGAAGACCTGCATGATGGCGTGACTTGGGAACGCTTTCTTGAGGAAGTCGACAACCATCCCCGCGCCAACATCCTTTATGACCCGAGTCACTTCGTGTTGCAGGGTTTGGATTACTTGCAGTTCCTCGATCTCTATCACGAGCGCGTCAAGATGTTCCACGTCAAAGATGCCGAGTTGGTCTGTGATGGTCGCGTCGGCGTCTACGGTGGTTATCAGAACTGGGGTGACCGCGCCGGGCGCTTCCGCTCCTTGGGCGATGGCCAGACCGATTTCGTTTCGATCTTCACCAAATTGGCCAAGTACGACTTTGAAGGTTGGGCGGTGCTCGAATGGGAGTGCGCCTACAAGGACAACCTCGTCGGCGCCGCCGAAGGTGCGTCCTTCATCGCTGATCACATTATTGAAGTGGCTGAAGGTTCCTTCGATGACTTCGCTGATTCTGGTTCCGGTATTGAAGCCAATCGCCGTATCTTGGGGTTGGAAGGATGAGTGCGGATCAAGAAGGCAAGCCGGTGCGCATCGGCATGGTCGGCGGGGGGCCAGGGGCTTTCATCGGCGCAGTACACCGCATGGCAATGGCCTTGGATGGCCGTTATCAGCTGATTGCAGGCGCTTTCAGCTCCTCGCCAGAGAAGAGCCAGGAGGCCGGCCGCGAGTTGGGATTGGATCCAGCGCGGGTCTATGACTCTTGGCAGCAAATGCTCGAAGGCGAGGCCGCCTTGCCAGAGGATCAGCGCATCGAGGCAGTCAGCATCGTCACGCCGAATCATGTGCACCATGGTCCCTCGGTGGCCGCGTTGAACGCAGGCTTTCATGTGATCTGCGATAAGCCATTGACCATCTCGTCGGCATTGGCCGAAGAGATCGCGTCGGCAGCAAAGAGTAGTGGGCGGCTGTTCGCACTCACGCATAACTACACCGGCTACCCAATGATTCGCGAAGCGCGCGAGTTGGTACAGAGCGGTGGCATTGGTCGCGTGTTGAAGGTCTACGCCGAATACTTGCAGGGTTGGTTGGTCGATCCGATCGAAGAGAGCGGTCAAAAGCAAGCCGATTGGCGCACCGATCCCAGTCGCAGTGGTCCTGGTGGCGCACTTGGCGATATCGGCACGCATGCTTTCCAATTGTTGGAGCATGTCAGTGGTGAACAGGTCACGCGTTTGTTCGGTCATCGCAGTAGCTTCGTGCCGACCCGCAAGGTCGACGACGACGCCATGGTGTTGTTGGAGATGTCGGGTGGTGCAACCGGCACCTTGACTGCCAGTCAGGTCTGTGCTGGCCGCGAAAATGGTTTGCGTTTGCGCATCTACGGCACCGAAGGAGGGGTCGAATGGGAGCAGGAGAATCCCAACGACCTTCGCGTATTGAAGAAGGATGGCGCCTTTGAAGTGCGTCGCCCGGGCAATGCCTATGTCGGTGCCAGTGCCGCCAGCTTGACGCGCTTGCCAGGCGGTCACCCCGAAGGTTACCTGGAAGGCTTCGCCAACATCTACACTGCCTTCGCCCGTGAGATTCGCGGCGAGCAGAACTTGGAACATCCCTATCCCACCGTCGAAGAGGGGCAGCGCGGCGTCGCCTTCATCGAGGCTGTCATTGCCAGTTCCGAACAGAATCAGTGGGTGCAACTGTGAGATGTATGCCCTTTGCCGTGAAGGCGGTTTGCGCCTTCACTTTCCTTGCCTTCGGTGGTTCCGACATCGCAGCTGCAGCGCCTGCTCAACAGCAGGGCGCACCGGATTCCTTACTGCTGGAGCTTGAGCGCAGCCTGTGCCTGACATGTCATCAAGCACCCGAAGGACCACTCGATTTCTTGCGACCGCTGCCAGCACCGCCACTGGACCACCTTGGTTCGCGGGCAACACCGGCTTGGGTGAGTGACTGGCTGCTGGATCCGCAGAAGATGCGTCCCGGCACGCGCATGCCGAATATGTTGAGCGGCTTCCCGGAAGCGGAGCGCCGCCAGGTCGCCGATGACCTGACTGCCTTCCTTCTGACAAACGAGTCCAACCAGCCGTTGGAGATGTTGGAACTGGCTCCCGACCTGTTGGTTCAAGGGGAACGGTTGTTCAATGAAATCGGTTGTATTGCTTGTCACGCGGATGCCTTCGCTGACCGGCAGCTCGCCGCGATGACAGCGGTCGGTTCTTTGCGTGATCAGCTGCTCGCACCGCATGAGATTCGTCCAAGCGCCTTGATGCCGGATATGCATCTGACAAGCGACGAAGCCCTGTCTTTGGCAGCATGGTTGTTGCGCGCGCAGCAAGTCGACGGCCCTGCGCAGCAGCAGTTGTTGAGCGGTTGGAACTGGAAGGCTTTCGAGTACGGCGGCAGTCCATCGACAGGTCCCGATTTCGAAACCGCGGTGAGTTTTGCCAGTGGCATAGCCAGGGAAGTGAACGCCGAATATGGCGGACGTAAGAATAGCTATGGCCTGACCTTTGAAGGGGTGCTGATGGTGCCCGCCGATGGCGGGTACCAGTTCTATCTCGGCTCCGACGACGGCAGTTCACTGACCATCGATGGTGAGACCGTGATCGAGGCGTTGGTGCGTCAAGCGCATACACGTAAGGATGCCAGTCACACGTTGACTGCTGGGGCGCACCGGATCCGCATCACTTACTACGAGGGGGGTGGCGATGAGAGCTTGGAGGCAGGATGGTCCGGACCAGGTTTTGCAGAGCGTGCCTTCGCTGCGGATGATGTGATGCATGAAGGACAAGTGTTCTTGCCACTGGGTTATTCAGAGATCCCAGCGACGGCAAGTGCCGAACGTGGTGCGGAATTGTTCGACAAGTTGCGTTGTGCCTCTTGTCATACTTCCTCAACCGAAAGGCCCACAGTCTTGGCCGCGGCGCCGCGATTTGAAGACCTGACGGAAGGTCAAGGTTGCATGAGCGGTCACCCGGATGCTGGAGTGCCGAGCTTCAAGCTGAGTCGTTCCGCACGACACCTCCTCATCGAAGCAATTGCCAATACCGACTTGCTTATGGACGGACCAAGTCACGCCATCCGCGCGGCCACCACCATCGAAGCCATGCAGTGCAACGCTTGCCATCAACGCGATGGCGTCGGCGCGCCCAGCGAAGAGCAGATGCGCTTATTCGTTGGCGAAGGCGACTTCGGTGAAGAAGGGCGTGTTCCGCCGGCATTGACCAGCGTAGAAGCCAAGTTGCAACCGCATTGGTTGCAGAACGTCGTCACCACTGGCGAGAAGGTGCGGCCTTACATGATGACTCGCATGCCTGCCTTCGGCGAAGCAGTCGGGAGTCAGGTCGCCAGAGACTTACTGGCCAATCGTCGTCCGACGCCAGCCTTGCCGGAGCGCGGCTTCGATGAGGCCGAAGTTCAGATGGGGCGCGAGATTGCCGGCAACAAGGGGCTGGCATGCATCAGCTGTCACAACATGGCAGGGCACCAATCAGCGGGTATTCCGGGATTAGATTTGGCCACCGTGGCCGAGCGCTTGGAGCCACTGTGGTTCCAACAGTGGTTGCGCAATCCGCATGAGATGCGCAGCGATACGCGCATGCCGGTGTTCTGGGATGCGGAAGGCAAGTCGGCGCTCACCCGTTTAGGCGACGGCAATGCCACTACTCAGATCAATGCCTTGTGGGCTTATCTGTCGCTGGGGGCTGCGATGCCTCTTCCGGAAGGGCTCATCACCGATCCGAATACCTACAACCTGACCCCGATGGACCGACCGCTGTACTTCGGCACCTTCATGAAGGGTTTGAGTGCGCGCGTCCTGACCGTCGGTTTCCCCGAACGCGTGCATTTGGCATTCGATCAACACAACGTACGCCTGGCCAAGGTTTGGCGCGGCGATTTCATGAACGCCAAAGGCACTTGGGATGGACGTGCTGGTCAACTGGAATCACCAGCTGGCGTTGAGATCTTGGATCTGCCCGCTGGCCCCGCATTTGCTTGGCTGACCGCTGGCCAAGATTGGCCGACAGAAAGTGGCAAGGATGCCGGTTGGCGTATGGTCGGACAACGTCGTGACGCTGGTGGCAATCCGACCTTCCGCTACCGCTTCGAGGACTTGCAAGTGGAAGAATCCATGCGTGCCAAACTCAGTGCCGATGGCGCCTACTTCCAACGTAGCTTCGTGTTGTTCTCGCCGCAGCTCCCAAGTGGCTTGATGCGGCGTTGGCTGGATGAGAACGGTGAAGTCCAAGTGGCTGCCGTCGACTGGACACCCGGTGATGGTGGTTACATCGCCACGATCGAGGAGGAGTTGAAATGGTAATGCTCTCAGTACTTTTGGCGTCTATTTCCGCCTTGTCCTTGCAGGCTCCGTCGGCAGATCAGTCCGCATCAGCGGGCCAGGCTCCGGCACCGACCGAGGCCGATTACTATCAGGCGCAAAGCGTGCCAGTTCCCGATGAGATCGAGCTTGAGATCGGCGGTGTCCAACCGTTGGAAGATGGTTCCTTGTTGGCTTGCACGCGTCGTGGTCAGGTGTGGCGCATCGTCAACCCGCTCGGCGAATCGCCGCAGTTCTCGTTATGGACCGATGGTCTACAGGAACCACTCGGCTTGTGGCTGCATGAAGGTTGGATTTATTCCGCAACGCGTGGTGAGTTGTTGCGCATGCGTGACAGCAGTGGCGATGGTCGCGCCGACGAGTTCGAGACCATCAATGATGATTGGAACATCAGTGGCAACTATCACGAGTACAACTTCGGTCCGCGCCCGGATTCTGAAGGCAACTGGTGGATCACCACCAACCGTGGTTTCGGTGGCGAGCCCTTCGGCAAACCCGACTGGCGAGGTTGGGCCATGCGCTTGAAACCTGGCGAACCCATGGAACCGATGGCAGCTGGTTTGCGTTCACCCGCCGGTCTGGAGCTGAGCCCGTGGGGTGAGTTGTTCTACACCGACAACCAAGGCGAATGGTGTGGCGCCAACAAACTATCGGTCATCAAGGAAGGTGCTTACTATGGCGATCCATTCGGCATCGAGTCCGCACACTTGCCGCAATCGCGCGTCACTTACCCGGGCAAGAACCCCGACGGCATCATGATGCCGAAAGCCCACACCAAGTTGCTGAACTTCCAACTGCCGGCGGTCTGGTTTCCGTACAACAAGATGGGGCGCTCAGCTAGTGGCATGGCTTGGGATCGCAGCGAAGGTGCATTCGGACCATTCGCGGGGCAACTATTCGTCGGCGACCAATACCAGGCATCGGTGATGCGCGTATCGCTGGAGAAGGTTGCTGGTGAATGGCAAGGCGCTTGTTATCCCTTCCGCAAGAAATTAGCCGCGGGTGTAATCCGTGTGCGTCAAGCCGAAGATGGAGGACTGTGGGTTGGCATGTCCGATCGCGGTTGGCCGTCCTTGGGCAGTGAAGGTTATGGCTTGCAGAAGTTGACCTGGAACGGCGTTGTGCCTTTCGAGATCCATGAGATGCGCGCCACGCCGACTGGCTTTGATGTGCAGTTCACCAAGCCGGTCGATCTTGCTCAGCAAAGTGTGCCGCCGGTGAAGCTGAGCATGAGCTCCTACACCTACGAGTTGCACAGTGCTTACGGCAGCGACGAGATGGAGACTCAGGAATTGACCATTCGTGAGCATCACTTCTCAAGCGACGGCCTGATCCTGCATGTCAGTGTGGATGGTCTGCGCGAGGGTTATGTGCATGAGTTGCAGGTCAAGGATCTGTTCGACTTGGATGGCCACAAGCTGCTCCATGACGTGGCTTACTACACGCTGATCCACATCCCCACGGAGTAGGCAGCAACCCTACCGCAAAGAAAGTGGGGAGCCTTCGGCGTGGTTGGGTAATGCATTTCTGACAAAATGTACGAAAAACATTACACGTAATCCCGTTTCGCGCGTCGGCTGCACGCGCCAGACCATCGTGCTGTTGGAGCAAGGTCGCTATGCGCCGTCATTGGCGTTGGCCTTCGAGATTGCCAACTGCTTCGGGCAAACGGTGGATGAGATCT
>JAAESM010000079.1 GCA_024229395.1 Planctomycetota bacterium | reverse complement strand
GATGGCTGAGCTGGCGCAACAGGGCCAGGTCTGCAGCACGCAGTCACTGACCCAGGCCGCCTGAGATCAAGCAGCCGCCTCCGGAGCCTTGGCCAGAGTCGCCTTGTCGGCAGTCGCCTTCGCGGCAGCAGCAAGTGGCCGCATGGAATTCGACTTCACTTCCGACCCCTCCGTCAACTTTTGACGCACGAGCGTTTCAATGGTGGCCGTCGATTCCGGGTTCTCCTCCATCCAGGTGATGGTGTTGTCGCGACCCTGCCCGATGTTGTCTCCTTCGTAGCTGTACCAGGCGCCCTTGCGAACAACGACACCGGTCTCTTCGGCGAGATCGAGCAGACAGCCCAGGGTGCTGATGCCGCGGCCGAAGAGGATGTCGAATTCAGCAATGCGGAAGGGCGGCGCCACCTTGTTTTTCGCCACTTTCACCTTGGCCCTGATACCGAACTCTTCGGTTCCCTTCTTGAGCGTCTGAATCCGACGGATGTCGAGGCGAACCGAGGCATAGAACTTGAGCGCGTTGCCTCCAGTGGTCGTCTCCGGATTCCCGTAGGTCACACCAATCTTGAGACGCAACTGGTTGAGGAAGATGACGGTGCAACCCGACTTGCCGATGTTGCCGGTGATCTTCCGCATCGCCTGACTCATCAGACGCGCCTGGGCGCCAACCGCCAGGTCTCCCATCTCACCTTCGATCTCAGCGCGAGGGGTGAGGGCCGCCACCGAGTCAACAACGACCAGATCCACCGCCGCGGATCGCACCAGTTGATCAACGATCTCCAGCGCCATCTCACCGGTATCGGGCTGAGAGACCAGCAGGTTCTCCACATCAACGCCCAGAGAAGCGGCATAAACGGGATCCAGGGCATGCTCCGCATCCACGAAGGCCGCCACACCACCACGCTTCTGCACTTCAGCAATCGCATGCAG
>JAAESM010000078.1 GCA_024229395.1 Planctomycetota bacterium | reverse complement strand
GGGCTGCTACAGAGCACCCTCGCAATCCCGCTGGAACACTCCAGAGTTCATGGCCATCTTCGCGGATGTGGTTCGGAAGCTGCGCATTCTACAGACCACAAAGCACATGTGGGAGGGCGCAGCGCCCAAATGGCGGATAGACATACAAGCGATATGCGATGCGAAAGTGGAACACTTCGAGCAATTGGCAGCCATCCTCGCGCGACACGGCCAACAGAGCATGCCAGAGATGATGCGAGCAGCCGCCGAACACAAACTGCTGCCATTGTTCAAAGCATTGCAGTACGTGACCTTCCAGACTGCGAACATTCCACTGACACAGGGCTACAAGATGAGCCTCCGACAGTTGGGCTTCGCACTCAACGTGTACGATGGACCATTGTCCATCTTTCTCACCACCAACTTCGCAGACATGTATTCACCGATAACGGTCGTTCTCATGAATGGAGCTGGTGAGGCCCTCGGCAAGCGCGAGGTCAATCTGCTGGACAACGAGCCGCAGATGCCTACGCTGCAGGCTATGCACCGCGCGCTAGCCAAGCACCCAATGCTACAAGTGGAGTTGTTCCTTTTGCTGGACGACCTCGTGCACACCCAACTGTGTTGCATGAACGCCTTTATAGGCGTGATGCGATATGGCATCCGAGAGAAGCAACCGGTTCGAGAAGACGACTTCGCAAGCAACATCCAGATTGGCATAGCTCAGTTCGCGCGGTCGGCATTGAAGCCATTGGAGGCTCAGGGGCGTGGCTTCACGCATGGTCACGAAAAAATCATTTCCGTGCCTCGAACGAGAGCTGCGCGTCTGAAGCAGTTGTTTACGAAGGCCGCTGCTACAGAGCACGGCGAAGACGAACTCAGCAGATGGTGCCAGCAGGCGCGGGAGGCGGTGCTGCAGGCGGCTTGTACTTTGCAATATGATTCGGCCGTGTACTCGGGCGCTCAACTTGGAATCACACTGCGACCGGAACCTTTCAACAGCAGACAGCAGCAGCGGAGTAGGTTCGATGGGCAAGTGGAGGAGGCCGACGATAACGCACCCAGGCGACGTCTCATTCCTGTCACTACGGAAGAGCTCAACGGCCATTTGAAGAGAGAAGAGGAAAGTAGCACGGCAGCAGCAAGGCCAATGCGTCATCCTTACAAGCAGCTGTCGCTGACTGGCGCCATTCAAAGCATGATGCCGATGTTTCGCCGCTCCGACAGCTTTGGCCGCATCGAGATACCAGACGAATTTGGCTACTATCCGGAAGCTGCTACAGAGCACTCTGAGAACGATGGATGGTTGCCGTATGGCAAGGAGTACGCTGTCGACCCGAACGGGGAAGTCACAGGCTTCTATATGCCAGACAAAGAGCTTGCGACCGCAGAACAGATCACGGACGATTCCGAGGCATGGAAAACAAGCTTTGCGCGCGACCAGCGAGCCAGCTTCATCCAGAACCACGACCACGACTGCACAGGCACGTGCGTAAAATACCAGAAAAAGAAGAATGCTACAGAGCCTCCTCAGCGAGCCGGCCAGAAGATTGGTGGG
>JAAESM010000077.1 GCA_024229395.1 Planctomycetota bacterium | reverse complement strand
TGCTCGCTGCAGGGCAAGCTCACGCTGCTCACGCCACGCCGCAACTCTTTTTTCGTCTGCAGCATGCTGGCGCTCGCAGGCTTTCTCCTCCCTGCCCTGCTTCAGCCACTCGAAACTCGACACCTGCTCCTCGCGAGACAAGATGTCGCGACGAGCCACCACCCTCGCCCTCCGAGCTCTCGCCATCGCCGAAGCCGCACGACCCGAATCCCTGAACGTATCGTGACAATCGAACACCCCCAGAACTGGATGGTGATCGGACAGAAAAAACTCGCTGCCCTCATAAAACGTCTTGCGCTGCCCCACCAAGAACGTCTCCACCCAAACACGCCCGGCTGTCAACATTCTATCGTAACGCAGCCCAAATCCTCCATAGTCGCAGTGCGCGTCGAACTTGTTGCCTCTCGCACCCCAGGAACATCCAGAGTAGCAGGCTTCGCGCAAGCCACTCTTCTTGCAAACCTCCGAAGCTTCGTCGTCCTTACAGTTCGTATCGCCAAGAACCAGCACGCCGCTCTCTTCGGCACCTTGCGCAATTCGCGACAAGATGCGAGACCTCGCAGGAGCCTTGGCCATCCCAGACGGCAAGTGAACAGCAGCCACGACCATGTCTTTCCCAGAATCTTCCGTCGAACTGCGAACAACAACTTTGCAGGCAAGCACCCCCTCCACGTCCTTCTTAACGTCGGAGAACTCCAAAGTCTTGTCAAGATACAACTGCACAAACCCGCAGTGGCTTGGACAAGCTCCCACGAAGTTGTACCTCGGCAAGAGGCTCGCAAGCGCCTCGGAAGAACCAACTTCTTGCAGCGCCACCAAATCACAGCCCCACCTGAGCACTTCCTGTTCCAAAGCAGCAGCTTGATCTGCCGGCGACCAACTTACGGGCGCCTGAGCAGACCTGCGACCGCCGCTGACGTTCCAAGTGGCAGCTGTCATCAGCTTTTGCGCTGCTCCCTCCGGGCCAGAGAGCCTGTCTGTGCCAGCATTCCCCTGCATCCCTGCCGGCACGCCACTGCCACTGCTTCGCATGGAAGGCACCACTCCAAACATGGCCAACAGTTTTTTCGCCTCCTCTCGAACAACATAAGAACTCAGATCGGACAAAGCCCTGGCCCCCGCCTCATGTCGGAGGTGCATGAAGACGCACGCGAGCACGACGAAACAGTCAGGCACAAAAGTCGCGCTCTCGAAGTCCAGCGATGCCAGACCAGCTTGCCGTTGCACGAGACCGGCTAGCACGCCCAACACGCAGGCACTCCTCTGCGTCGACACCTGACAGTCAGGCAGCAGCCTCTGCACAATCAGCGGTTGCGCCGCGTCACTGCCAACACCATGGAACAAGGCGTGAACGAATCTTGCCACTCTGTGGTTCAGAGAGCTGCGCGCCGTGCGATCGTACACGCAAACTTCAAGTTGCTGAGCCTCTCCTAACTTGACAGCTCCACCACCGCTGGCCTGTACAGAAACAAGAACCCAATCTCGCGGAGTCGCAACGTCGTCCACTGCGACGGGAACCAGCAGCAAAGAACGACCCTTGACTTCCTCTGGATTCCAACACTCGCGCCAGCGACTCACGACAGAACAGAAGCCCTCCAAGGAAGGCGCCGTGCCGATCAGCTTGCCGAGCGTGCTGCTGCAAACGTTCACGGACAGCCCCATCTCTGCGGTAATCCTAGCCAGCAGCTTCAAGAAGA
>JAAESM010000076.1 GCA_024229395.1 Planctomycetota bacterium | reverse complement strand
GTTGATGCGTCACAGCGTGCCACAAGGCGTCATGAGAAGGCTTTGTCCGCATTGACGACAATCCGCACCCTGGCACCCAAGCTGGCGGCTGAGCCGGAGCCAGTCATCGAGGAGCCTACCGATAACCACGGGCAAACAAGTTGGCAGGTCCCCTTGGAAGGTAACCGCTTATCAGCCGTGTTCGACCGCACAACGCACCCGGTGCCGATGAACTGATCAGGCGGCAGGTAGCCAAGGGATTACGTCTTCACGGGCTTCCTGCCACTTCTCTTGCCCCAGAGACCAAGCCTCGTGGGCGTCGTCGTCGGTAAACCCTGTCATGTCGAGGTTGGCTTCTTCGGCCAGTTCTCGGATTTGCTTGGCAACAGAAGCAATCTGGTGTTCCTCAATGGCGACAGCCTTTTCACGCACGCGGTTAAATCCAATCGAGTTAATCTCGTCATGCGTGTAGGTTTCGCCTTTTTCATTGCGGACTTTGACCTCCTGAAGTTTGAACTCAAGGCGATCCCAGCTATTAAAGCCCAGAGAGAAGTCCAGTTCGTCTTGCGTCAGCCTTATCTGGAACCCAAGCCACTCAACCACATCGCCACTGTTGAGGTCAAATAACGCATCCGTCAGCTTTTCCTTGATGGGCATTCCAATCGTCCTGGCACGCTGGTCAAGTGCGTTGAACGCGTCAATCGCAGATTGGCGACTTGGGCAGGCAATAAGAATGTCGTCGGCGTAACGCACCAAGCAGGTTTCTGGGAATTTCTCGACCCACCACGCATCTAGGAAATGGTCGAGGTAGACGTTCATGGCCAGTGGACTGATGGCGACGCCTTGAGGGATGCCACGCTTGCGATCTTTGCCGAGCACTTCTTCAATCAGCCACATGATGGATGAGCCTTTCAAGCGTGACTTCAGCACTTC
>JAAESM010000075.1 GCA_024229395.1 Planctomycetota bacterium | reverse complement strand
TCAATTTGCAGAAAGCCACTGCGGCGGTGGGACGTGAGGGTCTGGAAGTGATCCAGGCCACTTCGTTGCGTTTCTTGAAGATAGGTCAGCACGGCTCCAGCAGCACGGATTGCCGGCACATCGGTTGGTTCAAAACCGAAGCCTTCAAGGTTGTGTACTGAAAGCTGCTTGCACAATGTTTCGGTTGCAGAATCTTCAGCGAAACTCCATGCCGGCCGCGGAGTCCATGACCAAGGCGCGGTTGTGTCAGGACTGAAGTGAACATCATCTTCGCGGAAAATTACTTCCGCAGGCCCAATCCTCTCGAGTTCATCTTCGATACGTGACTTCGCGAAGGTGCCCGCTTCAAACCTGCCGCTCGAAAGTTCGGCCCATGCGATTCCTACTTGGGGGTCTTCGTTGGCTTTCCCGCCACGTTTGTCGTGCTGCAGGCAGACTGCAGCGACATAGTTGGCTTCGTTGGGGTTGAGAAGCCCATCGTCAGTCAGGGTACCTGCACTGACGATGCGGGTGACTTCTCGCTTGACCAAGCCTTTG
>JAAESM010000074.1 GCA_024229395.1 Planctomycetota bacterium | reverse complement strand
GTGGGTGCAATCTGCGCTAACAGCAGTGGAAGGAATAACGAAAGCATGCCTCCATGCTAGGCCATGAATGTTTCATGGATATTTCGAAACCGCGAATAGAACATGATTGCTGAATGAATCCAATCAAGAGATTAATTGGAAATGGTCGATGAGTTCTTATTCGAGTCCACACCCAACTCGGTAAATTGATGAAACCAGATCGCTCTCAGAATGGCTTTTCATTGGTCGAATTGACCATTGTCGTGGTCATCCTCGGCATTCTTGCCACCTTGGCCGTACCCCGCTTCATGACCTCCGTAGAGAAGACCAAAGCCTCGGAAGGTCTTTCCTGTCTTCACCAGGTCGAGTTACAGCAGGATCGCTTCATGGCGATCAAGGGTCGTTACGCAACTTCTCTCGGTGAGCTCGAAGATGTGACCGGCGAGACGATCGCCAAACCAAAGTTCTTCGCTACGCGACGCTTCTACTCAAGCAACTGGGAAAAGCGTTGGAACACCAAGATCGTTCGCAATGGTCCATCCTCCGGTTTCGGCAACTACCGAATCGCTTGGGGCCATAAGGGATTCACCTCACGCAGTTCGACCCCTACCGAGCTGTTGCCTGCTGGCTACCAGACCGACTAGATCTAGCGCGAAGGCCATGCCGACGCTTGCGCTAAGATGAGCGCATGACGAGATGGTTAGCCTTATTGCGCGGCATCAACGTTTCCGGTCAGAAGCCGATACGGATGGTGGAGTTGCGCTCATGGATGGAGGACTTAGGTCTTGCATCGGTGGGGACCTACATCCAGACCGGCAATATCGTCTTCGATAATCCAGAGCGTAGTGCCAAGAATTTGGCGCAGCGAATTCACGAGCGGTCCCTTGATCGTAGTGGTTTCGAGGTTCCCGTGGTCATGCGCACCAAGGCGCAATCAGCTGCAATAACCCATTTCAGGCTGAAGCTGAAAATGACGGCAAGAGCGTGCACGTGGCTTTCCTTTCAGGCATGCCCAGGACGGAAGGCTTGGACAAGATGGCCCCAATCGATGCCGCTGACGATCGTTTCGAGTGCATCGGCCAAGAGCTCTTCCTATTCTTTCCGAATGGGGCAGCACGTACCAAGTTGTGGAATAGTCTGATGGAGCGCAAGCTCGGTGTGGCCGCGACCGGTCGCAATTGGAAGACCGTCTTGAAACTGAACGCGATGCTAAATGATGACCGCGAGTAAGGCAATCGCGGCAGGGACTGCCTGCACGGAGATGATGCGCTTGTTGACGGTGTAGCCACCGAAGAAACCAGCGATGATGACGCAACTGAGGAAGAAGATCTGCACGGCAGCGCCATCGGTGTGCAGGAGCAATCCCCAGATCAAACCGGCGGCAAGGAAGCCGTTATACAAGCCTTGGTTCATGGCCAATAACTTGGTGGCTCTTGCTTGCTCCTTGCTTTGACCGAAGATTCGCAATCCGAGCGGCTTGTCCCATAAGAACATCTCCAAGATCAGGAACCAAAGATGCAGAAGTGCAACGATTGCGACAAGAATTGCGCTGAAGGTCATCATTTTGATTAAAGGCGTTCAGAGAATTCGGGAAGGATGAATGCCATCGCAGGCACGTCGATACCTAACTCCGGCACGCGAACGAGAACCAGTACTTTTTTGCACGGGTTGCTTTCGTCAAATAGATAGGCATAGCCGGGCGCAGTGAAGCGACCTGCACCAAGGATGGCGGCGTCCGAAGGTCGCAATGTCAGGTCGGCTTCGAACATCATGCTGGCTACCGCGCGGACTTGGCTCTCGGAATGCTCCGCCGGCGTGAACAGGTGGATGCGTGCTTCCATGTCTCCCCAAGTGACCGACTTGCCATTGCGGTACCAGACGTTGTTGGCAGCGGCGATCGTCAGTCCCCATTCACCCCAACAACGTCTTCCCAGCTGAACCCAATGTGGATCGTTATCCAGGAAGGGTGAGAGATAGAAGACCGGTTCCGCGTCGTCGATGCCAAGGCGATAGAGATAGGCATGGTCTTGTTCGGCCGGAACTACGGAGGCGCGAGCCCAGGCATCTTGGAAATCCACCCAGGGGCCCAGCACCTTTCCGCCAGCGATCAGGATCCAAGAGCCGGCGTCGGTCTGTGCGAGCCGCTCAGCTTCCGGCAAGGCCTGATCGTTTAGTTGTTTCCAGTCAACCACAGGAGATACAACCACCTTGGCTTGTGAGCCTTGTGCATTGGGGCTACTGCTGCAAGCAGATGTCGCAAGCAGAGCGCAGATCAATAGGGCTTTGTACATGGTTGGTTCGTTGCGGAGGCCGAGTCAAGGAATGCAGTCTAGAAGCATCAACGTTGCCGCTGCGCCAACCTTGGCCAATCAATCGTCATCAATCGGACTCATTTTTGCCCCTTGTAGGTGCTTTTCAGCAAAAACGCCAAATCTTCTAGCACGCAAGCATTGATGGATGATATTAATAGGAGGGTGCCGTGTGGCTTTGCGCATACGGCATTTCCCAAGCTCATGCCCTCCTTCCTCGCCCTCTTGATTCTCGCCGGCCTTGGCTCCGGCTCAGAGGAGTTGTAAGAACATGACAGCACCTTGGGCACTCGACCGAACACTGCGTTCGCGCTTTGAATGTAAGTACCTAGTTTCCGAAGGTATGGCCCAGGAGATCCTGCGATTCGCTTCGCCGTATCTGGAGCCTGACTTCTTCTCGGCGCGGCAAAAGAATCATCAGTACGGGGTGTACAGCCTGTACTTGGACAGCATCGAGCATCAGCTCTATCAGACCACCATTCAAGGCCTGAAGAACCGCTTCAAGTTGCGCATCCGCGGCTACGACAGCAATCCGGAATCGCCATTGTTCGCCGAAGTAAAGCGCAGGTCCGATCGCGTGATCATGAAGAAACGCGCTTTGGTGAATCGCCCAATCGCCGACGCCTTGTTGCGCGGCACGGCCATTCCGGATTCGGAAATGGCACACAATCAGGAGTTCGTGGAGTTTCGCAACCTTGCTGCCCGCTTGGCTGCCCGCCCTGCCGTCTACGTCTCTTACCAGCGCGAAGCCCACGAGGCCTATGGCTCCGAACCAGCGCGCCTGACTTTGGACCGCGGCCTTCGAAATGCCGCTGTAGACTTGCATACACCATTCGCTTTCGACAACCGCGATTGGCATGAAACACCTTGCGACAAGGTCATCTTGGAATTGAAGTTCACCGACGCCTGCCCACATTGGTTGGAAGTGTTGGTCGAGACTTTCCAACTGGATCGTTGCTCCGTCGCGAAATACATCATGTGTCTCGAGAACTCCCTCGAGCGCGCACACCAGGCTCCGTCATTCTTCTAACCAACAGCTAGGTGGACAGCTTCCTTCGACTCCTTTCCGATAATGGATCGATGACCCCGGTCTATACGCCGGAGTCCATGTTGCTGTCGCTATTGCTGGCCTTCGTCATCGGCCAGTTCCTTGCTTGGGTTTACTTGCGCATCCACAGTGGCATGTCGTACTCGCGCACCTTCACGCAGTCCTTGGTGCTGCTCACGATGGTGGTCGCACTGGTGATGTTCGTGATTGGGAATTCAATCGTTACCGCGTTCGGATTGATTGGCGCATTGGCAATCATTCGTTTCCGCAACGTGTTGAAGGACACGCGCGACACCGCCTTCGTGTTCTTTGCCTTGGTACTCGGAATGGCCGTTGGGTCGCAACGCCATCTGGCTGCCGTGATCGGTGCGGTCGCCTTGTGCAGCGCCGCCTTCTACTTGCACTACACTCGTTTCGGTTCGCTGTCTCCATACGACGGCCACCTCAACTGCCGATTGTCCGGCGAAGATCGACAGTCTGCGGACAAGTCTCTCGGTGAGGTACTAACCGCGCATTGCCATAGCGCGCGCCGCGTTTCCGTGCGTGAATCCGGCGGCGGCGCTGAATACGTTTATCAAGTTCGTCTGCGTGACCCAAACCGTAGCGGCGAATTGGTAGTTGCCATGGAAGGCCTAACCGGTGTCGGTGAAGTCGGTCTTGTCCTCCGAGATGAATACGCGGAGATCTAGGCATGGCAATCAAGAAAATCCCTGTCCCGCTGAATCGTCGCGTTGATTTCTTCCGACGTAAGGCATTGCCTGTAGCCGTTTGGGCTGCAGCAGTGATTGGCGTGGTGCAACTGATGGAGTTGCGCAGCGCCGGAACTGAGTTCGCTGGTATCACGTATGCCACCGACCACGTGGTGTCGGCACCGATCAATGGTCGCGTGTTGGAGTTGTCGGTGGGCATGTACGATCAAGTCGCAGCCGGCCAAGTGCTTGTCACCATGGATTCCTCCGCGGTGATGGCACAGATCAATACCGCCAGCGCCGAAGTCGAACGACTTGCCACGGAACGCTTGGCACTGGTCGCTGAATTGCGTGCTTCGGTTGCGGAGATGGGGCGTGATTGGGAAAAGGATGCCCGCCGTTTCGAGATGGATGCCGTCGACCTGCGCGTGGAACTCATGCGCCGCAACATCGAATTGTCGACCAGCCGCGTCGAGGCCGAACGATTGCGCGTCGCATTTGAGCGTGCCACCGCCTTGCTGGAATCCTCCGCCGGTTCGGAAGCGAACGCCGAAGACTTGGAGCTCGCGCTCGAAGTGGAGTTGGAGCGAATCCGAACGACCGAACAACTAGTCTCTCAATTGGAAGGGGAATACGCACGTGCGATCACCCGCCATGAAGAGTTCATGTTGTCCGCACCAGAAGACCTTGCCGCCGCACCACGCTTGGAAGCCCTGCAACAGGCGGTCAGGGTGCAGTCCTTGCGCCTTGCCGAAATCGAACTCGCTCGCGAGGCCTTGGTGGTGCGCGCACCGGTCTATGGTCAAGTCCGTTCGGTGTTGGCTTCGTCAGGTCGCTCGGTCGTGTTGGGTCAAGACTTGTTGGTGCTCACGCCATCCGGCCATGGGGCGGTCGTCTTCTACCAGCCACCTGGTCTTGATTCCGGCGTAACGGTCGGAAGCAAGGTCGCCGTGCGCCGCTTGGGTAACGGTGAAGTCGCCGAGGCCATCGTCACGGTGATGTCACCGACGATCGAGGAACTGCCTCGCCCATTGTGGAGAGACCCAGCGGTTCCTGAATACGGACGCGCTGCCGGCTTGAGTGCCGTGCAAGGATTGCACCTGGTTCCAGGCGAACCGGTGCGTGTATCGTTGGAGTAAACTGGGGCTGCCCTAACCTGCGGCCTTCTGGCCGAGCAGGAGATTACCGATCTCCAGCATCAAGCGCCGACGTGCGTCCTCGGACGGAAGATTCAATTCACGTCCGATGTTCGCCACCGTACTCAACCCAAGAATCGCCCACGCTGCCAACTCTGGATTGGGATTGCTAGTCTTGCGGCCCTCGCCTTGATGAGTAAGCACTTGGTCATACACAAAGCTCTGGAAGCGGACATAGATATTCTGCAAGGCTGCCACGATCTTTGGATCATCGGTTTCGGAGAGGCCGGCGAAGATGATGCGATACAAACCGAACTCACCTTGGTGGGTGGATTCATATTCGAGGATCAACTGCGCAGTACTGGTCTCGCCGTTGACGTCGGCAACTAACTGAAGCCAAGTTCGCTCGGAGAGTTGATAAACGAAATCCAAGGCCGTCCCTTGCGGTGCAAAGGAGTGTTGACCGTGATGGGAATCGCCTTCTTCTTGACCAGCCTGTGCAACGGGGTCATCGGCGGCGGATTTTAATGTAAACCCGTTTGCTGAAACTACGGGCTCAGGCGGAATCGCTGGCCGTTCGTGAAGTTAAAGCCGGAGTTCAGCGCCGCCGCATCTTGGTAGGCGCACTGAGCATAAAGGGATCTGCCAACCAAGGTGAACAGGGAGCCGATGTTCAGGTTCATGGAAGCGCGGCCGGTCTGGTTAATCAGAACATAGGTGCTGGTGTGCACGATTGGATTGGCGATACACAGGAAGCCGTCGCCATAAGGCTTCCTCTGCGGCTCCAAGCCGATGAAGAAGACAGCTCTTTCGTTGGGCGGCAATTGGCTAGCTTCCAGGCTCAGGTTGTTTTGGCCCACGCTGGAGGAACCGGTAAGATCGAGCAGCCCGGGAACGCCGGTGCAGTTGGGTAGGTTGCGGCAGAAAGGAACACCCGGGTCATCATCCTCAGGAAGCATGGTCAGGACCAAACGCGGGCCGTCGCCGCCTTCCTTGCTCTGCAACACCTTGATGCTTAAGGAACCAGGTCCGCCGACCAAAGCGAAGGTCAGGCGAGGAGTGCTCGCGGAATTCACTTGATCCGTTACGTCGACCGAAACCGTGCTGCCACGGCTCAACTCTGGGAAGGTCGCGAGCGGAGTGCCGTGCAGGAACGGCGCATTGTTGAAATTAATCTGGTTCTCGTGCCAGTTCGAAGACGCTGCGGAGCGAAGTTGCACACCGACCGAGCTGCGCACGTCCGGGTGCGTATTGAACACCAACTCGGCGTGCCGAACCTTTCCGGTCACCTTGCGCAGGTCGAACTTGAAGTAAGAATGCCGCCGCCCTGGTTGCACCAGCAACTGCTGCTCACTGCCGAAGTTCTGCGTTGGGTTGGCGGCATCGACCCATGCGTCATCACTAGCGTCGAGAAAAACCAAACGCTCTTCTGCCGGTTGGCTATACCACGGTGTTGAGGAAGGAGCGTTGTTGAAGTAGTCGTTGAGCATCAACGCCACCTTCAATTCACCAGATGGCGAGGGGTGGACCGCATCGTTCTCGACATCGGTGCGTTCCCAGATCAATCCGTCGTTGCGTGGATTGAGGCCGTTTGTCCATAGGTAGGGACCCCAAAGAATGACGGGTGCCACGACCGTGCCATTGCTAGGGTTGTAATTCAGCGTGACGTCGCCGGCGATCTGTTCGTCGATCAACCACTTGGTGGCGAAGCCGGTCTCGTAACTGAGAGGTTCACTGCGGTTCGGCGCCGAGGCATAACCGCCGTAAGATCGGCTGGAGAAGTACGCCAAAGCCAAGTTGGGGTAAGTGGCTTTCAGGATGTGCAGTACTTCCCGCGCGTGCGTCTTCAGATGCAGGGCGTGCATCGGGAAAGACAAGGTGCTCGGCTCGGCGTCGGCCATCTTCAGCCAAACGACTTGCACCTGTTCAGAAGTCATGCCAGCAGCATCAATCTTGACCGCGAGGTCCGTCCAATATTGTGCGTTAGGGTCGCGAATCACATCCATTGATTGCCCGCCAGCGGCACCGGTAATCAAGCGCACCCGAGAGTTGCGATGATCGTCTTGGTCAGCCAGTTGCTTGAACGCGGACCATTCCTGGTTGGCGTTCGACATGGTGATGGACGCGAATCCGATCAAGCCTTCTGTTGACGGCATGCCGTTTTGATCGCGTGGCACGACGGCATTCGCGGCCTGTTGAATCGCAAGCTGATGCGAAGCAGGTGGATGGTTCAATCCGCCGCAATAAAGACCGCCCTCGTAGCGGCCCAAATAAAGCCCATTACCCAAATCCGTCATCGGAGTCTGGGCCTGTATTACGGCTGCCCCTGCTACAAAAGGAAGGAGGAGGCAGACAGCGCGAAGCATTTTGTTGGGAGCTGAGGGGGATGAAGCTAAGTGCGAGGATTCCTACTTAGTCTTTCTAGGATAATCTATGGGTGTGGATTCAGGGGGCACCAGCTGAAAATTCCTAGGCGTCTTCATTTTTGAGGGTTCAGATAGAATATTACGGTGTTTTTTGCCACCGCATTGCTGTTTTTTTACCTCGCTTCCGCTGGCTCCGCCTCAGTCAGGTGAAGATTTCCTTGCCATTGCAAACCAATTGCGCCAAAGTTCTTCCTGGAAAGAGCTTACGGAGGCTTCTTTGGCTGAGGTCGAGCGTGCCGAAGATGATTCCCTGGCTCTGGCTTTCCTTGCAATTGGGCAGGCGCAGCTGAAGGACTTTGACGCCACCGCCGCGAGCCTGCGGAAATTGGCGGATTCTGGGGTATCTGTTGATGCGTCGATGCCCAGTTTGGGCTCACCCATGGTGGAAGTTGTGAACGCGATCTACGGTCACTGCTGGGCTTGCATATTGTTAATGTCTTTTTGAATATTGTGAAAGTCACCCGTGCTTCCCGCACTGCGTGATTCCTACCCGTGGTCCCCTCTTCGTGAGCGAGGAATGACTACCCTGGATTGTGCATGGACATCTCTCGGCGCAAGTTCTTGAGCCGCACTAGTCTAGCTGGTGCCGGCCTGATTCTTCCCTCTCAACTGGGCGCTTGGCAGCTCATGGAACCCGCTGGAAATCCGGCTGCGGATCCGCTGCAGCAAGATCCAGATGCCGTGCCGGTGGCGTCGGCCCGCGTGAAAGCCTTCGAGCAGATGGGCTTTGGCATGTTCGTGCACTGGGGGTTGTACTCCCAGATTGGCCGCGGTGAGTGGGCGATGAATATGCATGGTGTACCGAAAGAGGAGTACGCCAAGTTGATGAAGACCTTCACGGCCAAGGATTTCAATGGTCGCGAGTTGGCGCGCTTGGCCAAGCGGGCAGGCATGAAGTACATCACGCATACCAGTCGCCACCATGATGGCTTCAGCCTTTATGACACGCGCGGGCTCTCCGATTGGGATATCACCCACACGCCGGCCGATCGCGACTTGATCAGGGACTTCACCGACGGCTGCCGCGAGGAAGGGATCGTGCCAATGTTGTACTGCACTACATTGGATTGGACGGACGAACGTTTCAAGAACGATTGGAAGGCTTATCAGGAATACTTGCGGGCGTCGGTCAAACTGTTGTGCACTGAGTACGGTTCGATCGGTGGCTTCTGGTTCGACGGCAACTGGAGCAAGCCTAATGCCGACTGGGAAACAGATGCGCTTTATGGTGTGATCCGCGAGCATCAGCCCGAGGCCTTGATCATCAACAACACCGGTATCGGTGCCGGTGGCAAGGTAGGCAACCCAGAGATCGATAGCACCACCTTCGAGCGCGGGCGCCCCGAGCCAATCGATCGCCGTGGACACCCAAAGTATGTAGCTGGAGAAATGTGCCACACTTTGAATTTTCACTGGGGCATCGCTACACAGGATTTTAATTACTTATCACCCGCGCATGTCATCGAGGAGCTCTGCGGCTGCCGACGCGCAGGCACCAATTTGTTAATGAACATCGGCCCGACTGCTACCGGCGCGGTTCCGGAATATGAAACCGCATTGTTGAAGCGAGTCGGTGATTGGATCGCGCTCCATGGCGGTGACGATGGACCGATCTACCACGGTCAATCTTGCGGCATCCAAGGTGAGGCGCGTGATTTCGGTTTGCGTTTGGATGACGAGGTCTACTTGTTCATCTTCGACTTGACGCCGACTGCCGATACGCGCGCGCATGGCAAATCACGCGGTGGAGGCAAGCGCGCCTTCCTGGAGTTGGACGGTGATTGGAAATCAGCCGTGTGGTTGGATAACGACGAGGAGCTGAAGGTCGAGCGTGGCGCAGATGGTTCCTTGATTTTGAATGCGACTCGCTACCCATACGGAACCAATACGGTTGTCAGGGTCGCGCGACTCAAGCGCTGAGCTATTGCGGCTGCAAGCGCGTTGCCCTGCTACTCCTGGAACACGAACCAAGTCTGGCTCTGCGGCGGCACCGTAACTTCAAGGCCTACGCTGTAATCGCGATTGACCTTCATCCTCTTGAAGGTGGCGCCTTCTTGGCTGACCTTTGTGGTGGTAGATAGCCCGGTGTAGTACAGCGGCACGCGGATGGTTTTGGTGCGTGTTTCGGCGAGCGGGTTGAAGACCATCAGCAAGGCCTTCTCTCCCAAGCGCGGATTGACATGCATCATGTAATCCAAGTCACGTCCGTCGGCGCGCCGCAGGTGAAGCAAGTCGCTCTCAAGAATCGCGCGATGTTGCTTGTAAAAGTCGACCCATTTCTTAACCAATGCTTCAGTCTGTGGCGAATCGAACAAGCGTGGTCCACGCCAGCATGCCTGCACGCCAAAGCCAAGGTTGTAGGCTAGATGGCTTTCGTAGGCATCTAAATGGTCTTTCAAAGGCTCAATCGTTGCCGCAGCACCACCACCTTGATATTGCGTGAGTGGCACGAACATCCAACCCATGGTCGGAGTCTTCTCCCATGTACCGTCATAAACATTTTGACGTCCATGTAGTGGCTGCCATGCGCGCGGAAGGCTCCAGTTGGTCTCGCGGTAACCCATGCCGGTCTTGTTGGAGCCTGCAAGCACATAGAAATCGGGCACGTTCAGAAACACGCCTTGCTCACGACACCATTGGTAGAAGTCGCGGATCTTGACCCACTGCAACCATTGTGAATCGTCATAGCCTGAGTGGCCTGGGTGACTGGTCGACGCGCAGAAATCACCGGGATAACTGCCGTCATGCTCCAGCAAGTCGAAACCAGTCTTCTCGTAGAAGTCGTACAGTTTCTGAAAGTACTCCTGACCCCATTCGCTTTCTAGACAAGGTGAGTTGCCGAAGAATGCATGACCGGTCTCGCCAGTCTCTTTGTCGACGACATCATGTTGCTTGGAGATGCGTCGGCTGGCGAGCAGGCTGTAGCCGCCGAGCTGAATCCCACGTTCATGCGCATAGTCGGCGAGCTCTTTCAACTGCGCGAGATAAGCAGGGTCTTCGCTTTCGATATTGAAGCCACTGCCGAAAGTCAGGATGGCCATCTCAAAGCCGACGGCCTCGCATTGATCCAAAGCCAACTTCACGGCGGTTGGGTCGGCGCTGCGGATATGCATCATCAATGGGTTCTCGGTGACCCAAGGCGCAATTGTGCGATACATCTGGCGCCGCGCCAGTCCCTTGCGCTCGCGGTCGGTGCTATCTTGCGCCAATTCGAATACGCGGAAACTTCGGAAAGTCTCGCCGCTGGCGATGGGCACATCAGGGCCGGCAGGCAATCGCGCCTCCAGCAGTACTGGAGACAATCTTTGATAATTCACCTGGGTCATGTACTCCGGATCCGGAACCCAGTGCACTACCTTTGATGAATTAATAGGTGACATTCCACCGAAGGCATAATCGCTGACTACATCCAGGCCAGCCGGGCGCCAACGTGCTGCCCCCTCCACGCGTGACTCAGCCTCGACCGCAGCCAACAGTTCGCTGGTGAATCTCTCCAGTTGCACCGCCTTGCCGCTACCGTTGTGGACCAACAACTCCTTGCCGAGCAGAGGAATGCCATCGAAGATCTCATAACGAATGGTGATGGTGACTTTGGCCAAGCGCTGCAGCTTGCTTTGCATCTCCTCGATGGCAGTCCCGCTGAGTTGCCCATGGGCGGAGAAGTTCAGCAGTCGACTGCGCCCCAACTCGCCAATGTCAGGGAAATCGTTGGCGCTTCCGCTGCGATCGGTCTTGCCCAAGCGCACCATGGACGGCGCAACATTGGGGCCATCCTTCACGACCATCAACTCACGCCATTGCTTGCGGTCAGAAGAGACCAAGCAGACCATGCCGCGTGGGCGCAGTTCCACTCGAAGCCACCAACTCTTGGCCACATCAAGACCAGAGAAGGTGCGCTCTGAACCATTCACGTTTACGCCGAACTGTTTCTGACCGGGGCGTAGGAGGATCTTGACGGTGTGGCCTTCGGGCCAGATCAAGACCATTCCTGGTCCCCAACTGGCACTGGCGTCGGTGCCTGCATCCAGCTGGCACTCCACCACTTGAGTGGCGGCTGGTAGGTCACGCTGCATGAAGGCGAAACTGTTGGCGCGTGCATAGATCTCGCCGAACTTGCCTTCATTGATTACCGAGTTGCGTTCATCGCTATTCGATAGGAGGAAACTCCAGCTACCATCGTCGTCCTGGAAGGTTTCGTGCAGCAATGTTTCGCGTTGCGCATTTGGACTGGCAAGACGGTCCTGGAGGGCAGCCAACGCACTCGGATTGAGGCGGTAATCCATCTCCAAGGAAGCGCCGGGCGCTGGCCATGGCCGGCCTTCCGAATGGCGATTGCGTTTCCAGCCAAACGCTTCCTTGGTCTGGCCGATGCGGTGGCCAACATAATGGAAGGAGGCGGGGTCATCCTTCAGGTCACCTACCCATTCGGGCAACAAGAAGGCATGGTCGGGTTGGCCGGAAAGACCACCAACCGCAAGATCCATTCCATCCAAGGTCACCAGCGCTTCCGGCTTGGGGGAGCGCAACATGGATTCGCCGGTCATCAAGTTCTCGAAGGCAATGGTCGCGGCATTCGGCGACAACTTGATCACGCGCTTGATCAAACCATTTTGCAAAATGAGTTGGTCATCCTGCTCCAGGACTTCCGCTTGCCACGAACCTTGGTTCAACAACCAGTCAGGCGGGGCGTTCCGATTGGCGGATGACTTCGGGGCGGCGCATGCGGCCACCAGGAATACAAAGACCGCTGGAAGGATGTATGCCTTGAACATGGTGCAAGCATCGTAGGAACGCTTGCTACACTGGCCCCATGCGCAACGCAGTTTTTTCGCAAATAACCGCCCGAACTCCGGGTATGTGGAGTGGGCTGGCCTTGCTCGCAGCGGCAACACTTGCCGGCTTTGCTTGTAACTCAAGCACTTCGTCGGCGGACTCCAGCGATCCCGAAATGTCTACTTTCTCCGATTCGCCATTCAGCTTTGGCCTGCTCAGTGATGTGCAATACGCAGACAAGGAAACCGTCGGTAAGCGCCGGTATCGCGATGGCCTCGTCAACCTGAAGAATTGCGTGGAAGATTTCCGCACCAAGGATTTGCGTTTCGTGGTGCATTGTGGCGACATCATCGATGGCCGCGGCAAGGTCGAGGATTCGCGCACCGACTTGATCGAGGTGTTGGATGCCTTCTCGGGTCTGACTTGCAGCGTGCATCATGTGATTGGCAATCATTGTCTTGAGGTGCCGCGCGAGGAGTTAGAGCAGCGCTTGAACTTGAAGCAGAATTACTATTCCTTCAGCCAAGGTCGTTGGCGCTTCATTAATGTCGATTCGATGGCGTTCAGTGTTTGTGGTCTTGCGGAATCCGATCCGGCCTACCAGAAGGCCAAGGAATGGCTGGATCAACACAAGACCAAGGCATACCCAAGTGCGCGCGAGTGGAACGGCGGTCTAGGGTCGGTGCAGCGAGAATGGTTGAAATCTGAGCTCGCTTTGGCCGACTCAGCGCAACAGCATGTCGTGGTGTTCAGCCATCATCCGGTGCTGGCGGAATCGAGTACCGCTGGTCACCTGCTCTGGGATCACAAGGAAGTCCTGGCGATTCTTGATGAGTCACACGCCTTCACTGCATGGATCAATGGGCATGATCACGCTGGCGGTTTTGCCGAACGAAACGGCCGCAGCTTCTTGACGATGCCGGCGATTGTCAACGCCGATCCAGCCGACAACGCCTACGCCACGGTCGACGTCTTCGCCGACCGCATGGAGATCCATGGCGTGGGGGATGTGGAGTCACGCACGATTCGAGTTGCAGCGGATTGATTCCACAAACGGTTCGAGTTGCCTCGCAGCACAACCCGTTGCGACAAGACTTGCCTAGAAGCCAGGCAAGCAGCCCGGGCCCAATGGCTCGAAAGTCTTGTACGTCAGGATGAACTCCTGATGGCAAAGGCCTTCACTACGCGTTGGTGTACCACTGACCGTTTCATGCACCAGTTCCAATAGCTGATCGCCGACATCGGGAAGCGTGACGTTATCGGTGAGAATCGCGCCGGCGTTGAGATCCATGTCGTCGCTGAGGTTCTCATAGGTTTGCGGGTTGCCGCAGATCTTGATTACCGGAGACACGGCACTGCCGACCACCGAACCACGCCCGGTAGAGAACAGGATCAGGTGACAACCGCATGCGATCAATTCACCGATCTCGGCGTTGTCGACGATGTTCGGGAAACCAAAGCGCACTTCGCCATCCGGCACCACATCCAAGAGGTACAGGCCACCGCGTGGCGGCAGGTCTCCCGGCTTGATCAAACCATGCAAGGCGCCGAAGCCACTCTTGGCATAAGCACCCATCGACTTCTCTTCTTGAGTGGTCAACTCACCTTCGGCGTTGCCGTTGGCGAAACTACCGTGACCCAGCGTGTCATAACACTCGCGCGCCTTATCGATACTGGCTACCACTTCTGCGCCTAGCTCAGGCGTGACGCAACGGCGAGCCAGGTGTTGTTCGCAACCGATCAACTCACCAGTCTCTTCGAAGATGCAGGCTGCACCTTGTTCGACCAGGCTGTCGAAGGCATGGCCGATGGCAGGGTTGGCAGTCAAACCACTGGTGGCGTCGGAACCGCCGCAAATTGTGCCCACGACGAGCTCATCAATTCCCATCGGCACGCGCTGTTGCTTGTCCAGTTGTTGGCGAACCTCTTCCACCCAAGCACGACCTTTCTCGATGGTACTGCGCGTGCCACCGTGCTCTTGGATTACGAGGGTCTCGACCGGGCGACCGCTAGCGGCAATCGTATCAGCCAGTTGTTGGCGCGCGAAACTCTCGCAACCTAAGCTCACCAGCAAAACGGCGCCCACGTTCGGGTGCGTGCTGATGCTTTCCATCATGCGGTGTGCATAGGTGTTGGGGTAACAACCAGGGAAGCCGATCAGGTGCACGCCCTGTTCACGCAGCGGCAAAGTGATCTCGGCAGCAATGTGGTGAGCGCATTCGACCAGGTAAGCCACGATCACGATATTGCGGATGCCTTTGCGACCATCCTGACGAAGGTAGCCAGAGAGCTCAGGCATTTTGCATGTACTCACTCTTCAAGTTGTGGCTATGGACATAACCACCGAGCTCGACATCATCTGTTAGTAAGCCGATTGGCTCGCCGAACTTCAGGATCGTGGAACCGGCGGTCATTGGCATTAGCGCGAGCTTAGCGCCCAGTCGGATGTCATGCGCTAACACGAATTGGATGGACCCACAGACGATCTCGGTTCCGGCCTCCATAGGGTGGAGAGCAACACAGATGTTGTCGTTGGGGTGAATGCGCAAGACGGCGAGGTGACTGGTCATGGGGATTGGGTTCGGATCAACGCAACCCGTAGGTGCGAGTGGCATTGCCAGAAAAGAAGGCCTGTTGGCGTTCTTCAGATTGGTCAGAGAGAAGTGCCCGAACAGAGTCGGTCCAAGAAACTAGTGAGGTATCAGCCAATAAACAGACAGGCCAGTCACCACCGAACATTAATCGATCCCAACCGAAGTTGGTCGAGACCTGTTCAAGTATAGGGCGCAATCCTGGCCCGAGGTGCGCGCCGAGTCCAGAAACCTTGCATGTGACATTGGCGAAGTCCGCACAGCGGGCGATGTTGTCACACCAAGCCTGCCAATCACCGGAATCGACGGCAGGTGGGTTCGCACAATGATCAAGAATGAAGCGTGTCTGCGGTGCCGCGGCGATTAACTCCAAGCCGAGTGGTAGTTGGTCTGCACGAATGCAGAGGTCGAAACTCAAGTCATGGTCGGCCAGGCTTGCGACGTTGCGACGGAAGTCCGTCGACTGACTGATCGCGTCGGGAACCACATGCAGGATGCGTCGTAAGCCGACGACTTTGTCATGCTCAACGCGCGCAAGGTGTTCGTGGAAGCCTGCGGATTCCGGGCGGCAGCCGGCAACTACCGCAACGATTCCGCTCGAGGAACCTTCCGCCAACGAGCAGAAGTAGGCAGCCTCGGCGGCTTGATCCTCCTCCGCAACGTCGACTTCCATGAAGATGCTGGAGCCGATTCCAGTTCCCTGACTTGCGGAACGATATTGTTCCAAGCCGAATTGACCGTGAAGCTCAGGCACACCCGTCAACCACGGGTAGCGAAAGCGCCCCGCTTCGATCAGATGTTGGTGAGAGTCGATCATGCAGATTGGTAACTGGTGGCCACTTGACGTTGTTGACCTAGACCTTCAATGCCGAGCTCGACCACATCACCTTCCTTCAGGTAACGCGGCGGCTTCAGGCCAAGACCAACACCAGCTGGCGTACCGGTACTGATGACATCGCCAGGCTCGAGGGTCATGAAGGCGGAAAGATGTGCAATCACTTGTTGCACATTGAAGATGAAATCGCTGGTCGAACTGTTCTGCAACTTCTCGCCGTTGACCGTGAGCCAAAGGTCAAGGTTGTTCGGGTCTGCGACCTCGCTGCCAGTGGCAATGAACGGGCCGAGCGGTGCGAAGGTATCGGCGCTCTTGCCTTTGACCCATTGACCACAACGATGCAGTTGCCACTCGCGCTCGGACCAATCGTTGTGCAAGCAATAGCCAAGTACGTGATCGAGTGCATCCTCTTCCGCCACATGGCGGCACGTCTTGCCGATCACCACCGCCAGTTCGACTTCCCAATCGGTTTGCTCACTATCCTTTGGAATCACGATGCCATCGTTCGGTCCGGTAATCGCGCTGGTCGCCTTGAAGAACACCACTGGCTCGGCAGGCACATCCATGCCACCTTCCGCGGCGTGTGCCGCATAGTTCAAGCCGATGCAGATGATCTTGCCAGGGCGTTTGATGGCTGCGCCGATTCGTTCCTGCGAATCCAAGCGCGGTAAGCTGCTCAAGTCGGCGGCTTGCAGTTTGTCGAAAGCGCCATCTTCAAGGGTGCAGGGCGTGAAGTCACTGATGATCGACGAGACATCGACGCGGCTGCCATCTTCAAGGATGACGGCGGGTTTCTCATGGTCTGGTTGGCCGATGCGGGCGAGTTTCATGGTTGGGTGAAGGGTGTGGTAACGCCGTTAGAAACCAGGCATGGAGCACACGCCACCATCGATGGGGTAGGCGGCGCCGGTAATGAATGAGGATTCGTCGCTGCACAGGAAGTGCGCGAGAGCCGCGACCTCTTCAGGTTCACCCATGCGACCGATGGGTTGGTACTCGCTGAGCTTCTGGAACATCTCCTCTTTGTTGTCGGGGTAGTTTTGCTCCAAATAACCATCGACGAAAGGTGTGTGGATGCGCGCCGGGCACACGCAGTTGCAGCGCACACCTTGCTTGGCGTAATCAATCGCCACCGAGTAGGTCATGGTGAGGACCGCCCCCTTGCTGGTGGAGTAGGCGAAGCGGTCGGCCACTCCAATCAAGCTGGCAATCGATGCAAGATTCAAGATCGCGCCGCCACCTTGCTTGGCCATACGTGGCGCCACTGCGCGCAAGCCGTTTGCGACGCCGGCAATGTTGACCTGAAAGACTCGTTCCAATTCTTCGGGACTGGTTTGTTCCACATTGCCAACGCTTGCGACTCCTGCATTGTTGACCAAAATATCGATTCTGGAGCGAGCTTCCTGCAATGCGGCCACAGAACTTTCCACCGCCTCTGCATTCGCCACATTGACCGCCGCCGCTTCGCCGCTGCCGCCGGCTTCTTGCACTAACTGCAAGGTCTTCCGCGCTGACTCCAAGGTCAAATCCCAGATCGCTACATGCGCGCCCGCTTGTGCGAAACGCAATGCGATGGCTTGGCCGATGCCGCTGCCGGAACCGGTGACGATGGCGGTCTTGCCGCTAAGGTCGAAGAAAGTAGACATGTCTAAGTAGTGGGCGTGGTTAGCTGTGTTCGCGCGAAAGAGTGCATGCGCGATCGAGGTGGGTGTAGCCGCCATCGACGTAGATGATCTGGCCGGTGGTATGACTACTGCGTGGGCTGGCCAGGAAGGCGACCATGTCGGCGACTTCTTGGCAGGTGGTCATACGCTGACCAAGCGGGATCGTACTTTCGATTTCTTGGCGCGCGGCGGCTGGGTCCGCACAGGCCTGGTCCAGCCAACGCTCATAAAGTGGCGTCCAGGTCTCGGCGGGAATCACGGCGTTCACGCGAACATTCGAATCGGCCAAATCAATGGCCCATTCCCGCGTGAGTGCATTCATGCCACCTTTACTTGCGGCATAGCCACTGGTGCCGCCTTGGCCGGTATCGGCGACCTTCGAACCGATGTTCACGATCGCGCCCTGGCTGGCTGTCAGGTGAGGCAGTGCAAAGTGACTGCAGGCGTAGACCTGCGTGAGGTTGTTTTCCAAGGATGCGCGGAAGGCATCGACTCCATCACCAAGGCCGACGCCATCATTCACGCCGGCATTGTTGATCAACAGATCCAGTTGACCATGGCGTTGCATGAGCTCGGCAATCGCGGATTCGATCTGCGCAGTGTTGGTCAGCTCCACGTGCACGAAGCTGGCACTGTGACCGGCGTCTTCCAGGTCATCGAGAATCGGTTGCGCCTTTTCCGCGTTACGGCCAGCAATCACGACCACAGCACCTTCTGCCGCCAATGTGCGCACGATGCTCTCGCCGATGCCACTGGCACCACCGGTGACCAACGCGACCTTGTTCTTGAGTTGAAGATCCATGCCTTGTTATGGAAGACGCATCAGTTGCTCCAGCGCCATCCATTGTTCGCCGTCTGGAGTGCCCGAGATTCGTTGCTGACATGCATCAGTGATTGGCCACCAACGATCACGGGTCGTTGGGTCAGTGCCAATCGAAGCCATGTCGGTTTCAAAATCATGACCAACATATGCGAATGTGCTGAACAAGTAAGTCTTGCCGCCAAGTGATGCGCGGTAGATCCGATAGTCGCGGATATTGGCCTTTTCGATCGCTGCGACCACTTCCGGCCAGACGTTGGCGTGTAGTTGGCGGTACTGCTCTTCCTTCTCAGGAATGAGCTCGATCACCGAGGCGTAGTATTCGATGCCATCGATCGATTTGTGTTCCGGGTTGCTGAGGCCGAAGACGGCTTTCTCTGGAGTAGTCATGTTCTGGCAGCTGAACATGGGCATGCACAGAAGAGCGGAGAGGGCGAGAGACTTCATGGAGTGGGTTAGCGGAAGATGATGTAAAGGCAGGTCATGATCGCAAGCAGCAAGCCGGCCAACAGGCGTGGGTCGCCGAGTTTTGAACGGCCAGGGATCATGAGTGGCGACCAAGGGCGTTCCCAAACAAGCTCGCGACGTTCGTCATTTGGATCAGGTAGTAGCAAGCTTGCCACAACTTGAATCGCCACGCAGATCATCATCAGGATGAAGGCCATCATCATAAAACCGCCCGGCACCTTGTTGACGAAGGATTCCGGGTTGATGGTCTTGGCGGCGAACACGCCCGCGCCAAGTAATGAGCCGAAGATCAAAGTGATGGTGGCGGCGCGTGAACTTGCACCTTTCCAGAACACACCGAGTACGAAGACGCAGGTGATCGGAGGCGCAATGTGGGCAATGATGTCATTCAGTGCCTCGAACAGGCTTTGGTAGGAGTTGATCGCTGGCACCAACAAGACGGCAAACACCAAAGCCACGGCGGCCGCGATGCGTCCGCTTGCGACCAACTTGTGGTCATTGAGGTCCGGCTTGAAGCGCTTGACCAAGTCATAACTGACCAAGGTGGAGATCGAGTTCAGCGCACCGGAGACCGTACTCATCAACGCGGCCATCAACGCTGCGACGATGATTCCGCGCACACCGACCGGCAGCAGTTCGGTGATCATGGCTCCGTAGATTCCTTTGGAATCGAAGCCATCTTCGGTTGCTGGCAAACTCGACAAGTCGAGGCGGCCGTCGTGATAAAGAGCGAAGGCCATCAAGCCTGGCATCACGAACAAGAACACCGGCAGGATCTTGATCAAGCCGGCAAAGATCGGACCTTGGCGTGCGTGGTGTTCATCTTTCGCACCCAATACTCGCTGCACGATGGTTTGGTCGGCACACCAGTACCAAATGCCGAGCACTGGATAACCCAGGAATAGGGCGTACCAAGGCATGCCGTCGGGGTCGCCGTGAGGGCGCAACATGGATAGCTTGGAATTGGCGCCTTCACGATCGAGGATGGCTTTCATGTTGGACCATCCATCCCAGCCGCCTGGGGCTTCAGGGGTGCCGCCGAGTTGCCAGAAGGAATAGCAGGTGATTAGCAGTGCGCCGAGCAGCAGTACTACGGTTTGAATTGATTCGGTAATCACTACCGCGAGCAAACCACCAACAATCGTGTACAGGCCGGTCAGCGCGCACAACACTCCAATGCTCCACATCATTGGGATTCCGAGCAGCGTTTCCAGGATGATGCCGCCGGTCAGCAACGCAAAAGCGATGTGGATCAGGATCGCGGTCAGCACCGAAACTCCGGCCAGCCAGTCACGGCAGGGGCGGTTGTAACGCTTCTCAAGGAAGTCTGGCAGCGTGGCGATGCCGGAACGAATGTAGAAAGGCGCGAAGAATAGGCCGAGCATGACCAAGGTCAGTGCCGCCATCCACTCGAAGTTGCCGTTCAACAGGCCGGTGTCGAAACCACTTTGTGCCAAGCTCACCAGGTGCAGGGTGGAGATATTTGTGGCGAACAGCGCAAGGCCAATCGTGCCCCAACTCAGGCTCTTACCTGCAAGGAAATACTCGCTGGCTTCGCCTTGTCGGTGCTTATGACGGAGGGCGGCTAACAGCCCAATCGCAACAATGCCGACCAGGTAAATCGCAGCGACAGTGAGATCGATATTGCCCAAGCCAAGCTGGGAACTCGTTTCGGTCTGGGGGCTGGCTGCGGCGGCAAAGGCGGGAGCAAGAACAGGAAACATGCCTTGGGATAATAGATTGCCCTTCGGCCTTGGGGCCCCTTCCGACCGAGCCTTTCTGCACTCTAGAGTGATTCAGGCCGCATTTCAGACCTTTCCGCGAAAAAGTGGAGCCTTGGCAATTAAAGTCCTGCGAGCGGTTGGCCGATAGGACTTGGTCTAGACCTCGTTTAGCCCCAACATCCTGGTTCATGTCTTTAATTGACCTCACGCTGGCCGATCAGCTCCAGATTACGGCCTTCGATTTAGAGGAGCGGAAAGCGGCATTTCAAATCGATGACCGCGATTTGAAGGTTCTTGCCTCTTTTCAATCCGTCATCGCTGGCGAGGCTGACGATCTAGCCCGCCGTATTTGCGAACAGATTTGCCAATGCAGCGATGTCGTACTTGCCATCGGCGACAAAGGCACGATGCTCCGTGTTCAGAACGCATTTAAGGAATACTTATTGCGGTTGTTTAACGGTTTCTGTGATGGCCCTTATGTCGATTCGCATCTGCGCACTGGCCTAATCCACCAACGGATTGGGGTTGGTCCGAAACAATTCCTGTCAGCCGTCAACACCATCAGTTGTCTGCTGGACGAACTTCTCGATAAACGTGGCGAGCGTTTGATTGGTGCCGAAGCTGCTGTCTTGTTGCGCAGTTCGATGCACAAGATGATTCGTTTCGACGTGCACCTGGTCTTCGAGGGCTATATGTCGGCGCTCAACGCCCATGTCGAGAACGCCAACGCCAAGATGCGCACCTACACCCAGCAACTGGAGGCTGAGGTGAGCGCGCGCACGCATGAATTGGAAACCATTGCTCAGCACGACGGCTTGACCGGCTTGCTGAACCGCCGCGCCTTCTTTGAACGCTTGCGGCATGAGATCTCGGTGGCCAAGCAGGCCAAGAAGCCAGTGTGCCTTGCTTCGATCGACTTGAATGGCTTCAAGGAGATCAACGATGCTCGCGGTCACCAAGCTGGCGACGAGATCCTGGCCTATGTCGGTCGTACCCTCGCAGCAAGCGTGCGCGATACCGACATCCCGGTGCGTCAAGGCGGCGATGAGTTCGCAGTGATCCTGCCGAACACCGAAATCCGCGTGGCCAAGGAAGTCTGTGAACGATTGCGTGGAATCTTTGCCGAAGCGATTGGTTATCCAGTCACCTTCAGCATGGGCGTGGCGCAATGCGGGCCGACGTCGTTCCCATCGGAGCAGGCATTGATCGAATGCGCCGATGAATTGATGTACAAGGCCAAGGCGGTTTCGCGCCAGAGCCAGTCCATTCAGGTGGAGTATGAATCTCCCAACCTGAAGGCGATTTAGGGAAGACCTGAACATGCGGTGTTAGAATTCGGATGATGAAATCCAAGCTGCGCCACTTCTGCTTGTTGATTGGACTTGCTGCAACCCTGCTGTGTCTGCCAGCGCGTGGGCAACAGGAATTGGAATGGGACAAGCTTGCGGACCGTCCGTTCCCGGAGTGGTTTCGCGAGTTGGATTCATCGGCTTGCGAGAAGGGTTGGAACAGGCGCGCGACCTCTTCATCACTCATGCCGATGCCAGAGTCCTCGACCACGAAACGTAAACGCACGTCATGATTAGTCTCTCGCAGGAGTTCGGTATGCAGCTCCACCGTGCCGCGGTCGGTGAACTTCACCGCATTGCTGACCAGGTTCGTGAGTATTTGTTGCAGACGGTTTGGATCACCAAGCAGGAAGTGATGAAGTTCACGAATGCCAACACCACTGAGCACGATGGTCTTGGCGCTGGCGTTCTGCGAATACAAACGCAGCACTTGGTCGATCAAGTCGTTGGCCGAGAACTCACGTGAAGACAGCTCGAATTGATTCGCCTCCATCTTGGAGAAGTCCAAGGCGTCGTTAAGGGTCATCAACAGGATCTTGCCCGATGAATAGACCGTCTGCAATTGATCATGCTGGTCGGCCGACATCTTGGAGTTCACCAATAACTCCGTCAGTCCAGGGATCCCGTTCAGCGGCGTGCGAATCTCATGACCGCCAGGAAAGTTCCCTTGGAGCAGTTGGCGGATTCCGCATCCTCTTTGGCCACGCGCAGTTCCTTCCGTAGAGAATAGCCTTTGTCCTATTTCAGTACAAAGGTATTCATGACCGCGCCAAGCACTCCAAAGATGGAGATACCGGCGATTAAACCAGACACAATCGGGATCAGGTAGAACTCGGCGTTTTCCTTGCGGCTCTTGGTCCAGATCGCGGCGATGACAGCACCGAGGAACATGGACAGTGGGTAGTTGAACGGCAGAATCAGACCCAGGCCGATGCCGGTTGCGGATGGCAGCCAGCCGCGCTGTTTCGGCAGTAGCAGCTCCAAGGCGAGCATTGCCGTACCCAAGCCGAGGCCCCACATGATCATCGTCACGTGCATCGGGTGCATGGCACTGAGGCCGCCGCCGGTCATGACCTTGGCGATTGCCATCCAGGCTTGTGCAGCCGGAGCCGGGAACTGCGGAGTTTCGAAGGTGCCGTCGGACAGCATGCGGCCGGTCATTACGGTGGCATCAGGGACCAGCAAGTAGAAGCCGAGCACGGTTGCGGCAGTACCGGCCGCGATACCCCACATCTGGGCGATGAACTGACGACGCGGGTTGGCGCCGAGCAAGTAGCCAGACTTCAGGTCGTTGAGAAGGTCAGCAGCACTACCAGCAGAGTTGGCGGTGATCGATGCCGACATCAAGTTGGCATTTGCCGACTGCGGCATGATGGCGCCGAAGGTCAACTGCATGATCTTGCCCATTGCGCCCACAGGTGTGATATCTGATTCGCCAGTTGCACGTGCGGCGACCATGGCCAGGAAGAAGGTCATGGCTACGGCGAGTGCACCGAAGTAGAACGGAATGCCAAAGGCGAACTGCGCAATCATGACTGCTGCGGCACCGGAGATCGCGGTACCGAAAGTGAACCAACTGCCAGGGACTTCGGTGTCCTTGACGATCTGCGGGATGTCGTCGCCGTTACGTTTGCCCAGACCCGAGAAGGCGCGCAGGATCGTGCGCCATTGGGTGAAGAACTGCAGGATTCCGTAAGCGAGCATGATCGATACGCCGAGCCATAGGCCGACTTCTTTCCATGCCTTGCCTGGCGAAGTGACGGCGCCGCGGATTTCACCAGCAGCTAGCGTGGTGAGCGATTCGCGCATCAGCTGCGGAACGGTGAGCTCAGGACTCTCTGGATCCAGTTCGGTGGTGGCGATTTTCTCCAGCTCAGGAGCGTAGCCGGGGAATTTGTCCTTCAAAGGATCCAGCGCCGTGACGTAAGCATCGGCGGTGGTGGCGCCTTCAGTCTGCTCAAGCACTTGATCCAACTCCATGCCATAAGGGCTGGTCCAGACATCTTGCAGCGCGGGGCCGCCAAGGCCGTAAACCAAGACCAGGCCGCCGATCACCATGTAGAAACCGATGCGCAGGCCAACCAGACCGCCTGCAGCGATCATGACTGGGTTGACATCGAGTGCCATGGTCCAATCCGATGGTTTGTAGGACTCGATCTTGCCTTCGACATCGTGCGAGCCCGGGGCGACCGGGAAGAACTTGTCGAAGATGTTGAAGGCGTGCGGCAGGATGGCGCCGCGCGTGCGTTCGGCGGTTTCGGTGGCGGCTTTCACCAGCCAGTTGAAATCCAAGCCCAGCGAGAACAAGGCGCCTACGCCTGCCGAGATGCCGAGCACCTTGGCCTTCTTCATTGCCACATCGCCGTGCGAGTACAGCGATTGAAGGGTTACCGCTGCCGCAGTTCCAGATGGGAACTTCAGGCGGTCGCGGTTGATCAAGTTGCGCTTCATCGGGATGGCCATCACCGTTCCGAGCGCTGCAAGTGAGATCGTCCAGCCAATCAACACCCATGGATCAATATGGACACCCCCAGGGTTATCCGCAGTAACCGACAGCAGCAGCATTGCCGCGATTGCCGAGACCATCGTGCCGCCCGTCGAATAACCCGCCGAGCTGGCGGTGGACTGCATGCAGTTGGTCTCGAGGATGGTCATCTGCGACTTCGCCGCGCCAGACTTCTGCAGCATGGTCCAAAGCGCGTAGGACAAAATGCACGCCGTGATCGCTACTCCAAGCGCCCAACCAGTCTTCAAACCGATATACAGGTTGGTGAAAGCCAGGAAGAAACCGAGGATCGAGCCGACCGCAACAGCCCTTAATGTGAGCTGCGGGACATCCTCGCCGCGGTAAATATGTTCGTACCATTCCTCCTCAGTCATCTCGAGGACCTTCTCGGGTCCGATGTCGAGGGGTTCGTACTTTGCAGCTTCTTCGTTCGTGGCGGGTGGAGTCTGGAACAGGGCCATGGCACAAGTTAGCGTGGCGGAGGTGAAACCGCCCGACCGACGTACGACTTTCGTGGTCAATCCGCGTGCCGCTGCCGGAAAGACCGGCCGACGTTGGGCTACACGTGAAGCCATGCTGCGCGAACATTTCCCACTGGGTGAGGTCTTGTTCACGCGTGCGCCGGGCGACGCCACTCATATCGCCAAGGATGCGGTCGAGCGTGGTCAGGACTACATCATTGCCGTCGGCGGCGACGGCACGGTCCATGAAGTGGTCAATGGCTTGATGACTGCCGAGCTTCCGGACCCAAAGCATCAGCGCAAGCCGGTGCTCGGCATCTGGCCGGCGGGCAGTGGCTCCGATTTCGCGCGTGGAGTCGGAATCCCAGGGGATCCGGCGCAGGCGTTGGCCCTGTTGACCGAGGCTCAAACCCAATCGGTCGATATAGGTTTCATTCAATGCCACGATGAAGATGGGCAAGAGGTGGAACGCTACTTCCTGAATGCGGTTGATTTTGGCATCGGTGCGGTGGTGTGCGAACGCCTACAGAAGAAGTCGCGGTTCCTGCCCGGCCGTCCGACCTACTTATGGCAGACCGTGCGCACCTTGTTGACCTTCCGCAACCCTACGATTAGTTTCGCAAGCGATGACCATCCCTTGATGAGCAAGAAGATCATCACCGTGGTGGTCGCCAACAATGCCTATTTTGGTGGCGGTATGTGCATCGCTCCCGATGCGCGCATCAGCGATGGCGAGCTGGACTTGGTCGTGGTCGGCGATCTCGGTCGCTTCGAAGCCATCCGCCGGCTGGGCGAGACCTTCTCCGGCAACCGCATCCAACATGCTGATGTGCATTACTCGCGCTGCAAGCGACTCGAGGCGCGCGCGGAAACCAAAGTGCTTCTTGAGGCCGACGGCGAGTTGGTCGGCCGTTTACCAGCGGTCTTAGAATTGGCCGAGCACCGCCTAAAAATCGTGGTGGGTGAGGTGCTAGGCTCTTAATTGAAATGAATTTCCCAGCCAGTAAGTTCGATTTCCTCGCCATTGGCGGCGCAGCCATGGTGGTCCTTGGTTCCTTCGCCCCTGCGGCCAGCGTGACTCTCTACGGAGATGTGAGTTATTGGGAGGTGGCCGGCCCAGAAGCCGCCATCATGATCCTCGGAGCGGTCGCTGCCCTCGTCTGCTTGGCACTGCGAAAGAGCCTATTTGCGCGCATTTCCGCGGGGATCATGTGGGTTGCTTTGCTCTGGCCATACCTGCAAGGCTTGATGGAACCAGAGCCAGATGGTTTCTTCGAAGAGGCCACCGCTGCCGTGGTCGATACCACCACCAGCATTGCCACCGATATTGCACTCAACTTCATGGACGTGACTTGGGGAACGATTGTTTTGGCGTTGGGCTGCCTTTTCGTCACCTTAGCGGCCATAATGGAGCATTAAGCGCTCAACTTCTTGCAGCAAGAAGTTGAGGGATAATCTAGAATTGGCCCTCCTTTGGATTGAGTCCAGTCCCGAAATTCATTGTCCCACTTCCGGCCCTCCAATCCGATCGACGGTCTTCATGCCGCATTGCCGCTATCCCAGAGTGATAGTGAGCTTAGAGACTTTTATGCCCAAAAGGCACGTCCGCGCCTAGCAGAGGTTCTCAACAGCATTGGCCTGGATGTGGTTTATCGCCGCGGCCACGGCCCTTACCTGGAATATCAGAAGGATGGCGAGACCATCGAGGTGCTCGATTTCCTTGCTGGTTATGGCGCAGGCCTGTTGGGACACAACCACCCCGCCTTGGTCGAGGTCGCCCAGGCCAATCTTGATGAACAAGTGCCCACGCACACCCAAGCTTCTACGCGTGGTTGGGCTGGCGCGTTGTGCAACGAGTTGAATCAAGTCTTGCACCGTTCGATGGGGCGCGATTACATCGTGCACTTGCTGAACACCGGTACCGAAGCCGTGGAAGCGGCGGTGCAGCATTGCGAGTTGGCGCGACGCACGCGTTTGAATTCGATCGAGATTGAGACCGAATGTGTTTGGCGGACCATGGCCGAGGAAATGGAGTCTCGTTCGGCCGACGAACAAGAGGAATTCCTGAAAGCTGCGGTTGAGCTCGACCCAAGCTTGGCCGGACTACGCGACTTGAACAGCTTGATGCTGCAGGTCAGCGAATCCAACCGCGAAGCCGCCGCTGCCGAACCCATATTCTTGGCATTGGAGGGTGGTTATCACGGCTCCGGTTCCGCGGCGGGCAAGCTCAGTTACGGCAAACGCAATCACTCGACCTTGTCATCCACCGGCATCTCAGTGGGCTTCGTGCCCGCCGATGATCTCCAGGCACTCGAAGAAGTCATCGAAGAGAACACCGTGGTGATGATCGAGCCGTCGCGTAGTAGCGATGGCGGTTGGTCTCCGCGCAAAGTGCAGGTGCATTGCATCGCGGCTTTCTTCATGGAAGTGATCCAGGGCGAAGGCGGCATCCTCGTTCTCAAGAAAGAGGGCCTCCAAGAACTGCACAGCATCTGTCGTGACCACCGCATCCCGCTGATCGCCGATGAAATCCAGACCGGTCTCGGTCGTACCGGCGCGTTGTTCGCTTGCGAGGACGCAGGCCTGCAACCAGAGATCGTGTTGATTTCCAAGGTGTTGGGTGGCGGTTTGGCAAAGGTGGCTGCTATGGCAATCGCCCGCGAGGAATACGTCAACGAGTTCTCGTTGATGCACTCCTCGACTTTCGCTGAAGACGATCCATCCAGTCGCATTGCGCTTGCGGTGGTGGAGTTGCTCACTCGCAACGATGGCGAACTGGTCAAACGATCGGCTTACTTGGGCGAAGTTTTTCTTGCTGGGTTGAAAAAGATCCAAGAACGGTGGCCCACCGCTTTGGCCGACGTCCGCGGACGTGGTTTGATGCTCGGTATCGAGTTCGCCTCCATGAATTGGAATCCATCGGCAACTATTCGGGGCTTCGACGCCGGCGGCGCATTGGCTGCCGTGGCATCCGGTTGGTTGTTGCATGAAGCGAATATTCGCGTTGCTCCGGCGCTGCGTCATCCACGCACCCTGCGCCTACAACCGCCAGTGCTGGTCACCGAAGACGACATCCAACATGCCTTGGATTCGATTGATCGCCTTTGTGGCTTCCTGGCCAACGGCGACGCCATCGCCTTGACCCGTTTCCTGCATGGCAGTGAGACCAAGGTCAGCCAACCCAACGGCGATGATCTGCTCGCAAGAGTGCCGCCGCCCGACATGGATGTGGGCACCTCCTATGCGGCCGGCCATTACGAGTCCCCGAGCGGTCTTCCACGCGTTGCCTTCTTCAGTCACTTCATCGACTCGGAGAGTGTGCGCGATTGGGACCGCTGTCTGTCGGACCTCAGCAACGAAGATGCGAGTCATCTGATCAGCCGCATGGAAGGTTGGTCATGCCACTTCCCTATGCGTCGTTTCCGCCTCCGCTCGCTTACCGGCAAGGAAGTCGAAGGCGTAGTGTTCGGTTGGCCGATTATGCCCGAGGGTTACATCAGCGCTTTGCGTGATCGTCGCAAGTACACGCGTATGGTCGACGACATCCGCGAAGCATTACTCGAAGCCACCGAAGAAGGATGTAAGTGGGTTGGCTTCGGCGGCTTCACTTCGATCCTCACGCGCTCCTGTACCGCCGTGCGCAACGAAGAGATTCGCGTGACGTCGGGAAACTCGCTGACCGCCGGAATGGCCGCCGCTGCCGTAGTGCGTTCCTGCCGTGAGAGCGGCATGGACTTGAGCAAGGAGACCGTCGCCGTGGTCGGTGCCGCAGGAAACTTAGGTCGTATCCAAGCACACTTGCTGAAGGCCGAAGCTGGGCGCATCTTGTTGGTCGGGAAACCTGGTTCGGAGAAACGTCTGGAGCGCATCGTTGCGGAGTTGATCGAGGAGGATGAGCTCGGCGCCGAAGTCGAGATCACCACGGACATATCACGCCTGGCCGAATGCCGCGTAATCGTGACTGCAAGCAACTCGACCAAGCCTATTGTTTATCCCGAGCATGTTGCAGAGGATGTCGCAACGGTCTTCCTTGATATTTCGGTGCCTGGCGATGCCGCTCCCGGTTTGGAGGAAGCGCGACCGAAAATGAGCTACATCCGCGGCGGAATCGTGCGCCTGCCGAACGGTATGGCGGAATCGCGTCTGCAGTTGCCGGGGTGGCATCTTCCCGATGGCCACGCCTACGCATGCCTCGCGGAGACTATTCTGTTGGGACTGGAAGAACTCGACTCCGACTACTCCTGCGGACCGGTGAATCCAGCACGCGTGCGCCACATCATGGAGCTGGCGGCCAAACATGGGTTTGAGCTCGGCAGTTATCAGTTGCGGCCTTCGCTTTAGATCTTGGGGTTTAGGCCTCAGGGCCGCGAGTGATTTCACCTAACTCTCCCAAATGAAAACGCTGGAAGTGAACCCCGACGACTTTCGTGATCTCGCCATTGTTGGTGGCAAGGCTGCATCGTTGGCGTGGTTGGCGGATGGTGGTTTCGAAGTGCCGCCGTGGACAGTGGTGCCGGCCGCTTGGTTGCAGGAGTTCTTGCGCGGCAACGGCTTGGTGCACCCGGAGTTCGGTGACCACCATGGCCTGAGCACCATTCGCGAGCAGATTCTGTCGGCGCCTTGGCCTAGTGGCATGGAGGCCAAGCTTGAGCAGCTAACCGCACCGGTTTTGGCTGGCGGCGAAGTCGCTACGCGTTCTTCGGGCACCCTTGAGGACTTGGCCGATGCATCTTTCGCCGGTCAGTACGAGAGCTATCTGGAGCTGAAGGATTTCGGCCAGGTGCAGATGGGCGTGCGCAAATGCTGGGCATCGATGTTCACCGAGCGGGTCTACGAGTACTGCCACCAGAATGACCGCACCGTGCCGGAGTTGACTATGGCCGTGATCGTGCAGCAGATGGTCGATGCTCGCTGCGCCGGAGTGGCTTTTTCGGTCGATCCGATTGCCGGCACCGATGATGAAATCCTGATTGAAGCTTGCCCCGGACTAGGCGATGAACTTGTATCCGGCCAAATCGACCCCGATCGCTACCGCTATTCGTGGAAACGTGGGGTGGAAACCGATCGCCTAGAGGCAGACCCTGCAGCACCGATTTTGAGTTCAGAACAGGTGGCGGACCTGGCCCAAACCGTGGCGGAAGTGCAAGCCGCCTTTGGTCGGCCGGTTGATGTGGAGTGGGCTGAGCAGGATGGCAAGATTTGGCTGGTGCAATCGCGCGCCGTGACCAGTGTCGGCACTAGTGGCTTCCAAGGCGAGTGGACCACCGCCGACTTCAAGGATGGTGGCGTGAGTGCATCCGTGTGCACGCCGTTCATGGCCGCTCTCTACGACCGCGTATTCTCCACCTCGATGCCGGAGTATCTGGATCAAGTGGCCTTGGTGTCGCTGCAGCCTGAGGATCAGGACTGGTACATGGTCGCCTTCGGTCGACCCTATTGGAATGCCGGCCTGGTCAAGCAACGACTGACCAGCTTGCCCGGTTTCAAGGAGCGCAGCTTCGACGAAGACCTTGGCATCCGTGTCGGTTATGAAGGCGATGGCGTCACCACTTCCTTGTCGCCGAAGTCGATCGTGTTCGGCTTGCGCGTGTTGAGCCGTTTGGCGAAATCCTTCGCGCACCGCTTGGAGGTGAATCCGAAACTGGCAGTCGCATGGGATCAATCACTCTCGAATTGGGAATCGATCGATCGCGCGGCGCTATCTGACGAAGAGTTCCGTCAGAGCCTGCAGCGGCTGTTGGAGCAGGAGTATGTGCAGTGCGAGACTGATTACTTCCGCACCATCTACGACAACTCCAACGCGCAGACCTTGTTCCAGGAGAAGCTCGATGCGCTCGCCAAGAAGTCAGCAGATGGACGACTTGATTCCTTGGCACTGATGGGTGGCTTGCATGACCTCAGTCACTTGCGGCCCACGCGTGAAGAAGCACAGATGCTTCAAAAGATGCGTGCCGACGGAAGTGCACAAGCATTCGCGCAACAGTCGGTCGAAGACCTGACCGCCGCTTACAGAAGTGGGAATGATTTCCCCGGCTCGAAATTGATTCACGCCTACTTGCAGCGATGGGGATGGATGGCACCAGCCACCTTGGAGATCCGCATGCCGCGTTGGTCAGAGAATCCACGTCCGCTGTTCGAATCGATGCGGCGCGCTTTGGTTTCGGAAGGTTCCACTGCACAATGTGCCGGTGCAACGGTGGCCGATGCCGAGACACGTCAGCGTAGTGCATTCGATCATGCTGTGCAGCAATGCAAGCAGTTGATGAACACTTGGGTTCCGGGGTTGAGTTCACGCAGGCACAAGTCTTTCGACGCACGCTTGAAGACCGTGCGTGAGTTGTTGTGGTGGCGCGAAGAGATGCGCATGCACTCTACGCGCATGTATGCCACTGTGCGCTTGTGGGCGTTGGAATTCGGCAAGCGTCAACTGGAGGCTGGAGCGTTCGATGATCAAGAAGACGTGTTCTTCCTGGACTTGGATCAAGTGTTGGCGATGGCGCGCAAGGAGTTGAGCAATGAGCAAGCTTGCGAAATCATTGGCAAGAACCGTTGCTACTACCTAGGCTTCCGCGACTTCCATAACCCCGATGAGATCGGTTCGCGTTGGTTGGCAAGTGGCGGAGAAACGCCTCTAATCAGTGATTCTGGAGTCCTCAGCGGTATCGGCGGTTCCGGCGGAAGTTTTGAAGGGACCGCACGCGTGCTCGCTTCGGTCGAAGAAGTCGGTCGACTGGAAGCCGGCGATGTCTTGGTCACGCGGTTTACCGATCCCGGTTGGACATCTTCCTTCGCGGGACTTGGTGCCGTGGTCACTGAGACCGGTGGAGTCCTCAGTCACGCTGCGGTGATCGCACGTGAATATGGATTTCCGGCAGTGCTTGCTGTATCCGGTGCCACCCAGACCATCCAAGACGGCGAACGCATCCTGGTCGATGGCGACAATGGTCGTGTGGTGCGCTTGAGCGCCGAGGAGTTGGCATGATCCTCAAGATTCTCTACACCATCTTGCCCGTCGCCGGCGGCGGCATCTTGCACATGATGGTGGTGCGTGCCAAGTGGTTGCAGTTCCTGGCGATCCCGATCGATGGCGGCCGCAGCTGGAACGGCAAACGCATCTTCGGTGACCATAAGACTTGGCGCGGCATCGTGGTGATCCTTGCCGCCACGGCATTGAGTGCCGGCTTGCACGCCATGGTGGAATCGCGCTCCCCTGATTTGTCTGACTACAACTACGTGGATTATTCCACCATTGCTTGGTGGCAAGCTGGATTGTGGTGGGGGATCGCTTATGCGATTTCTGAATTACCCAATTCCTTTCTCAAACGTCGCGCTGGTATCGCACCCGGGGAAGGTGGCTCGGCAGGATTGCGCAGCGTGCTCCTTTCCCTAATGGATCAAGCGGATTCAGCCATCGGCTGCAGCTTGATCGCTTGGCTTGCCCTCGGTGTCCCTTTCGACATCGCGCTGTGGATGATAATCCTCGGCACTGCTGTTCACTTACTGATTAACATGCTGCTCGGCCTGGCCGGGTTGCGCGATAGGATAATTTAGACATGTTGATGTCCAACAAGAAAAAATTCATCTTCATTCACATCTACAAGACGGCAGGTACGTCGGTGATGAAGGTTTTTCTTCCTTATGCAAGGTTGCGCGAGAAGGCTGCCTTCGCACCGGGATTGGCGAAGAAGGTCATCATGAAGGTCAACCGCAAGATCGGTTTGGACCACAACGGCCTGAAGCACATCACCGGTTTCCACAAGTTCGCCAAGGCCATCGATGCGCGCAACAAGCTCGGCGCCAAGAAGTACGCCAAGTACCACTCCTTCGTGTTCGTGCGCAATCCCTACGACTGGGCGGTCAGCACCTACTTCTATCTGCGGCACCTGGTGCAGCATCCACTGCATCAAAAGGCCATGAGCATGGAGTTCGATGAGTACATCGAGTGGGCCATCGCGCAGAAGCCAGCTCGCCTGTCGGACTGGCTGACGGATGAGCAAGGCAACATCATCGTGGATTATGTCGGCAGGCTCGAACACCTCGACGACGATTTAGTACAGATCTGTGGGCATCTAGGGATTCCCTTCGAAAAGGCCCCGCACGAGAACGCCTCTCCGGGTCGAGAAAAAGACTACCGACAGTACTTTAATGACCATACTCGCCAGCTGGTGGGGGACTATTTCGCCGACGATATTGCGATGTTCGGTTATGATTTTGACGGCATAAATGGACCTGGAAATCTGCCACAACATCAATAGGTTGTAATCCACAGGTTTCCCACAATGCGAGAACCTAAAAAGCCCGGAAATTGTGGAACCGATGGGTATTTTTTAATGTCCTACTCCCACACAGTCTGTGCTCTCCCCAGCACAGCGGTTGTCTCGTGTTAATCCGGTTCCTGCATGATTCGTCCCTACCTTGCATTGATCTCCATCTTCGCGCTGTCCGCACCTTTGGCGGCTCAGAACGCGCGTGACGCTGTCCTCTTAGACCCCACACCAGCCACCGACTCCTTCGGTCCAGTGGCGGATTGCCGTGACGAGCTCTCGGCGATTGCTTTCGTTGACAAGGATGTCAGCGGTGGCGATGAAATCTGGGTCGCGATCTCCAACGACCGTGGCTTGGAATGGCCAGCGGCAATGCGGGTCGACCAGGACACTACCGGCTCGAGCAAGACCACTCAGGCCGATGGCATCTACGTATTCGGTGAAACGATTTACATCGCCTGGTCGGATACCCGTAACGGCAACGTCGAGATCTACATGAACCACTCGAACGACGGCGGCGTCACTTGGCAAGGTGAGCAGTTGGTCGATAAAGGTGAGGCCGTTGGCGTCGGCACCGTCGATCAATGGGCGATGCGCGTGAGCCCACGTGCCAGCAACACCTTCAACCGTGTGTACTTCGTGACCGCAACCACCCGTCCCGGAACCAGCGACGAGTCGCTGTACTTCACGGCATCGGAAGATGGTGCGATTAACTTCACGACCGCGATTCACCTGCCAGCGGGTTTGGCTGCAGGCACTGGAGATGTGGCCAACGTCTCGATCGACATCCGTCGTAAGGAAGCTGACTTGTTCGTGGTTTGGCAGGACAACCGCCTACTCGGCAACGGCAACTACGACGTCTATGCTCAGCAGAGTATGGATGCAGGAGTGACTTGGCGTGCAATGGACCAGCGTTTGAACGACGTCGACGGCAGCGCAAACGGCGATTTGGACCTCAGCATTGCTGGTCCTTGGTACATCGTTGGCTGGATGGATGACCGCGCAGGAACCGGAACCTTCGAGGCGCGCTTCACCAGCTCCGACAACTATGGCATCGATTGGCTGCTTACCAATGAGATGGCCGGCAACTACACCCCAGGCGTGGACAACGTTTCCGAGATCGACGTCTGGCTCAACCGCCAGATTTTCATGGTGGGCTGGGTCGACGATCGCAGCGGCACCCCCGAGGCTTTTATCGCTGGTAACGACACCTTCGCCACCACTGGCTGGGTCGAGTTCCAGGTCTCTTCTGGCGGCGCAGTCAACTTCGGCCTTGATGGTCACCACGACAACTGTGGTGCTGTCTGGAACAACCTCGCTACGGGTCAGCTGATGGGCATCTCGTCCTTCGACCAAGGCGTGACGTGGGCCGATCCACAGGTTGAGGTGAGCACCACCACTGGTCAGACCACCAGCAAGGGTGGCATTAGCTACAACAAGAACTTCTCCAACTTCATCATGGGTTGGGATGCAGATGACCTTGGAACCTCGAATGTTTACGCCGGTGGTTACCGTCCGCACACGCTGATTCCTATTGGTCCTTTGACCAAGGGCAGCAACCTGAGCTTTGAGATCAAGTACTACCCGCTGACTAACGCCAACGAGGATTTCGGTGTTCTGTACGCAGCTGCACCTGGTGTTTGGCGCTTGCCTGATGGCCGTCGTTCCGGCCTCGCCGACGACAACTACTTGGCTTACTCGCTGACATCTACCCTTTCGACCTTCAAGGGCACCGTTTCCATGACGGGTACTGGGCAAACTGGATCGCTGGTGATTCCGATGACTCTTCCTGACAACTTCGTCCTATACTGCGTTGCCATCAGTGCTGGCGCCGTACGTGACGGTCGCGGAGCGCTGACGGATCTAGTGCCAATCACGATCCTGCCTTAATCATGTCAGACGGCGAAGCGGAATCTGCCACCGCCCGTAACGAGAGCGAAACTCTCTTTCCGAGTGCCAAGCGGCGCTACCAGTCAACGCAGTTGATGAACATCCTGCTGAGACCTTTAGTGGTGCCGCTCATTCGATTGCTGGCGTTACTGGGGATCAACGGCGACATCGCCTCGGTGATTGGTCTTGCAGGTTATTTCAGCGGCGCTTACCTGTTCATCAATGGCGGTCCGGAGCAACAGAAGCTAGCCCTGTTGTTGTTCATGATCGGCATGCTTGCCGAGCTTGTCGACGGCGGCCTGGCTCGCCTCAAGGGCCCTTCTTCGATTGGGCATTTCTTGTCCAAAGTGGTGGAGAGTTTCTACATCGTCTTGTTGGCGCCTTCGGTGGCAATCGGCTTGTACCTCTTTGGCTATGTGGGCTTGGAAGTCCTGCTACTCGGTGTATTCGCCCCGGCTGCTCATCTACAGTTCCGCTCCGCGATTGATGAGGTCACCACGGCCCACCCGGCCGAGCAGCTCAGCGCCATGCTGGATGGCAACGCCAGTGACTCAATGAGGATGGTGATCGGACAGATTCTCCCTGACCATCCCAGCTTCCGATTCAAGCATCGCATCGGCCGCATCGTGCGCGAGAACTTGATGGAGTCTTCAGGAATCCAACCCGTGGTCCTGGTGGTTACCGTAATCACTGGCCATGCCAGCTGGTTCGTGATCTATTACGGTGGTCTACACATCGCAGCCTGGCTTGGCTTCATCGTGCTGAAGCTGCTGATGTTGAAGCGTGGCGGCGGGCGTCTGTTGTAGGCTACTCCAAGGGTTGCCCAGCACCCCTACCTGAAGCCATGACTCGACTCGCAATCCTTGGTATCGACGGCGCAACTTATCGCATCATTCGGCCAATGATTGCTGATGGCGAGTTGCCACACATCGCACGCATGCTGCGTGAAGGTGCATCGGCAGACCTCGAGTCCACCATCCCACCGATCACGCCACCGGCCTGGGTGTCGATGATGACGGGCGTGAATCCAGGGCGGCACGGCATCTACCATTTCGTGCATCGCACAATCGGTACTTATCAGCTTGGCCTGGTCGACTCGAAGAACTTCGCTGGCATGGATGCCTTCAGCCTGCTGTCGCGACGCGGTTGGACCACGGGCGGATTCGCAGTACCTATGACGTACCCGCCGTTTCCAGTGAATGGCTATATGGTCTCTGGAATCCCAATGCCATTGAAGGGTGAAGCCGGTGCATGGCCAGAAGGCACGTGGGCTGAGATGGAAGAGTTCATCGGCAAGGACTACGAGCCGGACATCAACTACGCTGAGTACGACGGCAAGAACGAGCCAGGCTCCGAGGATCTCGACCGCTACGAAAAGTTGCGCAGTGACTTGTTCCGGGTGGAGCGCGAGCGTTTGGATTTGAAGATGGAATGGCTGCGGCGCCATCCGACCGATTTCTATTTCTGCGTATTGTCGATCACCGACCGATGCCAGCATTACTTTTGGAAGTTCCAAGACCGCACCCACGATGGCTGGTCGCAGGAAGGCGAGGATCGTTTCGGTGAAGTGATCAAGGATGCCTACCGTTTGGCAGATGAAGCCGTCGGCCGCTTCCGTGAATTGCTCGGCGAAGAATGCGTGGTCTCGTTGGTTTCGGACCATGGCTTCGGCACCTTCTCGGCGGACTTCTTCATCAATCGTTGGCTCGAGGATGAGGGTTATTTGACCATCAAGAAGATCCCGCGCTGGACCTTGGGAGTGACCACCTTGAGTGACACGCTAAGGCGTGCGCGGCTCGGGTTCGTTGCCAAGATCCTGCCCGGCCCGATCAGGCGTTTGCCGGTGGCGCGCCCAAAACATAAGAAGCAACGAGATAAGCGTGACATCGATTGGAAGAAGACCAAGGTGTTCGCCGCCATGTATGGCTTGTGCATGAACATCAAGGGGCGCGAACCGAATGGAACCGTCGAGCCGGGTGCCGAACGCGAAGCACTCGAACAGGAAGTCATTGCCAAGTTACGCAAGCTGCGTGATCCGCTCGATAACGAGTTGGCGGTGGATGATGCCATCGTGTCGAAGGATTGTTACACCGGCGAATACTTGCAGACCGCGCCGGATATTCAATTCATGATGCAAGGTCTGGCTTGTCTTCCCAAGGAGGACCTCGATGCCAAGACACACTTCGGCCGACGCAAATACGCAGCCGTGTCCGGCACGCACCGCATGGATGGAATCTTCGCCGTTGCAGGTGGCCCGAGTTGCCCAACCCAATCCGGTTCGGTCTGCGAAGGCATGCACATCCAAGACAGCCTGCCGACCTTGCTGCATATGGCGGGGGAAGAGATTCCAAAATGGATGGAAGGCAAGGTCCAGGCCGAAGCGCTCGACTCACAGTGGCTCAGCGAAAACGCCCCACGCTACAGCGATGAAGAGATTCAACTCGGCGTAGCAGATGGCAGCACTTGGTCCGACGAGGAATCCAAGCGCGTTGAGGAATCGTTGAAGGGGCTAGGGTACTTATAGAAATTCGCGATTGGGTGGAGGAAGAGGACCTTCGGAATGAGTTCCAAAGAATGTCCATCCCGTATTTGGTGGATCTCTGGAGTGAGGTCATGCCAAAAAGGGAGCGTGAGATCTTGCTCGATGCGCTTACCGAGCGGGGGTATCGGGTCAAGTCACTTTCCGCTGCTCCAGCTTATTCTCCACAAGCTCTCGCGAAACAAGAAGCCGAATTGGTCGATCAGAGTTACTTCCTGAACAATCATTCACGGATCGCCAAAACCAATGGCGCTACTACACCAAGGGCGAGATGGTGGCGTGTAATAAGTGCCACCCCACCCCTTAAGGAACCAGAGGCACTTAGTCTTGAGCCGTGCGCGCCAGGACCAAGACTGCAAATGCAGTGCCGTAAGGCTTGTGGTAACTGTAGAGGGGGTAATCCCAGAAGCTGCCATCAGGCTGGCGACAATACATCACCGCCTTCTCCAACAGCGGCCCGTATTTCTGTTGCTCGCTTTCCGGCAAGCGATCGTGGATCAATGAGGCGTAGTAGTGCCCGTACAGGTAGAAGTACCCGGACACGCCCCAATGCGATTCATGCGGAACAGGTCTGCGCAGACCAGCGATCTGAAAACGTTGATGATCGATCAACAACTCATTCAATGCTTGCGTGTAGCGGCCCATTTCCTTTTCCGTATCCAAACGCCCAAATAGGCGCAGGGCTTCAAGGATGCCAGGATTGCGGCAAGCAGCGCCTTTGACGTTGTTCACGCTGCGATGCGGGCTCATGCGCCAGATCTCACCATAGGTGTAGACCTTGGCTCCGGTCTCGCAACGCTCCAAGGAGTTGAGTGCCTTACGCAACATCTCTTCGTTGAGTTTCAAGCCATTCTTCTGCGCACGATCCAAACCGATTAAGCAAGTGGCCGTGGTGAAGCTCATCGACGTGAACGACGGCTTGTAGGTCTTGGATTCCTGCAAGGACAAGTAGCCCCAGCCGCCATCCAGTGCCTGATAAAGCAACAGCTTGTCGATCAAGCGTTCACACACCAAGTCAATGATCTCAGCGCGTTCATCCTTGGGGTAGCGCGCGCGGAAATCAGCCAGTGCCTGGGTGCCAAAGCCGAATGCCCACACGCTGTAATGCTCCAGCATGGACGGGCGTTTGACTTCATGTTGCGCAAGCAAGGCGTTGACCCCACGGCTGACAGCAGCCACGGTCTCGTCGCTTTGTTGCGGGGTTTCCATCAGCGCCATCACGCACAAGGCAGTGGTGGCAACGCGGAAGGCATTGTGGCCGCCAGGCACGTCGCACATCACCTCGTACCAACGCGGTGATTTGTGACTGCCCCAGCTGCCATCTTCATTCTGATTGGCGAGCAACCAAGCCACACCACCCTTGGTGGCCTCGGCGTTCGAGACCTCAAGGAAGTCGGCACCGGATTGATGCAAGTGCGGTGCGCGCGGCTCCGCTTCTTGGCTGGCAGAAAGTGGCGTTGCCATGACTGCCGTCGTCAGCAGCGCGAGTACAAAGAAGCAGCGCATTACTTCACGGTGTAGCTGACCGTCACGCTTCGGCCAGGAAGCAGTGCAGTGATAGGCTCATCAAGGACCACCCAGCAAAGGATGATGTTGGCGGCGACGTCGGAGTAGACCGTTGCTTGAGGCGGTACCACCCGAAGCGTGCCGGTGGTGCTGACGTCGGGCAAAGCCACAGCGGTTACGGTGACCGGGGCGCCGAAATTAATCGAACCGAACTTATCCTCGGGGATCTGAACGATCACGCCTTGGTTCCCATGCTTGTAGATCGTGTACAGGCCGCGATGGGTGTAGGCGTCGGAGAAGTCGGTGAAGCGTGGTGGCTTCTGGCCGGCTTGGTACTGACGCAGACCGCCGTGAAGAAGTACACCAGTGTCTGGTGCGCGTACCACGAAGGCTTCCATGTCGGCAGCGAGCTCGTCGACTTCGATTTCTTGCTTGGTGAAGGCCTCTTCGCGATCGTTCGCGGCCATGTTGCGCTCCACGGCATCCAACTCGAAGTTGGTGCGCATGTTGTTCAAGCTGATCTCGGCGCGTTCGACGGCCATGCGTAGGTCACGACTGGTGCGTGGCCAACGGACCTTGGCAGTGAACTCGCGCGATGCTGCGGCGAGGCGTGCACCAAAGCGCATGGCCTCTAAATTGCGAATGGAGCGCTTCAGGACGATCTCTTCAGTGGCGTCGGTGAGCTCGTCTTCGGTGTACATGGCCTTCAGCTGCGCAAGTTCGTCTTCCGCATCTTCGAGGTTTGCCTTGGAGCGTTGTGCACTCAGTTCGGCACTCTTGCGCTGCTGGTTGAGCTCGAACTCTTCCCAGTTGCGGTGTGCCTCATGAGCGTCTTCTAGTGCGATCTCAGCATCGTGTAGTCGGCGCATAGCGGCTTCTTCAGCCATGTCGGCGCGGATCTTGGCCAGTTCATTGCGCATGCCGGTCGCATGCAAGCGCCGTTGTGCATCGTGCAGGCGCTCTTCGATATCGCTGGCGTCAAAGCGCGCGATGACATTGCCTTCCTCGATGCGCGAACCGTGCAAAGCCGAATCGATGAAAGTGGTTCTGCCGTTCCAGCGTGCCCAATCCAAAACGACCTGCTTGCCTTCCATTGGCGCAATCTTGCCGTTGATGGTCTCCTGCGTGACGGGATCCGCATCGACAATGGCGGCGTGTTCATCTTGGGCAGTAAGGATCGGTGAGAGCGCGCCGAAGACTAAGGCGCAGAGTGTGACGTTGAGCGTTTTCATGGCGTAGGGAAAATTTCGTCGAGGACGCCGCGGAGCAGCGCGATTTGTTCTACGGCTAGGCGTTCGCCGAACCGGGAGATGATCCGCACGATGACGGCAATCAATAGTATGCTTCCACATGCGAAAAATGCCCATGCTTGTTGATCGAGCATCAGCTGGACCACGCCGAAGGTGATGAAGAACAGCAGGCCAGTGAAGCAGGCTAGATAGGAGAAGGCCACTGCCGTCCAGATGCTGGGGTTGGGGCTGACCAGTCCATGCAGCGAGGAGCGACCACACTCCGTGGGGGTAATTGATCCACTTAGGGTTGGCGACCACAAATGCTGGTCCTTCTCATGCACGCGCAAATCAAAATGGTGCTGCAACTCAGCTACGAAACCGCGGCAGGGACAACCCGGGCTGGAGAGCTTGTTCTGGATTGCTTCCATTGCGGAATCCGCGTCCATGGATAGGTCTCTGTCAAATCGTGGCCGACCGGAAGGAAGATGCATGCCACAGAATAAACAAAAGTTGCCGATAGAATCATGAAGATGAACGCAAAGCCTGAGCCCTCGACAGCCGCCATGATCTGGAATGCCCTTGCCGGCATTGCTATTGGCAGCTTGGTCTATGCCTTCGCTTACCCCGTAACCATGGGTTTTGCGCTGTTTGACCTGAAGTTCTTGTTGGTCTATAGCGGTTGTCTCGCGGCACTCTTCGGTTTCGGCCCACTCGCTTGGTTCGTGGCGCACAAACGTCAACGCGATCTGGCTCGTGCAGGGTTCTCGATTGGCCTTGGTATTGCGGCAGGTGGCTTGCTCGGTGCATGGATGTTCTCGATCACCGATCGACCGCGCGCACTGTTGGAGTTCGGCGCGCCGCTCACCCTGTTGTTCCTGTTCGCGCCGTTGCCGGCATTACCACCACGTTTCGCCCGGGTCTTCGGCTCCGGCGGTTTGGCTGCCCTGGTCCTTCTGTTGGCCGGCGTCAGCAGTACCGAGATGATTGCCGACCAAGGTTATGCGGTGGACACGCGTCCGCAGATTCCGGCTACCAACGCCCAGCAAGAGACCGATGCCAGCGGTCGCCCCGATATCTTCCTGGTCTCGATCGATACCTTGCGTGCCGATGCCATCCTCGACCCCAAGGTTCCGACTCCATTCCTTGATGAGTTGCGTGCGCGCTCTTTGCGATCGGACTACGCATTGGCTGCATCTCCGTCGACCTTGCCAAGCCACATCACCATGGTGCTCGGTGAAAGCCCGCTGCAACATGGCGCTTACACCAACCTCGGTCACTTGGATGACAACGGCGCCACCACTTTGCCAGAGGTCCTTGGTCAAGCCGGCTACCGACGCGTAGGAACCGCAGCGAACGGATTGCTGGATGCCTACACAGGCTTCGATCGCGGCTTCGAAGTCTTGGTCAACGTCGCGCCGCGCACGGTGCAAGAAGTCTCACCGAAACGCGTTGCCCTCAGCGGCCGACGCATGGTGTGGTACTCGATGCCTTTGCCAGACCTGTTGTCGATGAAGCTGTCGATTGGTCTGACCATGCGTCGTCTACATGGCAGTGGCACCTTGGTCGCCGAGGATCCCATCTTGGCCGACCCGGTTCGTGAGTTGTCGCTTGCCTATCTTGAGGATCTCTACAGCGAGCCCACGCCGTTTTTCTTCTTCCTGCACTTCATGGATCCGCATGCACCTTATAAAGCGTCGCCGCAGTTCCTCGGCAAGCTTGGTGGCGAACGCGCAATGCCGTCGCGATACAGCTCCTATACACCTGGCACCACCATGCAGTGCCTTGAAGTCCTGACCGCTTTACGTGAAGGCGACAGCACTGCACCGGAGGCCTTGCAAATCCTGCGCGATCGTTATCACGAAGAAGTCATGATGGTCGATGATGCGCTTGCCAAGATCTTCGCACGCGTGGAACAGAGTGGTCGCCCCACGGTCATCCTGTTCACTTCCGATCATGGCGAACACTTTGCCGAGAACGATCATATGACTCACGGCAACACCTTGTTCGCGCCGAACATCCAAGTGCCGTTCTTCATTGCCGGCCCTGGCATCACGGCGGGGGAGTTGCGCGTGCGTCCGACCAACCAAGACATTCCGCTGACCTTGCTGAACGCTGCAGGATTCAAGACCGATCGATTTGGTGCCGGGCGAAACCTGCTCGACCCAAACGTTGCGGAAACTCCATACGCCGCATCGCATGATGATCTACTCGCCGTCTATTTGGATGGATACAAGTTGATCCTCGATTGGCAAGCCAATGATGGACCTGCATCATCATTAACCCCAGTGGCGCTTTACCGCATGGCCGATGGCGTCGCGGAACCGAACAACCTACTCGGAAGCGCCGAGCTGAAAGAGCAACAAGCCGCGCTCCTTGCTTATGCCGAACAGCGTCGGGATGAAGCGGTGAAGCGCGGCTTGCGCGAGTTCGACGATGCCGAGCGTGTGAACCTAGCCGAGATGGGCTATGTGTTCGACGCCGACGGCAACGCCACCGAAGAAGGGCACTAGTGGCTGCCTTTCACCGGATGTAGTTGGACCACCAGGAACAACGGCTCAGCACCAGTGACACCAAGCACTGCGTACTCACCCTTGTAGATGGTTGCCGACGTGTTGAACAACTGCTGGTCACCATGCTGCATATCGAACTTGGTGAGTTCACAGCGGCTCAAGTCCAAAGCACCCGTCTTGGCGTCGTAAGCACCGACGCTCATCTTCAAGCGATACTCGTGCTGGCTGGACTGCATCTTGATTTCCATGTTCGTTCCGGACACGGCACTGCCACGCAGCATGCCGTTGGAATCGACGTGGTAACTCTCATAAGGAAGTAAGCCACGCAGTTGTTCCTGTAGATCATCCGCGGCTGGCCTGGTGGCATCGCCGCGCACGCCATGCAGCACTTGGCAAACCACCATCACCTGGGGTGCCGGTTGATCCAAAGCCTCGAGAGTGGTGAGAATCTCTGCCACGCGATCCTTGTAGTCGCGAATGACCAAGATGCCGCGCTCGTTCATGACCGAGATGTTGACGGTAGACGAACGTGGATTAAGCCTGTCAGGTACGGAAGTCCGGAAAGGTGACAGCCCTTCCATCAAGCTGTAAGCCGATAGATGACGTGGCTGGTATTGAGTTGCCACGATCTCGCCTTGCCCACTAGGAGCCTGGCTCTCATCTAATTCCTTCAGGCGTGCAAGCAGGTCCAAGGCTGGGTCTCTGACATCATGGATCAACAAGCCGCTCGAGGTCAGGCTCAAGTTCTGATGCCAGTCGTCGTTGACCTTGATCTCGCGACTGTAGAGCTCGGTCGCGATCCGATAGAGCTCGGTGCTGTCGAGATACTTCGGCATATAACTCTCGAGCACCAGTTCGAAGGGGTCGATGGAAGTCTCCTCTTCATCCTCTCCGTGTTGGTCAACACTTTGCTCATGTAAGTCGATGTCGAGTTGCGTGACCGCATCCATGATGCGCTGCATACGTTCGGCAGTCTCGTAGATTACCACGCTCTCTTCGAGCAAAGCCAAGTTATTGACGATGCGATCTTCGAACTCAAGTTCGCGTCCGTACATCGACTCCAGCGTGTCGTACAGCTCTTCGATAAACACATGCTCGGATTGGATGCGCTTCAGTAGGAAGTCTGCCTCGACGTTCGGAGGATTGTCGTTTTGCGCACTTGCGGGCGCGGTCATGGCCAGCGGTGCGAAGAAAAGGCACAGCGCCAATAGGAGTTGAGTCGTTCTCATTTTTTAGGAATCGGTTGATTGTGAATCCGAAGCAGGACCAGGAGTCAGCATGGTCAGGCGAACCCGGCCGGACAGAACCTCCACGCGCTCAGGCGTGGCGGCAAGCAGCTTGGGCGCTGCAGTCTTGTCCGGTTGGGCCGTTGCTCCGTTTGTTGGGTCGGATGGCTCCACAGGAACCTCCGGTTGGTCTTGTTCCACGCCGTTAACGGTGACGTGGTTGGGTTCGAGATCCTTGCCGTCTTGGTCTGACCAATTCAGGAGGATCAGTGCACTGATCAGCAGTGCAGCGGCCGCGCTTGCCATTACGGTCAAGCTGCGCCAGGAAAGGATGCGCTGGCGTTTCGGTAGTTCCGCGGCGGGAATCTCCATCTGCTGCCAAGCTTCCGCCATCCACGTCACGGTGTCCTGCGTCAGTGAGTCCGAGTCCTCCAAGGAAGGAGTGGCGTCTTCACTGGGCATCGTTTGCCAGGCATTCTGCAGCAAGTCGAGTGGATCACGTTCAGACATCAGAACCTCCAGCGCATCGACGCGCATCCATATCCAGCGCCGGACCGAGGATGCCGCGCAGACGTCGGCGGGCCAAAGTGAGTAGGGAACGAACGGTGGCGGGATTGATTGCCATGACGTCGGCGACTTCCGACGTTTTTTGTTGTTCCAAATCGCGCAGTACGAAAGCCTCGCGTTCGCGCGCTGGGAGTTGGGCGAGTGCTGCGGTAATCACCGAGCGCACTTCGCGAGCGGATGCGGCATCTTGCGGATCTGGCAAGTGCTGCACATCCGGGAACAGCTTCAACTTGTCTTCGGCCTTCTTGCGCACGTTCGACTTGCGATGACTGTCGCGGCACAAGTTCAAGACCACCGTATTGCGCCACGCCGCATAAGGGCGCGTCGGGTTCCAGCGGTCAAGGCGATCGAGTAAGTGAAGCATGGCGTCTTGAGCGAGATCCTCTGCTGCCACGGTGTCGGCCAGGAAACCCAAACACAATCGATACACACACGGATAATCCGCGCGGAACCAACGGTCCTGAGCCTCTGGCTTTCCTCGCGCCGCCTCGTGGATGAGGTCGGGTGTGATCGCCGTGGGAGGTGTGGGTCTTTCGCTCACCTGAATGTCCTACGCCGCTGCTCCAAAAAGCGCTGAAGGGATTCTAAGATAAGTGCAAGATTGCCCTCGGTGACCATTGATTGATGTTCCTTTCATTTGTACTCATCTGCTTGCTTTCACCCCCCAATTGGGTCTGAAACCCCTCCTGAAGCCGTTTCTCCGAATGCTGAGACCGAAGCACAGCGAGCAGAACGGATGCAGTGGTTCTTGGACGCGCGCTTCGGCATGTTTATTCACTGGGGACCGGTGAGCTTGACTGGCAAAGAGATCGGCTGGTCGCGCGGCACGATTACTCCGGCGGCTGATTACGATGCTCTGCATAAGGAGTGGAATCCGCACGCATTCGATGCCGACGCCTGGGCGAAGTTGACTGCTGATGCCGGTATGCGTTACCTATGTCTGGTGGCCAAGCATCACGACGGCTTCGTGTTGTGGGATAGCGCCGTGACGGAGTACGACATCATGTCCGGTCCTTTCGGCAGAGATATCGTTGCCGAACTGGCTGCTGCTTGTGAAAAGCATGGTGTGCGATTCTGTACTTACTATTCGGTGTTGGATTGGTATGACCCGAACTACTCACCACAGAACATGACCTACGGTGGCGCCGGCGAGGCCTTGCCAGATGGCGTCGAGCCGAACATGGATCGTTACGTGGACTACATGAAGGCGCAGTTGACCGAACTAGTTACGCGCCATGACCCGGGTGTGTTGTGGTTCGATGGCGAATGGGAAGCCGCATGGAGTCAGGAACGAGGCGTTGATCTCTACCGATTCTTGCGCGAGTTGGACCCCGACCTGATCATCAACAATCGCGTCGGTCAAGGACGCACTGCTTATCAAGATGGCTCCAATCCCGGTGACTTCGATACGCCCGAACAAAGGATTGGAATGTTCCAACGCGATCGTCCATGGGAAACTTGCATGACGATCGCGAATCAATGGGCGTGGAAGCCGGATGACCCAACCAAGTCATTGCGCGACTGCATCCAAACCTTGGTGCGTTGTGCCTCTGGCGACGGCAACTTGTTGTTCAACATTGGCCCCATGCCCGACGGCAGTATTGAGCCCCTTCAGGTTGAGCGCTTGCTGTCGATGGGTGAATGGATGAAAGAAAATGGCGACACCATCTATGCCACACGTGGTGGTCCTTGGGAAACCGGCTCATGGGGTGGCGCAACAACTCGCGGCGACAAGATCTGGCTGCATGTGCTCAATTGGCCGGATGGAGCTCTAGTTCTGCCAGCATTCGATCAACGCGTCGTGTCCGCGAGCTTGCGTAATAGGAATGGCAAGCTGATCTGGTCTCAAAAGAAGGGTGGTCTTCTTAGCTTGAATGTCGAGGCGCAGGATCGCGATCCAATCGACACCATCATCGAGTTACAGCTCGCGGAAGACCTCAAGATCTTGGCTGACAGCGGCGACGCCTTGCCGCCATTTTTTCTTCACGCGGATGCCGGTGCTTTGATTTCTCGTAAAGCCACCATCAAGACCAGTTCGACTTGCGAATGGGATAACTCTGAGATGCATACTCGGCTGGTGGATGACAGCCAGGGCGCGGTTGAATGGGCATTCCATACCGACCTTGAGCAGTCTCCGTGGGTGGAGGTGGACCTTGGCGTCTTCGGCAAGAAAAGATTCAGCGATGGCATAACCGATTCCCTCGGAGCCGCCTGTGATGAAGGCGCGTTTGCCTTGGAGTCTTTGATTCATGCAGGTGAAATTATGGCGCTTGGGGCTGCCTCAAACTGCGGCAAAGGAGCAAAATAATAAAATCAAAACCGAGGCATTTCAAATTTCGGACAATTAACAAAACCCCGAAATCGAGGCTGAATAAGGGACTTTGCTTTCCGCTCGAACATGGAAATAAGTGTTAGATTTAGGTATTCCCATGCGAAACCTCCTTCCTACTTGGCGGTCCTGTGCCGCGCTTTTTCCTTTTGTACTAGCCGCTCCATTGGCGAGCGCGCAAATCTCAGGAACTGTCGTTGACCTGAACGGAGCCCCAGTCGCCGACGCCATGGTCACATTGCAGGCCACGGAGCACACCACAACCACGGCACTCGACGGCAGCTTCAACCTTCCGCTCGCTAGTGGCACCAACACCTTTGTGGTCGCTGCCAAGAAAGGCTGGTTCAACGGTTTCGTCTATGTACCGAGCACGCCCATGAATGGTGTGCAGATCGACATGGAAGAGGTGCCCGTATGGGATGACCCGGCTTACGATCTTCAGGATCCGCTCAACTGTTCCGCATGTCACATCGAACAATACGAAGAGTGGAATGGTTCGCCGATGCAACAAGCCGGCACCAACCTTTGGTTGTATGACATTTACGACGGCACCGGTACCCCAGGCGGTATGGGTGGTTTCGTTTACGAACGCGACTCGGTGCACCTAGCTCACGCACCGCACTCCGATTGTGCGCCATGTCACCAGCCGGTGCCATGGGTCAAGCTCAAGGATCCAGATGCACCATTGGATGACTTGAGCAACCTTTCGCCCGAAGCCGTCCATGGTGTTTCCTGTGATGTTTGTCACAAGATCGCCCATGTCGATGAGTCCAAGATGGACTACCCAGGTTTGTTCCCGCAACAGACCACCTTCACCAAGCCTCCGATGGGATCCGGCGGCATGCACGAACCGATCATCTACGGTTTACTCGGAGACACCATGTACTCCGATACGCAGATGCGTCCTTCTTACCAACCGCAGTTGGGTTCGGCCATGTGCACCACTTGCCACCAGGACACCAACGACCACGATGATGATGGTGAGTTCGGTGACCCAGGCAGCATCGTTTCGGAACCGACTTGGGATGAATGGAGCAGCAGTGAGTACTCCAACCCCAACAGCGTGCATTACGCCGATTGCGTGGATTGCCACATGAAGCCCACCGGCAGCAACTACGCAAGTACGCTGTCGATCGCGCCATTCCGCGATGCGGAGACCATTCGCGGCCACGATGTACGTGGCACCACGCCGTTGTACTTGGAGAACGCATGTGACGTGACCTTGGACGTGGTGCAGAACGGCACCACCCTGGATGTCGAAGTCGACATCTTCAACAACCAAACTGGTCACTCGCTGCCTACGGGCGTCACGGTGCGTAACATGATCCTGTTGGTGGAAGCCACGCGTGATTCCGATGGCGCGGCCCTGAACCACAGCGGTACACAAGTCATTCATGACCTTGGTGGCGTCGGCTCGCCCGATCAAGGCTACTACGCAGGTCTGCCTGGCAAGTTGTTCGGTAAGCACAATCTTGATGCAACCGGTGCGGGTCCAACCTTCTACACCGAGGCGACTGCGATCTTGTTCGATACGCGTTTGCCAGCCTTGCAGCATGACATCACCAACTACACCTTTGATGTTCCTGCCGGTACTGGCCCGGTCTCCGTGCGTGCACGTTTGATCTACCGCCGTGCCTACACCTTCCTGACTGATGCCAAAGGCTGGGTCGTGGATGGCAAAGGCAATCCACTCGAGGACAAGATGGCACCGCACTTCGGTCACTTGATGGAAGAGCGTCGCTACCCAGATCAAGCATTGGTCATCAACCCACCAATCGGAATTGCCGGTGGTCCAGGAATGATTTCAGTTGAAGGCGCATGGGCAGGCAACACCGTCGCCTTCCTAGGCTCCGGTAACGGCTTCGGCTCGACTGTGACCCCTTATGGTTTCACACTTGGAATCGCGGCTCCGATTCATCAACTTGGTCACGACACTGCCGACGCCAACGGTCTTGCTACCTTGAACATGGCGGTCATACCATTACGCCTTTCCGGTCGCCAGATTTGGCTGCAAGCGGTTGAGCGTAAGGGTCCGTCGACCTTCAACCTGTCGGTCCCAATCACCGCCACGATCCAATAAGGTCCTTTCACATTGGGGGGAGGCGCGTAATCTCCAAGACATGTCAGCCTCCCCCCAAGACCTCCACCTTTATGAGGAGTATCTACTCCTCGCCCTCCGCGACGACACCGGTACTCCCGAAACTGGGGTATCGCTAGGCTTCGGCTTGAGTGGTGCCTTGCTGGCGGATCTACTGTTGTTGGAGCGGGTAGAGGTCGAGCAAGAGGGCAAGAAGTCCTTCTTGAAGTTGATCGATATGGCCCCAACCGGCGATAGTCTGTTGGATGACTGCATGGTGAAGGTGCAAACCGCCAAACGCCGTGCGCAACTGACCACCTGGGTGCAACGCTTCGCCAGTATCAGCAAGCTCAAGCACCGCGCTGCTGCCAGCCTATGTGACCGCGGCGTGTTGAAATTAGAGGAGAGTCGTTTCCTGTTGTTGTTCACCCGTGAGGTCTATCCGGAAGTGGATGGCCGCGTGGAGAAGGAAATCCTGGCGCGCTTGAAAAAGGCGATCTTCACCCAGACGCGCGAAATCACGCCACGTACCCTAGTCTTGGTTTCCTTGGCGAATAGCACCGGCATGTTGAGAGCAAACTTCGATAAGAAGAAACTCAAGGAACGCAAAGCTCGGATCGAAAAGATTGTCAGCGGCGAGGCGGTCGGTGAAGCCGCACAAAAGGCCGTGCAAGCTGCAGTTCAAGCAGCAACCATGGCAGCGATTATGCCTGCGATCATGACCACCACGGTGATTGCCAGTTCCTGACCGCGAAGGCGGCGCTGCTGATTCCGTGCCGCTGGCTTGGGCTCGCTCAAGCGGCGAAGATGAAATCGACTTCTTCCACCAGGTCAACGAGCTTCAACAACTTGCGGATCGATTCGCGCTCTTCCATACCGGCAACGGAAATCAGCATCTTCTCAATCGAATGATCCTGTAGCTCATCGTGATGGACCACCGGCGCGCCATCGATCACTTGGCCGATGCGCGCAGGATGCAGTTCACTAATCAAGTGGCAGTGCTTGCCTAAGGCGCGCAAATCCTTGCGCAGGCGTTTGCCGGTATTGCCATAACCCATCAAGGCATAGTGCTCGACATCACGAAGGAAGCCATCGGCCAGGAAGTTGGCGCGGCAGCAGGCGAAGGCTTCGATGGTGTAGGACGGTGAGTGTTGTGATAAAGAAGATTCATCCAGCTGCCAGTGATGCAACACCTGCGGCACGATGCCTACTTCGGCGCCAAGATCGAACAGGCGCAACAGCAAATCCCAATCCTCGGGCCAACCCATGTCGCGATAGCGCAGCACCTTCAAGGCACTGGCGCGCAACATCAAGGTCGGGTGGCCGACCGGCATCTCGATATAACGTTCTCGGCGCAGATCATCCGCGCTGCGTTGGCTGTTCAACCAGCGTTCATATTCGAGCCGCCCGGGACTAACGGCAGTGCGTGGCAGATAGCAGACCTTGGTTCCCACTGCAGCCAAGGATGGCGTCTGCTCGAAGGCCTGTAGTTGTGCAGCGAGACGTTCCGGCAACATGAAGTCGTCGGCATCCATGATGGCGATGAACTCGCCACGGCATAGATCGATCCCGACGTTGCGCGCTGTAACCACGCCTTGATGGGGGCGTTGCAATAACTGCAAGCGCGGATCCAGTGCCGCCAACTCTTGGACCAGCGCGGCAGTGCCATCGGTGGAACCATCGTCCACCACCACGCACTGCCAATCCTCAAAGCTCTGTCGCTGGATGCTGGTCAAGCAAGCAACGATGCTGGCAGCGGCATCAAAGGCCGCCACCAGCACGGAGACTTTAGGCATCTACCTAGTGACCGCCGCCGACAGGGTTGACGAACACGAAGTTGTTGAGAGCTGCGGCAACCACACCCATAATCGAGACACCTGCGATGATGCCGGAGGCGATCGGTACCAGGTAGTCGTCGGAAGTCTTCTTGTTCTTGTGGGTCCAAATCGCGCCGATGCCAGCGCCGATCAACATGGACAGTGGGTACTGGAAAGGAAGGATGAATCCAAGTCCGACCCCAGTCGCCGAAGGCAGCCAAGTGCGGATCGACTTCGGAGCGAACTTCTCGGCGATTACCATAAAGGCACCGATGCTAAGACCAACGTAAATCGCACTCACATGCATGGGGTGCATATGCTCGATTCCGCTGGCGAACACGTCGGCGACTGCTTTCCATGCCACGGCCGCAGGAGCCGGGAACTCAGGAGCGTTGACGCCATCACCAAGTAGTTTGGTCGCATCAGGCACGAGCACCATGAAGCCAGCCACAGTTGCGATGGTACCGGTGAAGATACCGCAGAATTGTGCGATGAACTGACGACGCGGGTTCGCGCCGAGCAGATAACCGGACTTCAAGTCGTTGAGCAAGTCAGCACTGGAGCTTGCCGCACCAGCGGTGATGCCCGCAGTCATCAAGTTGGAAGTGGCGAAGGTTGGGCTGTTGCTTGGCAGCAAGACGCCGTAGGTCAACTGCATGATCTTGCCCATCGCACCAGTCGGCGTGATGTCCGATTCACCGGTTGCACGGCAAGCGACCAAGGCCAACACGAAGGTCAGGATCACGGCGAGTGCGCCAAGGTGATATGGAATGTGGAACTCGCTCTCTGCGACAAAGACCACACCGGCACCGGAGAGCAACATGCCCCATAGGAACCATGAACTTGGTACCTCGACTCCAGCGGTCGGGTTATCGCCGCCACTTTCACCACCTTTGCCCAAGCCCTTGAAGGCGCGTCCGATGGTCTTCCACTGGAAGGCGAAGGACAGCAGGCCTGATGCCACCATGATCGGTGCACCGAGCCAAAGGCCGACTTCCTTCCAGGCACGACCTGGTGAAGTCACTGCGGCGAAGGATTCGCCGTCGGCGTTGATGGCCATGTTGAGTTGACCCATTGGGCCTACCCAGTAAGCCAGCGCTAGTGCACTGATGGTCATCCAAACCGCCACGCGAAGACCGACCAGCGCACCCGCTGCGATCATCACCGGGTTATGGTCCATCACGATATTCCAATCGGATGGGGAAGCCGCCACTTCTTGATCATCGACGACCCTGGTTCCGCGCCCGGGCAGGAAGTCGAAGAGCTTCGACGTGCCAGGGAAGATCGCCTTGTAGTAAGTGGCTTCCGCAGTAGTCCTGACCTTGTCGACGATGTAGTGGGCATCGATGAGGACTGGCACGATGGCACCAGCCAAACCGGACCACAACAGTGCGCGCGCCTTACGCGTTGCCTCGCTGCCGTCGGCGTAAAGGGATTGCAGCGTACTTGCCGCAGCCAGACCAGAAGGGAACTTGAGTTTCTCCTGGTTGATCATGTTGCGCTTCATCGGAATCGCAAGCACCACACCAAGAATCGCCAGGAAGAAGGTCCATGCGATCAACACCCAGATCGGCAGGTGTTGCCCCTGTGGGTTATCCGGAGTGGCAGAGATCATCAGCAATGCCGCGATCGCCGACACGAAAGTACCACCGGTGGAATAACCAGCTGCCGACGCCGTCGACTGCATGCAGTTGTTCTCGAGGATGGTCATCTGCGTGCGCGCAATGCCGGTCTTGAACAGGACCTGCCACAACGAGTACGACATGATGCATGCCGTGATTGCAACACCAAGGTGCCAACCGGTCTTCAAGCCGATGTACAGGTTGGTCATTGCCAGGAAGAATCCCAGGAAGGAACCCATCAAGACGGCGCGAATGGTCAGCTGTGGCGAGTCATCGCCGCGGTAGGCCTTGGCATACCATTCATCTTCACTCATCTCCGCGACTTCGGAGGGGGGGATCGGAAGCGGGCCGTACTTGGCAGCTTCTTCAGGAGTGGAAGGTGCTTTCTGGAAGAGAGCCATCGATTAACTATTTGGCGCGTGGGAAACAGAGGACAGGTACGTGGGCGTGACGCAAGACTTCATCTGCGATGCTGCCAAGGACCAAGCGGCGGAAGCCGGTGCGACCATGGGTGGAGATCAGGATGATGTCGCAATCGTTGTCGTTGGCATAATCGGCGACAGCTTCACCGATCGAAGTGCCAAGGATCGCCTTGCAAGTCACATTGATCTCACTGCCAAGGGCTTCGCTTTGCTTGCGCAAGGATGCTTCAGCGGCAGCTACCAATGCCGGACCCTCAGGGTCACCGATCGGTGGCGCGAGTGGCGCACCATGAGGTGCGACCTTCAGGTCCTCGACGACATTGAGCAAGGTGATGCGCGCGTCATTGGTCTTTGCCAATGCCACGGCATTTTCGAAGGTGCGTTGCGACTCATCCGACAGGTCGGTGGTCAGAAGGATGTGCTTAATGATCATCGTGAGACATCTCCGGGGCTTTCATGGTCAAGGAGAGCAGGAAGAGGCCACTAAAGATGACCGCTTGAACCAGTACTGCGAGCAGTTCGGACCACTCTTGTTCTTCAACAAGGCGAAGGTAAATCGTGCCGCCCCAGAATGCCAAGGCGATCGGTGCGAGGGCAATGGAGACCCAACGATGACCTTTCAGGTTGAAGCCGTGATTCTCATCCTTGGCCGCAGCGGTGACCACCTTGTTGTAGAGGTAGATACCGATCATCGAAGCCACGCCGATCAAGGTGAAGATCACCCACATCGATTGTGGCGAGTAGGCATCCCAAAGGATGTCGCGCGTTTCCCATGGATCCACGCCCACGGTCTCTTCGAAGTAGGGGAGCAAATCGTTCTTCGGAATCGCCTCCACAGCGTCGGCGCTCAAGCCTTTCTCCTCAACTAGATAGCGGCGTGCAAGAACGACCTTGTCGCCACCACGCTGGTAAAGCAAGCCCGCGATGATCGAACCGACCGACCAACCGATGCCAACCGTGAAGTTCACATAGCCCATATACAAGCCTTCCTTTCCGGGAGGCGCGATGCCAGCTAGGTAACGCATCTTAGTTGGACTCGCGGTCATCTCACCGAAGGAGAACAAGCCGATCGCGGCCAAGGTCCACCAACCGTCGGCGGAAATGCTGAAGGCGAAGATCGCCGCAGCCGAGACACCGATACCGATGATGATGGCGTTGAGCGACTTGACCTTACCGGTCAGGTAACCCATGCCGAAGGCGCAGAAGATGATCAGCAAGGCGTTGGCATTGATCATCCAAGCCTGGGTCATGTTGCCGCCGTTCACGGTCGGAACGGAACTCTCACCGAGCAAGCCAATCAAGGCCGTGGCAGGTCCGCGCGAATCCACCCAGTCGTCGATGAAGTTGGGGAGGATGTCGAACAGCTGGTAGAACATCAACCAGAAGCCGGCGAAGCTGATCGTGAAGAAGAACAGGCGCGGTTCCAGGAGGCCGCGGAATGCGTTCATCAGAACGGTCAAGGAACCATCCTTGTTGTCATCGCCGTGGTGCTCAGGCTCCTTGAAGATAAACAGCGGGATGAAGTTCAAGCAGATGGCGACAGTGTTGATTAGGAACACGTTCAGCCATGGCATGGCCTCCATATAACCTGCGACCAGCGGTCCGAAGAAACCACCGACGTTGACCATCGCGTAGAACATTGCCCAGCCGACGGACTCCTTGCCCTTCGGCATCTGGTGTGCGATTAGGCCTTGAAGACCCGGCTTGAACACCGCAGTACCCGTGGCCAGCAACATGGCGCCGGCGAAGAACAGCTCGTAGGTGACATCTGTCCCGGCGGCTCGAGCCTCGGGCAAGGACATGCCTGCGATCCATTCGGCCAGCAAGATGCAGTAGCCCATGAGCAGATAGCCCATGATCTTGAGCACCGTCGCCACCGCGATATTGGCCTTATAGCCAAAGCGATCGGCGAATCCTCCGGTGAAGATCGGCACGAAGCTTTGGACCAATGCCCACACCGCGTAGATGGTTCCTTTTTGGATGTGGTCAAACTCGGGGCCGCCCAGTTCGACGGCTTTCACCATCAAGACGGGCAAGACAACACGCACGCCGTAGTAGGCGAAGCGTTCGACCAATTCCATCCAGTTGGCTACCCAATAGATGAAGCCGAAACCTGTGGGGCGGTCGGGAGGGGCTGAAGCAGGCGCTGCGTCTTCGCTCATGGGTCGCAACCCTAGCAGAGCGGCCATTAAGTCGGCGGCGCGCGACTATCCTTATTGGTATGGAAACAAGTACCTTCCGTCTTGATTTATCCGCCGTCGCTGCCCAAACCGAACGCACTTGGGAGCAGGAAATCCTCCAGCCGCTGCAGGATTACATCGCGATCCCATGTTTGTCGCCGCTATTCGATAAGCAGTGGGTGGAAAACGGCTACATGGAACAAGCCGTGACATTGATCGAAGATTGGTGCCGCGCGCGTCAGATCGCCGGCTTGACGGTCGATGTGGTCCGCCTTGATGGCCGTACACCGATGATCTTCATGGAAATCCCGGCCTTCGGCTGCGATGGATCGGATGGCGACACGGTCCTGCTCTATGGTCACATGGATAAGCAACCTGAAATGGTCGGTTGGCGTGAGGACCTTGGTCCTTGGAAGCCAGTGATCGAAGGTGACAAGCTCTATGGCCGCGGCGGCGCCGATGATGGCTATGCCGCCTTTGCTTCCCTTGCCGCAATCGAAGCTGTGCAGCAAAACGGCGGCCAACATAAGCGTTGTGTGCTGATGATTGAGGCTTGCGAGGAAAGCGGTTCGCCAGACCTGCCGTTCTACATCGATCACCTTAACGATCGCATCGGCGCGGTCTCATTGGTGGTGTGTCTAGATTCCGGTGCCGGCGATTTCGAGCGGCTATGGAGTACCACTTCCTTGCGCGGCATGATCGCCGGTGACCTGCGCGTCGACATCATCACCGAAGGTGTTCACTCGGGGGATGCAAGTGGCATCGTGCCTTCCAGCTTCCGAATCCTGCGTCAGTTGCTGGACCGCATCGAGAGCGCCGAGAATGGCAAGTTGTTGGCCGAGACTTTGCATGTGGAGATTCCAGAGCAACGCAAGCAGCAAGCGCAAGTCGTGGCAGATGTCATTGGCGACGACGTACGTGACGCTTACCCATTCATCGAAGGTGCCGAGGCCATGGACACGGATCTAGCCGAGTTGGTCCTGAACCGCACTTGGCGTCCGACCCTTTCTGTCACTGGTTCCGGCGGCATGCCACCCTTGGCCGATGCGGGCAATGTGTTGCGCCCATTCACCGCGCTGAAGTTGTCATTCCGTTTGCCTCCGACCGCCAAGCACACCGTCGCGCTGAAGGAGATTCGTGAGATCCTCGAGAGCAATCCACCTTATGGCTCCAAAGTCAGCTTCCACGCTGAAAAGGGTGCCAACGGTTGGGATGCGCCTGAGTTGGCCACCTGGTTGGAGAAGTCGGTCGAGGTCGCTTCGAAGGCGTTCTTCAACAATGATCCCGCTTACATGGGTGAAGGCGGATCGATTCCGTTCATGGGAATGCTTGGCGAGAAGTTCCCTGAGGCGCAATTCTTGATCACCGGTGTTTTGGGCCCTGGGTCTAATGCTCACGGCCCAAACGAGTTTTTGCACATCCCGATGGTGAAGGGCTTGACCTCTTCGGTATCGGTGGTGCTGGATGCTCATGCACGTCGGGCTTAAGCACGGTCACTCGGCGGCACCAAGGTCAGGCGACCATGTCCGGTAATCAAATCAGCCCTGCTTGCTTTCGCAAGCAGGGCTGATTTGGTAGTAGTCTTTCGGATTCAGAAAGCCAAACTTCCTTAGCGACCGGAAACCTCTGGCATGATTCCTGGATCTATGCCTGCAACACGAGCTAACATCACCGCACGTTTGCCGATCGGGTTGGAGATATTCTCATTGGCGATATCGACGATCTTGTCGCCGACCTTTTCGCCACTGCCATCGGAGAACATCTTGTTCGCCAACTTGGTCAATGACTTATCAGCGGCCAGTTGTGCTTCGACCTCTTCGCCGACGAACTTGGCTAGGCCTCCCTTGACCTTGGTGGTCATGGTGTCATTGCCCTTCACGCCTTTGACCAAACCCTTGACCAGGTCTTCTGCACGAATCGGGTAGCCATTCTCGAGCAACCAATCGGCGCGCTTGAGTTGACCATCAAGGTCATCATGGATGTTGGTGATCGCGGCTTCGGTGGCTGCCAACACCACGGCGGTGTCTTTGCTACCGGGTTTAACCTTCAGCTTCTCAGCCAGCACTAGAGCCTTAGCGTGATTGCCCTTGCCGAGTTCCTTGTAGACCTTGGCGACCGAACTGGGCACATCAGCTGGACCGTTGCCCGACTCCCTGACCATGCGCTCGATCTCATCTTCCATCTTGCCCTTGAGACTGTTGGAAGAACCCTTCAAGATTACTTGGCCTTGAGCATCGAGCAGCGCGAAGGAAGGCAAACCGCCGCCTCCAGTGCTGAAGATGTAGTCCGACGTCCAGATCACGTCATGTTGAAGCCACTCACGCTCCAAGGCGAAGTTGACTGATTGCTCGAAGGTGGCTCTTTGCGCGTGGACAAAAATGATCTGCAGATCATCGCCATATTCTTCCTTCATTCGGAGGGCCGCCGGCACGGACGACCCGATGCAACCAGGTCATTTGGTGCCCCAGAATTCGACCAAGGTGGGCTTGCCGCGGAAGTTTGCCGCGGAGGTCTTGCCCATGGTGTTGTAGGACTGGCTGCCGAGCTGGAAGGTTGGTGTGTCACCGACCTCCACAGTTCCCTGGGCAACCGCGGGCGCTGCCAACAGCAACGAGGCCACAACGGAAGACATTTGGATTGGACGCATTCCCTCAATATAGGGCAGAAGAGCGTAAGGAATGAGCGATTTTCGCAGGTTCCTCGCTGCAGCAGATTGCCGAAGACACCGCAATACCGGCTTTTCCGGGGAGCATCCACGCGTTTTCCACAGTGATTCCACCGATTGCCAACATCGGCAAACTGCTCAACACCACAGCTCCAGTGAGCTGCTCCACACCGATTCCCTTGGCGTAGCCCTTGGTAGCTGTTGGGAAGATCGGACCAAAGCCGACGTAGTCCGCACCTGCTAACGCCGCATCGTCCAATTGCTCTAGATCGTGGGTGCTCAAGCCAATGAGCTTGTTTTTGCCGAGCAACTGGCGGGCGTCGGCAATCGACATGTCGTCTTTGCCAAGATGCACGCCGCCTGCCTTAGCGGCAATGGCCACTTCCACGGAGTCATTGATGATGACTGGGACCTTGAGCTTCTCACCCAGGGCGACCACATGTAGGCTCCAGCTCAGCAGATCCGCGTTGCCGCAGTCCTTCTCGCGCACCTGAATCATGTCGACGCCACCTTGGACCGCTTCTTCGATGGTGCGCAAAGGGTCCAGCGCGCACATTGAGCGGGTGACGATCAGGCAGAGGCGGAAACTGGCGTCCATGCGCTGAATTTACCAGGACCGGAGCTCTGGAGAGGCCCAAGCGGTAGCTGGTCCCGTTGCAGAGAGGGCAGAAACGAGGTGCTCCGAACCGCTAGGGCAAAAAGAAACGCCCTGCTAAAAACAGGGCGTGAGGGATCCGGGGATGGCAGGTATCGAAGGGGATGAGGTTGCGGTTGAGCGCCTTATGACACCCATTTTGACCCGGTACGACGAGCGGTCTTTTCCTGCTTAAGGGATCTCAGGAACGCTCGCTTATCTGCTGTGCTGAACAATCGGACCTTTCCACCGCAGTCTACGCAGAAACTCGATTCGAGACTCTGCAGGTACCGCACGTAGTCGTGACAACGTGGGCAGTACTTGGTGTCTTTAAAGAAGTTGCTTTGCATTTCTGTTCTCCGGTGAGCGAGGGGAAAGATCAGCCTTTTGGGCTCAGAGAAATCTAGCCTGCTCTTTTGCCAGGGAACCATAAAAAAGCTGAAAAATCCCGAAACTACGAGGAAAAACAGGAAACTGCTTTTGGGTGCATTTCTTTCGCACTCGACCTAAAGCTTTTTGCATAAGGGAGTTAGCGCTGAATTGCGGTTTCGACCTCTTGACGAACTTCCAAGTCGGTCTCCAGTTTTAGGACTCGCTGGAGCACTCCAAGTTCCCCGATTTCCCCCAAGGCCCATGCCGCGTGACGGCGTACCAGGGGCTCCGGATGAAAGGCCGCGGACTCCAATTCTAGACTCCCGCGCCCCAAGTTACCTAGCGCAACACAGGCATTTCGTAACAGCCCAGCCCGGCCGGCTCGACGTAGGGGACTACCTGTGAATAACTCGTGGAAATCCTGTTCGGAGATTGTGAGCAAGTCCTCAAGGCGGTGTTCAGCGAAGACGGGCAGCAAGCCCCAATCCTCGGAGCGATCGGAATCATGGTCGCCGAAGGGGCAGACTTCAGAGCAGATATCGCAGCCGAAGACCCAGTCACCAACCAATTTGCGCATTCCTATTGGGATGGCTCCTTGAGCCTCGATGGTCAGATATGAAATGCAGCGCCGCGGATCGATTTCATATTCCGACGTAAACGCCTGGGTAGGGCAGGCGTCAATGCAGCGGGTGCAACTCCCGCAGCTGGCTTCTCGAGCTGGCGGTGGCGACCATGCTGGAAGCTCACAATCCAGCACCAATTCCCCGAGCATCACCCAAGGACCGAACTCTGGATGGATCAATAGGGTGTTCTTGCCGCGCCAACCAAGGCCACCGCGGATGGCCCACTCCCGTTCTAGTACTGGGGCGGCGTCGACAGCGGCCCTAAAAGCGCAAGTTAAGTTTTTTGCTCGCAAGCGCTTACCAAGTTTCTGCAATTTGCGACCAATGAGGTTGTGGTAGTCCTTGCCAAGGGCATAACGCGCCACGCGCCCACCATCCTTAAAGCCGCCGGCTTGACGTGCATAGGGTAGTGCGAACAAAGCCACGCTCTTGCCCCAGGGTTTCCACTGCGAGAGATCCGCACCAACCTCGGCGGCCTTGTGCAGATAATCCATTTCTCCAGCACGTCCGTCGGCAAGCCAATCCTGGAATCGGGCCATGACCTCGGGCTCCAGCGGCGAGGTTGGCAATGTGCCGCGCAATTCCAGGCCAACTTCTGCAGCCAACTCCCACAAGGGAAGTAGTTCTGGCGGAAGGTCGGGATTGGACATGAGGGTATTATCGGTAGGCCGATGCGCGGATTATTCCCAATCCGCTCGGTTTGGCATCGTTCTTTCTAGGCACAGCACTTGCTGTGAACCAGTAGCCATTTCCTTCGTTTTCCTTAGGCTCCATGAAACCTTCGCTCCTCAAGATTTTCCTCGCAGGCCTGCTCACCCTGCTTTTTTGCACGCCACTATCGGCACAGTCCGCCTTACAGGACTCACCGCCGATTCCTGAGAAGCTGCGCATCGCCTTACTTGATGGTGACTACCGCGAGGCGCTGCGGGATATCCGCAACTTGCAGAAGGATCAGCCAGAGTTGACCGGTTTTTGGTATTACCTAGAAGGCGTGGCCCAACAGCGTGCGGGAAATCGCAGCGCCGCGATCGAAGCCTTCGAGCAAGTGGAGCAGAACTATGGCGAAGGTCCATGGGTGCACAAGGCTTGCTTCCATCACGCCGAGGCGCTCTCGGCGGCCGGCGATTGGCAAGGTGCCGAAGCCATTTGGGAAAGTGAAGTCAGTTGGTTACGCGGTGCAGAGCGGCAGCGCGAACTAGCCTCGATCTACTTCGACTTGGCCGATGGTTTCTCGGAGGACAAACAAGGCGCTGCCGGATTGGAAGCATCCGAGTTTCAAAGCGCGATCGTTCTTTATCGCAAGGGACTGGAGTTGGACATCCCAGCGGATCAGCGTCGTTATGCCATGGGTCGCGTCGCTTGGTGTTTCAAACAACTGAAGGATTGGGGCAGTGCGGTTCAGGCTTATCGTCAGTACACCGATGAGTTCGAGGATTCCGGCGCCAGCTTTGAATATGGACAGGCCTTGCGCAACCATGGTTCGATGGACCAGGCGCGTCGTGTCTATGAAGACTTAGCCGCCTCCTTGGATGACTCGCGCGACAACTCCGAGTTGGAGCACTTGCGCGGCATGGCCATGTATTCGATTGGCTACACCTATGACCGCAACCACAACGGTCGTAACCGTGCCATCGGTGCCTTCCGTCGTTTCCTACAGGAGCACCCACGCCATGAGAAGTCGGTGCGCGCCGCTTATGGAATCGCGCAGATGCGTTTGGAGAATAGCGAGCGCCTCGAAGCGATCCAGGAGTTCGAGACCTTCCTGGCAATGGAGGCTCCAGTCACCGATAGCATCGATGAATTGGAACATCACCAGAAGCTGCGTCAGAAGGCACACTTCATCATTGCCAACACGTATATCGCGACAGGGGATTACGTCGCCGGCCGCAACGCCTTCGCACGTTATGTTTCCCTATTCCCGGAAGGTGCCGATTGGTCCGCCTCGCAGCGTGGCATCATCGACGCCGAATACAGCTTGGCCCGACGTTATGAGTCGGATCACGAATGGGAACTGGCGCGTGGTACTTATGTCAAGTTCTTGACTGAGCATCCTTTGGATAACCGCGTACGTGAGATCCTTTATCGACTCGGCGATCTACCACGCCTCCATGCCCAGGACCTTGAGGAAGATCTCGAGAAGCTTGCATTGTTTGAGCAGGCGATTTCTGAATGGCAGCGCTTGATCGTGAAGTATCCCACTTCCGATGAAGCTTCGCGCGCTTTGTATATGACCGGCTTCTTGCGCGAGCAGGAGATGGATGATCTGGAGGGAGCCGTCGAGAGTTACCAAGCGTGTAACTTCGGCTCCTATCAATTCCAGGCGTCGGAACGTTTGCGTGCCATGATCAAGCCATTGCTGGCGATCAACACCGAGCGCGCATGGCGTAGCGATGAAGCAGCCAGCTTCGAGTTGGACTTGCGCAACGTGGAAGCAGTGCAAGTGGAGATCTATCAGCTCGACCTTGAGGCTTACTTTCGCAAGCATCTTTCCATCACGCGCATCGAAGACCTTGACCTTGATCTGATCGCAGCTGACCAGGAGTTCGAGGTGGCGATCGATAAGTTCGAGCGTTTCCGTCCGTACACGCGCACCGTCGAGTTGCCGGTGGACGGTGTTGGCGTGTGGGCAGTCGTCGTGAGTTCGAAGGACAAGCGCGCCACCACCTTGGTGATGCGTAGTGACATCGACATCATCGTCAAGTCGTCGCGTAAGAATGCGTTCATCTTCGCCGAGGATATGCGCAATCAGAAGGGCGCTTCCGGCGTGGAGTTGGTGGTTGCCCTGGAGGATGGTGGCAAGGAAGTCACCGAGATGGTTGAGGTCAAGACCGGCCGCGATGGCGTCGCCCAGATCGACTTCGAGGAGCTCGGTTACAAAGATGTGCGTGATGTGCGCGTCTTCGCCAAGGATAAGCGTGGTGTGGCATCGACCAGTACTTGGGTCGGCAACACCGGCGTGGCACATTCCTTGGAGCCAAGTGGTTTCGTCTTCACCGAGGCATCCGCCTATCAGCCTGGCGCAATGGTTTCATGGCGCGCGGTGCTGCGTGAAGTGGATGAAGGCGTGTTCACCTTCAAGAAGGGGGAGCAATGGCGCGTGACCATGGTTGATTCCAGTGGTCGTGTGGTTCATCGCGAAAGCCTGCCGTTGAGTGATTTCGGTTCCTTGAACGGCGAGGCGCGTTTGTCCGCCGGCGCATTGCCCGGTCGCTACATGGTGCGTTGCGAATCGCCAAGCGGTCGTGTCCATACCTCACACTTCGTGGTCCAGGAATTCAAGGTCAAGCGCATCGAGATCGAGATGGACCTCGACCGCGATGTCTATTACCGCGGCGAGCAGATTGAGTTCGAACTGGCTGCCAAGTACAGCTACGGCGAAGCTGTTGCCGACGCTGCATTACAAGTGATTGATCCTGCCGGCAAGCGCCATGACGTGCGCACCGACAACGACGGCAAGTTCACCTTGACCTTCGATACGCGTTCGTTGGATAACACCGGCACTTTGTACTTCCAGGCCACCTTGGTCGAAGAGAATGTGCATGCCTCGGTCGCGACCTTGCTGTCCGCGACTGGCTTCCGCATTGGCCTTGGTTCGATGGAAGATGTCTATCTGCTCGGTCGTGATATCCCGCTGCCGATCAGCGCCTTCGCACCGGATGGTACGCAAGTCGAACGCGGTATGAAGCTGCGTCTGATGCGCCGCTACGCCGATGACTTCGGTCGTTGGGTAGATGAAGAAGTGAGCAGCCAAGAAGTGATAACCAAGGATGAGGGTCGACTGATGGCGCAACTGGTCCCTGAGAAGGGCGGTTTCCACTTCGTGTCCTTGGAAGGCACGGACCGCTTCGGTAACCCAGTGACCGCGCGCAAGGACTTCTTCGTTTCAGGTCAAGACGATGACACCAAGCTGCGATTGCTCTCTGATGCAGGCAGCCTTGAGGTCGGTGGCAAGATGCCATTGGAAGTTGTCAACCGCGCCGGCAATGGCTTGCTGTTGGTCACCTTCGAAGGTGGAAGCATTCTTGACTATCGTTTGGTGCCGTTGAGCGAAGGTGTGCATCAACTAGATATCGATGTGCCGGATAAGTTCTTCCCGGACTTACTGGTCACCATCAACATGATGCACGGCGATGATTTCTATCAGGCACAACGCGGCTTCAGCGTGACCCGCAACCTGGTCGTGACAATGAAGCCACGCAAAGACATCGTGCATCCAGGTGAGACGGTCGAGGTCGATATCGAGGTCGTCAATCAACTCGGTGAACCCGTTTCCACCGAGTTGAGTTTCGCTGCAGTTGATGCTTCTCTATTTGAGTTGCATCCTGACGCATCGGGCAACATCCTCAACAGCTTCCGCGGATACGGGCAGCGGCGCGAGGCCTTCCGTACCTACGCCAGTAATGAATTCTTTTACAGCGGGGTGACCACCGATATCGCAGCAGCCTTGTTGGAAGAAGACGAGCGCTTGAAGGCTGAGAAGGCATGGGCGGAAGGGAAAGACCGCGCCACCGACAAGCTGCGCAAGTCAGGTGAGTACAAAGGTCCTGGCGACAGTACTCCGCCGAGCAGCCCCGGAGCGCCAAGTTCGCAGGCAGCTCGCGGTCGACTCTCGGCCGATGCTCCCATGGAGGGGATGGAGCTTGAGGAACTCGGGTATGTCAGTAACGATGCCATCGGAATCAGTGGCGGAGCTGGCGGTCGCTACGGTGGCCGCGGTGGCAAGAAGAGCTTGCGCCGTGAGCAAGGCGCTGCCACTTACTTCGGTGGAAAGTTTGCGTACGCGGAGTCCGCAAGCAAAGCTTTGGTCGGTCAGGTCGATGAAGAGATCGTCGATGCACTAACCGCAACTTGGCAGCCCTCGATCAGGACCGACCGCAAAGGCAAGGCCACGGTAACTTTCACTGCGCCGCAACTCAGCACGCGCTGGCGCTTGATGTGCCGCGGTGTGGACAAGGGAAGTGCAGTCGGTCAAAGCACCGCATCGGTCATCACGCGCGCCGACTTCATGGTCGAGTTGCGTACGCCGTCGATCTTCCTGGAAGGCGATCAGGCATCGGTCATCGCACGCGCGCACAACATGTCCGGCATGGCCGGCGACGTCGACCTAGTGCTCGAGTTGAACTACCCAAGCGGTAAGCAGCTGGTGGAAGAGACCCTGCACTTCGATGGTTCCGACGTCCAAGACCTGCAGATTTCCTTGCCGAGTCCGGTTCCTGGCAACATCGCTGCCGATGTAGTTGTTAGCCTCAGTGCAAGCGGCGAGTTCCGCGCCATCGATGGCAACGAGCGCTTCCAGGTCCTTGCCTCGACCAAGCACGACGTTCCGGTCGTGCCTTGGGGATTGGCAGTTGCCGATCAGCATTCCGGCCAACTAGTTTCGGATAGCGCCTTTATTTTGCAGCTTCCGAACAGTGCCTATGCAAGTCCAAGTTGGAGCCTGCACATCGGTTTGGGCATTGATCAGATGCTGATCGAAGAAGCGCTGAACGGTTCGGCTCCTTACCTACGCAGCGGCCACTCGCTGCGTTACGACGGTCCACTGCGAAACCCAGGTTTCGCGGGTGAACTGCAAGGCGTACTTGGAGTGCTGAATCACATGCGCGATACGCGTAAGACCGAGCATCCAGCTTATGCAGCCCTGTTGACCAGGGCCAACGGCTTGGTCACCACCTTGTTGGCAACCCAACAAAGCAAAGGCGGATGGGCATGGTCCAGTCGCAACCAATCTGCGCAGGCGGAAGTGACGGCACGTGTGATGATCGCACTTGAGGCCGCGCAAGAGTTCGGTCTTGACTTGCCACAGAATCGACTTGGCAGCGGCCGCAACTTCATGCGCAACTCCCTGTCGTCGGCCGATAAGCAGTTGCCATTCACGCGCGCCATCTTGATCTATGCATTGAGCCTTTCGGATAGCGTGGATTTTGGCTTGGCCAACAGCCTGCATCGCTCGCGCGCCAACTTGAGCCCAGCAGCTGCGGCATACACCGCATTGGCACTCGGCGAGATGGGTAGTGATTCGATGGCCAAGGAGATGCTTGAGGTTTCGCTGCGTCGCGAGACCACCAAGCGCATCGATACCGTGAGCTGGTGCAGCTCGCCGGTGGAGCTGCAGGCTCTGTTGCTGACCACTTGCTTGCGCATCGATCCTGCACATTCGGCAATCCCCGAACTGGAGCAGGCGCTGATGTCGCAACGCCCATGGTATGGCAATGGCGCACACGGAATGGCTTTGGCTGCGATCAGCTCGCACCGCACCGTTTCCGGATTGAACGATCGTGACGCCCAAGTCACGGTCAGCATCAACGGCGGCAAGTCCGAAACCTTCAAGCTCGGTCCGAAGCAGACCAGCATCGACTTGCATGGCATGGTCGGCTTGATCGATGGCGCTCCGAATGTGCAGTTCAACCTCAAGTTGAAGGGCCGCGGCAAGCCACACTTCACCGCCACCTTGGAAGGCTTCGATACCCAACCCAAAGAGAATGAGGGGGACCACCTCAAGGTCTGGCGCACTTACTTGATGGCCGCACCGACCATGTACAACGGTCGCGAGTATCAGCCTGGTTTCAGCTCGGTGGATCGTTCGCTGGAGCAATGGCGCAACGAGATCACCCAGCTCGAGTACGGCACTGCCGCACCGATGTACGTATCCTTCCGACGCGAATCCCATAACGGCGAGGTCGTCGGCTCGCAGGACTTCATCACTCTGGAGATTCCATTGCCGGCAGGCGCACATGTGGTCGAGGATTCCGTGACTGGTAATTACGAGTCATGGATGGAGCGCAATGGCCGCTTGTTCGTCGACGTCGGTCGCACGCGCAGTAGTGGCAACTTGCAATTCCGCATGCGTGGCTTGGTTCCTGGCAAGTATCGTTTGCTGCCGGTTACCGTGCATAGTGCTTACGACCGTTCGCTACGTGGTGTTGGTGCCACCCGCGACCTGGAAGTGCTGCCGCGCGGCCAGTTCTCCAACGATCAGTATCGCACCACTCCGGATGAACTCTACTCCGTTGGTGTGGCGGCATACTTGGCTGACGACAAGGGTCTCGCATGGGATCAGTTGAACCAGTTGGATGAAGAGTTCGGTAAGTACCTGCGCACTCCACAGCTGCTCGAATCCTCGCGCATCATGTTGGAGCTGGCGATCGATCGTAACGACGCCAACCGCATGGTCCGTTACTTCGAGATCCTGAAGGAGAAGAACCCGTCACTCACGGTGACCTTCGCGCGCATGTCGAAGATCGCACAGGCTTATCGTGATCTTGGTGAGTTCGAACGTTCCGCACGGATCTTTGCTGCGGTCGCGGAAGAGACTTTCAGCATGGACCTTCAAGTGGTCGCCGTGCTCGAGCAGCAAAACAACTTCCACGACGCCACCGAGGCACTGCATCGTTTCTGGATGGAGTACCCGGACTTCCCGCGCGTGGTCGAGACTGCTTTGACTCTGGCCGACCGCCTGATGCAAGCCGCGCCGGAAGCGCACCGCGATCGCAGTCTGCGCTTGGCGCAGCGTGACCGCGCCGTCCTGCTTTATGAAAGCGTGACTTTGCTGAAGCGATTCCTCAGCCTCTACGCCGATGATCCAACCGCACCGGATGCGGCGCTGAACATGGTGAGTGCTTACTTGGACCTTGAGGATTTCGAGAACGCTTCACGCTTGTCCGCAGAGTTCGCGGCGCGCTACGAGGAGCCACGCTTCAACGATGCCTTCGTCTACACCCAAGCGGTCGCCGAGTGGACCATGGGCAACGACAAGAAGTCGATGAAGCTGTTGCAAGGAATCGCCGATGCCGTCTACAAAGATGCCAACGGTCGCGAGTCTCATTCCGAGAACCGTGAACTGGCCTTGTACATCCTTGGCCAGATTCATCACGCCAAACGGGATTTCGTCAGTGCCGCCACTTACTACGAGAAGGTCAGCACGGTTTTCGCCGACGCCGGCCTGGTGCTCGAAGGATTCCGTCGCCGTGGCTTGATGGTGGATGAGGTCACCGAAGTCTCGCCTGGCGAGAAGGCCAAGTTCGAGTTGCACTATCGCAACATCCAAGAGGCTGAGTTGCTGGTATACCCAGTCGACTTGATGACTCTGTACTTGCGCGAGAAGAACCTGGCCGGAATCACGTCGGTGAACTTGGCGGGCATTGAGCCGGTCATCCGCCGCAGCTTGAAACTGCCGGACAATGGTTCGATGCGTCAGCAAGATCACGAGGTCGAGTTGAAGCTGCCAGAGGCCGGAGCTTATCTGGTGATCTGCCGCGCTGACACGATCCATGCTTCGGGCATGGTGTTAGTCAGTGATTTTGAATTGGAAGTGGCGAACGTTGGTCCGAACGGCGTGCGCGTGCAAGCCGTGGATCGCGAAGATGGTCACTACCTGCGCGACGTCGATGTCCGCGTGATCGGTTCCTACGATTCGAACTTCATCTCCGGCCGCACCGATCCACGTGGTCTGTACCTGGCGGATGGATTCAATGGTCCTGCAACCGTCATCGCCCGTCACAGTGGTCGTCACTACGCGTTCTACCGTGGTGCCGGCGCCGGTCAGCTTGCCATGGATTTCGATCTTGGCTTGGAAGGAATGAACGATGATTCCGACGGCATGCCTCAGCAGATGCTCGACAACGAGTCCTACTTTGACAATGTGCGTGGCTTCAACGACCTGCAGCAGCAAGAGCGTTCGCGCAACTTGGAACAGCAGCAGAAGTCCAAGTCACAAGGTTTGGAATTGAACAAACTTCAATAGGGCCTAGCGGTAGGCTGTAAAAACCCCGGAAGGCTGCAACCACGCTGCCCTCCGAGCGGTCTCACGTCTATCATGCTGGCACTTACCCTTGTCTTGCTCCTGCCCCAAGTCGGCACTGCGCCCGACACAACGAGTGGCTCCGGCTCCGTCAAGGTTATTGGTAGCCTGCCAGCGCCACTGATTGCCGCCGAGATTTCCGCACCGCAGGAACTCGTCGGCCAACTGCTCGACAGCCGCTTCAAGCACAAGTTGATGGAGTCGGATCTCTGGTCCACCCTGCAGTCCTTGCCGCAATATCCGATGGTCGAGGTGGGTTGGCAGACCTTTCTTTCACCGGCTTTGGGCGATGCCAAGTTGTTCTTCAGTGCGATCGCTGGCGACGGCGCGTTGTTCCTGATGACCGCCAAGTCCGCTCCCGGCGAGTTCGACCTGACCGTGTTGCTGAACGGTCACGACGGCGAGTTGGCACAAGATTGTCTGGCGCCGCTGCTCGGAATGGCAGGCATCGCTCGTAATCAGATTGCCGAGGAGTCCTGGCAGGTCAGTCTTGAGGCACTCACGTTGCTGCGTTCTGAAGATCGATTTGCCTTCGGTACCAACGCCGCCTTATTAAAGCGTTACCTCGACACGCCGCTGGCGCAACTACGCAAGCAGTCCATCCCCCCGGATTGCCGCAGTGCCGCCGATCGTCGTGGCGCCCAAGCCTTTGCTTGGATCAATGGTGATTTGCTTCGCGCCAATGGTTATCCCGAACGCCCTGAAGATGCCGTCGCCTCTTACCTACTCGGTGACGCCCACGAAGTCTTGCGCACGGCCGCATGGCTGGGCGGATCATTGCGCATCGAGAGTGGGCATGTGATGGGGGAGCTGTTCGCACCTGCCAACGACAAGATCACCGAAAGCCACGCGCCGTTCTTCCCAGCGCCATATCAAATTCCCATGCCATTGATCGATAGCGTGGTTTTGCACGGCATCTTCACCCGCGACCTGGGTCAGTGGTGGACCGCGCGCCACCTCTACATGCAGGAGCGCGCTGTAGTCGAATCGGTCGAGGGCGACGGCGTCATGGCCTTGCTGTTCGGTCGTGACCCCGGCTCCGAAGTCTTCGCATGGTTGCAGAGCGACATGCGTTTGATCGCTGCCACCTTGCCCGAAGCCGAGCGCGCAGGCCTGCCAATCGAATACCCAACTGGCGCCGTCGGTTTCCGCATGAAGGAAGATGCACCGGCCGACCTCAAGGATTCCTTCGTCAACGCCTTCATGGCCGCGATCACCTTCGCCAACTTCGAGGATGGCGGTATGGGCAAGGAGTCGTTGCTGATGAAGGTCGAGGAAATCGAACAAGGCAGCCTCTATTCCTCGAGTTACCGTCGCCCGCCAGAAGGCAAACCACTCAGTGCCGCGCACAACGTGTCGCCGTCAATGTTAATCGCCAAGGATGGTGCGATCTGGATTTCGTCATCGCTCAGCCTGCTGAAAGAGATTGCCGTCGCTCCCACCGAATCGGTCATCGCTCACGGCATGTGGCTGGACCTGGAGATGCCACAGCTGCTCACCATCATGGAACGCGACCGCAACATCCTAGTTGCTAACCGTCTCCTGGAGGAAGGCGGCGACATTGCCGCAGCCAACACCTTCGTCGATATGATGATGTCTGCACTGGCTATCTTCGATACGGTCAGTATCTCAAGCCGCCTTGATGAAGGACTGATGTCCATGCAGTTCGGTATTCAAGCCGCACCCTAGTCACCACCCTCATGTCATCCCCTCGCGAACCCTTCGTAGCGCTGCCGCAAGATCCGGCTGCCGCGTTGGAGGCCTATGACCCTCAGCTCGGTCATGGCCCATGGGATGCACACCATGTCGCGCACCTGTTGCGCCGAGCCGTCGGTGGAGCAAGGCCTGGCCAGGTCGAGGAGATGCGTCGCAGTACTGCGCATGGTGTGATGGAACGCCTCTTCACCCCAAGCGACATCAGTCTGGAAAGCATTTGGGGTGCCAGTGGTGTAGCTTTGGCCGCCACCAATGAACGTCCGCGCCTAGCTTCGTGGTGGTTGATGAAGCTGGCTCAAGATGAGTACGCCTTGGGCAACCGCCTAGCTGTGTTCTGGCACGATCATTTCTCCACCACATGGAGCAAGATCGCCGACGGACAACAGATGCTCACCCAGCACAGCGCACAGTTGGTCTTGGGTGCTGGACCTTTCCGTAAGTTGCTGCACGCCATGGTGGAAGACCCTGCCATGCTGCGCTTCCTGGATGGTGATTCGAACCGTCGCGGTTTGCCGAACGAGAACTTGGCGCGCGAGTTGTTCGAGCTGTTCGCCCTTGGCCCAGGGAACTACACCGAGGCCGACATCCGCGAAGCCGCGCGCGCCTTGACCGGCAACACGGTGCGTCAAGGTAGTTTCGTTTTCGAAAAGATGTTCCACGATCCGGAACCGAAGAAGGTCTTCGGTAAGACCATCCAAAATGGCAAGCAACTGGTCGACCTCATCATCGAGCAACCAGCATGTGCGGATTTCCTGGTCAACAAGTTGTGGCGTTACTACGTTTCGCCCGATCCACCGAAAGATGTATTGCAACTGCTCGCCGAGCGTTGGCGTGAGCATGACCTCGACACCGGTTGGCTGGTGCGCACCTTGCTGTCGTCACGTGCTTTCCATGCCACGCCATCCATGTTCTCATTGATTAAGTCGCCCATCGACTATGTGGTCGGCGTGATCCGTGCGGTCAGTGGCCGCCCCGATCCACGCGAGATGGATGCGGCTTGTGCGCGCATGGGGCAAGAGTTATTCGAGCCTCCTGGTGTGCAAGGTTGGCAAGGCGGCAGTGCTTGGATTCACACCGCATCGTGGTTGGAGCGCACCAAGTTTGCTTTTGCCGTTGCCGCTGGACGCCGCGGTTTTATGCGCGACGCCCCGTTGGGCAAGTTGTTCCCCGAGCGCCATCGCTTGCAGGCCAAGGCTTTGCTCGACGACGTGTTGAGAGTCATGCTGCCCACCGGGTTAGGGGAGGAACGCCGTGCAACTCTTCAGAACCAACTGGAGTCTTCCCCGAATCGCGTCACCACCACCTTGTTGCAAGAAACTGCTTACTCGGTGATGTGCCTGCCGGAGTACCACCTATCATGAATCTGGCCCTCAACCCATTGGAGCGCACTAAGTCATGAGCCCAACCCGTCGCGATTTCCTTCGCCTAGCCGGCGCTGGGGCCATGTTATTGCCGGGCGTTTCTATGGCTGGCATGCGTGCCGCTCTTAGTCCGCAGGATTCCAAGCGTCGCTTGGTGATGATCTTCCTCGATGGCGGCAACGATGGCTTGAACACTTTGGTGCCGAGCAGCAACGATGCCTATTACCAGGCGCGCCCGGAGTTGGGCTTGAAGGGCAAAAGCCTGATCAAGCTGAACGATGACTTCTCGCTGCATCCTTCGCTTAGCGCTTGGCAAGAACTGTACCAAGAAGGTGCCCTGAGTATGTTGCAGGCTGTCGGTTACGACCGCCCCGATTACTCGCACTTCGTCTCACGCGATATCTGGCATAGCGGCAAACGCAATATGACCGAATCGAGCACTGGTTGGTTAGGCAGCGCCGCTAGCCGGCGCAGCTCTGCCTTGCTGCCACCGGTCGCCCTTGGCGTTGCAGAGGCACCTCTGTTGTTGAAGACTGCAACCGGCACCGGCTTGACCGTAGGCGACATGGAGTCCTTCTATGTCGATCGCCTGCCGCAGATGCCAGAGGAGATGAACCAGAGTGGCGCCTTGGCGCTAATCCATCAGGCATCCTCCCTGGCTTACGAGGCCTCGAACCGCTTGCGTGCAGTTGCGGCCAAGGTTCCCGAAGGCAAGCACTACCCTGATTCGGCTTTGGCTGATCGCCTTAAGCTAATGGCGCGTTTCGCGCGCGCCGACGACGGCCCGCAAGTCATGTGGACTCGTCTTGGTGGTTTCGATACACATGCCTTGCAACTCGGTGCACATGCTTCGTTGTTGCAGCAACTCGGCGAAGCCACCGCCGCTTTCCGCAACGATCTTGCCGTCGATGGCAGTTACCAGAACACCATGGTCTTGATCTACAGCGAGTTCGGTCGACGTGTCGCTGAAAATGGTTCGGCCGGCACTGACCATGGTGCTGCTGGTCCAATGTTTGTCATTGGCGGTGGGGCCAGAGGTGGCCTGATTGGCAAGGCGCCAAGCCTGACCGATCTCGATCAAGGCAACCTCAAGGCTGGCATCGACTTCCGCGCCGTATTCAGCGAATGCCTGCGCGATTGGCTCGGTTGGCCACCCCACGACCTCTTCGACGGCAAGTTCGCCGACGGCCAGGCGAGCGCGGGTTTGCTTAAGGCGTGATCTCGATCGGGATGGCCACCGAGCTGAAGCGCGGGATGTAGGCAGTTGGCAAAGTCGTGATCGCAGCGAACCAGAAGGTGCGGCCAATCAAGGTTGGGGAAAGACCAGCAGGCACGGCAATGCTGCCGGTCGCATCACCCGGGATGTCCAGAATTCCGTGCATGCCCGTGTGGTTGCTCACTGGATAAATGCCGAAGAAGGTGTCTTCGACTAGGTTATCCCGCGTCAACGGAATGTCGGTTCCAAGGCTCGTCGGTCCGGTTCCAGAGGCTGAGGTCAAAATCTTGTATTCATCGAAGGCTGCACCATCCTTGAAGTCCAGGTCGAAGGTGATTGTGCCGCCGCTGGAGGCAGAGATAGAGGTGAGATCACTGCTCATCCCTTTGTCCCAAGTGTAGATGAACACGGAGCCAGCGCGATGGCTTGCGAATGAATTGCGCGGGGTACTGGCTGCGAAATCTGGTTGGCCGTCACCATCTGTATCGCCCAGTCCGGCGACGACTTCGCCGAAGTCCTCAAAGCCATTGGTGCCGTCATACCGCCTGATCCGTTGGCCAGTCGCTCCGACGATGAGGTCATCGTGACCGTCGCCATCAAGGTCGCCGATGCCGTCTACGGAAACACCGAAATCGCTATCAATCTCTTCTCCAAGGTTGAAGAGTATGGATCCATCGAAGCCAGAAATAACATACACGGAGTTCATGGCGAATTGATCTTCGCCTCCAACAATGTAGTCGTCATAGCCGTCGGCATTCACGTCGCCTGCGCCAGCAAGCGCTCGACCAAACCCTTTTGCATTTCCAGTCATGGGGCTTTGCAATTGGCTTCCACCAGCCAAGCCGGAATAGGTTTGCGTATATCCAGCATTCGGTGATGTGATGATCGAATCCGCCCAGGGAGAGCCGACAAGGGTATCTGCATATCCATCGGCATTCACATCGCCGGCTGATGCCATGCCGCGTCCAAGCAAATCCTCTTGGGCAAGACCATTGAAGCGGTGGGTCACACGGAACTCTCCTCCAGCTTGGGCAGCAAGGGGGGAGCAGATAAGAAAAAGGGCCAGTGCAGATTTAATCACATTAGTAGTCCTAATGTGCAAATCCAGAATAGCACGATGCCAAAGGACCTCTAAAAATAAACCGACAAGGAGTCGTCGAAGTTTCCCCCTTCCAACAGCTCCATGCCGGTTATCTCGCCTCGAATAACGAAGCAAACCCTTAAATGTCGCTTCAATAGGGCAACTGGTGTGCCAAGCTGGTGGTTCGAGAAAAGAGTGTTTTTGTTCCGAAAATGCACCGCCCGTGCGCTTTTGCACCGGATTACATAATTACATCGATACCGGTACAATCTGGCCGCTTTCTGTCGTAAGACCACGATGACCATGAAAATCGATTTCGAGGAGCAGTTCGGCGTAAATGCCGGTTACGTTGAAGACTTGTTCGAGACGTGGCGGAAGGATCCGTCCGCAGTGGATGAGGAATGGGCCCTTTGGTTCAGCAGCGTGGCCGCTGAGGCTGGCACCAAGGTCAATGTGACCGCCACATTGGCTCCGGCGAAATCCGGCGCGGAGCCCGCAAAGCCTTCTGGAAAAGACACTTCCGAGCTTCCGCAAAGCACGGACCAGGTTGAGGTCGAACCACTACGGGGAATTGCAGCGGCGATCGCCAAGAACATGAATGCGAGCCTCGAGGTGCCGACGGCAACCACGGTGCGCACCATTCCGGTCAAGGTCTTGGATGAAAACCGCCGTTTGATCAACGCGCACATGCGCGATCGGGCGCTGGGCAAGGCGTCGTACACCCACTTCATTGCTTATGCGATGGTGCGCGCGGTGTCCGAAATGCCCAATGTTCAGTCTTACTTCCTGTCCAAGGGTGGAAAGTCTTTCCGCATGACGCCGAAGCAGGTCAATCTTGGCATGGCGATCGACGTCGGCAACGCGGAATCGCGCAGCTTGGTGGTGCCAAACATCAAGGATGCCGGCTCGATGAACTTCAAGCAGTTCTACGACGCCTATCAAGATGTGGTCGCGCGCGGTCGCGGCGGCAAGTTGGGTGCGGCGGATTTTGCCGGCACCACTTTCAGTCTGACCAACCCGGGTGGCTTCGGCACTGAGTCGAGCATCCCGCGTTTGATGCAGGGCCAAGGCCTGATTCTGGCTACCGGCGCGATTGGCGTGCCCGTGCAGACTCGCCGCATGGATCCAGCGATGCGCGCCGAGTTGGCGATTGGTCCAGTGATGACCATCACCAGCACCTATGACCACCGCACCGTGCAAGGCGCTGAGTCTGGCCTGTTGCTGAAGCGCGTCGAGGAATTACTCGATGGCGCCGACGGTTTCTGGAACGACATCTTCTCGGTCTTGCGCGTGCCGTGGACTCCGGCGCACACCGATGCCGATGCTCACGATTTCCGTCGCGATGACCTTGCCGATCAGGCCCGCGTTTGGAAGATGATCAACGCATATCGCTCCCGCGGTTGTCAGCTCGCTGACTTGGATCCGCTGGAGTACAAGCCGGACATGCTTCCTTCCTTGGATCCGGGTTTCTACGGATTCACCATCTGGGACTTGGATCGCCAGTTCTTGACCGACGGCATGTGCGACAAGGAATCGATGACCTTGCGCGAGATCCTCGATGTCCTACGCGAGACATACTGTCGACGCTGGACCATCGAACATATGCACATCGTGAATCGCGAACGCAAGACTTGGGTTCGTGATCGTGTCGAGATGCGTCGCAATGAAGATGTCTTCGACAGTGAGCATCGTTTGCGCATCCTGGAGCGCCTGACCCGCGCGGAAAACTTCGAGCGTTTCCTGCACACGCGTTACCCGGGCAACAAGCGCTTCTCGTTGGAAGGCGCCGATACCTTGATCCCGGCCTTGTGCGAGATCCTCGACCGTTCGTCGGAGACTGGCGTCAAACGCGTGGTCATTGGAATGGCCCACCGCGGTCGCTTGAACGTGCTTGCCAACATTCTGAACAAGTCCTATCAGAAGGTCTTCAACGAGTTCGAAGGTGTGTTGCTGCCGGGCCAGTCGGAAGGTTCCGGCGACGTGAAGTACCACTTGGGGCAGCGCGGTTTCTACACCACGCCCGATGGCCAGCAGATCGAGGTCATCCTGTCCGCCAACCCAAGTCACTTGGAAGCGGTCAACCCGGTCGTCTGTGGCCAGGTGCGCGCTTACCAGGACCTGGATCAGGATCTCGATCGCAGTCAAACCTTGGCGATCTTGATTCATGGCGACGCCGCCTTCACCGGCCAAGGCGTGGTCACGGAGACCTTGCAGATGTGTGAACTGCCTGGCTTCGCAGTCGGCGGCACCATCCACTTGGTGGTCAACAACCAGATCGGTTTCACCGCCGGTCCACGTGACTTGTTCTCCACTTACTACTGCACCGACCTCGCCAAGATGGTCGATGCGCCGATTCTGCACGCAAACGGCGATTACCCAGAAGCGGTCATGCGTTCGATGCATGTGGCGACCGACTTCCGCAGCACCTTCCATTCCGATGTTGTCATCGACATGGTCTGCTACCGACGTCGTGGTCACAACGAAGGCGATGAGCCGATGTACACGCAGCCGTTGCTGTACCGCAAGATCGCCAAGCACTCGACGGTACGTGAGCATTACACCGAATTGTTGGTTCGCCGAGGCATGATGACGCGCGATGAATGCGTTGCCGTCGCAGAGAAGTTCGACGCCGAGTTGCGTGAAGCGATGGAAGCATCACGTGAAGAAGCGAAAACGTCGCCAGCGGCAGGGGAACCTGAAGTGGCTAATGAGGATTGGTGTGAGTTGGATTGGTGTGATGGCGAATCGCCAAACACCGGTGTCCAAGCCGACGTGCTGGTCGACCTGATTTCGCGTACCAACGCCATGCCGGAAGGCCATGTGGTGCACCCGAACTTGTTACGTCAGTTGAAGCGTCGCGAAGAGATGATCGCTGGCGATCGTGACTTGGATTGGGGTTGTGCCGAGACCGCCGCGATGGCTTCCTTGGTGACCAATGGAGTCGGCGTGCGCTTGGTCGGACAGGATTCCGGCCGCGGCACCTTCAGTCATCGCCATGCGGTGATTCGCGATCAACAGAGCGGTCAGGATTATGTGCCGCTCGACACGCTCAATGAAGACGCACGTTTCGAGGTGCGCGATTCCTTGTTGAGTGAAGAGGCCGTGCTTGGTTTCGAGTACGGCTATGGTCTGGCCTCTCCTGAGGTAATGGGCATCTGGGAAGCGCAGTTCGGCGACTTCGCCAACGGCGCGCAGATTCCGATCGACCAGTTCCTCGCTTCCGGCGAAGAGAAGTGGGGGCAGCGTGTCGGCCTGACGATGTTGTTGCCACATGGTTACGACGGCCAAGGCCCCGAGCATTCCAACGCCCGCCCGGAACGATTCCTGCAGCTTTGCGCTGAAGGAAACTTCACCGTGGCGAACTGCTCGACCGCCAGTCAGTACTTCCACCTATTGCGTCGCCAAGGCTTGGCTGAGAAGCCCGTGCCTATGGTCGTGTTCACGCCAAAGTCTCTGTTGCGCGATCCGCGTGCGGCAAGCCCGGTCACGGCACTTGGTGAAGAGCGTTTCCAGGAAGTCATGGTCGATGATGTGGCGGATGACAGCGCCATCACCCGCGTGATTCTGTGTAGCGGCAAGGTCTATCACGACCTAGCTGATTACCAGAAGGCGCACCAGCGCGATGATGTTGCGCTCGTTCGTCTGGAACAGCTGTATCCATTCCCGCGCGCCGCGATGAACGCGATCCGCGAGCGTTTCCCTGAAGCGCACTTCGCTTGGTGCCAAGAGGAGCCGCGCAACATGGGTGGGTGGAGTTACGCCTTGCAGCGTTTCGGTTCGGTGCAACTATGCCCAAGCTACTCCGGCCGTCCTGCAGCCGCGAGCCCCGCGACCGGCTCGTACAAGCGCCACCATGCCGAGCAGGCGCGCTTGTTGCGGAGCGCTTTCGGTGACGTCTAAGCAGCCACGCACAACTTTGCGAATGTAAACTCTCAGGATGTTGTGCATCCTGACAGTGGCGCTTGCGTTCATGCAGGCGGAAGTGGAACCTGCATCCCAAGACCTGCAGCTTTGGTACGACCGTCCAGCCGATGCATATGGCCTTGCCAGTCCGTTGCGTTCTTGGGAGATCGAGAATCAGGACCGCAGTGATAAAGGCAATCCAGATCCGAGTTGGGAACGCTATGCCTTACCGATCGGCAATGGATTCATTGGCGCCATGCTTTACGGTGGCGTGGAGTTGGACCGCATCCAACTGAATGAACATAGTCTTTGGAGTGGTGGCCCTGGCTCCGACGGATGGACACAGGACTTGAATCGTGCGGATGCGCATGAACATCTCGGTGAGATTCGTGAGGCCTTGCTCGGCGGTGATGCAAAACGTGCGCAGCAATTGAGTACCAAGTATCTGCGCGGCGTCGGCAGCGAGGATCGCAATGTCAATGACATTCGTTTCGGCCGCTACCAGACTCTCGGCGAGCTGCAGATCGAGACCAAGCACAAGATTAAGAGTGGGGCGAACGGTCCAAAGTTTTGGACCCCGAGTCATGAATCCACCAGTACTGGGCATGAGAGTTTTGCCATGGTGTTGGATGGCGATGCCAAGACCAAGTGGTGCTTCCATCACAAGGAGACCGCGATCGTTTGGCAGGCGGACTTGCGCATCCCTGAAGTGGTGAGTCATTACAGCTTGACCAGTGCCAACGATGTACCGGAGCGCGACCCGAAAAACTGGACCCTGGAGGGATCACAGAATGGTTTGTCGTGGGATCTGCTGGATGAGCGTCGCGATGAACCGGTTTGGGATCAGCGCCATCAGAAGCGCGAATTCAAGATCGATAACACGCAGGCTTATTACTACTACCGCCTGACCTTCACGGCGGTGCATGACAACGTTCCGCATTTCCAGCTGGCGGATATCCAGGTCGGCGACTTGCAGAGTCATCCCAAGGAAGACTTGGGGGTCGACAACTACCGACGCAGCTTGGACTTGGCGACCGGCATTCACAAGGTGGAGTATGCCTTGGATGGCGCTTCTTATAGCCGCGAGACTTTTGCATCGAATCCGGATCGCGTGATTGCAATGCGTTATTCGACGGATGCGAAGGATGGCCAGGATCTGTTCTTGCGTTTGGAGAGTCCGCATCCGCTGGAGATTGATGGAGGCGCAGGAAAGCTGGATCAATTGAACCGCCCCGGCTTTAGGGGATTACAGGTTTACCGCGGTACTTTGCCCAATAATGGCCTGCAGCTTGATGTTCGCATTGGCATCTTGGCTAAGGGAAAGGGCAGAGTGGCTGCAACTTTCAAGGGGATCGAACTCGTAGGGATGGAAGAGGTCATCATTCTGGTGGTGGCTGACACCGACTACGCCGCAGTCTCTCCAAGCTGGCGCGGCGTCGATCCGTCTGATCGCAACAACGACTTGATGAACGCCGCGATGAAACTCGGCTTCAACAAACTGCGTGAACGCCACATCGCTGACTTCCAGGAATTGCACGGCCGCGTGGCCTTGGACCTTGGTACCACCGATGCAGAAACCTTGGCCTTGCCCACCGACCAACGCGTGCAAAAAATGCGCGACCTTAAGCACTCCGATCCGGACCTTGAGGAGCTGTACTTCCAGTTCGGTCGTTACATGTTGATCAGCTGCAGTCGCCCAGGTGGACTGCCCGCCAACTTGCAAGGGCTGTGGACCAACGAGGTCATTCCGCCATGGAATAGTGACTATCACTTGAACATCAATGTGCAGATGAACTACTGGCCGTCGGGGCCGTGCAACCTCAGCGAGTGCGAACAGCCGTTGGTTGATTACACGAATGCCTTGATCGAGCCAGGGGCAGTGACCGCGCAGGCCTACAACGCATCGGACGGCTGGACCGCCCACTTATCCGGCAACATTTGGGGATACACCAACCCGCACCCGGGCAAGAACCGTCCTCGTTATTGGTCTTACTTCCCGCTTGGTGGAAGTTGGCTCAGTACCCATGGCTTCGAGAAGTTCACTTTTGATGGCGATATCGATTACTTGCGTGAACACACTTGGCCAAACCTTTCAGGCTCCGCCGACTTCTTGGTCGACTACCTCTACCAACTACCTGACGGAACCTTCAGCAGCACGCCAAGTTGGTCACCAGAACATGGGCCGATCTCAACGGGAACCACCGCCGACATCTCGATGGCGCGTGAGTTGTTGACCGGCGCCGTAGAAGCCGCGCGCGTGCTCGGTGAAGAAGGACCTCGCATTGACGGTTGGAAGAACACCCTGGCGAATCTTGCGCCGTTTAGGATTGGCAAACACGGTCAACTGCAAGAGTGGTTGGAAGACATCGATGACCCGAACGATAAGCATCGCCATCTGAATCACTTGTTCGGTCTTTACCCAGGGCATCAGATCTCGCCGCAACACACGCCGGAATTGGCGGCTGCGGCGGGCGTCACCCTGAAGCAGCGTGGCGATGGCGCGACCGGTTGGTCGATGGGTTGGAAGATCAATTTCTGGGCGCGCATGGGGGATGGCGATCACGCCTACCTGATGATTCGCAACCTGCTCAAGAACGGCACCAGCTACAACCTATTTGATCTGCACCCGCCGTTCCAGATTGATGGCAATTTCGGTGGCACCGCCGGAATCGCGGAAATGCTCCTACAGAGCCATTATCGCACGCGTGGTGGTGAATTAGATTTGCTTCCGGCATTGCCCAAGGCCTGGTCTACAGGCAGTTTCAAGGGGTTACGCGGCCGTGGCGGATATACGGTTGACCTAGAGTGGGAAGGTGGCCGCTTGACAGCAGCCCGCGTGGTTCCGGATCGCGATGGGCCGTTTGTGGTTCGTTGGCAGAAGTTGACCTGGACGCTGGAAGGTAAAGCCGGGAAAGAATCCCGACTTGACCTATAATCCCTCTCCATGATTTCACTCAAGCAACTACTTGCACCGGCAGTGATCGGTCTGGCGCTCGCGGCACCTGCTGCGGCCCAGGACCAGGAGCAGATGCAAAAGAATCTCGATGACAAGATGGCCAAGGAGTTTGTCTCCAACGCGGCCTGGGTCACCGACTACGATGAAGCCCGCAAAGTGGCTAAGGAGCAAGGAAAAGTAATCTTCGTTTACTTCACCCGCTCCTACTCGCCATGACCGCCATGCAATGCATTGGAAGGCGGTCTGCTTACCACTCCTGAATTCTCTACCTTCTCCGAGAAGGTTGTTCCATTCCTACACGTCACCACTCGCATCGAAGGCCGCGCAAATGAAAAGCTGCTGAGCGAAAAAGGTGGCCGCGGTTTCCCGACCCTGATGTTCCTTGACGCTGAAGGTGAAATCCTTGGCGAGCCAGGTGGTCGTGATGTTGCTTCGTTCGATAAGACTCTTGGCGCCCTGACGGCGATCAAGGATCTTGAGAAGCGCATTGCCGCTGGCGAGAAGAACTTGAAAGATGACCTGTTCATGGCACAACTCGCCATGGGTCAGTTCAAGACGGTCGCCGAGATCGAAGAGAAAGCCAAGTCCTTCAAGAAGCTCACCAAAGAGCAGAAGGCAACCATCGCTAAGGCCGTCGTCGGCAAGAAAGTCGAAGAGGCCATGAACAACATGGAGCGTGGCCCCGAGGGTCAAGCTAAGCTCGGCAAGAAGTTCAAGGCGATCTACGAAGAGGGCATCTTCCCTGAAGGCGACATGGAGGGTCCTTTCTGGGGCTTCCTCATGGAATACGCCGAGACTGAGCGCGATGCCAAGACCATGAAGGTGGCTCTTGATCACGTGAAGCGCATCTTCGGAAAGGAAGAATGGGCTAAGGGTCTGATTGAAGAGAAGGAAGCTTCTCTGAAGGAGATCCAAGAAGGCGGCGCAGAAGTCGTTGAAGAGGAAGTCGTCGAAGAAGTCGTCGAGGGTTAATCCCCGACCAAATTTCTTTCAGGTCGGCATCGGGCGGTACAATCCCGCTCGATGCTGACCATACTCGACAACGCTGATTTATATACGCCTGCCCCGGCAGGCCCTAGTTGTATCGTTATTAGTGGCGGCAAGATCCTGGCCGTCTTGAAGGCCGGCGCTGAGCTGCCCCTGAAGCGCTTGACCAGCGAAGGCATTGCTTTGCGTCATTTTGATTTGGCCGGCAAGCGACTGGTGCCAGGCTTCATCGACGCCCACACGCACGTCACTGGTGGCGGTGGTGAAGACGGTGCAGCGACTAAGGTTCCGGCACCTCTGCTCAGTGACTTCACCTCGGCCGGAGTGACCAGTGTCATTGGCCTTTTGGGCACCGACGACGTCACCCGTAACACCGCCGAGTTGTTGGCCGGCGTGCGCGCCTTGCGTGAGCTTGGACTAACTGCATGGTGTTGGACTGGTGGTTATCACTTGCCACCAACAACTTTGACCGGCTCGGTGCGGTCCGATGTGGTGAACATTGAAGCCATCATCGGTGCGGGCGAGATCGCGATCTCTGATCACCGTTCCAGTCAACCCACGCTCGATGAGCTGTTGCGCGTAGCTAGTGATTGTCATCTTGCCGGACTGCTGACCAAGAAGGCGGGTGTGTTGCATTTGCACCTTGGCGATGGCCCGCGCGGCATGGAGTTGATTCGCCAGGCTTTGGAAGTCTCGGAGATTCCTGCGCGCGTCTTCCAACCTACGCATGTCAATCGCCGCACTGCTTTGTTCGAGGAAGCCCTCGACTTGGCTGGTCGTGGTTGTCACATCGATATCACTTCCTTTCCAGTCGGCCCGGAAGAAGATGCCTACCCAGCAGCAGTTGCCTTGCACCGTTACTTCGAGGCAGGCTTGGCACCACAACGCGTGAGCATTAGCAGTGACGGCGGGGGATGCCTGCCAGTCTTCGATGAAGATGGGCGCATGGTCGAGATGGAAATCGGCAGTAGTTCTTCTCTGTCAGAGACCTTGACCGAAGCCACAGCACTTGGCGTGCCATTCGAGTTCGCGCTGGCCGCAATCACTTCGAACATCGCCGATCACTTGCGCCTCCATGGCAAGGGCCACATTCGTGTCGGCGCCGATGCCGATCTGGTTGCGCTAAATACTCAGGGAAGCGTGACCGACGTATTGGCAAACGGTCACTGGATGGTGCGTGACGGCGAAGCGCTGGCACGCGGACCCTTCGAATAGCAGATGAACATATTCGATTGAGTTACACTCGGGCAATGGCCGCGTAGGCCCAATCCCCCCGCGTTGTGAATCGAATGTCGTCGCCTTTATCTGACCCTTCCTCAGAAGAGATTATCGAGAACCCTTTTCTGACTAGGCTTCGGCCGTGCTATCCCAAGCCACGGTTTCCGAAGTCGACCGATAAGGTGGAGTATCTGCCTGCGACCCGCAACGATGCCAAAGTCATCAACGATCTGTACAACAAGGTGTTTCAGCAGGACCGGAGCCTGGAGCACTACATGTGGAAGTACTGGGACAACCCGGCTGGTCCACCTAGTGGCATGTTGGCGATCGACCGAACGACTGGAGAATGTATCTCGACTGGGATCGCGCAGCGTCGGCGCGGGTGGGTGAATGGCCATGAGATCTACGGTGCTCTGCTGTGCGAAAGCGCGACGGACCCCGATATGCGCGGCGGTGGTCGCGTTTGGCGCGACGTCATGTTTGGTTTCTCGATTCGAAGCATGGATCACGATCACATCACCTGGGGTTATGGTGGTCAATCATCCGATGAGGCCATCAAGATCGGAGAGCGTTGGTTCGGTTACCAGGTAATCCTGCAGCTGATTACTTGGGAGATTCGCCTGAGCTTGAAACCAATGATTAAGAAACGATTGGGTCCATTCAGTCCTTTCTTGACGCCATTGGCGGACTTGTTCCTGCGTTCCCGCTGGCGGAACCACGACTCAGGCCTAGAGAGCCGAGAAGTCAACCGCTTCACGGAAGAATACGATGAGTTGTGGGAGCGCTATCGCGATTCCTACACCTTCTGTTTCTGCCGCGATGCCGCGACCTTGACTTGGCGATATATCGATAACCCCGAGGGCAAGCATCGGATATTGGAAGCGCGAAAGGATGGCAAATTGCAGGGCTATGTTGTTTGGCGCGAGTGGGTCGATAGTGGAATTCCAATCGCTACGGTGTTGGATTCCTGGCATGGCAGGGACCAAGAAGTCCTGGAATGTCTTCTCGACGCGGCTCGACGAAAAGCCGCTGCCAATGGTTGTGCTTTTTTACGTTTTGCGGTGCAAGAAGAGAGTCTGGAACAACAAGCATTCGAATCCTTTCACACCGGTCGCAAGAGTCCATATGAACGCGTGGACAAGGTTATTTACACTCCGTCACCAGGCACTCAACCGGACAATCTTGATGAGCAGATTTATCGCGATCAATGCACCTTATTGGATGGGGGATTGCATTGGTTCTATACGCAAGGTGATTGTGACTTCCGTGATTGAGCCGATAAGGAATCAGTCCGTGTCACTTGTTTGACAGTTTGGTTGTCGTACGTACGATGAAGAATGCCCCAATCCCTACCAGTCTCCCCAATAATGTCATCCCCCACCCCTCCTGAGCGCGGCGAAATTGTGTCGCGGCTCGCCACCAGTCTTGCCGAATTACTACGATTGGAATCTGCGGATTCCATTACGGCGGAATCAGATCTTCGCGAGGATTTGGGCGTAGATAGCCTTGGTCTCGTGGATCTGGTCACCGTTGCCGAAGAAGATTTTTCGATTCGTTTCAGCTCCAGTACTGACTTCTCTGAGATCCACACGGTCGGCGACGTGGCAGGCCTGATTGAAATTCAGCTTCAGAAAGCTAGCGGGACCTAAGCATGGCCGTAAAGCCGCCTTATCCGAGCTTTGAAACGCCGGAAACGATGGACGATTTCTTTGTCGCGGGTCGTAACCTCTGGCCAGACTTGGCATCGCTCAAGGACCTGAAATTCGATCGCGAGCAAATTCCGCCGGAGATCGTTCAGTTCTTGCGCAGCACTGCTTTGAATGAACACGGAGTTGCCCATTATTTGGGCGCTTATTTTGCCAACTATCGAAACGATTTCAAGCTTCGGTTCTGGTCGGCGATGTGGACTGCCGAGGAGTACACCCACTACATCGTCCTGCGCAGGATTTGTCAGGGGCTCGATGCCGACCTGACCGAGAAGGACTTCGCTGGTCTGGAGGAAGGTAACTACTTCGAGAACATGATGGCCTATTTGGAGCGCATCAAGGTCGACCCAAGTATGGACATGCGCATGCTTCAGCTGATCTACGGGGTCCTTCAGGAATACGGTGCCGTGATCGCCTACACCGCGGCAGCCGAACAGTGTGGTAATCCGGAGATCGCTGCACTCTTGAAGCGCGTCGCCAAGGATGAAATGCGTCATTGCCGTTTCAACCAAGTCGCACTCGAGGCCATGCTTGAACATTGCAGTGAAGGAGAGAAGGCCTTGGTTTGGCCCCAATTCCGCGCCATTTGGGGTGACCTTGAAATGCCAACGGAGCACATCCATTACTTCTCCGAGATTGGCGCTACCGATTTGTACACTAGTCTTTGGGATGGTGAGAAGCGATCCAAGATTGCACTTTACCTATCACGCTACTTCTCGAAGTATCGTCAGTACATGAACAGTTCGGAGATTATCTAGAGGGTGGCCGAACCTCTCTATGACACGCTTTACCATCGCCTTGAAAAGGCTCGATGGAATATGAGTGATATTCCTTTCGATCAGGTCGACAAGAATGCGGTAAGCGATGAGACCTTGGAGTTCGTAAGGGTGAACTGCCTGATGGAACTCTCGTCTTTGTACGCAACGCGAATGTTCTTACGTGATTTTCAGGGCAATCCAGACTTCTGTCAGTTCCAGAGCATCTGGTACTTCGAGGAAATGCGCCATTACCTGGTGCTACGCGAGTACCTGAAGGTCTTCGGTGCCGAACCGGATTTCGAATCACTCGATGAGTTCGATACCGACCTCAAGCCGGCACCGTGGCCAAACACCTTGGCGATGCATTGGTGTGGTGAATTGCGCCTAGGGCGTTGGTATCTGCAATGGTCTAAAGCTGCTCCAGAGCCTGTATTGAAGCAGGTCTACAAGCACATCGCGGATGATGAATTTCGCCACGCCCAAGCTTATGAGGATTTCATGGAGCGAGCGCTGGCTGAAGATCCAAGCTTATTGCTGCCATTCGCGAATGCCAGTAAGTGGATGTTGGTGAACCCTCAAGGCGACAAGCATCCCACCACTTATGGTGCGGGTTCCGCCGACGGCCAAGCGGTCACTGACCGGATTGATGGTTATGAAGACATGCAAGGATGGATCCAGGAATCCGTTCCCGATGAAGTGGAACGCGGCCTGGAGATCCGAATCCTAAAGACCTTGTCGCGCCTTTCCGGGACCCAGCTTCAAAGCCGCAGCGATCTTGTGCGCCTGACCTTAAGCCTGCAAGAAGAGGCCTCCATGCCCCCCCCAACCCCCAACCCCTCGGTCTGATGAGTATCGACAACCGCGTGGAAACCGGCGATAGTGCCGTTCATTACGATTCTTCCCCCGAGATGTTCGAGTTGCTGCTCGACAAGAATATGAACTATTCATCGGGCATTTACTTCACTGGGGATGAGGACCTTGATTTAGCGCAGGTCCAGAAGATGGATCGCGTCGCACAGATCTGCGGTTTTCAAGAGGGCCAAACCTTGCTCGACATGGGCTGCGGCTGGTCAGGTCCGGCGCGCTACTTCGCCGAACATTACAAGATGAACGTGATCGGCTACACGCTTTCGCCGGTTCAGCGTGAGTTCGCAATGGCGAAGGCGCGCGAACGCGGTATCGCCGATCGCTTGGATATCCGAGTCTGCAGCGTGCTCGACGCCGAACTCGAGCCCGAGAGTGTCGACCACGTGATTTTCTTCGAGAGCATCATCCACATGTGGGAGAAGCTCGACCTATTCCGCATGTGCCACCGAGCGTTAAGGCCTTCTGGCATGTTGTTCGTGCAGGAAAGCAATTACGATCGCAACTCCAACACCGACAAGTTCCGCGGCGATCGTGGTTTTCAGTTAGTCGATGAGGTCTTCGGTCACACTACGACGATGGTTTCCACAGGTGAGATGGTCCGCTTGATGGAAGAGGCCGAGTTCCTGCCGTGTTACACCGAAAATATCTCCAACCACTACAAGCGTACGCTTGAGCAGTGGTGCGAGCGGATCGATCAACACGCCGACGCGATGTCTGCAGCCGAACCGGAATTCTTTCCCGGTTTCCGAAAGTACATGATGATGGCGCTCGCGACCTATCGTCAGGAAGGCACCGTCTGTCACATGACTGCTGGACAGAAATCGCCGAACACCTGGGCCCTTCGCACTTCGCTCAAACCCCAGTCGTGATGCCGGAGTCTTCAGCTTCTCGGTCGGCACCCATTGGTGCTGATGCTCTCTTTTGCCAACTTGAGCGGTGGGTGAAAGAGAAACCTGATGCGCTTTCCGTCTCCTTTCTTAAGGACCTGAAGCTGGAAAGCACGGACTGCAGCTTTGCCGAGATGTATCGCTTGGCGCAGTGTGGAGCCGCCACTTACAAGCAAGCAGGGTTACAGGCAGGTGACCGCGTCTTCATTGAGTTGGCTACCAGTGAGATCTTCGCTGCAAGCATTCTCGGCGCTTTCTACTTAGGCCTTGTTCCAGCGGTGATCGCACCTCGGGAAGAGCGTCCGGGGGAAACCGCAGAGGTGGAGTGGCTCTACCAGTTGGAGTTGTTCAACCCCAAAGCCGTGGTCACCGCGCAGCCGTCGGTGGCACATGAGCACACGGTGCATATCGACCCACAGAGCTTCTTGGTAGCCGATCCGGATCTAGCCGGTGCGCGTGTTCACGGTCGCGAAATGGCATATGTGCAGTTCAGCTCCGGTAGTACCGGTTCGCCAAAGGCCTTGTGGCTTGACATGGAGTCCATCGTCTTCAACTTGGCGGGCATGCACAAGAGAATCCCGATCACCACTACGCATCATGTGTTCTCGTGGTTGCCGGTCTATCACGACATGGGTTTGTTCGGAACTTTCTTGCTAGCTCTTTACGTTGGCAATCCTCTGACCATGGCAGACCCGAGCCTGTTCGCGCGCTCACCCTTGTTGTGGTTCCGCGTCATGCATGAAACGGAGTGCAACACCACGGTGGGCCCACCGTCGGCTTTGACCGGGGCGCTACATCTGTTGGAGCGTCGTCCGATCGAAGGTCTTGACCTTTCCAGTTGCCGACGTTGGTTAGTCGGCGCGGAACAAGTCACGCCGAACCTGGTGCGTAAGTTCGTGGCCATGACCACAGGATTAGGGGCACCCGACAACATCTTGATGCCGGTATATGGAATGGCCGAAGTCACACTGGCGGCTACCGTTCCGCCGAGTCTTGCCAAGCCGCGTTACGAACGCGTTGACCGCACCACCTTTCAGAAGCAACATCAGGCAGCCCTTGCGGCTGAAGATGCTGCACCAGAAAGCGTTCTCGAATGGACTGCCTGTGGTTCCCAGTTCGATGACCAAGGCATGCAGATTTGTGATGAGAATGGAGAGGTCCTGCCTGAGCGTGAGGTTGGCCACATCATGCTCAAGACCGAGTCTCTGTTCAGTGGCTTCCTGGTCGACGACAAGGTCACACCGCGGCAGGGCGATTGGTTCGATACCGGCGACCTTGGTTACATCGCAGATGGGGAGCTCTTCGTCACCGGTCGTAGCCGTGAAGTCATCATTAAGAATGGGCGCAATTACTCGCCGGAACGAATCGAGGAACTCGCGGGCACTGTTGAAGGTGTTGGGCGCGGCGCGGCCTTCGGCGTTTTCGAGGAACGTCGGCAAACAGAACGCATTGTCCTGTTCGCTGAAGTCCAAGCGAAACACCTGCGGAGTCCGGAAAACCGCGATGGAATGCGTTTGTCGATTCGCCATGCCTTGGCCGAGGCGCATTTCGAGATCGATGAGGTGCAGCTGTTCGCGCGTGGTTCCCTGTCTCGGACTACCAGTGGCAAGATCCGTCGCAAGCTGATCCAGCAACAGTACCTTGAAGGTGGTTCCAAATAGCGAGTCCAGACATGTCTGAGTCTTCCGATCCGATTTTCTGCCGCGAGGCTGTCATCACTGGCATTGGTATCGTTTCTCCAGTTGGCATCAGCCGTGAGGAGAATTGGGAAGGCTTCTTGGCGGGAAGGAGCGGCATCGACATCGCACGTGGGTGGGATTCCACCGATGAAGATGTTCGCCTTGCAGGAGAAGTGCCTGAGGATTTCGAAGAGCGTTTTCTAGATAAAGTCAAGATCCCGTTCGCGCGACGTTTCGGCCGCTTCACACAGTTCGCTTTGATGGCCGGCCAGGAAGCAATCGAACAGGCTGGCATCGATATCGAACAGACCGATCCCGAGCGCATTGCTGTGGTGTTGGGAGTTGGCGGTGGCGCGACTCATTATCTTGGGCCGATGGGGGATGCGATCCGAGATGGCGACAGCCAGAAGTTCGACAAGAACATCGATCATTACTTCGTGATCAAGACCATGTTCAATGCACCCGCTGGCATGCTCGCCATTCAGCATGGATTCCAAGGCCCGTCGACCATGGTTTCAGCGGCATGTGCCTCAGGCAGTGTGTCGGTCAGCACTGGCTTGGATTGGATTCGTAGTGGCCGCGCCGACGTGGTCATCGTCGGTGGGGTGGAATCCACCATCAATCGCGAAACCATTCAGGCTTATTGGCGAGTCCGCGCCCTCACCAACAAGAATGACCTTGGCTCCAAGGCCTGCTGCCCTTTCGACAAGAACCGTTCCGGTTTCGTGATGGGCGAGGGAGCCGGAATCATGGTCCTGGAATCCAAGCAGCACGCCGAGGCGCGTGGCGCGAAGATCCTGGCCCGGGTGATGGGCTCCTCGATGGTCAGTGAGGCCTATAAGATCGCCACGCCGCAAATGGATGGTGTGGGCATGGCGCGCGCAATCCATGGCGCGCTGAAGGATTCGGGCGTTGCAGCGGAACGGATCACGCACATTTCGGCGCATGCACCATCCACGCCGCAGGGCGATTTGGCGGAATCTCGTGCCATCAATTTGGTATTCGGAGACCACACCGGAAACATCTCGGTAACTGCGCCGAAATCAGCTTTTGGTCATGCCTTGGCTGCGTCGTCGGGCATTCAAACTGCATTGTTGGCCCTGAGCCTGGAGCGCGGCAAGCAGATTCCAACGCAGAACCTAGAGGAACAAGATCCTGAGATCCTGCTCGATGTGGTGCATGACAGCCCACGCGACAGCAACGACGACTATGCGATGGTCAATGCCTTTGGTTTCGGCGGCCACAACGTGTCGGTCGTGCTGGGTAAGGCCTGATTCGTCACGCGGCGGACCAGCCGGACAACGCTATCATGAGGGGCAATACTCACGTGCCCTCCTCCCTCCCGGCGCGCGTTTCGAACCCACTCAATCGCATGTCCCGCGGCTACATAGTTCCCATCGGCGGAGCGGAAGATAAACTCCGTGATCCCGCCATTCTCCGTCGTTTTCTTGAGATTTGCGGCGGCTCGGAAGCACGCATCGTCATCATTCCGACGGCTTCCCGACTCGAAGATACCGGCCCACGTTATGTGGAGCTGTTCGAGGAGTTCGGCGCCGCCCACGTGGTGTCCTTGCCTTTCGTTGAGCGCTCCGATTGTGCTCGCGAGGATTGGCTCGAAGAGTTGAAGACCGCAACGGGTGTCTACATCACCGGCGGTAACCAACTGCGCTTGAGCACCACCATCGGCGGTACTGCAGTCGCTGACTTGCTGCGCCATCGCAATAACCATGAAGGTTTGCATGTAGGTGGTACGTCGGCCGGTGCGTCGATCATGTCCGAACACATGATCGCTTACGGCAACGAAGGACCTACCCCGCGTTGCGACATGGTTTCGCTCGCGCCTGGATTCGGCCTGACGCACGAGTTCATTGTCGATCAGCATTTTCAGCAGCGCGATCGCCTTGGTCGTTTGCTGACCGCGTTGGCTTTCAACCCACGCCCCATCGGCATTGGCCTCGATGAAGACACCGCCGCCTTCATCTCACCAGAAGATTGCATGGAGGTCGTGGGCAGCGGCGCAATCACCGTGATCGACCCTTCCAATATGGAATTCAGCTCCATGGATTCGGCCAGGCGCCACGATCCTGTCAGCGTGATCGGGATTCGCCTGCACGTTTTGACCGAAGGCTGTACTTTCGACATCCGCTCCCGCGAAGCGACACACCCTGCAGCAACCCCCTCGTCCTGAGAAATGAGAATCCTCGATCGTTCCGTCTACCTAGGCCCAAGCCTCTACGCTCACTTCCCGGTCATTCGTTTGACCCTGGATCTGGAGCATCTTGAGGATTGGCCAACCGCCAAGCTTGGCACTGAATTCATTGATTCCCTGTTGGAGGCGCTGCCTGGCTTGAATAAGCATGGTTGTTCCTACCGCGAGGAAGGTGGTTTCGTGCGACGCATGCGTGAAGACGACGGCACTTGGCTCGGCCATGTGTTCGAACATGTCGCGATCGAGTTGCAGAACATTGCCGGTAACCATGTGTCTTTCGGTAAGACGCGCGGCAACGGCGAGCATGGTCAATACGATGTCGTCTTCCAGTACGAATCCGAAGAGGTTGGATTGGAGTCGGCAGATTTGTCGATGCGTTTGTTGCATCACTTGCTGCCGTTGGAGCTGCAGCCCGAATCCGTGCGCGGCGACGAGTTCGAGTGGGAAGAGGAACGCGACTCCTTCATTCGTTTCGCACAACGACGTGAGCTAGGTCCTTCGACTGCTTCGCTGGTGAAGGCCGCGGAAGAGCGCAACATCCCTTGGATCCGTCTCAACCGTTACAGCTTGGTGCAGCTTGGTCACGCTTGTTACGGCAAGCGCATCCAGGCAACGATCACTTCGGAAACGCGCCACATCGGTGTGGAGATCGCTTCCGATAAGGAAGAGACCAACAAGTTGCTCGGCGACTTGGGTCTGCCGGTCGCCAAGCAGCGTTTGGCCTACTCCGAGCGTGAAGCTATTCGCGCATCGAACCGCATCGGCCCGCCAGTGGTGATCAAGCCATTGAACGCTAACCATGGTCGTGGGGTTTCGATCAACATCAGTACCGACGCTGAAATCTGCACCGCATTCGAGAACGCGCGCAAACATAGCCGCGCGGTCATCGTCGAAAGTTTCCTCTCCGGTTTCGATCACCGCCTGTTGGTCGTGGATGGCAAGTTGGTTGCTGCGTCGAAGCGCGTGCCCGGTCATGTGATTGGCGACGGCGAGAAGACCATCGAAGAGCTCATCGAGATCGTGAACTCCGACCCACGTCGTGGTATCGGTCACGCCAAGGTACTCACGCGCCTGGAGCTGGATTATCAGGCTAACCGCCTGTTGGAGCTGCTGGGCTTGACCAAGGACAGCGTGCCTGAAGAAGGCCGCATCGTCTATCTGCGCAGCACCGGCAACCTATCCACCGGTGGTACCGCAGTCGATGTCACCGACATCCTGCACCCTGATAACCGCGCCATGGCCGAACGTTCGGCACGCGCGATCGGCTTGGATGTATGCGGCGTGGACTTCCTCACCGATGATATTTCGGTCAGCTACAAGGTCGGTGGCGGCGGCATCTGTGAAGTGAATGCCGCGCCTGGCTTCCGCATGCACGTTGCGCCTTCGGAAGGCACGCCACGTGATGTGGCTGGCCCGGTAATGGACATGCTTTTCCCCGATGGATCGCCTTCGCGCATCCCGATCTGCAGCATCACCGGCACCAACGGTAAGACCACAACCGCGCGTATGGTCTCGCACATCTTCAAGATGACCGGAAAGGTGACTGGCCTGACTACCACCGATGGGGTCTACATCGACGGACACTTGACGGTGAACGGTGACATGACCGGGCCGGCGTCGGCGCGCATCGTATTGCGTGACCCGAAGGTCGAAGTGGCCGTGCTCGAGACCGCACGCGGCGGCATGCTGCGACGTGGTCTGGCTTATCGCAGTTGTGATGTAGGCGCGGTGTTGAACGTGCAGTCCGATCATCTTGGCTTGCGCGGCGTGGATACTCTCGATGACTTGGCTAAGGTCAAGCGCATCGTGGCCGAGGTCGCGAAAGACACCGCGGTACTCAACGCCGATGATCCGCACTGCCTGAAGATGGCGGACCACACGCAGTCGAAGAACCTCTGCTATGTGACCATGAACAGCTCGCATCCGTTGGTGCGCGATCACATTCGCGCCGGCGGTCGCGCCGTGGTGCTCGAGCAAGGCATGGGCGGGCACATGATTGCCATCTACGACAACAACCAGCACATCCCGCTGATGTGGTCGCACTTGGTGCCTGCAACCTTGGATGGACGCGCGCTGCATAACGTGCAGAACGCCATGTTCGCCAGTGGTATCGCCTTCAGCATGGGTGTTGGCCTTGAGGATATCCGTCACGGTCTGCGCACCTTCGACACCACCTTCTTCCAGGCTCCAGGCCGCATGAACATCTGCGATGACCACCCATTCAAGGTCATCATGGATTATGCACACAACCCTGCAGCAGTCTCGGCGATGGTCGACCTAGTGCAACGCATGGAGCCGAAGGGCAAGCGCACCGTGATCGTGGCTGCGCCTGGTGACCGCCGCGATGAAGATGTGCGTGAGATCGCCAAGCTTTGCGCTGGCAAGTTCGATCACTACATCTGCCGTCGCGATGACGGCCTGCGCGGCCGCGAGTCCGATGAGATCCCGATGATGTTGCGCGACACCTTGCTCGCAGAGGGTGTACCTGCAGATTGCATCGAGGTAATCCCCGATGAGGAAACTGCCGTGGATCATGGACTGAAGATCTCGAAGCGCGATGACCTGCTGTTGGTCTTCGTCGATGCCATCGGACGCAGCTGGAAGCAAATCCAAGAGTTCCAATCCGATGAGGTCGATGCTGGCAATGATGATCGGCATGTGCCGCATGCCGTCGATCTCGATGGCTTTGCCGGCTTCGAAGGCTTCGATATGGCTCATGACATGGAGATCATCCAGGATGAGCGCGGCGTTCGGATTGCTGCTCAAGAGGAATCCGATTAAGCATCCAAGATGTCGGCGGAGCAAAGTTCAGTGAAGCGCGAAATGCGTGATTCCAGGCGCTTGACGGGCCCTAATGTAATTTGGGAGCGCGTCGGTCCAGTGATCGATATCGCCTTGGAAGACCACGAGGCCAGAGCCGCATTGGCTGCCTGGCAGACTGCAATCAGCGCCTTGTTGGAAGGTGTGGGTTGGGGTTCCGAAGAAACCGCATCGCGATGCTTTCCCGGTGGCTTGAGCCTGACCTTCAGCGCACCCATGGACGCGCTGTACGCCGCGTGTGAGATGAACGAGTGGGCTTGGTCTGCTGCCGAAGCGGAACTGGATGGCGCCGACAAGCCTGCGCTGGAAGATGCCATCGAGAAGTTCAAGCAGGAGATCCGCAGCGAGTGCAATCCACCGTTGCCACGTCTGCAACGCGCAGCATCCCGACGTGGTGCCTTGTGCCTGTGCTGCGATGACTTCGTGTCGATCGGCGCCGGACGTCATGCGCAGACTTGGTCGGTGAAAGAGCTACCCGAAGCCGGCGAAGTGAACTGGGATGCTTGCAAACGCATCCCCATCGCCATGCTCACTGGCACTAATGGCAAAACCACCACCGTGCGCTTGTTGCGTTTGATGGTGTTGGCGCAGGGCAAAGTTCCCGGCATGTCATCCACCGATTGGTTGATGGTGGGGGACAAGATTGTGGATAAGGGCGATTGGGCTGGTCCCGGTGGCGCGCGCAATATCCTGCGCGACAACCGCGTCGATGTCGCCTTATTGGAGACTGCACGTGGTGGCATGTTGCGCCGCGGACTTGGCCTGGGTGCAGGCGAAGCCGATGTCGTGTTGCTGAATAACATCGCCGAGGATCATCTTGGGGAATGGGGCATCCAAGACCTGGACATGCTCGCCGACACCAAGTTCATCATCCGGCATGCTGGCAAGCGCGTCGTACTCAATGCCGATGACGAAAAATCAGTCGAGCGTGCCCACTTGGTGGAACAGCCGCTGACTTGGTTTTCGCTGGATGCACAGAACCCTGTGCTGCAAGGCCACTTGGCCACCAATGGCAGCGCCGCCTTGTTGGATGGCGATGCTCTGAGGTGGTGCGAAGATGGTGCTTGCGAACGCCTGCTCGGCGTCGACGAGGTGCCCATCGCCATGAATGGTGCGGCGCGCCACAACATTGCCAACGCATTGGCTGCGATCGCGGTCGCCAAGGGCTTGGGTTTGGATCAACAATCCATCCTTGCTGGCCTGCGTAACTTCCGCAGTGACTCTAAGGACAACCCCGGTCGTCTGAATCTGTTCGACATCAAGGGCTTCAAGGTGCTGGTGGATTTCGCCCACAATCCTCATGGTCTCGATGCCCTGATGGCCATGGCAAAGGCCATGAAGCCGAAGCGCTTGTTGGTCACCGTCGGTCATGCCGGCGACCGTCAAGACGACGCGATTCGTGAGGTCGCGCTCACTGCCTGGAACCACGGGGTGGATCGCGTCCTGATTAAGGAGCAGGAGAAGGATTTGCGTGGGCGCGAGCTCGGTGCGATTCCGCAGATCATGAAGCAGGCCTTGTTGGAAGCCGGCGCCCCCGAAGAGGCGATCGACATCGCCGCCGATGAGATGGAGGCAGCCAAGCAAGCTCTGGCTTGGGCGCAACCCGGCGATTTGTTGTTGTTGCTGACCTTGGCCCAGCGCGACGAGGTGCTGCAGCTGTTATCCGAACTTGATTAAGAAAGTTGCAACCGATTTGAGGTGCTCCCGGTAAACCCATCGATGGAGGAACGCTTACCCCCAGAGGCGCCCTACTTGCGCGCGTTCTTGCGCAAGCTGGCGGCGGATCCAACAACCACGAGCCCTGCACCGCGCATCGATATCCGCCCGATCCTGGCCGCCCTTGAGGAACCAGAACGTGGGATCATGGAGCGCACTTACTTGTGTGCGCACTCCATTCGCCAGGTTGCTCAGGATCTGCGTATGGCAGAAGGCACGGTCAAGTCTCACCTTCATCGCGCTCACCAAAGGATAGATGGAGCTGACGTTCCGGCCGTAGCTTCGCAAGTTTCTTCAGCGAAGGAGTCACCCAAGATAAACCGAGTTCAAAACGAGTCGCCAGGGTGAAGGAGTAGGAGGCCGTTCCAGCGTGGCGGGGGACATGAACAAGCTGTTGGCAGCAACGCGAAAGTTCAGGCTTCGCGCTGCTGCAGCTGGGTGCTGCAGCGGCGAGACTCAAGGCAAGCAGAGCAGCATGGAATCGGCGCATCAAGGAATCCTAGCGTGAAGTCAGGCTAGGGCGTGATTTCAGGGCAAAACAACAAAACGGCTATCGCGCCTGGGCGGATGAGCCGTTGAGGAGTGGCGCACCCGAGAGGATTCGAACCTCTGACCTTCGGCTCCGGAAACCGATACTCTATCCAACTGAGCTACGGGTGCTACTATCTTGAAGAGGCAAAGGATAGCCTCCTCCGGGTAGTCCGGACAGACCAATCATGGGTGGAAAACAGCAGTTCTTTCGCGTTACGTCGGCCCAAATCCGACCTAGAAAACAGAGGATTTGGATGAAATCGGCTGCCCGATTGCCATATTCTTGCTAACCTGCGAAAGGCTCCTTGCCAACAGAAACCCTAATGACCATTCCTCTGAAGTCACTCTTCGTCACCAGCGCCCTGCTTGGCCTGGTCTCGTGGGGGGCATCACACGCCCCTCATTCCCAGCTCGTAGCAATGTCTTCGGGGCTTGGAACCATGACGGACACTGATGGTGATGGCCTTGACGATGTCCTCGAGGTGCTGCTTGGTACCTCCATCTCAGATGCGGATACGGACAACGATCAGCGCTCCGATTTAGATGAGCATCTGACTGGAACGAACCCGCTGATTTTCGATGGCTCGGGTCGTCCAGCTCCGCTTCAGCGCAACGTCAAGATGGATATCTACACCAACGGCAATGATGTCGTTCTGCAGATTTCCGGCATCTACAACCAATCCATGCGCGGAATCAAGCTGTACGCAGCTACCGAGGACCGGTTTATCCAACTGCGTCCACGCGCTTTGCCGATTACCAACTCGGATACGCGCACCTTCGGTACCGGCCTACCAGGCCTGCAATCCAAGGTGTGCCGCGTGGTTCTTCCCAAGAGCCTCTTCCATCGCGTGCCAGCAATGGCCGTTGGCCTCACCGCCATCTTGGATGGAGTTGAGATGGGCGCCCAGGTGCAACTCCTGAGTAGCGCCAGTCACCTTCTTGAGTACCGCGACGGCGAAACCTTTGGCCGTCAATCGCAAGGCAGTGGTCAGACTGGTGGATTGTTCCCAACCTCGCCTGGCGATTCCATGCCGGGTGAAATCTCGCTCGGTCAAATCTGCGTGCAGACCCTCCAAGAGGTTGCCGCACTGGGTGGCGGCCAGAAGCTCTATCAGGTTTCTGACAGCTACTGCGACTACCTGCCAGATGCTGCTTGCTTCTCAAGCTGTAGCGGTGCAATCGGAAACTCGGTCGTCGGAATCGATATTGTTGGTCTCCTCGGCGGTTAATCTGCCGAGGTCTTTCACCGGTGCCTGTCCGCAGGCGCCGGTTTTTTTTTGCCCTTTTTGGTTAAACCTTCTGTCCAAAAGAGGTTAGGGTGAAAAGTGTGCCACCAACCAGACTCCCTTAGATTTTGTGATTTAGGAGGTCTTTTTTGGAACCAAAGTGCACATTTCCTTGTCATATCATCGGTGCACCTCCTTGTCTGACCCTGACCAACAACTCGTAGAAGCCTGCCAGGCAGCAAACGAGCAGGAGTTTGAAGAGGCGTACCACCAGCTTTTTGTTCTTTACCAAGACCGGGTTTTCACAATCTGTCTGCGTGTCACGGGCAACCGAGAGGATGCCATGGATGCAGCACAGGAAACCATGATCACTTTGGCCCGACGCATCAGGGATTTCGCCTTTCGCAGCCGATTCTCCTCTTGGGTTTACCGAATTGCTGTCAATGCAGCAATCGACACCCGCCGCCGTCGGCTCGACAGCCCCCGTGCTGGCATCCACACTTCGGTGGGGTCCGCAGAGGGTGAACATCACCTCAATCAAGTTGCAGGTGAAACGGAATCTTCCGATCCCGTCGTCGAGGTCGCCAGGACTGAGGATCAGCAGCTCATCCAAGATGCTCTGACCCGCCTCAATCCACGCTTCTCAGCGCTGCTTATTCTCCGATACATGGAGGGCCTCAGCTATGAGGAGATTTCCGAAGTTCAAGAATGCAGCCTCGGAACAGTGAAATCCCGTCTTAATCGTGCCCACACCGCGTTGCGTGAACTGCTGCAACACAGTGGGTACGACCCTGACCACCTCAATCTCTGATTCTCTTGACCAACAACCCCAACAACCCGGAACTGCCTGAACGGCTCACGCAAGATTTGCGTGCGCTTGGTGGTGCCAAGGCTCCCGAGGAGCTTTGGGAGCGGGTGCAATTGGGATTGGCTCTTGGTCAGGTCGAAAAAGCCCCGGAGGAGCTTTGGGGGCAGGTGCAGTTAGGACTCGCCTTGGGTGAGGTCGAAAAGGCTCCAGCAGACTTATGGTCGCGGGTACAACCGCAACTAGCAGCGATTGCAGAGCCTGAGAGTCAAAAGCCAGCTGGCCGAGTACTTCACAACCAGGCTTGGGGCCGACGCCTCAGCATTGCCGCTGCTCTAATGATCTGCGCCGGAATCGGCTACCGTTTCATGGGACCCGCTCAGGTAGATCCTGGCGCCGCCCTTGCCGGACCAGTCTCCGCAGCAGATCGCGCCGCCTTCCGTGCTAAGGTGGTTTTCATGGAAGTTTCTTCAAAGGAGCTTTCCTCCGTCGCCAACAGCTTCGCAGAAGGCTTTGGTGGCATAACCGCGGAGGACGACGCTTGATGCGCCCACACTTGGTGCTCGCGATGTCCGCTCTGACTGTAGTCCTTATGGGTTGCGGGCCAGCTGCGGAAACTCAAGGCGAGACTCTTGCTGCCACAGTCGGTACGCAAAGCGTTGGCCTTGCAGCGCACCAAAAGATTTCGATTCCGGAATTCGACTATGTCGAGGACCAGGATCTGCAAGCGACTCGTGAGCTAAGCATCTTCGATAACTTGGGTCGCGCCGAGCGCTTCAAGGAAGACCTGCACAGCGACGGCAGCGGCGAGATCGCATTGAGCATTCTTGAGTACGCCGGTCTCGGCTTACCCACGTGGAGCCAGCCCGACTCCCAGCTTGAGTCCAGTTACTTCAACCGGCAGCGCTACTTGGTGAAGTATCGCGACCTGCATCTCGGCAGCGAGATTAGCTTGCAGCGCAACTTCCGCTGGTCGGAACAGCCAGGCGTCGTGCAAGTCGCCGGCCTCGATTGCAAACGCATCTTCGCCGAGTCCGTGCATGGCCTAGGCAATTTCGAGTTCCTCGTCACCGTCGATACGGACCTGCTCCTAGGTTGGACCAGCTTCGACGTTCAGGGCGATCCAGTCATGCGCATGAAGACCCTCGATGTGGACTTCACACCAGATCACAACGGTGTCGCATGGGCGGTTCCAGCTGTCGCCGAGCACCCTTATGCCGGCCCAGTCGATGAACCACTGCTCGGTTTCGCGCCACAAAGCCCGCAATATGTGCCACCTGGTTTCTACGGCCTTGAGGAGCGTCTACTGCTCGCCAACGGCATCATGGCCAACTTGGGCAACATTCATGCGGCCCTATACAGCGACGGCATCCACATGCTCTTCGTCGCTCAACAGAAGACCTTGAGCACGCCAGCGCTAAACGTATTAAGCGGCGCAGTCTTGGTGAAACACGCCGATATCGGCGGAATCCGCGTAGCAGAGGGCGATTTGCCCGGGCGCCGCGTCTACGTCGTCAGCCAGCTACCAAGCGAAGAGCTGCAGACGATCTTCGGCTCCTTGTTCTAAGGATTGTTTAGAGAAGATTCTGCTCAGGTGGTAATGAGCTGGTCCGCAAATGGGTTGCTTACTCATTTAGCAGGATCACCATGTCTGTCACCATCGCAGCCCTACTTCTGTTCGCAGCGCCCCAAGAGCCATCTGCCGTTCCCGGTTCCAACCGTGGACCTCAGGATGAGACTCTGCTCGAACTCACCACTCTCCGACTCGCCAATGGCGAGCAAGGCGAGACGCCTCATTTCAACACGGACTATGTTGTCAGCAGCTTGAACCGTTGGGAGTTCTGGTTCGAGCATGAGCGCGATGTCTTGTTCCGCGGCGAACCCGATTTCCCTGCTCGCGCCGTCAATGAACACGGCAGCTACGGCAGTGAAGACTGGGCCGTGGAGCGTCAGGATCTACTCCTGACCTCGATGCCTCTGCTTATCGATGCATTGCATTCCGACGTCCCGGCGATTCGCGAAGCTGCGGCATTGTCACTTGGGCGGATCGGTTATCCCGCTGCAGATACTTTCTTGCAGCGCACCACCAAAGACTCGGTCGAATCCGTGCGCCAAGCCGCGTACATGGGTTTAGGTCTAATGGCTTCGGAGCAAGGAACCGAGTTCCTGATCGATACCTTCGAGGAAAGCGATGACTACGGCACGCGCGCATTCGCAGCACTCGGCCTTGGTCTGAGTGGACGCGTAGAAGGTGGCACCGTGCTGAAGGCCTACCTCAATAAGGTCTATTACAACGAGAGTTGGAAGGCCCAAGAGGATCTACTGATGGCAAGCATGATGGCTGCCGGCGTACATGGTTCGAATGACTTCACTCCGTTGTTGATGAACCTATTGAAGGCGATGGAAAACCAAGCCAGCACCACTCGTTTGCGCACCACCGCGATTGCGGCTTTGGGCGCAATCGGTGACCGTCGTGCGCGGCCGACCTTGGAAGAGGCGTTGAATGCACAGGAACACGGTGTTCCAGAGGCGGCCGCACAAGCACTCGGCCGACTCGGTGATAAAGGGGCGGTTGGACAACTCGCCACGATGGTGCGTGAATCCAACAATGTTCGTCTGCGTAGCTTGAGCATGTTGGCCATTGGCCGCTTGGGCGGACGTCAGGCGGAAGCCGTGTTGAAGGAGTTGCGCCCGGTGAAAGGCGACGAAGAGAACCTGTATGCTTCCTGGGCGATTGCCGCTGGCATGTCTGGACATGATGGCGCCTACCCAGCGCTGGTCGCGACCTTGCTGCACGGCACCGATGATCGCAAGCACAGTGAGAATGATTCGCCACGTCGCGATGAAGAGGAACTACGCGGAGCGGCTGCGGTTGCCCTTGGTTTGTACGGTGCGCCTGGTGGCAAGTCGCAGATCGAGAAGGTGCTCGAGATGAAGAACGTGCGCCCGACTTTCCGCGGCTACATGGCCACCGGCTTGGGCTTGCTGGGAACCGATGCAGCTGATGAATTGCTGCTGAAACTAGCCAAGCAAGAGAAGCTGACCCCGGCTGAGCGGCGCGGAATCGCCACCGGTTTGGGCTTGGCAAAGTCGGAGAAGACCAGCGTAGCTTTGGTCAAGATCCTGCTCGAAGACGAGGACGACGGCGTCCGCTGGGCTGCTTCGCGCGCCCTGGCAACCTCTCGATCCACCGCTGCTCTGCGCTTGCTGGAAGAGGGCCTACGGACCGAGTTAGGGGAGCCGAATCAGCGAGTACAGGCCGCACACCTTGTGCTTGGCCTTGGTTTCCTAGGCGACACCCACAACGGCGCAACCATCTCCAGCATGCTCGCTGGCATGGATTACCGCCAAGAGCATCGCTTGATTGGGGCTCTGAGCCACTACTAGGCCAGATAATCTCTGCAGCTGAACTTTCCGGGGGGTAGGATTCTCTCGAACCCCTTCCCCCGGAAAATGACTGACAACTCCCCATTCGAATCTGAGCAGAAGCTCACAGATCCAGACTATCGAGCAGAGATGCTCAACAAGGTCGAGGCACTTATCTCGGTCCTTGAAGTCGCTCGTCACAAGATTGTGACCAATATTGATACTGGCGCCGCCGATGCAGATCGCATGTTGCGCGTGAAGCGCCAAGTCGAGAATACCTTGAAGGTTTGCCGACGTGCCCGCACCGCTTTGCGTGGTGCCAATCCGATCTCCAAGGAAGATGTCTTCAACACCGACATCGACGACCTCTGCTCGCAGCTGGTCGGAATGTAGATTCCCAGTCTTCTAGGAACCACCGAGCGCGTTCAGGCGCGCTCGTATCGCAGTCTCGCAAGTGTCCAATTCCTTGGCGTGGCCGGCGCGCAAAGCTTCAGACACAGACTGCTGACGTATCCCCAACAGCTCCGCCGCCTCGAATTGGTTTTGGCATTGGCACATGGCTTGCGCTGCCTTGGCGCGCGACGGCTTCCACTCCTTCATGATCACGGCATGAAGTTGAGCGGTACTCTGAATCAATAGTTCGTCGACTTCATTGAGTCCATCCATATGGATCTGAAAGTCGAACTTGCTGCTTTGCAGTTGCTTATTGGCCCCTGCTCGATTGGCACTGCTGGCCACAAGCTTGAAACGCAGCGGCCACAACGCAAGATGCAAGGCTACGGCAAAGTCGAAAGCGTGACATGGCCGCGCCAAGACGGCGGTGATTCGCAGTGGTTCACCCTCTAAGCGCCCAGGCTCTTCAAGCCACTGGCCGCGCCAGCGATCACTCAAGGCCTTCAAGGTCGCATCGATGTGTTGCACATCGGCAAGTTGATCGACTTGCTTACTTGGCAGGGCTTCTGCCAAAAGAGTGCAACGCGCAGGGTGCATGATTAAGTTCCCCAGTCGCGGGCGTAGCGGTAATCGAGGTTCACGGTGCGAGCCGCAACCTTGGCGATCAGTGGCGGGCGCCGCTTGTACTGATTGATGCGCACGCGCTTGCTGATGGTGTCGATGAAGTCGGCTTGGAATCCTTGTTCGATCAACGACTCGCGAGATTCGCGGCGGTCGATCAAGCGGAACAGCAGCGCATCGATGGAGTCGTAGGTGAAACCGAGTTCATCTTCATCGGTCTGCCCCGCCCACAAATCTGCGCTTGGCGGACGGTCAATGATTTCACTCGGCACACCGAGGTGGCGCGATAGGGCAACGACTTGTGATTTGTAGAGGTCGCCGATTGGATTGATGCCCGACGCCATGTCGCCATGCTGGGTGCCATAACCAAGCATGAGTTCCGTCTTGTTGGAAGTGCCAAAAACCAAGCCACCGAGTTTGGCGGAGCGGTCATACAAGGTGGTCATGCGCAAACGCGAGAACACGTTGCCACGTCGTAAGCGCACGGATTCGAGGCTCTTGTCATCCAAGTCCGGATTGTTCTCGAGATAACCATCGGCCATTGGGCTGATGTCGGCCACTTCCAGTTCCACGCCGGCATGCTGTGCCGATTCGCGCGCCAACAGCAGGCTGTCCGGATGACTTTCGCGGTAAGGCATAGCGACGGCCAGCACGTTCTCTGGTCCAAGTGCCCGCACGGCAAGCTCAATCACCAAGGCGCTATCGATGCCACCACTCAATCCCAACACCGCGCGCGTCATGCCGACGCGATGCGTCTCTTCACGTAGGAAGCCGACCAAGACGCGCTTGGTGAGCTCGACGTTACAGCCTGGTGGGGGAGGCAGGGCGCTCATGATTGCTCCGGATCGCCGTGCTCTTGGATGCCGCGTTCGGCATCGGGGTCGTTGAGATGGCGGGCCAGATGACTGCGCACCATGTGTGGGCGTTCGTCGCGTAGCAGCGGCGTTTGGATGCGCGCGCGCTTCAATGATTCACTGTCGATGGTGTGAACCAACAGCTCTTCCTCTTCGCCATGGGCTTCGACCACCGCCTTGCCGAACGGTGAAATGAATGCCGAGCCACCCCAGAACATGGTTCCATCTTCAAAGCCGACGCGATTGCAGCGCAGTACCCAGGTCTGGAACAACAAGGCTTGGGCGTCGGTGAGGTTGCGCCACGACTTCTGCGAACTGAGTTCTGGTTCCTCGGTGTCGATGCCGCGCGCTGGCGACGCAACCGGCATCAGCATGGCATCGACGCCATTCAGGAAGTGCAACCAGCCCGAGGTGACATGCCAAGCGTCTTCGCAGATCAGTAAACCAAAACGGCCATACTTGCTCTCGACTTGCTCGAAGCTATCGCCGCTGGCGAAGTAGCGCCCTTCCTCGAAGATGCCGTAATCGGGCAGGTGCACCTTGCGATGCACATGCAGGATCTTGCCGTCTTCGGCAAAGGCCACACTGTTGTAGAAGCGGTGGTCGCGACTCTCTTCCACGAAACCGAAGACCACGCTGCACTCATGGGAGCGTGCCACCAAGGCGGCGATGCGTGGGTCGTCGAGCTTCATCGCAATGTCTTGCGTGAGGTCGCGAAGGAAGTATCCCGTCAACGAAAGCTCGGGAAAGACCGCAAGCTGTGCGCCAGCGGCGATCGCTTGATCGAGCCACTGGTGGTGGGTTTCGAGATTGGAATCGATGACACCCAGTTTCGGGCGCATCTGGCACAGGGCGACGCGGCAGTCCATGGCTTTATGAGCGCCAAGGATATCGCTGCGGGGCGAATTCAGCCTCTTTACAAGCTGGACTCAGTCGCCAATGCTGGCATGGAGCTGTGTCTAGTTGCGAGCTGGACTCGGCTGAGCCTCAAGTAGGCGAATCAAGCCACGTAGGTCTGGCACCACAGGCACGCCTTCGCGGTCCTGGCCATTCTCCTGCGCACGGTCAATCCACACGGCGCGTAGACCTGCGTTCAATGCACCTTGCACATCGCGCTCAAAATGATCGCCCGCATGCACGGTTTCACTGGCGGCAACGCCGGCGCGGAACAGCGCGCGCTCGAAAATCGCGCGGCCGGGCTTCTCGGCCTTCAAGTCTGCGCTGCAGATGATGAAGGAAACCAACTCCGAAAGACCAAGTCCTTCGAGCAGGTTTGGCAGGTGGTCCGACCAGTTCGAGACGATGCCGACTTGCATGCCATGCTCAGCCAGAAGTTCGAGAACTTCGCGGACCTCATCGAACAAGTAGTAGGACTTTGGATCCTCGAAATGCTTGCGCAAGGAGAGGTGCGCCTTCTCAAGCTTTTGCTCGGAAACGCCGCATTCGGCCAGTACGCGGTAATTGAAGGCTTGGAACCACGCGGAGCTGTAGCGGAAGTTGCCGTCGACAGTGTCGGGCAGGTCAGCGAAAGCATGCTCCATGGCAGCGGAGACCTCACCGAGGTCGATAGAGGCAACACCGTGCGCTTGGACCGCGCTCCGATAGATTTCGGGGCGGCTAGCGTGTTCGGTGAAAAGGGTATTTCCAGCGTCGAGGAAGACGGCTTTGATGTCGGAGCGCAGCATGGCGTTGGGGATGCTCCGTGATTGTAACGGTAGAATGGCCCAAGATGAAATTGCCGCAGTCAACCCCCGCGTTATTGTTGCTTTTGTTCTGCTCGTGCAGTGCTTTCAGTTCCCTTTTTGGCGAGCGGGAAGGCGCGTACCAGCTGGGAAACAATGAACCTCCGCGACCGTTCGCGGATGCCATCGCGATGGAAGGCATGGGGCACCTTCCAGCCTGGCTACGGCCAACCTCAGAAGACATCCAGCGCGCCAACGGCTTGCTGGATGCCGTCGGCATGCTGAAGGAGCAGGAGCACGAGAAGGCTGCGATGCGCCTGAACCAATTGCGCCTTGAAAACGAGTTGGGCAATGAGGTCAGCGCCTTGCATTCCTGGTCGTTACTGCAGGCGAAGCAGATTCCTGAGGCGGCTACCGTGGCGCGCGATGGCATAACCCAATACGGTGCCACGCCTGCGCTGGCTTTCGCGATGGCTCAAGTCTACGAAGCGCAAGACAAACCGGCCGACGCCTTCCCGCTATATCGCGATCTCGCCACCTTGGCTGAGCAAGATGTCTTGGTGCTATCCGCCTGCGCCCGTACTGCGGTGGCAAGTGGTCGTGGCGCCGACGGCTTGCTGTATCTCGATCGTTTGATGGTGATCGAGCCGTTGAGTGTGGAGCAGAAGCGATTGCGCGCCCAAGCCTTGGAGCTCAGCGATCGACCTGAAGATGCGCTCGCTCTGTATGAGCAGATGAGTGCCGAGAACCCAGAAGACTTCATGTTGCTGGAAGACATGGCGTCGGCCTCGTTCGCGACCGCATCGCGCAGTCTCCAAGCGTCGCACTATGAAAATGCCGTGGCTTTGTTGGAGCGCTTGACGGAAGTCGCGCCGCAACATGGCAAGGCCTTCTTCATGCTCGGCCAAGCACGCCAAGCGATTGGCCTGGATGCAGAGGCAGCCAAGGCTTTTGACCGTTGCTTGGAGATCGAGCCGGCCAACGTAGAAGCTGGCCTGATCTATGCCGAGATCCTGGCCGCCGGCGGCGATGCCCAAGCGAGCGCCGATGTATTGTTATCGCTGTTGCGTCAGCCGATTTCCGGTAAAGATGTGGAGCGCGTGCAGTCCCGCTTGATGACCTTGACCACTGCTGAATAAAACTGAGGAGCATTGATGAATCCAACCATGATTTTTCAGACCCCGGCCTTGAATGCCCTCAAGGGGGGCGAGCAAGATGTGCCAGAGACTGCCGATGGCGCTGGCGAAACCTTGGAAAACGGAGCGAACTCAGGCGGCGAAGTCGATGAGAACATCGGTTGGCTGACCGACACCCTCACGGGTTGGCTGGCACCGATCACCGACAACGCCTGGTTGCAGGCGCTGCTCATCGTCGGTGTGGCGATCGTGTTGGCGAAAATCTTCGATTGGTTGTGCACCGGCACTTTCAAGGCGATCACTTCGCGCACCAAGACGAAGGCCGACGATGCCATCCTGAAGGCGATGCACTCACCGGTCATGAACACGGTGATCCTGGTCGGCTTGTCGGTGGCCACGCGCTTGCTGCAGTTCGATCCTTCGGTAGAAGTCTTCACCACGCGTGCACTGACCACCATCGGTCTGTTCATCTGGTCCACATTCTTCTTCCGCATCTCCGGCATCTTGCTGCGCGCCGCATCGCGCAACCCGAGTCGTTATCACGCGGTCCAAGATTCCACCTTCCCGTTGTTCAACAACTTGGCCAAGGTGCTGCTTTTCGGCGTGGTGGTCTACATGGCCATCAGCATCTGGGATTTCGACGCAGGCGGTTGGTTGGCTTCGGCTGGAATCGTTGGTTTGGCAGTGGGCTTTGCTGCGCAGGATACGCTCAGTAACTTGTTCGCCGGCGTGTTCATCTTGGCTGACCGTCCGTATCGCGTGGGTGATTACATTCGTCTCGATAGTGGCGAGCGTGGCAAGGTCGCGTTCATTGGCTTGCGCTCCACGCGTGTGGTCACCCGCGACGACATCGAGATCACCGTGCCCAATGCGGTGATGGGTGGCGCCAAGATTGTCAATGAAACCGGCGGTCCACATGTCAAAGGTCGCATCCGTATTCCCGTCGGCGCGGCTTATGGTTCGGATGTCGATCAGGTGATCAAGGAGTTGATGGCCTCGGTCGATGACATCGATACCAAGTTAGTGTGCAAGACCCCGGAACCACGCGTGCGCATGCGAGCCTTCGGTGCCTCCAGTTTGGATTTCGAGCTGCTGGCGTGGATTCCTGATCCAGAGCTACGTGGCAATACGTCGCACTTGTTGATGCGCGCGGTCTATCTGCGCTTCAACGCCGCTGGCATCGAGATTCCATACTCGAAGCACGACCTGTTCATCAAAGAAATGCCCTCCTCGTTAGAGGAGAGCATTGAAGACTAGTCCCTTTTCTTTTTCTTGTCGCCGAACAGGCCGCCCACATCGACTTTGCCCTTGAGGGCTCCATCGAGTTGGTCGCCAACACCATCGGGCAACTTATCACCGAGCTTGTCCTTGATTAGGTCGCTGGCTTTCTCTTCCAGTTCCTCGACATGTTCGTCAACGAACTCCTGAGCGCGGCGTTCCACTTCGGCCTTCACTGCACCACCGAGCATGTCGCCGAGGTCGGTCTCATTTTCGACATCGAAGGTCGGTGAGGAAGGTGTGCCACCCAACTTGATCATGAATGCAACCGGCTGAGTCTCCAGCGCCACGTTGAGCAGCGTGCAGAACTCCTGGGCAGGAACACCAAGGATGTCAGGCGTGTTGTTGCGATGCTTCAAGGTGGTGCCATTGAGCACAATCCGAACGCCGCCACCAAGTTGATCGTTGTTGAACTGCATGGCGTCGGTGCTGATGTCCAAGTAACCGCCGCTGATGCGGAACGGCAAGGACTTGGAGAACAAGCTCGCGATACTCTCTACCGGCAGCGCTTCAGCACTGAAGTCGAGGCTGGACAAGGTGGCATCGCGCGACATCTTCAGATCGAAAGCAATCGCACCACCATCCTTGAGCCCACCCTTGCCGACGTAACTGGCGGCGGGGGTAGAGCCATCCGGTGGCGTTCCGATGTTGGCCAACGTGAAGGTGAAGTCATCGATGTCCGGCAAGATCGCTTTGCCGTTGCGCTTGTCGACGGTGTTCCAATTGAAGTCGGTGATGCTGGCGTTTTCCATCCAGAACACGCCTTCTGCATCGGCCGCGGCCAAGGTCTGCGCATCTTTCACGTACTCCGGCATGCCCGGATACTTTGCCCTGCGTAAACCCTCTTCCTCTTCCGTTTCGCCTTCCTCGCTGCCGACCGGCAGCATGTCGTAGTACTCCTTGTACTGCTGGTAGCGTTCGTAGTACTCGACGGCGATCTGGATGAAGTCACGACGCTTCGGTTCCGGCAGGTCTTCTTGACCCTCAACCGGACCCATCTCATCGATCACTTCTTGCGGTGGTGGCCCGGAATCGAAGGCCAACTTGCCTTCCGGAGTCACGATGAGGTGCATCAATGCCTTAGTGAGTTCTGCATTCTCGATCACCACGCGCCCGTCCAGGATCGCCATGGTGCTGATGTTGACCTCGGCCTTGCCGATATCGATCATCGGGTATTCAGTGGTGCCAACGTGGAACTCTTCCACACCTGCACTACCCCCCAAGACCGAGAGCTCCGCCTTCTCGAATGCGACCGGCTGACGGAATGCCACCGGACCGTATTTGTTGAGTGCATGCCCGAACAGCGAGTCGCCGCCGAACACCAAAGTGCCGACCAGGACCAATACCAGGACGATGACCAGCAGGATGAAACCTTTACGAAGGATGGAAATCATGCGATTAACCTCCCGATGATGCGGAACAGGAAGAACCCGCCGAGGACTTGTGCGAACTTGCTTGCGCCGAATCGATCACGCCACACAGGAAGCTTCTTGCGCATCGTGAGAAAGCTCAGCAGGAACATCACGGCTGCCAGGAACAAGCCGATCACGGCAGTGCCCATGCCCCAGTAGGTATGTAATTGCCAAGACGGAACGCTATTACTGAAGCCAATCACCATGCTTTCCGAGAGGGCGCCGTCGAGCAGGCTTTCACCTAGTGAAACGGCGGCGGCATCGAGGAACAGGATGGCCATCAGCTTGGAGAAGCCGGCGAATAGAAACGCGATGGGAATAGAGGCCTTCAGTACTAGGCAGAACGTGATCGACAACAACCACAAGCCGTTGAGGCCAAGGAAGCCGCTACCGGCGTCGATCTCGTGCATCGGGATGATGCCAAGCAAGATCCCGAACAAGATGCCTAATGCGAATTCCAGTGGGTCGACCTTGCCGGTGAGGGCGCGGGCGAACTGGCGGAGGATTCCGAGCATCCTTAAAGGATACCCGGTTTCTCCGTGCTATCGCACTTCTCAGCGCTGTAACGAATCATGAAATCGCCGCTGCCAGTCACCAACCACGACACCGTCACTCGACCTTGGCCGGGAACGCCGTTCTCAAGGCGCAAGCGGGCGGGCTCGAGGGTGACCGGAGTCATACGCTCAGGGCGGAATCGGTCACGCACGAGGCCACCGGCAAGGACTTGGATGCCGTCGCCGGAAAGCTCGACGATATCCGGAGTGCCGATTGCATTCTGACCGGCCATGGCGGAACGGCTTGGCATAACCTTGGGATTGATCAGGTCCACGCTCACACGGTAGAGGCCTTTGCCGAGGTCCTCGACTTCGGGCTCTTCCATGCTGACTTCGGCGATCTCTTCGGCGTGACGCGCACAGAACATGGCATTGCGGTGGATCATCTCTTCGATCATGAAGGAAGGTGCCACGCGACCATGCTGACGCTTGAATCCACCAATCTCGATCTCGCCGTAGAGCGGGTGATCGAATGGGTGCCAATCGACATACAGCTCACCAAGGTTGACCGAGTCGTTGAACTCGAGCTGCTGCCTCTGGTTGGAAGTCCAGTAGCCGCCGGTGCTATCGCGCTGCTTGCCCCAATACTGCGGCGACGCCCACAGCTCATTCGTGAAGGAGAAGATGCCGAGTCCTTCGTAAGTCCAGTTCACGAATCCACCATGCACGGTGTACAGGTCGGAATGGATGATCATGTAACGATAGAAAGGCAGCATCAGCTCGCCTTCTTCGCCGAGGGCGTCGTAAGTGCGGATGTCGGAGCGCGGGTAGCGCACGCTGGCATCGCCAGGACCACGCAACAACATGCCGCCAGTGTTATGGAAGCTCTGCACCGCGGCGATGTTCGGCCGGTTAATGATGAACTTGCCCACATTCGCAGTTTCTGGGTAACTGAAGGGGTAGTCGCCGGCGCCACCTTGAATGTGATGCGGCTGCCAATCACTCGGCCAGTTGCGGTTCATGTCATAACCGCCAAGACCATCTTCATTGGTGCGGCCGTCGCCATCGTTATCGATGCCTTCACGACCAAGCATGATCCAGTCGCCTTCTTGATCGGCGTTGATTGGAATCAAGATGCGGTGGTCATCGGGATCCATGCGGTGCGTGCCGTGGCCCATCTCGACCTTTTTGCGCATCGACAAGATTTCGCCGTCGCCATCGAGGTCGTCGTAATCATCTTCATCGAAGAGACCATCACGATCGTTGTCGGTGGGGGTGGTGCCGGTGCGGGAACTGCTGCCGGTGTTGGCCTTGTTGAACCAGTGGTCGCGGCCATCGGGATTCTGCGACGGCAGGATGTAGAACACGCGCTGGTCGAGCAGCTTCTTGGCGCGCGGGTTGTCGTCGTAGTGTTCGAGTAACCACCAAGCCAAGTAGATGGCAGCTTCGCCACCTTGCACTTCATTGCCGTGCACGTTGCCGTCGACCCACATGCCGGCCTTGTCTTCATGCGCACCAGTTGCGCGGTTGGTCAGAATCATCACGCGCATTGGCCGGCCTTCGAAAGACTCGCCGATCGACACAATCTCGATGAACTCCGGATAGGCCTTCTGCAGCGTTTCCATATGCGCCTGCAGTTCCGCGTGAGTGTAGTAACGGTTCCACGGGATCTCGACTTTCGGTTCCCAGCGTCCGCCCGCTTCTTGCGCCGACGCAGTTGCGGTGGTGGACAGGGTGGCAACGGTCAAGCCCAAGCAAGACAGCACCAAACGAGGCAGCTTGTTTTTGAATGGGTTCATCACTTCACCTCCAGAACGGTCAAGGCTTCGCCAGCCGTCTTCGACGTGGCACGAATCCGCGCGGCGTCGCCACGGGCAGGGATGCGATAGATCCAATGGAACTCGGAGTTGTCTCCAAGGCCATCCAATCGTTCCACCGCGCTCTGTCCGCGGCCGACCAACAGCTCACCGCCTTCGGGCAGTTCAAGGCCGACGCGAATCGGCATCTGTTTACGGGTTGCGCGGCCCATTGCGGTCATGGTTGGGAGCAGACCATCGCAAACCAGGAATGCGCGGGCTTCAAAGACGCCGCTGTTATCGAGTGCGGTGACTTCCACCGACCAACGTAGTTGCGGTAGGTCGTTGGCGAGCGAATCAATGAAGCTGTTGAAGTGAGTGCCAAGTTCGGGGAGCAGTTCCGCCGGCGGGTTGTTCAAGACCAATGGGTGCCAACCGCCGATCTCAACTGCGCCGAGCTTCTCGTGCTCGAACACTTGCCAATCTTGGAATGCCGCGCCGCGATACCAGGCATCCGCCCAGATCAGCAGCTTGTGCTCGTCAGTGAGGTCTCTGGCGGGTTCTGCCTCTTCAGCCGGGGCTTCTTCCATTCCAGTACCTTCTCCGGAGTCTTCCGCACCACTCTCTTCTGGTGGATCGACATCCAAAGGCGCCGACCATAGTGCCGACTCCAATACCAGGATGCCGCGTTGGAAGTACAACCAATCGGCAAAGTTGCCGGAGCCATGTTCGGCGCTGCGTGGTTTGGCAAAGTCATCGCTGTCGTGGAAACGCTTGCCAAGGATCTTCAACAAGGCGGCATCATCTTCACGTGGGTCGGTTGAATTCTTGTCGGTGCTGCTGCCACCACTTGGGGGCTTGGCCAAGTTGTCTTCATCATCCAAGACCACGGCCAATGCAATCGAAGGATGCATCAACACGAAGTCGACCAGCGCGCGGCTTTCGACTTCACTCAACTGAAAGCGTCCGGCTTCTGGTGCATACTGACGCCAGCGGTGCGGGAAGTTTGCTTCCACCTTCACACCGCCAAGGCCATCTTCCATGCGAGCGCGATCGCCATCTAAGTCTGAACCTTCGCGCAACAACTCAAAGACACCGGCTTCGGAAGCACTGGCATCGGCTTCGCGCGAGACTCGGTCATCCTGTTCATCGATCAGTAAGGTGCCGTTGGGATTAGCAACGCGCATCCAAAGAATGTTGCCGTCGTCGTTCAGGTCGAAAGGACCATCCTCATCCACGCGGCCATCACGATCGTTATCGGTAGGAGCACCGCGCCAAGGAAGGTCGCCGCGGAATGCGCGCATGGCGGCATCGGGGTTGGCGACTGGCATCACGAAGACTTGCGCGCGCTTGAGGATCTCTGCCTCGCCGCTGGCAAGATGACGGCACAAGGATAGGGCCACTTCGCTGGTAGCCAATCGGTCGCCTTCCAAGTTGGCAACCACCAAGATGGCAGGTAGGCCAACTGCAGAGGCGTTGGAATCCGCACCGATGAAGGAAGCGATGCGCAATGGGTAGGCATCGTTGGTCTGACCAATCTCGATCAAGCTGACGTTGGCGTGCGCGGCAGCCAGGTCTTCCAGTTCCTGGGCGATCGCTTCGGGGGAGTTATAGCCATCCGGCGGAATGACGTAATCGGGGATCTCTTGGACCGCCGGCGGGGATTCAAGCGCGGCGTCGGGATCTTGCAGTGGAGTCGCCATCAAAGCGCTCCCCAGCAGCCATGCCGAAATGGTTGTGCAAACAGCTAACATCAGGCCAGCAGTCTAGCAGCCATTCCGAATGGTGGGCGTCGGCCGAGCGATGCCTTTTAGGTGCTTGGCGTCGTTGTCGCGTTACACCGCCGGTGGTTCCGCCATTGCCGAGACCATGTTCCCATGTTCCCAGGTGCCGAGCATGAGATGGTCACCATGTACTTCGCCTCGCCAAGTGCTCTCTATCTAGCGCACTATTGCGGGCTTGGTAATCATCCGAACTTGATCGCTTCGATGGATGCGGAGACCGGTGATTTGATGTTCGATTGTGTAGGTATTGGTGCGAACTTCGGTGCATGCCCTGATACCGATCACATGCACAGCGTGCGTTACCACTTGGAAGGTGACAGTCTTACTGCGTCTTGGAAGACCATGGCCGGCGGCAAGTTGACCGAGCCGATGGTGTTTTCGCTGAAGCGTAAGTAGGCCAGCTCGCGGGCTGAGTTCCCAGGTAGTTGCCGCGCCCTTACAATCCGTTTTTGGAAACGGGCCGGTAGCTCAATCGGTTAGAGCAGCGAACTCATAATTCGTCGGTTCCAGGTTCAAGTCCTGGGCGGCCCACCAGCCTGAGCTCCACGAAGCTTTGCTTCGCAGCTCGGGCTGGGGCCCGCCCAGGACGACGCGTTCGCGGTTCACGGAGCACGGAACTGCCGTCCTATACTGGCGAACCTCATGCTTGCCCGAATTCTCCAGTACATCCTCATCGCAGGCGTGGCCGTTGTTGCCGGGCTTCCTCTAACGGCGGCAAGCTCGCAAGAACCACCAGACCTCACCGAAGGTTATGAGATTCCGGCCAGCGCGAACCATGACTGGAATCTGGGCGCCACCGGTGCGCGCGGATGGATGTACAGCGACAAGATGACCACATCCATGGCGCGCCAAATCGCAGTGACCGAGGTCGCGCGTAAATCGCCAGCAGATGGCGTGCTCGAAGTGGGCGATGTCATCTTGGGCGTCAACGGCAAGCCTTTCGAGAAGGACCCGCGTCTAGAGTTCGGCCGGGCATTGACAAAGGCGGAGTCCAAGGCGGGGCGTGGTCGACTAACTCTGAGTCGCTGGCGCAAAGGCAAGACGAAGAAGGTCGTCGTCAAGATTCCGGTGCTCGGTTCGTATAGCGAGACGGCCCCCTATGAGTGCGAGAAGTCGGAACGGATCCTCAAGCAGGGATGCGCTGCCCTTGCGGAGCAAATGGAGGAATCGTCGTATAAGCCCAACCCTATTCCACGCTGCCTGAACGCGCTCGCATTATTGGCAAGCGGTGAGCGTAAATACCGCAAGTTGATTGAACGCGAAGTGGAATGGGCTTCCGAATTCTCCACGACGAGTTTTCAGACTTGGCATTACGGTTACGTTTGTATGCTCCTTGCGGAATACACCCTTGCCACGGGCGACGACGACTACCTGCCAGGACTTCGTCGGCTTGCTCTTGAAGCGGCGCGTGGACAAAGCATCGTGGGATCGTGGGGGCATAAGTTCGCACAGCCCAATGGGCGCCTGGCTGGATACGGCATGATGAATGCCCCAGGTGTGCCGTTAACGATCGCCCTGATCATGGCGCGTCGTGCGGGAGTCGAAGACGAAGAAGTTAAAGTAGCGATCGAGCGCAGCGTAGATCTACTGCGCTTCTATGTCGGCAAAGGAGCGGTTCCATATGGAGATCATCACCCATGGATCGAAACCCATGAGGACAACGGCAAGTGCGGAATGGCTGCGGTGTTGTTCGATTTGTTTGGCGAGACTGATGCAGCGAACTTTTTTGCGCGCATGAGCGTGGCTTCGCATGGGTCGGAACGTGATACCGGGCACACCGGCAACTTCTTCAATCTCTTTTGGGCGATGCCGGCGATTTCGCGTTCTGGGCCAGCCGCATCTGGCGCTTGGATGGAAGAGTACGGCGCTTGGTACTTCGATTCAGCCCGACGCTGGGATGGCACCTTCGCTCATCTTGGACCTCCACAATCCGCGCGTGACAGTTACCACGATTGGGATGCGACCGGTGCCTATCTTCTTGCCTACGCCATGCCACTGCGCAAGCTCGTTCTTACCGGTAAGGAAGCTTCCATAGTTCCGCAACTCGCTGCGAAAGAGGCTGCCGCGCTGATTGAAGATGGACGGGACTGGAACCCCAGAGAGAAGGAGTGGGCTTACGGAGAGTTCAGCGACAAGGAGCTGCTCAGGCGGTTGGGCAGTTGGTCGCCAGTCGTGCGCGAGCGTGCGGCAATCACCCTGGCGCGGAACAAGGCCGACGTCGTACCGAACCTGATCAAGATGCTGAAGTCTTCACGACTCGAGGAACGAATCGGTGCTTGTCAGGCTCTTGCTCATATGCGTGGCAAGGCATCGTCCGCGGTTCCAGCTCTGCAGGCCGCACTGGAGCACGACGACCTTTGGCTTCGGGTAAAGGCCGCAGAAGCACTCGGTGTGATGGGTGAAGTGGCGATGCCGGCTCTGCCCATGATCTTCAACGCACTCGTGCGCGAGCCTGAAGCGAGCGATCCACGGAGGATGGAGCAGCGTTACCTCTGCTTCGTGCTGTTCGACCAACGCAATGGCATGCTGCGTCGTAATCTCGACGGCGTTGATATGGAACCCCTTTACGCTGCCATCCGCGCGGGGCTCACGAACGAGGATGGTCGCGCACGAAGCGCCGTCAGCAATATCTACGACCAGCTTTCTTTCGAGACAATCGAGCCGCTGCTTCCGTTGATTCATGAAGCCACGATGGAGTCTTCACCGAGTGGCATCATGTTCGCCGATGGAGTGAGAATGGCTGGCTTGCGGTTGCTCGCCAAGCATCGCATTGAGGAAGGGATTGAAGCATGCGTGTACTACATCCGCCATATGAAGCAGCATGCCAGTGAACATCGTGTTCCGCAGGTGTTGGAGATCCTGCAGACTTATGGGGTTCATGCGCAGCGAGCGATTCCTCGCCTTCACGAGATCGCGGATTACTTTGAGAACGAGGAGCTCGATTTCCCGAAGCGCTTGAGCAAGCAAAAGGCAGCGTCGGTGCGGGAAGCGATCCTCATTCTGCAAGACGCGAGCGAGAGCCCGACCTTAATCAGCATGGATTAGGCGGAGTTAGCAGGGAAACCGGCTACGATGGCTGCATGCTGAGTTTGTCGCTTGCCATCATTCTTTTTCTGTTTCCTCAGCAGGAACCGGAATCGTGGGTGGAGGTGCAGCCTGGCACCATGCCGTTGGTGTTGTCGGCGCCGCATGGTGGGTTGGAAAAGCCGGTCGACATTGCGGACCGCACCAAAGGTGTGTTGAAGCGCGACCGCAATACGCGTGAGTTGGCCTTAGAGCTTGCCGACGCGATCGAGTTGCGCACAGGCCACCGGCCGTTCTTGGTCCTTTCACGTTTGCATCGCATCAAGTTTGATCCCAATCGTCCGGTCGAAGAAGCGGCGCAGGGAGATCCAGTGGCGGAAGCAGTGTGGAAGCAATATCACGCCGCCTTGGAGAGTTGTTCTGCACAAGCCTTGGAGATCGGTGGCGGCAGTGCACTGTTGTTGGATCTGCATGGTCATGCACATGAGCAGGATTGGATCGAATTGGGCTATGGCGTGGTCGCCAAGGAGCTGGCGAAGAAGGATTCGGAATTGGCTAATGCCGATTGGTTGCGCGGAGCGAAAAGTCTTGGTGCCTACTTGACCGAGGTGGAAATCCGCGCAGTGCCATCACCCCCAATCCCACATCCGAATGGGGAAAAATATTTCTCCGGTGGCTACATCACCAAACGTCACCGCGGCGAAGGCTTGCGCTCGATTCAGTTGGAGTTGCCGTGGAGCATTCGCGATGCAAGAAAGCGACCGGATTCCGTCCCCAAGATGGCCGACGCGATCTGTCGATTCTTCGCAGAGCATTTCTTGATTCCACGAATTGCATTGAACACGTCGGAACGCTTTTCACCGAAGGATCGCCTATCCGTCTTCGGGAATTCCTTCGCCCGTTATGGCCTGGTCTTTGGCATTCCAGTGTTAGCCACCAAGGGCTTGGCTCCGGAGAAACATCGCCATGGGATGACGGTGTTGGCGGAGTACTTGGACAATGATGAAGACGGCCTGGTGGATGCCCCGAAAGTCTTGCAAGCACTGCAGGAAGAAGGCGCTTTCCTGGTCATGCCGGCCAAGGAAAAGGAGATGGATAGGCTGATGTTTCAGTTCGATAACTGGGAAGAAGCCGGTTGGAATCTAGGCCAGGATCTCTATGGCGAAGAGACCAATCCGAAGCACGCCTTCGATGCCGCCCTCGAAGAAGTCTGGCACTTGGTTTCCACCGGATGGGGAATGGCTTACCCCAAGGCCTTCGCATTCGAGAAGGGGAGTCAACTCTGCAACGCCATGGATGTAGCTCGCGAAGCCGGTGGGCATTACCACTACGATGATCCCACTTGCGATTACCCGTGCCAAGCGGCCGAGTACTCCTATTGGGTGCTGACCAGCTTGCTTGGTGCACAGATGGAGGAGGGGCGTGCACGTCAGATCGCTGACGAATGGGAGTGCCCCACGCCGGCATTGGTTAAGCAGCGCGATCCGCTCGCGAACAAGTTATTCACCGCCCCGCGTTTCGCGCTTCCCAAAGTCTTGCCGGATGGCAAGTATCGAAGGTAGTTTTTCATCCCGGAAGCACGCTCCTTGCGGTCCGAAACCTGGCGCAGCAGAGGTGGGGCGTGTCCTAATCCGCTTGTTCCATCCAGCCCTTCTGGTCGTTGCCGAAGATATGAAGATGGCCAAGGCTGCTGGCCAGCATCAGGCCGGCGATGGCGTTGGCTAGGTGTGGCTTGCCAAGGTAGTGGTCGCCACCGTTATTCCTCTTGCCGCCGATGTATTCGGCGGATCCATCAGGCTGGCGCATCAAGGTCAGGTACCACGACCAGGAATCCATGTGCTGTCGCCAACCCTTGGGGTTCACGCGCTTGAGGGCGGCCGTACCGAAGATCATCCCGATGGAACTCATCGCATGCGCTTCCCGCATTCGACGGTGATTCTCCTGCAGGTATTCACCCATGTTTTTTCGCAGCTTTCGTTCCTCGTTTGCGAGCGATAAGGCGAGGGCCATCTGGCCGGTTCGGGCGCAAGCATCCCAGTAGCCGGTTTCCGAAGTCCAGTAGCGAACACCGCCATTGTTGCCGGTCGATTTCTCGATCTCGAGGAAAGAGCGGTCCCATGCATCCTGGTCGATCTCGCAGCCGGCACGATCCGCCAGCGCCCAAAGCAGATGGGCGTGGGTATTGATGACGTTGAATCCCTTGCCACCGTAGCCGGAGGTGATGCCGTGGCCATAGCGGCCATCCTCGGCTTGGCGCTTGGCCATGCAATCGCAAAGATGTTGAATGGTGGGTAGCCATTGCTGGTCGCCGGTCGCCAACACATATTCGGAAAGGTAGATTCCCGACATCGTGATGAACCAATTGGATAGGCCCGCCGGTTCCAGGAAGTCTTTGCTGACATACCCACGGCGGTCGGGCCCAGCCAGGAACACGGCGATCTTCTCGAGTGCAGGCAGGTCTTCGGGGTTGCCGCGCCCGAGTAGCGCCAAGCCGCAAAGCGCAGTCACGTAGCGAGTGGCATCTTCGCCGGTGTTGGACTTCCAGGCGCCATCGGGACGTCGAGTCTTGAGCAGGTCCGCGCATATTCCCTGATAGAACCCTTGAGCCTTCGGATTCTTCGCTTTGTGCGATTCCAGCTTGCCGAGTACGGGAAGCGCGATCTCCAACTGCAACTCGACATCATCGCGTAGGACCGTCAATTCCAGTCGGCCAGTCTTGGCCTCAGCAGTCTCGATCGCGTTCCCGAGCGCAGCCAATGGACCGTCGATCTGATTGATGTCGCGGCTGTGCAGGGGGAACTTGGAGCCAGCGGCCGCAATGATGACGTCGCCCTTGCGGAGACCAGCTTCCACGCTTGGCCCACCCTCACCGAGGCTCAGGACGAGGATGGTCGCCTGGTCTGCCACCACCTCACCGCGTCCGCCGAGAGGGCCAAGTGGGCTGTGCGCGAAGTCGCCGGCCTTCGCGTTACGTGGCGGGATGTTCGCTGCTTTCTCCTGCGCGGAGGTCTCCGCCGTAAGGCAGCAGAAGGTCAAGAGGAGCGGGAAGAGTGGCAGCAGTCTGCGCATGTCTACATGCTAGTGGCGTCGGCCATGGAGATGTCGACAATCAGCCCCTGACGGCGATAGGCGATCAGTAGATGTGGAGCAAACGCGCATCCGTGCATGAGTAGCCGCCCGAGGTTCCTGGATCCGCTACGAACGCTTGGATGTTCAAATCGAATCCTTGCAGTCGCGGAGGAATCGAATAGGAGTAGGTAGCAGTTCCCGCACCTGCGCCACTTCCTGACAAGCTGATCGGAAGTTGGGCAAGGAAGGGAGTGGCGACCAGGAGCGTGCAGCCGAAGACCTGTCGGTTGGCCGGGCCTGAGCCGGCCAGAATCCAGGCGGAAGAGCCGCCAAGGCCTTGGGAGATGACGACGTCCATGGTCTCTCCAGTGGTGGAAGAGCCCTCGACCTCGATCTGCGGAATGAAGCCGCCGCTGCCCACGGTGCCCGTTCCATAGGCTTGGGCTTGAAGGAGACTGTCATTACCCTGCGTCAACCAATCGAGGGAGAATCGAGCGAAGGTGATGGAGGCGTAGCCGTCCTTCTCGAATAGGATCCCTAACCGCCGGTCGTCTAGATAGGTCAAGGTGGAGTAGGCATATCCACCTGCATAGACCTCGCGAGAAGTCGTCCAGTTTTCACCATCGTCGTAACTGATCCATACGCGACCGTGCGAGCGCGAGCCGGTGCTGTTGGGGCCCGCATAAAGCATCCGTGTTTCCGAGAAGCCGTCGGCCGGGTCGGTGTACTGAAGGATGGAAGCGCTGCAGTGCGGCTCGATCAGGTCTGTTTCCTGCTGCAGGGGTGTCCAGTTCTGGCCACCGTCACTACTTTCAGCGACTAGCCTGTAACTCCCTCCGGTACTGCGTGCGTTCAGGATCAACCTGCCGTCGCTGAGTTCCGCCATCTGAACCTCGTTGGCGTTGATGCCGCCGAGCTGGTTGTCGTCGGCGAGATTGCCCCATGTCCAGCTGAGGCCGCCATCGTCGCTATAGACGGCGTAGACTTCCCATCCGTTGCCACCTTGATTGAACGGGAACACGATGCGACCGGCATGAGGCCCGTGGCGCATCTGGATTCCGACCCCAGGCCCGCTGGCAACACTGGTGGCACCGGTCGGGCGTTTCACTTGCGTCGTGATTTCCCATGGAGAGGACCAGTTCAGTCCATTGTCGTCACTCCACATGAGGTAGCTTCGACAGATGTTGCCGCTGTAGCCTGGTACCACGCAAGACTCATGGCAGCCGTATGGATACTTCTGGAACATCAACAACAAGCGGCCGGGGTAGATGTCGTGAAGTCGCACGACACAGGGGTTGTTGAGGCTATCGTTGCCCGCGTCCCACATGAGTTGGAGTGGTTCCCAAGTCTCGCCATCGTCGGTACTGCGTTTCAGGACGATGTCGTTCTTGGCGTGGTCAGAGAGGCTCTGGCGCCCTTCGGCGAAAGCCAGCAAGGTGCCGTCACTGGCCCGAGTAATGGCGGGAATCCGGTAAGCGGGGTAGTGACCGTCATTGTTCCAGAAGACATCGAAGAAATCCGGGCGTGGAGGTGGCTGGGTGATGGGGTGCTTGGCGATCAAGTAATCCTCGATTGCCTGGCGGTCTGCCGCGGACAAGATCTCATCGTAGACGAGGACTTCGGCGATGAGACCATCGAGGAAGGTGGATATCGAATACCGTGAGCCAAGGATCAACCCCTTCAAGGACTGAAGGGATTCACTGCCTTGGGCGACCGAGGACCCATTCAGGAATTGCTCCTGGAATCCACTGTCCAGAACCAGGCTGTGGACTTGGATGATGCCGGTGTCGACCAGAGGTCCGTCGACCGACCCCGTACCCGTGAATGTTTGCCATTGGCCGGGAGCACTATTCTGGCCAGTGAAGAAAGCATTGCGACCATTGGAACTGGTCCCGTCGACGACATAACCACCATTCGCTTGGTTCGCTTGGCAGGCGATGAAGATCGTCTTGGGGCCAGGAATGGTGCCGAATTCGCCACTCGAGTCACCCCACAAATAGCGGCTACCGTCGAATTCCAGTGCAGGGTAACCATTGGCTGCGGCAGTGCGAAAGATCGGTTCCGCACCCGCCGCGGTTCGAACCAGGTCATGATTGCCGTTGCCGCTGTCACCCCAAAAAGTCACTGCACTACCATCCGGTGGAAGGCTGGGCAGCCCATTGATCCCGGAGCCGGCATCGAGCCAACACCACAGCCCTGGGTAGGCGGGATTGGGATTACCGGAGCTGGTGACGACTCCCTGGCCTGCAACCGTGAGGGTCAGGCTCAGGAAGGAGAGGCAGCAGGAAACGAGGCGAATCATGACTCAGTTCTTGTTAGGTTCCTAGCCAATGACTTCCATCAGTGGGTTGGTGAGCGTACCGCTCGCTTGGTCCAAGGCGTGGAGCCAAACCGTGCGACCTGCAGCTCTCAACGGGACATTGATGCTGATCGATGCGTCCCCGAGAGGGTCAATGGTGAGGGGAGGGAGCTGGCTGTAAGGTGCAGAGATGAAAGCCGGGCCCCAAGGAGTATTGATCGGGCCGCCCCCAGCCAAGGAGTATGCGATCAAGCCACCACCGAGCGGGGTGCAATTGCTCAGGCTCAAGGTTGCGAGCGATCCGCCAACGAGGTTCTGGGCCGCAAGGGTCGGGGCCGGAGGAACGATGTTGATGTACTTGGCGTCGAGATAGTCCTCGATGGCTTGGCGGTCGGCTGCAAGCAGAACCTCATCGTAGACCAAGACTTCGGCGATGTGACCGATCAAGAAATTGGCCACGGTGTAGCGGGAGCCCAAGATGAAACCGGACAGGTCCGATATGGATTGGGTATCGCTGTAGATTGAAGTGCCGTCGACGAAGTGTTCCTGGTTGCCGGAATCAAGCACCACCGAATGGACCTGGAATTGGTCGCGAACGACGGGAACTGTTCCACCTACCAGACTAGTGCCTGTCCAGATCTGCCAAGCGCCAGCGATGGCTAGCGTGCCAGTGAAGAGTGCGTTGCGACCCGCGCCTGAGGAGCTGTCGAAGATGTAGCCGTCGATATTCGCGGTGTCGACTTCACTCACTACGAAGATCGTCTTGCCGGAACTGATCGTACCGAATTCAGAGGAGTTGTCTCCCCAGATGTAATCGTTGCCGTCGAACTCGATGGCAGGCAGGCCGTTGACAGCCGTGGCACGGAAGACCGGCTGTTCGGAGGCATTGACGTCGACTCGGACCAAGGAGTGGCCTTGAACTGATGAATCCTGCCAGGACGTGACAGATGCGCCATCAATCGGTTGGCCAGGGCCGTTGACGCCATCAGATGCGTCGTACCAAGCCCATAAATTGGCGTAGTTCGGATTGGGAAGGCCGTTGCCGCCCATCACTTGGGCAGAGGCACCAGCGGAGAGAATGAGAGCAGAGGAAAGGACGAGAAGGGGCTTCATGATTCTTGTAATTCAAACAGGGGGTTAGGGGGAGACCCGCAAGAGCCATCTAATCCATCCAAACTAGCAGTTCTTCAGCCCCCCCCCGGAATTTCTCGCAAGTCGCGTCCGTGGATCCGCACAGCACGGCCCCGACATCAAGGGCATCACTCCAGTTTCAATCTACCGAAAACCACTCACGTCGCGAGGGCAAGCGATGACGGTGGTCAGATCCGGCCTACCTAGCTTGTGGACCTGCCTCAAGGAAGCGGAACAGGTCGTGCAGATCCTGTTCGTTGGCGGTATTCAACAATCCGGCGGGCATCGGCACCAGCGTGAACTGATCGGACACCGCCTTCTTGGGTTCGATGATGGCTTCCAGCAGATCGCGATGACCGAAACGATTGGCGACGGCTGTCAGGTCGGGGCCTAAGCTGCCGCCTTCGGTTCCGAAACGATGACATTGGATACAACTCAAGTCGCGGAACAGTGCCTTGCCATTCGCCAGCTGTTCGAGGCTTGGTGCGGTCCCCCCTGATTCGGCAGCGGCCTCCAGCGCGGCAAGGCCGTCAGCAACAGTCCACTCACGATGGAATTCACGTTGCGTGGTGGGATAGATCCCGGCCGACGTACTGATCGGCGGCAGTCGTTCCTCGATGAACTTGCGCTGCTCCTCACCAAGCGTGGCAAGTGCATCCTTCTCAATTGCAGAGAGGAAACCGGTCAAGCTCAAGCCACCAGGCATGCCGTGTGATTGGCGCAGCCAAGTCAAGTACCACAGGCGTTGGTCTTCTGTCCAGTCGGTCTCCACCAAGCGCAGCAAGGTGGCATAGTGCAACTGCTCCTCTTGGAAGGTCGCCTTCTTGAGTTGATTGAGCAGGATGGTGGGCAGGTTCGGTGCTTCCACCGCAACCAACAGGCGCGCGATCTCGCGGTTGAGCATCGGGTCGTCGGTGGGGAAATCGCGGCCAAAGAACTCGGCGAGTTCCGGATCAGGGGAGGTGGTCTCGCCGGCGCCAGTGCCGGTGCGCAGCAACATGGCAGTGCGTAAGAGCAGCCATTTGGCATCAAGGGAAGCGGCGCTAAAGTCACACCGATAGATGTGCTCCAGGGAGAACTCCTTCTGGCGATCTGTCCCGACGCGGGCGGAGGCCAACAGGAGTTCGCCGACTCCAATACCACTGTACGACCCGACGCCCAAGATCAGGTTCGGCCAATCCACCTTCGCCTTGTGCTCCAGATTCAAGCGAGCGGCATATCGCAAGACCCGGTCCGAAGAGAACAGCGCATCGCTGCGGTCCTGGGAGGACCCTTCATCGCGCTCCATTTTGCGGCGCAACAACACATCCTCATTTGGCGTGGTGTCAAATACGTTCGGCTTGCCCGACATCGGTGCGGTGTAGGCAACGCGATATAAGCCACTCTGCGTGCCGCGGCCACCGGTGGTGAACCACAGGGCGCCGTCGGGACCAAACTCCAGGTCGGTCACGTTCAATGGCTTGCCGGACAGAAAGTCAAAGATGTCGCCGCTGTAGGTAGCGCCGTTCGGGGAGAGCTCCACGGTGATGATGCGCCCGTAAGCCCAATCGGCCAAGTACAAACGATCTGCCCAATCCTGCGGGAAGTGACTCTTGGTGCCGAAGGTGATACCGACTGGGGAAGCAGGGCCGGTCTCGACCACTGCCGGCAGCGAATCGGGATATTCCGACGGCCATTTGGCACTGCCGGAACGCCAACCGGATTCACTACCGGGGATCACATGCACCACACGCGGCGCGCGATACCAAGGCGTGCCGATGTCCCACTCCATGTCGGCGTCGTATGTGAACAACTCGCCATCGGGCGCGAATGCCAAGTCATAGGGATTGCGCATGCCACCGGCGATCAACTCCCATTCCGTTGCATCCTTGTCGGTGCGCATCACCACGGCGGCGGGGGCGTACATGCCATGAGCATGACCGCGCGGATCCCAGATGCGCGGCAGCAGCACATCTTCCTCGACATCCATATAGGCCGACCACTTCTTCAGGTTGGTGGGGGGCTTGGTGTGATTGCCGATCACCACGTACAACATGCCATCGGGGCCGAGCACGATGCCATGCGCACCATGTTCACTGGGTGGACCATAGTTGGACAGGTGTTGATGATCCTCGAAGACGCCATCACCATCGAGGTCACGTAAGCGATGGAGGCCGCCATCTCCTTGGGTGCCGTCGTCCTGTTCACCGACGCGGCCGGCGACGTTGGCGTAAAGCGCATTATGGGCATAGAGCAATCCTTGCGCGGAATGCACCGGCGTATCCAGCTTGTCGACGATCGGCGCACGTTCATGTCCGTTCGGGAAACGGAAGCGCAGCAGCTTGCCGCGTTCCGGCGATACGTAGATCTCGCCGCTCGGTCCGAAGGTCATGCTTGCCCACGAACCTTCACTCGGGCTTGCCGTATGCATCAAGGTCGCCTCGAAACCATCGGGCATGACGAAGTTGTCGACCGGCGTGGCTACGCGCGGTGCCATGGTTTTGCCCCATACCAATCCGGGGCCACCGACCTTGCCCTGACTCTTGACTGACGACCATGTGTTGGAATCCAAGGACTCTGCGGTCATCGCTGGCCACCCTTGCGGTGCTGTAGGCGTGCTGCGCCATTGCTCACTGCTGGTCAATGGAATGGCGGTGCCATTTTTAAGCGTGAGTTCCAGTTGCACCGCCAATCCTGCCGGCCCGCCTTCATTCCATGCGAGGACAGCCAAGTCATGGGTGCCGACGGCAAGCTTGCGCCCGGCCTGCACGGCGACCGGCACCCACCATTGCGTACCTTCGGCGATCTTGTCGCTATCCAACCATGCAATGAAACCGTTGTCGCAGGTGATCGAGCCTGAACTCAAGGTGGCAGGTTGGTCCAATTCAAAGCGGTAATGGAACCACTGCTTTTCATTTTCGGCCACGGAGCTTACGCTCCAAATCCACTCGGCGAGCTTGCCGGACTTGGCCTTCCTGACACGCAGGAAGTCTTTCAATCCAGCAGCGTCATCTTCAGCCAGGTTGCGCAGTTTGAAATCGCGATAACGCACTTCCATTGGTGGGCCTTGATGCAGTTGCAAGGCGAAGATCCCACTGGCGCGAGACCGGGCGCTTTCTTCATCGAGTACGTCGATCATGCGCACGCCGTTGATCTCATGAACTAGGCGCGCACCTTTGGCGATCACGCGATAGTGATTCCACTCTTGACGAAGCACACCAGCCTGCAAGGCTTCGGCAGTTCCCAAGGCCTTATGGTTCAAGCGCGAGCCGTCGTCAAAGATCTGCAGGCGTTCGCCGCGTTGCGCAATGATGGCGCGGCCGTCGCTCTCATAAAGGATACCGCTGTAGTTGGGGCCATCTTCGATGTCGGCTTGATAACCAGCCACGTCATCGTTTGGCAAACGCTCGCTGCGATACTGCATGCCGGAGTTGCCTCCTTCGATGAGGTAGTCGAACTCCAGCACGAAATCAGCAGCTTCGACATCCGAGAAGAGATAGATCGAACGCTCCAACGGATTGGCTTCGGTGCTGCGGCCAACCAGGCAGCCATCTTCCACCGACCAATGACTTGGATCACCGCTCCAGCCAGTCAGGTTCTTGCCATTGAACAGCTGCGCGGTCGGTTCCTGCGCGACAGCGGAAAGGGGAGTCAAACACAGGAGCAACAGCAGCCAGGGAAAACGCATGACGACAGGATAATGGCTCCACCAGTCCGTGCATGGCACCGCTAAAATTCGGCCATGCACATCACGGTTACCTACTGAGGGGTTTGAAACTTCAAACCGCAGGCAGTCAGTTTGGCTGCCGCAATCAAAAACGCGCTCGGGATTATCGTCAAGCTGATTGAAGGCGGAGGCGGCATCTTCGAGGTCAACGTCGACGGCCAAGTGATCTTCAATAAGATCAACGAAGGCAATCAGTTTCCTGACGAAGACGACATCATCCGTCGGACCCAGACGCTGTAAAAGCAATCGGTCGGCTCGGCGGATCCGCTAAGTCACCGGTGTATTTCGGGCTCAGCGCAACTCGGTGCGCGCCCAATCCCGCATGCTCTTGACCATAGCTGGCATCTTGGCACGGTCGGCGTCGGTGCCGAGTACTTCCGCGAGTAGAACCTGCTCCATCAAGTAGGCAGCGATCTCATTAGGATGATCCTTGCCGGTGCGAATCGGGAAACGGTCAAGGAAGGGAGAGAGCTCTTTCATGGGCCGGCTCTCAGGCAAACCGGATTCTGTCATCACCACCTCATGGCCTTGATCGGTCTGCTTGACCAAGGTCGCCAAGTTCACGAAGTCGGCACCAAGGCGAGGAGTGCTCACTCCAGGGCGCAGAAGAGTGCGCGGCCACCAGAGTTGGATTGGTGCGCCGTCGGCAGAAGCTTGGCCATCGGCGCCTTCGAGTTGCAGGGGAATCAGCCAATCGCCGCTGAGGGCATCGGGGTTGGAAACTTGGTTTGCCGTGAGCCACCGGTTCGGCTTGACCTTGGCATGGATAAGGCCAAAGACCTCTTCGTACAACTTGGCGAAGCGCTGTGGATAACAACGTTCGAGCACGTGCATCTGTTCATGCACCAGCAGTGGGCCCATAGTTTTCAGGGCGACATCCAGATTACCATCCTTGAAGAGCGATACTGCGTGCTGGACCACCCGCTCAGAGAACAGAATCGACAAGCCGCGCGTATGGGAAAAGCCGGAGCAGAGTTCGTTATCGAACTTCAAGAAATTCCATGGCTGATTGGCCAGCAAAGGAAAGTAAGGTGCAATGCGCTTGCGCAATCCGTTGCAAAGCCACAACAACGCTTGCTCCTCTTCAGCCTCAAAGCCCATCGCCGCAGCGCGGAAGACCTGCTTGGCATTGGCGCGTTGTTCAGCCAGCGAGGTGTCGGCGGATCCGACCTGTGTGAATGCATGGATCTCGCGCTCTTGCAGTTGATCGAAGAACGGTTCGAAACCCTCATCCAGCATTGCGATCCGCGCCTGCTCCAAAGTCAAGCAACGAACGCGCGGCACCACCATTGCACTCCTTTGCACCGTCACGACTTGGCTGTCATGCAAGCCATCCACGCCGACGCGTTCCAGATATGGGCCATCGCCCATCAGGTTGACCAAGTCATTCGGCACTTTCGGATCATCGACCGAATGCCCTAAGCCAAGGCAATGACCGGCTTCATGCGCCATCACGAAAGCCTCTATACCAAGGTCACCTTCAGCACCAAGTGCGATGAACAGAATCGGCATGTTGAATCCGCCTCTGCCGAGTGGTCCGGCTTGGCCATCGACCGCATTCACGAAGTAGGTATTGAGGATTTCACCAGAGCCACGTGATGCTCCATCCGCCCGACTCGCCGCCATGATCTGATCAAGGTTGATCTTGCCATCGCGGGCCTCGGCGTTGAGGTAGGTGCGTGGCTCCAGGAAATGAAAATCGATACCCGCCTTGGCATAGACTTGATCGACGAGTGCTTCGCGAATCTGGAAGCGCGCGGGTTCACTGCCCGCTTCTTCGCCGCCCAAGATGAATGGCTGCACCACAACCACATTGGGTTGATCCACTCGTGGCTGCGAAGGCTGTGGTTCCTGGGTTTGCGCCTCTTGGTCTGGCGAACAGGGTAAGAACAGCGCAACAGTGACAAGCAGCGAACTCAACATGGACTAAATCATAGGGCGACGGCGTCGACTTCCGCTTCGTCCTGGACCAAGCGCTTCTTCATCCAAGCACCACTGTTCCAACGCCAGAGGAAGATCGCGGCACCGACGAAGATCTCAGCCGACCAAGTGAACCAGACATGGATTACGTTGCCATTGAACCAGTAGACCACGGCCCAGGCGAGTGGAATGCTCAACAACCAGGTGCACAAGATGCCGGTCCACATCACCCAGATGTGGTCGCCGGCGGCGCGCAGGGCGAATCGGAAGGCGACCTGGAAGGCATCGCCGAGCTGCCAAAGCGCACAGGCTGCCATGACGCCCTTGCCTAGATTCAACGCGTAATCGAGGAGTTCGGGATCATCGTTTTTGAGGAAGATGCCGGCTAAATCACGACCGAAGATTAAGTAGATGACCCCCATGCTCATCATGAATGGAATCATGATTTGCAATGTGCTGCGCAAGGTGCGGCGTACAGCATCGAAGTCGAACTCGCCGACGAACTTGCCGATTAGCACCGAGCCGGCGTCGCCGATCGCGACCGCGGGCAGCAAGGACAAGTGCACTAACTGAATGCCAGCTTGGTGCACGGCCAGGGCGACATCATCTGTCTTGCCAACAATCCAAGTAATCGAAAGGAAGGACAGGTTCTCTAACGAGAACTGAATGCCACCGGTCAGGCCGACCTTGATGACTTCTTTCATGCGCTCCCAACGCAGGCGCAAGTTCTCGGCGGTGAACCTGTGCTTTGGTTTGCTCAAGAAGAAGATCAATCCCAAACCGGCGAGGTCGGCGAGACCAGTGCCAAGCGCTGCGCCATCGGCACCTAACTCAGGCGCTCCCCAATAACCAAAGATCAAGGCATAGTTCAATGCGATGTTTACCGGATGCACGACCAAGTCCACGGCCATGGGCACGCGCGTGTTACCGACCGAGCGCATGTACTCGGCGACAGCGAAGGTCAGCAGCGTCGGCAACAGCCACATCACGCGGATGTGTAGATAGGAACTACCGATCTCTTGGCCAGCAACACTGAGTTCTGTTGTGGAAGAGAAGTAGCGGAAGGCGTCGGCGAGTGGGCCGGCAACCATCATCAGCAAGGCGCCGGAGATCAATGCGAGCGCGAAAGCATGCACGCCGAAGGAGAACGCCAGCGCGCGATCACCCGCGCCCAAGTACTGACTGACCAGTGGGCGTTGGCCGCGCAGGATGCCCCATGGAAAACACAGCACGAACCAGGTTGCCACGGTGGCGAATCCGACAGCACCCAATGCATCGGTGCCGAGTTGGCCAACCATGAGCGTGTCCACGAAGCCTTTCATCGTGAAAGACAACATGGAGACGCCAATTGGCCACGCAAGTCGCATGACCTCCCGGCGCGAGCCTGGGAGGGAGTTGGTCATACGAGTGGGGGGAAGCTGTGCATGGCGCCTTGGGCCGAGGATTCCGTTATGCCGCTTGGCGCGGTGAGCGAAATCAAAGCGCCTTTAGAATAGCGTCGTGTCCAAAGCCACCCTGCTCGTTGATACCTCCTTTCTTGGCGATGTGCTTTGCGCTGAGCCGTTGGTGCGTGCCACCAAGGAGCGTTATCCGGGCCCATTGGATTTTCTGACCTCTGGCGGGGGCGCGGGCATGTTGGCCGGCCACCCCGATTTGAGGGAGGTCATGGTCTACGACAAGCGCGGTGCGCAGAAAGGGCTCGGCGGCATGATGCGCATGGCAAAGCTTCTGCGCTCCAAGGGTTATGCGCGCGTGTTCTGCTCGCACCGGTCATGGCGGACGGCCATGATGCTGCGCCTTAGTCGTATTCCCGAGCGGGTTTGTTTCGACAATGCTTCGGGTGCTTCTCTGTATACACAGCAGATTCCCTACCCCAAGGATCTCCATGAGATCCAACGCAACTTGGCGCTAATCGGTGGCGGAGAGTGGCAGCGGCCGCGCATTTTCCCAACAGATTCCGAACGCGCCCGCGCTGCCGAACTCACTCCCGACACTGGTTTCGTGGCCGTGGCGCCGGGCAGTATTTGGGCGACCAAGCGCTGGCCAGAGGAGCACTATGCCGCCTTGGTGCAGAAGTTGGCCGCCGACGGCCAGCGGGTGGTGATCTTGGGTGGCCCCGACGATTGCGCGCTCAGTACGCGGATTTTGGAGCAGAGTGCTCGGACCTTGGGCCTTGATCCCGCCACTTTCGGCCTTGATCCGCAAGCTCACGGCCTGGACCCCAGCAGCGTCAGCGAATCCGCTCCGCAAATCATTGACCTCTGTGGAAAGACCAACCTGCGCGAGTCCTATGCCGTGCTCGAACGCGCCGCTTGCCTGGTCACCAATGACTCCTCGCCAATGCATATGGGAGTCGCCGCGAACATTCCGGTGGTCGCGGTGTTCTGCAGCACAATTCCGGCTTTCGGCTTTTCACCCCGTGGCCCGCGCGACATTGTGCTCGAAGTCGATGGTTTAAGCTGCCGGCCATGCGGAATCCATGGCCATCCGACTTGCCCCGAGAAGCACTTCAATTGCGGTCAAAAAACGACTCCGCAAATGGTGATGGCGGCAGTGGCCGACCGGCTGTAGCAATCCAGCGGAATTCCGATCCAAAATGTAAGTTTTTCGGAGCACAAGATGTTGTGGTTGTCGAAATAACCTCCACCATATTTCGCACCGTTTTGCACTAGCATCCTTCTTTTTGAGCTATTACATTCCTACTTCAAACAAGTCCTCCCAGCCATGCCTAAGTCAACGAAGAAAACTACCCCAAGCTCAAAAGAGCAGACCCCCCCCCTTAAAGAGGTCAAATTTGATGACCTCATGGAGCCTCAGCTGTCCGACAACTCGCGGACCGTTCTCGAAAACCGTTACCTTGCCAAAGATGAGACCACCGGCGAGGTCAATGAAACCCCAAAAGGTCTGTTTTGGCGAGTCGCTTCCTCAGTAGCCGCCCCCGAGTACACCGAGCTCGGCAAACCCGTCGGCGATAAGTGGGCCAAGCGCTACTACGAGCTGATGGCCACCGGCACATTCATGCCGAACTCGCCAACCCTGATGAACGCAGGCCGTTCGATGGGAATGTTGTCCGCCTGCTTCGTGCTGCCCGTGGAGGATTCGATTGATGCGATCTTCACGACCCTCAAGCACGTCGCGCTAATTCAGAAAGCTGGTGGTGGCACCGGCTTCAGCTTTGCCCGCCTGCGTCCGGATGGCGCCATCGTGGCAAGTTCCGGTGGTCGCACTTCCGGCCCGCTCTCCTTCATCGACGCATTCAGCTCCGGCACCGATGCCATCCAGCAGGGTGCTTTCCGCCGCGGCGCCAACATGGGCGTCATGCGTTGTGATCACCCAGATGTGATCGAGTTCCTGCGCGCCAAAGATGATCTGAACCGCTGGACCAACTACAACATCTCGATCGCCGTCACCAACGACTGGATGCAGAAGGTAGTCGACAGCCCCGAGGATCGTTTCGTCGTGGTCAACCCACATGGTGGCCAGAAGGCCTGGATGCGTAAGGCCGCTGGCCGTCGTTGCTCCGAGGCCGATTACGACGCCTTCGCCGCTGGTGAAGGTCCGAATGAAGCTGATTACTGGACCTACGGCGAGGTCATGGAGCAGGTCATCCAGCACGCTTGGCGCAATGGTGAGCCTGGCATGTTGTTCCTGGATCGCGCGAACGAAGACAACATGGTGCCGAACCTCGGTACTTATGAGGCCACCAACCCTTGTGGTGAGCAGTGGCTGTTGCCTTACGGTTCCTGCAACCTGGGGTCGATCAACCTCAACACTTTCTACAAGCCTGATGCCCCAGAGGCCGCAGGTTGGGAAGAGCGTATTGATTGGGAAGCCTTCGATTCGGCTGTGCATGATTGCACCCGTTTCTTGGACGATGTCATCACCATCAACAACTACCCGATCGACGAGATCCGCAACCGTGCGGAGCAAGAGCGTCGTATCGGATTGGGCGTGATGGGTTTCGCTGACCTGCTTTACCAGTTGGGCGTGCGTTATGGATCGGAGCAGAGCTTCTCGATCGCCCGTGCGTTCTCGGCACGCCTGACCAACGAATCCTTGGTTGCTTCGGAAGCACTCTGTGAGAAGGATGGCCGCGCGCCATTCACCGCATGGGAAGGCTCCAAGCCACAGATGGACGGTCGCGCACCACGTCGTAACTCCCACGTGACCACAGTGGCCCCGACCGGCACCATCTCGATTATCGCCGGTTGCTCCGGCGGCATTGAGCCTCTGTTCAGCTTGGCCTTCCAACGTCAAGTCATGAAGGATGCCGATGGTGTGCCAGTGATCATGAAGGAGATCAACCAGGATTTCCGCACTGCACTCGAAGGTGCAGGTCATACCGGTAGCGAAATCGATCGCGTAATCGACGTCGCACTGGAAGATGGCAGCATCTCGGCAGCTGAACTTTCGACCGAGTTGAAAGAGGTCTACGTGACTGCGCACGATGTGATTCCTCGTGAGCACATCCTGATGCAGGCCGCATGGCAAAGCTCGATCGATAACGCGGTCTCCAAGACCATCAACCTTCCACACGATTGCGAAGAAGATGATGTGCGCACCGCATATCTGCTCGCATGGCGTGAAGGTTGTAAGGGCGTGACGGTTTACCGTGATGGTTGCCGTGAGATGCAGCCGATGGCACTGAAGGAGAAGGCAGCTACTCCAGCTCCTGCTCCAGCGCTGGTCGATGCACGCATCAAGCCGGTCAAGTTGCCGGAGATCATGCCGAGTGTTCGCATTCGCCAGATCACCCCGTTCGGCAACATGCACGTCAAACTGTCGGTCGATCCGCAGCGTGATCGTGAGATGGAAGTCTTCGCACAGCTCGGTAAGGGTGGCGACGTCGCCAACTCCGACCTGGAAGCCATCTGCCGCATGATCTCCTTGTTCCTGCGCTGTGGCGGCGAACTGAAGTTGTCGCTCGATCAGCTCGAAGGCATCGGTTCTTCCCTCACCGTTCCGAGCCGTGATGGTCGCATCATGTCGCTCGCGGATGGATTGGCCAAGGCGCTGAAGCGTTACATGGATGTCAAGAAGCGTTATGGCCTGCACGCCATCCTGCTTGGCGAGATCAACGCCGATGACCTAGCGAACCCAACCGACGACGCTCCGAAGACGGGCTTGAAGAAGTCGGGTCGCGCCGGAACCGGCACCGGTGGTGCCTTCAAGATCAAGTGCCCATCTTGTGAAGCATCCAACCTCGTGTTCGAGGAAGGCTGCTGCAAGTGCATGGGTTGCGGTTACTCGCAGTGCTAAGCGAGTACTGATTGATTAACACAAAGCGGGTCAGCGTTTCGACGCTGGCCCGCTTTTCCGTTTCAAGATGAAGAAGTTCTCACCCGGCGCCGTTGCAGTTCTTGTGGCCATCGCATTGATCTTGCTGAACTCCATGGCAGCTAATGTCTATTACCTTCTTGAGGTCGGAACGGATGAGTTGCCGAAACAAGGTCTACGATTCCTATTGACTTGCGCCTTGTGCCGAGAGATCTACCGGAGAAAAACCTGGGCGCGTTGGCTGACCGTGATCCTTCTCAGCGTTGCGGCTTATCTCTTCATCGACCAACTCGGTGGGCTTGATGTCCTGAGTACACTCGCCTTCCTGAATATCGTCGGGTTTGGGCTACTCAACAATATCGTGGTCCTGATCCTGCTCTTGGTCGGGCCAGGAGTGGGGGAATACTTCTCGTCGCAAGTTGAAGTGGTCGATGAATGGGAAACGCCTGAAGAATCTTGAGCAACCTTAGTCTTCGCTCTTGTCCACGCTAGTCGCCTTATTCAAGACATCGAAGGCTAGCTGAACGGCGTCCTCTTGATCGTATTCTGTATTGACAAAGGTCATCTCGCAGACCAAATCACCCTTGATAATCTGGACCGTTTGGGTGCCGACTTCAGAACCGCCAACATCGACGGTTTGGCTCAACTTGAATCCAGAGAAGCCTGGCTTATCCACCTCGTCCATCTTGGACTCGGTGATCTGCGTTGCGGAATCCTTCATCATCTCTTCCTTGGCGTTAACCAGTTGCTTGGAAAGCTCAACGAATCGCACGGCGTGATCAATACTCTGGCAATGATGCAAGGCGCACACCACCAGTTGCTGGTCCAGGACTCCTCCGGCCATTCCTAGTGTCAGGCGCGTCTGGATCACGGCGTCGACGTACTCCTTCACGTCTTCCTCGGGCAGTGCCGACGCGGCCGTTCGCAGCAGCCCTTTGTCGAAATCCTGGCGCTGCGTGGTCCACTCATCCTCGGCGAAGAATGCGTCGAATACGTCCAAAGCGTCTTCGACTTGGTAGTCAGCACCAGGCCGTTTATTCGGATCCATGTACCAATCGGGATTGTTGACGTAAGCGCGACTGGTCGGTGGAGCGGCGAATGCTTGGTCGAGGCCGGCCTCTCCCTTCGCCGCCACGAGCGCATTCAGGAAGGACTCACCCTCGACATAAGCGAAGGCGAATTGCTGCACCATCACAGCGATCTGCATCTTCGCGACCGGGTCATCGATGTCGGGCACCGTGGTGATCAACTCGGTCATGCCATCGATACCCTTGGTCATGTTGGTCTTGGCACAGACGTCGCGCGCGATAACTTGGGCATAACCTTCGATGACGGCGTTTGCGGCCATCAACTCGCTTTCGTTGCTCATGCTCTCGATCAACTTCACCAAGCCATACTTGCGGTCGGCAATGGCATGCACACCCTCATGCGCGATCACAGCGAAGAGAACCTCCTTGGTGAATGACCCAGGCATCTCCATGACGTCGGTGAGCCACTCGAAGTTATCCAGGCTCACATAGACCTTGCCCTCGGTCATGCTGTAGATGCCGATCATGCCGCGGGAAAGTTCGCGCAGGTCCTCGCGCTCGTAGTCCTCTTCCTTGCCGATATCTTGGAAGGAAAGGTTGGCTACCAGGGTGTCGAGGATTTTTTCTTCATCGGCTATTTTGAATTCGAGGTCTGCCAAGTCCAGGCCACTTACCGAGGCCAACTCCTTGCGCGCTTGCTCGACTAGCTCCGGGAATTTGTTTTCAAGCCCTTTCTTCGAGAGCTGCACTCCGATGAGGCTCGGGTCGATGGTTCCTTTGGAAACCTCCGTATTGGTGGAGCCGCCGCTCTGCTCGGGAGCGCCGGGTTTCTCGGAATCGCCACAACTGGCGAGAGCGAATAGGGCAATAGAAAAGGCAAGCAGGAGATTGCGAAGCATCGTGAAATGCTAAGGTGCGGCAGCAGAATCAACAACCAACAAGTGGGACAAGCACGGATTACCCAACCATGACTACCCAGTCCAACGACATTCATTACCTTGAAATCGTCAGCGCTGACCCAAACGCGGCGCGTGACCTTTACGCCGGCACCTACGGCCTTGAGTTCGGCGATTCGGTGCCTGAGTTGGGCAATGCATTCGTAGCAAGCTTGCCAAGCGGCTCTCTTTTTGCGATCCGCGGCACTCTGGCTGAGCATGAGAAACCAGTGATTCGAGCTTATGTGCGCGTCGACGACATCCATCAAGCCACCGAGAAAGCCGCTTCCCTGGGAGCGATGATCGCCTTGCCGCCAACGGAGCTTCCTGGCCAAGGAACGATCGCGATCTATATACACGGCGACGTGGAGCATGGCATCTGGCAGCTTCCATGATCGAGACCGCGTTGCCCAACGGCGTCAAGGCGACCATCATCAGCCTTGGATTTGCCTTAGTCGCTTTCGGTTGTTCACCACAGCCGATTGAGGATCAACCTGAAGCATCCACGTCGCGACCGAACATCGTCCTCGTCTTCGCCGACGACCTCGGCTATGGCGATCCTCAGTGCTACAACCCCGCATCGTTGGTGCCCACTCCAAACATCGATAAGCTTGCGCGCCAAGGATTGAAGTTTACCGATGCCCATAGCGCTTCCAGTGTTTGCTCGCCAAGTCGCTATGCGATCCTTACTGGCCGATATGCATGGCGCGATCGCTTGAACAGCTCAGTCGTTTGGCAGTGGGATCCACCGCTATTGGAAGAAGAACGCATCACCTTGCCGGAGATGTTGCAAACCTTGGGTTATGAAACCGCTTGCATCGGAAAGTGGCATTTGGGTTGGGCTTGGCATGATGCAGAAGGCAACCCGGTGGTGCCTGCTGCTGGCATGCCGGATTATCCGCAGCGATTGACCAATGCACAACGCAAAGAGATCGCCGAGCAAGTCGATTTCACGCAATCCATGACTGGCGGTCCGCTGTCGCATGGTTTTGATAACTACTTTGGCGACGACGTCCCGAACTTCCCTCCTTACACCTGGTTCGAACAAGATGGCTTGGTGACCCTGCCAACTGAGGAGAAACCTAAGGAGTGGTCCGGAAGACCTGGAGTGATGGCTGCTGGTTGGCGAATGGATGCAGTAATGCCCGGCTTGACCGAGCGCGCCGTGCAGAGCATTCATCAATGGGGATCTGATGACAGCGCCGAACCATTCTTCCTGTACATGCCACTCACAGCGCCGCATACGCCGATCGTGCCGGCTAAGGAATTCCAGGGCGCATCGGCGGCGGGGGATTATGGCGATTACGTGCACCAAGTCGACGCCACCCTAGGGGCAGTCATGCAAGCACTTGAGGAGAGCGGATTGCGCGACAACACCGTGATCATCTTCAGCTCCGATAACGGATCCCCGGCGCGGACTGGAACGACGCACCCGGCCGGCTCTGTGCTCAAGCGATTTGGGCATTCCGCGAATGGCGAGTTGCGTGGCTTGAAGGCCGACATCTGGGAAGCCGGGCATCGTGTTCCGTTGATCATCGATTGGCCAGGCCTGACGACTGCAGGGACCCAGAGCGATGGCTTGGTTTGCTTGTCGGATCTCTATGCAACGATCGCGGCGCAATTGCATCACACGACTGCCGTCGGTCAATGCGAAGACTCGATGGATTTCTCGAGGCTTCTGCAGAAATCAGGTGCGTCGGCAGTTCGTGATTCCATCGTGCACCATAGTCTTGATGGAACCTTCGCGATTCGTCGCGGCAAGTGGAAGTTGGTGGTCGACAACCTTGGGTCCGGTGGATTCAGCAAGCCTTCGAAAGTCGCGCCCAAAGAGGGAGGGCCCAGGGGGCAACTCTATGACTTGGAAAGCGATCCGAAGGAAACGACCAACTTGTGGGCAATGGAACCAGAGCTCGTGAAAGCGCTCAGCCAAGAGCTTGAAGCGGTACGGTAAAAGAATCGGTTGTATTGCGGTCGCCAGCGGCGGAATCATTTTCGGAACTGAGGGTGGCTGCTAAGCTTGGATTGGTCCTTTGGGATCCCTCTGATGGAAAAGACTGCTCCTTCGTTCCGGACTTTTGGGTTCGTGGTTTTCACGCTGTTGTTCTGCGCAACAGCACTTTCTTCCGTTGATGCGCGCCCGCAAGAGCAGGCGCCCGGTGCTCGACCTGACTTCGAGACCGAGATCAAGCCGATCCTTGATGAGTTCTGTTATGGCTGCCACGGCCAACGCAAGCAGAAAGGCGATATCCGCTTGGACGTCTTAGACGCTGACTTGATCAACGGCCTGGATGCCGAGGCTTGGTATCTAGTTGAAGAGATGGTGGAAGAGTTGGATATGCCACCGGCCAAGTCCGAGAGGCGCAATCCACTGCCTGATGCCAGCCGCCAGAAGTTGTTGACTTGGTTGGAGATGTCTTTGGCCGAAGCTGCAGTCGCGCAAGTGGAACGCAATCGCACCATCTTGCGTCGCTTGAATAAGCAGCAGTACACCAACTCCTTGCAGGAACTTTTGGGCCTGTCGGTGAACTTCGGAAGTGTGTTGCCCGATGACGGCAAGTCCGAGATGGGTTTCTCCAATAACGGCGAAGTACTGGAAGCTTCACCGTTACACCTGGAGTACTACCAAGCGATCGCGCGCCAAGCCTTGGAGCAAGCGATCGAGGAAGGTCCAAAGCCGGCGCCGTTTTGGATTCGCGTAACCTTCGGCAAAGATAGTGGCCAGGGCAAGGTTGCTGGCAGCACCGGCGGTTATCAAGCAGTGCAGTTTCCGACCAGTGATTTTGTCATTGAGATCCTTGATGCAAATGGTCAGGAGAAGGTCGCAATCGATGATTCCGAGCAGAAGCAGTTCGACGACATCAAGCGTCATATCAGTGTCGGTTTGCGTGGGAGTTCGCAGAGCCGTTGGCGTTCGGTGGAAGAAGGCGTGGTGTTGTACTCCGCCTTGCCGCATAAGGAAGTGGCGCCTGGTTCTTGGCAAGGGCCATCGCCAAACTTGAAGCTGGAGATGCAGCGTGTCTTCCCAGAGACCGGCGATTTCGAGATGCGTGTGCGCGCTTCCCGTGGTTTCCTGTTGGAGAGTACTGAGCGTTTGTTGATCCCAGTCGAGAACCCTGTGCCGCTGGCCTATCGCGATGAACAAGAAATCGTGATGCCGAGTGATGCGCATGTGTTCGCCGCCGCCGATGCGAAGAACATCGACAACATGCAGATGACTGGCGCCATGTTGATGCCAGTCGAAGTGCCGAAGGCGAGCAGCGCTGAGTTCGAGTTGAACGTCAAGGAAGCTGGTTACTACCAGATCGATTTCGTGCACCCGCCAGCATCGATCGACAACATGCCGTCGGTGCGGCTGAGCTTGCAAAACCTCAATCTCGATCAACGCCTTGAGCTGAATGAGGAGCAACTGCAGCTCGACCGCTTGGTCACAGCAGTGGGGGCTGCGTACATCCCCGCCGGCAAGCACAAGTTGAAGATTGGCGGACGCTTCTTCATCGGTTTCCAATCACTGGTCGTCACCCCGGTTCCAGCCGACCACCCGGCAGTTGCTTCGCTGCAAGCCAAGAGTGCAGCACTTGCGGCACAGTTAGAAGCCAAGATTCCTTCGATGCGCCCCTTCGTGGGCACCCGCACCGATGACGGCATGGACTACCTGACCTTCGATAGCTCCCAAGAAGTGAAGGCCGAGTTAGGAAGTGCCCAGGTCTACACCTTCCGCGGACGCTTGGAGAACCTGCCGATCCCAGAACCAGAGTCCGGCGACACCGAGATCCTGTCCGGCTTCATGCTGCTTGGCCTGTGGAACGATCATTTGGTGAAGTCTTCCAGGGATCCGGGCCCGCCGATCCTGATCGAGGCCATCGAGTTCGAGGCACCCTTCCATGAAGAGTGGCCGCCTGTGTCGCACAGCCAAATCTTCTTCGCTTCGGCCAATCAAGAAAATGAAGAGGTCTATGCCAAGGAAGTGATCAGCGCATTCATGCAGCGTGCATTCCGCCGGTCCGTCGATGGCGAGACAGTCGAGCGTTACATGGCATTCTGGCGCGACATTCGCTTGGACTATCACTCCTTTGAGGATTCGATCCAAGAGGTCTTGATCGCGGTGTTGTGTTCGCCGAACTTCCTGTACCTTGCCGAACCGGAATCCTTGACTGGTGGCGAAGGTCTGGAAGGCTTGGAAGGTCCATGGCCGCCAGTGTTGAGCGAAGATGCGCTCGCCACGCGCCTGTCCTACTTCCTTTGGAACTCGCCACCGGATGAGACCTTGGCGGAGTTGGCTGCCAACAAGAAGTTGCGCGATGACTTGGAGCAACAAGTCACGCGTTTGTTGGATAACAAACGCAGTTGGCGTTTCGTGCGATCCTTCACCCATGAGTGGCTGCGGCTGGAACGCCAGCAGTTGATCACCATCAACGCAAACACTTACCCGGCCTACACGCGTTTCGTCAAGCGCGACATGGCGGAAGAGACTTATCACTTCATCCATCATTTGGTGGAGCAGGACATGAGCATCTTCAACTTGATCGATTCTGATTTTGCCATGTTGAATCAGAACTTGGCAGAGTTCTATGGAGTCGATGGCGTGACCGGAAACCATTTCCGCGCAGTGCCACTGCCAGCTTCGGCAGGCCGCGGAGGTTTGTTGTCGCAAGGTGCATTCCTCGCTGGCCACTCCGACGGCAACGAGGCACACCCGATCAAACGCGCAGTTTGGATCAAGCAGAAGATCCTTGGTGATGAGCCACCCTTGCCGCCACCCAACACGCCACCACTGGATCCAGACGTACCTGGTTTTGATGACCTAACCTTGAAGGAGAAGTTGATCCAGCACCGTGACAATCCTTCATGTCATGATTGCCATGCTGGCATTGATCCATTCGGTGTTGTGTTTGAGAACTACAACGCCGTCGGCCTGATGGAGACCGAACGTAAGGGGCGTCCGATCGATACCACCACGGTGCTGCCGAACGGCACTCCGATTGCGGATGTACCGGGGCTCAAGGCATACTTCTTGGGCGAAGAGCGTGAAACTTTCGCGCGCGCGTTGATCGAACACCTGTTCGCCTACGCACTTGGTCGAGATGTCAGTTTCGCCGATGAAGCTGAGATCGATGGAATCCTGGCATTCGTGCAGGAGCGCGAATACAGCATGCGTTCGGTGATTTTGGGCATCGTCCAGAGCGAATCCTTCTCCGTGCGTTAAAGTAGAGCAGTTGGAAAAACGAAATGAGTCAGAAGTCTTGGAATCTTGATCGCCGCACCTTCCTTCGTGGATTGGGTGTCGCCGCCGCACTGCCCTTCCTTGAAGGCATGTCTTGGGCTATTCCACAGGGCCAAGGCCCGGTGCCGAAACGCCTTTGTTATGTGTACTTCCCTAACGGCTGTAGCTTGCCGGGATTGAAGGATAAGGACAACGCGCAATGGCGTTGGTTTCCGACTGAAGCGGGTAAGGATTACAAGCTCACGAATGTGCTGAAGTCGCTTGAGCCATACCGCGACCAGATGTCTCTGCTCGGTGGTTTGAGTCACCCTAAGAGTCGTCAGCTGCTTGGACACTTGGCAGGTGACACCTACTTAACCGCTGGCGATGTTCGCGGCGACCGCTACCAGAACCGTATTTCGGTGGATCAGGTTGCGGCGCAGCAGTTCAAGAAGCACACGCGCTTTCCATCACTGGCGCTTTCAGTCGATGGTGGTGTCGGCTACAAGTCTCGTGTCTCCACGCTTTCTTTCTCCGCCGACGGCCGCCCGATTCCATCGGAGCACCGTCATCGTCAGATCTTCGAGCGTTACTTCTCAACCGGCGGAAGCCAAGAGGAGCGTCGTAAGAGCCTGCAGCAAGGCAAGAAGATTGTCGACTTGGTCCTGGAAGACAGCAAGAGCTTGAAGAAGCAGCTCAGCAAGCATGACCAGGCCAAGATGGATGAGTATCTTGAGTCGTTGAACTCAGTCGAAGAGCAAGTGCGTCGCAATGAGGCGTGGCTTGATATTCCAATGAAAGAGTTCGATGCCAGTAACGTGAACTTCGATGCCGATCCGCGTGTCGATCCGAAGGCTTATGTGCGCGCCACTTATGACTTGATGGCGTTGGCACTGCAGACCGACCTGACCCGCGTCATGACCTATATGTGTGGTCGTGAAGATGGCATGGGTTTCGGTGATAACTTCCCGAACCTGGCGCTTGGCATTCAGAAGGGCCACCACACCATCAGTCACGACACCGGTAAAGGCCACTGGCCAGAGTGGGGTCGTTATGACCAGTGGGTTGCCGAGCAGTTCACTTACTTCATTGATAAGCTGGCCAATACGCAAGATGAGTTCGGGCCGTTGCTGGATAACACCTTGGTGCTTTACGGCAGTGCATGCAGTACCACCCACAACGCACGCAACTACCCGACCGCGCTACTCGGTGGCAAGGCTCTTGGCGCACAGCATGGAAGCTACACGCTGTACGACAACGACACGCCGTTCAGCAACCTGTTCGTGAGCATGTTGAATGCGGTCGATGTGAAGACCGAAACCTTCGCCGACAGCACCGGGCCAATCCCAGGCCTGTTCGCCTAGATTCTTCAGCGGCCGCGCTTGTTCCGCATCAGTCCATCACTTCGCGAACAGCTGTGATGGATCGCGGAAGCTCTTGAACTCCAAGGCGTTACCGCATGGATCGAGCAAAAACATGGTGGCTTGTTCACCGACTTGACCCTTGAAGCGGATGTACGGTTCGATTACGAACTTGGTGCCTGCGTTGGTCAGGTGTTCAGCAAGCTTCAACCATTTTTCCCAATCCAACACTAAGCCGAAGTGTGGCACCGGCACAGCCTCGCCATCGACAGGGTTGTGCCCCGTGATGTGGCTGTCGTCATCCTTGTGCTGGTGGTCTCCTTCGCCGACCAGGTGTGCGACGACTTGATGGCCAAAGAGATCGAAATCCACCCAGCGTTCGCTCGAACGGCCCTCGGGACAGCCCAACAGCTCGCCGTAGAATCGCCGCGACGCAGCGATATCACGAACTGGAATGGCTAGGTGAAAGGGTGGGCGGGGATCGGCAGTCATCGCCGGACAATCTAGCGTGGCGGTTGGCGATCTGAATCTGCTTTGCCTTCATCGGTCACCGGCATGACCGTTTGCCAGAAGGCTTCAGCCCGACGTCCTTGGCGATGGTAATCTTGGCGCGTGAGTCCTTTGCGGGTGAACTCTTCCGGCCCGCTCTTCAGCAAGTTCTTCAGGCGAATCTGCGGCGGCTTTCCGGTTCCGCTTTTCCATTTGGGGTTGCGCGCGCACCAATCACAAACTCTGGTCCGCGACCGGCAGGAGCAAGCAGCGTCTTGCCGTCGGGGGCTACCAAAGCGAAGGTGGTGTTGTTCAATTCGCCAGTGCGTCCGCGGTACAACTTCTTCAGGTATTCGCTTTCTTGTTCATTCTCATAACTGGCAAGACGAACGCAAACCCAGTCTCGTGACAGCACCACGACCGTGGTGTCGAACAGGAAATCACTGTCCGAATTCTGTTTGCCAGGTCACCACATGCCGGCAACGCCGCGACACATGGGGGCAGCTGCCGTCATCAGTAGCGGGCGATTGGTGCGCTTGGCTTCCGCTAGTCCTTGCTCCGGGTTCCGAACCACTGGATGCGTGCCTGAGCGCCTTCTTGGGTGGTTGAGGCCTTGGGCTGCACGACGCATGTCGGTTCTTGCTGGTCGGAAGCTACAGGTGGAGATTCAGGCGGTCCCTGCTGAGCGCAGGGCGTGACGGCAAGGACAAGCAGCGGAAGCAGGGCAATCAACCCTCGATCTTGTCGCCGTCGCCAACTGATCTCGCCGGAAGCACCTTCTTCAGGACCAAGTAACCCAACACACCAGAGGCCAGCGAACCAGCCACGATGCCAATCCGTTCATCCACACCGAGGTTGCCGCCGCTTTCCTCAAAGGCCAGCGATCCCACGAACAAACTCATGGTGAAGCCAATGCCACACAACACCGCGGTGCCATAAAGCGCACCCCAGCCACTGTGGTCGGGAAGCTTGGCAACTTTCAGTTTGATGCCAAGCCAGCAGAAGAACATGATGCCGAGTTGCTTGCCGAACAGCAGACCAAGCGTGATGCCGACGGTGACTCCATGCAGCAACTGCTCGCTGCCCACGCCAGAGAAATGAATCCCGGCATTGCAGAAAGCGAAGATCGGCAAGATGAAATAGGCCACCGCCGAGTGCAAATCACGCTCCAAGGATTTCAGTGGCGACACCGCAGGATTCTTCGGATCACGCATCGGCATGAACATGGCCAGGACCACACCTGCCAAGGTTGCATGCACCCCGGACTTCAACAGCGCCACCCACATGATTGCGCCGATCAACAAGTAGGGACTCTTTTCGACCACGCCGCGGCGGTTCATGATCGCCAACACCACCACGCACGAACCGGCGATGATCAATGCGGTCATCGAAACCTTCGACGTGAAGAAGAAGGCAATAATCAGGATCGCGCCAAGGTCGTCGAAGATTGCCAACGACGTCAGGAAGATCTTCAAGCTGGCAGGCACGCGCGGCCCCAACAACGACAAGATGCCGAGTGCGAAAGCGATATCGGTTGCCGCCGGAATAGCCCACCCTTGCATGGCCAAGTCGTCGCCCTGATTCGCCCAAACGTAGATCAAAGCCGGGACCACCATGCCGCCGACTGCGCCCAGTGCTGGCAACACAACGTTGTGCACTTGGTTCAGCTCGCCTTCCAGATACTCACGTTTCAACTCCAAGCCGACCAGCAGGAAGAACATGGCCATCAAGCCATCGTTAACCCACAGCAGCAAAGGCTTGGCGATCTCCAGCGCGCCGACCTGAATCGCCACCGGCGTTTCGATCAGCATGTCGTACAAGGCGCGCAACGGCGTGTTGGCAAAAATCATCGCCAGCACGGTCGCGAAAATCAGCAGGATGCCACTGGCCGATTCCTGCTTCAGGAAACGATTGAGGAAACGGGTCGGTTCGGGGGAGTTCGTCATGCAAAAAGAGCAGGGCAATCGCGACAATATCGACAGGTGTGCTCGCTCGGGTCGCCGAGGGAATCTATCAGCGCTCTCCTAGGACACGAAATTGGCCGACGCCTTGTCAAAGGCCCGAATCGTGTGCTGCAACTCTGCTTCGGTCTCGTAGCCGCTGAAGGAAACCCTCAGCACAGAGTTACGCAGCTCCTTGGCAAGCCCAACTGCACCAAGCACCGCTGACTCGCTGTGGCCATGGGTGTTGCAAGCAGAACCACTGCCAACCAACACGCCTTCTGCCTCGAGCATATGAAGGAAGGTCTCGGCGCGGATGCCAGGGATAGCCACCGCCAACACTGCACCCAACTGCTCCTGCTCCACATCTGGACCGAGCGTGACCAACCCTGGGAACAACTCCATTAATCCGGCCAGCACCACCGCTCGCCGCTTCGCCAGAAAATCTGGCTCCACATTCATCAGCTCCCGACGCGCCTTGGCTGCAGCAGCGAATGCCGCAATGCCCATGGTGTTCTCAGTGCCACTGCGCAGACCATCTTCATGACCGCCGCCGACGAACAGCGGTTCTGGGGTGGGGGTGCCGTCGCGCAACAGAAATGCCGCACATCCCCGCACACCACCGAGCTTATGGGCGGCCACGGCAAAGCAATCCGCGCCAAGTTGATCCAGGGAGGTGCTGCATTTGCCAACCGCCTGAACGGCGTCGCAATGGAATACAGCCTTAGGAGCTTGATTTTTCACTAGGCTGACCAGTTCGGCGATTGGATTCAGCGAACCAATCTCATTGTTGGCCCATTGCAGGCTGACTACGGCCACATTTTCACCGAGCATGGGTGCCAGGGTTTCAGCGGTCACGATTCCGCGTTCATCCACCGGCACCAATTCCACCTTAAACCCTTCTGATTCAAGAGCTTGCGCCGCTGCGATAGAGGAGGGATGCTCGATCGCACCAACCAGAATCCGTGGAGTTGCGTCGCCAAAGCGGTTTTTTACCACCCGTGCCATGCCCTGGATGCCGAGATGGTTGCCCTCGGTGCCTGTTGACGTCCAGATCACCTTGTAGGAGCTGGCGCCGAAGGCCTTCTGCAGGGTGCGTCGGCTGCGCTCGACCACGCGGGCGGCGGCGGCACCGGCTTGATGCAGGGAGCCCGGATTGGCGTAAGCGCTTTGCACAGCAGCCGTAAAGGCATCCATCGCCACCTGAAGTGGGGGCGTTGTTGCGGCGTGATCCAAGTACAGCGGGGTTTCCACGCCAACATTGTCGCAGAACGCGCGTAGAATCGGCCACCATGCTTGCCCTTCTCACTACCAGCATTTTGGCTTTGGCTGCTGTACCGCAGCAGGAAGCTGAAGACGGCCGCGGCCAGTCCCTGTTCGATTCTCAATGGCACAGCGAACGTCGCGATGCCCTGCTCGACTTCTTGGCCGACAAGGACCCCGGCGTTGTGGTGCTCCGTGGCGCTGGTGCTGCCAACGACTACCGCGCCTTCCGTCAGGACAACAACTTCTGGTACTTCACCGGAATCACAACGCCGAATGCGGTGTTGGTTATGACTACCGATACGCGCGAGCAGTATTTGATGGTGCCGGCAGTCGGCCCATTGGATGAGCGTTGGATGGGTGATCTCATCGACAAGGAAGAGGCCGCCGAGCTCACCGGAATCACCAATACGATGGAAATCGATGCGCGCAATGTGGCGCTGAAGAAGCTGCTCGATGAACTGCTGGAAGATCGGCCAAAGATCTACATGCAAAAGCGTCCGGCTGAGAACTGGATGATGAGCCGCGACAACCTCACGGCTTGGGAAGGCGCAATGAAGCAAGACGGCTACGACAAGCGCCTCAGCCGCGAAGCTCAGTTCCACAAGCGCCTCGCAGAGGTGCACAAGGTTCCGGTCGCGGACATGACCGTCAGTCTTGACGCCATGCGCGTGATCAAGACCTCGGAAGAGGTCGAAGCCATGCGCCGCGCCTGCATCGCTTCCGGCGAAGGGCACAAGGCTGCGATGCGCACCGGAATGGCTGGCGATTATGAGTGGCAGTTGGCAGCACGTATGACTTATGAGTTCCAGATGGCTGGTGCTCGTGGCTTGGGTGCCTACGCGGCAATCGCAACGTCGGGCATCAACGCCTGCACTTTGCACTACTTCCAGAACACGCGTCAGCTGGAAGAAGAGGAAATGGTCATGATTGACTATGGTGCTGACTACAACCATTACGTGGCGGACATCTCACGCTCTTGGCCAACCGGTGAGAAGTTCACCGAGCGCCAGAGAGAGGTCTATCAAGCGGTTTACGACGCCCAAGAGGCTGCCTTCGCAGCTTGCAAGCCGGGCAGTTCCTTGAGCAAGGTGCATCAGGCTGCGCAGAAGGTGCTGACCGAGCGTGGCTTCGGAACCATGTGGCATGGCACCAGTCACTGGCTGGGAATGAGCACCCACGACGTCGGTATGTACAACGCCAGATTCGAGCCAGGTATGGCCATCACCGTCGAGCCAGGTATTTACCTGCCCGACGAGAACATGGGTGTACGCATCGAAGATGTGGTGGTGATCACAGAGGATGGTTATGAGTTGATCTCGGCCATGATTCCGCGCCATCCGGATGCGATCGAAGCGTTGCGCAAGGAAGCCTTCGCCAACAAGAAGAAATAGCGCTAAGCAAGGCCTGAGCCAGTCGAGCTCGGCAAAAGCTCATCAGGTGGGGTAGAATCCAAGTGGCCCTGGCCAGATCCCTCACCCGATGATTTTGAGTTCTAAATCCTTGATGACCTTCCCTCGGATGGTCGCTGCGGCTGGTGCCGGTGCCGTGTTGGCCTTCGTGGGCCGCATCGCGCTTGGGCTCGGCTGGGAATCCAACGTTCCAATGATGCGCGAGCTACTATTCCTCGCCGGATTGGATTCGATCTTGATTGCAGTCCTGTTCGGCCTGCTCGCCACCTTTGTTGCCAAAGGGAAACCTGGCCGCGCCTTCCTGCTCGGCTTGGCTGCAGGCGCAGCACCATGGTCCTTGATTAGCTTCCCGATCGCGATCGTGGTGGTCGCGGTGCTGTGGAAATTCATGCCGCCAATGCCCGCGCGCATCACTTGGATTGGCGGCGCCCTGGCCTTCCTGCTCGCGCCGCTTGCGTTGCTGATGCCGATCGTGGAATCGCTCTATCCGGCCATGCCAACGCCGGATCCGATCGAACTTACCGCCGATGCACCAGCAGCCAATCCTGGTAGCCCCGATGTAGTGCTGATTGTCTGCGATACCCTGCGCGCCGACGCCATCCTCGACCCCGAAGTTCCTACCCCAAACCTGGATGCGCTGCGTGCCACGGGCGCGTGGTCGAAAGGTGCAGTTGCTCCAGCGAATCAGACTTTGCCGAGCCACTTGTCGCTGTTGTTCGCCTTGGATATCGAGCATGTCGGCATGCGAAACAATCGTTCGCGCTGGCCCTCGCGCAAAAACTTGCGCGATGAAGTTCAAGCCAAGTCGATGGCTCAACGTTTTACCGATGCTGGTTATCGCACCCAAGCAGTCGCCAGCAATAAGTTGTTATCCTCGGGTGAAGGGAAACCAGGTGAGGTGAAGACCAACAAGTCGAACCAATGGATGAGTGATGGTTTCCATTCCTGGTGGAATGTCAGTCGCGACTCGAAGGGCTTCGTGCGCTTCTTGAGGTGGTCGGAAACGAATAGCTTGATCGGCTTCCTTGCCTCGCATCAGATCGGTATCAAGAAGCGCCCGTTGAATTTCTTCCTGAAACGCATGACCATCAAGCAGAGCTTGAATGGTTATCGCATGCATTTCGAAGAAGGTGAATCCACAGTTGCCGCCGTGCAACAGAGCTTGCAGGCATTGACGGTTGATGACCGTCCGTACTTCCTGTTCACCAACTTCATGGAGCCACACGATCCATATCTGCCGCCACCAGCATTCGCTGGCACGATCGCAAAGGCAGAGGACTTGCCGCAGGGTTTCCTGAACGATGTCGATGGTGAGTTCCGAATGCGACGTCAGGTGCATGTCAGCACTCTCAACAAGCGAGGCGCCGTCAGCCCTGAAGTCTATCTGCCAACCGGTGAATTCTTGCAAGACCTCTATCACGAGGAAGTCGCCTACTTCGATTCCTTGCTAGGTCGCACCTTAGAGATCATTCGCGCAACCGGTCGTCCAACGGTGATCCTGTTCGTATCGGATCACGGTGAAGGCTTTGGTGTTCACCTTGACCCGGCTCATGGTCACACCTTGTTCGAAAGTGAGATCAGTGTGCCGTTCATCCTGAATGGCCCGGGTGTCCCTGAAGGTGTGGAGTTGCCGTTCACTCCGGAACTGGTCGACGGCAGTCGCACCTTGTTGGAGTTGGCTGGTGTGAACACCAAGTTCGCGGATGGTCACAATGTGCTGTCCCCGGACTTCAAGCAGCACGCAACGATGACATTCCGTGAGGGACAGATCTCAACCTTTGATGGTCGTTGGAAGTTGCACGCCAACTTCAAGTACGACAACGATACTCCTAAGGATCAAATCGAAGGACGAGAGGTGGAGAAAGGTCGCTATCAACTGGAGGCCCTCTACTTGTTTGACCTCATCGCCGACCCAGGTGAGGCCAACAACTTGTTGGAGCAGCATCCTCTTGAGGCCACGCGTTTGTTGGCCGCGATTGAGGAACGCTTGAAGTCGGACATCTATCCGAAGATTTCGCCGCGTGAACTCACGGATGAGGAGCAAGCGGAACTCGATGCGTTGGGCTACGTCGGCCACGATGATTCTCCATCAGCCACCAACGAGGACGATCATTGAAATCGATTGCCTCTGCAGTCCTTGGTACAGTCCTTAGCGGCTTGATCCTGGCGGCCTTCGGATTGGGTTGGGAGCAGGAGCTGCCGATGTGGCGCGAGCGTCTGTTTAGCGTCGCGTTGAATGGCATCTTCGCCGGTTGGCTTGCTGGATTGATCGCTCATTTCCTTGGCGGGAAAAGTGCCGGTCGCGCTTTGATCCTGGGCATCGCTTTCGGTGTTGCGCCTTGGTCCTTTTTCACACTAGGCTTCGCGATCGCGATTGCGGCAGTGTTTTGGAAGCGCGAACTTGCGGTACCGAAAGCTGTTCCCATGTTGGGTTGGGTCGCGCATCTCGCACCAGCAATTGTTTTCTTTGGCATGAGTCCTTCGTGGACCATCATCCCAACGGTTCCCGCGCCACCATTGTCTGCCGCGGATGATTCCGCACCGCTGCCAGCAGCTGGCACTGCCGACGTGCTGTTCGTGGTTTGCGACACTTTGCGCGCCGACTCCATCCTCGATCCGAACATTCCAACGCCGGTCATGGACGACTTGCGTGCGCGCGGCGTGTGGGCGGATTACGCAACGGCGCCCGCCAACCAAACTCTGCCGAGTCACCTGTCCTTGTTGACTGGTTTCGAGATCGAGAAGATCGGCATGCGCGGCAACTTGTCGAGTTGGCCTTCGCGTGAGCTGATCATGGGAACCTTCGAGTGCAATCCGCTGGCGCAGCGATTTGCTCAGGCTGGTTACCGCACCGCTGCCGTCGGCACCAACACTTTGCTGACCGACATCCCGCCAGGAGAGGCCGCGCCAGGCAAGCCGTCGACCTTCATGCCTTTCGATATCGGCTTCCAGACTTGGTATGGCTTGACCGCCGTCGATTACTGGAAGACCTATATGGATTGGACACGCAGCAAGACGCTGATGGGATTGATCTTGCCAAAGCGTGCGTTGAGTTGGCCGTTCGGGCATCTGCTCAATCCGGCGGACCGTCGCACCTATCGCCACCACCATTTGGAAGGCGAGCGCACTACCGATTCCGCGATCAAGTACATCACGGAGTTGCAGCAGGATGAGCGTCCGTACTTCTTCTTCGCGCAGTACTTCGATCCGCATACTCCCTATGCGCCGCCGAAAGAGTTGGCCGGGAGTCTTCGTGAAGGCGTGCCCTTGCCGGAAGGTTTTGGATCGGACCCAACTTCGGTCTTCAACATGCGCGTTAGCCTGCGCGATGACATTCGCGGTCAAGATGAAGAGCTGCATGAAGATCTGCCGCGCGGAAATTATCTGCAAGCGATCTACAACGACGAGGTCGCCTACTTCGATCAGCAGCTAGGCCGTTTGATCGAGGCTGTCGAATCTGCTGGTCGCCCAACCATCATCGCGTTCACTTCCGACCACGGCGAGGGCTTTGGTCTGCATGGCAATGTGGAACATGGTGAATCGCTTTATGAAGCTGAGATCGCCGTGCCGTTCATCCTGGTCGCACCGGGGTTAGAGCCACGCAAGTTGGATTTCGCACCACGCATGTTGGATAACGCGCGCACCATGTTGTCGCTTGCTGGGGTTGATGCCACGCGCTTCGATGGTGTGGATGTGCTTGCTGAGGATGCGGTGCCGCAGCCGGCGATGTCCTTCATGATTGATCATGTGAGCATGATTGAAGGTGAATGGAAACTGCATGCATCCCTTCGGTACAGCTACGATCGGGATGATCCGGAAGCTGGTCCAGAGAAGGGCCTCTATGAGCTGAAACCGCTACGACTCTTCCACTTGAAGACGGATCCCAAAGAGGCGAACGATGTACTCGCCGCGAACCCTGAGATTGTGAAGCAGTTGGTCGCTCAGATTGATTTGCGTATGGAGACCGATGCGCTTCCAGCAATCGGTAGACGATTCCTGAGTGCCTCTGAAATGGCGCAACTGGCTGAAGTCGGTTACGCAGACGGTCCAGAAGATTCACACTAGGGAATCTCCGAACGCTCTTCCGTTTCAGGGTGCCCTAAGCCAACCGTGCGACCAGTCCGCCAAAACGCGTGCGCTCGAAATCATTCGTGACCGCACGACGCAGCGCGCTCTTGCTGCACACCACCACCACCAACTCCTTGCCACGCGTGACGGCGGTGTAGAGCAAGTTGCGTCGCAGCATGGGGTAGTGGGTATTACCTAACACGATTACTACTGCGCGTGCTTCTGATCCTTGCGCGCGGTGCACGGTCACGCAGTATGCAGGAATCAAATCCTTCACGTCTTCGCGGCTGTAGTGCTGAGGGCTGCCGTTGATCTCGGCGATCAGTTTATCTTTACCGATCGAGATGACCTCACCGGTATCACCATTGAAAGTCTCACGGTCGTAATCATTGCGCACCACCATGACTTGATCGCCGGTACGTAGTGGAGCAGCCCAAGCCACTTCTTCGCCGTCGGGATTGAGGCGATCGGAAAGGCGGCGGTTGAGTTCATCCACGCCAAGTGGTCCGCGGTACATCGGCGACAACAGCAGCAAGTCGCGGCCGGCGTCGAAACCGTACTTTTCGGGAATGCGTTCGGCGATGATCCGCTCGGTCATGTCGGCGGCTTGCTCGGCATCGTCGATCAAGGTCAGGAAGAAGTCGCCGTTACCGGAAGGTGTGGTGGCGGCTTGCGGCATTTCGCCGTGCAAGATGGAGTGGGCTGCTTCGGTGATTCCGGAGCCAGCCCCCTGACGGTGAATTTGTTCCAGCCGGGTGGTTGGCACAGTGGGCACGGCGACCAGATCGCGCAGCACGGCACCGGGTCCGACCGACGGCAACTGATCGGCATCGCCCACCAACAGCACGCGCGCGCCGTCGGGCACGGCCTGCAGCAGCGAGTGCGCCAGCTGCACATCCATCATCGAGACTTCATCGACGATCAGATAATCCAGTTCCAGCGGCTCATCTTCATTGTGACGGAAGCCGCCGGTTGCTGGGTCGAAGCCGAGCAGGCGATGGATGGTGCTGGCTTCAAAGCCGGTGGCTTCCTGCAGGCGCTTGGCGGCGCGGCCAGTGGGGGAAGCAAGTTTCACCTCATAACTGCCGGCGGCGGCAAGGATTTCGAGCAGCAGGCGCAGCGTGGTGGTCTTTCCTGTACCTGGACCGCCAGTGACCACCGCCAAATGAGCGGACAATGCCATCTCCAGGGCCAGGCGCTGACTTTCATCGGGGCGGAAGGCAGTGCGCTCAATAGCCCCAAGAACCTGCTCGGGGGTGGCCAGGGCGTCGTCGCCAGGCGAGAGAAGGCGCTGGACCTGCTCTGCCAAGCCCGCTTCGGATTCATGTAACTCATTCAGGTAAAAGGCTTTACCAGCATTGCTAGGTTCCTCGAAGGAGCTTGGCACGCTGTTTCCGGTGGGGTCAATCGAGACCAGCAACACGCGCCCAGCTTGGATGGCTCCTTGCACCCCCTCGACAATCGATTCCTGACCCAGGCCAAGCTGGTCGAGCTTCTCGATCACCTGCATTTCCGGCAGGCAAGTGTGACCCTCGCGGCCGGCCTCGCGCAGCAAGTGCAGCAGCACGCCACGTGCACGCACGGCAGAATCGAGCGGAATGCCAACCGTCCGCGCGATGGCGTCGGCCGTTTGAAAGCCAACACCGCGCAAATCACCGACCAGGGCGTATGGATCGGCCTGAACGCGCTCGATTGCGCGGGCTTGCCAGCGTTCATACAAGGCTGAGGCATGGTTTCCGCCCAATCCAAAGCCGCGGAGCTCCGCCAGCACGCGGTGTCGTTCACGGCCTTCCTGGAAGCCCTCCGCAAGGGCCTCAGCGCGCTTCGGCCCGATACCAGGTACATCTTGGAGATTCACCGTGCCGCCTTCCAGCGCATCCAGGGTGCGGTCTCCGAAGTGTGCCACCAATCGCTTGGCCATGTCAGGCCCAACGCCTGGGAAAGTGCCGCTACCGATGTATTTTTCCAACCCATCAAGGCTGGTCGGGCTGGTGTGCTCCGACCATTGGGCCTGGAATTGGCGGCCAAATTTGGGGTGCTTGGCCCATTTGCCGTGCAAACGCAGGAACTCGCCTTCATGCACCGAGCCCAGGCTGCCAGCGGCCGTCACAAAGCCTTCGTCCTCGACTTTCATGCTGATTACCGCAAAGCCGGTATCCTCCCCCTGGAAAATCACCGCCACCACCTGCCCGGCGAGCGACTCGTGGGCGTTTTTAGCGTTTTTTGGCGGGTGATCAGGCATCAGAGAAAGGCAAAAGCCGGGTCCTCAACAAGTAGACGGATTCGTGTCTTGCCGATAGACTATCCGGCCCGCTAATGGGAACTACCGGATTGATTCCGGAAGAGTTTAATAGATGATCAAGGTCCAAGTACGTCCAAACGAGTCTCTCGAGGCCGCCCTGCGCCGCTTCAAGCGCCAGTGCAACCAGTCCGGTCTGTTCACCGCCATGAAGGAAGGTTCCTTCTACGTGAAGCCGACCACCGCGAAACGCCTCGAGGGCAAGGAGCGCATGCGCGTCATCAAGCGCGCCGAGCGCATCCGTCGTAACGCTCGCTTCTAATCATCGTCCTGCGATGATCGATTGAGCCTCGGCGCCATTCTGTGGCGCTGGGGCTTTATCTTTTGTTGGCGCTAAGGTTTTTCGCCGACGTCCTCCCGCGGCTGCAGCAACTTCGCGCCCTGGCTTTATAACCACTGCGGTTCCCTCGCGCCGACGTCCTCCGCTCGCCGCGCCTCCCACACTCTCCATGCCTCGCCCACTTCCCGAACGCAAACGCCGTCGCGGTCAACGCGACTTGAGTTTGCCTTATCAGGAGTGGCGCTTCGATGTCGGCCAGCCCGAGCACGGGCAGCGTTTGGATTCCTTCTTGAATGGACGCCTGGATTGGCGTTCGCGCACGGGCATCCAGCAGATTATCGAAGACGGTGCGGTTGAGGTCTTGCCGAATAAGGATCCGCAACAAGCCGAGATCGGTCGCATGCGTACCGGTTTGAAATTGCGTTGCGGCCAAGAAGTGGTGGTGCGCTTGGATGCGCCCGGCAGTGAAGAGCAAAAACCCGTTGAGGATGGTGTCGACCCAACTGGCCTCGATGTCCTATTCGAAGATGATCAGATCGTTGCGGTGAGTAAACCGCCGGCGTTGAATGTGCATCCTTCCCATGGGCATTTGTTGGACTCGGTGATTCAACGGATTCATATTCGCCACACCGCCCTGTTCGGTAAGACGCGCGACATGCCAACCTTGTGTCATCGCCTTGACCGCGAAACTACCGGCTTGATTTTGGCGGCCAAGGATCAGTTGAGCCGCACACGCTTGGGGCGTCAGTTTGAAGCGCGTAGCGTGAAGAAGGCTTATCTCGCCGTAGTGGTGGGGGAGTTGCCAGAAGATGAAGGCGTGATCGACTTGCCGTTGGGCAAGGACTTCAGCAGTGAAGTGCGGCTACGCATCGGTGTGCAAGACGACGGCGAAGGATGGCCGTCGGAAACGCGCTGGAAAGTACGAAAGCGTTGGGACAATCGCACCTTGGTCGAGCTGTACCCGCAGACAGGTCGCCAACATCAGTTGCGCGTGCATATGGCGGCGATTGGATTCCCGATTCTCGGCGACAAGCTTTACCTAGGTGGCGACGCCGTCTTCCTGCGTCATATCCAGAAGGAGCTGACCTCTGCCGATCATGAGCTCCTCGGCATGGATCACCAAGCATTGCATTCATGGAAGCTGGCCTTTGAGCATCCATTCACCGGCGAGGCGTTAGAGTTAGAGGCGCCACTGTGGCCGTCGATCGCCGCGTTGGTTCCGGAATAAATCTTCTGCTCGTTGCATTGTTCCCAGAATGAAAAACCTACTCGCTGCACTGTCTTTGACCGCCACTTTGTGCGGCTGCAGTGCCGAGCCGCATGACTTTGATTTCGCGCCACTGCCTGGTCCGGTCCTGACCACTTCACCCGGCGGCTCGCTTCAGGTCGGCAAGCATCATCACCCGTTCACGCGCTTCTTCTATGAAGATGTCGTGGGTGAATTCGAAGATCCCTACGTGAAACTCGCCGCCAAGTTCGGCGATGGCGAAGATTATTTGATCATCTCGGTCGTGGATGGACGGCCGACGACCGATGTGCAGTTGTTGTCGCGTGGCGTGTTGATGCCGGTGGGAAGGGTCGAGTACTCCAGCATCGATCCGGAATCGGTCGAGATGACTGGGCGACTGGGGAATGGCAGTCTAATTCGCGCGGTAATCAGTCCGACTGCAGGCACGAGTACTTTCCAAGTAGATGGGAATCGTGCGTTCCTGAATGGCGCACTCGGCTCTGGTGCTTATGACCAGATTGAATTCCTCATCCAGTTCCGTCCACAGGTCGACACGTTGGTCTTCGAGAACGTACCCGGGTCCTTGAACGACGACATCAATTTGCTTACCGGGCGCCTGATCCGCGAAGCTGGATACACCACGGTGGTTCCGGCGCACGGCGTAGTCGCTTCGGGCGGCGTCAGTCTCTTCTGTGCAGGCCAACACCGGATGATTGAAGACGGCGCACGACTTGGTGTACACGCATGGAAGATCTTCATCCCGGAAGTCGATCCGCTCAAGTTTCCGCGCGAGCACCAAGCCCATCGTAAGTCACTTGATTACTTTCGAGAGATGTTAGATCAAGGTGAGCAGTTCTATTTCTTCACCCTGCAGGCCGCACCTTTCGAAAGCGTGCATTGGTTGACGTCGGAAGAGATCGAACGATTCGGATTGGAACAATGAAGAACACGGCAAAGGGATTCCTGGCTGCCATCACCTTGGCGAGCGGGGCCTGCCATTCCAATCCCGCACCTTATCCATACGTGGTCGGACCAGAGGGATTCTCTCTTCATTCCACCGTGTTCTGGGGTGGCGAATCTCCGCAACTACTAATCGAGAACCGGCTATCGGAATCAGGCACAAGCTGATGGAGCTTCAGCGTGTCCAGCATGTTCGGCGAATCTAAACGCTGGCAACCAGTCCGGCATCAACAAATAACAACTTGCAATCCACCTGCTCCGGCTCAAGACCGGTACGCACGCAAAGAGCCTTGCGGTAAGCGCGCATCTGACTGCGGTAGAAATCAGCCTTGCTGATCAAGTCCAGTTCGCCAGCGACTGCACCGGTCTTGAAGTCGATGATGGTGGCGTGAACGATATGCCCTTCGATGGAGTGCAACATGACACGATCGAAGATGCCGTTGAGGATGGCGTCGGCGCCGTGCTCATCTTTCAGTGAAACCGCAAACGGCAACTCGCGCCACAGCTCACATTCACCAGGCTTGTCCGGGCGTGTGAGTAGTTCCTGCACAGCAGGTTGATCGAGCGCATCGCGGAAGCTGGTGATCAAGTCCATCGCCGCGGCTCCGGTGTAACCGCAATCGCTCAACAGGTGCAGCAAGTGCTGATCGTTGCCGTGGAAGTTATCCAACCACGCGACCTCCTCGAACAGGCGGTGGATCGCGGTGCCGCGTGAACGTGCGGCGGAGGCGCTGGTCGACAACAAGGTGGCCCCGCCGATGCGACCGTCGCCCTCGGTGCTCGAGGGGCTCCAACGAGGCAATGCGCGTTTGCCCAAGCTTGGCTGCAACTGCAACTGTGCAGGTAGCGGCGTTGCGACCTGGGTCTCGTCTTCCTTTGGCGCAGCGGAGAAGTTGAACGCGGTTTCCGTCGCATTGTGCCACAGCACCTTCGCGTTCGGCACCTCGAATGGCTCCAGGAAATCGTTGCGCATGGTCGTGCGCAGCAGGTTCTCGGTGCGGAATACCGAGGAACTTTGGTAAGGCGGTGGAACGATGATCTCGAGTCGTTGACGCGCGCGTGTCATTGCCACGTAAAGCACGCACAAGTCTTCTTGAATCTCACGATGCACATGACTGGAGTTCATCGCCTTTAAGGTCCCGGAGAACGGCAACACGTCCTTGGACGGAGTCAGCGAAATCCGTTCGAAGCCATCGCGTGGGTCGAAGCGCTGCGCCATCAAGGGACTGCGTGGCTTGTTGCCGGCCTCGAAGAAAGGCATCAACACCGCATCGAATTCCAGGCCTTTGGATGCGTGCACGGTCATGATGCGCACTGGTGCAGCAAGCGGGTCGCTGACCTGGACATCTTCGATCAAGTCGACGAAACGGCCTACGCGCAGTTCATTGCGTTTTTCGAACTGTAGACCCTTGCCGACCAGCTGGCCGAAGCGATGGCGGTTCCATGGGTCGAACAATTGACGCTCCTCGATGAACTCCGCAAGGTCGATCAATAACTGACCGCAGCCGTCGTCCAATAACCTACGTCGCAGATAGCGAGACAAGGCACGTGCACCTTTGCCCAAGCCTTCATTGGGGTCGAAACTCAACTCGAAGAACGGTGCCAGCTTGGAAGTGGCCACATGAAAGTATGCCGCGGTGTCGCCGGCATGGTCGGCAAGTCGGAATAACGACAGCGCCAACTGCACGGCCTTTGAATCGGTGAGCAGGTTGCCACCCTCACCACTTGCCCGGATGCCGCGGCGCTTGAGTTCCAACAACAAGGATTGAATGTCCTTCTTGCGGCGCAGCAACACGCCGATGCTGGCGTCGGGTGCTTGACGGTGTAGCTCCTCGATCCGGTCGATCAACAGCTTGGTGACGAAAGGCGTGGAGCCCTTGCGTTTCTCAGCATTGCATTCGAGCAACCAGACGCTGCCGGGAATATCCTTAGCGGCGTCGTGCTTCGGAAAATCCTCTGCCCAATCTGCGATCGCGGTCACGCTATCGGGGTCATCGCAATCGGCGATCACTGCAGCACCACTAACTAGGTGCGAGAAGACCACGTTGACCGCGTCGAGTACCTTTTGCGAGGAGCGGTAGTTGGTCGAAAGGGTCTCCGCACGGACGTTGTACCAACCGGCAACGCCATCGAGCAGATCGGACTCACCTTCGCGCCATGCATAGATGGCTTGCTTGACGTCGCCGACGCACAGCATGCTGTGACCGGGACGCGTTTGGGCAGTGGCTTCATGGATGCGTGGTGCCAGGACTTGCCATTGCAGCACCGAAGTATCCTGGAACTCATCCAAAAGCAGATGCTTGACGCTGCGCCCTAAGCGATGACTGGCGACCGGATCATGTGGGTTATCGGTGAGTAATCTTGGGATGTCATCGAAATCCAGCAAGCCAGCCTTGCGTTTGAGCTGTGAGTAGGCCTCGGAGTAGGCAGAAACCAATTCGCACAACGCAAGGTTGCTGCGATGTAACTCAGCCAACATGGAGTCTGCGGCGAGTCGAGCTGCAACCTTAAGGGTGGCGCGTTCTCCTTCCGGGATCGGTGCACGACTGAACTCCGCCTTGTCGGCCAGCGCGGACTTCATCAACGAGACTGAGAGCACGCCTTTCCAATCACGTTCCTGCCACAGCTCCATAAGCTTGGTGACGTTCTTGGACCAGGTCACGTTCGGCGTTCCCTTGCCGGTCTTGGGAATCACCAATGAGGCAAGACTCTCTTGTGTCTTGTCCACCGCAGTTGCCGAAGGGGCCTGGCAATCCGCCAGACTCTCCCAAACCTCTTGGCGACCATTGGCGCTGAGGTGCATGCTGAGGGTTCGGTTCAGCAAGTCCAGCAATCCTCCGAATACGCTGCGCTTGAACTCACGTTGCTGCAGATCGCGCAGCAAGGCATCGGCTTGGTTCGGATCCAAACCAGCGATCACATCGAGAATGGCATGGGCACGCAAGTCACCCAAATCGAAGGAGTCGCCTACCGACCAACCAGGCGGTAATCCCAACTCAAGCGCGATGACCTGCAGGTTCTGTTGGAACCAAGCATCCAGGGTGCGTACTTCGAAGCGGTGCAGGTTCTTGACCAGATCGCGCAACAGTTGCGTTGCCTGCGTGCGCGACCATTCGATTGGCACGTTGATGTGATCCAGTAATTCGGCGAATTCGGAGTCATCAAGCGCGGCTTTCGATAGGCGTTCGAGGATTCGGTCAAGAATCTCGCCGGCAGCCTTCTTGGTGAAGGTTGTGGCAAGGATGTCCTGCACCGGCACGCCATTGGCGGCCAGCTCCAGGAATCGATTCGACAAGGCGAAGGTCTTTCCTGTACCGGCGGAAGCAAGCAAGACCAGGGACTCGGGGCTGTGGTCGTTCACGAGTCCTCCTCCTCATCGTCATCGCCAGTAGGTCCAGTCGGCACCAACAGGCCGACGCCCGCCAGAACTGCAAGTCGTGGATCACGTGGTGGCTTCTGATCCGGATCGAAGAAATCCTGTTCGCGAATCCCGGTCACCGCCTCGGCGACCATCTTTTCCATCATGTCGATGGCGTCGGAACCCCATTTCGCCAACGCGATGGCGTCGCCCTTATTGCTTTTCGGCAAGTTGAAATAACCGAGCTGCACCGTATCCGAGGTACCGGCACTCGGGCGACCGCCGACCAAGGACTGGGCAAGGTAGTGGTAGAGCGGCAGTTGAACATCGACCCACTTGCCACTCTTGACCTTGTAGACGTCCTTGATGGCGCGCGCCTTATCGCCACTCTTGTAGTCATAGATTCGCCAGCAGTCGGTAGCGGCGTGGTGATCGATGCGATCGATCTGTCCTTGCAAGCGGAAGGGGACATCGTGGAACTCCAGGTTCACAGCTCCCTCCGGCGGCTGCCATTCCACCGCATGGATGCGCCAACCTTCCTCCATCAGTTCCGCTTGGCGCTCAGCGAAATGCAGCAGGCGATGACGCATCTGCAATAGCTGCAGGCGGATGGTCGCGCGCATTTGGGAACCGAACAACATCAAGCCGCGTTGCTCCAGCTTGTCATGCAAGCAACTCGCGATCGCTTGTGCCTCGCAGACCTCACGCATGTCCTGGTCACGACCGTAGTCCTCGAGCACTTTGTGCATCAAGTTGCCGAAGTTCAGCGGATCCAGCTCGCGTGCATCATCATCGCTGGTGCGCGCCTTGCAGACATACTTCAAGTAGTACTCGTATGGCGCGAACAAATAGGTGTTCAAGCGCGAGGCCGAGAACAGTTCAGTCGGCTCCGGCAAGGATTCGCGCGGCCCCGGTAGGTCGTAGCCATGCAAGGTGTCGTCAGCGGCGACGCGGGCGGCGGAAGGTAGTTCACGGAAAGCCGCCAGTGCACGTGCAGCGAGTTGATCATCTTCACAATGGAAGAGCAGACGGCTGGGCAACAATCCTTCGCCGTCGGCACGATGGCGACAGCAAAGGAACAAGGCTCTGCTGGAGGCTTGCGTACGGCTCTTCAGCAACACGGCGGTGGCGTAGAGATCACGCGCCAAGCGCTCGGCATGATTGGCCATACGCAACTTGTCACGTAGGGATTCCGGCAGGAACACGGTGCTGCCCAACGGTGCCGGCACCGCACCTTCACGGAAATCCGTCACGATCAATGCCGGCGCATCATCGAGTGGAAGCTCCAACCAACCGACGGCCTCGATGCTGCCTGTCGCGGTGCGGCCTGGTGCGACTTGCGCGCTGAGCAGAGGCTTGACGAAAAGGCGAATCGCTTGGCCTGCGGTCAACGGCAAGCGTCCGGCAGCGGTATCGCTCAACTCGGCGAACTCGGTGGCCGCACTCGCCAACTGCTGCAAGGCCAACGCCAACTTGCGATCGGATTCACGGCTGCGGTCTAACTCGCGATGGCCATAGAAGGCCTGCAACAGATGCAGGATCCGGGCACTCCAGGAAGCTGTGGGCGCTTCCTTCAGGCTTGCCAAATCACCCAGTTGCTCAAGCAACAACTTATGAGCTAGTGCCAGCGGAGTCTGCTCCAGCCAACGTCCATCGACATGTTGCGGAAGGTGCTCCTCGAAGTAACGGTCGAGCGCGCCGACCGAATCGTGACTGCCTAGGTGCGAAGTGCAGAGATCTTCGACGTCAGGGTGGCGCAACAACGCGGCGAAACTCTCGAAGCTGCGGCTTTCCAACCAATCAGCGACTGCCAACAACAAACGCAGCGGTGGAGATTGGCTCAACAAGGTACCTTCGGGCGAACGTACCGGCACCCCACGCTCGGCCAAATGCCGCTCGATGGTCGGCAGATGGTCGGCATCGAGCACACCCAAGGTGATCTCATCATGCGCGACATCGCTGGACCATTGATGCAAAGCGCGCACCACTTCCTCGGCTTGCTGTTCCGGTGAATCCACCAAGCTCCATTGATCTTCCTCGAAGCCAAGGTCGAAATCCTGCCACGCATCCACGAACAGGAAACCCGCATCATCGAAGAATTGTGCCAAGCGGTCCGGCGCCACCACCAACGACGTCACTGCGTGTTGATGCGCGATGTGCGCCAGCATGTGACGCTGCAATCGATTCGCCGAGGCCACACCGAGCAACACCAGGTTGGTGGCGGGCGTTTGCATATTGCCTTGGCGCAACGCCTTGGTCCGCTCCAGGTGATGATCACAGACGCCGGCGTCATCGAGCGCCTGCGCATAGGCGTTCTGCACATGGGCAAGGACCTTCCAGCGCTCAGTCTCTTGGGCGGGGGAGTCGGCAAGATAGGCGCGTCCATCAAGATCGTTGCCGAGTACGTCGGCGCAGGTCAAGGCTTCGGCGGCGAGTTCGGCATGCAGGCGATCCAACAACTCCGCGAGTTTCCACCAACCCTGTAAGTCGTTCGGTTGCGGCGGCGTGCTCAACAGATGTTGCAGCTGCGCGGGATCGCAACCTTGCAGCGCCATGGTCCAACATAGCGTTCGTTGATAGACACCGGCACGTGGTCGCGGGTAGTCCACCAACATGTCGGTGACTTCAGCAAGCGTAGCCATCTGCGGTGGTGACCATGCAGCGGGTGCGCGTTGCACCAACAACTCGATCAAGCGTCGACCGGCACGACGCCCAGGCAACACCATGGTCAGCGCCGACATATCTGGGCCGAATTTCTCCAGCAGCCAATCCGCCGCTAACGGCAGGGCAGGCTCGGACCAGCCGAGGAATTCACGATGGACGCCACTCACGGTGCAAGTCGTTTCATAGTACTGGCGGAGATCAGCACCGCCGGGTTGTCGTCGTTAGGTTGCGACGTCTGCATTAGACCTTCTTCGCTACCGTAGTGCGAAACCGCTTGGTTGAAATCTATATCCGCGGTCAAGATCCAGCCCCGTAACTCGTTTGCATAATGCCTGAGCAGATCCCAGAAGTCCTGGCGATCGGTTTCAGGTCGGGCAAGTTCAAAACGTAAGGTCGATTGGGGGCGGAAGCCGCAGCCCTTGAGCTTGTCGAGCACCTCCTTTGGCAAGCTGGATGGCGCGCCTACGGAAACCAGGCAGTCGGCATTACGGTCTCCAGAGAGGGGAGGCTGGAAGTAGTGTTTGGAGACCAGACTTGAGGGTTCGGTCGCAGCTACCGATGCGACGGCGGCGACATCGCGGAGCAAACCATGGAAGCGCCGTTCATCCAACGGCAAATCCACGATCAAGGTAGCTATGACTTCCACGGCAGGAACTTATCAAGCACCCGCTTGAGTTCCAAGCGGTTTATCGGCTTGGACAGGTAATCATCCATGCCGAGCCGCATGTAGAAGGAATCGCCTTCGTTCCATGAGACCCAAGCACGTTCTTGATCGAAGAAGATGCCGTCCGAATGTTCGCTCTCGATCAGCGGTTCGGAGAAGAAGTGCAAGCGTTCGCCCATCGAACCGGAGATCACGAAGTCGAGTGAGCCGAAACCGAAGAAACATGATCGACTATGGCTGAAATACTACTATTTCCTCTGGAATTGCGCGGCGTTAAAGTTCTCGCCATGCCGCGTGACCTGAAGACACCGCCACCGGAGCGCTTGAAGATTCAAGGGCCTGTGGGGGACTTGGCAGCCACCTTGGAGTTGCCCGACGGCACCCCGCGCGCGGCCGTGCTGCATCTGCACCCGCATCCGATGCACGGCGGCACGCGCCAGAACAACGTGGTGCGCTATGGCGCACTCGGCTCGCTGGAGGCAGGATGCGCTGCCCTGCGCATCGATTTCCGCGGTGTGGGGCAATCCAGCGGGGAATACGACGAAGGCATCGGCGAGGTCGACGACGCCCAAGCTGCTTACGACTACTTGAAGCAACGTTTTCCTGGCGTGCCGGTGTTCCTGTGGGGATTTTCCTTTGGTTCGCGCGTCGGTCTGCATCTTGGCATTCGTCTGCGTGAAGAGGTCGATGGCTATATGGCGGTGGCTTGGCCAACGAACTTCTATACCTGGCCAGAAAGTGATGATTGGCCGGACCGACTGGCCTTCTTGGCCGGCACAGAAGACGAGTACATCGACTTCAAAGGCATGGATCGTGCCGAGCGCAATGGCGGCGTGATTACCATCATTGATGGCGCCGGGCATTTTTTCCCGGGTGAATTGCCCCGAGTTCGGTCCTACACTGCCAATACCCTGAAGGGATGGTTGAATGACTGAAGAATGCACATCGTGTGATGAAGGGTCGCGTGAGCTTGCCTTGCGCACCACTCTGCTGCCCAAGGACACCAATCCGGCCGGCACCATCTTTGGCGGCGTGATTTTGTCGCTGATCGACCAGGCCGGTGAAATCGCCATGCGCCGCATCAATCCTCACCGGCGCTATGTCACGGTGGCCATGGATTCGATCATGTTTCACGCACCGGTTTTCGTCGGTGATCTGGTGTCGCTCTATACCTGCAAGACCAAGGTCGGGAATACGTCGGTGTCGGTGCAGATCGACGTGATCGTGGAGCGCCGCGACCGCCCCGGCGAAGAAGTGCGCGTGACCGAAGCCAACGTGACTTACGTGGCGATCGGTGGCGACGGCAAACCAATTCCGGTCCAGGGTTAAGGAACATGCAACTACTCTCACTTCAGCCTTCACCCAATAACGTCAAGGTGCGGGTCGCCCTTGGTTATCTCGGCATTCCATACGAGGAGGTGCCGCAGCGCCCCAATGACCGAAGTGCCATGATGGCCGCGACCAATCAGCCACTCACGCCAGTGTTGGTGCATGATGGCATTGGCGTGTTCGATTCCGCCGCGATCCTGCGTCATTTGCATGCGGCCACGCCGGAGTCGACTTTGTTCCCGCAAGACCCCGACAACATGCGCAAGCTGGAACGCTGGGAAATGGGTGCTCGCTATGGGTTGAAGGATTCGCTCGGTCAGAGCTACGCCATGATTTTTGGCCGCGTCGAGGCCAATGATGAGAACATCAAGGCTGCCCAACAGACGTTGCTGCGAGATACCGCACCGCTTGAGAAGGCGCTGGCCAAGCGCCCATGCCTGATGGGTGACACGCCCAACGCTGCCGACATCACCTGGGCGGGGGCGCTCACTTATCACGTGGGCTTGAATGCGCCGGCCTTGCGTAATACGCCATTCTTCGATTTCATGTCGACCCACTTCACGCTGAGTGAAGAGGAGCGGCCGTTGGTGCGGGCGTGGGCCAGTCGCCTACTGCAATTCGACGCCTGGATTGGCGGCTAGATTACAATCACCACGATGAAGCGGCGCACTACCCGAACCGTCACTGTGGGTGACCTTCAGCTCGGTTCGGACCATCCGATCCGTGTGCAGTCGATGACTTGCACCGACACCGACGACGCAGGCGCGACTATCGCCCAGCTTCAGGAGATGATCGAGGCAGGTTGTGAGTTGGTGCGCGTCACCGTCAATAACGATCGCGCAGCCGATGCTCTTGCCGAGATTCGTGCTGCATGTTCGGTGCCGCTGGTCGCTGATATTCACTTCACGCATCGCCTAGCATTGCGTTCAATCGATGCTGGTGTTGATAAGGTGCGCTTGAATCCTGGCAACATTGGTAGCTTGGATCGCGTGCGTGAGGTCGTGCGCGCAGCCGATGCCGCAGGCGTGGCTTTGCGCATCGGAGTAAACTCCGGCTCGGTCGAGAAGGACCTACTCGAGAAGTATGGCTGGCCGTCGCCGGAAGCAATGGTCGAATCGGCCAAGCGTCATTGCGCAACCGTCGAGGATCTTGGTTTCAGAAACTTCGTGGTGTCGTTGAAGTCCACCGATACCACCACCGTGTTGCAGGCCAATCGTCAGTTCGCAGCTGATACCGATATTCCCTTGCACCTCGGCGTGACCGAAGCAGGACGCGGTTCTTACGGCTCACTGAAATCCGCGGTGGGACTCGGTTCCTTGCTGCTCGATGGCATTGGCGACACCATTCGCGTTTCCCTGACTGGCGATCCAGTCTCTGAGATGCCGGTCGCTTACGACATCTTGAAGGCGTCAGGCGCGCGGGTGACCAGTCCCGAGCTGATCTCTTGTCCAACTTGCGGGCGCATCGAGATCGATCTGGAAGCGCTGATGAATGAGTTGGAAGAGCGATTGGAGGGCGAAGTCGTACCGGTCAAGATCGCCGTGCTCGGTTGCGTGGTGAACGGCCCCGGAGAAGCGAGCGAAGCCGATATCGGAATCGCTGGTGGCGGTGGCAAGGGCATCCTGTATCGCAATGGCGAGCAGGTCCGCGTGGTGCCAGAGGCCGAGATGGTCGACGCCCTTCTCGAAGAGATCGAGAAGTGGAAAAATGAAAGCGACCCGCTCAAGGTTTAGCCTGAGCGGGTCGCTTTGAGGTCGCGTTATGCGGTCTAGCGCTGGATGAATATCTCGCGTTCGTTCGCCGACTGGTTACGCATGCGGTTGCGGAAGTTCGTAATCTCCGATGCCGACGCCGTTTCCGGATTGTAGTTCTCGAAGTCGAAGGGGACACTGCGACCGGAGGCATCCATTGGGCGGACCACTACGATGAGCGAATCACTTTCCAGCCACTCGAAGGAGGTAGAGATGGTTGGGTCGTTCTCGTTGGCGAGTTCGACCAAGCCAATCGCGACAGGCTTATCCCAGTTAATGTTGTTGGAATCCACGCCAGCATAGATGGCGTACTCCAGTTGCCCGGCACGGGAGCCGTTGAAGGGCAGACTCTCAGGATCCACAGCATGTGGGAAGGTGATTTGGACGGTATCGAAAGCGGTGAACTCACCGAAGTAACGACCAGCGGTCTCGGAATCACCAAACTCAAAGACTGGTGGGGTGGAATCAGCTTCGGCCAATGCGCCTTCTGAAATCCAAGCCATCAGTGACTCTTCCATGGCAGCCAAGCCGGTTGGCTCAGCGAAGTAAGGCGAGTGCTCAAAGAAGTTCGGCCAGACCGACATGCGCGACAAGAACTCAGACCAAGAGGACTCACCTTGGTAAGGGATCACGAAGCTGTCTGGAGCGCCCAAAGAACCGACACCGGCAAGAACGCCTTCGAGGGTGCTGAGGTCCAGCATGCCTGCACCTGGGTTAGTGTGGCAGCTCAAGCAAGTGGTGTTGGCATCGCCCGGCATTGGGGTGTTCCACAATGGCAGGATGTCGCTGCTGTAGTCGATCGTGCCGGCACCGTAAGACGATGGGGTGTGGGCACTTGCCACTTCGGTGGTGATGGACGTGCGTTCCTCAGTGTCCATTGCGACCACGCGGTAATAGATCGTAGTGCTGTCTGGCAAACCAGAATCAATGAAGGAATCAACTCCTGGATCCGTGGTTGCCACGAAGGAGGACTCTTGCTTCGCGAGTTCCTCGGTCAAGCCACGATAGACGTGGTAGCGCATCAACCCAGCACCGCTTCCTGTGGAGGCGAGAATCGCTGGCTGCCAAGAGAGTGTGATCTCGTTGGGGTTGATGGCGTCGGCCGTAGAGATCCCGTCGAAAACGAGATCAGTGGAAGGTTTGCCGGCGTCGGCAGAGGCTGCACCAGCCGCGAGCGACGTCTTAGAGCCGCCTGGACCGCAGGCAGCTGAGAGAAGGGCCAACATGGCCAGGGAAAAACAGGTGAGGGCAGAACGCATTGGTAATGGAGACTTTTCGCAATTCATCGGGGGAGTCCGGTCTCTGAGCAATCATACACTACGATTTACTGATAGGAGGGTTGCGTTTTTGGGGCCGCACGGCGATAACACTACCCCCGCACCGGGAAAATTGAAAAATAAAGGACTTACAGTGCCTGTACCCTCCCTTACGCCTACCCTTCTTCCATTCGCTGCCCTACTCCGTGGTTCTGCCGGAGATGTGCTGCAACTCGATGCCCCCATGTGGATTACGCGTGCTCCGGGGTGTTTGGATTTGGTTGGAGGGCCGGCTGAAATGCCCGGATCCGCCTCGGTGAGCATTGCAACAGGCCGATCGGTCTACAGCGCAATCCAAAACAAGGATAACGACGAGATTTTGATCCGTTTTTTGCGGTCAAATAATAAAGGCGGGAATTTGGAGTGGAGTGGCAAAATTTCCACGATTTACACCAAAAAGGGCCCACCACGTAGTCTCGCGGTATTGGCCGCGCAGTTTGAAGAAGATGGCGCCCCGTGGATGATGGAAATGATGGCGGTAATGATTGGTTTGCGGCGTACGCACCAGCTCAACACGCCAAAACAAGGTTTTACACTTGTTATATGGGATTGGATGCCAGATGGTGCGGGTTATGGCACCGACGCAGCCGTGGCAACTTCCACAGCACTGGCCTTTAAGGCCTCCACCGGTCTGGATAAGAAGCGTGTCGACGGCATCCGTATCGCCCGCGCCCTGATCTACGGCTTCAAGGAAATCCTTGGCCGCGATCTACCCATGACCCAAGTCCTGACCTGTTCCGTTTCTCAGCAGGGTTGTCTGCTGGCGATTGAGCACGGCCTTGATCCAGTCATGCAGTGGTTGCCTCTTCCGGAACATGTGGTGGTTGCTTCGATCGACGCAGGTGGCGGTCCGGCCGCCCCAGATATGGCTCGTCATGCATCGATTGGTGCGCGCATGGGCTTGGAACACTTGAACAAGGTTCTGAAGAAGAACAAGCTCTCCCGTCGCGGCGGTTGGGGTCAGGTCACGCCAGCGGAGTTCGAAGGTGGCTTGCGCAGTCACGTTCCAACCAAAGAGAGTGGCAAGGATTGGTTGTCCAAGTACAAGAATCCGCATGATGAGAATCTGCACGAGCTCGTTCCTACGGATGAGAACTTCCGTGAGCGCGCGTTGTCTGAGCATCATGTGCGCGAGAGTGGTCGCGCGCGTCGTCTGCTTCAGCACTTGCAGGACTACAGCCGCACCAAGCGCGAAGACTTCCTAGCCGAATCCGGCCGTGTCTTGAACAGCGCCCATCGCTCCTTGGTGGAGAAGTGCAGCTTCAAGAACGAGAACGTCACCGCGTTGCGCGCCGAGCTGACTTCGGCTGGTCGTAAGGCAGGCCTCTTTGGTTCACGTTTGGCCGATGGCGGCGCAGGTTCCGCCATCATGGTGATCGGTCACGCCACGGCTATGCCGCGTTTGCGTGAGATCGCCGATGCTCATCGCAAGAGTTCTGGCCATGGCGGTCAGGTCTTCCACGAGGTCGGTCAAGGTGGTGTCCTTGATGGATGGTGGGAAGGCGTGCTCGACGCCGATGAAGAAAAGGTCAAGGATGTATCGAAGGATTCCAAATAGTGTTTTTCTCGCGCTGCTCGGCTTCGGCTTAGCAGCGTGTCAGGTTCCCGGTCAGCCTGCGGTCACGGACCCGCCAGCGGCAACCACGGAACATCAAGTCGATCGCGGCCTTGATGTGCTTTCCTACGATCTGGATTTCGAAATCCGTGCCGACCGCGTTGGTTTTACCGGCAGTACCCGCGTGTTCTTGAAGGCTACGCGTGCATTGGATGAGATCGTGCTTGATGCCGCTGACATGCGCATTATTAGCGTGAGTAGCTCAAGCGAACAAACTGTTGTTGGCCCCTTCCAATATGACCAGCAACTGTTGCGCGTGCCGATCACGCCAACCTTGAGTGCCGGCCAGGAACTCAGTCTCGAGATCGACTATCAGGCATCCGGCATCGCGGGCATGCATTTCGTCTTGCCAAGTGAAAGTGGCGTGAATCACATTCCACATGTGTTCACCCAAGGCGAAGCCGCGCGCGCGCGTTTCTGGTTCCCTTGTAACGACACTCCCAGCGATCGCGCCACACACACGTTGACTGCTCGTGTTCCACGCACTTGGGTTACCGTCGCCGGCGGTGAATTCCTCAGTCATGAAATCGATGAGAATCGTCGCACCGTGGTCGACAGTTGGAAGTTGGACCAACAGATGCCACCGTATCTGTTCAGCTTCGCAGCCGGTCCTTTCGTCAGGATCGAAGACAGTTGGCAAGGTCGGACGTTGTGGTTCGTCGGCGAACCTAAAGATGGCGAAATGTTGCGCGCATCCTTCGGCGAGACCGCCAAGATTCTGACCTTCTTCAGCGAATACACCGGTTTCGAATACCCATTCTCCAAGTACGCCCAAGTCGCTGTGCGTGACTTCCCTTTCGGCGGCATGGAAAACGTGACCAACACAATCGTCACGCGCAACGCACTGCATCCGTTCGAGTACCAAGAAGCCCGCCCGAGTTGGGGCTTGGTCGCACACGAGGCAGCGCACCAATGGTTCGGCGATATCCTCACATGCGAGTCTTGGCCAGAAGCTTGGTTGAACGAAGGATTCGCGTCTTACTTCAAGTTGCTCTATCAGCGCGAGCGTGACGGCGACGCCGTCTTCCAGCAAGCCATGGGGCAGACCATTGACGGTTACATGAACGCTTGTCGTGGTGAACAACTGCGTGCCCTGGTGAAGCGCGACTATCGCTTGCCAATGGACTTATTCTTCGATGGCACCATCTATCCTGGCGGTGCTGCGCGTTTGAACTTGTTGCGCGGCATGCTCGGTGAGGGTTCTTTCCGCGCTGGCCTGAAGTTGTACCTGGAACAGAACGCCTATTCGTCGGTCACCAGTGAAGACCTGCGGGTTGCACTCGAGCAAGCCAGCGGTGAAGACCTGTCATGGTTCTTTGAGCAATGGGTCTACAGCCCCGGCTATCCAGAGCTTGACTTGGCTTGGAACCATCGTGGCAACACCTTGCAGATCCAGCTGTCGCAAATACAGTCCACTGCCGGTGGGGTGCCGGAATCCTTCCATTTGCCACTGGACATCCACTGGCACGAGAAAGGAGTGTGGCGTAACGAACGCCTATGGGTTGATTCATCCGACCACGTCTTCGAGGTCACCACGGGCGACGTCTTCGATGGTTGGGTCGAGTTCGATCCACATGTCTATCTGCCAGCGCGTCTCAACATCCATGAATCTGCTGGTGCCACAACTCTGCGCGCTACCCAAGGTCGGAGCGCACGGAGTCGCGTGCTCGCGATCCGCGAGTTGGCCGATTACACCGACGACGACACTACCAGTGTGTTGTGGAATCTCGCTCGCACCGATGCCGTGCCGAATGTGCGTCGTGAGTGCATTCGCATCCTTGCCGATCGATGCGGAGCCAAGCCGGAGTATCTGACCATCTTCCGCGCCGCTTATGAAGCAGAAAACGATTCCTCCACCAAGTTGGACTGGTGGAAGCAACTCAGTCGCTACAACTCCGACGCCGTTATTCATTTCCTATTGCAGGAGCGCCTCGCTTCCTTCCACACACCGACCGGCGAACGCGAGATCGCCTTGCGCGCATTGGCCGCGGACCTGGACGTTCATCACAAGTTGAAGCTTGCCAAAACCTGGGTCAACACTGCCGGAGAAGGCGGGCGTCTGCGTGCTGCCGCTATCGACCTGCTGATTCAGATCGGTCGCGAGGACTTGGAAGGCCTCTACGCCGATCAAGTCTTCCAGGAGTTGCTGCCACTTTCATGGAAAGGAAATGAATCGCCGGTACGCATTCAGGTTTTAAATGGATTAGCGTCGTGGTTGCCATTGGTTGACCAAGCCGAACCAGGAGCGCGCGACCGTTCCTTACTGGATAGCTATCGCAAGGCCTTGGCAGCTCCGTCGGCAACCTTGCGCCGAGCCGCAGCTGGTGCGGTCGCGGGGCACCATCATTTCTTCACTGCAGAACTGGACGAGTTGATGCGTCGTGATCCGGATGCGCGCACGCGTCGCACGATCGAAGCCGGCCGCTAAGCCAGAAGATTCGCAACGAGTTGACGACAGGCCCGCTTGAAGGAGTTGGCGCCGCGCGCTTGGACAAGAACTAGCGCGTCAGCTCTTCGACACTCGCACTGAACAAGCGCAAGTTGGCATGGTCGTCGCCACGCTTCAAGGCCTTCACTACTTCACGGTGGCCGATGCCCCATTCCAAAACGGCATGGCTACTCTTGCGCGCGAAGTCGATATGGTCGCGGAACATCTCGCTCACCGCCCGACGTTGCGCGGTGTAATCGGCATACCACTCATCGGTGGAAGCCAGCAGTTGTTCGACCTCGGCTAGGTCTTGTTCCGGATCGCCACTGGCTTCGCCGGCACCGGCAGCAACCATTGCGATGATGTTGCGCAACTCCACTTGCCGCGCCAGCAGCATGTCACGAGCTGCGGCTTCATCACCCCAGCGTTGTGCCAATAGATTCATCGCCACGGTTTCGCCAGCACCCAGATCACTGGCCAGGCCACTGCAGGACTGCGCCAAGTTCTTGCACATGATTGCGACCACCGGGTGAGCGGCCTCCATGGCCTCGGCAACCGACTGGCCAGCCAAGATGCGTGCCATGGCCTCTTCGTGTTGCTCGACCGTGATGCCAAAGGACGGCGCGATGCCGGTCTGCAGCAAGCGCACGTGCAACTGATGGAAAGCGACGCCAATCCCGCGCATGGCCGTGGTGTTCGGCGCTCGCAGGGAGATGGCCAGATCCACATCGGACAGATAGGACTCCAGAACACGCCAAGCCATGACCTGGCGGGCGTACTCCTGCTGCAGCTCACCACCCAAATTCCTTGCGGTTTGGTACTCCTCACTGCCAGGAATAAAAAACGCTAGCATGGCAGTGGTCAGATCCTCGCCTTCTTTCTCGACCGAGGAAGCAAGGCTCAAAGTGTCCTCGGACCATGGCTGATACTCGACCGGTGCCACGCAAGTGGACAGGCAAAGCAGCAGAAAGGGGGGCAGGACAGGAATCCTCATTCCGGACAGGTTAACTAATCATGGCAATTCCGACACCCTCTCAGCTGGGTTCTCTTCGAAAGCGTGATCCTCGGCTCGCCAAAGCTATGCGCACCCTGCCGAAATTCCAAGGCTTTCCAGCGCCTGATGCCTCGCGCGGCACTCGTTATGAAAGCCTCGCACGTGCGATCGTCTTTCAACAGCTCGCCTACAAAGCAGCCGACACCATCCATGGGCGCGTCTGTGCCCTGACTCCCGGCTCCAGGTTTCCTAAACCCGCTGAGCTTCTGACCTTGCCGGAGGGGTCACTGCGCGGCGCAGGTTTGTCGGCAGCTAAGTTCGCAGCCGTGCGTGACCTTGCTGGCCACATCCAAGACGGTCGTCTGCACCTTTCCAGCATCCATCATCACGATGACGATCGCATCATCGAACTGCTGACTGCAGTCCGCGGCATCGGCGTTTGGACAGCTCAGATGTTTTTGATTTTCCACTTGGGCCGATTGGATGTCCTGCCCTCCGGCGACCTTGGTGTGCAAGAAGGACTGCGCATCCTCGACGATTTGGAAAAGCGTCCAACTCCGAAGGAGCTGGAAGCGCGAGGTGCAGTTTGGGCTCCGCTCAGTAGCGTGGCCTGTTGGATGCTCTATCGCGTGGTCGATGAGGCCGCCGACAAGAAAGCAAAGGCCAAATCCAAAGCCAAGGGCGGCAAATGAAAAACGGGGCTGAGTTCCGATGAACTCAACCCCGTTGACAGCTGTAGCAAAGGCTAGCTGTTGGCAGTCACAGGTTCAGCGCCGTAAGACTCTTGAGTCTCACCTGGGATGACTGAGTTGAGGTAATCGTGACGGCTGGATTCCTTGATCAGGTTTCGCGCGATCACCATGCGCTGCACTTGGTTGGTGCCTTCGTAGATCTGCAGGATCTTGGCATCGCGGTAGAATTTGGCGATTGGGTAATCTTCCATAAAGCCATACCCACCAAAGATTTGCACCGCATCGGTAGCAACTTCCACAGCCACATCGCTAGAGAAGCACTTAGCCATTGCAGCGATCTTGGTGACACCCTTCGAGCCGGCGTCGGCATGAGCAGCAGTGGCGTAGACGATCCAGCGAGCGGCTTCAGTCTTCTGAGCCATATCGGCGAGCATGGCCTGAATCATCTGGAAACCGGAGATGGCCTGACCGAACTGCTTACGACGGCAAGCGTAGGTGGTGGCTAGTTCGAGTGCGCCAGCAGCAGTGCCGACGGCTTGGGCGGCAACACCGGGGCGTGCCAAGTCCAAGGTCATCATGCTGTGTTTGAAGCCAAAGCCAGGCTTGCCACCGATGAGGCGGTCGTCGCCGACTTGGACGTTATCGAACACGGTCTCACAGACTGGTACCGAACGAATGCCCATCTTGTCTTCGACCTTCTTGATCGAGAAACCTGGGTCGGTGTCCTCGACGATGAATGCCGAGATCCGTCGCGAGCGTGACTCTGGATCGGTCACTGCAAAGCAGGTGATGATGTTGGCGCGGGAACCGTTGGTGGTCCACTTCTTTTCGCCGTTGATGCTCCAGGTATCGCCATCTTTGGTGGCGTTCACCGACAGGCCACCAGCATCGGAGCCAGCGAACTTCTCGGACAGGGCGAAAGCGCATGCGGCCTTACCTTGGGCAACCAAGGGGAGGTACTTGGCTTTCTGCTCGTGGGTGCCGCCAACGATGATGGGCAGCGAACCAAGTGCGTTTACGGCGAATGCCACGCCGAATGCAGGATCAGCCTTGGAGAACTCCTCAACCATCAGGGCCAAAGCCATGATTCCATCGCCGGAGCCACCGTATTCCTTGGGAATCCAGGTGCCAAGCATGCCAGCATCAGCGGCGGCCTGGAAAGCCTCTTCATTGAAGGTCGAATCCTTGTCATGCTGCAAAGCTTGTGGCAGCAGGTATTTGACGGCGATTTCGTGGGCTTTCTCGCGCCATGCGAGATGAGCTTCGGTGAACTTGATGTCGTAAAGCGGGTTCATCTTGATTGCTTTTTGCAGTTGTAGGCTACGCCCACACGAGCCGGGGTCTTCCACGGCGTAGAGGGCAGATTGTAGCCGTGCGGCGGGCCTTTCAGCCGACTAAATCAGAGCATCCCGATGGCCAATCCAAGGGCCACACCGAGCAATATCGCGACAGGGAATACTCCTCGGCCGGTCTTGTGCTTGCGCTTCAACCAAAGGGCGATTGGCGACAACAACATTCCGACTGAGAAGCCATAGATGGCACCGTTAAAGAGAGGGTGGTCGATGCCACCGGTTCCGTAATGGACTTTTTCAGGATGGCCAAGTACTAGGAATAATGTGATGGAGCACCCAATCGCGCCACCCATGGCACAGGGGAAGATCTTGTCGAATACGGGACTGCCGCCAGGAAGGTTGCGGGTGGACATCGACCGCCTTGGCGTATTGTCGACTGGGGTACGCGGATTGATACGCTCTTCGGTCTTGCGGTCAGGCCTTCGGATAGGTTTGGGTTCTTTCATGGGTCAAGCCCCAATTGCATAGCCAGCAAACAAACCGAGAAGGAAAGTAACAGGCAGGATTCCCTTATTAGTCTTGCTGCCTTTGGTGATCCAAAGCGCCAGTGGCGACACCAGCAAACCGATACAGATTCAATAAATCGCTCCGGTGAAGAGCGGGTGGCTGATGCCGCCAAAGCGGAACTTCAGTTGCTCAGGATTGCCTTCGGCGAGGAACAGCCCGAGCGCGAAGCCCAATGCGCATGGAAATATCTTGTCGAAGGTTGGGCTGCCACCAGGAAGGTGACGAGTGGAAAACATCTGCCGCGGACTGAGTTCCCGCGGCAGAGGCGGCTTATTTCGTTTAGGTATATCTTTCCTGGTCAAGGCGACTCCCTACCAGCCAAACAAGGTCTTCTCTTGACGCTTGCGCATCTGGTGCTCGTCGGCCCAAACAATCTGGCGGGTCTGGGTGTTGACCGCGTTGAAAGTGAACTTGTAGTAGATTGATTCGACATCGCCACCGGCCGACATGATGGTGGTGAAGCGACCGTAGAACACGTACTCGGCACCAAGCTGGCGACCGAGCTCCACTGCTGAAGCCAAGTCAACCGAACCGGCACCTTGGTAATCCAATTCACCTTGGATCTCCGATAGACCTTGCTCACCAGCAAGCACCGTGAACTTCTGCGACTGGATCAGCGCAGTGCGGATGGTATCCGTGATGTTGACGGTATCGATATGTTGGTTGGTGCGGTTAGCGACACCACCAAAGACGATGCGTGGCTTATCAGTTCCCCATGCGTTGGACGCGGTGAAGGACTCGGTCATCGTCTGCGCGATGGCCTGCAGCTCGGTGGGGCTGAAGTTGGTGCTGAGGACTTCGATGCCCTCAGGGTCTTCCAAGGTGACCTTGTTGGAGCAACCTCCAGTCACAGCAATAAGGCCGGCGAAAATTAAGGTACGGATGATCATGACTATTTAGGAGGGGCAGTGTGGTTGATGCGAATCACGCACTGGATCGCTTTTTCGGTAGGAGAAGTGAACGGCATGACTCGAGTCTCGCCGGGGCGCAAGACCAGATGATGTTCCGGCAGTTCGTATTGCGCACGACGCAGTACGATGCCGCCTGCGTCGCGCCATTCCCAATTGAGGTTCAAGCGAACGGGTACGTCGTCGTCGTTGTACATCTGAAACTGCACGGCAAGGCGACCATCGGATAGGCGCCCGGTGACATTGTCCAGTTCAAGATCCACGTTATGGATGTTGTTCTGGACTTCGACGATGACGTCTTCAATCACGCCCTCGCCGTAATCGAAGTCTTGACCATTGACGCTGATCATGTCCGGCCGATGAATGTCCGGACCAGAGCAAGCAGGCAATGCTGCGAGCAAGCTAAAACAAAGGAGTGAGATTTTGTTCATCTTGATTTAGCGGGTCATTGGGTCGTAGAGACTGACTTCCATCTCGCAACGGACAGCTTCCATGTTGGGTGCTACTGACTTCACCGACTTATGCGAGCCGGCATAGATGTAGACCTTGGACCAAGCTCCCGTGACGGTTCGTACTTCGATGCCGTCGGCGTCGTACCAGAGTGCGCGGTATTGAACGCTGACGTTTTCATCTTCAAGGTTGATCAGGTCAACTTGGTAGACGGCGACATCAGAGCGGCTGAAGGAAATGCGTTCATCGCCAAATTCAATAATGTCTTCGACGTCGCCTTCGCCAACAGGGCGAGTGGCGCCGCTTAGATCGCCGTTTTCTACGCCGTTGGCGCTACAGGCCGCGAGGCCAGTCAGAGCGAGTAGGGGAATCAGTTTGAGTAGTGCTTTCATCGGGTCAAGGGCGGGTTGCGCCATGTGCATTCGGTTCAGCGTACAAACGCCCGCCGACCGCGCGCACGCCAATCAGTACGGGCTTACCGGCCTGGAATGAGTGAATTCCCAGGTCAAGTTGTTGTCCGGCGCTGCCGCTAGTGAGAATTACGCGATGCTCGCCGGGGGTGACGGCCGCGCGCAACACTTGGATTTCAGTGGGTAAGGTCAACCACGAGCGTAAATCGGCGCGCTCGGTGTATTCGTTCAACAAGGTGCCGGTGATGCCCACCAGGATGCCGGCCCATTTGCCATGCTTTTCCTCGGCGGCTTCGGAAACCTCGTCGACGATGACCGTCTTCGCGACCGAGCGCGCCACAGCTTTCGCGGTCGCCCAGCCGATGCGGTCATCAAGGTTGGTCTTGCCGACGGCAAGGATGTTCTCGATGAGGGTCGTGGATCCAAGGCCCTTTTCACCGACATTCACCGATACGGAAGCAGCGGCGTATGCAGGCATTCCAAAGCCTGGTACCGAGAACTTACCAACCGATCGGTTGGTCGAATAACGCAGCTCATGCGCGATCTTTTGTGGCATGCGGCCACGTTCGAAGACCACGACAATCTCGGCGACCTTGCGCTCTTTGGAACGCTCCCTGGATTCCAAGCGATCCAGGCGCGCAAGCGAATATTGCACTGCCGGATGATTCGGCATCTCCTTGGCGAGGCTCTCGAGGTCGATGCGCGCATCGTTGTATTGGCCATCGATATCTTGCGCGAGTGCGGCGATGAAGCGCGCGAATCGGTTCATGCCGTAGGTGGTGCCGAAGCGCTCTTCCTCGAAGAGTTCGAATTCATAACCACGCTTGACCTCGACCAGGGCATCGTCGAGCTTATTCAGGCGCAGGAAATCCCAGGCCAAGAATCCATGCAGCAACACGGCTTCAAAGCCTTCACCATCGTATGGAGTGGCCTTGTCATTGATCAACATGGACAAGGCACCCTCACTGAGTCCGCGACCGCTGATGGTGGGGCGATCGCCATAATCATCGAGCACCTTGACGGCCTTCAGCCATTCATTGGTGGCGGCCTCAAGATTTCCTCCAACGTGGTAGGCCATGCCCGATTCGGCGTAGGCCAGGAATTCGTTGGACCCCAGCGTGCCGCTGAGCTCCTGGAATTCCTGTGCGGCGTTGACGAACTGACCATGCTCGAAGGCATCGAGCCCAAACCAAGCATCTTCTGGATAGTCGGTGAAGATCGACGAGGAGCACGACACGCCTAACCCAAGAAGGGTTATGGATAGGGCTTTCTCGAGGCTAAACATGCAGGTCTTGGGGGCCAAAAATGGCTGGCGGTCATCGTATCAGGGCCAGGGGGCGTTGGCCGCTCCCTCCGAATACGGCCGGGGAGCCGCCGCGGCAGTTAAAATCCCGAACCCGTGAGCTCCACGCAATCCCCTAAATCCAGCAAGGAACCAACGCCAATGATGCGTCAGTTCCATGCAGCCAAGGATCAGCACCCCAATGCGTTGCTGTTTTTCCGCATGGGGGACTTCTATGAGTTGTTTTACGACGACGCCAAGATCGCCTCCAAGGAGCTCGGGCTAACGCTGACTGCGCGCGATAAGGAGCGCAAGGTTCCGATGGCCGGCATCCCGGTGCGGTCGTTAGAGGGTTATTTGGCGCGCTTGGTTCGCGCTGGTCATACCGTTGCGATTTGCGAACAACTGCAAGACCCAAGAGAGGTCAAGGGCATCGTGGAGCGCGGCGTGGTGCGGGTGGTTTCACCCGGCACTTTGTTGGAAGAGGAAAGCCTGGTTGGCAGTGAACCGCTGTTCGTATTGGCAATCCATGTCGAAGTGCCGCGCGGTAAGGCCGCGGAAAAAACACCACTCGGTCAATGGCCAGTCGGCCTGTCATGGGCCGACCTGACAACCGGTGCATTTCGCTGCTGCCTGACCGACGTGAACGGTTGCGCCGAAGAACTCGGTCGCATCCAGCCGGCCGAGATCCTGTTGGCGGACATCCCTGAGAACGAGGAGCATGCATTCGTTGCAGCTAGCCATCTCAAGGATTTGATCGCCCAGGAAGGCATTCCGCAGAGTGTGCGTATGCCGTGGACCTTCGATGAACGTAACGGCCGACGTGACCTATGCGCGCAACTGAAGGTGTCTACGTTGGAGGCTTTCGGCATCGAGGAGATCCCGCCAGTCATTGCTTCTTGCGGCGCGCTGTTGGACTTCTTGCGCGATACGCAGAAGTCCTCCTTGCAGCAGTTGCGTGAGTTGCACCTGCATCAGGCCACACGTCATCTTGCTTTGGACCGCGCCACTCGGCGCACGCTCGAGATCGTGCGCAATCAGCATGATGGCGGTCGTGAAGGCACCTTGCTCGCGATCCTTGATCGCACCGGCACGCCGATGGGCGCCCGTTTGTTGCGCGATTGGGTGTTGGAGCCCTTGGTCAATGCGCGCGATATCCGTAGTCGCCATGATGCGGTCGGTGAGTTACTTGGTAAGGCGAATCAGCGTCGTGAGATCGCCACCGCATTAGATGGCCTAGGTGACTTGGAACGCTTGGCTGCCAAACTGATTTCCGGTCGGGCTGGCGCACGTGATCTTTCCGGCCTTGCGCGAGCCTTGGAACGTGTGCCGAGTTTGCGTGGGCAGATTGAAGCTTGCGATTCCGACGCCCTCTCGGAGATTCTGGATTCCCTCGATACATGTGCGGATGTCGCAGAACGTATTCGTGGCACGCTACTCGAGGAACTGCCACTCTCGCTTAAGGATGGTGGCTTGATCCAAGATGGATTCCACACGGAAGTGGATGAACTGCGTGCACTCGCCAAGGGCGGCAAGGATTATCTGATCGCTTTGCAAGAGCGTGAGTCAGAACGTGTCGGCTTCCCGGTCAAGCTTGGCTTCAACCGTGTGTTCGGTTACTACATCGAGATCACGCGCTTGCATTCGGATAAGGCGCCGGATGATTACATCCGCAAGCAAACCCTGAAGAATGCCGAACGATTCATCACGCCAGAGCTGAAGGAATACGAAGGCAAGGTCCTCAGCGCTGAAGACAAGGTCAAAGAACTCGAGTATCTATTGTTCGAGGAATTACGCAACGCGGTCATGGCCGATGCGTTGCGCATCATCAAGACTGCACGCGCCATCGCTGAGTTGGATGTGCTGCAAGGCTTGGCGTCGGTGGCCAGTGAACGCAGGTACGTGCGGCCGGAGTTCGTCGAAGCACCAGACGATCAATGTGGCGTATTGGATATCCGTGAAGGTCGTCACCCGGTGGTGGAGGCCGCGCTCTCGGATGACCCATTCGTGCCGAACGATACTTTGTTGGGTGTCGACCCAGCGGCCGAAGAAGGCGCAGAGTCTTCACGCTTGGCGATTTTGACCGGCCCCAACATGAGTGGTAAATCCACCTATTTGCGTCAGACCGCGATGGTGGTCTTGCTTGCGCAAATGGGCAGTTTCGTGCCGGCAGAAAGTGCGCGCCTCACCTTGGTGGATCGCATCTTCACGCGTCTTGGCGGCGGCGACGACATCAGTCGTGGTCAATCCACTTTCATGGTGGAGATGGTCGAGACCGCCAACATCTTGCGCCATGCAACGCCGCGTTCGCTACTGCTGCTTGATGAAGTAGGGCGGGGTACCAGCACCTTCGATGGTTTGGCAATCGCCTGGGCGGTCTGTGAATTCGTGCATGACCGCGCGCAAGCACGTTGCCTCTTCGCCACGCATTATCACCAACTCACCGACTTGGCCAATCAACTGACCGCCGCGACCAACTTGAATGTTGCTGTGCGTGAATGGGGGGAAGAGATCGTCTTCCTGCACCGCATCGAAGAGGGTGGCACGGATCGCAGCTACGGCATTCACGTCGGCCAGTTGGCGGGCTTGCCGCAGAGTGTGCTCAGCCGTGCGCAGGTAATTCTGGAAAAACTGGAGCGCGATGAGGAAGGTCTATCGCGTCGAATCCTGCAGGGGCAGAGTGAGCGTGCGCCTGCCGAAGAACCGCAAGCAGTGGTTCATCAACCGGGCCTATTCGATATGTTGAGCGAAGACTCCAGCGACACCTTGCTGGGGGAGTTGTTGGATACCGATCTCGACAACCTGCCTCCGATCGAAGCATGGCAGCTACTTGCGCGTGTGCTTCAGCAGTTGCGCGATCGTCAGGGGTAATAAAACAAGCCCGAGCTTCCTTGAAGCCCGGGCTCATTTTTGGCCTAGCGACTAGGTCGCCAGCTCAGTCCTTCTTTTTGGCTTCCCTTTCCTTGTAGTAGAACTCGCCATCAAGGATTGGTGTAGCGATCTTCACCATGAAGGTGAACATGAGTCCGCCGAAACCGACGATTCCAAGTGCAACCAGAAGTTCATTGATCGAAGGAACGTATTCGTAGATCTCACCGAGAGTGTCTGGAGTCATGCCAGGGATAACCATGCCCATGCTCTTCTCGATGTAGACGCCCATGAAGATGAGCAAACAACCGATGTTCATCAGCACGATGTTCTGTCTCGACTTGCGGCGCAAAAACAGGAAGAACGCAGCAAAAGAGCAACCGACAGCGAACCACATCCATGGGACTAAGGTGTCGTGACCTTCTACGCCCGTGAACATGTAATGCATGTGCGTGACGTGATGAGTATCCGAGTAGTACTCCTTGAAGACTTCCGCTCCCAACAGGAACAGGTTGAAACCCATGAAGTAGGCCATCAATTCGGAGATCTTCCACATGGCCTCCTTGCGGATCTTGAACTTGCTGAAGCGTTGCAGGATTTGCATCAGTACCAACATCACGGCAGGTCCGGAACAGAACGCCGAAACGATGAAGCGTGGAGCCAGGATCGCAGAGTTCCAATAAGGACGCGAGATTAGGCCGGCGTACAGGAATGCCGTGACCGTGTGGATGGCGATTGCTGCCGGAATGGACAACCAAACCAGTGGCATGAAGATGCGCTTATTCGGCTCCTTGCGTTGGAACAAGCGGAACAGCAGATAGGTGGTGATGACAAAGTTCAACACCAAGTAACCATTCAGCGCGATCACATCCCATGCGAGCATGGAACTAGGCACGTTCAAGATGCCTGGGCCTGGAATCAAGTGCCAGAATCGTTCGGGGTGGCCAATGTCGACCATCACGAACAAGGCACACATGGTGATCGCGGCTACTGCCAACAACTCACCATAGACCACGATCTCTTTGATTGGTTTCCAGTTGTAGAGGTAGGCCGGAACCACCAGGGTCACGGCAGCCGCAGCAACACCTACTAGGAAGGTGAAGTTACCGATGTAGAAGCCCCACGACACTTGGTCGCGCAAGCTCGTGGTGATCAAGCCTTCGCTTAGCTGATTGGTGTAAGCCCAGAGGCCGATCGCCGTGCATGCCATCAAGAAGGCGACCCACGCGTAGTACAGCTTGTTGCCGGTGAGCACGATGCGGATACTGCCCGCGACCCACTGTCCAAAGAAGTTGAGTGTTTTCATTTCTCTGTTTCCTTAACCGTAGAAGTAGTAGAAACGAGGACGGGTGTTCAGCTCAGCCTTCAGAACGAAGACCTTCTTGTTTTCGAGCACGTAGCGAATCTCGCTATCCGGATCGAGCATGTTGCCGAACTTGCGGGAACCTACAGGGCAGATTTCCACGCATGCCGGGTATTCACCCTTGCGGGTTTTCTGAATGCAGAAGGTGCACTTCTCGACGACGCCCTTCGGACGCGGGCGGTTGCCCAAGTAGTGCATATTCGGATTGAGATCCTCAGCAGGAATCTCAGGCTCGGCCCAGTTGAAGCGACGTGCGCCATAAGGACAAGCAGCCATGCAGCAGCGACAGCCGATGCACCAGTCGTAATCGACCACCACGATGCCGTCGTCCTCTTGCCAGGTGGCGCCCACTGGGCAACTCTTCACGCAAGGAGCGTTGCGGCATTGTTGACAAGCTACTGGTAGGTAGAACTTGCCATCTTCCGGCACGGTTTCCGGACTGTAGTAAGGGTCGGCGTGATGGAAGTCGATGCCGTGCTTCTCTTCCATTTCCAGGACGCGGATCCAGTGGATCTCTTCTTCGCGGCCTTGGTTATTCTCATCCACGCAAGCATGAACACAGCGACGGCATCCGGTGCAGCGTGATAGGTCGAGCGCGTAACCGAACTCGACACCTGGTTGCGCACCGGTTGCAGAGACTTGAGCCTCGGCGTTGCTGAACCGTTCCTGATTTTCGGTGCTCAGCTCCTTGAGGATGCGTTCGAGTTCCTCTTCGCCTAGCTCCTTGAAGCGGCTGCGGAAGAACTTGGAGTGGGTGATGTTGTCACATCCAACTGCGGTCGCGGCGGCGGCACAGCCACCCAGCGAGCACAAGAAGTCTCTACGGGATACAGACTTGGTCATCGGGTCACCTCCGGACGCTGAGGCGCCGGTTCAGGTACGAGGGGATCAAACAGTGGCGCGTGCGGATCGTGGCAGCTGGAGCAGACCATGTAGGTCTTCTCTCCATCCCACTTGCCGGTGCGTTTGCCATGCACGCCCGCGATCCACTCACGGTGGGTGGCGCCATGACACTGAGCGCACAAGCGCGGTGTCTCTACATAGTCAATCAAATCACCGTTGGACAAGCGCAGCATGTCGCGGTCCTCAGGATCATGACAATCGAAACACCAGATGCGATCGACGGCGTGCTTGAACGGCGTCATGCCTTCGTGGTCGCCTTCGACGATGCGCACCTCGGTGTCAATCTCCATGAAATCTGGATCATGACAATCACTGCAGTCCTCCGTATCCGGATTCTTGAAGTCAGGGGCGTCGGCCAAGATGGCGTCGGCAGGCATCACGGGCATCCCGACGGTATGGCGTTTCGGGAATACAGCTCCACCATCGATTTCGGCGTGGTCTTCACCACATCCGGCCACGAGGGGCGCAAGGAAAATCAGACAAGCGAGACTTGTTTTCATTGCTTCGGTAGGACTTGAGTCCGCACCTATTCCCTCGGGGCCTGCCCGGAAGTGCCCAAAACGGGCCAGGAGGGTTGAAGGGCTACTACTGCTTCACTTCCTCTTTCACCTTCTTTTTCTTCGGAGGCACCACGCGTGGCTTCTCACGTTTCGGATGGAGGTGACGAATCTTTTCGAGGCGCTCGCCAAATTCGAACTTCTCGAAGGAAGGGGATTCTTCGTTGTGACAGCTGCGGCACAACATCTCATCGGGGAGGAAAATCTCACCCTTTTCGATTTCGCGCAAAGTGCCTGGCTCCACCTTTTCTGCCTTGGCGGCGACGAGGCGCGCTTTCACGTGACCACTACCTGGACCGTGGCAGCTTTCGCACTGCACACCGAGGTCGGTCTTGAACTTCTTATGCTTGCGCTCTTTGGGCTCGCTGAAAGCGGTCTCATGGCACTTCAAGCATTCGGCGGCTTCCCATGGCTTCTCGATGCCCAGCTCCTTGCCGATGGCGATGGACTCATCACCCTTTAAGGTCTCAAGAGCATGCGAGTGCTTCATCTCGGTCCACTTGTCGTAGATTCCGCCGCGGTCTTCCTTGTTGTGGCAGGACTTGCACTTCTTGGCGCCGACGTAAACGGACTTCGAAGCTTTCATGTTCTTCAGCGCGACCGACTCTTTCTTGACTGGCTCCTGTTCGGCCGGCTCTTGAGTGGTGCTTGCGACAGCTGCGAAGGAGACGAGTGCGAGACCCGCGATCAGTAGGTTGCTGTGGAATTTAGCCATGGACGTATCCGATGTGGGGTCAGTGGTGACCGGCAATCAAGAGTATAGAATCTTTTTATCTCTTGTCCTTGTATTTCGACCGTTTTAGAGGATTTCTGAAAGATTTCATCCGTTGAGGTGGGAGTAGGAAAAGCGCACCAATTTGGTGCGGTATTTTTCTGTCACAGATGTTAGATTAATCCGTACACAAAGGACGATGGCACCCGAAATCCAGTTCGACGATCTCATCGAGCTACTCCAAGAGGACAGCTTCGATTCTTCGGCACCCGCGCTGATTGAACAGCTCAGCGCGGCAGGCACTAACGTGTTATTTGATTTTGAGCGCGTTGAGCCTCAAACCCCTGTAAAAGGCCGTTTCAGCTCGTTTCGTAATGAAGTCGCCCGCGTTCCAACCATGGACCGTGCGGCTGAACTGAAGTTCTCGATGGGCATCGAGTTGCTGTGGATGCGTCTTCAAGATGCCCGCAAGCGCGCCGGTTTCAGCCAAGAAGAGGTGGAACGCTATCCGGACATCAACGACACCAAATGTCTGAACTGCAGCCCAGGTAATCAGACCAACTGCTTCGGTTGTTCGCCCACTACCTGTGGCTTGCGCACCCGCGAAGAACTGCGCGATCGCACCTATGAGTTGGTGGCCGCCCGCAACGAGATGGTCGAACGCCACATGCACGTGGTCTTTCATCTCCTCGAGAAATACCGCCACGTCTCGATCCCGAACGAGGATCTGGTCCAAGAGGCCAACGAATCGCTGTTCCGTGCCGTGGAGGGCTTCGATTTCCGTCGCGGCTTCCGCTTCAAGACCTACGGCGCCTACTGGATCAACCAGGCCTTCCTGAACGCGATCTACAACCAAAGCCGCACTGTGCGTGTGCCGGCCTACATTCAAAAGGCCATGAAGAAGATTTCGCGCGTGGTCGGAGATGTAGATGGCGGTGTCTACAACGTCGACGCCATCGCCGACAAGGCGGGAGTAGACCGCAAGTTGGTGCTGTCCGCCATGGGCCGCAATCGTTTTACTTTGTCGCTGAACAAGGTGGTGGATCAGAACGAAGGCAGCGAGATGGTCGACATCATTCCTGGCCGCGACGAATCCGAGAGTCCAGAGTTGGGTGAGAACTCGGCCATGACCAGCTACCTTGAGAATGCCGTCGGTCGCCTCAGCGAACGTGAGCAAGAGGTGGTGCGCATGCGCTTTGGACTGGGCGGTGTGGGTACCAAGACTCTCTCTGAAGTCGGCAACAGCCTTGGGATTTCCTTGGAGCGTGTGCGTCAGATTCAACGCGCTGCCTTGGATAAGATTCGCGGTGGAGACCTCGGTCGCAAGCTTGAACAGTTCGCTTAAGGCCGAAGGAATTCCATCCGAAAAATGATTTTGGCTTTCCCATCAGAAAAGTCGCGTTACACTTCCCGCATGACGAACCAAACTTGGCGTTGGCGTAAGCAACACGGACCCGGGAGCTTCCTGGGAGCCGCAGTTCTATGTTAATCCTTGAATTGTTTGCTCCGTCATCGAACCTCACCTCAACGGGTCTTCTACTGGAAGACCCGTTTTTTCGTTTCTACCCATGACATCCGTCCTCTACCGATCCACACCTGAAGACGCCGACCGCTACCACCTCGCGTGGTTAGAGCGGCCCTCCGACCTGTTCACGCCGGTGCAGTTATTCCTGATTCTGCGCGAGCATGGTCACCGGCCTTGTTTGCTCGAGTCAGCCGAAGGTCCCGACCGCGTGGCGCGCTATTCCTTCCTTGCGTTGGATCCGCAAGCTTCTTTCAAGGCTACTGGCAATGGCGCGGAAGTCTCCACTGCAAACGGCATCGAGGTTCTGGAAGGCGACATCCACCAATCGCTGCAGGTCCTTGCCGATCGCGCACGCTTGCCCGTCGCGCCAACTGGCCTGCCACCTTTCGCTGGTGGTTGGATCGGTTACTTCACTTATGAATGGGCCACTCGACTGGAATCGCGAGTCCCGCGCGTTGGCGAACCCTCTTCGGCCGAACCCGATGCCGAGTTTCAGCGTTACGACACGGTGCTTGCCTTCGATCACGCCGCGCAACGCTTGGTGTTGATGAGTGCTTGTCACGATGGCGCAGCCGGTGCCGCCGAAGCCATGAAGTTGTTGGATCGTTTGGTGGATGAGATCGAAGACTTCTCGCCAGCGGTGAGCTCTTTCCGCTTGTTGGGGGATGGGCCGACCGCGCAGATCTCGCGCGAGGATTTCGAAGCCGGTGTGGTGAAACTGCAAGAGGCCATCGGCAGCGGTGAGATCTTTCAGGCCGTGTTGTCGCAACGGTTCGAACAAGGCTTCGAAGGTGACCCCTTCGCGCTCTACCGAGCCTTGCGCCTGACTAATCCGGCTCCGCATATGTTCTTCTTCGAGAGTGAGAATCTCACCTTGATCGGAAGTTCTCCGGAACGTTTGGTGGCGGTCCGCGACGGTCGTGTCGAGAACCGACCGATCGCCGGCACGCGCAAACGCGGCCGTGATCCCGAAGAGGATGAACGCTTGGGTGCGGAACTTCTGGATGACCCAAAGGAGCGTGCTGAGCATGTGATGCTGGTCGACCTGGCGCGCAATGATCTTGGTCGGATCGCACGCTTCGAGAGCGTGGCGGTCAAGGAGTTCATGGCCTTGGAGAAGTTCGCCAAGGTGCAACATATGGTCAGTCGAGTCGAGTGCGATTTGGCTGCCGGCAAGACACCGGTCGAGGCACTGGAAGCCAGCTTCCCAGCAGGCACGGTTAGTGGCGCACCAAAGATTCGCGCCATGGAGTTGTTGTCCGAAATCGAACAGCAAGCGCGCGGGCCATATGCCGGCGCTTTCGGCTACCTAGATGTAGCCGGCAACTTGGACATGGCCATCACGATCCGCACTTTGGTCGTGCGCGGCAAGACCGTTTCAGTGCAAGCCGGCGCTGGCATCGTGTTCGATTCCAAACCCGAACGCGAGTTCGACGAGACCCTGGAGAAAGCCGAAGCTTTGTTCCAAGCCATCAGCGCCGCACAAACGTCGGCATTCTCCAAAGCAGATAAGACGAGCCAATCATGATCTTGCTCATCGATAACTACGACTCCTTCACTTACAACCTGTACCAGTCGTTGGCGACATCGGGTGCGCAGGTGGAAGTGGTGCGCAACGACGCCATCAGTGTGGCGGAGGTTCTTGCCAAGCAAGCGAATGGCATCGTCCTAAGTCCAGGACCTGGGCGGCCAGAAGGTGCTGGCATCTGTCTTGAGTTGCTGAAGTCCTTGCCCGACACCATGCCGTTGCTCGGCGTTTGCCTTGGCCATCAAGCCATGGTGGAACATTTCGGCGGCGACCTGGAAGTGGATCCGGTTCCAACTCACGGCAAGGCGTCGATGGTGCATTACAAGGATGGCTGCGATCTCTACAAGGGATTGCCAAATCCATTTCCGGCCGGGCGTTATCACTCCTTGCGTGCGGTGCGTGGCCAGTTGCCAGCGCAGCTGAAACTGACTGCATGGACCGAAGAAGGATTGGTGATGGGCGTGCAACATGAAAAGCGCCCATGGTTCGGTATGCAGTTTCATCCCGAGTCGATCCTGACTCCACAAGGGGATCGTATGCTGCAGAAATTCCTGCAAGAAGCTGGCGAGGGCTGCACCAGCTGATGTCCTTACTTGGTGCACTAGAGGTCGTGCAAGCGAATGGCATCCTGTCGCGCGAAATGACCGCGGCTGCGATCGGGGAAGTCCTGCAACCAGGTTTCGATGAGGATCGACTTGCCTTGTTGTTGAACCTGATGGCCGACCGTGGTGAAAGCGCAAGCGAGATCTTGGGTGGCGCCGAAGCCATGCGTGCAGCCATGATGCCCTTCCCGGATGCTTCTGATTTCGCAGTCGATACTTGCGGCACCGGCGGCGACGGTCTTGGCTCCTTCAATATCAGTACGGCGTCGGCTTTGGTGGCGGCGGCAGCTGGTGCTCAAGTCGTGAAGCATGGCAACCGTAGTGTCTCTTCTTCTTGCGGCAGTGCAGACCTGTTCGAGGCGGCTGGTGTGCAGTTGCAACTCAGCCCTGGCGCTGCAGAAGAAGTCCTGCACCGTTGCGACATCGTGTTCTTGTTCGCACCGAATTATCACCCGGCGATGCGTCATGTCGCGCCGGTGCGGGCGCGGATGAAGCGCCGCAGCTTGTTCAACTTCCTTGGCCCACTTTGTCATCCCGGCAAGGTTAAGCGCCAATTGCTTGGCGTCGGTGTTCAAGATCGCTTGGATGATTATGCCTCGATCCTTAAGGAGCTTGGTTGCACCCGTGGATACGTTGTGCATGGTGCCGATGGCGCCGATGAACTCACCTTGGCGGGTGAGAATGAAGTGCGCGTGGTTGGCGATGCGCCGTTCGCAAGTGATGCAGTGCCGGCCTTAGATGGCAGCACGCTTGGTTTCCCGCTTGCCAATGCAGAGCAACTGCAAGGCGGTGATGCTCAAGTGAATCTAAAGTTGCTTGAGGAGTTGCTGAATGGCAAGAGTGGTGCGATTCGCAATGCCGTGATCCTGAATAGCGCAGCAACTCTGTTGCTGGCCGAAGTAGAGACCACCCTTGATGGTGCTGCTGCGCGCGCTACCGAAGCCATCGATGGTGGAGCCGCAAAAGCCAAGCTGAAACAGTTGGTCGAAGTCAGTCAAAAATTGGCAGGAGCAGGAGCATGAAGTTGTCCGAGACTCGTTTGGGACCGATCTTGACTGCGGTCAGTGAACGCGCAGCTGCGCGCCGGGCTGCAGGAAACTTGGAGCGATTGCTCGATTTGCCTGAGGCGAATCGTGGTGATGGTGACAAGTTCCGCGCGGCCTTGAGCCAACCGCATCTTGCAATCATTGCGGAACACAAACGCGCGGCGCCGTCGGCAGGACAACTCGCCGCCTGTGATGCCACAGCCTTGGAGCATGATGTCGAACGGCGTTGTACCGCTTATGCCGAGGGTGGAGCTGCGGCTTTGTCTGTTCTCACTGAAGAGGACCATTTCCAGGGCAAGCTAGAGGATCTGCAACGCGCTGCAGTAGCTGGATTGCCACGCTTGCGCAAAGACTTCCTGTTGGACGAATGGATGGTGCGTGAGTCCGCTGCCGCCGGCGCCGACGCCATCCTGTTGCTGGCCGTTTGTCTTGAGGGTTCCGCACTCAACGATCTCTGCTCCCTCGCCCAAGAGTTGGGTTTGGCGGTCTTGTGTGAGGTGCACGATGATGAAGAACTGGAACGGGGCATCGCTTCGGTGCCGGATTGCATCGGCGTGAATGCGCGTGATCTGCGTAGTTTCGAGATCGACTTGAACACCACCTTGCGCTTGCTGCCGCAAGTGCCCGAGCAGTTTGTGCGCGTGGCCGAAAGTGGCATCCATGAGTATGAGCACTTGACTGCTGTGCAAGATGCCGGCGCCAATGCTGCACTGATCGGCACCGCCTTGATGCGCGACGCCGATCGCTTGGCGCGTTGGACTTCGCGCTTGCAGGAGGAGAGCCGTGGCTAAAGGAATCCCTTCAGTCAAGGTCTGCGGGCTCACACGAGTTGAAGATGCGCTTCATGCAGTCGAGCATGGTGCCGATGCGATCGGAGTGGTAACCGTGGAGGCTTCTCCTCGTTGCGCAACGCCGGAGCTCGCACGAAGCATCTTCGAGTCGGCGCCGGATCATGTCTGGAAGGTCCTGGTCACGACCGACTCCGACCCGCAGCGCGTGGCACAAGCTGCAAGTCAGTGCGGGGCCACCGCAGTGCAACTATGCGGCAATCACAGCGCCAGTGGTTGGAGCGATTTTGCCTTACCGCTGCTGCGGCGCCTGCCTGTGTCCGAAGAAGCGCAAGCGGTTATCAAAGAATGGCAGCCGATGGTGTTGGCTTTCGTACTCGACTCGGCACACACCGCTGGTGGCAGTGGTGTCACAGTTGATTTCAACCTGGCGGCAAAGCTGGCGCAGCAAGTGCCATGCTTGTTAGCGGGTGGTCTTGATGAAGGAAATGTTGCTGCTGCGATCGATGCAGTCCATCCCTTGGGAGTGGATGCGTCCTCACGACTCGAAGCCACACCGCGGCAAAAGGACCAAGCGCGTGTCCATCAGTTCATCCACAACGCGAAACAACAAATGTCAAAAGCGACGACTGCACAAGCGATCACTTCCGTCGGCCCTTACTTCGGTGAGTTCGGTGGCTGCTTCGCACCGGAAACCTTGATGGCGTCGTTATTGGAGTTGGAGCAAGCTTGGCGAAGCGCCATGGCGGATCCGGGTTTCCGCAACGAACTAGATGGTTACTTGAAGAACTATGCCGGTCGCAGCACGCCACTTACTTTCGCGCAGCGTCTGTCGGAAGAGATCGGTGTTGAGGTCTGGCTGAAGCGTGAGGACTTGCTGCACACGGGTGCGCACAAACTGAACAACGCCTTGGGTCAAGCCCTGTTGGCCAAGCGTATGGGCAAGAAGCGTATCTTGGCGGAGACTGGTGCGGGTCAACATGGCGTGGCCACCGCCACCGTCTGCGCCTTGCTCGGTCTGGAGTGCGTGATCTATATGGGGGCTGTCGATGCGGCGCGTCAACGTCCAAACCTGCAACGCATGGAGTTGCTTGGTGCGCGCGTAGAAGTGGTTGAGCATGGGCAACGCACCTTGAAAGATGCCATTAACGAAGCCATGCGCGCCTGGGTCGCCGATCCCGATGCACATTACTTACTTGGCAGTGCACTTGGACCGCATCCCTTCCCGGCATTGGTCGCTGGTTTTCAGCAAGTCATCGGCGAAGAGGCGCGTGAGCAATTCGAACAACAAGCTGGTGGCGTACCTGATACCGTCGTGGCTTGTGTCGGAGGTGGCAGCAATGCCATCGGCATGTTCCGTGGTTTCGTAGATTCAAATGGCGTCGACCTGGTCGGCGTGGAAGCTGGTGGAACCGGAGTGAAAAGCGGCGAACATGCCGCACGTTTCCAAGGTGGCATCCCCGGGGTGTTGCATGGCTGCTTCACTTGGTTGTTGCAAGATGAAGATGGTCAAATTCGCCACACGCATAGTGTTAGCGCTGGCCTTGATTATGCGGCGGTTGGTCCTGAACATGCGCAACTCGAGGCGCTACAACGTGCGCGCTATGTAGATGCCACCGACGATCAAGCACTCGATGCCTTTCAACGGCTCGCTCGCTTGGAAGGAATCCTGCCGGCGTTGGAGTCCAGTCATGCAGTCGGTTGGGTGATCGCCAATCGCGAAGACCTGCAAGGGCAGCGCGTACTGGTGAATCTGTCCGGCCGGGGCGATAAGGACATGGAAACCGTCATGGGCATTCTTTCCGGAGACCAGGCATGAACCGTCTCGAACAACTGACCGCCAGCCTGCGTGAGCATGATCAGCGCGGTGTGGCTCCTTATCTGACCGCCGGTGATGATGGTCTTGAGAACACGCTGGCGGAGTTGCATGCCTTGGAGAGAGGTGGTGCTGCTTGCGTGGAGTTGGGGATTCCATTCTCCGACCCAATCGCGGATGGTCCGGCGCTCCAAGCCGCCGCCGACCGCGCACTGAAGGCCGGGACCACCCTGAACAGCGTCTTGCAAATGATTAAGGACTACCGTGCTGCTGGTGGTCAACTTCCGATCGCATTGATGAGCTATGCCAACCTGTTAGTTCGCAACAAGCTTGGCGAAACTGCCATGGAGATCGCCGACGCCGGCGCCAACGCTCTCATCGTGCCGGACATTCCGATCGAGGAAGGCGCTGCACTCGAACAAGCATGTGCTGCTGCCCAACTTTGCCCAATCTTCTTCGCTGCACCCACATCGCCACAATCACGTGTGGTCGAAGCCGGTCAACGCTCGCGCGGGTTCCTTTACGTAGTCGGTCGTGTCGGCGTGACTGGCGGCAGCACAAGCTTCGACGAGGAAACGCAATCCTTCTTGAAACAAACGCGCGAGTTGAGCCAAGCACCGATCGCCGTCGGCTTTGGCATTGCTACCGCTGAGCATGTGCGCGCGGCAACGCAGTCGGCGGATTTGGCGATCGTCGGCACCGCGTTGGTGAGGCACTTACATGAAGTCGGTCAGGCCGGCGGTAATCGTGCACAGGCAGCACAACAATTCGTCGAAGACCTCGTCACTGGATTGAAATGAACCATTCCTCTCATCAGACCCAACTGCAGGCGATCGACCAAGCGATTCTTGCCTTGTTCCAGGAGCGCCTGCGCTTGTGTGAATCTTCGCCGGCAAAGGCTGCGATCGATCACATGCTGCGCGGAGCGAACAATGCTGTAAGCGCCGAAGACATTCGTGCCTTATTCGCCTTAATGGAGAACGCCTGTGACAATCATGGTGGCTTCAGCGGAGCCAACACTCATCAAGGCGGAGGGGAGTCGCTGTGATTTTCCGTCTTCAAGCTGGAACTCCTGCCGACAAAGTGCAGGAACTTCGTGCACGTTTGGAAAGCGAAGGTGTGCGCACGCGCTTGTCTCCAGAGAGTGCACGGCCGATCTTTGCTGCCGTGGACAAGGCAAGTGCCACTCTGGTCGAAGAACTTCAGCAGGATGCCGCCGTCGAAGAGGTCATCACCCCCAAAGGTGCGTGGCGTTTGGCTGCCCGCGCTTTTCGCGAGAACCCGCAGGTGGTCCAAGTCGGCGATGTGCGCATCGGTGGCGGAAGCGTTTGCGTGATGGCCGGCCCATGTTCGGTTGATGAACACCTCGAAGAAGCAGCTGCCGGAGTGAAGGCTGCCGGTGCGCACATCTTGCGCGGTGGCGCCTACAAACCACGCACTTCTCCTTATGCCTTCCAAGGTTTCGGCGTGGAAGGACTGCGCCGCTTGAAGGATGCAGGCAACGCCAACGGTTTGCCGGTGGTGTCGGAGATCATGGACGCCGCGCAACTGCCGGCCTTCATCGATCACGACATTGAATGTCTGCAGATCGGTGCGCGCAACATGCAGAACTTCACCCTGTTGAAGGCGATCGGTGAAGCCGGAATCCCGGTGCTGCTGAAACGCGCGCTATCGGGAACAGTCGATGAATGGCTTTACAGTGCGGAGTACATTCTCGCCTACGGTTGCTCGCAAGTGATCCTGTGCGAGCGCGGCATTCGCACCTACGAGACCGCCACGCGCAACACCCTCGACTTGACCGTGTTGCCATTGTTGCGCGAACTGACCCACCTTCCGATCGTGGTCGATCCGGCACACGCCGTTGGAGTCGCTCGATTCATCGCGCCATTGGCTCGAGCATCGGTCGCTGCTGGTGCCGACGGACTGACGGTCGAGATGCACCCCGATCCAACCGTGGCGCGCAGCGATGCCGATCAAGCCTTGTTGCCGAACGAACTGTCTTCGTTGGTCGCCGACGCGCGCGTGATGTCGGCCGTTACTGGACGATCTCTAGCGTGACCGCCGCAGTGCTGTAGCGGAAATGAGTGGCGTCGTCCTGGGCCATCACCACGAAGATCAAGGTCCTGTCGATCAAGTTGGTGAAGGTGTTGGGCATGGGAGTCAGGGTTGCCGCTGCATCACCGTTGGTGTCCAACACGCCAGTCGCGTTGGTGAAGGCCGGCGGCGGGTTGTGGCGCATCCGGTTCCAAACGGGGCCTGCTGCTTGCAGCGGAAGGTCCACGCCGTCGGCATCGATGTCCTCCATGCGGCAGGCGGATCGGCCGAAGCCCGGTGCATCGCTCTGCAGACTATAGGTAGTAGGCCACTCCCCGCCGACTGATTGTGCAGTCGCTGTGGTTCCTAAGTAGGGGGCTACCAATAGGGCAATGAGGGGGAGAAACCGTGGGGGCCTCGCGGCTGAAGACGATCACACGTGAAAAGCAGATTCCTCCTACACTTATTGGCAGTAAAGAAAATTGGTCTAGGTAAAATAAAAAGTTCGGCAATATTGCCGAATTGATTTCAGCGAGGCCTGGCTTAGGCAAAGCTATAATCTCCCCTTCAAGTTTTCTTGACTGCTGCTGTGAAACAACCAAAACCCTCCTGGCTAAAGATGAAGCTGCCCACCGGGCCAGCAGTCGCGGACCTGCGCAAATCTTTACGAGAAAGAAGTTTGTACACGGTTTGCGAAGAGGCCCGTTGTCCTAATCAGGGCGAATGTTGGGCCGACGGCACCGCCACCGTGATGTTGCTCGGCGATACCTGCACGCGCGGTTGTCGCTTTTGTGCGGTCAAGACCGGCAACCCTCAAGGGTGGTTGGATCCAGAAGAGCCGGCCAAAGTGGCTTCTGGCGCCGAGATCCCTGGTTTGCGCTATATCGTGCTCACCAGCGTGGACCGCGACGACTTGCCGGACTTTGGCGCAGGGCACTATGCGGCCACCATCTCGGCACTGAAGGCCAAGCGCCCCGACTTGCTGATCGAAGCCCTCACCCCTGATTTTCAGGGTCGGGTCGATTGCATCCAGACCATCTGCGATGCCGAGCTAGATGTCTTCGCGCACAACATTGAAACGGTAGAACGTTTGCATCGCCGGGTGCGTGATGTGCGCGCAACTTACAGCCAAACCTTGGACGTCCTGCGCGAAGCCAAGCGTTACCGGCCAGAGGTCGTGACCAAGTCGTCCATCATGCTGGGCCTTGGCGAGACCGATTCTGAAATCCGCCAGACCATGGTGGACTTGCGCGAGGCAGGGGTGGAAATCCTCACCCTCGGGCAATACCTACAACCCACAAAGCGGCATATCGCGGTTGAAGAGTTCGTGACTCCAGAGAAATTCGATCAGTGGAAGGCGGTCGCCGAGCAGGAGCTTGGTTTCGCCTACTGCGCATCGGGTCCGTTGGTGCGCTCCTCCTACAAGGCAGCAGAGAACTTCGTGATGAGTCGCCAAGCACTAAATGTCTGAACTCCTCCAGATCCTCGATGAGACCGGCAAGAAGGTCGGCAAGGCCCCGCGCTTGAAGCGCGACGTCCTGCTGCAGATGTACCGCTCCATCGTTCAGACCCGGGCCTTCGACGACCGCTGCATGAAGCTGCAGCGGACCGGACGCATCGGGTTCTCCGTGCCGAACCTCGGCATCGAGGCCGTCTCCGCCGGCGCCGCAGCGGCCATGGACCCAAGCCGCGACTGGTTCGCTCCTTACTACCGGGATTTCGCGATGTTGTTCTACCACAACATCAGCCCAGAGAAGATGTTCGACAACATGTTCGGCAACTGTGAAGACAACGCCGTCGGCCGTCAGATGCCGGTGCACTTCACCTTCACCGAACCTGCCAAGTTCTTCTCGATCTCGTCGCCGCTCGGCACGCAGATCCCGCAGGCTGTGGGCATGGCAATGGCCATGAAGAACCGCGGCGAAGATGGCGCAGTGTTGACCACCTTTGGCGACGGCACCACCAGTTCGAGCGGATTTCATTCCGGCTTGAACTTCGCCGGTGTCTACAAGGCGCCGATCGTGTTCTTGTGCCAGAACAACCAGTTCGCCATCAGCTGCCACAGCGATAAGCAGACTGCTTCCGAGTCCTATGCCATCAAGGCCAAGGCTTATGGAATGCCAGGCGTGCGCGTCGATGGCAACGATGCGCTTGCGGTCTACAAGGCCGTATCGGATGCAGCCAAGCGCGCCCGTGAAGGCAAAGGCCCGACCTTGATCGAGGCCTACACCTTCCGCATGGGCGGCCACTCCACTTCCGATGATCCAAGTCGTTACGTCGATGCCGACCTGATCAAGAAATGGCAGAAACGTGATCCTCTGATGCGCTTGCGCAACTGGTTAATCAGCGAAGGTCATCTCACTGATGAGCGCGCCGAAGAGATCGCTGAAGAAGCGGCTGATGAAATGAAGAACGCCGCAGATGCCGCACACGCGAAATCGCGTCCTGTGCTCGGCACCATCTTCACCGATGTCTTCGAGAAAGTACCGCCGCATCTGGAAGCCCAGATGGAGAGCTGCATCAAACACCACGCCGAACGCGACGAAGCCGTCGACGAGAAAGGAGAATTCCCACTGTGACCGAACTCACATTAGTACAAGCCGTCAATGACGGACTGCGCTCGATCATGAAGGAAGATGATTCCGTTCTCGTGATGGGCGAAGACGTCGGGCCGAAAGGCGGCGTTTTCTTGGCAACCGAAAAGCTCACCGATGAGTTCGGTGAAGAGCGTTGCTTCGACACCCCATTGAGCGAAGACGGCATCATTGGTGTTGGCGTCGGCATGGCAATGAATGGCATGAAGCCGGTTTGTGAGATCCAGTTCCAGGATTTCATCTTCCCGGCCTTCGACCAGATCGTTTCCGAGGCCGCCAAGATTCGTTACCGCTCCGGTGGTCAGTACACCGTGCCCATGGTGATCCGCACGCCTTATGGCGGTGGCATCAAGGGTGGTCTGTACCACTCGCAATCCGGCGAGGCTTACTTCGCGCACACGCCTGGTCTGAAGGTGGTGATTCCGAGTACTCCCTACGATGCCAAGGGTCTGCTGATCGCTTCGATCAACGATCCTGACCCGGTGTTGTTCATGGAGCCAAAGGCCTTGTACCGCGCATTCCGCGAAGACGTGCCTAGTGGCATCTATGAAGTGGAGCTGTCGAAGACCCGCAACGTGACCGAAGGCGGCGACGTGGCTGTGTTCTGCTACGGCGCAATGGTTCCGGTATGCACCGATGCCGCCAAGCGCATCAAGGATTCGCGTAACAAGGATGTACGCGTGGTTGATCTGCGTACGCTGATGCCACTCGATGAAGAGTCGGTGCTGCAAGCCGCGCGCGATTGCGGTCGCGTGGTGATCGTGCATGAAGCACCGCGTTTCTGCGGTTACGGCGCGGAGCTCTCGGCATTGATCGCCGAGCGCGCGATCGAATCCATCGAGGCGCCGATCAAGCGCGTCGCCGGCTTCGATACCCCATTCCCAAACACCCTCGAGAACTACTACATGCCTGATGCGCGTCGTGTTCTTGATGCAATCGAAGAAGTTCTGGACTTCTAATCAACGGTTAAAAAATGACTACTCTAGAATTCCCGCTTCCTGACATTGGGGAAGGTGTTCACGAAGGTGAAATCGTTCGTTGGATTGTCGCTGAAGGCGCATCGGTCTCAGAAGATGAGCCGGTCGTCGAGGTGATGACCGACAAAGCCACCGTTGAGATCCCTGCACCAGCTTCCGGCGTCGTGACCAGCCACCGTTTCGCCGAGGGCGACGTAGCCAACGTTGGCGACGTAATCTTCGTGATCGATCAAGGTGGTGCTGGCGCCGCTCCAGCAGCTGCACCAGCCGCTCCTGCAGTTGAGGCTCCGGCTCCAGTGGCTGCTCCTCCGGTTGCAGCACCGGCTCCAGTAGCCGCTCCGGTCGCAGCACCCGCTGCTCCTGCCGCGCCAGCTGGTGGCGGTAGCTTGTTCGAGTTCCCTCTGCCAGATATTGGTGAAGGTGTTCACGAAGGTGAGATCGTGCGTTGGATCGTTGCCGAAGGCGGGACCGTCGCGGAAGATGAGCCGGTTGTTGAGGTGATGACCGATAAGGCCACCGTCGAGATTCCAGCACCGGTTTCCGGTGTGTTGCAATCGACCTTGGTTGGGGAAGGCGAAGTTGCCACCGTGGGTGATGTGATTTTCATCATCGCAACCGGTGATGGTGGAGGTGCTGCTGCACCCGCCGCTGCTGCAGCTCCGGCTCCGGCCGGCGCGCCTGTCGCTGCACCAGTTACGGCTGCAGCTGCCGCACCCGCTGCGACCATCCCAGCCGATCCGAACCGCAAGGTTTTGGCCGCACCAGCCACGCGCCGCTTGGCACGTGAGATGGGAGTGGATTTGACCACCGTGATTGGCTCCGGCCCGAAAGGTCGCGTGAAGCCAGAAGATGTACGCGCTGCTGCAGCTGCACCAGCAGCTCCAGTTGCTGCACCACCGGTTGCCGCACCGGCACCAGCCGCTGCTGCACCACAACCGCTACCGAACTTCCCACAAGTCGTCGGCGCGCGTGAGACGGAAGAGATTCCGTTCCGCGGCATCCGTCGTAAGACTGCAGAAGCGATGGCGCGTTCCAAGTTCACCGCAACGCACTTCTCGTTGATCGAAGAAGTGGATTGCACCGAGATGGTTTCGGCACGCACGCGCGCCAAGGCAATCGGCGAGCGCCACGGCATCAAGGTGACTTATATGGGTTACATCATGAAGGCCACTGCGTTGGCGTTGATGGAGTTCCCGCAGCTCAACTCCGAGCTCGATGAAGAGCGCGGCGTGATCGTGCAGAAGCAATATGTGAACCTTGGTATCGCAGTCGATACTCCGAACGGCCTGGTCGTTCCGGTGGTGCACGATGCACACCTGAAGAGCATCTTGCAGTTGTCCGCCGACTTGATGAGCATTGCTGGACGCGCGCGCGACGGCAAGCTCAAGCCAGCTGACTTCGCCGACAGCACCTTCAGCATCAGCAACGCCGGTAACATCGGCGGCATCCTTGCTACTCCGATCATCAACTTCCCTGAAGTTGCGATCATGGGCGTGCACACCATGCGCAAGATGCCTCGCTGTAAGGGCGACGACATCGTGGCCGCTCAGGTCATGAACCTGTCGATTAGCATTGACCACCGCATTGTCGATGGCGCTGACGGCGCACGCTTCATGGTTCGCGTACGCGAGTTTCTCGAAGATCCGAGCTTGATGCTGCTGTAGATCGATGCGCGTCGTCGAACCCAAAGGCGTCACCGTCCGCAAGGCCATGCGCGAAGACGGTACTGCACTCTTGAAGGCATTCAAGGGTGTGGAGCCACAGAGCAATGACTTGTTGGCGATCCATCGCGCGATGTTGACCACGCGTTTGATGGATGCACGCATGATGAAGCTGCAGCGCCAAGGGCGTGTTGGTTTCGTGGGTTCCTCGATGGGGCAGGAGGGCGCGATTCATGCCTCGGCCCAAGCCTTTGGCGCCAGTGATTGGATCTTCTCGGCGCTGCGTGAAGGTGGTGTCACCTTGCAACGCGGCATGTCAATGAACGATTACGTGGCGCATATGTTCGGCAATGCCGAAGACACAGCCAAAGGACGGCAGATGCCGAACCACTTCCAATATAAGGAAGGGAACTTCCCCAGCTGGTCGAGTGTGCTCGGTACACAGATGCCACATGCTGTTGGTGCAGCCATGGCTATGCAACGACGCGGCGAAAAGAATGTCGTCGCGGCCTACACCGGTGATGGTGCAACCAGCACCAGTGGCTTTCATTCAGCGATGAACTTCGCGGGCGTTTACAAAGCGCCGGTAGTGTTTTTGGTGATCGATAACGGTTGGGCAATCTCACTGCCAAGCGCCAAGCAGACCGCTGCCAAGTCCTACGCCGATAAGGCCGTGGCTTATGGCATGCCCGGTTTCAATGTCGACGGCATGGATGTGTTCGCGGTTTTCGATGCGGTGGAAGAAGCGCGTCAGCGCGCGTTGGCCGGCAAAGGTCCTAGCTTGTTGAACTTGCGTTGCTACCGCCAAGGTGGGCACTCCAGTTCCGACGATCCAACGCGTTATCGCAACGAGGAAGAGGTCGAGTATTGGGCCAAGCGCGATCCGCTCGCACGAATGGAAAACTACTTGTTCAAGCATGACTTGCTGAACGATGAAGAGCTCGAGCAGATGAACCAGTCGTTGACTGAGCAGATCAAGGATGCAGTCGATCACGCCGAGACCGTCGGCGCCCCGCCATTGGAGTCACTGGTGGAAGATGTATTCGCCACTCCGCCACATCACTTGCGTCGCCAAGTCGCCGATGCACTGCGGATTGTTGCCGAAAAAGGCGACGTCGACCGTTTGGTCGGAAAGTTTCCGCTTTAGGTTGCTGCGGTTTTTGTGTGGGTGGGGTGTCCTTTGGGCGACACTCTCTGCTGCACTCCAGCGAAGATGGCTGCGCCACTTCTAAGTCGTGCGCAGAGAAACCGCCCCTGGACACCATGGTCCACACATCGAACGCAGGTATCGCTGCGCGGATGGAGGTGGTTGTGTGTTGCAAGGTTCGATGGCTTATGGTGAATGAGCTCGGCTAGGAATGTCATCCCGAACCTTCATGAACCCCCTCCTTCTGATTCCTCTCCTTTTTCTTCCTGTCGCTGACGTGATGTCAGCGCAGGAAGACCCTGCGATCCTTTCGCATGATGTTCGTGGCACCGCCTTTCATTTTGAAATCCCAGACGGTTGGCGGGCGAAGCAGAATTCGACCGAGAGCGTGTTGTTGCAGGAGATTCGCACGCCCGCCATGGGAGATTCCAACCAACCAGTGATACGTTTGTTGTCGATTCCGAATGCGGGTGACTTCACTCCGGCAGCGCTGATTCCGGCGCTGGAGGCTGAGATCGAGCAGTTGATGACATTGGAGGGATTGAAAATCACCGAACGCAAAGAGGTGCAACGTGAGTTCTTCGGTGAGTTGATGACCGGCAGGTTGCTGCGCCTGCCTAAGGCTGATGGTGCAGTCCTCACCTATGAGATCTATGCCTTCCAGTCGGAAGGCAAAGTGAATGGCTGTGCCATTCGATTGATGGAACCATCAAAAACAGTCCAACAGCATTGTTTCCCGCCCCAATCCCCCTCATCCTCGAAGCCCGTAAGTCTTCGAAGCCCACTTTTTGTGTGGGGGGACCTAAGGCCGGAAGTGCACCCCAAATAAAGCACTAAAAAACGGCAACACGTGGGGGTCGGCGGGCGAAAAACAATAAACCCGAATCCGAGGTAGAAAATTGCCTTTCCAGCAGGAACTTAGCTTCCCTGAAAGCGGCCGCATCGCTATCCTGTGCGCCTCAAAATGGGGCTGATGGAACCCAAATTCCCGTCTCCCCAGGAAGAACTCCCGCTTCCTAACAATGAGTGACTACCATTTTCCCAGGTGGACGGACCGTGTTCGTCCAATCATGGGGTACGCTGCAATCATTGTCCCCATCTACCTGGTGGGGCTCATGACTTATGCGTTTTCGGCCGACAACCTCAACCGAGGTTACGCGCCGGAGCAGCCGATCCCTTTCAGTCATGCCCTTCACGCCGGTGAGCTTGGTGTGGATTGTCGCTATTGCCATAACACCGTTGAGACCGGTGCGATGGCAGCGCTGCCACCAACTTCCACTTGCATGAATTGTCACGAGCGCGTGCGTCCGGAGAGCCCATTGTTGGCCCCGTTGCACGAAAGTGCCGAGAGCGGCAACCCAATCGAATGGGTTCGCGTGCATGACCTTCCCGAGTACGCCTACTTCAACCACAGTGCTCACTTGAGTGCTGGTGTGAGTTGTGTGGAGTGCCACGGACGCGTCGATCAGATGGACGTGGTTCGTCAGGAAGAAAGCCTCTCTATGGGTTGGTGCCTTGAGTGTCACCGCGACCCGGCTCCGCGCCTGCGTCCTTCTGAGCACATTACCGATCTCGGTTGGGAAACCACCGAGAACCGCGATGTCCTCGGTATGCGCATCATCGCCGAGAAGAACATTCACCCACGTGAGGATTGCTCCACCTGTCACCGATGAAACGATCCGAATCCACCAAGCGCTACTGGCGTAGTATCCACGACCTCGAGCAGACGCCGGAATTCGCAGCCGCGCAGAACAACGAGTTCGCTGGACAAATCGATCAGGAGTGGACTACCACCTCGCGTCGCCGTTTCATCCAGTTGATGGGTGCTTCGGTCGCATTGGCTACCGCAACGAGCTGCCGCTGGCAGGAAGAGAAGTTGCTTCCGCTGAACGATCGCAACCCTGGTTTGACTCCGGGCACGCCGAAGAACTTCTCGAGCATCCTCGATAGCGATGGCTTTGCCGTTGGCGTCAAGGTCACGAGCTTCGATGGCCGTCCGACCAAGATCGAAGGTAACCCGCTGCACCCTGAGTCCCTCGGTGCCACGTCGACCTTCGCGCAAGCCGCAACACTAGGCCTCTACGATCCAGACCGTAGCCGCACCGTGATCCATCACGATGAAAGCAACGCCGTGGATAAGACCGCCGCTGATTTCGCAGCAGTCACTGCAGGAATCGCCGCCAAGAAGGGAGCAGGCAGCGGTGCTGTCGCAGTCCTGGCGGAACCAAGTGCGTCGCCATCCATGCTGCGCATGAAGGAGTCGTTCCTGAAGGCCTTCCCACAGGCCACTTGGGTTGACTACTCGCCGATCGCACGCGATAACGAGGTTGCGGGCAGCAAGATCGCCTTCGGCCTGAACGCGCGCCCTTACTACCGCATGAGTGATGCGAAGATCATCGTCGCGCTTGACGATGACTTCCTCTATGAAGGTCCATCGGCCCTGCGCCTGATGCGTGAAGTCACCGCGCGTCGTAAGCCAGAAGCCGGTTGGATGAACCGCATCTACTCGATCGAAGCCAACTACTCCTTGAGTGGTGGTTTCGCCGATCACCGCTTGCCACTGCGCAGCTCTGAGATCGGTGCTTTCGTGAAGGCCCTGCGCGCCAAGATCTCTGGCGGCACGGCACCAACGCTTTCGGCCAAGCACGCGGATGAAATGCTCACCGCGATTGCTTCCGACTTGAAGGCGAACAATGGCGAATGCGTCATCACCTGTGGCCCAGGTCAGCCAGCTGAAGTGCACGCCCACGTGGCAGCGCTGAACGTGGAGCTCGGTGCCAAAGGTAAGACGGTCGACTACTTCAAGGCTCAAGCCAACGGCTCGGGCATCGATGCAGTCAAGGACCTAGTCGCCAAGATGAACGCCGGCACCATCACCGACATGGTGATCCTCGGTGGAAACCCTGTCTACGACATGCCTGCCGATTTGGATTTCGGCGGTGCGCTCGACAAGGTCACCAACAGTGTGCGCCTTGGTTTGTATCTCGACGAGACTTCGACCAAGTGCACCTGGCACGCGCCGCAAGCACATGAGTTGGAGATCTGGACCGATGGTGCAGCTCCAGAAGGCACGGTCTCGATCGGTCAGCCTTTGATCAACCCACTTTGGGATGGTCTCGGCACGACAGAGATTTTGGCTCGCTTAATCGGCGCAGCACAAAGCTCCCAAGAAATCGTCAAGCAGACTTCGGGCCTCGGTTCGACCGCATGGCGCAAGGCTCTGCACGACGGCATCATCGCCGGTTCCGGCGCCAAGCCTTACCGCGTGAAGGTCAAGGAACTTCCTGAGCTCGCCACGCCAATGGAGGGACTGGAGTTGCGCTTCATTCCTCACTTCGTATTGCGCGATGGCCGCTACGCCAACCTTGGTTGGTTGCAGGAGCTGCCAGACCCAATGACCAAGTTGACTTGGGACAACGCGGCGCTGATCTCCTTCGCCACTGCTGAGCGCCTCGGCGTCAAGCACGAGTCGCTAGTCGAACTGACTGTCGGCGGCCGCAAGCTCGAAGTCGCTGCTTACTTGATGCCAGGCCACGCGGATGATTCCATCACGCTGGCGCTTGGTTTTGGTCGAACCGACGGCGGTCACGTCGCTGGCCTGAACGACGACGACGTCGAGACGGTCGGTTTCGATAGCTACAAGTTGCGCGGTTCCGATGCCATGGATGTGGCAGCCGTCAGCTTGACCGCGACCAACAAGTCGTACCGTCTGGCTACGACCCAAGATCACTTCGCGATGGACGCGATCGGCACCGAAGGTAGCCAAAGTCGTCTCCCGAACCTGGTCAAAGAGAACACGCTCGATGGTTACGAGCATGATTCGACCTTCGCCAAGCACGCCGCAGATTTCTGGGGCGATGAAACAACTCTGTGGCAAGAACTCGATTCGCAGAAGGACACCAACCACAAGTGGGGGATGGCCATCGACCTGAGTTCATGCACCGGTTGCGGAAGCTGCACCATCGCTTGCCAGTCGGAGAACAACATCTCCGTCGTCGGTAAGGAACAAGTGCTGCGCGGCCGCGAGATGGCTTGGATCCGCCTCGACCGCTACTTCCTCGGAGATGCCGAGAACCCGAAGGCGATCAACCAGCCAATCAACTGCGCGCACTGCGAACTCGCTCCTTGCGAATCGGTGTGCCCGGTAGCGGCAACCACCCACAGCGAAGAAGGCCTCAACGACATGGTCTACAACCGCTGCATCGGTACTCGATACTGTGCGAACAACTGTCCTTACAAGGTTCGTCGCTTCAACTACTTCAACCACAACAAAGACGCTGCCCTGCCGGGTAACGAGGTGTTGAAGATGGCCGCCAACCCGGATGTCACTGTCCGCGACCGCGGTGTCATGGAGAAGTGCACCTTCTGCGTACAGCGCATCGAGCGCACGCGGATTGAAAGCCGCAACGAGAATCGCGACACCTTCATCGAAGATGGCGCTATCAAGACTGCTTGTGAGCAAGCTTGTCCCGCCGACGCGATCGTGTTCGGCGACTTGCTCGACGAAGACAGCCGTGTGCTGAAGGCCCAGTCGCAAGACCGCGCCTACAAGCTGCTGGTTGAACTCAACAACAAACCGCGGATCAGCTTCCTGGCTCGCATCCGCAACCCGCATCCATCTTTAGAGGCTCACGAAGCTGCTGAGGAGGTCGTCTCCCATGGCTAGTTCGGCAATCCCTGCGTCCATCGATCACGAGGACCTTTTCCCAGCCGCCCTAGTTCAGGGTGATAACGACCTGCACTCCGTCACCGAAACGGTGTGCGGTGTGTTGGAAGCGCCAAAGCCACCGAAAGCTTGGTATCCAATCTTCGGCATCGCTGTCGCCCTGCTCGGCGTACTCGGTGCGATGATCGTTTACCTGGTCATGACAGGTGTCGGTGTTTGGGGTAACAACCAACCAGTTGCCTGGGGCTGGCCCATCGTGAACTTCGTGTTCTGGGTTGGCATCGGTCACGCCGGTACGTTGATTTCAGCGGTGTTGTTCCTGTTCCGCCAAGACTGGCGAACAGGCATTAACCGATTCGCCGAAGCGATGACCATCTTCGCGGTGGTCTGTGCCGGTATGTTCCCCGCGATTCACGTCGGTCGAATCTGGGTGATCTGGTGGGTATTCCCGGTACCTAACCAAATGAGCATGTGGCCTAACTTCCGTTCGCCACTGCTGTGGGACGTATTTGCGGTCTCCACCTACTTCTCGGTTTCGTTGCTGTTCTGGTACATGGGTTTGGTTCCTGACCTCGCCACTGTGCGTGACCGCGCCAAGACCAAGGCCCGCCGCTTCTGGTACGGCTTGTTCTCCCTCGGTTGGACTGGCTCGAACCGCCACTGGCACCGTTACGAGCGCGCCTACCTGATCCTGGCTGCACTCGCCACGCCACTGGTACTTTCGGTGCACTCGGTCGTTTCGTTTGACTTCGCGACTTCCCAGTTGCCAGGTTGGCACACCACGATCCTGCCTCCTTACTTCGTTGCTGGCGCAATCTTCTCTGGCTTCGCGATGGTGCTCACCCTCTCGATCCCGGCACGCAAGATGTTCGGCCTCGAAGACCTGATTACTGCTCGCCACATCGACAACATGTGCAAGGTGATCATGGCGACGGGCATGATGGTCGGCTACGCCTACTCCATGGAGTTCTTCATGGCGTGGTACTCCGGCAACTCCTACGAAGGCTTCGCTTTCGTCAACCGTGCATTCGGCCCCTACTGGTGGGGTTACTGGATCATGGTCAGCTGCAACGTTCTGTCACCGCAGATCTTCTGGTTTAAGAAGGCGCGTAAGAACCTGCTACTGGTGTTCATCATCTCGTTGTTCGTGAACCTCGGAATGTGGTTCGAACGCTTCGTGATTGTGGTTACCTCGCTGAACCGCGACTTCCTGCCGTCGAGCTGGCACTACTTCAGCCCGACTTGGGTCGACGTCCTTACCCTCTTGGGTAGCTTCGGCCTGTTCTTCACTCTGTTCATGCTCTTCTGCCGCTACCTGCCACAGGTCGCGATCTCGGAAGTGAAGAACGTCATGCCTCAGGCTCACCCTCACCTCGACGATCACTAGGAGGGCAGCACAATGACCAACGACAAAAACTTCTACGGCCTACTGGCTGAGTTCGAAGATCCGACCGCCCTCTGCAAAGGGGCCGAACGGGTTCGCGACGCCGGCTACAAGAACTGGGACTGCCACACGCCGTTCCCGGTGCACGGGCTCGATGATTGCATGGGAGTGAAGTTCACTCGCCTGCCATGGATCGTGCTCACCATGGGCCTCATTGGCTTGGCAACTGGTGTTTGGCTGCAATGGTGGACCAACTCGGTCGATTACGCATACGATATCTCCGGTAAGCCGGTCTGGTCGTTGCCAGCGAACGTCCCTGTGATCTTCGAGGTCACGGTGTTGTTCTCGGCATTCACGGCCTTCTTCGCGATGTGGGGCATCAACGGCCTACCCCGTTGGTACCACCCGCTGTTCCGCAAGAACAGTTTCGCCAAGGCAACGGATGATGGCTTCTTCTTGGCGATCGAAGCCAAGGACCCGAACTTCGCATTGGGTCGCACCGGCGATTTCCTCAACACCATCGGCGCTAAGCAGGTGGAAGAGGTTCGCGAAGCCGATGAGCCGACTGGCTTGCCAGGCAACGTGAAGGCCAAGTTGTGGATCACCGCTGGCGTCATGCTGATTCCGATCGGCATGGTCTATCAGACTTGGGATTCCACCACCACGCAGCCACGCGTGCACATCGTCAAGGACATGGATAAGCAGGATCGCTTCCGTGCTCAAGGTGAGACTTCCTTCTTCGAAGACGGCCGCATGTCGCGTTCGCAGATCACAGGCACGGTCGCCGAAGGTCAGTTCTACGAAGACGAGTCTTTCGTGACTGGCAAAGATGGTGACAGCCACATCGCTGCCCTGCCAGCATCGCTCACTGTCGATGAGGAGTTCCTTGCCGAAGGTAAGAAGAACTTCGAGATCTTCTGCGGTCTTTGTCACGGCAACACTGGTGCCGGCGACGGTCCGATTCACGAACGTGCCGCAATGTTGGCAGCACAAGGCGAGGCCAAGTGGGTTCAACCGACCGACTTGAACGGCGTTCGCATCGTGGGCATGGAAGATGGAAAGATCTTCGACACCATCACCAATGGCCTCAACACCATGCCCGCTTACGGCGGACAGATTCCTGCACAAAAGCGCTGGGCGATCATCGCCTACATGCGCGCCTTGCAGGCTGAATACGGTGAAGAAGGTCCAAGTGCTGATGAGCTTGCTGCCATGACTCCAGTCGAGCGTGGCGAGTTGGTCCTCAACCAGCAAGGTTGCATGGCTTGCCATACCACCAACGGTTCGCCGCTGGTCGGCCCGACCTTCCAGGGGTACGCAGGCAGCGACATCAAGCTAACCACGGGCGAAACGGTGAAGGGCGACCTCGCTTACCTCACCGAGTCATTGCGTGAACCTCTGGCGAAAACGCGTGAAGGTGCCATCCCAGGTGCGATGGTTCCATTCCCGAACATCACCGACGAACAGATCGCTGATCTCTTCGAGTACCTCAGCACTTTGAAGTAGGGCAGAAAAATGAGTTCTCATCCCATTCAACTTGAAGGCGACAACCAGGCTGGTGATCTTTCACCGAAGGTTGCTCGCTTTGGTCTCGGTCTTGCTGCCGTCGGCTTGGGCCTCGGTCTGGTGCTCGGCTTTATGTCGAACGACCACGATGCCTTCAGCCACTTCTGGTTCGCATACCTAATCGCGTTCTGCTTCGTGTTTACGATCGTGCTTGGCGCGACCTTCTTCACGATTGTTCAGCACTTGGTCAACGCGCACTGGAGCGTGTCGGTTCGTCGTCTCGCCGAGCTGACCATGGCCAACATTCCGCTGTTCGCGATCTTCGCATTGCCGCTGCTGATTCCGGTCCTTTCCGACGACGTCGAAGTCTGGAAGTGGGCCTCCATGGGTCACGGTCACGAGGCCGCCGACGCCGCTGAAACCGCTGGTGAACAAGCTCACGCTGGTCCTGCCGAAGCGCATGATTTGGCGACTGAGTTGGCACATGAAGAGCATGAGCACTTCGTTTCTGCCAAGGAGCCTTACCTCAACCGCACCTTCTTCATCATCCGCTTGTTCGCCTACTTCCTGTTGTGGTGGTGGATGACCAAGTTCTTCTTCAAGAAGTCGGTCGATCAAGATACTGCGGAAGGCATTGCGCCAACCCTCGGTGCCAAGAAGATCTCTGCCGTGTCGGTGATCCTGTTCGCCTTCACCATCAGCTTCTTCTCCTTCGACATGTTGATGTCGCTGGATGAGACTTGGTTCAGCACCATCTTCGGCGTGTACATCTTCGCCGGTGCTTTCTTGAGCTGCGTGTGCTGGATGGTCTTGATGAGCAAGTTCCTCCAGGCCAAAGGCAAGATGACCAAGGTCATCAACGACGAGCATTACCATGACCTCGGTAAGTGGATGTTCGCGTTCACCTTCTTCTGGGGCTACATCGCGTTCTCGCAGTTCATGCTGATCTGGTACGCCAACATCCCTGAGGAGACTCACTTCTACGCCGCGCGTCTCACCGACGCCTGGACAGGTTGGACTTGGTGCCTGTTGATCTTCCACTTCATCATCCCGTTCGGTGGTCTGCTTTCTCGTCACGTGAAGCGCAACACCAACGTGCTGAAGTACTGGGCGATTTACATGCTGGTCCTGCACTGGGTAGACATCTACTGGATCGCCATGCCGAACTACAACCGTAGTGAGGTGGGTGCCAGCAACCCATTCGGCCTGATGGAAATTGCCTTGGCCGTGGGGATGTTCGGAGTCTTGATCTACGGTGTCGGTAAGAAGTCGGCGAAGCAGGCATTGCTGCCTACGGGTGACCCGCTTCTCGGCAAGTGTCTTGGGTTCAAGAACATCTAGTTCTTGCTCGGTACTTGGGGGCGCGTCGACAAAGCTCGTCGCGCTCCGCAATGGCGGAATGCGCCAAAAGTCGCCGACGTAGCTAGCCGCCCGCCCGGGAGCTACCGGAGAGAGAACCAAAGCCACCTTTCCCTGATTGGGGATAGGTGGCTTTGGTAATTGATGGGGGAGAAGGTTGCTGCTGTGGCTAAGGAACGATCGTGACCGGCACGGCAATCGAACTGTATTCAGGAAGATTGCCCGGTTGATTCGCGATAGCAGCGAAATAGAAAGTGCGACCAATCAGGTTGATATTGAGGCCGGCCGGGATGGTGATGGTTGCAGCGGCGTTACCAGCGACATCGAGGGTTCCATGTAGATTGGAGTAAGTGGAGAATGGATAGTTGCCGTAGAAGGTATCTCTCACCATGCTGTCTAGAGTGAGAGGGATATCCACGCCGAAATGAATCGGTCCAGTTCCAGAGGTTGAGATCAGGATCTTGTAGCCATCGAGTGCCGCACTGTCTGGGAAATCGAGGTCAAAGCTGACAATACCCCCGCTGGCTGCTGACACTGAGTTTGCGTCGGCAATCATGAAGGGACTGAAGGAATAGACGAAGGCGGAACTGATCCTGGGGCCGCCCTGGTTGAAAAAGCTTGCTCCAATGAGGACATCCTCAAAACCATCGTCGTTGACGTCGCCAGCGCCAGAAACGGAATAGCCGAGACCTGCATTCACAGAGGGGCCGTCGAACCGATGGAGCAAGGCGCCTGAAGCACCAGAATAGACGAAGACAGAGCCAGTGCCGCTGAGGCCGTTCGGGGCAGCACCGATGGCACTGACAAAAAGGTCATCAATCCCATCGCCATCGACATCGCCAGCGTTAGACACGGCCGAACCGAGGCGGTCGTTCGCCGCCGCTCCATCGAATTAATATATATCGGAAACGCCTCCACCCTGGGCGTTGAGAGCGGGCGAAACCACGAGCGAAAGGGTGGCAATCCAACCAATATGTGGATTGATCTTGAGTGGGGGCGGGTTCAGGAAATTGGCCTTGGCCTTGAGTCAAAAGAACGATGCTTGCGAAGCTACATTAACACACCTATTTGTCGCCAATCGAGGCGTTTCCAATCTCTCAAATCCGAGGTATTTAACGCGATTGAGGAGTCGTCTGTCGCTTAATCAATAACTTGATTTTATTGCAATAGTATGCGACGATTTTGTATCCAATCCGCGCAAGTCCCGGTCTTTAAAGGGCTCTCAGCAGTCCCCCCGCGCGGAAAATCACAGCAGAAAATGGCACTCGAACCCGATACGCCCGACGTGCGCGCACTGGTCACAATTGGCCTTGTGGGCACCTTCGCAACCATCGCGATTTCCTATCTCGTCGTCGGCATGACGAACACTGAACGCCTCGCTCTGCAAGAGAGTCGTGACTCGTCGGCGGCCGTCGAAGAAGCGCCTACTGTGAGTGATGAATCGATGCAGTCGGTCATCCAAAAATACGCCAAGTAAGGCGTAGCTTGTTGATGACTGTCCCGCCTTTTGCATCCATGCTTTTCACTGCCTTGATGGCGGTGGGGGTGGTGAGTGGAATGAGCGCGCAGCAGTCGAATTTCGACGTCAACAACAAGGGCCAAAGCGCCGACTTCCAGCCTGAAGCTCTTGATGGCGTCGGCATCGACGAGAAGCTCGAAGCGCAAGTGCCCGCCGACATGGTCTTCCAGGATGCGAACGGCAAAGACGTCCGTCTTGGCGATCTGTTCGATGGCGAGCGCCCGGTGATCCTCACCATGAACTATGCCAGCTGCCCGCAGCTTTGCGGCCTGCAGTTGAACGGTTTCGTGAAGACGCTGGACGGCATGGAAGACTGGACCCCGGGCAATCAGTTCCGCGTGGTCACGGTAAGCCTGGATCCAAATGAATCTTCCGAACGTTCGTCGGACTTCCGTGATGCTTTATTGAGCAATTACGGGCGCCGCGAACAGGTCAAGAATGGCTGGACCTTCCTGCGTGGCAGCGAAGAAGACATCCGCCAGCTCGCCGACGTCGTCGGCTTCCGCTACAACTACGTCGAGGAGACCGGCCAGTACGCGCACACCGCCGCGTTGATGCTCCTCGACCCGCAAGGGCGCGTCGCGCGCTACTTGTACGGCATCGACTTCAAGCCCAGCACGCTGCGGCTTTCCCTCTCCGAGACGGCTGATTCCAAGTTCGTCTCAACCATCGACGCACTGATCCTGCGGTGTTTCATGTACGACGCGGCGTCGGGCTCCTTCGTCGCCAATGCATGGAACCTCACTCGCTACGTGTTGTCCTTCTTGGCCCTGTTTTTCTTCGCGTTCCTGGCTTGGTTGTTCAGGCTCGAGCGCAAGACCCGTAAAGCAAAAGCGGCATGAACCTCCTGAATCTGTTGGCACTGCCCCAGAGCGGAGCAGAGACATTCTGGTTTCCCAGCCAGGCTTCCACAGGCGCATCGCGTGTGGATGATCTGTTCTACTTCATCTTCTACGTCTCGCTGTTCGCGTTCATCGCGATCGTCGTGGCGACCATCATCTTCTCCCTGAAGTACAGCCGCTCACGCGTGGGCATCGAGCCGGAAGACAGTCCGCACCACTCGACCAAGATCGAGATCGTGTGGTCGGTGATTCCTGCCTTGTTCATGGTTGCCATGTTCTGGTACGGCTTCAAGGATTACGTCGATCGTCGCAACCCACCAGCGGACTCCTACCAAATCGAAGCGATCAGCCAGAAATGGAGTTGGACCTTCAACTACCCGAATGGCGCGATCACTACAGGTGGTAACCCCGCCATCGATGAAGGCGAAGGCCTTGTGGTTCCGGTCAACAAGCCGGTGGTCATACGTCTGGAATCCACCGACGTCCTGCACTCCTTCTTCGTGCCGGCTTTCCGCGCCAAGATGGATGCGGTGCCTGGTCGTTACAACTACGTTTGGTTCGAAGCCACCGAGATCGGCGAGTTTCCGCTTTACTGCGCCGAATACTGTGGTTCGAAGCACTCGCGGATGTTGGCCACGGTCAAGGTCGTGAGCCAAGAGGACTTCGATACTTGGGTCGTCGCTGCTGCCGATGATTCGGACCTCAGCCCTGAAGAGCGCGGCAAGAAGCTGTTCGGCGCCAAGGGTTGTATCGCCTGTCACTCGGTCTCGGGTGTCGCCGGTATCGGTCCTGCCTTGGATTCACTCTATGGCAAGGAAGAAACCCTCGTGGATGGCACCAAGGTCGCTGTCGACGACAACTACATTCGCGAGTCCTTGCTTGATCCTCAAGCGAAGGTCGTGGAAGGCTACGCCAACGTGCCGATGACTTCCTTCGCGGGTCAACTCGACGATGACGACATCAGTGCAATCATCGCTTACCTCAAGTCGCTGAACTAGGGAGTACATAAATGGCACCTTCCACTAACTCTCTCGACCGCACCAACTACCTGAACGCCACCAAGGGCTTCCGGTCATGGTTCATGACCATCGACCACAAGCGCCTTGGTCTCATGTACCTCTGGTCGGTGATCGGCTGCTTCATCCTGGGTGGATTCTTCGCGATGAAGATCCGTTGGACGCTGACGCCTGGCGTCACGGACTTCATGACCCAGACCGTCGAGCAGATGAACGCCTACAACAACGCGTTCACCGTTCACGGCGCAGTGATGATCTTCCTGGTCATCATCCCATCCATTCCCGCGGCCTTGGGCAACTTCGTCTTGCCCATCATGCTGGGGGTGAAGGATGTGGCCTTCCCGAAACTGAATAGGCTCAGTTACCACTTGTGGTTGATCGGTGCGCTGCTGTTCGTGGCCACGCTGTTCATCGGAAACCTGGATACCGGTTGGACCTTCTACCCGCCGTACTCCACCGGGCACACCGACGTCTCGGTGATCACCGCGGTGCTCGGCGCCTTCGTGCTGGGTTTCAGTTCGATCTTCACCGGTCTGAACTTCATCGTGACAATCCACAAGATGCGTCCGCCGGGAATGACTTGGTTCAAGATGCCACTGTTCCTGTGGGCCATCTACGCGACCGCAATCATCCAGATTCTGGCAACTCCTGTGGTCGGCATCTCGTTGCTTCTGCTGTTGGTCGAGAAGACCATGCAGATCGGCATCTTCACGCCAGCCCTTGGCGGTGACCCGGTCTTCTTCCAGCACCTGTTCTGGTTCTACAGTCACCCTGCGGTGTATGTGATGATTCTGCCAGGCATGGGTGTGATGTCCGAGCTATTCGCCACCTTCAGCCGTAAGCCAATCTTCGGTTACAAGTCGATCGCAATGGCATCGATCGCGATTGCCATCTTGTCCTTCATCGTTTGGGGTCACCACATGTTCGTCAGTGGTCAATCCGAAACCATGTCGGTGATCTTCTCGGCATTGACCTTCTCGGTCGCGGTGCCGTCGGCGATCAAGGTGTTCAACTGGATCGCCACGCTGTACAAAGGCTCGATCGCCTTCACCACTCCCATGTTGTATGGACTCTCCATCATCTGGTTGTTCGGTATCGGTGGTCTGACCGGCATGTTCCACTCCACGCTGGGTACTTCCGTGCACCTGCACGACACCTACTTCGTGGTGGCTCACTTCCACTTCGTGATGGTGGGTTCGGCACTGTTCGGATTCATCGGTGGAATCTTCTACTGGTGGCCAAAGATGTACGGTCGCATGGCCGAAGGCGCGCTCTCCAAGTGGGGCTGCTTGCTTTCCTTCGTTGGCTTCAACATGACCTTCTTGCCGCTGTTCCCAGCTGGTTCGCGAGGCATGCCGCGCCGTTACGCCGGTTACACCGAAGCCGCGGGTTTCGACAGCTACAACATGGCAGCCACCGTTGGCGCCGTGGTCTTGGCAGTCGGCTTGTGCATGGCGCTCTACTCGCTGATCCGCTCCTTGAAGCATGGCGAGAAGGCTCCTGCGAACCCATGGGGTGGTGTCACCCTCGAATGGCAGTGCACTTCGCCACCGCCGGAACATAACTTCGACATCGACCCACCAACGGTTGATGATCCTTACGACATGACTCTGGTCGAGTGGCGCGGACAGGAAGAAGGCTTCCTGCCTAAGAACCCTCGTTCAGATGATCCATGCATCGCCGACATCCAGAAAGCGTAGGTAACGGAACATGAGTACTACTACCAACGACCACGGTCACGGCCACGACCCGAACCGTCCTAAGCACCTCGCGCATCACTTCGAGTCGCTTGGTCAACAGTTCGATTCCGGCAAGCTCGGCATCTGGGTCTTCCTGCTTACGGAAGTCCTGTTCTTCAGCGCATTGTTCGTCGCGTACACCATGTACCGCTCGAACTACCCAGAGGTCTTCCAGTACGCTTCGCAGTTCCTGGATACCAAGATGGGTGCGATCAACACGGTCGTGCTGCTGCTGAGTTCCTTCACCTTCGCTTGGGCTGTGCGTAATGCCATGCTCGGCGAGAAGAGCAAGCTCATGCTGAACCTCCTGATCACTCTCGTTTGCGCGGGTGGATTCATGGGGATTAAGTATGTGGAGTACAGTCACAAGTTCCACGAGGGCACCTTGTGGGGCGGCAATGAGTCCACCATCTTCAAGGCTGATCCTGCCGACGTTCCAGCAGAAATGAAGGAGCACTCCTCGGCATGGAACAACACCGATGGCAAATACTCCGTTGCGGTTAAGGATCTCGATCCTGCCTTCCGTCAGAAGGTCGGCGTCTTCTTTGGCGTCTACTTCTGCTTGACTGGCCTGCACGGTATCCACGTGATGATCGGTATGATTCTGATCGTCTGGCTATTGTTGCGAACAAGACGCGGGGACTTCGGGCCCACGAACTTCAATGCGATCGACTTCGGCGCCCTTTACTGGCACCTGGTTGACCTCATCTGGATTTTCCTCTTCCCACTCCTTTACCTCATCACTTGATCATGTCCGACCACACACACGATTCTGGCGAAGAGCACATCGGCCACGTCCTTCCACTGAGCCTTCTGGTGAAGGTCTTCGGCGGATTGGTCCTCCTGACTGGCCTGACGGTCTACACCGGAACCATGGATCTGCATGGTTTCGATCTGCCGGTGGCCATGGTCATTGCAACCTGCAAAGCAAGTCTGGTTTGCCTGTTCTTCATGCACTTGAAGTACGACAAGCCATTCATCGGAATGATCTTCCTGCTGTCGGTCCTGTTCGTCGGATTGTTCCTGGCATTCGTGACTCACGATGCAGGCCAGTACCAAGGCGACATTCAGGCCTACACATCTGAACACCTCGGCGGCGAATGACATCGACCGTGGCGGCGAGTAGCGGTTCCCAGGAGCCGCTACCAGCGGGCACCTCCAGCATGGGCCTTTGGGTCTTGTTGGTTTCGCTTGGTGCCTTATTCATCGCCACGATTTTCTGCGGCTGGTACCTACGCGATACAGGTGCTGGTGCGGAGCGCCCCCTCCCTGACCTGCCTACCGGCCTGTGGTTGACCACGGTCCTGTTGGCAGGTTTGAGCTTTTGTGCCGAGCGCGCCGCACGTTTGACCAGCGCGCCAGTGAAGGCCAAGTTCCTTCGCCTGTCGATGGTCTTCGCCTTGCTATTCCTGGGCGGACAGATCTTGAGCTGGGGGCAGCTGCTGGCTGCAGAGGCCGGCGACGGCGTGCACCCGATGTACGCCTTCAACTTCTATCTGATGACCGTGTTGCATGCGGTCCACGTAATCGGCGGCCTGATCTACAACATCTTGGCCTTGGTCGCGGTGAAGGTCGGCGGTGGCATGTTGCGCAATCGCTCGCGCAACAACGCAACCTACTGGCACTTCCTGGCGGTGGTGTGGATCGCAATCATGCTGAACTTGATGGCGGTACGCATTCCAAATCCGGAAGAGTCCTTCCTGGGGCCGCTGTCCTTGGGCGTGACCGGTGCTTTGCTGCTCGGCTTCGTGCTCTACCAAGCGCGCGTAATCATAATTCTCGCCAAGCGCGGTGAGAATGCCTTCGCCTTCTTCTCGCTGATCCCGCCAGTGGCCTTCATGCATGCATGGGCGCGCGGCGAAGAGATCGGCACGCAGAAACTGGCACTGCATTGGGCGATCCTGCAAGCCGCATTGCTGATCGCGTTGATGTTCACCATCACGATTCACATCGGCCAGTTCGCGGACAGCTACGACGTCGGTGCTGCTTAACGCATTCGAGAAGCGTTTGGTCACCGGATCCCTGCGCCGGGTGGTGCAGCGTCGTTTGGATGCAGCACGCCTGTTGAAGTTGGGCGGTCGCGTTGAGGATGGCACGGTGTTGGAGATCGGTTGCGGACGTGGCTTCGGCGTGGAAGCTGCTTTAGATTTGTTCGGTGCCAAGCAGGTGCACGCCTTCGACGATGATCCACAAATGGTCGGCCTGGCACAGCGTGAGTTGACCAAGCGTGGTTTGATGGCCGGAGTTCATGCACCGCGGATATGGCACGGCAATGTGCATGAGATTCAAGCCGCTAGTGGTGAATACGATGCGGTGTTCGATTTCCAAGTGCTGCATCATGTGACCGATTGGCGTGGCGCACTTGAGGAAATCGCCCGCGTGATGAAGCCTGGCGCAACTCTGTACCTAGTCGAAAGCCTGCGTGGCTTGATCGACAACCCGGTGTGGGGGCGATGGATGAATCACCCGAAGGAGGATCGATTCACCTTGCCTATGTTGACCGAGGAACTGCAACGCCGTGGCTTTGAGGTGCAGGCGCACAGGAACTGGGGCAAGCAGTTCGTGTGGTTGGTGGCAGCGCGGAGCTGAGGCGCCCCAGGTTTGCCAGGGTGCCTGATGCTTCGATCACAGCACGGTCACTGCAATGCCTTCGGTAAGCTGCAGCGTAGATCGATTCCAGCCTTGGAACCAAATCGACCGGCCCGAGAATGCCGTCGGGATGACCGAGGAGAATTCCAAGGCGCCATCTTCATTGGCGTACATCGCTGGCATCATGTGGTATGGCGGTGTGAGATAGACCGGACCTAAGTAGGTGGAAACCGGCCCGCCTCCTCGGAAGGAGTAAGCGATGACCAGTGCGTCGGAATGTTGCGCACCTGCAATGCGGAAGGTGGCAGCTTCTCCGCCGATCAGATCCAGGACCTCCACGACTGGCGTGCCTAGGTAATGGTGGAAGCCAATGTCGAGAGTCTCCAAGTCAATGATGTTGTCCACATGGGTGGTGCCGATGCGTGACTCCAGCTCAGGATTACCGGCATCAATGCATGGGCTATCCGTAGCTTGTCCGGTGCTGATGCGGCTCAAGTAAGCGTTTCCTTGGCCGCCACTGACTAGCAAAGGGTCGGCGTCGATACAGGTGGTACTGAACCAAGCCGCAGCGGAATCGCCCTCCGCCAATGAGTAGGTCACGGTGATCGTTGGATTGCCCGATACTTTGGCGATACTGTCCGGCGTGTTACCCGACAAGACACAGTTGCTCAACGTGACACTGGAAGTCGAGTCCCAGATTCCGATGGCTCCGCCGACGCCGATCGCATCATTGTCGAGGAAGGTGCATGATTCGAACTCGGGAGAGGAGTCGAACACGACGATTCCAGCGCCGTGATAGTAGAGCGTGGTGTTCTCCTCGAAGAGACAGTTGCTCACCAATGGGGTGGAGCCGCCCGAGATTGCCATGCCGCCACCGCCACCGGTCCCTTCATTGGCAGTGATGATGCAGTTCTGGATCAGAGGGGAAGGCGATGGATCGGTGGATGCCTCGCGCTTGACCAAGATGCCACCACCATCCCATTGCTTGCCGTTCGTGATGGTGAATCCATCCAAGATGGAGTCACGTCCTTCGCCGTCATGGAAGAGCACCACCGTGTCCTGGAAGTTGCCATCCAGAATCGTTTGGCTAGGTCCTTTCTCGCTAATCAAAGTGACCGCTTTGCCAAGGAAATCGATCCCCGGTTCATAGTAAGTCCCTGGCTTCACGATGATCGTGTCGCCGTTCACAACGCCAACCAGTGCAGCTTGGACCGATGCGTAATCATCGGGCACATACACCGTGGTCCCTTGTGGTGCAAAAAGTGGCAGCAGTAGGACTAGGTGGCTCAGCATGGGGGGTGCTCAGGGTTCTGGAGAGCGAATTCCAGTCTAGCTGCTATCGTGTCTGCCGGAGTGAAACTCTTGATTACCATTTTCCTACTCAGTCTCGCCAGCTTGAGCGGCCTTTCCGCGCAAGACCAAGGTATTCATGTTTCTTCGACGGCATCTCAAGTTGCCCCTCAGCCCAACTTCGTCTTCATCCTTGTCGACGACCTCGGTTGGACTGACCTCAGTTCCTTCGGCAGTAGTTTCTACGAGACTCCGAATGTGGACAGCCTTGCTTCGAGTGGCATGAAGTTCACCTCCGCCTATGCGGCATGCCCAGTGTGTAGTCCAACGCGCGCGAGCATCTTGAGTGGAAAGTATCCGGCGCGATTGGATACCACCGATTACTTTGGTGCTGCACAACCAGGCAATTGGAAACGCAATACACCGTTGTTGCCGGCACCTTATGTCAGCCGTTTTCCGTTGGAAGAAGTGACCTTGGCCGAGGCCTTGAAGAGTGCCGGCTATTCCACCTTCTTCGCTGGTAAGTGGCACCTTGGTGGAGAGGGTTACTTTCCGGAAGACCAAGGCTTCGACATCAACAAAGGTGGCATTCAGCGTGGTGGCCCTTATGGCGGTGATAAATACTTTTCGCCTTACGGTAATCCGCGTTTGGAAGATGGACCCCAAGGAGAGCACTTGCCGGCGCGTTTAGCCAGCGAGACCGTGCAGTTCATCGAGGCCAATCAAGAGAAACCTTTCTTGGCATACTTGTCTTTCTACTCGGTGCACACGCCGCTGATCGGGCGTGAAGACTTGGTCGACAAATACCGCAAGAAGAAAGAGGCGCAAGGGCTTACAGCCGAGTGGGGTAAGGATGGCGTTCGCAAAGTGCGCCTGGTGCAAGAACACGCTGTGTATGCGGCCATGGTCGAGGCCATGGATTCGGCGGTGGGTGATGTGCTTGTTGCATTAGATCGACTGGAGTTGGCCGACAACACTGTGGTCATCTTCATGTCGGACAACGGCGGCTTGAGTACTTCCGAGGGGCACCCCACCAGCAACCTGCCACTCCGCGCTGGCAAGGGCTGGCTTTATGAAGGCGGCATTCGGGAACCGATGATGGTGCGCTGGCCAGGCGTTGCGCGGGCTGGCGGCGAATGCGCCGAACCGGTCACCAGTACCGATTTCTACCCAACCATTTTGGAGATGGCCGGATTGCCGCAACGCCCCAAGCAGCACATGGATGGCCAGAGTTTCTTGCCACTATTGAAGGGCGCAAAGGCCAAGCGCAGGGATCCAATCTTTTGGCACTACCCGCACTATGGCAATCAAGGCGGCCAACCGGGCGCGGCAGTGCGTGTGGGGGACTACAAGTTGATTGAGTTTTTTCACGGCAACAAGGTCGAGCTCTACAACTTGGTCGACGACATCGGCGAGCAGAACAACTTGGCGGAAGAAGAGCCTGAGCGCGCAGCGCGAATGCTGAAGACCCTGCATGAATGGCTGGAGCAAACCGATGCGAAGATGCCACAGGCGAATCCGCACTTCAAACGATAACCCTGTCGGCGTTATACTGTGCCATTCATTCATCCAATGGCACGTATCCTGCTTCGTTTATTCATCCTAGTCATCGTACTGGGCGTTTTTCTATTGGTTCGTGATAGTCTGAAAGACGATCCTCTTGAGCTGCAAGATTCCAATACATCAAGGATTGTCACACAACAAGAAGACATTCCCGACCTCGCTCTTTAACCCAAGTTGAATCGTGCAACGGTTGAGATCGTTGCCGACCCGCAGCCGCAAATCGGCACGCCGGTGGAGGAAGGCTTAGAAGTTCAGGTCGTGGACATGGAGACTCAGAAACCGATCCCGAATGCATTCGTTCTGCTTATGGATGTGGAGCGCATGGAAGCAGATTCGAAAATCATGCCAGACTTGCAGAAACTCGGTATGGAATACTTAGCCCACCGTTATGGCATCCAATATGCCACCGATGGAAATGGGCGTACGAAGATTCCAGTAGGAGAAGAGCGCCGTTTATTCCTCGCCGCAAAGACCGATGGTGCATTCGGCGCGCAGAACGTCGACACCGAAACGGAGGAACTCGTGACCATCGCAATCGGTCCAACCTCGGTTTCACATGCACATGTAGTCGACTCCAACGGCAACCCAGCCGCCGACGTCAGCGTGTTCCTTGCAATTCAACGTGCTCGAGGCAATCGCCCTTTCTTGCAAGCGAAGACAAACGCAGATGGTCTTGCGGAGCTGCGGATTCACGTGGTTGATGAAGACAACAATCCGATCGCTCAGAATTACCTGTGCGTTCCAGAGATCGCGCCCGGGCGAAGCAGTAACGGGGAATCTTCACACAGAATTCTCACCCGCAAAGCTGGAATGGAGTTGCTGGTTTCCGCGATAGACAAGCGAACCGTTTCCCTCTTGATCCTTCCGACGGAAGAGACCGTCGTGCTCAAGGAGGGCTATCCCATTGAGATCCGAGTCGACAATCTGAGTGCCTTGCCGGGGGGCTACTTTCTTGCTGGGCAGCTAATGAAGGCCGGCCCCGAAGGCGCAGCTTCAAAGACACTATGGCTGGGCAGCACGTTCACTCTTGAGAGTGGGACCGCTTCTATTGCATGCCCAGATGCCGGCGACCTCTATGTTCGACTTCAAGTCGCAGAGTATCCAGCTGAAGATGACAGGAACCCCGAAATGGCAATGTATGGTGGACGCCGTATCCGGAGTCAGACTTATCACAGCACACGGCTGCAGGTCCAAGATGTAGAGATGCTGCAGACCTTCACCATCAGCATTGATGAAGAAGAGCTGGCAGCAACCTTGGAGTACTGGGCAAATGTGCAAAAGCGCTGATTCCGCGTTTGTTCAGGGGTGGTAGGAGCGTTGCGTTCGAGCCACCCGAAAGGGGGGCCACGCACCTATAATCTCGCGTCATTCCCATCTCTGGCTGTGGTGGTCCGTCAATGATGTCGGTGCACCCCAAGGTCAGATTGAAACCGCATACCATGTCCAACGCCAAGATTACCTGGACCCTCATTGACGAGGCACCTGCTCTCGCCACGCACTCTTTTCTCCCAATCGTTCAGGCCTTCACCAGTGGTACTGGCGTCGAGATTGAGCTCGCCGATATTTCCCTGGCCGGCCGCATCCTGGCCAACTTTCCAGAGGGATTGAGTGAGGATCAGCGCATTCCCGATGAGCTTTCTCGTCTTGGTGATCTGGCCAAGACTCCGGAAGCCAACATCGTCAAGCTGCCGAACATCAGCGCTTCGATTCCGCAACTGCAAGCTGCGATCAGCGAATTGCGCGGCCAAGGCTTTGAAGTTCCTGATTATCCAGAGGAACCGCAGAATGATGAAGAGCGCGCCTTGCAAGCACGCTTTGCCGCAGTGCTCGGTTCGGCCGTAAACCCGGTCTTGCGTGAAGGCAACTCCGACCGCCGTGCTGCAACTGCGGTGAAGACGTTCGCGCAGAAGCATCCGCACCGCATGATGAAGGATTGGCCTGAGTCCGGATCGAAGACGCGCGTTGCCTACATGAGCGACAAGGATTTCTTCGGTAGCGAGCGTTCCATCACCATGGATAAGGCCACCGACATGAGCATCGAGTTCGTCGGTGAAGGTGGCGCCACCAAAGTGTTGAAGGAAGGCGTATCGCTGTTGGCCGGCGAGGTCCTCGATAGCTCGACCATGAATGTTGCAGCATTGCGCATCTTCTTTGCCGAGCAGATGGCCGTCGCCAAGGCCGACGATTGCTTGCTGTCGCTACACCTGAAAGCGACCATGATGAAGGTCTCCGATCCGATCATGTTCGGCCACTGCGTTTCTGTCTACTTCGCAGGTGCATTGGATAAGCATGCCATTGCCCTCGCCGAGATCGGCGCGAACGTGAACAACGGTTTTGCCGACGTCCTCGGCAGGCTCGATCGTTTGTCAGCCGAGAAGAAGGCTGAGATCGAAGCTGACATCGCTGCTTGTTACGAATCCGGCCCGGACTTGGCCATGGTCGATTCGCGCAAGGGCATCACCAACTTGCATGTACCGAATGATGTGATCATCGATGCATCGATGCCGGTGGTCGTGCGTGATGGCGGTCGTATGTGGAATAACGATGACGCGCTGCAAGACACCGTCGCGATGGTTCCTGACCGCTGCTATGCCACCATGTACCAAGAGGTGATGGAGGACTGTCAGAAGAACGGTCAGTTCGATCCATCCACTATGGGTACGGTTTCCAATGTGGGCCTGATGGCGAAGAAGGCTGAGGAGTATGGCTCCCACGACAAGACCTTCACCGCGCCTGCAAATGGCACCATGCGCGCCCTCGATTCTGATGGCAACCTTCTCCTTGAGCAGTCGGTTGAGACCGGCGATATCTTCCGCATGTGCCAGACCAAAGACGAGTCCATTCGTGACTGGGTCAAGCTTGGTGTGAACCGTGCGCGTGCTTCCAACACTCCGGCCCTGTTCTGGCTCAACCCAGCGCGCGGCCACGATGCCGAGATCATCAAGAAGGTCAAGGCCTACTTGCCCGATCACGACACCAACGGCCTGGACATCCGCGTGATGACTCCGGTCGACGCCATGCGTTTCTCACTCGAGCGCATCCGCAAGGGTGAAGACACCATCGCTGCTACCGGCAACGTCTTGCGTGATTACCTGACCGACCTCTTCCCGATTCTCGAGCTCGGTACCAGCGCTCGCATGTTGTCTATCGTGCCTCTGCTGCAAGGCGGCGGTCTGTTCGAGACCGGTGCCGGTGGTTCCGCACCGAAACACGTGCAACAGTTCCTGCAAGAAGGTCACCTACGTTGGGATTCGCTCGGCGAATACTGCGCCTTGGTTCCTTCGTTGGAGAAGATGGCCGAGCAGACTGGCAATGCACGCGCCGGCATCTTGGCAGCGACCTTGGATAAGGCCGTCGGAGGTTATCTGGAAGGCTCCTGCGCTCCTTCGCGTAAGGTCAACGAGATCGACAACCGCGGTTCCTCATTCCACCTCGCCAAGTTTTGGGCTGCGGAACTCGCAGCACAAATCGACGATGCCGAACTGGCCGCACGCTTCACGCCTGTCGCAAAAGCCATGCAAGAGAAGGAAGAGACCATCCTCAGTGAGCTACTCGCAGCACAAGGTGAGGCGGTCGACATCGGCGGCTACTTCCACCCTGACTTAGAGAAGTGTGCTGTGGCCTTGCGCCCAAGTGCAACGCTGAACGGAATCATCGACGGCATCTTGTGTGCGTCGACTTCCTGAGCATTCAATCTAGACTATTTACAACGCCCGCAGCCATTCCGGCTTGAAGCGGGCGTTGGCTGGATCGTTCAACACTTGATCCAAGGCGCGGACCATCGTGTCTTTGTCCTTCGGCAAGGTGCCGGCCACGGACAAGTAGTTGCTTGCGTGGTTTGAGCGGAAGATCGAAGACTTCAACTCTGTGTGGGCCAGAAACTCGCGTAGTTCGGCAGCCAACTCGATGGGGGACAGGGTTTCGAACTCACCGCGTTCTTGTGTATTCCACAGCGGCGTGCCTTCGACCGGCGTGACCACCAGAGTGGAAACGAACTTTGGCTGAATCGCATTCACTACGCGTGCCGAATCGACCGCATGCTCGCGACTCAAGGCGCGCTGTCCCATGCCGAGCAGAATCATCGTGCTCAACTTCACGCCGGCAGCATGAGCCTTGTTGGCCACGCGAATCATTTCCTCGCCATCCACGCCCTTATCGATATCGACCAGCACCTGGTCATTGCCGGATTCGATGCCCAAGTAGTACTGCGTCAGCTTCTTCGAGCGCAGCATCTCCATCTCTTCGACCGAACGCACCGCCAAGGACTGCGGCGATGCATAGCAAGTGACCCGTTTCACGTCCGGCCAGGTGGCGTTGATCAGATCGAGCAATTCCGCTAAAAAACTGGCCTTGGCCATATGCGCGTCGCCGTCGGCCAGGAAGACCTTACGGGGGGGTGAGAAATTGCTCGCATACCACTCGATTTCCTTTTGCAAGTCGGCAATTTTCCGCACTCTGAAGGACTTCTCGCGGTACATCGCGCAGAAGGTGCAGCGGTTCCAGCTACAGCCCAAAGTGGCCTGTAGGATGAGACTATTGGCTTCCGACGGCGGCCGAAATACCGAACCTTGGTAGGTAATCATCGAGGGTGTTGAGAAGGGGCAGGGGTTTGCCGATGAAAGAGAGATGATAACGACGGCTGCAATCCTCGGTTTCGGGCGCTTTGGTGCTGCCTTGGCTGAACGTTTGCGTGAAGCCGGCGTGGCCGTGAAGGCCTTCGACCCGGCTGTCACGCCGCCCCCCGATTGCGTGGCGGCTTCTGCAGTAGATGCGGTGCAAGATGCTGAACTGGTGATTCTGGCTGTGCCGGTGCCCGCCCTCGGCGATGTGGTGCAGGAGATCCGCAGCACGTTGACCTCGCGCCAGATCGTGATCGACGTGGCTTCGGTCAAGTCCGGCCCCAGTGCGGTACTGGAAAATCTGCTCGGCACCGAGATTCCATGGGTGGCGACCCACCCGCTTTTCGGCCCCATCAGTCTTGCCCGCGGCGAACGCCCGGTACAGGTTGTGGTCTGTCCGAACCTGCAACACCCCGACGCCGTCGACACCGTCTGCGAGTTCTTCTGGGAAGTCGGCTTCGACCCCGTCAGCCTGGATCCCGAGGAACACGACCGCGAGATGGCAGCCACGCATGCACTGGCGTTCTTCATCGCCAAGGGATTTCTCGATGCCGAGATCCATCTGCAATCCGAATACGCGCCGCCGTCGGTGTGGGGGATGCGACGCATGTTGGAATCGGTGCGCGCCGACGCAGGTCAGCTCTACGCGACCTTGCAATTGGATAATCCGTACTCGGCACAGGCCCGTCGACGTTTGCTCAACGCGTTGACCAACGCCGACCACAACTTGCGTAATGCAGCATCGTCCACGCGCACCAGTGGCGAGGATTCTTCTCTCAGCATTCCTGCCGCGCCGGCGGAGTTGAGTTCGCCGTTGCTCGACAAGGCTCGCGATGGCATCGATGAGATTGACCGCGAACTGGTCGCGTTGCTCGCACGTCGCGCGCAACTCTCGAAACGCGCCGGCCGCGTCAAAGCCGAAATCGGTCACGGTGTACGTGACCCCCAACGCGAGGCTTCTTTGCTTGAAGAGCGCCGCGCCATGGCACAGAAACTGGGACTCGACGCCGATGCGGTCGAAGAAGTCTTCCAGTCGATCCTGTGCCTATCACGCGATTTCCAAAGCAAGGACCTCAAAGACAACTCATGATCATTACTCTCAAGACTTGCGCCGACGACGAACAAATTGCCACCGTGATGGAAGCAGCGGAGCGTTATGAAGACATCGAGCCGCGCCAATACCGATTCGAAGGGAGTGACGGCAAATTCTGTGAAGTGCACTTGATCGGCAATACCTCGCGCGTGCCCGAAGAACCCTTCGAGCTGCTGCCAGGTGTGCGCCGTGTGATTCGCGTGTCCTCGAAGTACCGCGTGATTGGCCGCCATGGCCAAGATGATTCGGAAGTCGGTTTCCAATACAACGGTTTGTCATTCGATGAGAGTTGCGTGCATGTGTTGGCTGGTTTGTGCGCAGTCGACAGTCATGAGAGCGTGCGCGCGATGATGGCTGAGCTGCAGAAGTACGGCTTGCAGACCACGCGCATGGGCGCGTACAAACCGCGCACTAGTCCGTATGATTTCCAAGGCTTGGGTGCCGAGTGTTTGCCCTATGTCTTTGAAGAAGCTGGCGCGCATGACATCAAGTTGGTTGCGATGGAAGTCTGTGACAGCAGTCACATCGACGAGATCCTGCAAGCCTTAGAGACTGCCGGCAATCCGACCGGCGTGATGCTGCAGATTGGCACGCGCAACACGCAGAACTTCGAGTTGCTGAAGCAAGTCGGTCAACAGGGCAAGTTGCCGGTGCTGTTCAAGCGCGGCATGGGCATCACCCTGGAGGAATCGCTCAACGCATGTGAATACATCGCATCGGAAGGCCAGCCGAATATTGTCTTCTGCCTGCGCGGCGTGAAATCCCATCTTGGTGAACCGCACCGCAACCTGGTTGATTTTGCCCACGTGCCCGTGGTGCGTTCGCAGACCCGCCTGCCAGTGGTGATCGATCCGTCGCATAGTGTTGGTCGTTTCCACACCGCGCCCGACGGCCTACCCGAGGTCTTCCACGCCACTGGCCAAGGTCTGATCAGTGGCGCATCGCTGGTCTTGGTGGATTTCCACCCCAATCCGCGCCATGCCCTCTGCGACGGCCCTCAGGCCCTGACGCTGGATTACCTACCGCGCTTTCTGGACTACGTGAAGACTGTGCGTAGTGCCTACGAATCGCTGCTGAAATAGCCGCCGCCAGCGTATAATGCGAGGTCAGAACAGCGGCGAAAGCCGTTGTAATCCCGTGAAAACGGGCCTAATCAAGACCTGCAATGTCGAAAATTAAAACCGATGTCGTCGTGCTGGGCGCTGGTCCAGCTGGTTACGTTTGTGCCATCCGCGCTGCCGATTTGGGCAAGAATGTTATATGTGTCGAGTTCGATAATCTCGGCGGCACATGCCTCAACGTAGGCTGCATCCCTTCCAAGGCGCTGATCTCCGCCGGGCACTTCATGGAGTCCACCAAGCACGCGGCCACCATGGGTTTCACCGTGGAAACGCCGCAGCTCGACATCGCCAAATTGATCGAGTGGAAGGAGAGTATCGTCAAGCGCCTGACCGGCGGAATCGGCATGCTGTTCAAGAACCGCAAGATCGAATGGGTCAAGGGTAAGGGCAAGATTATGACCCCGAATAAGATCGAGGTCGAGACCGCCGATGGCAAAGTCGAAATCGAGTGCACCGACATCGTGGTCGCCACCGGTTCCGAGCCTGCGCCGATTCCTGGCTTCGATTTCTGCGAGCAGGTTTGGTCGAGCACCGAAGCGCTAGCACCGAAGGAACTACCCAAGCGCCTCTTCGTGATTGGCGGCGGTGTGATCGGCATGGAACTCGGCATGTTCTACGCACAGGTCGGCACCGAGGTCACCGTGGTCGAGTTCATGGATCAGATCCTGCCGGGTGTGGATCCTGAGTTGTGCAAGATCGTGCAGCGTAAGGCCAAGAAGGCCGGCATGAAGATCCACGTGGGTTCGGCTGCCAAGAGTTGGAAGAAGACTGCCACTGGTGTTGAGGTCATTGCCGACATCAAAGGCAAGGAGAAGACCTTTGAAGCCGATGCGATTCTGCTCACGGTGGGGCGCAAGCCAGTCACCAGTGAGATCGGATTGGAGAACATTGGCGTGAAGCCCGATAAGCGCGGCTTCATTCCGGTCAACGACCAGTGCTGCACCAAGACTCCACATGTCTACGCGGTTGGCGATGCAACCACCGGCATGATGCTGGCGCACAAAGGTAGTGCTCAAGGTCTGGTTGCCGCTGGTGCAATCTGCCGCCAGCCTGGTGTGGCTTATGATCCGAAGGTCGTGCCTGGCGTGATCTACACCGATCCTGAGATCGCCACCACTGGCCTCAGTGAAGCCGAATGCAAGGAGCGTGGCCTCGATATCAAGGTTGGTCGTTTCAACTTCGGCGCCAACGGTCGCGCCATGTCGATGCAGGCCACCGACGGCTTGGTCAAGGTCATCGCCGATGCCAAAGACGACACCATCTTGGGTGTGCACATGGTCGGCCCGAACGTGACCGACATGATCTCGGAAGGTTCGCTGGCAATTGAAGGCGGCCTTACGGTCGAGGACATCACCTTGACCATCCACCCGCACCCGACTCTGTCGGAAGTGTTCATGGAAGCTTGCGAAGATGTGCACGGCATGTCTCCGCACGCCATGAAGAAATAGTCATGCGCTTCAGCAGCTCCGCCGCTTTCGAGGTTCTGAACCTCGGGCGTGCGGACTATGCCGCGGTCGATCAGCAGATGATGGATTTGGTCGATGAAATCCGCGCAGGCAATGCTCCCGATACATTGCTGTTGGCGGAGTTCGATCCGGTGCTGACCGTCGGGCGCGCGGCGAAGGTGGACCTTTATGGGGATCTGGGCTTGCCGGTCCATGCAATTTCGCGCGGCGGCAAAACCACGTATCACGGCCCCGGACAGTTGGTGGCCTATCCACTGATTCAACTACAGGAAGGTGTGCGCGATCTGCATGCTTATTTGCACGCGCTCGAGGAATCCTTGATCGGCACGGTTGCAGATTTCGGTCTGCCTGGCGCACGCGACCCGCGCAACACCGGTTGCTGGGTCAACGGCCGTAAGCTCGCCAGCATTGGCGTGGCGGTGCGGCGATGGGTGACTTACCACGGTGTGGCGTTGAACGTCAGCACCGACCTCTCCTGGTTCCGACGCTTCGACCCATGCGGTCTGGAACCAGACTTGATGACCACCATGGAACGCGAGATCGCGGCCATGGAAAACGAAGGCGCAGCTGCAATCACGCCGCCCCTCGCCGATGTCGCCGCCTCGTTGGCGCGCCACATGAAGGAGATTCTCCGTGAAGAAAACTGATCTACGTTCCCTTGATGCCTTGTTCCGTCCGCAATCCGTTGCGGTGATTGGAGCCAGCCGCAAACGTTTCCAGATTGGCCATGAGATCGTGCGCAACCTGGTGCTCGGTGGATTCACCGGCCCGGTCTACCCGGTCAACCCAAAGGCCAAGGTGGTGCACAGCATGCAGTGCTTCCCGAAGGTGTCGGCGGTTCCCGGTCCGGTCGACTTGGCTGTGATCACAGTGCCCGCACCGTTGGTGATCGCCGCAGCGAAAGACTGCGCGCGCAAAGGCGTGAAGGGTCTGGTGGTGATTACCGCTGGCTTCGGCGAGATCGGCGGTGAAGGTGCAGTGATGCAAGATGAACTGCTTAGGATCTGCAACAAGGCAGGCATTCGCATGGTCGGCCCGAACTGTATGGGCATCCTCAACACCGCGGTGGAGTTTGCGGTGAATGCATCCTTTGCCGCCGCAACTCCAACGCGTGGTGGCGCGGCATTCCTGTCGCAATCCGGCGCCCTGGGTGAAGCGATCCTCACCGACGCGCGCAGCTTGGGAATCGGTGTCAGCATGTTCGCCAGCGTCGGCAACCGTGCCGATGTCTCGCCATGTGATCTGCTCGACTACTGGTACGAAGACCCAAATACTGAACAGATTCTGATGTACTTGGAAGCCTTCGGCGAGCCGGAGCGCTTCATGAGTGCCGCACGCCGCATCTCTCCGGAGAAGCCGATCCTGGTCGTGAAATCCGGACGCTCTGCACAAGGTGCACGTGCAGCAGTTTCGCACACCGGTTCCTTGGCTGGCTCCGAAGCGGCGGTGGATTCGTTGTTGAACCAGTGTGGTGTGTTGCGTGTCGACACCATGAAAGACTTGTTCGCTTTGGCGAGCGCAGTACAGACGGGCAAGCGCCCGAACGGCAAGAAGGTGGCAATCGTCACTAACGCCGGTGGTCCGGCGATCCTCGCAACCGATGCCTGTATCGCCAACGGCCTGGAGATGCCGGAGCTTTCAGCTGCCACGCGCCGCAAACTCGACAAGGTCATGCCACCGGAAGCCTCGTCGGTGAACCCTGTCGACTTGATCGCCTCGGCTGATGCAGCGCGTTTTGATGCGGCCTTGACTGCGACAATCGCCGACAAGAACATCGACATGGTGTTGGCGATCTTCGTTTCACCGGTGATGATCGACGCATCCGCCGTGGCCGAAGTCTTCGCCAAGCACGCAGCCTCTACCGAGAAGCCGCTGCTTGCTTGTCTGCTCGGTAAGTCCCATAGCGAAGAAGCTGCCGAGATCTTGCGCGATAACGGCGTGCCGAACTATCGCTTCCCGGAAGAGGCAGCTTTCTCGCTAGCGAACATGTACAAGCTGCAGAGTCTTCGTACCCGCGAGGAGAAGCCGGCGCCGAAGTATCGCGTACGCAAGGCCAAGGGGCGTGCCGTAATCGATTCAGCATTGGAAGCAGGCCGCACCATGCTTGGCGGCATGGAACTCTACGACTTGTTCAATGCATACGGAATCCCGTTGGTGCCGAGTCGTATCGTCAACACCCGCGAGAAGGCTTTGCGTGCTGCACGTAGCTTGGGTTTTCCGATGGTGGCCAAGGTCGAATCCGAAGACGTGGTGCACAAGTCCGATCGTGGCGGCGTGATCGTTGGAATCCGCAGCCGCGAGGAACTGCTCGACGCTTACGATCGCCTCGAAGGTATCTTCGGTGAGGAATGCCCCGACATGAGTTTGCTGCTGCAGTCGATGCGCAGCGATGGAGTCGAGACCTTCTTCGGCGCAGCGACCGATCCACAATTCGGACGCATGTTGGCTTTCGGTCTAGGCGGTGTACACGTCGAAGTCTTCAAAGACGTGGTCTTCCGCCTGCACCCACTCACCGAGACCGACGCCCGCGAGATGGTCGAAGGCATTCGTGCCAAGGCCATGCTGGAAGGTGCCCGTGGTAAGCCACCGGTCGATCAGGATGAGCTGGTTGATATCCTGTTGCGCTTGAGTCGTATGCTCACCGATTTCCCAGAGATCGCAGAGCTCGACATCAACCCCTTCTTGGCGGGATACAACGGCAAGGATTCCTGCGCGCTGGATGTGCGCGTGCGGCTGGAAGCCTAGATGATCTGCATCAACGCCGGCGCCGAGACCTCACGCACAACGATCGTGCCTGGGGTCTCGAAGGTGTAGAACACGGCGTAGATGAAGGCGTTGTGCAGGGTAGCGCGGTTCGGAATCAGGCCGGAAACATACATCGCCTCGCTGGCAGGTACGGTGCCGAAGAAGCCAGGCTTGTTCACGGTCAAGTTGTAAGCGCGATCCTGGTTGCCAGAAATGTGCACGCCATTGATATCGAAACCAGGCGAGGTGCGGAGCGTGATGAAGCCTTGGTAGAAGTAACCCGCTTCACCAGGGGCGAGCCATTCCATGTCGAGCATCTGGCCAACCACAGGAGAGGTCAGGATGTTGATATCTAAGCCACTTCCGCCGCCACCGAAGACGGTGGTGTCGGAGGTGTTGGTGGAACCCGGAGTACCCTTATCGCCATTGCCGAAGTTGGCGGTAGCAGCGGTGAAGTTACTCGCAGCGTTGGAGCCAAGCAGGTCCTTGCGCTCGGCCGACACGCCATTCGAGAACGGCCAGCTGCTGGTGTAGTCAACGCGATCCAAAGTGCTGCCACCATGTTGCAAGGCAACGGTGTCACTGCTGTTGCCCATCGAGAAGGTGTTCGATGGCCAAACCATATGCGGGCGTACACCGCCATTGCGACCGGCAAGACCGTCGGCAGCGATCACGATCTCAATGCCCTGGTCAAGCAGCATCGGTGCGCCGATGGTGGCGTTGTTGCTGCCGAAGTCGGTGAGCTTGACGTTCTCCAAGCTTACAAAGCCATTGTCGGTGCCGGCGATCTCGACCCACTCGCCATCGCTGTCGGAAGTCTGTCCGGGGTTGGGTAAGAACTCAGCGACCACTAGGTCTCCAGAACCGGGCGTGCCGTTGCTGCGCTCATCGACCGCCATCGTGAAGGTCGTGCCGTCGGAAGCGGTCACCGTGTAAGTGTCGCCATCGGTGCTCAGGTGGATATCGCCACCAGCATCAACGAAGCCTTCGGTGCCAACGCCGTCGGTCGGGCACCAAACCGGACACACATGGGTTGCCGTGTTGAGTCGATCGGTGACTTCCTGCTTGGGGTAGCCGTATGGGTTCGAGTGACCGCATGGGATCACCGAGAACTCAGGCTTGAGCGCATTCACCCAGTTGCTGTTGGTGGAAGTGCGCGAGCCGTGGTGATTAACCTGATAGACATCGACATCGCCAACCAACGGTCCAACCGAAGATTCGACATCGGTGGTGGAGTTGCCGCCGCCGGTCAAGTCGCCGCCCATCCACATTTGAAAATCACCGTAGTCCACGCGCCATCCAACGCTGGATGAGTTCTCCCATTGCGAAGAACTGTTGATGTTGACCGAGCCACCGCCCATCAACTGACCGTTGCTCACGATGCAAGTCAAGGTCACGCCACCACCGAGGCTGATGACCTGACCAGGAGTCACTGCTTGGCGTACCGACGAATAGCGATTGGCGTAATCGTTGTAAGACTGCGTGCCGGGTGTGTTGTTGAAGCCACGGTCCAACGCAGTCGTGGCGGTGATGCCGGCGTTCCAGACTTCATCCAAGCCACCCAAGTGGTCGGCGTGGTAATGACTCACTCCGACATAATCCAAATGCGTGATTCCCAGCGAGTTCAATAACGGAACTACATCCGCGTTGCCGTCGCCATTGTCACCACCATCGAACAGGAAAGTCTGACCAGTAGGGGCAACCAGCAAGGTGGCATCGCCCTGGCCGGTATCAATGAAATAGATTTCCAGATTGCCGCTGCCTGCTGGGAGCGAGAAAAAGCCTGCGCATAGCGCAAGAAGGAAGAGGATTCGCATTTGTGGTCGGGAGGAGAGGGGTCGACCACCGGGGGAGGATGGTCAGTTCTTTGGAACGGCCATCCTACCACCTGTCAGCGAAGCCAGCTCCTTCATGAACTTTTCATGCTTCGTACTATCGGTGACCAATACGGTGTGAATGCGTACGCCACTGCGCTCGAATAGGCGGCTGGCGCCATCCAGAATGTGGCCGTTGTACTGATGCTTGCCGGCCGAGCTGCCGCCATCGCTAATCACCACGATGGTGTCGACCATCGGATCCTGCTGTACCTGCTCTAAGGCGTCGTACAACGCCGACGTGCTCTTGAAGGGCCGCGAGTTCAGGAACTTCAGCGCCTTGGCGGCGTTGCCTTTGTTGGCAGGCATCATCTTCTTGAAGGCGAACACCGGTTCTTGTTCGACCACCACCACTTGGAACATGACGCCCTTCGGCAGGCCGGTGATGAAGCCTTCGACTTCTTTGGCGGCGGCATCTGCGCAGCTCAAATCGCCAAGTTGATTGGTGCTCATGCTGCCGGATCCATCGACCAAGAACACCACATTGGAACTATCGATCGCAAGGCCGAAGAAGCGTGCGACGGTATCGCGCTCGACGCGTTCGGAAGCCTTGGCGTTGGAATCACCGCTAAGTGCTTTCTCTAGCCAAGCCGCGCCTTCCGCGCTGTACCATTGGTTCCAGATCTTGGCATCATCGCCAAAGCCTTGACCGGTGAGGGAGCGCAGCGCTGCACCGATATCACCACTGAAGCGGTTCGGCTGTTTGACACTTTCCGTTTCCAAGGCCTGGATCAATGCGGGGACAGCGGAGACCACCTTGTTTTTGACCGCTGCATCGATGTAAACCGCCTTGGCGGAATTGAACTCGCGTTGGAAAACGGAGCTTGCCGCCGCGGTGAAGCCATTCCAGCCTTCTTTATGGCCGGCGAGCGTGCGTAGGGCAATGGCCGAGTCACCGACCTGCTCGGCTTTCTTGGCTACGCGGATCAATGCGGTGAGTAATTCGATCTCGGCGCTGCTCAGCTCAGGTACATACGCCAAGCCTGGCCAAGGATTACCTTTGGGAGTTGCAAGCCGCGCACGCACCACAGCCTCTGCCGAATCCAACTTCCCCGGCTTGACCTTGCTCAAGTCCAAGCGCTTCTCATGCAACAAGATGCCCAAGGTGGCGCCCCATTCGCGCCGTACCGCCACAGGCGCCTTGTCGAAACTCTTGTCCAACATTAGTTTGCCGGACACCGTTGCCGAACAACGACCAAGTGCGCGCAGCAGCACCACACGCTGCCACTCACTGCGTTTCTTGTCGGCGGCAGCATCAGCCATCAAGTCCGCCTCTTCGGCAGTGGAGGCTTTCAGGAAGCCGCTGAAGAACCAATCACGCAGATAGACGCCGCGGTAGGTATCCATCTTGTCATCGAACAACTCCAGGCGCAGCTCCATTGCCTCTGCGGAGCGCATTTCGGCGAGCTCCTTGGCGGCGTTGTACGCACCCTTTTCATAAGAGCTCTTGTCAGTAGCAGCGTGCAGCGTGTCGCTGATGGCGTCGAGCTGGGCACAAGGCAGAAGGCTGAGGATGAGGGCAGTAAGCATGGCTTTAAAAAGAAAGGAGGGGACCCGGATAGGGTCCCCTCCTTGAAGACGGGTTCCCGGCGGTGCCGGGACGCGATTCTATTCGATTGTCGACTGAGCGGCGTTCGACATGGTGGCGCCACGTGGGTTCGCGACGGAATCCAAGCAGTACCACTGGAAGAACAGGTCTCGGCCCACCAGCGAAGGAATGCCAGGGATGTTGATGATCGAGCTTGCGTTGCCAGAAGCATCGGCCACAGCGTTGAACTGGTATTGACCAGCCACGTACAAGGTGTTGCCAGGTGCACCGACAGCAGTCATGTTGAAGGGCAGGTTCAGCACTGGAGGCATGTTCCAAACGGTGTTGGAGAAACCGGCCAGCAGTACGTTCGCGTTGTTTGGAATGGCGTTTTCCAAGGTCACGGTGAAAGAACCACCAGCGTTCGGGAAACCGATGTGATCGATCTCAGGAACCAAACCCAAGGAGCTGGTACCACCGGTACCGAACTCATGCCAGTTGACATTGCTGGAAGGATGAGCGAATGCGCCATTTGGTGCATCGTCCAGCTCGTGAACCATGTGGCCGCCAGGATCGACACCCATCAGAGTGGTCTCGTTGAGATCGTCTGCATCGCCATCGCCGTTGAGGTCGATGTAGAAGAGGACGTCGCCACCACCAGCGCGGCAGGAGAAGCCACCATCATGAGAGGCGCCACCGTACATGGATGGGTAAGTCAGGGCAGAACCAGGACCGCCGGTCATGAGGGTGACCTCGCCAGCGTCGTTCAGGTCCAAGTCGCCGTTGACATCGATGCCGCGGTAAAGCAGACCACCTGCACTGGTGCAGGAAGCGTTGGAGGCGGTCGACATCATCCAGTAGACATCTTCACCTGCAGGGCCTGCGCCAGGAGCGAAGTCGAGGACTTCGAGGCTGGCGTAGTAGCCAGTGCCGCTGGAGCTTGGGCAGCTTGGGCTCTGCAGCGCACCCGAAAGGATGTCAGCGTTGACCTCAAGGCCAGGCATGTCGAGGGTCAGGTTGCAGAAGTTCCAGGCCTCGCCGGCGTCGTTTGCATCGCTGTCGCCGTTCATGTCTTGGAAACCGTAGAGCACCAAGTCTTGCTGAGCGAAACCAATGACGACACCGTTGGTGGAATCGAACATGATGGACTCAAGGTCGCCTGGGTCGATGGTGACCTGACCAGAAGTACCTGCAACAGTCACGACTGCGGTTGCATCCACGAACTGCTTGAACTCGCCGGCGTCGTTAGCATCGCCATCGGAGTTGAGGTCAGTGTAAGCGTGGATACCGGAGCCAGGCTGCGAGCCGGAGTTCCAGTTGTCATCGGTCACGTAGAAAGTGCCGGTGATCGGATCGAAGTCCAAGGAATCTGGCGAGGTGTTCGAGAAACCACCACCTGCACGAGTATCAGCCCACTGGGTGATCTCACCAGGGCCGGCGCATTCGCCATCGCCATCCAGGTCTTGGAGGCGCAAGATGACGTCGCCGGAAGCAAGGATGTAGATGTAGTGGTTCGCGCCTTCAGCGCGGTACTTCACGTCGTCGACGTAGGTGATCTGAATGCCGCCATCTACGGCGAAAGGAATCAGTTCATCAGCGGCCATGTAGAGGCCATCGCTGTCGCGATCTAGATGGCGATAAAGCCCCCAGTCATCAAGAACAGAATCCCCGTGGTACATGACCAACTCGGAGTTGACGGTTTGAGCGAAGGCTGTGCCGGACAACAAAGCGGCAGCGGCAAGTGCAAGTGGTGTACGCATTTTTAGGTTGGGGGCGAACAAGAGCAGGGGAGGGGCACGCACCTGCGAGAAGTGCGAGATTGGGTGCAGATTATACGCGCCGAAGTACGGTTTTCCGATGAATAAGGCGTGAAAAAGCCCACCAACATGCGGAAAACCACGGCGTTGCTGTTTGGAAGTTGCTCATCACAGTGAGGGTCACCTGCTACGGAGGAGCACGAGAGGCACGCCAGTGATGGGTGCCGAAATGGAGTCAATGAACGGAATCCTTGGTGTGCAAAAGGTATACGGCGATACCTAAGGAATGAAACCAAACAAGAACACAGTGAAATCGCCGAAGGCGGTTCCAAATGAGGACGGAATGAGTCAAAAAAAGATATCACATATTTTCCTTTTCCAGCCGGAAAGCAGGTCAGGGAAACCCTGAGAAACCCACACAAACTCCGGCCCAAAAAGAACAAGGCCGCATCCCGAGAGATGCGGCCCTGAGACGGCCACCAGGGCCGCAAAGTTAGCTGAGCTTACTCAACAGTGATGGTCAGCGAATCGGTAATCGAACCGAAGCTGCCACCGCCACGCGAGACTGCAACCGTGTAGAGCATGGTGCCTAATGGGAAGCGGCCAGGCATGGTCAGCACAGGAGTGCTGGCCGAGCCATCTGGAGCGATGGTGCCCTGCAAGGAAGGCATGGTGGAAGTGGTAATCAGCACTGGGGAGACGCCAACACCGAGGTCGCGGCCGTCGCCAGGCAAGAATGCAGAGCCGTAACCACTAGTCGTGGAGACCAAAACCATGAAGCTGTTGCCAGCCTCAGAAACACCCCAGCCTGCACCACTGAAGTTCACGGGAAGGCCAGCACTGAAAGGACCGTTGCCGGTCAGGCCTTGGCTGCGGAAACCACCAGCGAACATTTCGTTGGTACCCGTTGCGCTGTCATCCAACCATACTGCAACGAAGTTTGCGTACTTGTCGTTGAAGGCGATCTCTGCGTAGTCAGCATCGTTGATCTGACCAGCAGCCAGGTCGAGAGGAGCGCCCCAGTTGACACCACCGTCACTCGAAGCAACAACCATCGAACCCTCTGGGTAAGAAGGACCGGTCCAGTTGATTGCGACGTAGTCGCCGTTGCCGCCGATCGATGGGAAGCCACCGCCGCCGAATGGGCCAGCTTCGGTCCAAGTCACACCACCATCGGTGCTGGTGTAGGCGAACATTTCATCCGTACCGTTGCGGTTGTCTTCGCATGCAGCGATGACGTTACCGGCGGAAGTGACAGCCAACACAGGGTGGTCGGTGTCATCGGTGCCAACAACGTAGCTACCAACCTGAACGTCGCCGCCCCAAGTTGCACCACCATCGGTGGAGACGTTGATGTTGAGCTGGTGTGCGCTCGAGGTAGGCAGGTTATCTGCCTGCATGCCGATTGCGACGGTGTTGCCGTTCGCTGCAATGAAGATGTCGTTCTCGACAGTTCCACCGGCCAAGCCTGCACTGACCAACACGTCTTGTGCGGTCATGGTGCTGGTGCCAATGTCGTAGCTCGAGTAGAAAGCTTCGTTGGTGCCACTGGTGTTGTCCTGCCAAACCATGTGGACCACGCCGTTGGCGAGAGCTGCACTCATCAGGTCGACATCAACAGTGCCGTTCGGGTGCGTCGAAGCTGGAACAGCTGCGGCCCAGTTTGCACCGGCGTCGATTGAAACAGTCACGAACAACTCTTCCTGAGCGCCGCCACCATCGTTCTCGGTTGCACAAACCATGACAACGGTGTTGCCGTCAGCCATCAGTTTCCAAGCCTTGAGGTCGTTGCCACCACTTGGGTAACCCTTAGGTAGGCCCATGTCGGGCTGCCAGGTTGTACCACCATCGCTGGACATGGTGAACATCGCTTCGGCATCGGATGCCAACACGCGGTCATCAGACCAGACGGCGTAGATGTTGCCACCGGAAACGACCAAGCCGAGGTCGTTTGCGAACTTGGAAGCTGCGGTCAGGTCAGAATCGATACGGACGGCGGTTCCCCAAGAGTTGCCGTTGTCAGTCGAAACTGCGGCATACATATTGTTGGTGCCATCTTCCTTCCACATAGTGGCCGTGAGGTCGCCACTTGTAGAAACAGAAGGGCCTAATGGCTTGCCGAGGCCAGCATCAAGCTGCTGAGGGGAGCGTGCGTTTTGGGCGTATCCAGGAGCTGCAATTGCAGCCACGACCAGAGGAAGGAGAATCTTTTTCATGGTTTCCTAAGAGAAGGGGGTAGGGATGTCAGGGGAGTCCTGATAGTCGCAAGATAGCGTCGCGGCCATTTCCGAGTTTGAAGATTAGGCGTTCTCTTAGTGATTGTGTCCGGCGTGGGCGTCATGCGGAACGGTCTCTTCCGCCTCCACTAATTTCTTCAACTCAATAGCAGGATTGAAGTTGGGAGCGTTGGTAAGGATCTCGCCGACGTATTCCCCGGCCAGTTCGAAATCCAAACTTTCGATCGCGGCATGGGCCAAGACCAGCAGGATTTCCGGCTGCGACCAGCCCAGTTCCTCGTGCAGCACCGTGAAGTACTGGTCCATCCAGGCGATTTCGCGCTGTTCGACAAGGATCACGCCGAGGGTTTGCCAGACATTGCGGATGCTCGCCGAATCTGGGTAAGCCCTTGCTGTCTCCAGCAGTTTGGCGAGTGCTTCTTCACTGGTTTCGATCGCGTATGGATTGCGATCAAGGAATGTATCGTGCACCGAATATTCCTGCGCCGAGAGTTGAGCAGCGTAGAAGTCGACCAACGAAGAACTGCCGTTGGCTTCGACTGCTGCAAGTTCGCCCAAGACTGCAGCCGCGCGTTCGACATTGTCTAACTCGGAGATCAACCGATACGCAGTTGCCGTGAGCAGCGACTCGGTGGGGCGGAGTGGTCCGCGGAACATCCAATAGGAGTTGTCACCTAAGTCGTCTTGCAGTTGCACTTCCAGTCCAAGCAAGTCATTACTGGAATGGATCGGCAGACCGAAGCGCTCCAAGGCTGCGGCCAACTTGCCGCTGGCGATCGGCCAACTTCCATCTTCCCTGGCCGAGCCATCGCTACCCGCAATCACCACGCGCGCATTGCTCATGCCGTCGGGCAAGACAAAGACACCGACTTGATCGAAGACGCGTTGGAACTCGGCGATCCATTGCGGCAACATGCCGGGCATGAGTTGCTCCGGGGCGCATGCGAATGCACACACGCCACCTGTGTCGAGGCGCACCGATGCTTGGCGCAACAGCTCCACGCGTAACAAGGAACGACGCTCTTCCCACATGCCGCCACTGCGCATGAAGACCAGGTCGAAGGGGCCGTCGGTGCTGGCCAAAGAGCGTTGAATCGGCGCATTCGAGGCCAAGCTAAGGCCTTCCAGCGCAAGCGGAACAAGCTGCGGTGGGTCGCAGGCAAAGCTCAATTCCGGTTGCAGGAGTTGCTGCATGATGTCAACACTGGCCCTGTGCGGAGTGCCAACCATCAGCAGGCGATGCGGGTTCGGCGTCAGCGATGCCGCGAACAAGAACTCTCGGACTTGGGTAGGTGCACGCAATGCAACCGGTGAAAGGTTATTGCGCGACTCGAACAAGAAGGACAGATCATCCTGTTGAAGTTCCGCTGCGGCTGCGCGCGTGAGTCGGCGAGGCATAGAGGTCCAGCCAGCGCTGTGCAGGTCGCTACCAACTTCAAAGGCGCTTGGTGCGACGGCCACCTGTTGCTTCCAAGTGAAGTTATCGCGCAAGGGGTAATCCATGCTTGGGCGTTCGACTGCACGTAAGCCGATGGCTGCCGCAATCACCACCACGCCGATGCCGGTCCAACGCGCGCGTGCTTCCTTGGTGAAACTGATCCAGTTCGCGACGGCGGCCAACAACAGCATGGCAGCAGCAAGTGTGCCAAGTAGCGGCAGCAAGGATGCGCTGGAAAGCAAGCCACAGAGCAACAAGGTGATGCCGGCGCCGGTCAACAATGGGGCCACCGACGAAGCACCCAGTCGTTCACTGCGCAAAGATGTGCGCAGGCTCAAGGCCAGCAGCACCGCAAGCGGACCGAAGCTCACCAGCGCCAGCCAAGGCACATAAAGGAAGCTCTCTTCCGGCAGCAAAGGGTTGTCGGAACCTGACCATTCGCGCAGGCGCGGATCACTCATCAAGCGCTGATAAGTCTCCGGTGTGGAGATGTTGGCCAGGAATGCCGTCAGCGGCTTCAGTGCCACACACAAGATTAGGAAGCTGGCAGCGGCGGCGGGTGCACGCAATTTTGTGCTGGCCAGGGCTTCGCCAAAGGTGAACCAGCACGCCAAGAAGCAGATGCTCAGCGTGAGCCAGCGGCGCAGGTCTTGGTCGACAGCGCCGGAATCGAATAGCGCGGTGTACGGTGCGAAGAACAGCACCATCAGAGTGATTGCGGAACCTGCCACCAAGTTCGGCGCGAGGTGAGACAGTGGAGGCTTGGGGTCGGCAGGTAGATCCTTCTCTTTGACCTTGGCCGACAACTTAGGGATGGTGAAACGTTGCAGCACTCCAGCGATGGCCCACAGCAGCAAGAAGCCTGGTAAGCCGAGTCCGGCATGACTGCAAAGCAGCAGTCCCAGGACGGTGCCAAGCACGAATAACGAGCCCCCAGCCCTGTGGGATTCGATGCCAGCGGTCAGTTGTGCGCCCAAAGCGCGCAGTGGCAGGAATAGGAAGGCGGCAAAAGCAGCGCCGACGGGGGCGAAACCGGCCAGCAGCGGCAGCGCACCGCCGAGGCCAAGCAGTACGAAGGAGGCGCGTAAAGGAATATGGCCAGCACCCTTAAACACAGCGCCAAGTCCAACGGCCAGGATTGTGAAGCCGCTAGCAATCAGGAAATCGCGGGTGGCGCCGCCGAGTAGCAGAGCCACGCTGTCGGCAATGCCGAGCAACATGCCGGCGACGGCAACGAAGTACAGGAAGAGGCGGAGAGGGCGCATTGGCAGGGGTTTTATACCTGATTGGGGCCAAAGAGTGCGACAAAAAGCGACCTAAAGGTAGACAATATTGCTACCATATGCTCGTTAAACCTTTCTAGGAATACCATGGAAATTCGCTTACATGGACGCGGTGGTCAAGGAGGCGTGACCTGCGCAAAGATCCTCGCTGCTATCTACGCCCGGCTCGGGCGCAGTGTGCAGACTTTCGGCGACTACGCTGGTGAGCGTTCCGGTGCCCCGGTGCGTGCTTACACCCGAGTCAGTGATCAACCGATCATCAATCGCAACAAGGTCTATGAGCCCGATCATCTGGTGGTTCTGGACCCATCGCTGCTAGGCCACGATGTCATCGCAGGCCTGAAGCACGACGGCACCTTGCTGGTGAACTCGGACGACGAACCCGAGAACTTCGATACCGATTTCCGCGCGTTCAAGTTAGCTGCGGTCGATGCCACTGGCATTGCGCGCAAGCATGGAATCGGCACACGTTCGGTAGTGATCGTGAACACGACCATTGCCGGCGCTTTCGCCAAGCTACACGGCTTGTCCTTAGATGAATTGCACGAAGCCTATAAGTCTCTTGGCTTGGGAAGCAACTTCCCGGCAGCCAAAGAAGCATATGGGGCGGTCAAGATCGTCGAGGCAGATTCCGACGCGCGTGAAGCCGTCGAGGCCGTGTTAGCTGCGGAAGCCGCTGCTGCCGCTGAAGTCGCCGATGAGAAACGCCAGATCCTGCCATTGACGGAGCATGTTGAAAGTGCACCCACTGGTCTGAAGACTGGTTCGTGGACTGCGCGCAAGCCTTCCTATGTACAGAACCTCGCGCCATGTAATGCATGGTGTCCGGCTGGTAATGATGTGGTCGAATTCATCCAGGCTGTTGCCAAGCCGAATAACGAAGCCGAGGCCTCGAAGATTCTCGGACGCAGTACACCCTTCGCGGCTGTCTGCGGCCGCGTTTGCCCGGCTCCTTGTATGGAAGGTTGCAACCGGCGTGAGTACGACGGCTCCGTCAACATTCGCGGTCTGGAACGCTGGATTGCCGATGCGGCTCCAGTAGCGATTGCGAAGGAAGAGATTGTCCCGCAAACCAATCAGAAACGGATCGCGATTGTTGGCGGCGGACCTGCTGGAATGAGTGCGGCTTATGCCTTGGCCAAGGCCGGCCATAAGGCTGCGGTTTATGAAGGCGAGGACAAGTTAGGCGGCGTACTGCTCACCGGTATTCCGGAGTATCGATTACCCAGCAAGGATCTCGATCGCGAGATTGATGCGATCCTTGACTTGGGTGTGGAATCGCATTGCGGTGTGTTCCTCGATGCAAACAGCGTGGCCGATCTTGCCGCGGAATACGATGCGCTGATCCTGTCCACCGGCTTGCAAAAGTTACGCGACTTAGAGGTCCCTGGTTCCAAACTGGAAGGCATTGAGCAAGGCATTCGCTTCCTGCATCGTGCCAACCTTGAAGGCAACGTGGAACTGTCTGGTCATGTGGTCGTACTTGGTGGGGGTAACACCGCAATGGACTGTGCGCGTAGTGCCCTGCGTTTGGGCGCCGAAAGCGTGACTGTGGCTTATCGCCGCAGCCATGAAGAGATGCCCGCGATCCGCGAAGAGATCGAAGAAGCTGCCAACGAAGGCATCACGATGTTGATGCAACGTCAGCCGATCGCCTTCCACGGAAGTGGCAAGGTCGGAGCTGTGGAGCTCGCTGTGGTCGAACTCGGGGACCCCGATGAAAGCGGCCGACGTGCTCCGATCGTGACTGCGCAAAGCAGTCAGTTGGATTGTGACTATGTCATACTCGCACTCGGTCAATCGATCGATTACTCACGCATCCCACGCGATTGGGAGATTAAGGGTGAGTCGGTCAACACTGGAAACGATTCCCAATTCGTATTTGCCGCAGGTGATGTGGCCACTTGGGAAGGCACCGTCACGCACGCCATCGGTAGCGGCCGACGCGCTGCGGATATGGCGCGGGCTGCTTTCGGCGAAGACCTGAATATCTTCCAACGTCCGGATCGCGAGAAGGCCGTGCCGGTGACCGACATCCGCCTCGATCACTTCCTGCGTTCCGACGCCACACTCGACAGGCTAGAGCCGGTCGAGACACGACGTCGGAGTCTGGTGGAAGCGAACCAAGGCTTGCCGGATGCGGAAGAATCACATCGTTGTTTCAGTTGCGGGCATTGCACGGCGTGTGATTCCTGCTTGGTCTACTGTCCGGAAGGCATCATCAACCGTCGCAGTGGGGGTTATGAGGTCGACTACAGTTTCTGTAAGGGATGCGGCATTTGCGTCGAGGAATGTCCGCGTAAAGCAATCGAGATGAATTAGCCATGACTGTCCAACTCATCAGTGCAAATCATGCCGCGGCAATGGCAGCAACGCTTGCCGGGCGCGCCAACCGCAACGCACGCGGTTTCGGCGGCGGGATTTATCCCATCACTCCGCAGACGGAATGCATCGAGCTGCTTGCCAAGCAAGAGTTCGAGAAAGGTGGCGTGATTCCAGTCGAAAGTGAACACAGTGCGATGGCCGTGTGCATGGGCGTCTCGCTTGGCGGCGCGCGTTCCTTCACCGCATCGGCATCCAACGGCTTGGCCTACATGGCCGAGAACGTGGTGGCTGCGGGTATGTATCGCTTACCGATTTTGATGATGGCAGTGAACCGCACACTCGGCCCACCGTGGAACATTTGGGTCGATCACGGCGATACCTTGATGCTGCGCGATAGCGGTTGGATGCACATCTATTGTGAAGACAACCAAGAAGTGTTGGACTCGATCCTGTTCGGTTATCGCCTTGCCGAAGACCCGCGCGTGCTGTTGCCGATCATGGTCTGCCAAGATGCTTTCGTATTGTCGCACACCATGATGCAGACCGACATCCCCGATCAAGAGCAGGTCGATCGCTTTCTGCCGGATTTGGATCTGCCGCACCGTTTGCACAATGATGCAGTCACGGTCGGTGGCTTGGATTTCCCGCACGAGACCGAAGTACACCGCGCTCAACACCAAGAAGCGATGGATGGCGTTGCGGAGGTCTATGCCGAGATCCAAGACGAGTTCGAACAGATCTTCGGCCGACGTCCTGCCGACCGCATCGTTCCCTATCGCATGGAAGATGCCAAGTACGCCGTGGTGTCCATGGGTACGACCGCGTTGACCGTACGCGTTGCGGTCGATGCCATGCGCGAGAAGGGCATTCCGGTCGGTGCAGTGCGCATGCGCATGCTGCGCCCATATCCCGAGAAGGAAATGATCGAGGCACTCGCTGGTTGCGAGAAAGTCGCGATCCTCGACCGCGATATCTCACTTGGCCATGGCGGCGTGCTGTGGTCGGAAACGCGCGGCACCGTGCCACCAGGCTGTGTGGTGCAAGGAACCATGCTTGGCCTAGGTGGGGGAGACATTCGTCCACAACATATTGAAGAAGTAATCGAAGATCTACTGGAGCGTACCGAAGACGGTTCGCCGGTGATCAAGGAGGTGATGTGATGCAAGAACCCGTACTAGAGGGTTGCTTCAAGACTGATCAGGAGTTGACTGATCCCTTACTGCGGCCAGGTAACACCAACTGCGGTGGTTGCGGCATGTCGGTCGCCTGGAACATGCTGAGCCATGCACGCGGCAAGCATGAGTTACAGGTGGTGATTCCCGCATGTTGCGGCATCGTCACGGCCGGTCACTATCCGGTCTCCAGTTACGGCGCCCCGACTGTCGCTTCGACCTTCGCTTCTTCAGCAGCGGTTGCTGCCGGACTGGCGCATGTCATGGAGATGAACGACGAGAACAAGCGCGCGGTCTGCTTCGCTGGCGATGGCGGTACTTATGACATCGGCATGGCCACGCTTTCGGCGGCGGCCGAGCGTAACGATGACATCCTGTACATCTGCTACGACAATGAGATCTACGGCAACACTGGCGGACAGAGGTCGTCGGCAACTCCGTTGGGTGCCACCACGACCACCACACCGGGCGGCAAGAAGCTGCAGAAGAAGGACATCACCGCGATCATGGCGGCGCACCGCATTCCTTATGTGGCGTCGGTGTCGCTGGCGCACTTGGAAGATACGCGGCGCAAGATGCAGTACGCACTGGAAACGCGCGGCTTCCGCTTCCTGCATGTGTTCGCGCCATGTCCAACCGGGTGGAAATCCGAGCAAGCAGAGGGCATCGACCTGATTCGCATGGCGGTGGATTCTGGCCTGTTCCCGGTCATGGAGATCTTCGATGGCGTGACTACGCAGATCAACATCGAGCCTTCGATGTCAGACGAGGCGCTGGAGACCTATTTCAGCTCACAGGGCCGCTTCAAGAAGAATAAGGTCGATATCGCCACCGTTCGTGCGGCGATTGATGCCAACTGGGCAAGACTTCGGCGCGGCGTGTCGTAGAATCTGCCCACCGTGAACGTCTCCATCACCGATTTTGCCACCTTGCTGCAGGCCGCTAGCCAGCAGCAAGAGCCTCAGCGTTTGCTGTTCGTATTCCTGAACGTGGCATTGCCTCAGGGCGCCACCCCAGAAGAGGAAGAACGCTTCAAGGCTGGTCAAGGCGGTCAGTTGATGCCGGTGATCTGTGTCGACAAGTCTCTCGATGAGTTGACCGACTTCGATGCACTGGTCGCTGAGTCCGACGCCGAAATGGGCGAAGACTGGAAGATCGTCTTGGTCGCCGCCATGTCCGGCGAGAACGGCCAGATGCCAACTTCCGAAGATGCCGAGGAACCGCTGAAGTCGATTGCCAACGATGTCGTCAGTGGTGGCGATTTGTCGAACTTCTTGGCCTTCAAGCGCAATGGCGAGCCGGTTCTTTTCAACTAAGAAGGGCCGCTTGCTGGCAGCTGCCGTTTTGGTCGGCGCTGCGATCACCTGGTGGAGCTTCCGTTCGCCGATCACGCCTAGTGCTGAGGTCGCCGACAGAATCCAGAGCATTGGTGCCGGGCGCCTGGCCGAACACATCAAGCAGCTCACCGAGATCGGCCCGCGTGATGGAAATGACGCGGAAGCCACCCGCGCCACCCTTGATTACATCAGCGCACGATTGCGTGGTCTCGGTTACGAACCGGTCGAGGAGGTCATCGACTGGCCAGGGTTCGAGGGCGGGGGCAGTGTCAATCTGATCGCCGAGAAGCGCGGCACGAAATACCCGAACAAAATCGTCGAGATCGGCGCGCACTATGACACCGTGCCGTTCTCGCCTGGCGCCGACGACAATGCATCCGGTGTGGCTGGCGTGTTGGAAGCCGCGCGCGTGTTGCGTGATTTGCCGACCGAACGCACAATTCGATTCTGCTTCTTCGGCCTTGAAGAGATGGGCCTAATCGGCAGCCAATCCCATGTTGCTGGATTCGCCAAGACTCCGGAGCGGGAAGTGCTTGGGCTGCTGAACCTGGAGATGATCGCTTGTCGTAAGACCGGGCCAGATACGCAAGACGCACCGATCCGCATTCCAATCATTGCCTCTTTGCCAACCACGGGAGACTTCATCACCGTCGCAGGGGATATGGGTTCCGGCTGGCTCGGCAATCTGTTCGAGGCCTGTGCGGATTCCTACGTGCCCGAACTCGAATATTTCAGCGCCAACCGTATCGGTGGCTTCTTCGGCGATGCCGCGCGCAGCGATCACAGTCCTTATTGGAATTCCGATCTACCGGGCATCATGCTGACCGACACGGCGGAGTTCCGGAATGGGAATTATCACGACCCGACCGACATTTTCGAGACCCTGGATCTGGAATTTGCGGCCCAAGTGAGCCGGGCCGCCGCTGCCGCAATGGCGCACTGGGCGGGCGTTTCGGGCGCGTAAATGGTCGAAAGTCCATTTTCCGAGAAATGGTTGCAACCGAATTCGTATTGAGTGCTACCATGCGGCGGCAATACAGACTTTGAGGTGCCACAATGCGGACTCCTGCACAAGATAAAACAGTTTCTAGCTCCCTGGTCAAAGCACTTGACCTGATCACCAGCTTGGTCGCTCACCCCAAGGGCCTTAGCTACCTCCAGTTGTCCGAACAGGGCAAGATGCCTCGCACCACCGTGCGCCGCATCGTCCAGACCTTGGTCGGTTACGGCTTGGTCGTTCATGAAGGTGGTGTTGTTCGTTTGACCGAACACTTCCATTCATGGGCCGCTCCTGATTGGAACAGCCTGATGAAGCGTCGTTACCGCCCGGTACTCGAGCGCATCTCGGCAGAGGTCAATGAGTTGGTCTTGGTCGGCGCCATGTCTGGCGATTCGGTCGAGCACATCGACTTCATCGAGGCCGACCACCTGGTGCAAGTTGCACCAGCTTTGACTTGGCGATTGGACGCGCGTCAGACCGCAATGGGCAAGCTGTGCATCAGCCGCCGTCGTGAGTTGATGGCCGCCATCACCGATCCAGACTTGCGCGCCGACTTGGAGTGCATCAAGCGCACCGGCGTATCGTGGAACCGCGGCGTTTCCGACCCGGGGGCCGTCAGCGTTGCTGTTGCCGGACTGAGCAACAAGCCGACCGAACCGGTCATCGCGGTGGCTTGGCCAATGCAGCGCTTCACCGAAGAAGCAGCGCAGAAAGCGATCTCGGCCATCCAACGTGCCGTCGCCGCTGAGATCGAGAACCCGACCATCATGGGTTCAGGTTCGCGCTAAACGTAATCTTGTTTGCCGACGTCTTCTTGATGGCGCTCGCGGTTTGCGCAGCGCCTCAGGAAGAGACAGCTGCAGTCGAAGCGCAGCCGAATATCCTCTTCTTCCTTAGTGATGATATGGGTTGTGGGGATCTGAGTTGTTATGGCTCGACCACCATCGCGACACCAAACATTGATCGGATCGCCGCAAGCGGTGTTCGTTTCACCAATGGTTATGTGTCGGCGTCGGTATGCGCGCCATCGCGTGCAGGCTTGTTGACCGGCCGTTATCAGGAGCGTTTCGGTTTCGAGGACAACCTGAACAAGCCGGTGCAACTGAAGGATGAGTACGCCGGCATCCCGCTGGATCAGAAGCTGGTCTCCGATCGCCTGAAGCAGCTGGGTTATCACACCGGCGCCGTGGGCAAGTGGCATGTTGGGCAATCAGTCGAAGGCCATCATCCGAATGCGCGTGGTTTTGATTTCTACTTCGGCATGCTGGGCGGCAGCCATGGGTATTTCCCCACGCTGAAGAATAATAAATTGGAGCGTAATGGTGTTCCGGTCAGCGAGATCCGCACTCCCTATCTGACCGATTGGTTCACGCTCGAAGCACAATACTCCACACACGCCGATGCAAGCCACCGAAGAGGATCTGGCGGCGAATCAGCATCATGAAGGATTCACAGGTGTGCCTGCCAAGAAGCGTCGGACCTATGCGGCCATGCAACAGAACCTGGATCGCAATGTCGGTGCCTAGCCCGGTACCTTCCAGGGCGACATCCTGAAAGACGAAAGGACCTTCCGCTCCTTCGCCGACGTAATGCGCGACTTCGCAGTCTGTATGCCAGCCAGGAAGGAAGCCTGCGTCGATCGTCCAGCGCGCCACGAAGAGATGTGTTTTCCCTTCCGGGCCGATCACCGGGGAACTGCCCCAAACATGGTAACCGGGCTCATTCACGGCTATCTGGGCTGGACCGAGCCGCTGTTCCCAAAGGGATTCTTGCGCGGTCATGGAATCCATGCTTCCGACCATCATGAGGATCGTGAATCCCAATAGTTTTGTGAACATGATGAGCATTTTATCTAGTTAAACTGTGGCCGTGAAAAGCTTCGGATTCAGTAGTCGATTCGTACCGCAGATGATCGCGGTTCTTTTCCTCGGTCTGATCGGCGCATGCACCCACGTCGAGCAGGTCGCACCGCCCGAGCCTTATGGCGCCGTGCCGAGCGACCGCCAATTGAAATGGCACGAGTTGGAGTTCTACGGTTTCGTGCACTTCACCATGAACGCCTTCACGGATAAGGAGTGGGGCTATGGCGACGAGGACCACGCGCTGTTCAATCCGACCGAGTTTGATGCCAATCAGATCGTCGGTGCGGCAAAGATGGCCGGCATGAAGGGCTTGATCCTGACTTGCAAGCATCACGACGGCTTCTGCCTGTGGCCATCGGAGTACACCGAGCACTCGGTCAAGAACGTGCCATGGAAGAATGGCGAGGGCGACATGGTGCAAGAGTTCGTGGATGCCTGCGCCGCGCAAGGCCTGAAGTTCGGCGTGTATCTTTCGCCTTGGGATCGCAATCATGCGGATTATGGCAAGCCCGAGTATGTGGATTACTACCGCAAGCAGTTGACCGAACTGCTTACCAACTACGGCGACGTCTTCGAGGTCTGGTGGGATGGCGCCAATGGTGGCGACGGCTACTACGGCGGCGCACGCGAAACGCGCAAGATCGACCGCGGTACTTACTACGGCTGGGAAGAGACCACCAAGTTGGTGCGCGAACTGCAGCCCGATGCATGCATCTTCTCCGACGCCGGTCCGGATGTACGTTGGATCGGCAACGAGCGCGGCATTGCGGGGGACCCATGTTGGTCGACCTACACGCCGTCGGCGGCCGATGGCGAAAGCAAGCCGGGTCCTGGCACGACCAAGTACAAGGAAGGGAACACAGGTCACCGCGATGGCGAGCTTTGGTTGCCTGGTGAGACCGATGTATCGATCCGTCCGGGTTGGTTCTATCACGCCAGCCAAGATGACAAGGTGCGCAGTGGTGACAACCTGGTCGATCTCTATTACCAATCGGTCGGACGCGGCGCATCCTTCTTGTTGAACCTGCCGCCTGATCGTCGTGGTCTCATCCATGAGAACGACATCGCATCTTTGAAGGATTTCCGCGCCAAGCTTGACCAGACTTTCGCGGTGAATTTAGCCGCCGCCGCCACCCTGAACGTTTCCAACGTGCGTGGTGGATCCGATAGTTACTCCGCCGCTCAACTGATCGACGGTGATCGTTCCACTTATTGGTGCACCGATGATGAAGTCACCGAAGCGGAATTGGATGTCAGTTTGCCGACCGCCATCGCGTTCAACGTAGTGGACATCCGCGAATACCTACCGCTCGGCCATCGTGTCGATACGTGGGCTTTGGATGCTTGGCAGGATGGTGCCTGGGTGGAGTTCGCCAAGGGTGAAGCCATTGGCAACCGACGTCTTTGGCGTGGCGAGACCGTCACGGCACAACGTGTGCGTTTGCGCTTGAAGGGTGCTGCATGTCCTGCGATTACCGAGTTTGGAATTTACGCCGAAGCGCGTTGATGATTCGTGGCAAGAATCAGCCGATAAGGCTGTAATGCAGAATCCCTAAAAGCCGCGTGAATCGGTTACCTTAAGGGGCTACCTGGACTAACTCCACCCTTGGCGAATTACCTCCTCATAGCCGCCGGGCTCGTGCTTGCGTTGCCCACAGCGCCGAACCTGCCGCGACCAACCACCATGAAAGCTTCGGCGTTCACGGATGCAACGCGCATTCCCTTCGAGATCGAAGTGCCGGTCGCGCGCGAGAAGGCCTTTAAGCCTCTTTTAGGTAGCCAAGAACCACTTGTGGAGCTGTTGGCGCAATGCACCATCACCAAGCGCAAGAAGGATTTGTTCGTGGAGCACGAGAAGCTAGTGCGTCCGATCAAGGTGCGTGGTGGCCGCAAGGCCGTCGTTGCTGAATTGCCATTGGAAGACACGACCGTGCCGGTGTTGTTCTACACCAAGCAAGATCAATGGTTCGCAGCACCGGCGGGTTACATCAGCGGCAACACCGAAGCCGGTCAACTTGAGATTCTTGATGTGGACTTCGATGGCCATTTCGATGGCGAGTTGGATTACCTGGCTTGGCGAGGCGGGCGTCTACACCTGCAAGGCGGTGCGCCACAAGTCTTCTCGGAAGACGGCATTCATGAGTTCAGCTTGGAGCAAGTGAAGAGCAAGTTGTTGGTGCAACTTTCACCAGCTACTTACCCACAGGGTGTGCCCGCCAACGTGACCAAGGCGTGGTTGGCAACCAATGAGTTGCGCAATGGGGTCGGCCTTGAGCCGGTCCAACTTGATCTCGCCCGCACCGACGCAGCCGCAAAGCATGCGCACTACTTGCAGACCAATGGTCCGGGCGGTTCTGGCACCATCAATGTTCACGATGAGAAAGCAGATCTTCCTGGTTACACGCCAGAGGGCAAGCAAGCTTCCATGGGCAATGTTTCGTGGGGGAGCGGCGGCAATAATCTGCCACGTCAACCGCATCATGAATTCGCCACCTTGTTTCATCGCAGCGAGTTCGTCTATCCATCGCTCACCATGGGTGCCGGTTCCGAAGGTGGTTATGGCGTGGTTTGGGTGGAAGATGGTCAGTCGGACCTTGCGCGTTGGTTGCAGCAGACCGGCATGGAAAGCAACTGGGTGATGACTCCAGGTCCTGGTCAGAAGAATGTGCCGCAACGTGCGCTACGCGATTCACCGGTGCCAGCCAGCGTGCCGGATTTCTATAGCCGCGATCGCGGGTTCCCGGTCTCGGTTTCAAGTTCCTATACCTACGGCCAACTGGAGAACGTCAGCCTGCGCTTGTTCACCGAGAAAGGCGAGGAGCTCGAAGGCTTCCTGATCACGATGGCCGATGCCGGCTTCACCAGCCAAGGCTTCTCGGCCGACTATCTTTTTGCCGCCAAGCAGCAGCTCGACTCCAAGAGCACCTATCGTGCTGAATTTCGCGCTCGTTTGAAGTCAAGCGGCCGTGAGCTGAGCTTCGATTGGAGCTTTTCGACCGGAAAGTAGCTTGCACCAGGGCCTGCTAGGATGGCCCGATGCTCCTGACTGCCGTAACCGCAACGCTTTTATCCTTATTCCCAGCGCAACAGACAGATGTTCTTGATGACCGGATGTTCGCACCGGCTCCGTTCAAGGTCGACGGCTTGACGGGCGTCGGAATCGACATCAACACGGTCGAGGCCAAGGTCGTTTTCGATCTGGAATCGCAGACCGCTTCGGTCGTGGCGGACATGACGTTTCGCATGACTGGAGAAGGTGGCATGCCAATCTTCGATCTGCGCCAAGACATCACGTCGGCAAAGTTGAACGGTAAGAAGATGAAGCCCGAGGAGATGGCGCCGCATAAGTTCGGCAAGACTGCCGGTACCATGCGCATCATCGAGAAGGAACTCAAACCAGAGAAGGAACATCATCTGCATTTGGAGTATTCTTTGGCCAAGCCGCAGTCGCCGAGCGCCATCGAGATCGGCTGGGGGGAAGGCACGCTCGATTGGGATTTCTTCTTCTCCGACCTGAACCACGGTCGTTATATGGAGATGTGGTTTCCAGCCAACTTGATCTACGATCGTTTCGGTTTCGAGTTCGACCTTGAGATCAAAGGCGCCACCGAGGAGCATGAGATCGTGACCAATGGCACCGTCACCACGGTCGCGGATACGCATTGGCAGTTGAGTTTCCCGGAGCATTACACCGCCTTCTCGCACATGTTGGTGATTATCCCTTCCAAGGAAGTGGAGCGCACTTCCGCAACGATCACCTTGCCAGGTAAGAAGGAGGTCGATGTCGACGTCTGCCGCCGCTTGAACGCCTCGGTCACTAACGAGCGCGTGCATGAGTTGGTTGAGCAGCACATGAATGATTTCACCAACAGCATGGGCGAATGGCCGCACGGCGATCGTTGCACGGTGTTCGTTTGGACCGGCGGTCGTTCGATGGAATACGACGGAGCCACCACCACTTCGATGGGGGCGTTGAGCCACGAGCTGCACCACAGTTGGTATGGCCGCGGCGTCAAGCCACGTCATCAGAATGATGGTTGGTACGACGAGGCCTGGACCGTTTATGCCGCCGACGGATTCCGCGGTAACGAGAAGACAGTCTCTACCGAGGCGCGCAAGAGCACCCTTTGCCCGACCCACCTGCCGTGGAACCGCATCACGCCAAGCAAGTCGTACTCCACTGGCGCGCTGGCTTTCGGGCGAATCGCACATGCCATCGGCGAGGAGAAATTGCTCAATCTGATGTCGTTGTTCTTCGACAAGTACAAGTTGCGCACCGCTTCCACCCAAGACATGGAAGCCTTCCTTTTCGAAGCGACCAAGGACCCTGCGGTGAAGCAGGTCTTTCACCGTTATATTTACGGCCGCGAGGGCAGCTGGACCGACGCTGCCGAAAGCAAGAGAGACTAGAAACCCGTGACTTCCCCTCTCGCAAACGCCCTTGGCGTTGTGGTGTGCACATTGTCCGCTGCAGCAGTGATGACTGCGTCGGCGAATGCTGCGCCTCAAGACCCCGACCAATCGCAGAAGCGACTCGGCCATGTTCCAACGGTCCACCAAGCACCGGAAATCGATGGCGTCTTGACCGATGAAGCCTGGGGCAGTGCCTTGCGCATCAACGACTTCACCGAGGTCAAACCGAACGATGGCGCCGTCAGCGATCCGATTACCGAGATCTGGATGATGCGCGATGACGAGCACTTGTACATGGCGGTGGTCTGCATGGAGCCCACCCCCGAGGACATGGTGCTGCAGAACATCCATCGCGACGCCTTCCTGGCCAATGACGACCGCATGGAGTTGGTGCTTGGTACTTTCAATGATTCTGAGAACAGTTACTGGTTCCAGATCTCGGCGGCCGGTTCCCGTGGCGATGCGCTGCTTGGTGCCAACGGCCGTCGTTTCAACAAGCCATGGGATGCCTTCTGGAAAGGCGAGACCCGTGTTCTTGAAGACCGCTGGGTTGCTGAGATCGCCATCCCATTCGCCACCATGTCTTTCGGCGAGACTGACCTGTGGCAGGCGAACTTCAATCGCTTTCGCGGTGCCGACCGTTCCGACCACCGTTGGGCTTCGCTGCGCAGGGAACTGCCGCTCGGCATGATCAGCGAGGCAGGGCAGCTGTCCGGCTTCGCCGGCATTCAGAAAGGTCACGGTCTGGAGTTTCGCCCTTACTTCAAGGTCGCCAACGACAACCCATACGATGGCCCGTCGGTGATGGCTGGCGATATCGGCGGTGAGATCAACTGGAGCATCACGCCGCAGTTGAAGGCGTCGGTCACTTGGAACACCGACTTCGCCGAGACCGAGGTCGATACGCGCCAAGTCAACTTGACGCGCTACCCGCTGTTCTTCCCCGAGAAGCGCGATTTCTTCCTACAAGACGCCACCTTCTTCCAGTTCGGTGAGGTCGGCGGTCATGGCAGTACCGGCTCGCACTTGCAGCCGTTCTTCAGTCGCCGCATCGGCCTGGCTAGTGGCTTTGAAGTGCCGTTGGATTATGGATTACGCGTGGCTGGCCGCACCAATCAGTGGGACTTGGGTTTCATTGGTGTGAGTACCGCAGCAACCGCAGCGGCCGGCACTCCAGATAGCGAGCTGTTCGTTTTCCGCCCGTCCTACAACCTTGGCGACGGCCTTACCGTCGGCGCGTTGTTGACTTCCGGAAACCCAAGCAGCGAGAAGGACAACAATGTGATCGGCGCGGACTTGCGTTGGAGCAGTAGCTCGGTGTTGCCTGGCAACTTTAGCTTCAACACTTTCTTCTCGCACTCCGACGACGAAGCCACCGAGTCACGCGGCATGGGTTTCGGCACCCAAGCGGAGCTCACCACCACCGACTGGAGCTACCGCGTGTCGATGATCGGCAGTCAAGACGACTTCCGTCCAGCACTCGGTTTCATCCGTCGCCCCGGCGAGATCCAAACTTCCGGCCGCATTCGTTGGAGTCCGCGCCCAGACAGCGAGTGGATTCGCAGCTACAACTTCTCCATCAGCCCGAGTTGGTGGACGGACCTCGGCGGTGATGTGGTTTCTTCCAATGTTGCGCTGCGCGTATTGGGCTTTGATTTCGAGAGCGGCGACGACCTCTACTTCAATATGCAGCTACAGTCCGACCACCCGGATACATCCTTCGGCGTGGTAGAAGGCATCAGCATTGCCGCTGGGGAATACGACTGGACCTCCTTCTCCGCAGGTTTCCGCAGTTCCAGCAGCCGGTCGCTAGCGACCAATATTTCCTTCACCAAGGGCGATTGGTACGACGGCACCCTCGACCGTTTTCGTACCGATTTGACTTGGCGGCCCGATGAGAAGATGCGCGCCGCACTTTCCTACCGCGAGGAGCATGGCAGCGTGGCAAGCGGTGATTTCACCGTCCGCATCGAGAGCCTGGCGATGGATTATTCCTTCACTTCCGGCCTCACGCTGGAAACGCTGATGCAATCGGATAACGTCAGCGATACCCTCGGCTTGCAGTCGCGCCTGCGTTGGCTGGTCGAGGATGGCCGCGAGTTGTTCCTGGTCCTCAACACCGGTTGGGAAGAGCGCGACAGCGGCTTGATCGTGCCACTCGGTAACGATGTCACAGCGAAGCTCGTTTACGCTGTGCGCTTCTGATGAAAGCACCTTCCTCCCGCTCGTGGATCTATGTCGCCATCCTGTTGACGGTGGCGCTCGCGAGTTGGGGAGTGCGCGAGGCCAGCCATCTGCGTTTGGAGTTCGCCAGCGATACCGGTTATGGCGGCGAGTGGTACAGCGTCGATAGCGATGGCCTCTACTACTTACGCCGCATCGAGCGTTATCGCAATGAGGCGGGTTTGCCGGCGGCGACCGATCCATTCCTGAACTACCCCAAAGGCGCAACAGTGCCCTGGCCGCCTTACTACACGATGGTGGCGTCGGGCTTGAGCACACATGAAGGTTCCCGTTTAGACCTGGAGAACTCCGCCTCTGAGTTGCCGCTCGGCTTTGCCGTCTTGACCACTCTAGTCACGGCCTTTTGCGGCGCATTGCTCGCCGGCCGACGTGGCGCTGTGATTGCCGGTTTGCTGCATGCTTTCTGTTATGGCTCGGTGCACTACAGCACGCCCGGTGTCGCCGATCACCATGCTTGGGTCTCGTTATTGGCCACGTTGTTGTTGGTCGCATTCACCATGGCAGTCAAACAACGCTTGTTCTTGCGCGCGCGTTTGGCCGGATTCGTCGGTGCCTTCTGCGGCATGATCGCCGGTGTGTTGCTGGGTTCTTGGGTGGGGGCAGTGCTTTACATCTTGCCGTTGCAACTGGCCTTGGCTTGGTGGCTGTGTCTCAAGCGCGATGAGCGCTGGCGCGGTCTCGCCGCTTTCGGTTTGTACTTCCACGTAGTGGCCGCCTTAACGCTCGGCCCAGCGGTGTTGTCGAGCCCTTGGCGTTTCGACCATCCATGGATGGTGGTGAACTTGTCTTACTTCCACCTAGCCTGGTTGGCCTTAGGTGCCTTGGTCTTCGTGGCGCCGTTGTTCATCCATGAGCAGGAGACGCGTAAGCGTTATCCGTGGATGGTAATCGGAGTTGGTGCAATCGTTGGCGCGATCGTGATGCTATTGGATGTCGGCCCCGGCCCAGGCATTCGAGAAGGCTTCGCGTGGGCATCGCGCGCCGATCAATTCATGTCCGGCATTGCCGAGTCGTCGCCACTTTGGGGTACGGACCGATTCCAGACTGGGGGCTTTGGTCGATGGATCGGTTTCGCCGTGGTGTTGGTGCCCTTCGCCATGTGGAGTGCATGGCAACGCATTCGCAGCGGCAAGCATGAGTTGATTCCTTTGATGATCGCAGTCCCGCTGATGGTCATCCAAGCCTTCGCACAACGACGTTTCGCCGATTCTCTTGCCGCACCGCTGGCCATTTTGGTGGCTTGGTGGCTGGTCCAGAGCTGGCCGCGTTTGCGCTTGCCACAGCGCAACCTTGGCATGCGCCTTGGGCTTGCCGCCGTCCTGGCGATTGCCCTGCAAGCACCGACCGTGATCTACGCCGTGCAACGCGCTGGTGAATCGCGCCAGGACGATCAGAAATCCGCCGAGCGCTTGGTCTTCGAATGGATCGGAAGCCAAAACGAACAGCCGCCGGAAGAGCGCGGTTCGGTCATGGCAGCATGGGATTTCGGTCACGTGATCGAATGGGCGGCGCAGCGACCAAGCATCGCCACCAACTTCGGCACTTACATTGGTGTCGATAGCTTCCAGGATCCAGCGAAGTTCTTCATGTCGGAAGACCCAGCTGCGGCCGAGCAACTGCTAATCGATCGCGAAGTGGAGTACGTTGTCACAACGGCACGGTTCCAGACCTTGATTCCAACACTGGTCAAGGCGCTTGGTGGAAATGCGAAGATGAGCGATTATCAGAAGGTCGTCGGTGGGGGCAAGGGAATGCAGTTCCAGCCGCGTTGGTACCAGACGATGGGTGCCATGCTCTACAACATTGGCGACATGGACGGCCCTCAAGGACCCGCTGCGCCGATCGATTATCTGCGCTTGGTCTACATGTCACCGTTGGTGATTCCGGTGCCGCCGCAACTAGGCAGTCAGCAAGCCGCCGCGCGCGTGTGGCAACGCGTCCAGGGTGCGGAGTTGATGGCGCAACTGGATCCGGGCCAGGAGCTGAAGGTCGAGGTTCATTTTGAGTTCCGCAATCACGCCGGTGAGAAGATTTTCGGCGGCAAGTGGCAACATGTTGCGCTCGCCGACGACACCGGCTTTGCCAAGGTGCGGGTTCCCTATTGCAGTGGACGCAACGGCGCGGGATTCGTCAGTTCAATCCTGTGGGGCAGCGGAGACACCCTGCAGGCGGTCGAGATTCCTGAAAAGGCGGTCCTCGAGGGCGACACGATTCTGCAATTGCGCTGAGCTACTGCGGAACGTCGGCGGCAGCTTTGGGTTCGGAAACGGATGCGCATCAGTCCCAATTCCCATAGGATGGAGAGTATGGAACCCCGCACCCATGACGGCTTTCCCAGTCAAGATGATCCGGCCGCAGCCCCGCTGAACGATCGCGAGCGCGCTGCCCATTTACTTTCGCGCCTTTCCTACGGACCGCGTCCCGGCGAGACCGACAAGGTGATCGAGATTGGCGCCGAGGCATGGCTCAAGGAGCAGCTTCAGGACAAGGATCCTAGCGATCCACGTTTGGCATCTTGGCTCAGTGAGTATCAGACCTTGGCGTTGACGGTGAAGGACTGTGCTGCCTTCACTTACACCGAGCGCGAGCGTGGCAAGACTCAGACTCGAGAGGAGCAACGCGCCGAGCGCAAGAAGAGGCGGATCCCGCTCGATGAAGTGGTGTGGTCGACGGCACTGCGTGCGGTCTACAGCGATCGCCAAGCCACCGAAGTGATGGGCGAGTTCTGGCGCAATCACTTGAACGTGAGTTTTACCAAGGGCCAGAACATATACGCGGCAGTGCCCCACTACGAAGCGGCGGTGTTGCGCAACAACATCTGGGGCAAGTTCCCTGACATGTTGAAGGCGTCGGCCATGCATCCGGCCATGCTTTATTACCTGGACAACCATCTGTCGCGGCGCCCGCCGAGCAAGCAGGAGTTAGCCGAGATCGAACGCAAGACCAAGCGCAAGACCGGTTCCGAGGAACGCGCGGTCGAGGCGGTGCAGATCGCATCGCAGCGTGGCTTGAACGAGAACTATGCGCGTGAGTTGCTGGAGCTGCACACGCTTGGAGTCGATAACTATTACAAGCAGAAAGATGTGATCGCACTGGCCGAAATTCTTACCGGTTGGACGGTCGATGGCGGCCGCAAGGGCAGTCAGGATTTCGTCTTCAAGGCTTCCATGCATGTGCGCGGCGACATCAAGCTGCTCGGCAAGAAGTTCCCTGAAGATCAGGAGAAGGGGCCAGGGCAAGGACTGTCGGTGCTGAAGATGCTCGGCGAGCACAAGGGCACCGCCGATTTCATCGCCATGAAGATGGTGCGTTTCCTGGTGGCCGATAAGCCGTCGGAGAAATTGGTCGCCAAGGTCGCCAAGACCTACCGCAAGACCAAGGGTGACTTGGTTGCCATGACCCAGACCATCGTCGAGAGCGAAGACTTCTGGTCACGCTCCAATTACCGCACCAAGTTCAAGACGCCCTACGAGTTCATCCTCAGCGCCTTGCGCGTGACCGGCGCCGACATCGATCGGCAGGCTTCGATCGGTCGTTATCTGCAGGAAATGGGACAACCCATCTATCACTGCGATGACCCAACTGGCTATTACGATACCGCCGACGCCTGGCTCGATCCTGGCGTGATGGCTTTGCGTTGGGAGTTCGCCACTGACTTGGCCAACTCCAAGATTCGTGGGGTGAAGATTCCCGACACCTTCTACGACCAGATTCCGCATGATGGTCCGCCGCGCCTGTGGCAGCACCACCTCACCAAGTTGATCCTTCCTGGCGGTGCAGGTGACCGCACCCGTGCGGCCTTGGCCACGGTCACGTCGGAGTACTTAGATAAGAAAAAACGCGTACCGGATTTGTATGAGATCGGACCGACCTTGGTTGGCCTTCTTCTCGGTTCCCCAGAGTTTCAACAGCAGTAGGAGTACAGTCCATGTCTCATAAAAACCCAACTTCCCGACGCGACTTCCTGAAACTGGCTGCGGCCAGTGGCGTGGCTTTGCATAGCGGCGCTTTCGCCAATCAGCTACTGGCCAGCGAAACACTGGCTCCTGGTTATGTGCCGCAGGATGGCTCCAATAAGTCATTGGTGGTGATCTTCCTGCGTGGTGGTGCCGACCACATGAACGTCATTGTGCCTTACGGTGACCCTGACTACGCTGCCCATCGCCCAACGTTGGCAATGAACCTTGAATCCGGCTTGATCAAGCTGGATAAGACCTTCGGCCTGCACCCGGCCATGACTTCCTTGCAGTCCTTGTGGGCATCCGGCAAGTTGGCACCGATCGTGTGCGCTGGCTCACCACACACTACGCGCAGTCACTTCGACGCCCAGGATTGGATGGAGTTCGGTGCTCCTGGCAATCGCGGCGTGCGTGATGGTTGGTTGAACCGGTACCTAGCCACCACCCAGAAGAAAGGCGATAGCGCTAGCGAGTTCCGCGCCTTAGGAATGCAGGAACTACTGCCGCGCTCCTTGCGGGGTACTTATCCAGTGCTTGCGGTTCCGAGTAGCCTCACCAAGAAGAAGAGCTCGCGCAACCTTGATGCCTTCGAACGTTTCTACGGCGAAGGTGGCGACATGCTTGAAGGTGGCGAGATGATGAGCGGTGAACGCGAAGACGATGCCGCTGGTGTCGTTAAGTCCGGACGCATCACCATCGAGACCCTGCGTCGTCTGCAGGCAATCATTGCCGCCAGCGAGAAGAAGAATAAGAACGCCACCGTTTCAGGTTCGAGCTATCCAGATAGCCGCTTTGGCCAACGCTTGAAGAAGATCGCATTGGTTTTGAAGGCCAACGAAGGCCTTGAGGTCGCGGGCATCGATTACAACGGCTGGGATGACCACGCCCAAGAGGGTGGCGCCGAAGGCAATATGGCCGACCGCCTGCGTGACCTTTCGACCGGCATCAGTGCCTTCTGTCAGGACTTGGGTCCAACCTTGGACACCACCACCATCCTGGTGATGACCGAGTTCGGTCGCACGGTCAAGGAGAACGGTAACAGCGGCACCGACCACGGTCATGGTGGCGCGATGTTCGTGATCGGCGGTGGTGTCAAAGGTGGTGAAGTCCACGGCGATTGGCGCGGACTGAAGCCAGAAAACCTCTATCAAGGCCGCGACCTTGCCGTGAGCACTGACTTCCGCGACGTCTTCAACGCCGTGCTTGAGAACTCCTTGGGCTTCGAACCGCCTAGTGGTTTCTTCCCGGACTACAAACCGAACCGCTTGAAGAAGCTGTTCTGATTGAGGTGGTTACTCGAAGATCTCAGCAACGCTTGCTTGCTCCTCATGCTCCTTGCCGGCGGCAGGGAGTGTGAAGCGTAGGCGTCGGTGATTGCCGGGCGCCATGGCCGCATCGAAGCGCAATGTGGGTTCAGCATCGGCATTAATGTTCTTGGCCCACTCCACGCGCCACAAACCAGGCACCAGTGTCTCGCTGTGAAAATTTCCATGGGCATCTGCCGTCAGTACATAGTCCAGGCCTTCTTCTTCATTGAGCAAGCGCACCACGCCGTGCACAAAGGAAGCGTCATCACTGCGGCGTAACTCGCCGCTCAACTTGGCCCCAAGCTTCAAGGCGAGTTCCACCTTTGCCGACGTCTTGCCCGGGATTGCAAACTCACTGTCGGTGGAGGCGAAGTACAACTCATGGCGCGCCTCAATGCGGTAGCTTCCTTCCGGCAGCCACTTCACATACAGCTTGCCTTCCAAATCGGTCTTGGCGCTCACCGACGGGCTTTTACGGATGCCGTCGGTTTGGAAAACCAGGACCTCGGCGTTTGCCAAAGCCGCGCCATCGCCAGCGAACACCGTTACGTGCAGATTGTGGAAGGTCGGTTCGACTGCAACTTCTACGCGCTCGAAGACATCTTCCATCTGCAAGGGGCCGGGCAACTCCTTGCTGGTGCCCTTGTTGGCCGGCAGTGGATATTGCGGTTCCTCATTGGCAGCAAGGTCGCGCTCACCAACCGGCGGGAACAACACCGATGCAAGGAACACCAAGGCCAACAGTGTGATGACCGCTGCTAATGCCAGTCGCGGCAGATTGCTCAACCGAAGACCTTCTCTGGAACTGCGACGGTGGCCTTCACAGCTGTTCCGTCTTGAGGATCGATCGCATCGACCTCCACGCCATCAATCGCGATACGTCGGCGTAACATGCCAAGGCCGACGGCACGGTTTTCCTGCGGCGACCAAACCCACGAAGTAACGCGGCCCATCTTGTGGCCCTCTGCATCATGGATCTCTGCGCCCACCAATGGACGCGGCTCACCATCGAACAACAGGCGGCAAAGTTGTCGTGGCGATTCACCATAGGTATTGATCTTGGCGATGACCTCTTGGCCGGCGTAGCAACCCTTGGTGATCGATGCGCGATGCCATTCATTGCTGGCCGGCAAGGTCACATGTTGATCGAAGTCCGAACCCCAGCGAGGGCGTCCAGCTTCCACGCGCAAGATATCAAGAGCGACCCATCCACCGGGAACAGCGCCTTGCTCCTTCAAGTTCTCTGCGAGGCCAATGACGACCTCTTCATCGCCGAGCAACTCCACGCAATCACTGCCGCGGTCAGGTCGGCGCAGCATGGTGCAGTTGTCGAAACGCTGGCTCGCGAACTCATTATCGTTGTCGAAGGCAAAGCCAATTTGCGCGGCCGAGTCCATGGATCCAGGGCCAATCAGCAAAAGGCGTGTTGGTTCAGGAGTTAGGTACTCGAGGTCTTCGGCAAAGTGATAGAGCTCGACCTTCTCGAGCATGTGGTTGTAACACTCGGTGGGCATGTCAATCCCAATCCGCATTTCACCCTCCGTAGCTACGAGTCGATACAGAAGCAGATCGGCGATCCAATGACCTTTGCCATCGAGCATTGCGGACCATTGGCCCGTACCGGGTTCCAGCTTGGAAACATCCGAGGACAAAATGCGCTGCAAGAAATCAACCAAATCGTAGCCACGCATCTCGATCCAAGCGCGGTCACCGCCGTCGGCAAGCATCGTTGCCGTGCGGGCAGCTTCGTATTCTTGACCTGCGCCAGCGACGCGCAAAGGCAAACGAATGTGGTCCATCTCGAGGAAGTCAGCACCCCATTCGCGGAAGGTTCGCTCTAGTGGAGTTGAGATGATCTTCATGCCTATATTCTAGGATTTCGCGGCCTAAGAATCCGCTCTAACCACCGGAATCAAGACCTTATCGGACAAAAGAGGCGCGCGGTGAACTGCAATCCAATCGAGTCTTTTCCAGCCCGCCTGATCAATCTCTGCACGTACTTGTCGCGGCGACGGATTGGCTGGTTTGCCGGCACGCATGCCAACGCGATAACGCAGATGGCGGCCCCAAACACGCAAGGTATAGCCGTGTCTGTAATCCAAAATCGCCCCCAAACGCGAAACTCTTTGCAGTTCTCGCAAGAAACACACGCGTAATTCAGGGTCTCGGACCAAATGCATGAAACGCACGCAAATCGCCACATCGACGCTGTTGTCGGCAAATGGCAGTTTGGCCATGTCAGCAGCTAAATAAGTGGAATCAGGGTATTTATTTTGTGCCTCGTGCAGCATGGGCAGAGCTAAATCCGCACCAAATACATGCATTTCTCGATCATCCCAGAGTTGTGAAAAACGACCCGTACCGCATGGAATATCGAGCAGGCTGGAAGCGCGTTCGCCGCTGTGCTCTTCCAAGCAAGTCAGGGCGCGTCGCAATGCCTTGGCCTTGCGCGCATCACGCTTTGCACCGATCGAACCAGCCCAGCGCTGGTCGTAATCACGGGCCACCGATTCGGAACGGTATACCTCGAGTTTGGTGGGGCGTGGGTCAGCCATCTCGCTACAGAGTAAACGAATGTGGCTGCGTTCGTATGCCGTCAGCCCGCGGGCATCTCGCGGCAAGGACACTCCGGCAGGCTACCACGATATCCTTGGTCCACGATATCCTCGATACGGATCATGAATCCCAACCCACTACCCGCATTGCCACCACGCGCACAGGATGCCCATAAAGGCGACTGTGGTCGCGTGCTGTTGATCGCTGGTTCCAACGGCATGGCGGGCGCGGTCGCTTTGGCTGCCACTGCAGCGTTGCGTAGTGGCGCAGGATATGTGGAAGTGGTTTGTCCCGCATCCTTGCTGCCCGCATTGACCAAGGCCGTCCCGGCAGCCATGGTCCACTGCTGCGGCGATTCAGACCGACAACAACTGCAAAGTGCTGACCTCGCAACCATGCTGGAGTTGGCGCAACGCTGCCAAGCAGTGGTGCTCGGCCCTGGATTGGGTGCTCCCAGTGAATCCATCTGGTTGCCACAACTTTTGAGCGAACTACAAAGCCAGCAACCCGAGTTGCCTGTGTTGATCGATGCCGACGGTTTGAACCACCTCGCTGCCAGCAACGTTGACCTTGGAATCTGTACTCCACACATGATCCTCACTCCACACCCTGGCGAAGCCGCTCGCCTACTCGGATGGTCGTCGGCCGCCGATGTTCAACAAGATCGCAGTGCTGCCATCGCTGCATTCAGCGCGAAGACCGCAGCAACTGTGGTGCTCAAAGGTGCAGGTACTTTGGTACAGCAGCAAGAATCTCCTTGTTGGCAAAACCAAAGCGGCAATGTGGGCATGGCAACTGCAGGCAGCGGCGATGTACTGAGCGGTCATATCGGCGCCTTGTTGGCGGCTGGACTTGAGCCTCGGGAAGCAGCGCGTTTAGGTGTCTATCTGCATGGTTTGGCTGGCGACATGTTCGTGGCCGAATGGGGGCACGATGGCCTGACCGCTTCCGACTTGGCCATGTGGATCTCAAAAGCCATGCAAAAGTGGCGCGCAAATCCAACGGAGGCGGCACAGTGAAAGCAAGTCTTTGGCTCATCCTGTTCGGCCTTTGTTTCAGTGCGGCAAGCTTGTCGGCCGTGCAGCAAGCTGATCGTGCATCGGTCAATCATCGGCCCGATCAGAAATACGAAGTGTGGATCTTCGATGGTTACTCCGGCCCCGCACCTGAAGCCGAAGAAGGAATGGAGGCGCGGCTCGCTTGGCAGTTGGCCCACTTGGTTCCGAGCACCCATGCCGAGTCCATGCAGGATCGCTTGTCCTTGGCCGATCGCCAAGTGGCGGTGTTGGCAGTGCTGGATTTCTGGGCAGCGGATCTCATTCCGCTTACTTGGCAAGATGCCACCTATGCACGCCTGCGCGGTCATGTGGATAGCGGGTCGGCTAGTCAGATCGCTTGGATGCTAAAGCAGGAAGACATTCCACGGCGCACGGATTTGTTGAACCTGCTGCTTGAGGCACCCTTGGATGATGTTCGCGATGCCCTGATGGAGTTCGTCCTGATGGAAGAGAACCCCGCGCCTGATCGCGGGCGTGTGGCGGAATCGCTGATCTTGCGGGATGGGCGAACGGCCTTGAAGCAAATCCTGTCGGTGATCCAAACCGATAGTCAGGCGCCATTCTTGCGTCGCGTCTTCGGCGCATGGCGCACTTGTGTTAGCGCAGAGGACTTGCCTGCTCTGGAACAACTTGCCACCCATGCCGACGGCTTCGTGGCACAGTTCGCATTGCAGCTGTGGGCCATGAACGAATCTACCACGGGGGCACGACTGCGCATCTATGACATGACGCAAGGCATCGAACCTTCCTACCGCGCCGCTGCCTTGTCGGCGCTTGCACAGGGAGGCAAGGATCCTGCCATCACCGCCGCCTTAATCGGAGAGTTGGATTCCGCTGGTCGCGACATGCGGCAACTTGCGCAGATCCTGATTCCGCAGTTCTCCAGTGAGCAAACATTGCTCGACGCATTCCTGGATCGTGCGCCAGGCATGTCGCTGAACCAACGCGGTCAATGGATGGTCAACATTGCCAGCCTTTCGCTGCCCGCAGCTAAGCAGACGGCCATGCAATGGTTGACTGAGGGCGGTTGGTCGAAGGGCAACACCGCGCGCAATGTGGTGCGTTATCTGACTCACTCGGAAGAGGTTGATCCACTGCTGCCATCGTTGCTCAGCGTCGAGAACCTTCCCAAGCACATCCTCTACCCGCTCACCTTGGCGCGCGCGCAGACGTCGGCCGACGCCCGTGACTACTTGCGAGCTTTGTTGCCTGAGTTGTTGCCCTCGGAACAGGGCAAAGCTTTGCGCGTTTTGGCTTCCAGCGGCGAAATGGAGGACTTGTTGCTGTTACGCGATTATGTGTCGGATGCGACCAAAGCGACCAGCGCGCGCGTGGTTGCCATGCGCACCTTGGCGGCGATTCCCGAGGCGCAGGACCTGCTTAGCCAGTGGCGCGATCCGATCCCGCATGATTATGAAGTGCTGGCAACCCTGTTGGAGTTGATGCTGCTGAGTAGCAATGAGGAATGGCAGCAGTGGGCAATCGCGACCGCCTTCGCACCGCCAGCTATGTTCGACGAAGACGAACAACGTGGATTACGCAGCGTAATTTGGCGAACCTACGGCGAGCGCAAGGCCGAAGATGATCACATCAAACTATCCATGGCGCTTGCCGAGCACTTACTACAACTGCAAAGCACCAACCGCGATGGCGAAGCATGGAGTCAGCTCTATCGTTTCGAGAACGACTACCCGGAGTTGGCCACCCTGGTCGCATCTTATGTTTCCTGCGTGCGCACGCGGCAACCGCAAGCGTTGGTCCTGCCCGAAGACTTCGACACCAGCAAGGTCAGTGCCGACGCCTTGTTGATCAGCGCTGCATTTTTGACGCGCGCCTCTCCACAAACGTCTAGTGATTGGTTCGATGACTTGGCGCAACGCAGCTTGCATGTAGAGAATCAAATGCGCGTCGCAGGTTTGGCTGCCAGTCGCTTACCTTTCGGTGAGACTGCGGATTCCGCCTTACAACGCTTGCTCGACCAGCCGGAGAACTTGCGCAATATGCCACGCGTGATTGCCGAGTCTTTCGCGCCGCTTGGCAATGGTTGGGCCTTGATCCATGATCGCTTGGCGGAGCAGAAACTCCTTTCTCAAGTCACTCAAGAGCAGCGCCCAATCGAAGACCTGAACACCCTGCTTCAGGGGTGGGTCGAGGACGATGTCCTTGGCACCGCGGCCGAATTCGCCACCGATCAAAGTGAAGTGGAGCTGGCCCTGAAGCTGGAGCAACGTCGGGCGATTCACCTGCCGCTGTCGACCGAGATTCGCCTTGCGGTCATCAAGGCCGCCGAGCGCGTTGGGGATGAGGAGCTAGTCAGCGCTGAGAAGGCCATCTTGCTGCGCCTTTCGCCTCCGGATGCGCGGAAAAAGTAACGCTGAGCTCCCTTACTTTGAACCGCCGCGGCTGCTCTGCGTTAATCTGAGCATCATGGCAAGGCTCCTCCTTACGATCGCCGCTGGCCTATTGGTCACCTTGGGCATTTTCGCAACGCCCAAAACCAACGCTCTTCCTAATCAGGATGGCAATCCGGCTCCCGCCAATACGCAGGAACCCGCAAGCGCGCAGGATCCAGCGAGTGGCCAAGATCCTAATCTGATCGCCGTGCTGACGGCTTTGCAGGAACAGGGTGTGACCGTGAACACCACCCAGCAAACCATCCGCATCGATGCCCGCATTTGCCAGCGCATTGAGCCGCTCGAATACCTGCTGGTAATGCAGCCGCAGGGCAAAGATCACGAGGCCATGTTCGCCACCGAAGGCATTGCCGCTGAGGCACTCAACGCCGCAATGTTGTTGTTGGGCGCTGAGAAGGGCGTCAACGGCGAGTACACCGCCACCGACCCGCCGCCAACCATGGAAGAAGTGCAAGCCGGAGTGGCGCCGTATTCCTACACGCCGGCGCAGGGCGATGGTTTCTACATCTACGCCGAGTGGGAGCGCGAGCTCAATGGACGCATGGAGCGGTACCGTTATCGCGCCGAGGACCTGGTGCTGAACATTCGTGATGAGACCACGTATCAGCGCGGTCGTTGGGTCTACTTGGGGTCGCGATTCGTGCGCCCGCACAAGGATGCCGAGGAGTTCTACGCAGCCCAAGGCGAGGGCAACCTAGTCAGCTTGGTGAACTTCGATCCAGCCAACCACATCCTGGCCGGCGCCGACCCATCTGCCGATAACCAGAGCATTTGGTATCCAAATGTTTACATGCTGCCAGCCATCGGCCACCCGGTTGAGATTATTTTTAGCCGTCAAGAGCTTGGCGACGGCCCCAACTAGTGCGAAGATTTAGGCCATGAACCCGGACCCCAACCAGACTGGCCTATTTCTCGTCGGCGTACGAGGCGCCATCGGCACCACGGTGCTGCATGGCATTGAAGGCCTGCGCTCAGGCATGCCACCAATCGGCATGGTTACGGCCGGACCGGAGTTCGCCGATCTTGATTGGGCGGACTATGAACGCTTCTCGGTGCGCGGCTGGGATGTCGCCGGCGACGCCCATCGTGCCGCGGATGACCTTGCGCGCACGGGCGTGCTGCCACCGGACTTGGTCGAGTTGAGTGGGGGGCTGCGTGATCGCCTCGAGATGTCGATCGCACCTGGCGTGCCGGAACCGGAAGACCGTCAATTGGTTGACCGACGTTCCGCCGATCGCTTGGACTTGTCGCCGGTGGAAATGGTCGAAGCCCTGCGCGGCGACATCCGTGAATGGATGAGTGAGTTGCGCACGCGCAAAGCGGTAGTGGTCTACTTGGCGTCGGCCGAACGCTCGCGTGACTTGCCAGAGGCTTGGATGGATCCTGAAGCGGACCCGATCAAGTTGCTGATGACCGCGCCAATGGATATCTCGCGCTCGATTCTCTATGCACTTGCTGCGATCGAGGAAGAGGTGCCCTTCGTGAACTTCACACCTGCTCCTGGCGCCACGGTACCTGCAGTGGCGGGGCATGCACGGCGCAAGAATGTGTCGGTGCTGGGTAACGATGGCAAGACCGGCGAGACTCTGCTGAAGACATCCTTGGCGCCGATGTTCCGCGACCGGCGCTTGCATGTGATGTCTTGGGAAGGTTTCAACATGTTGGGCAATAAGGATGGCGCGGCGCTGGAGGATCCGGATCGCAAGGCTACTAAGGTGGCGAATAAAGATGCCGTGCTTCCAGCCATCTTGAAAGAGAGTCCGAATATGCATGTGGGCGTGCGAATTGATTTCGTACCAAGTCTGCATGACTGGAAGACCGCCATGGATTACATCCACTTCCAAGGTTTTCTTGGCGCCAAGATGAGCTTGCAGTTCACTTGGCAAGGCAGCGATTCAGCGCTTGCAGCACCGCTTGTTCTGGATTTGACGCGTTTGGCCTTGATGGCGCAAAGTCGCGGCGAAGGTGGTCCACTGCATGCAGCAGCAGCATTCTTCAAGCAACCACTCGAAGTGGAAGAGCATGATTTCCATCGCCAAATGGAACTGCTGCGCAAGTGGTTAAGACCAGCGACCTAGACTTCGATTTACCGGAGCGCTTGATTGCGAGTCACCCGCCAGCCACGCGGGCGTCGGCGCGATTGATGGTGGCGCACGCTGGTAGTGAAGAGTTGAAGTTCACCGAGTTCACGGCTTTGCCTGGGTTCTTGCGCGGTGGGGATTTACTGGTGCTGAACGATACGCGCGTATTGCCAGCGCGCTTGAAGTTGAACAAGTTGACCGGCGGTGTGATCGATGGCTTGTTCCTGTACGAGAATGCAAGCGGCACCGCGCGGTGCATGATGTCGGGCGGGCGCTTGCGCGAAGGCGTGGAGTTGGTGGCGGGCGATTCCGGTCCCTTGTTGCGGCTGGGGCAAAAGCTGGAGCGTGGCGAATGGATCGTTGAGAAACTCATCTCCGATTCATGGACATCGTTGCTCGAGCAGTTCGGTTCCACGCCGTTGCCACCCTATATCCGCCGCTTGCGCATCGCCGCGGAAGAGGCCGACGATTCTGCAGAGGACCGCGAGCGTTATCAAACCTTGTGGGCGCAGGAAGATGGTTCCGTCGCCGCGCCGACGGCTAGTTTGCATTTCGATGCAGAAATGTTGCAGCATCTGGCGCACTTGGGCGTGCAGTTCGCGCATGTCACTTTGCATGTGGGGCAAGGCACCTTCCTGCCTGTCGATACCGAGGACATCGAGGACCATCCCATGCATTCCGAGCGCTTTCACGTTGGCGCCGAACTGGAGGAACAGTTGCGTTTGTGTCGCGAACGTGGTGGGCGCGTGATTGCAGTGGGGACTACGGTGTGTCGAGCATTAGAAGCTTGGGCAGGTGGTGATCGTGAGCAAACCGAGTTGCTGATCATGCCAGGCTTCGAGTTCCAGTTAGTGGATGGGCTGATCACCAACTTTCATACGCCGCGTTCAACCTTGTTGGCCTTGGTCGGTGGCGTTGCACAGGCGCAAGGTGCACAGGATGGACTTGCTTTCGTGAAGACGGCCTATGCCGCCGCGATCCAGCATGAGATGCGCTTCTACAGCTACGGCGATTCGTCGTTGTGGTTGCGAGAGTAGCTTGCCGGTGCCAGCGATCAATCGTGGGGGGGGATTTCCCCTCCAACATTGGCATTTTAGGATAAACTGAAGTTCGATGTTATTGTCGAATTTGGTCGTTGCTTGTCACATCCTGCTTGCGTTCGCGCAAGGCCCGGTTGTCAGTGAATTCATGGCTGACAATGGTGGTGGCCTGCTGGATGAAGATGCGGACCCTTCGGATTGGATTGAGATCCATAACCCAAGCTTGCAAACGCTGGACTTGAGTGGGTTTTTCCTGTCAGATGACAATAGTGATTTGCAAAAGTGGCAGTTCCCTCTCCAGACAGTCATTCAACCTCAAGGCTACCTGTTGGTCTATGCGTCCGGGAAGGATCGGCAGCAAGCAGGTTCGCCATTGCATACGAGTTTTAAGCTGAAGGCTTCCGGCGAATATCTGGGCTTGGTCAGTCCTGATGGGGTCACGGTGCTCTCCGATTATTCCCCAGAGTTCCCTCCGCAGCAGGAAGGGATTTCATTTGGCTTCAGGTTCAATTCAGGCATCACCACCGAAACCAGTTTCTTCTCGTTGCCCACTCCGGCAGCAGAGAATGGTGGCGGTGGAGTCTTTGTGGTTCAATCAACGTTCTTCCCCGAGTCTCCGATCGCTCAACAGGACATTGTCGTATCGGTTGAACTAGATGCGGGATCCCTTCTGATTCAACAGGCAACTCTCTATTCACGCGTTATGTTCGGCCAGGAGTCTCCGGTTTCCCTTGCCGATGACGGTGTACCGCCTGATCTGGTGGCTGGCGATGACTGGTGGTCAGGCACCATTCCAGGCCAGGCTTTCTTGCCGGGAGATATGATTCGATGGCGGGTCGAGTCCTTTGATTCGCTGGGTCTAATCGGACAGGGGCCGCTTCACCAAGTTCTAGATTCCGCTGAGTACTACGGGACTGTCATTAGCGATCCGTCTGTGGCTAGCGATCTGCCGGTGATTCAATGGTTCGTGGAAGACACTTATGCAGCGAATACAGTCCCTGGGACACGGTGCTCCGTTTGGTACCTTGGAGAATTCTATGACAATCAGTTCTGTCGAAGGCGAGGTGCCAGCGCATCATCATTTGCGAAGAAGAGCTATAAGATCGATTTCAACCCTGGCGAGAAGTTCCGTATGTTTGAAGGTGTTGACAGGATGGAGGAGATAAACCTGAATACGACCTGGAGTGACAAGTCATATGTACGACCGTTTCTCGCCACGGAGACCTATCAAAGAGTGGGCGCTGATACGTTTATGTCGGAGCCAATCCACCTTATGCAGAACGGCGACTTCAAGGGCCTTTACGTTTTTGCCGAACAAATTGACGACGAGTTCCTGGAGAGGATCGGGCAAGATCCTGATGGAGCGATGTACAAGATGTTCAACACCGGTCATGGCGTCGCACATAATGAGAAGAAGACGCGGCTGTGGGAAGGAACTCAAGACTTACAGGATTTGATTGACGGCCTCCATAATCCAATTTATGCGGCGGATATTGAAACCTATGTCTTCGATAACATCGATGTTCCAGCTGTCATCAGTTATCTTGTCGGATGTACCTTGATGCAAGAGACCGACCACCTGTCGCATAATTATTATCTGTATCGGGATTCCGATGGCGACCAGGAGTGGAGATTCTTTCCGTGGGACAAGGATCTGACCTTTGGAAGACGTTGGTCATGGAATGATGGCGTATTGAATGACGTCATGTGGGCGGATTTCGATCCGACCTCACATCCTTTTTACGGGGACCAGGCACATCCCGGAGAATCGAATATCTGGAACCGACTCATTAATGGGCTCTATCAAGTTCCTCGGTTTCGCGAGATGTATGCCCGCCGATTGTGGGAAATGATGGAAGCTCACCTCGAGTCTCCTGCTACACCACTTGCCGACACTTACTACGAAAGTCTGCTTCACGAATGGGAAATCCGCCTCTCCGCAGAAGTGCTTGAGGATATCTCGGTTTGGGGTTCGCCTAGTTGGGGTAGTCCTCAAACCTTTCAGCAGGCATTGACCTTGATGTCTACCGATTATCTCCAACCACGAAGGGTTCACTTGTTTCAGACGCACCGGCAGTCAGGCGAACTTCCAGGGCCAATCACGCAACCCAATCAAGTTGTCCTCGGCCAGATGGAGACTAACCCGGTCTCCGGGAACAACGATGAGGAATGGCTGGAGTTGAAGAACCTTGGTGCTGATGCGGTTGATATCAGTGAATGGAGATTGGGCGGAGATGTGGAATTCATGTTCTCTCCAGGAACAGTGATTCCATCCATGGATAGTGTTTACGTGTCTCCTTCGATCAGGACTTTTCGCAACCGAGCAGTATCTCCTAGAGGTGGCGAAGAACTCTTTGTCGTCGGGCCCTTTTCTGGCCACTTGAGCCAAGGAGAGGATCTGTTCCTTTGGAACAGCAACGGAGGCATAGAAGACTCCAATAGCACCTCCTTTGCATTGTTCGCGAATCAGTTCGTGGCAGGCGAGGATGCAATCATCAGCATTGCGGGGGCAACACCAATGGGAGGAGTGTTGGTGGCATGGAGCATGAGCGGGCCAGGCCCAACGACGACACGATATGGGCCAGCTGATTTGTCCATGCCCATCCATAGCATCCCCGTGTTTGTGTCTGGTCCATCTGGCACATCAACGACTTCTATCCCATTGCCGCCAAGGTCTTCCGGAACACAGATTTGGCTTCAGGCAGTCGACCTAAGCACAGGAACATTTTCGGCTGGGGCAGAACGCCTTGTTCAATAGGATCCTCGGCTGCGTCTTGTTTTTTGAGCAGCGGCATTCTTCAGATTCGCCATGCCCGCGCCACCTGCCCTGCACCGCTAAGCCTGCGCTGACGCCTTCTTGCGGAACATCGCGTAGTAGGTCGCAGGAATCACCGGCCGGTAACTTCATGTGAGTGGAGTACCGCCCACATGAAGCTCTCAACACTCTCTGGACTCTAAGCCAACTTCTTCGCCAGCACCTTCCTCGCCCAGCGGCCGCACAGCAGATTGAAGACGATCAATCCGCCGAAGAAGTGCCAGGCATTCAGCCCAACACCAACCACAGTGGTGAGCGTGGTGGTCATGGTCCAATCGGCGTTGGTGTAGACCATCCGCAGGGGTTCGATCGCCATCGTGACAGGATTGAAGACCACTGCAGTGCACAACCAGCCAGGCAGCTTCTCCAGTGGTGCGAAAGCACTCGACAGGAAGATCATGGGTAAGGTCACAATCATGATGATCGCGAGCATTTCGAAGTGGCGCTTGAACTGGAAGGCAAGACCAAGGCTGACTGAAGTGAAACCGAAGATCACCAGAATCAAAGCCAACAGACCCACCATCGCTCCACTGAAGCCACCGGCGAAACTGACACCAAGTATCGCAGTTGCCGCAACGATCACAAGGCACTGCAGCAGTGTCATGACTGAAATATGAATCGCACTTGCCAGCACAATGCTGAAGCGATCCACCAGTGGCGCAGCTCGAATGCGATCAAGGAAACCCATCTCGCGGTCGAACAGAATCGGCACACCAGCATTCAATGCGGCATTAAACGCCGTGAACAGCAGCGCACCAGGCGTTACGAAATCCAGATAGTTGGTACCCACGGCACCTTCCATCGAATCCTGCAGCACCAACACGAACAGGCTCATCCAGATGATTGGCTGCATCAAACCACTGATCACCACGATCGGGCGGCGCTTGCTATGCAGGAACCAACGCCAGGTTTGGATGCGCGTCTCTTGCCAGAATGGGGAACTCATGCGGACACCTCTTCCTTCAAGCGGGTGGAGGCAAGATATGCATCTTGCAAGCTAGGGCGACGGATCGAGACGGAGCGCAACTCCATTCCCTGTTTGCTGGCTACGGCACGCAGCCATTCGGTCCATGGGGTGCCTGCAGCATCTTCGTGACCGGTAGCAACAGCTTTGGCGTATTCGGCCGACTGCGGTGCGGCGGGCATCTCAGTACCCGGCACATCACTGAACAACTTGCGCAGCGTATCGCGATCGGCTTCGTTGCTGTGTTCGCCAATCGCAGCACTCAACACCCAACAACCGAGTTGATCGCGCAACTCATCAGGAGTGCCGGCGCCAACGACCGAACCATGCGACATCATCACCGCACGGGTGGACAACACGTCGGCCTCTTCAAAATCATGGGTGGCGAGCAACAAGGAAGTGCCTTCGTTCTTCAACTCGGACAACAGCGCCCACAACTCACGTCGCGATTCATAATCCAAGCCGGAACTTGGTTCATCCAAGATTAGCAGCTTGGGTTTGTGCATCAGGGAAGATGCCAGATCCAAGCGTCGCTTCATGCCACCGGAGTAGCCTTCAATGAAACGGTCGGCGGCTTCGGTGAGGTTGAAGCGTTCGAGCAGGAACTCGCTGCGCTCTTTGACCTCAGCCTTCGGCAGGTGGACCAAGCCACCTTGAAAGCGCATGAACTCGCGGCCGGTCAGCACCTTATCGAGGGCGGAATCCTGGCCGGCGTAACCGATGTAGGTCCGCGCGGCCCGTGGATCGGCCTTGACCTCGGTGCCGCAGACATGAATGCTGCCGCTATCGAGTTGCTCCAGCGTGGTCATGCTGCGAATCAGCGTGCTCTTGCCGGCGCCGTTGGGGCCGAGTAATCCGATCACCTCGCCAGCAGCGACATCGAAGGATACGCCACGCAAGGCGCGAATCTCCCCGAAAGCCTTAGTGGCTTGGTCAATTTTGAGAATGGTACCCATTTGACTGATGGGGAATTCTAACGACGCGAGCGACCGAGTGGTCTGGTCGTTTTTCGATGCGGGCCACCTGTTGGTCTGGTCGTTTTCCGACGCAAACCCCACTCTCGAGCAAAAAAAACGGCCCTCCCTGATTAAGGGAGGACCGAGGGCAATCAAGGATTGCGTTACAGGACGACTTCGGCGAGCGAGTTCGTCAAGGTAGCGGACGAGAGGTCTGCGCCTTGGGTGTAAACCGTGAAGCCAGATGCACGCGCTGGAACACCAGTGGTCAAGGAAGCGGTACCTGCAGCATTTGCGGTCAACATTGGTAGCTGAGTGATTGGGGCACTCATGTCCACAGGACCGAATGGGGTGTTGGTAGGACCTGCGCCGGTCAGCGAGTAAGCCAACAGGACGCCGCCACCAGGAGTTGCATTGGTCACGGCCAAGGTTGCCGAACCACCACCAACAAGACCGGTGATCGCGTAAGTCAAGGAACCACTGCCACCGCAGCCGCCACTCTCAACAAGAACGTTATCGACCCACCACTCTTGGGCGTAAGTGCCGTAGAAGTGGAATGCCACCTGAACGCCAGTCATGCCATCCCAAGCCGACAAGTCGATGCATGGGGTGTACATCTCTGGGGTTGGGTATGCGTTGAGGGTAGAGGTGTCAGTCCAGACGATGGTCCAGGTCACGCCGCCGTCGGTGGTGACTTCTACAGTGGAAACACCATCTCCATACGAGGTTGGGTGGTTTGCCAAGTAGACGGCGTACAGCGTGTGGCCATCAAAGCTCATTGCGGTGTTCAAGGAGCTACTCAGGTCCATGGCAGGGCTGATCATGTGGCTATCAGAAGTGCCGTTGGAGGAGAATTCATCCTCGTGCCAGGCCCAGCCAGTGTGGTCGATACCAGTGTGATCAAGGTAGCCAGGAATCCAACCGGCCTCGGTTGGGTTGGGGCTGCTGTAGGTCCAGCCAGCTGGTGGCATGATGCCGGAGGAAAAATCTTCGGAGAGGATTTGTGCGGAAGCAGAACCTGCGAGGAGGGCAACTGCTGTCAGAGAGAGAACTAGTTTCATGCGTAAGATGGGGAGAGGGCGCGGTGCCCTAGGGGGAAACCACAGACTCGAGATTTCGGAGGTGTCTCTAGAATATGGTAATTAATTCCTGCGTGGAGCAAAAATTGACCAAAACTGGGTATTTCGTCTCACGGCCTAACGACGCCCTGCAGCGCTCAATGCGCCTTCAATGATGTCTTCTTCGCTCATCAGCACCAAGTCCGCGGCTGGTCCAAGCGGAACATAGGTATCAGCCGAACGCACGCTGCGTAGTGGGTAGCGATAGTCGTTCTCCGCAAGGTTGGAGATGACTGCATCCGCAATGCCAGCACCACTGGCGCGACACTCATCAGCGACCAGAACGCCACAGCATTCTTCGGCATGTAAGCGGATAGCGTCGAAAGGCAAAGGGTTCAACCAACGCAGGTCGAGCACGCGTGCGCGCAGACCATGTTCCTCTTCGAGGTGCTTGGCGGCGCGCAAGGACATGCGCAGACCATTGCCATAAGACACGATCAGGACATCGCGGTGATAGGGGTGATAGACCCCGACTTCACCAGGCAACAAGGCGCAATCTTCAGAGCCATCGGCGAGCGGGTAATCGCTCAGCCAACCACCGTCGCCAGTCTCGTAGAGATCGCGTTCGTGATAGAGGGCGATCGGTTCGACCATGACCACAATGCGTCCGCAGGTTTTGGCTGCAGCAACCGCGCCGCGCAACATCTTGACCGCGTCATCGCCGCGCGCAGGAACCGCCAGAATCAGGCCGGGGATCTCGCGAAGCGCGCCGATCGAAGGATCGTTGTGGAAGTGACCACCGAACCCCTTCTGATAACCAAAGCCCTGAATGCGCACCACCATCGGGTTGCGGAACTGATCGTTGCTGAAGAACTGCAGCGAACAAGCCTCGCCGCGCAGTTGGTCGATGGCGTTGTGCAGATACGCCAAGTACTGAATCTCCGGCATGGGCAGCAGCCCCATCAGCGCCAGACCTTGCGAGATGCCAAGGATCGAAGTCTCATCGAGCACGGTATCGAAACAACGCCGCGGCCCGAAGTGCTCCTGCAGACCACTGGTCACGCCATAGACACCACCTTTACGGCCGACGTCTTCGCCGAACAGCACCGTCTCTGGCGACTTGATCAACTCGTCTTGCAAGGTGGCGTTGATCATGGCGGCTAAGGTGCGCCGCGCTGGCGTGGTGGCCTTCTCCGGCAAATGCGTGCCGAAGATCTCTTTGCGCTCTGCCGGCTCGATTGGGGCCGTTGCGGCATAACGCACTTGCGCTTCATCCCACGGCGCCAACGACTTCATGACATCTTCACGCGAAGTCAACTTGGGGCGACTGGCGGCATCTTCGCCGGCTTCTTTCGCCCGACGTCGTGCTTGATCAACAATCTCGGTCAGTTGCATCGGCGTGGCAGCACCGGTGGAGATCAACAAACGCGCAGCTGCGAGCAGTGGATCGCGCGCTTCGTTCTTCTCAATCTCGGACAGTTCGCGGTAACCGGTCTCGATATCACTACCGGCATGGCCCCATAGACGCACAGTCTTCATGTGCAGGAACACAGGCCCACGACGACGTCGGCAAGTTGCGATCGCTACTGCGGCGGCTTCGTAGATTTCATCCAGTTCGCCAGCGGCTTCGATGTAAGGCATGTCGCTGCGGCCATCGATCGAATCGCGGATCCAACCTTTTGGTGTGGCGGTCGAGATGCCAATGCCATTATCTTCGCAGACCCACAACACGGGTGCAGGGCGGCCATGACGACCGGCGTAACGACTTGAGTTCAATCCGGTCTGCGCAGTGGCGTGGTTGAAGGATGCATCGCCGAAGGTGCAGCACACCACGGTGCTGGCGGGCACGCCGCTTTCAATGCCCATGCGCTTGGCGCGACCGATGCCGAACGCAGCGCCGACGGCTTTCGGTAAGTGCGATGCGATGGTGCTGGTCTGCGGTGGCACCCACAGTTCCTTCGAACCCCAAACCTTGTGGCGTCCACCACTGGTGAGATCATCCGACGAAGCGCACACGCCGAGCATGGTTTCCAAAGCCGGATCGAAGTCCGGTGAATGGCGCGAGCGTGCCATCATCAAGGCTCCCGAACGATAATGCAGGAAGCATGGATCGGTGGGGCGCAGCAGCGAACCGAGCACCACGTTGACCTCGTGGCCGGCGCTGGAGATCGTGTAGAAACTGCGGTTGGTCTTTTTCAACTCACGCGCGGCCACATCCAATGCGCGCGACAGGGCCATGTCGGCGAACAGGTCGAACGCCACGCCAGCAGTCAGTCGCGAACCCGGGCGCAGGCAATCCTCGGCGCCAAGAACCTTGGCAGCGGGTTGAGCTTGAGACAGGAAGAGGTCGAGCTGGCTTTCGACTACGGCAACGCGGTTGGTAGACACGATTCCGTGATTATCTCATTTTCGGGTTGGCGGATGGGGCGATTCTTCGCTGAGTCCGCGATTCAGGGTTAAATTTGGCCGTGCGCATATTTCCGATGCAGCCATTTTGGGGTTACTTTTGGGCCCTGATTGCCCTCGTGGTGGTTGGCACGGTGACTCCAGCATCGTGTTCTCGACCCGCGGAATTGCAAATGGAATCGGTGGCGGGGGTGTATTCCTACTTTCCGCAGGGAAGCACCATATTGATTCTCTTTCCCGACGGCCGTGCGAGCATTTCCATGCGCGAGGATGCCACCCGTATTTCCTTTTTCGAGAAGTTGGCGAGTCAATCCGATGAGGCTCCTGATGAGCGGGAGCAATTCTCTCTTGAAGAGCTTGAGGCGGAGTATGGGGTGGAAATCGAACGGGTCTTGGAGGATCCAAGTTAGATCGTTGATCCAATGAGCGAAAAGCTTGGAATCGAAGAGATCGTGGGCCGCTGGGAGTTGCTGGCGAACGGGCAAATGAGCTTGGAAATAGAAAACCCATTTGGGTCGATCGAGCAATCCTTGTTGCCGAAATTCGATTCAGGCTTCTTCAACGTCCGCGTGATCAATCAAGACGTCTTGTTGGTTCCGGTTGGGACCTCAACGCCGAAGATTAACGAGCTTCGACTGGATGTCTGGATGCGGTCGCCGGTAAGCCAACGCCGATTCATCACGATTGCGCGTTGGGTGATCGCAGAAAGCGAGCGGTTCCTCAAAGCCCATCCGGAGTTGAGGAAGCCGTGAAATACTTCAGCACTTCATTGCTGCTATTGGTTGGATTTTTGGCGGCCTGTTCGCGAACGGAAGCGCCCACTAATTTTCGCGGGGAGTTCGAGGTCTATCGCTTCGATGGCGCTGGCGAAACCTACGCCGTCATCCTTTACGAGAACGGCAAGGTGGTTTCTTCGCAACGGGGCAATGGCTTGGGAGATCTGCAAGGTGCATGGTCTGAAGAGAATGGTGTCATCCACCTGACAGGTTGGAATGTCAGCGGGTTTGTCTCAGCTTCCCCTGAGTTTTCGGAAGCGTTCGCCGATGAAATTATCTTCCATCGCCGCGAAAAGGAAGGTTCCCAGATCTTAGTCACAGCGGATAGCATCGACGCTTTCGACGCCGGGGATTTCGCTAAATCCTGGATCTACTGGAAGGCCGGGCCCGATGCCGTCGTCGGCTACAAGACTTATTGGAACAAGGACGAAGAGGGTGTTCACTACGTCGGCAAGCGCTTCGATAATCCAAGTCTTCGCTGAGCTAGCTCAGATCAGCAGATCCACGATCAACAAAGCGATTAGCAGCGGCACATAGATCGTGGAAGCCCACGCCATGACCACACCTTTGGTGTCCTTGCGGTACATGCCGATGAAGATCACCGCGACCATGAAGGCCAGTGACATGGTGCAGGCGCCGAATAAGTAGATCAACCCGACATGATCGATCAGCATTGGGATCTGGCTTGCTGGAATCAGCGTCAAGGCATAGTGCACCGAACGCTTGCCGGCGTTGCGACCAGTTGGGTCGGCACCTGGCAACCAATGCAGACCACCGATCTGATAATCCAGGCGGTGATACCAGGCGCGGCTCAAGAAGTGCGGCAGTTGCCACAGCAACAGGATCAGGAACAGCACGCCAGCCATTGCATCAAGACCGACGCCAGCAGCGGAATAACCGATCAAGGGCGGGAAGGCGGCTGGTACCGCGCCGACGAAAACGTTCACCGGAGTGATGCGCTTCAGCGGCGTGTAGATGTAGTCATAGATCACCAGCATTGCCGCGGCGAGCCAGGCAGTGAGCGGGCCACAAAAAAGCAGCAGCCACAAGATGCCGAAAACTGCGCCGCCGACACCCCAGACGAAGGCGTCGCGCTTACGGATGCGCCCGGTGGGAAGTGGCCGATTGCATGTATGTGGCATGCGCTTGTCGATGTCGACTTCAAGCAACTGGTTCAATGCGGCGGTGGAACTGCCGACCGCCATCATGCCCAATGCTAGAGCGAAGGCTTGCCACCAACTCCAAGAGCCACCGTCGGCGATCCAGTAACAAATCAATGCCGACGGCGTAGCCAACAGCTGTAAGCGATTGTTGGTCAGTTCCGCCCAATCACGGGGCGTGCCTTTGACCGGCAGGATCCTCACTCAGTGCCTCCGCCATCGATGCGGAAGCGCACTTCCATCCACAACGCGGTCGTAACCGCGAGCACCAATACGCCGCACAACAAGTGGCCGGTGGCGATCAAGCTTTGGGCGAGGAAGCGGGTGTCCTCGTCGGGGAAACTGCCGATCAGCGGGCCGATCAGGAAAGCCCACGCCGCAGCACCGAGTGCTAGTTGTGTGCCAAGAATGTGAGCCAAGCTTCGCGCCAAGCGAGCCATCTTCTTCTGCTCACGGAAAGTCGTGAGTGCTTGGCGAATCAAGTACAGGATTACGCCGGCGGTGGTGATCGCCAAAATCAAGTGACCTTCAAAAGCACCTTGCTTGTGGCGCAAACTCGCGGCGGCGAACAGGTTCAAGAACAGCAGAACCAAAGCCACCACACTCCACAAACGAATGCGATCGACATGTTCCGCCTTGAAATGTTGCATAGGCCTGTGCCAATCACGCGCCGTGGTCTTGGCAAGCACCACCAACAACAACACCACGAACTGCGCACCCACAGCATGCAGGATTGCACCGGAATAAGTGTTCTCAAGTACGCGAGTGGCGCCGAGCAATCCTTGCGCGATCACGATCACCAACGACCCGGTTGCCAACAGGCGCAAGTTCTTCGGCACGCCACGGGTGACCCAGGAGGCGATTGCCAACACCAAGATGATCAAGCCGGTCAAGCTTGCAGCTTGGCGGTGCGTATGTTCGACCACCGATCCAATGCCGAAGGTCTCTGCCAGTTTGCCGTAGAAAATGCTAAACAACGAACCGCCATTGATGTCGGGCCAAGTGGGATAAGCCATGCCCACTTCTGCCGACGTAATCGTGCCACCAATGCCAATGGTCAAGGCGATCGTGACCACCACACCAATCACGGCCAAGCGATGCAACAAACGGAAGTAGGGTTGTTCCATTAGTTGTCCTCCTGTACGCTGCGCACGAAGGCGACCAAGTCCCAGATCTGTTCGGGCGTTAGCTCTGCCGCCATTGCTGGCATGGGGGTGCCCTTCACGCCATTGCGAATGCGCAAGTAGACATCTGCCGGACTGTCACCGCCGCGTAACTCCCCCTTGGTCAAGTCACGCGCGACCATGGGCTGACCCCATAGATCAAGACCATTGACTGGGCCACCGCTGGCATCGACTTGATGGCAAACCAGACAACCAAGATCGTTGTCGAAGTACATCTCCCGACCGCGCGCGGAATCGGCCACACTTGGGATCTTGGGTCGAGTGGAAGAAGCCAGCGCCAGATCGAACTGCTGACGTTGATCCTCCATGGCCGCCGCGAAAGCCTGGGCCGGGCTGAGACCACCAGCGCCCAAGCGATCCGTGGCGTTGGTCCACACCGCACCGCGAATCAGCAAGTACATGGCGTAGTCGGCGACATCTTGCAAATCCTGTTCTTTGATACTGCCTTCGAAGCGACTCATCGAAGTGCTGGCCACGCCTTCCTTGATGGTGCGCAACAAGTCATTGCGCGTTGCGGGAAGACCAACCGGCGTGCTGGTGAACTTGACCACACCTAAACCGAAATCACGCGGCGCGGGAGTCAGCAGATTGGCGGTGTAAGTCTCCGCGTGGCCGTCGGTGCCATGGCAATGAATACACTGTTGCTCGTAGACCTTGCGACCGACCTGCAGGTTTTCCATGGCCCAGGAGCCGCTCATCGTAGGAGTCAGGAAGCCGCCGAATTCATCGGTCATCAAGTCGAATAACTCGCTCTGCTCCGCTTGCTCGAAGGAGTAAATCGGTTCCGCCGATGCGCCGGCGAAGGAACCCGTTAGCGTGAAGTACAAGGCGACCAGAGTCGACACGGCAACGACCGCCAGTGATATGGAATCGGACCTGGGCAGACTCATGGGCCTAATCCTTCGAATGCGATGCGGCTGCTATCGGTGAACACATAGAGCACCAAGTAGATGAGCACGCCAGTCAGTGAAACGTAGAGCCAGATTGGAAAAGTGAAGCGCGCCCATTTCTTATGCGACACGCGGCGATTCTTGAGGCCGAGCCAAATGGTGCGCAAGGCCAGGAAGGGAACGGCCGCTGCCAACACGGTGTGGGTGAGCAGCATCAATAGGTAAGGAATCTTGGCGCCACTGGGGCCGGCGTATTGCACGCTGACACCGAAGTGCAGGTGGTAGTACAGATAGGAACACAAGAACAGGATCGACACGCCAAAGGCGCCAAGCATCAGCTTCTTGTGTGTGGCTTCATCGCCTGCGCGAATGCGCATGAATCCAGCCACCATCAACAGGGCGGCAGTGCCATTCAGCGCAGCATTTAGTGGTGGGAAGATTGATGGGTCGTCCATGAGTGGTCCAGGGCATAGAATAGCAACGCCTTGACCCGCCTCCTTCTGATTGCCGCCGCCGGTGCCGCCGGAACGCTAGCTCGCTATGGCTTGTCCACGTGGGTGCGTGGCCTGAGTTCCTCTACCTTCCCGTGGGGAACGCTGGTCGTCAACGCCATCGGCTGTTTCCTGTTCGGGATTGTCCTGACCCTGGTGCGGGAACGCGGCGTAATCGAAAGTGGCACCGCCAATATTTTGATGGTTGGATTCTTGGGCGCCTTCACCACTTTCGCGACCTTTGCCTTCGAGAGCGGCGATTTCTATCGCTCCGGCGCCATGTGGTCGATGTGCCTCAATATCGTTCTGAATGTTATTCTGGGTCTAGCCTTGTTCCTGGCCGGTTGTTGGTTGGTGCGCGCGGGCTGAACCTTATGAAAAGAACCCTAGCTCTTATCTCTACATTTGCCTTTGCTGCTTTCGGCACCGGTGTAGCTGCGCAGCAGTACACGATTGAAGATCTTGGCACGCTTGGCGGCATGGAAAGTTACGGCGAGGCGCTGAATAATGCGCGCCATGTCGTTGGGAAATCGCATGACACAAATGGTGTGATGCAGGCATTCTCCAAACCGTTGAATCAGCCAATGGTTGCCTTGCCAGGCATCGGAGGCCATTTCGCCATAGCGCGCGATGTAAACAATTTCGAAACCATTGTTGGCGCTGCAAACAACTCCGGCGGTGAGTTGCGCCCGGTGATTTGGGAACAAGGTGTTGCGACCCAACTACCAACACTAGGTGGCAACGCTGGCCAAGCGAATGCCCTGAATGATTTTGGCATTGTGGTCGGGCACGCAAAAGATAGCAACAACCAACGCAAAGCCAGCCACTGGCAGGGCAGCACGGTCCTGAACCTGAATACTGCGATTGCGTCAGGCTCTGGTTGGGAGCTGATGAGCGCTAACGATATCAATGAACTCGGCGAGATTTGTGGCACCGGTTTTTTCCAAGGGCTGCCGCGGGCCTTCAAGCTGACGCCGACCCGCAGGCCCCGCGGATTGCTGGCTTTCAACCAGGCTTCGCTGGCCAAGTGAATCAGTCTTTCGGTTTTGGCTTCACGCCCAATGGACCGGTCGAGATCTATGCAGGTCGCTTCGCCGGTTCAACCTTAACGGCATGCGGTGCCATCGTTGGCATTCAACAAGCAACCCAAATCGCAGTCACCCAAGCCGACGCCCATGGCCGCATTGAGTTTGATCTGCATCTTCCGATCGGTCTTGCTGGTCGCAGTGGTCTTGGCCAAGCGGTGGACCTCAGCACCTGCATGGTTGGTGAGGTGCGCTCTCAGCTTCTGCAATAAGCACAGGCCGCCCAGCCAGCAGGCCGGCTCAGCTCCATGGCCGGCACGCCCAGCTCAACCCTCAGCCTTGTCGACCAGCTGCCAGTTCTGGTCGAAGAACAGGCGCACGAACTGCGTGTCGGACTCGCTGTCCTTCCAGTTGAACGAGCCACTTTGATCGCCAACCGGAATCGACACGCTGAAGCCCCAATCGGATTGCTCCAACCAATTCCAGGTCAGCACGAACTGCTGGCCGTCGTCGGACTTCGATACTGAGGTGGGGGCACCGAGCCGCTCCAAGCAGCTGGTCAGATCGGAACTGCCAGGTACGGCCGCCTCTACCGCTTGGGAGGCGGGGGCGGTGTCGATGCGGGCGTTGGCGAAGTTGATGCTGGCACAGGAGCCACAGCAAGCCAGCACCAAGGCGCTAGCAAGTAGTCTAGAAACCACTGACGCTGTACTCCGACTTGTCGGCGTTAAGCGTTGCGCCGTAATGAGTTAGGGCATTGTTCTGGTCGAAAAACACCCAGCAACGGTCGGCTTGGGCATCGTTGCCGTAGGTGCCGAAGACCAGTAGCCACAAGCCCATCGATTTGGCGTTGGTGGCTTGATAGAGCCAAGCGGAACCCGAGCCCAGCTCGACGACTTGGTTGGGAGCACCGAGCAGGCGGACGACGTCGCTAGCGGTATTGGTGCCGGGCTGGAGCTGGGAAATCGCCGCTGGATCCAACGGTTGGTCCTGGGTGACTTCGCCCATATAGCAGGAGCCGCAGAGAAGCAGCAGGAGTGGCAGAAGGAAACGGAGCATGGTTGGCAAGCATAGCGGCTCACATAACCGCAAACTATTGCCGCCTGCGAGCCTATTTATGGAGTAAGCTTTTGCCCCAATGCGCATACTTCCATCCCTTGTAGCTCTCACCGTTGTTGGGTCCGCCAGCGCCGCATTCTTTGCCCTTACTGTCCCGACCGATGTCCAAGGCCCAGGAACACAACAGGGAGAGGTTGTGTCCATGGAGCGCTCTGACAACTGTATGGGTTGTCATGGCTACTACGATACGGATGTCTCGCCGCACGACTCCTGGTCTGGCAGCATGATGGCTCATGCTGGTCGCGACCCTTTGTTCTGGGCCACGGTGGCGATTGCCGAACAGGATTTCGATGGAGTGGGTGACATGTGCATTCGTTGCCACTCGCCTGCGGGTTGGCTCGATGACCGCTCCACGCCTACTGATGGCTCCGCGCTGTTGGATCAAGAAGACGGCGGCGGTGTGGAATGTATGCTTTGCCACCGCTTGGTGAACCCGGATGGTTCCGAGCACTTGGGCACGCAGAATTCGCCATTCGAGGCGAACACCGGTGGCGCCAACCCCGAGGCTTACTTGGGAAGCGGCATGTTCGTGTTGGCGGACACGGTCGATCGTTATGGCCCTTATAACGCAACCTACACCGCACCTCACGGCGCGCATCAATCCAACTACCACCGCTCTTCGGACCTATGTGGTACTTGCCATGATGTGAGTAACCCAGTGGTCGGTGACTTGGCGCATAACAACGGCGCATTGGATGATCTGCCTGTAGGTAGCTTCAGTGGCGTTCCGGGCGCACCGGTGGATGACAAGGCTGCCTTCAACAACAAGCCCCATTCTTACGGCGTGGTTGAGCGCACCTTCTCGGAGCACAAAGCGAGTGGCTTCGATCAGATTCCAGTGAGCTCCTTCAGCACCTTGCCTGCTCCGTTGCAGAACGGCATCATGCAGACCGCTTACGACGCCGCTCAAATCGCCAACCTTGGTGGCGATTTCGAAGACGGCACCACGCGTTTCTACACCTGCCAGACTTGTCACATGCGCCCCGTCGAGGCACGTGGTTCTGGCTTGGCCTCGCCAATCCGTAAGGACATGGCAGTCCACGACCTGACCGGCGGTAACACCCGTATGGGCGACATGATCATCGACATGGATGCGCGCGGTCAGTTGCAGCTCGGATCGGGATTGTCCCAGATTGACATCGACAACATTGAAGCGGGTGCCGAACGCGCTCGCGAGATGTTGCAAGGTGCAGCCAAGCTGGAAGTCGTCGGCAACACGGTGAAGGTCTACAACTTGACCGGGCACAAGCTGACTTCCGGTTACCCAGAAGGCCGACGCATGTGGCTGAACATTCGCTGGTTCGACGCCAACAACAACAAGATCCGCGAGGATGGAAAGTACGGTCGTTTGACGGTGGCTTACGGTGGCCGCACCTATCAGGTGGAGTCGCTGCTGGATCTGCATGATCCGAACACCAAGATCTACCAGGTGCATGGTGGTCTGACTCAGGAGTGGGCCGCGCAGTTGCTGTCGATTGGTACTGACCCGAACATTCCGCTGACTTTCAATCGCATCACCGGCGCCGTGCAGCAGACCGTGGGTGGTTTGGCCGCAATGCCTCCAGGAACGATCGCGGAATCCTTCCACTTTGCGTTGAACAACGTGGTGATCAGCGACAACCGCATCCCGCCGTACAACATGGACTACGACGAGTCGCTGATTCGTAACTGCCTGCCGGTTCCTGCCACGCAATACGG
>JAAESM010000073.1 GCA_024229395.1 Planctomycetota bacterium | reverse complement strand
GCGAGGGTGCCGAAGGGGGACCAGGTGGTGCCACCGCCTGTTAGTGAATAGGCGACATAGACTTTTCGATTTGGTGGGCAATTAGAAACCTGGATTGTGGCGATTTGCCCTGCGAACAAATCGGTGGACAGCAAAGGTGGCTCTGGTGGCTCTTCTCGCTCAACTATCCCAAATGGCGTTCCCCAGCCATATGCCGGGACATCATTCCAACTCCCGTCCCACTCAAGATAGTCTTCTTCCCCCGCGCCATTGTTAGGTTCGCCAGGTGACCAGTTGGTGTAGGTCCAAGGCTCGCCAGTAATCCACTCCCAGACTCCTTCTTGGTTCTCGTCCGTGCCTCCGAGGAAAGCATCCTGCGCGCCGCCCCTAGGAGGGAAATTAGCTGTTAACCAATCATTCTCAGCAGCGTCTGAGATACAAGCTAGATAGCCACCGAGAGTCTCTGCCTCTGCGACTGCGTTATGCCAATTGTGGCCCGGAACAACGAACTCCTTGTAACTGTGCCCATTGGCGGGATTGTAAATCCAATCGGACTGCGCAGTCAGCTCGGGAATGAGGCTTAAAGAAATGACAAGAGAAAGAATGAGGTATCTCATGGGATGATGTGATGAGTAATTATTAAGCTTGAGTGGTCAAAGAGCCAGCAATGGAGAGCGGGCTAATCCGTAGGCAGGTACTGTGGCATAAAATTAAGTCCCTGTAACACTATATTGAATGTTGGAAATAATAAAACTGGAGAATTTCGTGTCCCAAGATAAGGGCGTATTGTGTTGATATTCAGTTTCTTTATTGAATGGGCGATCAAAAGTAAGGAGGCTTGTCCTGACCGAATTGCTTTTGAAACCCTCGGGGACGCAACGATGAGCGCCATTAAAACGACTCGAGGGATTCGGGCTGTGTTGTAAAGTTAAGAATTGCTCTCAGCGAGGCTTCTCTTGACTATCTGATAATCCATTTCGTCTTGCAGGTTATAGAGGTCAGCCAGACGAGTCAACCCTCCTGCGAGGTCCCAATGAAACTTATCGCCCACTATAGAAGGAAATTGTTTTAGGGCACTCAGCACGATTAACCTAGCTTTATCATGACGATCTATATCGTGTAAATAATTCGCGAATTCCAAGGAAAAGCGAAGGGTGGTTACCCAATTGGAGTATCGCGAACGTGAGCGAATATTTATGGCAAATTCTCCGACCTGGATAGCGCGATCTGAATACCCTTCCAATTTTGAATAGATTTCAAATTGCGCGACATAAACATAGAACATTTCAGAGTGGTCGCCAATCCCAGCATTGATAAATTCTTGTTCTGCGCTCGCCAATGAAGCTAGGGCCTCCGCATGGTCATTCAGATTCGAGAGGCGCTCTTCCTTCTCTGCTAGCAACCAGGCCACCTTTGACTGGGCAGTTCCAAGGTTCATGAGATTCATGGGCTTGAGCCATAACCCTTGATCTCCGAGGCTCTTCAAGGGCTCTTTTATCTCCTTGAATATGTCGAGGGCCTTCTGCTTAGATGCAAGGGTAGACTCGTCTAGCAGCACGGTGCCAAGCCGGTTTAGAGCAAATAGCCGAGCAAATTCGGCCTCATCAGAATCTGTGTGTGCTCGAAATGCAATAGGCTCGAGAACTTGCTTAGCTTTTTGGGGATCGAAATAACGAAGACACCATCCGTAGCGCACTTTGGCCGAGTCGCCAGCTCCGTGCAATATCGCTTTTTCGAAGATCGTTGCTGCATCATGAAACCGGTCTATGGAGATCAAGGCAGCTCCCAGGTTCTCCAATGCGGGAGCGAGCTTGTTTCCTGGCAAACCCTGAGACTGCTCGATTGCCCTCGTTAGGAGATCCAGCTGTTCAGAGACGGAAGTGTCGTTTGCCGCTGGCAGCATCGGATCCACAGCATGTAACATTAACTGCGTAGATTCCAGTATCACTTGGAGTTGCTCGGCCCTCTTCTTGGCCTGATTCATAGAAATCGAGATAGCCAAGGTAGCCAGGAAAAGTGCACACATAGAGACTGTTTGCCAGGAGTTCTTCCTTGCCCAAATCCATGCGCGTTCGGGGAGAGCGGGGGAGCGTGCAGATACAGGATCACCTACGCACCAGGCATTGAGATCATCTACGAACTCATTTGCTGTTCGATATCTTGACTCTGGATTATGTGCGGTTGCTTTTTGCAGGATGGCCTTGAGGTCGCGCGGGGTTGCGTGGAATCTATCCGAAAAATATCGTTGCGAAAGAGCAATTGATTTCTGTATTTGATACGCAGTGTCGCCCGGGAAGAGAGATTCGCCAAAAAGGAACTTATAGAGAGTGGTTCCGGAGCTAAATACATCCGTTGCTGTCGTCAAAGAGCCTCCCTCAAGTTGTTCCGGAGAGGAATATGACAGAGTGCCAACAATCTCTTCCGAGGGCGTACGACTTTCCAAAGGAATTTCGCACACAAGTCCAAAGTCGGAAAGCTTGAATTGGTTGCCATCCCAGAGCACGTTAGTCGGCTTGATGTCTCGATGAATTAGACCGCGACGGTGCGCTTCTGCTAGTCCGCGTAATGGGCCAAGGAACGCAAGAGCTTGCTCGCGGAGCAGCGCAATGTCTACAGCTTCCTGCGGAGGTCTAATCCTATCAGCGAGCGATACACCTTGGCCTACCAATTCCATGACAACGGCAACGAACTTCTCTGTGCGAATGAAATCGTACAATTGTGTCACACTCGGATGATTCAGTGAAGCTAGCGCCCGAGCTTCGTGGATCATGCGATCCTCTCCACCGATTCCAATTCTCACAAAAGGGTGCAAGACTTTTATTGCAACATTGCGATCGAGTTGCGAATCATGTGCTTTCCAGACTACAGCCGATCCTCCAATTCCGAGCTTTTCCTTAAGGCGGTAGCGGTTTGACAGGATGTAACCTTCCGCAAACATTTCATTCGTGGCCAGGATCGCATCCACAATGCGCTCCGATTCCTGAATCTTACGCCTTAAACTATCGCGGATTTCTGCCGGGAAACACTGCACAAAAACGCTTATGTTAGGTGTCTCTCCCTGCTCAAGCAGGGAGAGATACTCTTCATAGGCCTCTTCCAAGGGGCCTTCACTATTTTTTTCAGGCTTGTCCAAGGCTTCTCCTCATTCGCTGGATAATCCTTTGAATGGCTTTACGAGTGGTATCCACTGACCGATCATTTATCTGAGCAATGTCAGCTATAGGAATATCCTTTAAATGACACTCAAGCAAGGTCCGTTCCTTTGGGGGGAGTTTGGCGACGAAGCGCATGAAGCGCACTCTATCCTCTAACTCAATGGCCTTCGATTCCACAGTCTTCCCCTTGTCTTCTATCGCGCCAAGCCTTTCGTTTTTGGCAGATACTATCTTTTCTTCGTGCAAAGCTTTTCGATGCGCCTTCCAACGCATGCGCTGTCGAATCATCGCGACGAACTCTCGCTTTCCTCTGAACTCTAAGTTTTGACAAATTGACATCATGTCACCAAAGCAAGACGCAGCGAGGTCATTAGTTTCGACAAACTGAGATAGAGGAGTATTGGGGTGCACAAAACCTTTGAAATCAATATCTTGCCATAAGTGACCAAAGAACTCGCGACGAAGGTCGTGGTCTTCTGAAAGGAACGGATATATGATCTCCAATGCAAATTCGGACACATCTTGGATGTTTTTAGACCGCCGATCTAATTCTTCAGGATCAATGCTCTTTATCTTCGCTAGGCTGCTGGGCCCCAAATTCTCTTTGGCCCAATCCAGGAGATCTTTTATTAGAGCAGTTGCCATCAGCAGTCTCGAGTGATTATCCTCTCACCTTTTCCAAAAAGAGAGGGGAGAGCTTGTTGAACATAATCTTCACACTCTATCCGATACGAGGCGTTTTGTGTGTTGGCTCTCTCCATGCAAAAAGAGAGCGCCCCGCAAAGCCCTAGAGCCGTGCGGGGCGTCGTTGTTCGCGCAAAGTTAGTTGGAGCCTATGGGAAGCATGATGGGGTTAGATACCCGCATCGACGTACCATTAAAAGGCACTTCCACTAGCTGTAACCAAATCGGCATTCCAAACGGGTCGCTGCAAACCTTCCTGCTGTTCGTCGCTGGGCCAGAAGCTCCGCCGGTGATTCCATTTGGCTTCGTGTAGGTTACGGCGCCATAATCTCCACATCATCAACAACATGTGGGAATGTTTATGTGAATTTCTTCATAATAGAAACGAAGACTTAGAATACCTGCAATCTCCTGATTAGGCAAGCAAATGAACTGGCACATTACCGACTCCGCCAATCTCTACCAAGTAGAGGGTTGGGGCCAAGGCTACTTCCGTGTGGGAAGTGGTGGTGGTTTGCTTGTAGACCCGAACAAAAGCGGTACCAAGGGTGTTTCTCTGCATGAGATCATGGTCGGCTTGACCGACCGTGGCTTTGATGCGCCCATGATTTTGCGCTTCCCAGATGTGCTACGTCATCGTTTGCGTCATCTTGCGCAAGCCTTTCAAGAGGCGATTCGTGATAACGAATATATGGGTGGTTATAGCGCCGTCTATCCGATCAAGGTCAATCAGCAGCGCCACTTGGTCGAGGAGATCTACGAGTTTGGTGCTGAGTTCGGCTTCGGTTTGGAAGTGGGCTCCAAGCCTGAATTGCTGGCCGTGATGTCGATGACGGCATCCAATCCGGAGCGGCCGATTATCTGCAATGGCTTCAAGGATGACCGTTACATTGAAGCGGTAGTCCTGGCCAGCAAACTCGGTCGCAACATCGTGCCAGTAGTGGAGAGCTTTGATGAACTTGGCCTAATCATCAAATACGCCGAGAAGTATGGCGTGCGTCCGCAGATTGGTGTGCGCGTGAAGTTGTCCAGCCAAGGCGTGGGTCGGTGGCGTGAATCCTCCGGGCATCGTTCCAAGTTTGGCCTGTTCATTACAGAGGTGCTGAGCATGGTCAAGGTGTTGGAAGAACACGACATGCTTGATTGCCTGCAACTGCTGCATTGCCACGTGGGCAGTCAGATCCATAACATCCGCTTGATCAAGAACGTGATCAATGAGTTGGGCCAGATCTACGTGGAGCTGGTCAAACTTGGCGCAGGCATGCGCTATCTAGATATCGGCGGCGGCCTTGGTGTCGATTACGACGGCACCCAACGCGCCATCGATTCGTCGATGAACTATTCGCTTGAGGAGTATGCCGCGGATGTGGTTAGTCGCATCGGCAATATCTGCAATCAAGCAGGTATCGAACACCCAACCATCATCAGCGAAAGTGGTCGCGCCATGGTGGCGCAGCACAGCGTGTTGGTATTCCCCGTGCTGGGCAGTAACTCGGCCGAGAGTATCGTTTGGGATGGCGACAGTTATGCCGCATGGGCGGGCAAGAACGAAGTGCCAAAGCCGATGCAGGAGCTTTACGAAAGCTACACCGAGATTGCGCCAGACAACCTGGTGCAAAGCTATCACGATGTAGCGCAGGCTCGCGACGAAGCCCTCGACCTGTTCGCCTTGGGGTATCTGAATCTGGAAGGGCGCTCCCTCGCCGAACGCCTGTACTGGAGTAGTTGTGTGCGCATTCGCGATCTGATGCGCAGGGAAGAGGACCCACACGAGGAACTCCACGAGATCGAAACCCTGTTGCGCGGCACCTATGTGTGCAACTTCTCGTTGTTCCAATCCATGCCGGATTCCTGGGCGATCGAACAGCTATTCCCGATCATGCCGATCCATCGCCTTGATGAGGAACCCACCGAGCGTGCCATCCTTGCTGATGTCACTTGTGATTCCGACGGCCGCATCGATCACTTCATCTCCGATGGCGAGAAGAAGGAAGTGCTTGAGGTTCACGAATTGATCCCCGGCGAACCCTACTACTTGGCGGCCTTCTTGATCGGCGCCTACCAAGAAACTCTTGGTGACTTGCATAATTTGTTCGGCGATGCGCATGTGGCGCATATCCAGATTGAACAAGATGGCGGCTGGTCGCTCAATGAAGTCGTGCCTGGCGATACCATTCGCGAGGTTCTGCAATATGTGCAATACGAGCCGGACAGCATGGCTATCAAGTTACGTCGGGATTGTGAGCATGCAGTGCGGCGCCAGATCATGACGCCGGCGGAAAGTCGCGTGTTGATGCGCTTTTACGAAGACGGCTTGCGCGGCTACACCTACTTAGAAGGGGAGTAGGAAGCAGCAGGAGCGGGGGCGCCGCAGGTGTTCTATTTGCGTTCGGATTCGAAGCGATCAACAGCGTCTTGCATCAAGGCACCACTGAGCTCGAAACTGTATTGCTGGCCGCCCTTATCCTTGACCTTGAAGCGGTGCTCCACCCATTTGCCATTGGCCTCGATCCAGGCACGTTGGGCACCCTTCAGATTGGTGGCCTGTAGGAATGGAGTGGCGAGGTAGGTGCCTGGCTCGCCAAGGCGCATGGTGGCGCGGTGATTGCCGTTGAGCAATTCCACCTGCGCGCGCTGCCAGGTGAACTCGCCGCCCTTTGGTCGGAATAAGACACCGAGTCGATAGCCCTCTGGCACGGGTGCCAGAGGCTTGACCTCAACGCCAACCTTGACGGGACCTTCCATCACGATTTCAGCGTTGCCCTGAAGCGCAAAGAGATCGTAAGTACGGTAACCAACGCTGAAGATGCGTGCATCCAAAGATCCGTTGGTGGTGATGATGGTGGCTTCACCCTTGCGCCCCTCGGCATGGGCTTCTTTCTTGCCATTCATCCAGCGCACCGTGAAGCGGTTGATCGGTTGGCCATTACGGTTGGTAACGTAGAGCTTGCGCGCATGCACCAAACCACGCAGGTCGACCGGATCCAAGCTGCGGTGGATTTCGCCGCTCTGATCCGCCGCAATACCGGAAAGCGTGAGAATGTGTTGATCCCCGTCGCGCAGCTGAAACTCCAACTCCACTGGCGCAACCGGCAGGCGGCGCAAGGTGAAAGTGCCATCACGGTTCACATTGCGACGATCTTGCGTATGACTGTCCTCATTGGAATGGGCCAAAGTATCGGCAAAGCGCGCAATCACGCGCACATCTTTGGTTTGCATGAACTCATCGACCAACACACGGCCGACCAGTCTTCCGCTGGGTTCCAGAATCACCTGCAAGTCTTTGGTGCCTGGTTGGAACTCCTCGGACACCGGCAAAGAGCCATTGGGGTGCATCTTCAGGCGATAACGTGCATCCATGACCAATCCGTGAATACGGAACTGACCATCCAGCTGCGTGGCGGTGCGCAAGGTGCTGTCGTTGCGCCAGCGTCGGTCTTGGCCACGCATGAGTTGCATTTCAATCTGAATGTTCATGCCGATGACCGGATCCTGGTTCGGATAAATGATGCGGCCAGCAACTAGGAGTTGCGGAATCTCAAGCATCATGTCGCCACAGTCGAAACTGCCTGCCGAAAGGGGCAGTGGCAGGTTCGCCGAGGCCATCAACATGCTGCCTTGGTGGGTGACTTCAAAGACCAAAGTGCAAGTGACTCCGTCGCCACCCTGCAAGGTAGGGGCCGAGAAGTTGAAGTTGCCATCCTGATCAATCACCACCGTGACCTCGCGCTTGTTCAAGCGCTTGGCCGAATCCATGCGCACCACGGCTTGCAGGCGTTGTGCGGGTAAGGGCCGGTCTTCTCCGAGCAGCAAACGCCCACGCACCATGGCATTGCCAGGGCGTTGCCGCAGGACAAGCTCAGCCGGTTTGTCTGCGGCGGTGGGGCCAGGGCCTTTTGCCAGGCTTGGTTGGATGTCACCGCCGAATGCAGATTCCACAACCAAGGTCTTGCCGATTTGCGCCCACGGGAAGTGCGCGTAGCCATTCTTGGCGGTCACCGCCGCGTGCACAACCTGATTCCTCATCGGCTCAAACTGCTTGGGGTCTTCGCCGAGGCTCTCCTTTATATAAAGGAAAACTGGCGCCTCGCCGAGGAAGGGCTGTCCATCTACATCCAACAGCTGCACTTCAACTGGCCCCGTATCTGGCATGGTCAGCAGCAGCGGCTCGGCATCTTCGGGCCACGCATGATTCAGGCGTCCCTCCCTGTCGTCGGGAATCGGGATCTGTGCTTCCACCGGCTCCACCAATGGAAGTGGCAAGCCCACGAACAAGGCCTCTTGCAGCTCACCCTCCTCTTTGAACAGTCCAACGTTCTCCAGCACCGCCAGCCCTTCCTCATTAGTGTAAGTGTGCAGAAGGTCGATGCGCCAGTCATCGCCGAAAGCCAAGCGCAAAGAGACCGGTACCTCTGCCACTGGGTCGCCGTCGGTGTTCACAACTTTTACGGGCACGTTCAATGCCGGGCGCAGTTGCACCACGATTGGACCTTCTTCGTGCAGCTTGCGCGTGGTGAACACGAAGGAATCGCCATAGGAGGCGGCGACCTTTAAATCACCGCCGAAGAATGGCAGCGCCACGATGCCGCTCTGATTGGTGGTGCCGCGTTCGGAGATTTCGTTCAACAGCGGGCGCACACCCTTGGCCAGAGCCAGCGTACCCATCATCGACTCACCCTCCGCTAGCTTGTTGTTCAGCACCCAAACCGTGGCGCCATGTACAGGCCGTTCGTACTTGGCATCCACGACCTGTATCCGCACTTCGCCGAAAGTGGGGTCAGCAAGTGGACCTTCTGCTTCTGGGTTCAAGTCACTGCGGGTGAAACCACCAAGACCACCATCGCCCTCGCCACTTTCAAGAGTAGAGATGTCGCTAGCGCTGAGGCCAGCCACGAACTCTTCCTCTTGCGCTTCTTCAGGATTGCTCAGCTGCGGCGGTGGGTCATCGGTCTGCGGACCGCTGCCCATGATGAACCACGCTGCGCCGGCGAAGGCAGCAAGCAACAGCAGCAGGGCGAGCAGTGGGCGATTCATGGCTGGCTTGATTGTCGGGGGGCATTTGCCATGTTACACTCCCGCAGCATTCAGACGAGTGGAGGGACAGGCCCTTTGAAGCTCGGCCAACCGGTCAATAAGGCACGGTGGCAATACCCCCGGGAGACCGGAATGATGCGGTGCCTGTCCCTCCCATGCAATCACGGACATGTCGCACAAAGCCCCTCAACGCCCTTCGCTCGCAGATTCTCTGCTCGAGCGCATCCTTGTCCTCGATGGGGCAATGGGGACCATGGTGCAAGCCCACGGTCTTGATGAAGAGGATTACCGTGGCGAACGCTTCAAGGATCATCCGCTGTCGCTGAAAGGCAATCACGATGTGCTGGTGCTCACGCGACCCGATGTGATCGCATCCGTTCACGATGCTTATCTGCAAGCCGGCGCCGACGTCATCGAAACCTGCAGTTTCTGCGCCACTTCAATTGGGCAGACGGATTACGGTCTTGAAGATCAGTGCTACGACTTGAATCGTGCTGCTGCTGAGGTTGCACGTGCCAGTGCCGATGCCTTCACCGCCAAGGATCCAAGCAAGCCGCGTTATGTAGCTGGTTCGATGGGGCCGACCAACCGCATGTGCTCGATGAGCGCCGATGTAGAAGATCCGGGTGCTCGGGCTACTGATTTCGACTCCATGCGCGAGGCTTATCTAACGCAAGCCCAAGGCTTGTACGACGGTGGTGTGGATTGTTTGTTGGTCGAGACCATCTTCGACACGCTGAACGCTAAGGCTGCCTTGTTCGCGATCGAGCAGTTGTTCGAGGACCGTGGTGCACGTATCCCGGTGTTGATCTCCGGCACCATCACCGATGCATCCGGCCGCACCTTGTCCGGCCAGACGGTGGAAGCGTTTTGGACTTCAGTTTCGCACTTGCCACTGCTTGCAGTCGGTTTCAACTGTGCGCTTGGTCCCGAAGAGATGCTGCCGCATATCGAAGATGTTGCCGAACTCGCGGATTGCCATGTGCTGTGTTACCCCAATGCGGGCTTGCCTAATGAGATGGGTGGCTATGACTTGGAGCCTGCGCCTATGGCGGAGTATGCGCGTGATCTGGCCCAGCGTGGCTTGGTCAATATTGTCGGTGGTTGCTGCGGCACCACACCTGCGCATATCCAAGCCATGAGTGAGGCGGTGCAGGGATGCACTCCACGCGTGGCGCCTAAAGTGCCACCAATGGCTAGCTTCTCGGGATTGGAGCGCTTGGAGCTGCGTGAAGATAGCTTGTTCACCAACATCGGTGAGCGCACCAATGTGACCGGCTCGCGTCGATTCGCACGTCTGATCCTGGAAGATGATTTTGATACCGCCTTGGCGATTGCGCGTCAGCAGGTCGAGAATGGCGCGCAGATCATCGATGTGAACATGGATGAAGGGCTGCTGGATTCGCAAGCTGCCATGCAGAAGTTCCTGCGTTTGATTGCATCCGAGCCTGATATCGCGCGGGTGCCGATCATGATCGACTCCAGTCGCTGGGAGGTCATGGAAGAAGGGCTGAAGAACTGCCAAGGGCATGCCATCGTCAACTCGCTGAGCCTGAAGGAAGGCGAATCCGAGTTCCGCAAATACGCACGCCTTGTGCGCCGTTACGGCGCCGCCGTGGTGGTCATGGCCTTTGATGAGCAAGGCCAAGCCGTCGACGTGGACCGACGCTTGGAAATCTGCACGCGCGCCGTCGGTATCTTGCGCGACGAAGGCTTCCGCGATCAAGACATCATTCTTGACCTGAACGTGCTGGCCATCGCCACAGGCTTGTCCGAGCATGATGGTTACGCCGCTTCCTTCTTGGAGGCGTTGCAGTTGCTGAAGAATAAGTTCCCGTTGGTCAGTTTTAGCGGCGGCATCAGCAACCTATCGTTCAGTTTCCGCGGCGCCGAACGAATCCGTGAAGCGTTGCACACGGTGTTCCTTTATCACGCGGTGAAGGTCGGCTTGGATATGGGCATCGTCAATGCCGGGCGTTTGCCGCTTTACGACGATTTGGACCCGCGCCTGCGTGATTGCTGCGAAGATCTAATCCTTGCACGTCGACCAGAAGCCGCCGAGGATCTGCTCGAAATGGCCAAGGACTTCTTGGCAGAAGGCGATGGCGGAGCGCAACAAGCGGCAGAAGCCGCATGGCGTTCGGAAGATGCCGCCGCCCGTCTGGGCCACGCAATCATCCATGGTGTTGGCGATTATCTAGAGGAGGACTTGCCGGAAGCGCTGCAAGAATGCGGCTTGCCACTGGCCGTGATCGAAGGGCCCTTGATGGATGGTATGGGCGTGGTCGGAGAACGCTTCGGCAGTGGCCGCATGTTCCTGCCGCAGGTCGTCAAGAGTGCGCGCGTGATGAAGCGCGCGGTTGCTTGGTTGGAGCCGCACTTGGAGGCCGCCAAGCAGCAAGTGAACGCAGGAAACAGTCAACCGAAAGTGTTGCTTGCCACCGTCAAAGGCGATGTGCATGACATCGGTAAGAACATCGTTGGCGTGATCCTGGCCTGCAATGGTTTTGAGGTCATCGACCTTGGCGTGATGGTGCCGGCCAAGACTATTTTGGAAACCGCGGCCGATCAGGATGTCGACATCATCGGATTGAGTGGTTTGATTACGCCATCCCTGGATGAGATGGTCCATGTGGCCAAGGAGTTGGAGCGTTGTGGTTCACAGAAGCCGTTGTTGATCGGTGGCGCCACCACTTCGCTGGCACATTCGGCCTTGCGCATCGCACCGCAGTTCTCAGGCTCGACCGTGCATGCCACCGATGCTTCCCGCGCTGCCCAGGCCGTACAGGCTTTGACCAGCACCACCCAACGCGAAGACTTCCTGCAGCGCAACGCCGCCAAACAAGTCGAGGCGGGGGAGCGTCATCAAAAGCGCAATCAGAAGAGTTCCTTGCTGCCGATTGCTGCCGCGCGCAAACGCGCCGAGTTCCTCGATTGGCAACGCGCCGAGCTGCCGCTGCCTTCCAAGCCAGGCCTGCATGTACTCAAGGATTACCCGCTGGATCAGCTCGTTGCGAACATCGACTGGTCGCCATTCTTCTCCACTTGGGAACTGAAAGGCCGCTACCCCGCGATCCTCGAAGACAAGACTTACGGCGCCCAAGCCACGGAACTGTTCGCCGATGCCCAAGCCTTGCTGAAGCGGATTCTCAACGAGAAACTTTTCACTGCGCGCGCCGCCTTCGCCATCCATGAAGCCAACACCGATGGCGACGACATCGTGGTTTATCCGGTCGATTCCGGCAACGGCACTTCAGCCTCGCATCGCTTGCCGATGCTGCGTCAACAACGCGAAGGACGCAACGGTTCCTTCAACCGTTGCCTGTCCGATTTCATCGCGCCCGTCCATGGCGGCGTGCGCGACCACCTAGGAATGTTCGTGGTTTCGGCTGGTTTCGGCGCAGCTGAGCTTGCTGCGAAGTTCGATGCCGAACACGACGATTACCACTCGATCATGGCCAAGGCGCTAGCCGATCGCTTGGCAGAAGCCTTCGCCGAGCATCTGCATCATCGCGTGCGCACCGAATACTGGGCCTACGCCGAGAACGAAACTGGTGATAACGAGGCGCGCATCCGTGAACTCTATCGTGGCATCCGCCCAGCGCCTGGTTACCCAGCTTGCCCTGATCACAGTCTCAAGGACGACATCTTCAAGATCCTCAACGCCGAACAACGCATCGGCGTTTCGTTGACCGAATCACGCGCCATGATGCCAGCGGCATCAGTCAGCGGTTTCTACTTCGCCAACCCTGAAGCTAGTTACTTCGGTCTAGGCACGATCGCCACCGATCAAGTTGAAGACTACGCCCGTCGTCGCGAAATCTCGATCGAGGAAGCCCAGACACGCTTGGCTCCGAACATGCAGGACTGAAGCCATTAGGCTACTCAGAGTCCTCAGTCCGCTTGACGATACTGGCAATTCTCTCGGCATTGATCTCAATCGAGAAGAACTGTTCACCACCAACATCCACGACTTGGATTGGGCTTGCGCCCTCAGGTTGGGAAATACCCCACCAAGTATTGGCTTGATCGCCTTCATCGGAAGACAGCTGGCATTCGACGAAGAACTCGCCGGGCTCCATGGCGTTGACGACCTGTTCATAGGATGAATTCAGGCCGTCGCCGATTCCGTACATATAAGCGGAACGGCTATTCGGCTCGGCACTGCGTAGAGTCAGTCTGACCGCGTAGCCTGGTGGAATCGCCTGAGGGTTCGACACCTGCAAGCGCACCTTGATGCCCTGCAGAAGTGTTGCGGTCTCGTCACCACTCACGTTCTTGAGCTCCAACTTGCGGTAACCATCGCTAACGATTGTGATATCCAGGCCTGGCTTGGCAGTGACCACGCTGATCCGTCCTTTCCAAACATAGTGCCAGTTATCGGAATCACCGATTGTCACGCGAGCGTCGCGCACCACCTTGTCTTCTTTATTGCGGAAATTGACCTCGAAGGCGCGGAGCTGGCCGCGTAGGTCGAGCGTGCCCACATCGGTGGCAATGCCGTCGTCGCTCAGATTGACGATCACGCCATCCTTGCGGAAGAGTTCTTCATCCGTATCCGAACAGTTCAGCACGATGTTGAAGGTGCCAGGCGTCAAGCCTAGATGCTGGAATTTGCCGCTGGTCTCGACGTTGATGCCGAAGCCGCTGTTGACATCAGGGTCCGACAAGGAATCCTGATGACGTTCCAGGCGCAAGTCCAATTGGTCGCGTGGAATGTCCTTGTCGAGGAGCAAGGTGCCGGTCAGGCCACCGCCTGCGGCCATCGTGATCTCCATACCTTCTTCACCAATGCGAGTCGGTTGATGGACACTGGGGTATTGCGGACTGCTCACGCGTACACGGTAGGTTCCAGGTTCGAATCGTCCGACAACAGTGAACGAGCCATCCTTGTCGGTGCGCGCACGATTATCGAACATGCTGTCCCAGTAGAAGTCATCGGGGCCATCGCCAGAGGCCTCCTTGCGCTCCAAGACGATTTCAGCATCGCGCAACGGTGTGGAGTCAGGCTTCAGCACACGTCCGGATGCAGCCAGTGGCGGCGCGGTCACCATGATGTCGCCAAAGTCGGTCTCGCCAGGTGGGAAGCTGCGGCTTAAATCGATCTCCGCGTCGCGCTCTGGTTTCTTGCGCGTGGCCTTCATGGTCAAGGTCAACTTGCGCGTTGCATTGGGGCCAAGATCCGGGTCATCAAGCTTCACCCGGAAGTAACCTTCCTCATCGGTGCGCACCGAACGGCCGGTGGAGGAGGAACCATGCTCGTGCTCCTCTACCAAGCGACTGCGCAGGGTGATATTCGGACCGGGCTTACCCTCGGCGTTGACCAGGCGCCCTTTGATCACAGAAGCCTCCATGCTGATGGTCACCTGCACATCAACATGCGGATGGCTGCGCGTTGGACCCTCAACGACCACCGTGCCGGTGAGGATCTCATTGATCGAAGTGGCCTTGACCGTGATGTCCAAGCCGAAACCAATGCGCGGGATCGTGAGTGTGCCGGTCTGCGTGGTGTCGACGAAATCCGCTTGGTCGATCTCCTCATCCATTCGTGGACCGGGATCTGGATCGACGATATTCAGCATGATGCCTAGGTAATCCTCGACCGGATTGCCTTCTTCATCGACCACCGTCACCGTCATCGAACCAGACTCGGGCATGACCAGTTCCACACCATCTTCGGGCAACTCCTGCAAGTCGACCAACTTCTCGATCGGCTCCTGGAACAATCCCATGATGGCGACAAAGGTGCCGTCGGCGGGCAGACGATCGAGCAGCAGCTGGAACAAACGCAAGTTGGTCCAACCATCTTCCGCGGTGAAGTTGCGCATCATGTCCCGCTTGAATATGTCTTGCTTGATGCGCAAGCCGACTGGCGCGCCTTCCACGTCGGCGCCGTTTTCATCGATCACATGCACGCGCAATAAGGCCACGCGTTTGATCGCAAGTTCGACCTCATCATCAGCAGTTTCAGTGTTCATCGAGAAATCGAAATGCGTGTCGGTGCGTCCGGCCAGAATAAGCTCGCCCTCCGGGAATGGAATCATGACCTTGGCTGACTTGTCGGTGGAATAGGCAACACCCAAATGAGCGAACACGGTTTCGAAATCCGGCTGCTGCATCATCTGCATCTGGAAAGTGGATTCATCGAGCACACCCATGTCCAGCACGATGACCTCGGCGAAGGGCAACAACTCACCACCGTCGGCATCCACCACCGTGACCAGAATCCCTTCGCTGGCGGGTTCGCCGTACTCTACGTTCGGATCATTTCCACCAAGCCTGATCGGCTCGATATCGGTGCGTTGCAGCGCGCCGACGTCTTCCGGTTCAGGAAGCTGCTCTTCGGCCAGCCCTGACACCTCTTCCAATTCGGGCTGCTGTATTTCAACTGGATCCGTGTCGTTCTCGATCTCGCCACTCTGAGGCGGAGAGAAGACCAACCATACGGCCAAGCCAATCAGGACGATTAATGAGAAAAATGCGAGCAGGCGCGGCATGACGAATCATAGCAAACAGGCTGGAAGCAGCCCGCAGCTCCACGGATTCGCTACGATTCCCGCATGCGGAATCCGAACCGGACCGTGCTGATTCTGCTCAGCATCTTGACCACCATCTTGGTGGGGTGGGTGCTGCATGTCGGCGCAAGCATCTTGCAGCCTCTGGTGATTGCCTTCTTGCTCGCGAGTATGTTGCAGCCGGTGGTGGTTCGATTGGCTCGTTGGCGCATCCCTCCAGCGCTGACCGTAATCGCTTTGGTCGCGGTCTTGTTCACTGGCTTGGCCCAAGCCGGCATCCTGCTGCAGGAGAACATCAGCCAGTTCCTTGGTGAAGCGCGTGAAGATGGTGCCCAGATCACGGCTCCAGTCGATCCAGAGGCGGAAGTCCGCCCTGAAGATTCCCTTGACTGGCCGTTGGTCGTGGCTGGCCTCGAGGAGCGGATGCAGAATTCGTCGATGCCCGATGCGGCACGTAGCCTGATTGCATCCTCGCTGCATGACCTCGATCTGGAAGGCTTGGCACGCGGCATTCTTGGTAGCGGCCTTGGATTCTCACGCGCATTGATTCTGGTGATGATCTACATGATCTTCATCTTTGCCGAGCAGAAGGTCTTCCGACGTAAGATCCTGTCGATTGCCGGACCGCGCGAGAGTGAAGCGCGACGCGTGCTGGATACCATCGGCCGCGGCATCCAGAAATACCTTGGCGTGAAGACGGCGGTGTCGTTGATTACCGGCTCGCTGTGTTACCTGGTGATGATTATGCTGGGCGTGCCCTTTGCGCTGTTGTTTGGCTTGTTGACCTTTATGCTCAACTACATCCCAACCTTCGGTTCGATTATTGCCGGTATCTTCCCGACCGTCACCATGCTGGCCTTTGAAGGTTCTTGGGAAAAGGCAAGCATCGTTGCTGGCGCATACATGGCCGTGAACCTCACCCTAGGTAGCTTCCTCGAGCCAAAGATCCTCGGTCGCGAATTGAACCTGTCGCCCCTGGTCATCATCGTTTCGGTGGTGGTGTGGGCAGGCATCTGGGGCGTGGTCGGCGCTTTCTTGGCAGTGCCACTCACTTCCGCCATCCAGATTGTGTTGTTGGCGTCGGAGCGCACCAAGCCGGTTGCGGTGTTGTTGTCGATCGGTCCACCAGCGGAACGAAAATCGCCGGACTAGCGCAGCCAGCTGGCATTCACCATTAACCGCCTAGCGCCTAGTGCGGTAGCAGCTCTTCGGCAATCTGCACGGCATTGGTTGCCGCACCCTTGCGCAAGTTATTGCAAGCCAACCACAAGTGCAGTTCATTCGGCTCGTTGCCTTGGCGCAAACGCCCGACATGCACCAGATCGTTGCCGACGCAGTCCAGCACGCCCGGATAGTCGGTCCGTTTATACAACTTCAAACCCGGCATGGTTGCGAAGCACTCCCTGGCCTGATCCACGCTGAAACTATCGCGTAGTTGCACATAGACCGTCATGGCGTGGCCAACCGCCACCGGAACCCGCACGCAACTGGCCATGATCCTCATATGCGGGGCAGCCAACAGACGCTGGGATTCGACCACCATGCGCTGCTCTTCGGCACTCACCCCATTAGCGTCGAAGTCATCGCATTGCGGAATCAAATTGCCAACCAAGGGCTTGGCGAAGGGACTTGGTGCACCGGCCAAGCACTCCAAGCCAGGGCGGCCTGCACCGCTGGCGGCTTGCATGGTGGTGACGATCACGTTTTCGACAACGCGTTGTTTCTGCAAAGCAGCAAGCGCGATCACCAGCGGCACATTGGTGCAGTTCGGACTGGCAATCAAGCCATGATGAGTCTCAAGCAGCTTGGCGTTGATCTCGGGAACCACCAGCGGCACATCATTCTCTAGACGCCAAGCTGGCGACAAGTCGATGACGATGCAACCGGCAGCGACTAAGCGTGGCGCATGAAGCTGCGAGACCTCGGTGGGTGCGGCCAGGAATACCAAGTCAGCGTTGGCTGCCTTGGCAGGATGGTCATCGCGCGGTGAGAAGGCTTCGATTGATTGGGCTGGGAAGTTGCGTTCCTGCAGACACTCCATGATTCCGTGGCCAACCAAGCCCGAAGCGCCAATCACAGCCACGCGAGGATTCGCTGGTAGCCGGGCGCCGCGGTCGTTGGAGGAGGAAGGACTCATGAGAGGGCCATCATAAGTGATAGACTCGGCGAGATTTGGCACGCCTTCTACCCGGCATCTTGCTGGCCACCTTATTGGCGTGGCTTGCGAAGACCCTGGCAGCGACTCCGCTGTTCCATGACCGCTTGCATATGGGCGGGCTGTTGCTGGTCATCTTGTTGGGTATGTTGTTGCGCTTGCTCATGCCGCCGCCACAATGGGTATTGCCCGGCTTAGAAGTATCGCGCAAACCGATCTTGCGTTGGGCGGTTGCCGCCTTAGGTCTGCGCTTGAGCTTGGGGGACATCGCCACCATCGGCATGCCAGCCTTGGCGGTGGTTTCAATCACCACCCTGGTGGGTGTCGCCTTCGGTTGGTGGGTCGCCAAACGATTCAAGCTTCCGCATGAACTTGGTTTGCTGCTCGGTGTAGGCGGGGCGGTCTGTGGTGCGTCGGCGATCGTTGCCGCCGACACTGTCGTGCAAGCCGATAAGCGCGATTCCGCAGTCGCCATCGGTGTGATCACGCTGCTTGGCACCATTGGAATCTTCACCTATCCCTTGCTTATGCCGCTTCTGGGCCTGACTGACGTTCAATATGGCGTTTGGGCGGGGGCAAGTTTGCATGAGACTGCGCAGGTCGTAGCTGCAGGTGAAACCGTCAGTTCCACCGCCACCGAAGTCGCCACCGTGGCCAAGTTGGTGCGCATCTGTTGGTTGGCTCCAATCGTGTGGTTCCTGGCGCGCTCACGTCGACGTAGTGCCGAAGCTTCTGGTGAAGTGCATGTCTCACCGGTGCCATGGTTTCTGGTCGCCTTCGTGTTGTTTGCTGCCATCAACTCTCTGCATTGGTTGCCAGAGGATGGCCTGCTTGGCACCACCAATCTGAAGAATGGAGGCGGTTGGCTGATGGCCATCGGCATGGCCGGGGTGGGACTGCAGACCAGCTTGCGCGATTTATTCCATGTAGGCGCGCGGCCGGTCTTGGCAGGCGCGGTGCAATGGCTGGTGATGGCCATCTTGTCCTGCGCCCTCATTTTTGGGCTTGAAAGGCTGGTTTAATGCGCCGACTCGCACGAGCGCTGGTCGAGTAATCGAACCTAGGGAGCGCTGGCCAAGCCAAGCGCTGCTGTGATATCCGGCTAGGGCAAAAAAAGCCGCTAGAGAGAAGGGTGGTCTGGGCCGCCGCCAACCCCCACGGTGTCGGCGAAACAGAAACACAATTCACTCTAGCGAGCCGGAAAATCTTTACCTGTCTTACACCCTCAAAGCATTGTCGAAGGTATGTGAAATTCGTAAACATCAGAAACAAAAAGTTCCCGGCAATTTCTAAAATTTGATTTAATTTGGTTCGGCTTCGTTTTTGAAGTGCATAAGGATACGGTCTCTTAACTCCGTTGGCATCCTTCCTTCCAACAATTCTTGACAGGCGTCAAAAGTGCAATCCATGGTCGTAAACAGAATATTGCAACGCCGACAGACCAGGTTATCCAGCTTTGCATTGGCTTCATCGCCGCGGTCGATTGACTCCTGTTTTAAACGCAACAGGTCCATGCAGACTTGCATGGGATATTCTGCTGGCGGCACTTCCGCGCGCGGCAGAATGCTTTCGAGGGCCTGACGTAGGCGTAGACGTGCCCGGTGCACCCGAGTCTTCACCGTGGCGACCTTGATCTCGGTAATCTCAGCGACCTCCTTGATTGAGAAACCAAGGATGTCCTTGAGGATCAACGGCACCCGAAACTCGACTGGCAACTCCACGATGGCCTCTTCGATTTGCTGCTTACCCTCCATGCGCATCTGCACGTCGAGCGGGGAGTCGGCGTCGGTGTCGAGCACTCCCATGGTGGCCTCGCCCATCGGCAGCAGCGATTCCAACGACGTCATCCGCGAAGGCTGACCCACTTTTTTGCGTTGCAGTCGCTGACAAGTCCGCATAGCAATCGTGTACAGCCAAGTCTTGACCGTAGAACGGCCCTCGAACTGACTCCAGCTGCGATAAGCCTGCAGGAAAGTCTCCTGGACCAGATCTTCGGCCTCTTCCGCGCTGTTGCACATGCGTCGGCCAAGGCTCAAGACCATGCAGCCATGCTCCTCAAGGAGCTGAGGAATGGCCTCGTCGCGGCTAATTTGGGCTTCCATGCTGTTCGGCGGGGGGAGTAATCAAACTCAGAACCCAGATTGTCAGGTATAGTTGGGTTGGTTCATCCCCTCACCATGTTCCTCTCCCTCATTGCATTATGTGCTTTACAGCACTCTTTTGAAATTCCCGGTACGTCCCATTGGGACGGTCTAGGAATGTCAACCTTCATCCTCGATGACATCACTGGCGACGGCATTGCTGAAGTCGGCACAGGGGCGTTTTGTACTGACTATAACGGTACAAATTCGGGCTCTGTTTACATCTACGATGGCGCCAATCTCACCCTAATTCGCCGTCACGATGGGGCCATGGCTTCGTCGCGCCTCGGTCGCTATGCCACCGCGCTGAAGGATATCGATGGCGATGGCATCAGCGACTACGCTGCAGGGGCTCCTTTCGAAAGCACGAACTATTCTCGTGCCGGTGCAGTCTACGTTTGGTCTGGTGCTACTGGCCAGCGTTTGGCTTGGGTTCATGGAACCAGGGCCGGCGGCTACTTGGGCGTTTCGATCGCCAGCATTGATGATCTCAACGGTGATAGCGTTCCTGATGTTCTCGTTGGTGAACCTGGTGCCTTCAACGGTGCGGGGGTGGTCCACGCCTTCAGCGGCAGTGGCAGCGGCTTAATCGGTCGTTATTACGGATCTTCGGCTGGCGGCGGTCTAGGAACTGGCTTGGCAGCTTTGGATGACACCAATGGCGATGGCATCCCAGACTTCGTGGTTGGTGAGCCTTATGCGCGCAGTGACCGTGGCGATGTGCACCTAATCAGTGGCGCCTCTTTCAATCGCATTCGCCGCATCAAGGGCCAGAACACCAACGCGTGGTTCGGCTACCGCCTTGCGGCTGTCGGTGACGCCGACTTGGATGGCAAGACGGATTTCTTGATCGGTGAGCCCTGCAGAGACACGGTCCACCTTTACAACAAGTCCGGCACCCGTATTCGCAGGCACGTCGGGCCAGGTTCTTCCAGTGGGCCAAAGCAAGGTTGGGGACATTCCCTAGCCGGCGCTGGCGATGTAAACGGTGATGGTCGCGCTGACTATGTGATCGGTGCACATGGCGAGTGGGCTGGGTTTACTTTCCTATCTGCAGGTGCAGAAACACTCGTGATCAGTGGTCGCGATGGCAGCATCTTGAGGGCGCTCTCTCCTCCTGAGGTGGATGATAGTTTCGGTTCTTCGGTGACGGTTGGCCGCGCTTTCACTGGATCCAATCAGAAATTGTTACTGATTGGCGCTCCGGCTGCAGGTGACATCCAGGGCCAGCATGCGTTCGGATTGCTCTGCGGCGAGCTGCTTTAGGCCGATGCGGCCGTAATATGGCGCAAAAGGCCTAGGTACGGGAAAATTCGGTCCTGAATTAGGGAACCTTAGCCGGAATTCAACGTCCAGGAATAGATGTCCCTAACTCTATCTCTCCTAACCACCATGGTGCTCGCCTGCCCAGCGAGCGCCCAAAGCATCGATCAGGACCACGCTCCGGAACTGTTCGCTGCAACCAATAAAGCTCCACTAGTTGCCGTCAGTGCCGAGAATGCCTCGTTGCGCAAACGCTTGGTCGAGATTGATATCGATCAACTGACCACAGCAACGGAATACATCAGCTTGAACCTGTTCTCTGATCTAGAGATGGTTGCCAAGTTTGATCGCCTGGAGCAGGCCTACGGTGGAGGCACCGTTTGGGTCGGCTCGATTATCGGTCACGAGAGTGAGACGGCGATCTTCTCAGTAATGGGCGATGCAGTTTCCGGCACCGTTACTTGGGATGATCAACTTTGCCAAATCGGTTTCGCTGGCAATGGCGCGCACTGGGTCAACATCATCGATTCGTCGCTGATGCCACGTTGCGGCACCAATGATTCGCACGCCGTGACCTCGTCACCAAGTGAAAGCCAAGTCAACGGCAACGGCAGTCGCGCCGGTAACCCTGACATCGATGTGTTGGTGGTTTACTCGACTGCAGCTAAGAACACCGTCGGCGGTACCAACTCGATGCAAAGCCGCATCAACCTGGCGATTACCGAAAGCAACTCGGCATACAGTTCGAGTGGCGTGAATCAGGAGCTGGTCCTGGTGCATTCCGCAGAGATGGTCGGTTACTCCGAGCCTTCCAGTTTCAGCCAGATCCTGACTGACCTGAGAAGCACCAACGATGGTGACATGGATAACGTTCATGCATTGCGCGACCAGTACGCTGCCGATTGTGTCAGCATGATCTGCAAGAATGGTCAGTACTGTGGCATCGCTTACCTGATGACCAACCCTAGTGCAGGTTTCGCCAGCTCCGCATTCAGCGTGTGCAACTACAGCTGCATGACCGGTTACTACAGCTTCAGTCACGAGCTTGGTCACAACATGGGATCGAACCATGATCCACAGAATGCCGGTTCCGGCGCATACTCTTACAGCTTCGGCTACCGCACTCCGAACAACCAATACCGCACCGTGATGGCTTACTCGCCAGGCACGCGCGTGAAGCGTTTCTCCGGCCCGAACGTGACCTACAGCGGTAACACCATGGGTAACAGCAGCCAGGACAACGCACGTTCGCTGAACAACACGGCGTCGATCGTGGCGGATTGGCGCGACGGCGGCACCGGTGGCGGCCCAACCGGCCCGGACATGACCGTGCCTAACCTGATCGCTGGTCAGTTCGCGATCTTCAGCATCGATGACTGCACGCCAAACAGCGTGGCTTACATCTACTACAGCACCACTGGAGGCGTTGGTCCTACCACCACCCCTTACGGTCCGGCTGACTTGAATGCGCCATTGAAAGCTTTGCCGTTCATGAGCATTGACAGCAATGGTCATGGCTCGGTCGCAGTGCGCGTGCCTTCACGAGGCGCAGGTGTCACCGCTTGGTTCCAAGGTGTTGACGTCAGCACTTCGGAGTGGAGCTCGAACTACCAAACCACCGTCCAGTAAGGGCTTTTGATTTCGCCGACGCCATGAGTTTCATGAATCATTTCCTACCCCTTTTGACTCTCGTGGCGCTGGCTAGTCCAGTTGCTGCGCAATCCTCGCTGGAGTTGTTTGCTCCACCTAGCCAAGCCGCGCAAGCGGGCATCGGCCTGGATGCCACGGCTATTCGTTCGCGCTTGGTCAACGTCAACCTCGACTTGCTGCGTGATGGTCAAGCATCGAATGTACAGTTGAACTTATTCGATGGCCTTGCGCTGACCGCTGAGTTCGACCACCTGCAGCCAGCCTATGCCAACGGCGTGGTGTGGATGGGCTCGGTCGCTGGCCACCCAGATTCTCACGCCATGTTCTCGATGATTGACGACATGGTCAGTGCCTTCATCAGCTTTGATGATCAGGCCTACTCGATTACCAGTGCTGGCAATGATGTGTTCTGGATTCACCAAGTGGATCGCTCCGCTGGCCCTGAATGTGGCACCGATGATTCCTTCGGTGTGCATCTGCCAAGTGAAGTGAATCCTGCCAGCAACACGCGCGGCAACCTCACCGAGATCGACGTCATGGTGGTCTACACCACCGTCGCCAAGAACTTGATGGGGGGCACCACTTCCACCAACAGCAAGATCAACTTGGCGATGGCTAAGACCAATGCTTCCTTCTTGGACAGCGGCGTGGATCAAGAAGTTCGTTTGGTGCACACCGCGGAGATGGTCGGTTACAACGAGCCTGGCAGCTTCAACCAGATCTTGCAGGACCTGCAAGGCACCAACGACGGCAAGATGGACAATGTGCATTCCTTGCGCACCCAGTACGGTGCCGACTGCGTGAGTCTGTTGTGCATGAATACGCAGTACTGCGGTCTGGCTTATCTGATGACCAACGTCAGTTCCAGTTTCCGCTCGTGGGCATTCAGCGTGGTCAACTACAGCTGCATGCAGAACTCGCAGACCTTGGCCCATGAGTTAGGGCACAACATGGGGTCGAACCACGATCCGCAGAATGCCAGCTCCGGTGCTTACTCCTACAGCTTCGGCTTCCGCACCTCGAACAACCAGTACCGCACCATCATGGCGTACTCGCCAGGGTCGGAGATTGATCGTTGGTCCGGTCCGAACGTGAGCTATAACGGTTTCACGATGGGCAACAGCTCGCAGAATAATGTGCGCTCGTTGAACAACACCGCGGCGACCGTGGCTTCGTGGAAACCAACGGTCGGCAGTAACGGCCCAAGCCTGCAGGTGCCAAGCTTGACCGCCGGTCAGCTCGCCACCTTCACCATGGTGGATTGCGTGCCGAATGGTTCTGGCTTCATCTACTACAGCACCACTGGTAGCGGACCGTACATGACGGCTTACGGCTTGGCGGACCTGTCACCACCGTTGCGCTTGCTGCCGACGGTCTACCAGAATTCCAATGGCGTCGGCACGGTCACCGTGCGCGTGCCATCGCGCGGCAGTGGTGTGACCGCATGGTTGCAGGGCTTGGACCTGACCAGTGGTTTGTGGACCGATAACGTTCAGACCACAGTGCTTTAGGAAGGCCAAAACTGCGCTCTGCGGAGCACTCTGAACAGGCGAAGACTCGACTGCGATCGCGTCAAAATGACCAGAGGATCCCTAGCTGTTGTCGAGGCGAATAATGTCTACGGGGCACCCGGCAACAGCTTCCTCTATTTCCGCCTGATCCAAGCGCAGTGCAGTCGCACGCTGGAACACGCCTTCTTGGGTGCTGTTAAGCAGCTGCGCCATGCCGTCGTCATCGAGCTGGAAGTATTGCGGGATGGTTTCCTCGCACAAGCAACACCCGATGCATTCGAGTGCCTTGTGGCGAATCACCATATGCGCGTTGCTCCCCGGCTTTGCCATCGGTCAGACGGAGGTCGGTTGTTCGATCGGAGCTAGGCGATAAAGCTGGTCGCCACGGCGAGCGTCGCCGACGTGGGGGAGGGTGAAGCGATCACCCTTGCTGACCTCTTGCGGGTTGCTGGCGTTGCCGGCTTCATCTTCCATGCGCAGTTCCAACACTGTGCCATTCACAGCGCCGGTGGTGTGGCCAATGACCACATATTCATCTTCCACGCTTAGCTTGCCGGCGCTGGCTTCGACTTCGATCACGCCGGCTTTCTGGAAGACATTGGTGATGGTGCCGATCATCTGCTTCTGGCGGGTGGCTTTGCTGCCGCCGACCTTGGCCCAACCTTGCTCTTGTCCAAGGTAGTAGCCGCTTGAGAAGCCGCGGTTGTAGACCTTCTCCAGTTCTGGGATCAGCTCATTGGCTAGCTCTTCGTTGAAGCTGCCATCTTGCACGGCATCCAAAGCCTTGCGATACGCTGCGGTCACTGCTCCCACATACTCCGGGGCGCGCCCGCGGCCTTCGATCTTGAAAACTTGCACGCCGGCTTCCACCATCTGGTCAACGAAACCGATGGTGAGAATGTCGGTGGGAGACATGACGTAGTTGTTATCGACCAACATTTCGTGACCGGTCTCGGCATCCTTGACGATGTACTCCTTGCGGCAGTTCTGATCGCAAGCGCCGCGGTTGGCCGATGCATTGGAGGAGTACAGCGACATGCTGCAGCGTCCCGAAACGGCAATGCATAAGGCACCATGGGCGAAGGCTTCCAGCTCCATCAAGCGACCGGAGACGCCGCGAATATCTTGCTCAACGATCTGCTGATGTACCGACTTGATCATCGGCAGGCTCAGTTCGCGAGCCAGCACGATGCGGTCACAATGCGAGGCATAGAAACGCACGGCGTCGGCGTTGGAGATCGACAACTGCGTGGACAGGTGGACCTCAAGGCCTAGGTCTTCGGCGATCATCACTGCCGCCATGTCGGACAGGATCACCGCGCTGACTTGTTGCTCGGCGGCTTCCTCCAGCAGCGACTTGCATAGCTTCAAATCGTGCTGGTAGAGCACGGTGTTCAGCGCCAAGTAGCTCTTGACGTTGGATTCGCGGCAGATACGGCAGATCTCGGCAAGATCCTCGCGCTCGAAGCTGCGTCGCGAACGGGCGCGCATATTCAACTGCGCCAGGCCAAAGTAGACCGCATCGGCGCCATTGCTGATGGCAGCACGAAGCGATGGATAGCACCCGGCAGGGGCTAGCAGTTCGATTTTGGCGGGTACGTCGGCCTCCATGAAGGGGCTATCGTACCACGCGATTCCGCAGTGGCCTACAGCTCCAGTTCCTTGGCCTGCAGCGAGTTCAGGGCCTTGATGACCACGCGCACCACGCGATGGATCTTGTCGTAGTCGATCTTCTCGATGGTGTCGGTGTGCTGGTGGTAATCATCATGCACGCCGGCGAACAGGAAGCAGACCGGGATGCCTAACTTGGCGAACTCGGCGTGGTCGGAGCGACGATAGTAATCATCGGCACTGCCAAGGCCTTCGAAGCCCTGCTTCTGACCTTCTGGGAAATCACCAAAGCCTTCCTCAGCACCGAACTTCTCCATCAACCTGGTCAAGCCGTTGAAATCTTTGTGCTCCGGGCTCGGAGTCACGTACAGCACCTTCGGATCGTTGCGGCCGATCATGTCGATGTTGATGTTGGCAACCGCTTTCATGCCGTCGGCCAAGCTCGGATTCTGTGACCAAGCGCGCGAACCCCACAAGCCTTTTTCCTCGCCGGAGACCCAGATCAATAGCACTGAGCGTTGCATCGGGCCGTACTCGACTAGGGCTTCGGCCAAAGCCAACATGCCACAAGTGCCGGAACCGTTGTCGTCGGCGCCGTTGAAGATCTGCCCACCACGCGCGCCGATGTGATCATAGTGCGCGGAAACAATGATGACCTCGTTTTTCAATTGCGGATCACTGCCTGGCCATAGGCCACAGACATTCTCCGCTTGAATGGTGCCGCCGCTTTTGCCGCGCTTCTCAATGAAGCTGCTGTCGAGCACTGTTCCTACTTCAGGCTTATCCTTCAGCAGCGATGCACTGAGCTCATCGCTGAAAGCCAGAATCGGGAATGAAGGGCGTTGACGGCGATTACTGCCATCGGAAGGCCAGCTGACACTGGGGGCGAAAGCGCCCGAGTTGGCAACCTTGAAATGCGGAATCACACTGCCGATCTCTGATTCCGGGTCGGTGATCACGATCAGGCCAACTGCACCAGCTTGACGCGCAGGACTGAAGATGCGCCAGATCGATTGCCCGGAGTAATGACATAAGGCCCAGCGACCTTTCATCACTTCAGGATCAAAATCCTCCTTGGTACCAGCGCCGCAGTAGACGATCTCGCCCGAGGTCTCCAGATCCGCAACCGCCCAACGCCCAGCGATTACATAATCACTGCCATAGCTCATGGCATGCGCCTTGCCGCCGCGGGTCAAGGTGGCGGCTAGCGAAGAACGGTCCAGTTGACGTCCTTCCAGTGGATATTGATAGAGGAAGCTGTCGCCGGCACCAGGGGTGAATCCAATGCGCTCCAGGCGTGCGCGAATGTAGCGTGCGGCAATCCTTTGCTCTTGCGAGATGGTGTCACGACCTTGCATCTCGTCATCGGCGATAAAACGCAAATCGGCCTCGATGTTGGACGGGTTCACGCTTTCCAGCGCGCGGTTCATCGCCTTGTCCGCGGTCGACGCCGGTGGTTGATAGACCGCCTGGGCGTGGCTTGGGGCTACCAGGACAGAGGTCGTCAGGATCGTCGCGAATACGCAGGCAAGAGGGCGGAAGTTCATCGATTCAATGCAGGAGTTTGTTCGTCGTCAGAGAGCTGACGACGAATCCTAGCAGAGATTGCCTGTTATGACGGAGAACTGTCGCCAACTATGGCTGCAGCACGCGGTCGAAGAACTCCCACTGGCTCTGACTGAAGCCACGGCCCAGGCCATGTCCGGCATTCGGGAAGAAGCGGCTCTCGTAAGACTTGCCGGCCTTATCCAAGGCATCAATCAGCTGGAAGGCGTTGGTGGGGTGCACGTTGTCATCCACCATGCCGTGCATGATCATGACCTTGCCCTTCAGTTGCTTGGCATAGGTCATGGCCGAACCGGTGTCGTAACCCTTCTTATTGAGTTGCGGCGTGCTCATATAACGCTCAGTGTAGATCGTGTCGTAATTGCGCCAGTCTGTCACGCCGGAACCGATCACCGAAGCGGCGTAGACGTCGGGGTGCTTGAAGATGCCGAGTGCCGCCATGAAACCACCATAGGAGTGGCCCACGATTTCGACGCGCTCGCCATCCACGTAAGGGCGCTTGGCGAGCAGACGGACGGCGTCGGCGTGGTCTTGAATATCGCCATCACCTAGGCGCAGATAGGCAGCCCCCAGGAATGCCTTGCCGCGGTTACCAGTGCCGCGGCTGTTCACGCGCACCACCAAGTAACCGCGAGTGCATTCGCGGCGTTCCTGCCCCACATAGCGTGCCGAAATCTCATTCGATCAGGGGCCGGCGTACAAGGAGTTGATCATTGGATAACTCTTGGCGGGATCGAATTCCTTGGGCTTGAAGAGGATGCCGTAGATGTCGAACTTGTCGTCATCGGAACGGAAGGTGAACATCTCGGCAACGTTGGCTGCACTTGCAGGATCACTTTCGGCGACCATCCCGGCAACTTCGCCGTTGATGCATATCGATGGTGGTTACACGCGTTTGCGTCTTGCCATCCAAACTGGCGAGCTGAAACCGCTGAAACCGATCAGGCCGGCCTCTTCATCGACCCATTCCAAGCGACTGGTCTGGAAATCGCCGTCGCTGACCATGCCGTAGGACTTGCCACTGAGGTCGCGCAATTCGAAATGGGTGTAGCCGGTGCCCTCAGTACTCCACAAGAAACGTTTTCCATCTCCTAGGTAACGCTTGCCCGGGTGATTGGTCTGCCAAGTCGGCTGCGTTTGCTCAACGATGGTCTCGCACTTGCCGCTTTCAAGATCCATCTCCAAGACCGTCAGCTTCTTCTGCAGGCGATCGGTGGAATGCACGTACATACGCTCACCATCCGGGGAAGCGAATACGTTGAACAAGTAACCGTTCGGCTTGCCACCAGTCTCGATCGCGGTGGTCTTCTTGCTTGCCAAGTCATAGACCAACAACGACGCCACTGGGATCTTGGTGCCGGAACCTAGCAGCAAGGTGCCACGGGTTTCGATCGTGTTGCCTAATCCGCTGAAGAACGACCCACAGTAGTCTTCTTGATCGGTTCGGAGAGTATCCACCCTACGAGGATGCAGCAGAAAGCCATCATCGGTAAGTGATAACGATTGCCACCTACGATCAGGATGAATGGTGCTGCAGTGAGTGCGGCTGCGCCGAACAGGTAGAAGACTTCGCGCAATCGATGTTCGCGACCGCACCAACGATAGAGAGCGGCCAAGACTCCCAGCAACAAGAGATAATGGAAGGCCGTCGTGGTGAGCTTGAGCAGCGTGACCACTTCGGTGTCTTCCCCGAATCGTTTGTAGATGCCGATCTTATTCCACTCGACGGCGATGGTGTCGGACTGCAAGGTCATGACGCTGCGTTGCACGCACAGCTTCAGGTATTGACCGGGATTGTCACGCACGAACTGCCAAGCTTGTTCGCCCATATAGTCCTCGCCGTCGACCAAGCTCATGGCCATGGATTCGGCGGGCGGCTCGGTATAGCCACCATCGGTGCCTTCATGATTGCCCATCCAAAAGTTGGATTGCCCATTCAGCGAGAACAACGAGAAGCGCTCAAAGTGCTGTTGATTACGGAATCCCCAGGGCAACAACAAGGCCACGCAGACTGCTGCGGTCAGTGCCGTGAATGCGAAAGCGCGTGCCCAGCTTTGGTGCCACATCATGGCCAATAGCAAGGGACATAAGCCCAGCAGGACCGAAGGGGCTCGTACATAAGCGGCCGCTGCCAACACCAAACCCGTAACAGCTGCCAAGCGCCAATTGAAGGTCCTCGTTTTCGCCCCAAGCACGCAAAGCCAAACGAACAATAAAGCCGTGGGGATTGCGGCATTCTCGGAACCGAGCGCGGTGGTGTAGAGGATGAAGCTCGGGTGAATACAGAACAAAAAAGCGGCGAAACGTCCGGCTCGTTCCGAGATGAGGTCGCGGCCGATCAAGAAGCAAAATAAGATCGACAGGCATCCAAGCACGGTATTCAAGCCATAAGCCACTGCATGATGCTCGCCGAATAGGAAATAAAACGGCGCCACCAAGGCCGGGTAACCCACTGGCCACCAACCAGCCACCTCACCATTGGCGTAGCTGTAGCCGTTGCCTTGCGCGATCATGCGCGCGTATTCGTCGTACATTACTTGGTCCGAACTCGGCTCGTTCGGGCAAAGCAGAATCCACAAAACCCGCAGGAACAGGGCCAATAGCAGGGTCGTGCGCAGGCGGGGGGCAGGCAGCGACCGACGAAGGCTCAATGTGGAAAGCACTGGGCTGGATTGTAAGAAAAAGAATACGCTAACGATGTCTGTTCCGTCACGGATTGATGTTCATTGCTACGATGGCAGCGGAGCTCCCCCCCGAATGAATCAAACTGAAAACGCCAATACCCCCAATACTCCCGCTCACCTATGGGTCATCGGAGTCCTGTCGCTGTTTTGGAATGGCTTCGGGTCCTTCAACTACATGATGACCCATCTGCGCAACGAAGCCTATCTCGAAGGCATCCCACAGGAGCAGTTGGACTTCGTTTGGAATTCACCGGCATGGGTCACTGCCGGTTGGGCCATGGCCGTCTGGTCAGGCTTGTTCGCTTCGATTCTTTTGCTGTTGCGCAAAGGATTCGCCACCCAAGTTTTCTTGGTCTCCTTGGTCTGCGCAGTCGTGATCAATGTCTACAACTACGCCTTTGGTGGCGCGTTGGATGTCATGGGCGGGCCATCTGAACTCGGCATCTCGGTCATGATCATCGTGTTCGCCATCTTGTTGTGGATGTATTCGCGTGCCATGGGCCGGTGCAACGTGCTGCGTTGAAGCCCGCGCACTGAGATCAAAACCTAGTTCATCACGGCTTGGAAGCAACTTCTATCGGTTGCGTCCAAGCCGTTTCCTTGTCTCCCGCAGCGTAAGGGTTCGGGTGATCCTTGGAGGAGGTGACCACCGCACGCACATAGAGTTCCTTGCCGCTGTAGGCGTAGATCGCAGGGTTGTCATTGGTCTTGAACAGCACCTTGCCGGCATCGTTCAAGCCTTCGCCAATGACTTCGCCGCCGATGAATTGCGTGGTGTATTGCACTCCCTCTTGGGCGTCGATCTCAATGCGGTATTCGCTGTCTCCACGTTGCACATCCACCAAGGTCACACCGCTAGAGGCGTAAAAGTCACCACGCTTCATGGCTTCGACGATGGCATTGCTCTCAAGGGATTCGGACCTCACCATGATCCAGCCTCGACCGCTTTGTGATGTGATGGCGCCGTGATAATTGTGGGCGTCATCGGTGGCGAGCCCAAAGAGGGGAGGTAGGTCCAATTCGGTCATGCGCAACATATTGGCGCGATCCCAGATCTCTTCGGTGGAGGCATGTTCGGCATCGCCGTGGTTGCGCACACCTTGGTGGCCGTTGTAGACCTCGAAGAAACGATCAGCGCGCATGGAGGCAACTTCTTCCCAAGTGAAGCCCCATCCAAAGTTCGGATGATTGAGGTGTGCCAAGGTGGATAGCCCATGCTCATGGCCATGCGCGACGATGGCATCCATGGTCTTATTCATTTGGTCGCTGACCGAGTCACCCTGCAATGCCGGAATGACTTCAGCGATATTCACGGCGTTGATATGCACCGGATGTTTCTTGTAGCTGCCGGTGACTTCCTCACCCGGAATTAACAAGAACTCGCCATTGGACTCGAAGCGTTCCTTCAATTCCGAAAGCGTAAGCAGAAGCATCTCGCGTTGACCATCGACCTCACGGATCTGCACGGCGTCGGCGCCAAACTGCTCGATCAACTGACCCAACTCCGCAGGCTTCAAACGCTTCTTGCCGTCTTCAGATACTGGAAACCAACGCTCCTGGTCCTGAAAGATGTTGTGGTCCGACAGTACCAGGAATTGATAATCATTCTCGCGGTACCAAGCCACCGAAACCTCTGGCGCGCCGTCGCCATCGCTCCACAAAGTGTGGGTGTGCGTGTTGCCCTTGAACCAAGCACCTTGATTCTCGATTGGATTCTGGCCGGAACAGGACAGGGCGGCAGGCAGCAACAGGGAAATGCACAGCAGGGGCTTCAACATGGCAGCAGCCTAGCAACACCGGGTATGCCAAGCACGCCCTCATCAACGCCACCTGACACCGCGGTCCAGTCGAGGAGCAGTCGCGGAGCAGTTGGCGGTGAGTTTGCGCAGAAGCCGCAAGAAGGAAAGGTCGTGCCAGGAAGTAATGTCCACGGAAACGCATGCTATTCTGACGTTTTCCTTGCCCGGAGAATGTTCTCATGAATCCTCCCTCACAATCCTCAAGCGAACCTACACGCCGCACAATCCTCAAATGGGCTGCTGCAGGCGCTGCCACCATCAGTACGATGCCCCTAGCCCGCGGTGCTCATGTAGGGGGGCGGCAGGTGATCCGGATCGGCATGATCGGATGTGGCGGGCGATGTTCCGGCGCGGCCGCGCAAAGCATGTCCGCCGGCAAAGATGTGCAGCTGGTGGCCATGTGCGACATCTTCGCCGACCGAATCGAAGTCGCGCGTGATGCCTTGCGGCGCGAAGCTCCCGACCAGATGTTGGTTGATGATGATCACTGCTTCACGGGTTTCGACGGCTACAAGCATGTGATCGAAGCCGCCGACGTCATCTTGATCGCTTGTGCTTCCAAGTTTCATCCGATGTATGCAGAGGCTGCGATTCAGGCAGGTAAGCATGTGTTCGTGGAGAAGCCGCACGGCATCGATCCGGCTGGCGTGCGCCGCATGCAGGCAGCTTGCGACTTGGCCAAGGAGAAAGGCTTGAGTTTGGTCTCGGGGCTCCAGAGTCGATACCAGGACAAGTACATCGAGACCATCAAGCGCATCCATGATGGCGCCATCGGTGAGGTCATCTCGATGCAGTCCATGTTCCTGCGCGGGCCTTACCGCTTGGAGGCGCGCGACCCTGCCATGACCGAGACCGAGTATCAGTTCCGCAACTGGTACCACTTTAGGTGGTTGTCCGGCGACGACGTCACCCAGTCGTTGGTGCACAACGCCGATCGCATGTCGTGGATTCTTGGTGAAGAGAAGCCGGAGTGGTGCTTCGGTCTCGGTGGCCGCTCCTCCTCCTTCGGTGAAGTGTTCGGCGACATGTTCGACCACCATGCGGCAGTCTACGAATACTCAAGTGGTCCGCGGCTTTACGCGATGTCCCGTACCCAAGTCGGGTGCTACAGCAACTCCGGCGACATCATCATGGGCAGCAAGGGTGTCTGTCATCTGGATCGCGGACGCATCGAAGGTGCCAACCCGTGGAGGTACCGAGGCGAAGCCCAGGATCCATACACCGCCGAACAGGTCGCATTGATCGAGGCGGTGCGCAACGGCGAACCGATCAATAGCGGCTACCACATGAACCAGAGCACCTTAATGACAGTGATGGGGCAGATCGCTTGTTACACCGGCAAACCGGTGAAGTGGCAAGACGTCGCCGAGTCGAAGCTCGAGTTCGGACCCACACCAGATGAATCCAATTTCAAGACCGCTCCTCCGACCTTGTCGGACGAGTCGGGCAACTATCCCTTGCCGATGCCCGGGATCACCCAATTCCTGTAGAGACCATGCCTATTCCTGCATCTCGCTCGCCTCGTGGGCTGTCCTTACTGCTACTGCTGTTGCTGGTGGGGCTTTCCTGCAGCTCGTCCGCATCGAAGTCGGGCGCGCGCGTCCTGATCTTGACCGGTGAAGACGCCCATCATCAATGGCAGCTCACGACGCCGGTCCTGCAGGAACTACTTGAGGAAGATGCGCGCCTACAGGTCGATGTGTTGGATGACTTGAAGAGGATCACAGACACGGATTTCTCTGCCTACGACGTCGTCGTGATCCATTTCAAGAATGACGCTCCCGACCTCCCTGGTCGCGCCGCCTTCGATCAGCTCGACGCCTACGTGCGCGGTGGTGGCGGATTGGTTTCGGTGCACTTCGGCTGCGGTGCCTTCCAGGAATTCCGTGATGACTACGAGTCCTTGGTTGGTCGTGTCTGGTTCGGCCTACCGGCGCCAGAAGGTGAACGTCACCATGACCCTTATGGTCCTTTCGAGGTGCGTGCTACCGAGTCTTCCCATGCCGTCGCCACAGAACTGGCTACATTCCAGACCAGCGATGAGCTCTACACATGCCTGACCGGTAGCACCATCGTCGATGTGGTTGCCGAGGCGCGATCACCGGTGGACCAGCAGGACTACCCGATGGCGATGGTACGTCAAGCTGGCGACGGCCGTGTCTTCCTCTGCACGCTTGGTCACGATGTCAACGCATATCAAGCGTCAGGGATGCGTGAGCTTTATCGCCGCGGTACGGCATGGGCAGCAGGCATGACGCCGACGCCTTGAATCGGTTCTTTTCGATCGGTTAACCAACCACCGGCGCAAGTACATTGCGCAGGTTCTCAAGATTGAATGGCTTCTGCAGGAAGCCAGCCAGGCCTTTGCCGGCGAAACGTTGCGATAGGTCGTCCATCGAGTAACCGCTGGTCAGGATGACCTTCACGTCGGGCCGCAGCTTGCGCATTTCCAGGAACACCTGCTCGCCATCCATTTGTGGCATGGTCAGGTCGAGCAACACGCAAGTGATGTCATTGGCGTGTTCACGGAAGACCTGCAAGGCTTCCAGGCCATCTTTCGCTTGCAGAGCCTTGAAGCCAAAGTGCTTGAGCATTTCCTTGCCGACGTTGCACACGAGATCCTCGTCGTCCGCAATCAAAACGGTACCGCTGCCACGCCAATCGGCTCCAGGTTTCGCTACATTGGAAGGTGTGACCACGGTTTCTGGAACCTGCGTGCCGGCGGGGAACAAGACCCTGAAGGTGGTGCCCTTCTTCGGTTGGCTCCTGACCTTGATGGCGCCTCGGTGGCCGCGCACGATTCCAAGTACCGCAGCCATGCCCAGCCCGCGACCGGTGAACTTGGTGGTGAAGAATGGTTCGAAGACCTTCGACACCGTTTCTGCATCCATGCCGCAACCGCTGTCGGTGACCTCGCAGTAGACATAAGAACCGGGGTCTAAGGAGTGGCCCGCACCCGCGACGAGAAGCTCGAAACCATCATCCAAATAAGCCTGATCGCATTCCATCGAGCCGGCAGCCAAAGTCACCCTGCCATTGCCTTCGCCGATGGCCTCCGAAGCGTTGGTGATGAGGTTCATGATCACCTGGCGAATTTGGGTGGGGTCGCCGGCGAAGTGCGGCAAAGAATCTGCGATATCCAGACGCAGCTCGACCTTCTTGGAGAGGGCGACATCCAACAGGTGTGTCATTTCAACCAGGAACTCGCCAAGGTCAATCGATTCGATCAAGAATTTCCCCTTGCCGGAATAGGCCAACATCTGTTCCGATAGTTCCGCCGCACGATGCGAAGCAACCTTGATCTCGGCGATATTCTCACGCGATGGATTGTCTTCGCTTAAACCGCGCAGGGCCAAATCTGCGTTGCCTAAGATGCCGACCAGGATGTTGTTGAAGTCATGCGCAATTCCACCAGCAAGCACACCAAGACTCTCGAGCTTCTGCGCGTGCAGTAGTTGGCGTTCCAGTAACGCGCGCTCTTCCTCGGCCTTCACGCGCGGAGTGATGTCGGTGGACACCACCATGATGGACTCGAAGTTGCCATCATCATCGTAAAGCGGGAATAGGGTAGAGCGGAACCAGATGAGGGTGCCGTTCAGACTCTTCAATGGCGCTTCCTGATGGGCTACGACTTCTTCATCGCGGACCTTGCGCAGGGCTTCGAGCATGGTCACCTTGAAACGCGGAGAGAAGAACTCCGGAGGGTATGGTGTTTGGTAATACTCCTCGATGTCAGGAATACATAAGGCCGAAATCCCGGCTTGGCTCATATATTGCAACTTGAAATTCAGGTCGAGAATCTTGGTGCATACCGGCGATTTCTCCAGCCATGTGCGGTGCTGGCTCTCGGATTCACGCAGGACCTTCGTTTCCCGACGTAGTTGCTCCAGCTGGCCCTCAAGCTCGGTGATGCGCGCCTGCGCGGAACTTGAGTTGCCAAGGTCGATGGAGGAATTAGAAGGAAAGTCCGAAGTCACGTGGGGATTGCCTCGTTGCTCGCAAATTACACTTGCCTGGACTGCGATTGTCAATGGCACTTGGCCCTATGATGGGGCAGCTGCGGAAATGAAGCTCGTTTCCGCAGCTGCCCCTTAACAAAGGAAATGACATCGACCTAGCACTTGCCATGAAGCTGTTAGCGGTCGCCTTGTACGCGACCATCTTGCTGGTAATCGGTTACTTGGCCTCCAAGCGGGTCAAGAGCATCCGCGATTATTTTGTTTCCGGCAAGAATCTCGGCTTCTTCAACGTCGCCTTCTCGGCACGTGCCACTGGTGAGAGTGCATGGCTGTTGCTCGGCCTGACCGGAATGGGTTATGCCGTCGGGGTGCAAGCTTTTTGGGTCGTGCTCGGCGAGGTGCTCGGTGTATGCGGTGCATGGATGTTGATGGCGCGACGCTTCAAACGTTTGACCGATCGTTATGACTCGGTCACGGTGCCTGATTATCTGGAGAGTCGTCTGCGCGATTCGGGCCACACGCTGCGCTTGATCGCGGCCTTCGCATTGATGGTGTTCGTGCCGATCTATGCCGGCGCGCAAGTCTTCGCCACCGGCACCGCCTTCCATGCATTCCTCGGTTGGAACCATTTTGTCGGGGCAGCAGTCGGCTTCGGTGTGGTCATGCTCTACATCACCAAAGGTGGCTTCACCGCGGTGGTCTGGTCCGACGTCTTCCAAGGAAGCCTGATGGTGATCGGTTTGGTCGCTCTGCCGATCGTTGCGTTCAACTTCGCTGGCGGTTGGCCTACAATCGCGGCAACTTTGGAAAGTATCGATCCGCATCTGCTGTCGTGGCATGGTCCGGGTGAGGATGGTCCAAGTAGTGGGTCATGGAATACCTCAGCGATTGTCACCATCTTCGGTATGGCTGCAATCGGCATCGGCTTCATGGGGTCACCGCAAGTCTTCGTGCGTTACATCTCGATGAAGAACGAGAAGCAAATCCTGCCCGGCACGATTACCGCTGGAATATGGACCGTATTGGCTGATTCCGGTGCTGTGCTGGTTGGCTTGATCGGGCGCGCGATCTTCTCGCCCGAATCTTTGAGCGGCAACTTCGACAACATCCTGCCAGTGATGGCGCAAGATCTGCTGCCGGCATTCTTCGCGGGTTTGTTCATCGCCATGGTGTTGAGTGCGATCATGTCCACGATTGACTCGCTGCTGGTGGTGGCATCCAGCGCCGGCGTGCGTGACTACTGGCAGAAATCCAGGCACCCGGAGATGAGCGACGAACGCCTGCTGGGTCTCACGCGCAAGGTCACGATCACTCTGTCGTTGGTGTCCTTCATGATTGGAATCGGCATCATGCTGGTGGATAAAGAGAACGGCGTGTTCTGGACCATCATATTCGGTTGGTCTGGCATCGCGGCCACCTTCTGCCCAACGGTCATCCTGAGTTTGTTCTGGTCCAAGCTCACTGCGCTTGGCGCCAAGAGTGCCATGGTCGCAGGCTTCCTTGCCATTCCGTTGTTCAAGTGGGCAATCCCGCCCATGCTTGATGCTGCCGGCCACGAAGACTGGTCCGGTTATCTGGCATCGCTCGATGTGCTGTTGCCCTCCTTCGTGGTCGGCTTCCTGGTTGCCATCGTGGTCAGCCTCGTCGACAAGAAGGGCCAAGCACGCATGGAAGGGATGGCGAAAGAACTGCGTAGTTAAATCGATTTCATGACTATTGCGTTGCCGCGAATGCGCTCCACATGAGCGGCAACTGGAGTGCTATCCTCGGCTTCGCCGTGCTTTTATTGCCACTCCTGATTCCCTTAACCCTCTATTCACCGAGTTTCGCTCCGCAAGAAATAGAGATTGCCCATCCGCAAGCGACCTACGACAAGAGTTCGGGGATTGTTGCGTTGTCAGATGGTGAGCAGGCGCTGTTGCATTATCGAGCGACTTCGGTTCCGTTGCCGGATGGGTATCTGGATCAAATCGCGGAGGGCAATCGTATTTATGCAAAGCCGCGCAGTGGATATCTCCATCCTCTGTATGGTCTTGATGGCGAGGAGCTGACCCTGGATTGGAGCATCGATCATCCGCACCACCGCGCAATCTACTGGGCTTGGCCGGAAGTCCAGGTCGGGAAAAACACGGGTGACTTGCACGCACTGCAGAAGATCTATTCGCGTCCGGTGGGGGAGCCGGAGACTATCGCAACCAAGGAATATGCGCGCGTCAAGGCGAAGAACCTATGGCTGTGGGATGACCTTGATGCCGTGGTCATGGAGCAGGTCGTGATCACTGCCTTTGCGATTCAAGAAGATGGCATGCGTGTGATCGACTTGGAGTTGCGCTTTGAAGCCCTTGCCGAAGACGTCAGCCTGGCCCGCCGTGGCACCAATCTCTATGGTGGATTGAACGTGCGCCTTGCGCCGGTCGAAGGGTTGGGATTTGACCGCCAAACCCAGGCTCCCAGAGCGGCGACACCGGCAACTCCCGGAGCGCTCGCTCACGCTTGGTCGACCACGACTGGTGTTTGGAAGGGGGGTAAGCAGCTAACTACGCTGGCGATTCTTGAGTATCCACTTAACCCCGAATCCCCGGCGGACTTTGTCACCTATGAAGAGCTCCCTTGGTTCCAGCCAACGTTTCCGCGTGCGGGAAGCCGCTATGCCTTGAAGCGCGGTGAACCGTTATCGCTGCGTTACCGGTTCTTGATTTTTCCCGGCGCTGCCAATGCCAGCGTGATCGCCAAGGCTTGTAATAAATTTGCGATCACGGTTCCGGTTCTTCCGATTCCACAAGATGCGGATCATGGGACCAAGCAAGCCGCCAAGCAAGATCACTCCCAGCAGCAGAGCCACAGCCAAGAAAGCAAGCGATGAACCCTCCCACAAGACGCGATTTCCTGATCAGTGGTGCTGCGGCCTTTATGGCTGGTCCCATCCTGCTTCCATCTTCCGCATTCGGTCGCGGTGTGATTGGCGCCAATGACAAGATTGGGCTTGCCTTGATTGGAGCCGGTGGCATGGGGTCTGCGAACCTGCGCCAATGCCTGACCGATCCCGGAACAGAGTTGGTTGCCGTTTCCGATGTGCAACAGCATCGCATCGACGCATGGACAAAGGATCGTCCCAACGTGACCGGCTACCGCGATTACCGGGAGCTACTTGCCGATCCACGTGTTGATGCCGTCATCATCGCTACGCCACCGCACTGGCATTGCTTACAAGCCGTCGATGCCGCAGCCGCCGGCAAGCATGTTTACTTGCAGAAGCCAATGACCATCTATCCAGCAGAGACTTTGGCGGTGCGCAACGCCATGCGAAAGCACAAGGTAGTTTGCCAAGTCGGCACGCAGATTCATCAGCAAGACAACTACCGACGCGTGGTGGATTGGATTCGTTCTGGCAAGCTTGGCCCGATCGGTCGCGTGGAGAACTTCTGGGGTTGGAATATGGGGGCGAAGGGCATTGGTGTCGCGCCCAAGGAAGAACCACCCAAGGATATTGATTTCGATATGTGGCTTGGACCGGCGCCAGAGTGCGATTACAACCGTTTGCTCGTTGCCGACGCCGCCATGCACTGCTCGTGGATGGACTACTCCGGCGGTTGGACCCCGGGCATGGCACCGCACTTATTGGATCTACCGGTGTGGGCACTCGAACTGGGATTCCCCGAGAAAATCAGTTGCTTCGGTGGCCGCCACATCCTTGGTGGCGACGGCGACGCTCCCGATACGCAGGACATGATGTGGCAATATCCAGGACTCACCATGCGCTGGCACTTCAGCCAGTTCAATCACCATGGTTATGAGTTCGGCACCAAGACGCGTGCTCTCGGAGTGTACTTCCATGGCTTGAATGGCACGCTGCGCACCAACTACGGAATGAACGAAATCGTGGCGCAGCTTGAGGGGCTTGATCCCAATGACAAGCCAGAGCAGCTCATCCCGGCAGGGACGGTGCATGAACATGAATGGCTGGATTGCATCCGCAACGGCGGCCAGCCTTCCTGCAACGCTGATTACCACGCCAAGATCGACATGGCTGTAGCACTGGGTAACCTCAGCTATCAACTAGGGCGCACCATTCATTTCAATCCCAAGACTGAAAGGATCATTGGTGATCCAGAGGCCGCACGTCGCGCCATTCCCGAATACCGCGGGCCGTGGAAATTCCCTGTGCAGTACCTGGAGTCCTGAAGCCGATTGGTTGAGCAGGGCCTTGCAGCCATGCCAAGGTGTGCAAGCTAGAATGCGGAGCATGCGATGGCGTCTCCTGTTGGTTTTCTTGATTGCCGGATGTGGCTTGAATGCTGAATCAGCCCAGAGCAAGGCCGCTGCTCCGAATGTCATTGTCATCATGACCGATGACCAAGGTTGGGGCGATTTTGGTTTTCATGGCAACCCAGTCTTGCAGACACCCGCACTGGATGGATTCGCAGCATCGGCAACGCGCTTGAACACCTTCTACGTGCATCCAGTTTGCACGCCGACGCGCTCCGCCTTGATGACCGGGCGTTATCCGCAACGCACACGTGCCTTCGACACTTGGGTGGGGCGGGCCATGATGGACCCACAAGAAGTCACCGTCGCTGAGGTGCTGCGCGGATCAGGGTGGGCCACTGGGATTTTCGGCAAATGGCACCTTGGCGATTGCTATCCGATGCGTGCCATGGACCAAGGCTTTGACGAATCCTTGGTGCATCTAGGTGGGGGCATCGGGCAGCCTGCGGACCCTGAAGGTGGTGAAGGTAAGTACACCGATCCGATCCTGTTTCACAACGGCGAAGCGCAGCAGATGGATGGTTATTGCACCGACATCTACTTCGACGAAGCGCTCGCCTGGATCACGGAGCAGAGCCAGAAAGATAAGCCGTTCTTCGCTTACATCCCGACCAACGCACCGCATGGGCCATTCCACGATGTTCCCGAGCAACTGCTGAAGAAGTATCAGGAAATGGATTTGGCTCCGGCATTCGCGCAGCCGCAAGGGGGGCACTCCTTGCCAAAGGATTTCAATGCGGATCGTCTTGCGCGCATCTTCGCGATGATCGAGAACGTCGACCAGAATGT
>JAAESM010000072.1 GCA_024229395.1 Planctomycetota bacterium | reverse complement strand
TCTCTGGCAGATTCCGGCGCGTATACGCTCACCATGCCGAAATCGAGATAGGATCGCATGGATGTGTCGATGCCCAGTGAAGCGGGGCCTTCCAGGTCCACCATGGCTCCGCTACGGAAGAGAATACGCGCGTGACCACGTTCGAGTCGCAGCCAACCTTTCCCCAGCAGGCTGCCTTCGGTGTCTGGAAGCTGATGCTCAGCAGAAAACGCGGCATCGCTGCTGAGGAATTCGATTTCGGCGATCGCATCGCCCCATTTTTTTTCGTGATCGTCTCGCCGCGAAAGCAGCACTACCAGAACAAGACAAGCCACGCACAACGCGGCGACTCCAAAATGTTTGACGCGATACGAACGCTTCGAACGCCTTGGCGGCACGTGCTTCTGTTCAACCGCTTCGTGTTTGGGATATGTAAACTCGCTCACAATCGCGAGATCTCGCAGGCCTTCTTCAAGCGTCGCCATAGCGCGGAACTCTGCGCGGGCGTCGGCATCGATTTCCAACAACTGGTTGAGCCGCTCCAACCCGTCCGGGGTGATGCGGTTATCCAGGTAATCGCGAATCAGTTCCTGTTCACGTTCATTCATGGCGACACCGATGGCTCGGACTGGTTGGCATCGTTACCCATAGCGTCCTCGACACACTTCCGAAGAAGCCGACGCAACCGCCAGAGCTGCTG
>JAAESM010000071.1 GCA_024229395.1 Planctomycetota bacterium | reverse complement strand
GGAGATGTAGCCCTTGTCGAAACGCATGCCCTCGGTGACCTCGAGCTCGGTCTCCATGGACTTGCCCTCTTCGAGGGAAATCACACCTTCCTTGCCAACTTTGTCCATGGCATCGGCAATCATCTTGCCGACTTCTTCGTCGTTACCGGCGGAGATGGTGCCGACCTGGGCGATGGCGTTGCTGTCAGCGATGGGCTTCGCCATTTCCTGGATCTTGCTGACCAGGAAATCAGAGGCCTTGTCGATGCCTTTTTTCAGGGTGATGGCATTAGCACCGGCAGCCACGTTGCGAAGCCCCGCCTTGACCATGGCGTGGGCCAGGACGGTGGCAGTGGTGGTGCCGTCGCCAGCAGCATCGTTGGTTTTGGAGGCGGCCTGACGGATCAGGGCAACACCCGTGTTCTCGATGTGGTCTTCGAGCTCGATCTCTTTGGCGATGGTGACACCGTCATTGATGATCTGGGGAGCACCGAACTTTTTCTCCAACACCACGTTGCGGCCCTTGGGGCCCAGGGTCACCGCAACGGATTCGGCAAGGATGTCGATGCCTTTCTCGAGAGCGCGACGGGCGTTCTCGTTGTAGATGATGCGCTTTGCCATGGAAGGCGGTTCCTAATGAAGAAGAGGTTGGATAAAGAAGGCTGAACCGAGTTGGGATCCGAGGTTCAGTGGAGCTGATCTCAGTTGACGACAGCCAGGATGTCCTTCTCGGACAACAGCACGTATTCATCGCTGCCGAGCTTGATGTCGGTGCCGGCGTACTTGCTGTAAAGGACCTTGTCGCCCACACCAACTTCGGGAGCCTGACGGCTGCCGTCGTCGTTGCGCTTGCCGGGGCCCACCTGAACCACTTCACCCACCT
>JAAESM010000070.1 GCA_024229395.1 Planctomycetota bacterium | reverse complement strand
TCGAGTCCGCAATCAACCCATTCGCCCTCGCGTCGTTCGTAGATGGTGAAGTCTTGCTTGAGGTTGTCGCGGCGAATGCAGTAGGTGATGCCGTCCTCATGCAGGAACTCAGCGGATTGCAGCTGCAGACCCATGGATGCGTCCCCCTTTTTTTCAGTGATCTTGACGCACGGTGTGAATACTCCAGGTTTTGGATCAGGCCATGGAATCGATCAATCCTTAGGGCATCGCCATCGCAGCGAGCTGGGTGCGGTCTCTGTCGCCGATTTTGCCGATCGTTCTTTGCGCCGTGCGCGACTGAAGGCGCAACTCCATCTCAAGCGACCCTTCGTGTTGTTGTCGTAGCCACAATTGGTTGGTCGAACTGCTGACCGTCTCGGAAGACCACCCCTTGAGTGCAATCCGGATAGCGCTCACGCCCCTGGCGACAGGCCTTGGCGGCATCGGCGGCGCGCTCTCTTATTCAGCAACAAGCCAATGGATTGCACATCCTTCAGTTGAG
>JAAESM010000069.1 GCA_024229395.1 Planctomycetota bacterium | reverse complement strand
AGGCAGGTTCACGCCCTTGGTGTAACGGGCATCGCTCACCAGGTGCCTGTGAATCGCAAAGTCGCGATCGCAGGAGGGGAACACCACCAATTCGCTGTTGTAGAAGTGCTTATTGGAGAAGGCAATCAAGCTGCCGTGGCGCGAGCGGTAGTGCCACTTGAGGCGGCGCACGGGTTGGAACGTCTTCGTGCACAGATCGAGGATGGATTCTTCATCGAGCACTTCGGTGTCCACCTCGTGATCAGCTTCGGTGTCATCCACCGAGGCGGTGCGCTGGAAAAACGAGGTGGGAGGCAACTGCTTCGGGTCGCCAACCACCACGCACTGACGGGCACGGCTGATCAAGCCAAAGGCGCGCTCCGGCGGCATCTGTGAGGCCTCATCCACGATTACTAGATCGAACTGCTCGATCTCTTCCCGTCGCACCAACGAGGCAAGGGTTCCTGGAGACATCATCCAGCAGGGCTTCAGCCCGCGCAGGGATTCACCGGCGTACTGGAACAGATGCCGAAGGGGTCGATGCCGTTTCTGCTT
>JAAESM010000068.1 GCA_024229395.1 Planctomycetota bacterium | reverse complement strand
TGCCGAAAAACAAAAGGAGATGGGGACGAGTCGCATCCTGGATTCTTAGCCGAAACGGCAATCCTCAACAAAAAGTATAACGAACCGATTTCTTATTATTGTCAGGATAACGGGTATTCGGCGGAACTGGGTTTGGGGAGGAGGGGGTGATAGGCGGACCGGTGAGGGGTGGAGTTGAGGGTGGATATTAGGTGGTTATGGTGTAGAGGGGGTGGGAAATGGGGAGGGGGATTTGAGTGATAGGCCGACCTGGGATAAAGGTTAGAGTCGGTCGAGGGGGCTGATGGTGCCGAAGCCGCCGCAGTTTAGGACGTGTGTGTAGATCATGGTCGTGCGGACGTCGGCGTGGCCTAGAAGCTCCTGGATTGTTCGGATGTCGGAGCCATTTTCTAGCAAGTGCGTTGCGAAGGAGTGGCGAAATGTATGGCAGGTGATTCGCTTCGCCATTTTGAGTGTTCGGACGGCGCGTTTTACCTCCTTTTGGATGACGGTCTCATGGAGATGATGACGTCGGCGGACTTGCGTTGGTGAGTGGAGGTAAGCCGAGGTTGCTGGGAATACCCATTGCCAAGCCCAGTCCTTGTGGGCCCTTTTCAGTTTCTGGGCGAGGGCGCCGGGCATTTCTACCGATCCCCAACCGCGGGCGAGATCCTGGTTGTGTTGCTCGCGTACTCTGAGGAGATGTTGCTCCAGTTTGGCGGCCAGGCGGCGGGATAGCATGGTCTTGCGATCCTTCTTACCCTTGCCTTCGCGGACGTGAATCTCCATGCGATCGAAGTCGATGTCTTTCACGCGGAGTCGGCAACTTTCCATCAGCCGAAGGCCGGATCCATAGAGGACCGATGCAATCAACTGAGATGTTCCGGTCATCTCGGCCAGCACGACTTGGACTTCGTTCGGGCTCATGACCACCGGCAGGCGTTTGGGGCGCTTGGCGCGGACGATTCCATCCATCCACGGGACATCCTTGTCCAGCAACTCCTTATAGACGAAGAGCAGAGCGGCTAGTGCTTGGTTTTGGGTGGAGGCCCCTACCCCACCTTTTACTGCCAAGCTGGTGAGGAACTCCTCGATGTGGAGCTTGCCGAGTTGTTTTGGATCACGGCCACCGTGGAAGTTCACGAAGCGACGAATCCACTGCACATAGGCCTGTTTGGTGCGGGGGCTGTATTGGCGCAGTTTGATTCGCAACTCGACGAGTTGAAGCAGCTCGCCGAGGTTTCGGTATCTCGCGCCCGGGCCGAACCAGTCCATATGTTGATGACGGGGTGGGCTGGCGGGGACACGAAGTTTGCGCGGGTGGATTGCGCGGGTTGTTGAGCGGGTTGTTGGTGCGATTTGGCTGGAAGAGTCCCGGACGGAAGCAAGGCTTACAATCCCCCCATGGCGCAACGCATCCTCCTCGCTTCCGGCAATGCCAAGAAACTGGCTGAGCTTCGCGCATTGTGTGCCGAGCTTCCGGTGGAGATCTTGTCGCCGGCGGATTTGCCGCACGGTTTGCCAGATGTAGTGGAAGATGGCGACACCTTCCTTGCTAACGCGCGCAAGAAGGCTTTGGCGGCAGCGCGGATTGCGACGGACCAGCTTGGCGGCGATGTCTGGGCATTGGCTGACGACTCTGGCTTGTGCGTCGATGCACTGGATGGAGCTCCTGGTGTTTATTCGGCGCGGTATGCGTTGTTGGGTGCTGCCGAGGGCGATGTTGATGGCGGTAATGCTCCTGATGGTTCGAATAATGAAAAGCTACTGCATGAGTTGCAGGGGCTTCCGGCTGAGCAACGCGGGGCGGCGTTTCATTGTGTGATCGTGGTTGCGCGCGCGGCAGCAGGACGGGATGACGCGGCAGCTGGGCACGATGGCGTGGAAGGCAGCGCAACAACTGAAGAGCTATTCAACGTCGATGGCTCGGTGCGTGGGCGCATTTTGGAAGCGGCGGACGGTGAGCAGGGTTTCGGTTATGACCCGTTGTTCTGGCATGAGCAATCCGCTTGTAGTTTCGCGCGTTTGAGTGGCGAGCAGAAGGCGCAGGTCAGTCATCGTGGCGAGGCGGTTCGTCAGTTGCGGGAATTGCTGCAGGTGTATTTCGGCAAGGAGAACGATTGAGCTAGACATGGTGTTGAAGCCGCGCACCTCCTACCGGCCCGAGATCGATGGCTTACGCGCCGTTTCGGTCTTGGGTGTGTTGCTATTCCATGCAGGACTTGGATTTCCGGGTGGCTACGTCGGCGTCGACGTCTTCTTCGTGATCTCGGGATTCCTGATCAGCGGGATCATCTTGAAGGATCTCAACGCAGGAGTGTTCACCTTGCGACGCTTTTGGAGTCGGCGCATCCGTCGAATCGTCCCGGCCGTCAGCGTGATGGTGATCCTGTCGTTGCTGGCTGGCTACTTCCTGCTGGAGCCCGACGACTACGAGGACCTATCCAAGTCAGCGATCGCGCAGACGTTGATGTACGCGAACATCTTCTTCCTGCATGATTCGGGGTACTTCTCGGAACTGTCCGACTACAAACCGCTGCTGCATACCTGGACCTTGGCGGTGGAAGAACAGTTCTATCTATTCTTCCCTCTGTTGTTGGCGCTGATCTACAAGTTGCAGCGACGACGGGTGTTCGCGATTCTGGCGACGGTCGCCGGCGTGTCACTTGCGGCCGGCATCTATCTCATTGCCGACTCCCCCTTCGAGTGTTTCTACTTGCTGCCGATGCGTGCTTGGGAATTGCTCGCCGGCGCACTGCTTGCGGTAGCCCAGCACAAGATCCATCTATCGAAACGGAGTGCCGAACTTCTGGCGTGGATCGGCTTAGGGATGATCTTCGCAGCGATGTTCCTGTTCAGTGCCGAAACGCAATTCCCCGGTAGTGCTGCGCTGTTGCCCGTCGTCGGTGCGTCGGTGTTCATCGCCAGTAGCTGCAATCAGACTCCGATTGCGGCCAAGTTGCTGTCGACACGGCCTGCGGTATTCGTCGGGTTGATCTCCTACTCCTTATATCTTTGGCACTGGCCGCTTTTCTCGTTTTCGAAGTTCGTCTTCATCGACGTGACCTTCGGGATTCGCCTGAGCTTGGTCGCCCTTTCCGTCGTGTTGGCTTACCTTTCCTGGCGATTCGTCGAGAATCCCTTCCGCAAAGGCAAGTGGCTTGAGAGCCAGAAAGCTACCTTCGTTTTTGGCTTCGCTACGGTCGTGTTGA
>JAAESM010000067.1 GCA_024229395.1 Planctomycetota bacterium | reverse complement strand
CCCGATCTTCTTGACCGTGGTGGAATAGCCGCCATTGCTGGAGCGGCGCTACGGTGGCGGAATGAGAACCCCCGCCGCACAGTTACTGACTTCCAGGGTCACGGTCATGCCCGCGGTCAAATTGTAGACCCCAAAAACAGGAACTCCGGGTTGGGTCACCGGGGCTGGCGAGAGGAGCAGGAAAGGAAGAGCAAGAAGAGATAGTCTCTTGAACATCACACGCACCTTTTGTTTTGGGTTAGGTGCAGGATACTGCGAAACAAACGCCGCCGACGCCTTCGCTATTTATTCTTTTTCGCTGGATTTGAAAGGTGTGATGAATGGTCATACATATTCCAGCATCACCGCCAGCTAGCCCTCTGCCCTAGGCTCTCGCATTTCTGGCGAATGCCGCATCAATCAGCAACTGGGTGAAGCCAGTATGTCCCGCCGGATCAAGTTGCAGGATGAAATCCGCGCTGCCGGCGGCATCCAACGGATAGTAGATGCCACAGTTCGGGTTGATTTCGAGCATGTAGGGCGTGCCGTCTTTGGCAAGCCGCACATCGCAGCGGCCGAAGCCGGCGCCATTGAGTCCGCGGAACAGTGCAGCCGATTCTCTGCGTAAGCGATCCGCCAAAACCGGCTCCTTCACCACTGCAGCCTTCAATCCTTTGAAATGCTCCTCTTCCCATTTCAGCGCTTCGTGCTTGAAGGTGTGGCCATCGGGAAATTCATATTGGACCGGCGTGAAGGCGATTGGATGTTGTGGATCCTGCGGGTTCTCGGCCACCAAGACTGTGCACTCTTCACCCTCGATGTACTCCTCCACCAGCGCCGCACCATGCTTGGCCACGATCTTGTTCACTTGGCGCAGCAGGCCGGCTTCGCTGACCACCTTGGAATGACGACTGATGTCGACACTGGCATAACTGCTGTAGTGCTTGACGAACATTGGGAATTTCAATTTCTTCAGTGCCTGCTCGAAAGTTTTGTCATCACTGACACGCACCGACGCCGGCGTGTGGATTCCTAGCTCCGTGCAAACCTGCTTGATTTTTTCACGCGAAGGCTCCCAAAACTCTGGATTGGCACCGGTGTATGGAAGACCAAGGCGTTCCAAGGTTTCCACCACCTCAACACCAGGGTTGTCGTCCTCGGATTCACAACCATCGCAGAGGTTGAAGAAGAGATCGAAACCGAGCGCCGCTGCTGCTTCTACATCTGCGACAGAAGTTTCCTTGTCATCGATGCAGCACACGGTCCACTCAGCTTCCGGGAAGTATGGACGCGGATCACAACGCCAATCCTCCGCTGGAAAGTCGGGGGAATCGATGTCTTGATTGGTCAGCAAGCAGATGCGCACGCGCGCATCTTAGCAATGATGGCTTTCATCAAGCAAATGGGTTCATCACTGCATGCCTACTCGGCAGTGCTCTCGGCGTATCTTTCCATGAGCAATCCCATGTCCAAGTACAACTCGAATCCGATCTCAAGGTCATCGGTCTTGACGACCAACTCCGCATAACGCACAACATTCCTGCGCGCACCGATCATGCGCGACACCACTGGACTACCCAAAGTAGGCTCATGAGTGAAGGGCGATCCGCCGCCGACGAACTCACCACTATTGATTTGATAGGAGAGGTTGTTGATCTCCGAATGGACACGATGCTGCAGACTGACCAAGACGATGAGCGGATTATCAATTGCTTCCACGCGATCGTCGAGCGGATCAATGGTAGCAAGATGCTCGTTCGAGGCAGCCTCATGGTCGGCGCGCAGAGAGCCGTCGTCGTTGGTCAGTTTCAGGGGGCCGAAATCAAAACCAAGGTCGACATCTTGCGAATCTCTGGCGATGGCGCGCATTTCCTCAAGCTCTTCGGCAATGGCGATCTGAATAAAATCCACGTTGGCTGCCGGAGGCATTTGGCGGAGCTGCAGTGCGACCACGGCGCCAAGGCCGACGAGCGCCAGCACCAGGAGGAACAACGAAATCTTTAACAAGTTGGGCATGATGCTCTTTGTACGTCCGCCAAAGCCAAGCGAAGTGAAAAACCTATTCGGACTTGGCGCTGGGGCCTTGGATCAACCGGCCGATGGGCTTGCAGAAGATGATCATCGCGAGCGAAATTACCAACAGAAGCGACTGCGGTCCGACCGTTCCATTGCCCACCCACCCGCGAGGTGTGAGGTCGGAAAAAGGCACAAGGCCGCCTGGTCCAGCGAAGGTGTGGATCAGATAGCTCAGAGGCGCAATCAAATTGTAGATGCCAATCAACGCGATCCAGAACCATAGTTGTGCAATCGCAGGCCGCTGCCCCAACTCCTTACCAGAAACGGTCTCCACATCTGGAATCAAAACCCTGGCAACAGCCTTACTTTGAAACAGCAACACCCAAGCGACAAAAATCCGAACGGACGTCTGAACCAAAATGTTCACCCGTCAAAAGCTAATCGACGAAGAACTATTTGGCGAGCCATTCGACTCCCAAAAATGGAAGGTCATTCCTGCAAAAATAAGGATGGCTTGAACCATCACATAAACCCCAAAGGCCTGCATTACCAAAGACAATATGGAACGGTTGATCATGACTGCATGGTAGCCAGAATGATGGCTGAGAGAATCATCATTGTTCGAGAAGCAGACATTTTGGATGTCTTTTCATCTGCTGGCTTCCATCCACCTCGCTCATATATAAACTCGATTTCGACGTAATAGCTCCTAGAAGCTAAACTGTGGGTTCGGCGATTCGCCGCCCACCTCCCTTATGGCCAAGAAGAACCCAACATCCACCGCGCTTCCTCAGGAAGACGTCGGAACCCTGAACCTGATCGCCGAACGCGCGCTGGCGTGGACCGTGCGCATGATCTGGGATGCCAACAATCGCAAAGAGAAGGCGCATGGCGATCCGAAGGTTGGTGGACACCCGGCTTCGTGCGCTTCGTCGCTGCATTTGGCCACCGCACTGCACTTGGTCGCGCGCGAGGGCACCGACTTCTACTGTGCCAAGCCGCACCTCGCCCCGCTCGATCACGCCCTCAACCGCGCCAAAGGTTTCTTGCGCCACCCCGATGGCAGTTGGTTCAATGAGCAAGAAGGCGCCGACGTCATGAGCCGCCTGCGTGATTTCTCCCGCGACGGCAAGGCTGTGTTCCAGTCCTATCACGCCGATAGCGATCCTGATTCGTGGCGCACCTTGCCTTCCGGCACGGTTGGCATTCCACCAGTCAACGCCGCTTACTTGGCGCTCGCCTTCCGCTACTCGGTAGACCATGGTTGGTCGACCGATCTGCCGAAGCACTTCTGGTGCATCATCGGCGACTCGGAGTTGCGCGAAGGTTCGTTGATGGAGGCCATGCCCGATGTCGCTGAACGTGAGCTCGGCAATGTCACTTGGATCGTCGATTACAACCGTCAGAACCTGGATGGCACGCGCATCCCAAACCAGCGCGGCTTGCGCGGTACCGATGCCGACCGCATTCAGAAGACCTTCGAGGCCAACGGTTGGGATGTCTTGCAGTTGCGCCACGGTTCCTTGCGTGAAGATCTGTTCGCCAAAAAAGGCGGCAAGGCCTTCCGCGCCGCACTTGAAGATGGTCTGACCGATTATGAATTGCAGGCGATCCTTGCCATGCAAGATGCGGATCTGGCACGCAAGTACTTAGCCGAAGCCGGTGTCTCGAAAGGCTTTCTTGATAGCGTCAAGGACGAAGTACTGCTGCGCGCAATGGCAGACATGGGCGGCCACGACATGAACGTGGTGTTGAATGCTTATGCCGAAGCACGCCGCGATGAACGCGTGCCGACCTTGATTGTGGCGCACACGCTGAAGGGTTGGGGTTTGAACTGTGCCGCTGAGCCAGGCAACCACTCGACCATTCCGGAGAAGGAAGAGATCGAAGAACTGCTGAAGGCGCAAGGCTTGGATTGGGATCAGCCCTACTCGATGGACGGCAACTGGCAGAAGGATGGCGCCGAGCGCACCTTCCTGAACAAGCGCCAAGAAGCTTTCCGCACCGAGGTCCTGGCCGTGGAAGAGCGCATCGTTTCGAACCGTGAATCGGCGATGGCGAAGTTGGCAGAAGCCGGCCCGCTGCCAGAAGACTTTGGTTTGAACTTGTCGATGGTGCCTTATGCACACACGCAATGGGTTTGGGGGCAAGTCGCTGGCAAGATCGTGCGCATTGGCACCCACGATGAACTGAAGGCTGCTGGCCTTGAAGCAGGCAATGCTCCAAGCGAAAGCGAGAAGCCATGGCAACGTGCGTCGGAGTTCGCTCTGACGATGTCGCCTGACGTTGGCACCTCGACCAACATCAACCCCGCCATGGATGAGAAGGTCTATGGCCCAGAAGTCGATACCAACTTGGAAGCCGAACTCGGTTGGAGTCAACGTGGTCGCCCGGAACTCTATGAGCACTCCGGCGCTTGGACCCGTCACATCCGTTTCGAGATCGCCGAGGCCAACTGCATGTCGGCAGCTGGATCCTTTGGCCAAATGGGACGCTTCTCCGGCGTACCACTGCTGCCCTTGATGACGGTCTACGACTTCTTCATCAAGCGCGCCTTGGATCAGCTCTACTACAACGTCTACTGGCGTTCGTCGTTCATCCTGGTCGGCACGCCGTCGGGTGTTTCGCTTTCTCCGGAAGGCGCGCAACACTCGTGGAAATCCGATATCCAGTTCCCCTCGTTGATCACTTGGGAGCCAGCCTTCGCCAAGGAAATGGAATGGATTCTGGCCGACGCCACCCGTCGTCACTTGGAAGGCGATCAAGTCGACCGCGAAGGCGTGTTGGTGCGTGCCTCCACGCGCGGTTTGCCACAGAAGGATTTCAAGAACCGCCTGAAGGCGCAGCCCCGTTTCGCCGGTCAAGACATGGATGCAATCCACGCGGCCGTGCGTGAAGATGTACTCGCAGGTGGCTACAAACTGATCGACCGCTCCAACGAACAGGGTTATCTTCCTGGGGACAACGTCGTCACCGTCTTGGCAATGGGTGCTTTGGTACCAGAAGCCTTGGAGGCGTCCGATTCCATGCTCGCTGATGGCATCTTCGCCGATGTCATCGTGGTCACTTCTGCCGACTTGTTGCTCGGTCGTTTCGCTGAGCGCGATGGTTATGCGCAACTTGCCGCATTGGGTGTGAATGGCGATCTACAGCTGGTTCCAGCTGGTTTGGCTGATGGCGCGATCTCGACTCCAGAGGCGCGCGCCCTGGCTGGTCGTTTCGTTCCGATCCTTGCCGTTTGTGATGGCGAAGCTGGTCTGTTGGACAACGCCGGTTCGATTGTGGGTGTACCGCAGAAGACCTTGTGCGTGGATCACTTCAGCAAGTCCGGCACACCTGAAGACATCTACAAGTATCACAACCTTGACCCAGCATCGATCGCTGCCGGTGCGCAGCAGATCCTTGAGACGACCGCAGCACGCAACGTGCAGATCCGCGGTTAAGCGCTCGGGTTTATTACGCCTTGTGGCCTAACGCTGCAAGGCGATGGAGTGGAAACCTCCAGCCGCTACTTGCATGAAGCCGGTGCCGATTGGGGTTTGCGACACTTGGCCGTTGTCATCTCTCCCCCACGACACCACCGATCCATCGGCGTGCAGCGCAACGGAATGATGCACACCGGCATCGATCTGCACGAAGCCGGCTCTGGTCGGGGTGTTCCGAACTTGGCCGTGATTATCCGCACCCCAGGACACGATGGTGCCATCCGATTTCAAGGCCAAGGAATGAAACTCACCGGCACTGACTTGAATGAAGTCTTGATCGGGCGGAGTCAAGAGGACATAACCGATGCCACCGTCGTCGCCCCAGGCATAAAGCGAGCCATCGGCGCGCAAAGCCACGGAATGACTGAAGCCGCACGCGACCTGGGTGAAGTCGCTGCCCATAGGAAGGCTTGAGACCTGGTTAGCCTCGTCGTCGCCCCAAGCATAGAGCGAACCATCGGCGCGTAGGGCGACCGAATGGAACTCGCCAGCACTGACCTGAACGAAGTCATTGCCTGTCGGTGTGAGACTGATTTGGCCGCTGTAGTTGTAGCCCCAAGAGACCAAAGAGCCATCGCGACGTAAAGCCACCGAGTGCAGACCACCGCAAGCGACCTGGAAGAAACCGCCACCTGTAGGAGCCTGCGAGATCTGACCGAAGCCGTCGTAACCCCAAGCCGAAATCGTGTCGTGATTGGTGATCGCCAAGGAATGCGAAGGGCCGCCATCGACCTGCACGAAACCATTGCCGGTCGGCGAATAGGTGAGCTGGCCGAAGAAATTATTTCCCCAGGAGATCACCGCGCCGTTGCCGAGGTTCGAAACCCAGACCGTTTCACGGAAGATATCCGTGCGGCCGTCGGAATCGCGTACTTGAAGACTCACCTTGTGGCTGCCGGCGGAAGGGAATACGAAGCGTATGCTCTTGTCGCTTGACCAAGCGCTATCCCAGGAGCCATCGTCATCGAAATCCCAACGTACGAACAAGGCGGTCAGCGGATCCTCTGCATCTGTAGAGGTACTGGCATCCAACTGAAGTTCATATGGACCCGCGACCGCACCGAAGAAGGATGCGGCTGGCGGCTGGCCGGTCGCCGCACTTTTACTGGAGCTGGAACCAGAGCTGCTACTGCCGCCACCACCACATGCGGCGAGGGCGCAAGCTGCAAGGAGAATCACGAATACTTGGCGCGAATGTTTCAAGGAAGTCTCATTAGATGCAATGGCAGTGCATTTGTGAAGCTTTTTTCTTTCTTCCGACGTTCGCGCACAGCTGAAGCTTCCGCAAGGCCGTGCCTCCATGCGCTCCGTTAGACTCGCGCAATGCGTTTCCTAGCCCTAGCCATTCTTCTCGCTTTCACCAGCGTCAGCTGCAGCAATACCTTCTACCTAACGGATAGCCATGGCGCTCCAGGCGCGGAGCAAATCATCGTAGAGTTCCCGGTGGTGCCGGAAACGCGCGATGAGTTCATCGTGGAACTAGAGAAGATCCTGGTCGACACGCGCGCCTTCGATGGCTGCCTTGAGGTCACGATCTGGACCAATGACCAGGACGACGACAAGGTCTGGTTGCTCGAAGACTGGCAAACCCGCGCCCATCAAGAGGCCTATCTGAACTGGCGTATTGAAACCAACAACACTGAGCACCTTGGTCAGTACTTGGCCGGTGAGCTGCGCTTCTTGTGGCTAGAGCAGCACTAGTCCTGGTCGCTTAAGCCGTTGATCTTGGCGGCTAGGATTTCACTCGCTTGGGTACGCACGCTGTCGGTCTCGATGACTTCATCAATGTGCCCTTCGGGGGAAATAATGAAGGTCACTCGCGGTGCCCACCATGTGTCGGCGGAATCCACCAACCCAAGGGCAAGCGCTAAACTGCGGTCGCTGTCGGACAGCAACGGGAATGGGAAATCATTCTTGGCAGCGAACTTGGCATTGTCTTCGGGGCTGTCGAAGGACACGCCATAGACCTTGATGCCTGCTTGTTGGTATTTTGCGTATTCATCACGGAATCCGCAGCCTTGTTTGGTTCAGCCAGGCGTGGATGCCTTGGGATAGAACCAAATCACACTAGTGTTGCCGAGTAGGTCGGCATTGGTGATGGTCCGGCCATCGTGACTGGCCAGCGCGAACTCAGGAAACGGCTCTCCCGTTTCAGGGATGGAGGCAGCCGAGCTACAACCGAGCAGTGGTAAGAGCACGCTGGTATAGCAAAGGCGAAAAAAAGTCCGAAGGGATTTCAAGGCGTGAAGGTCAAAGGGACTGCGATGAAGCTGAACTGAGACAAGATGCGCCTCATTCACGCCCCCCATCGTAGCGGCTTGCTATATTCCCGCATGTCCAAGCAGGAAGAATACTGGCATCGCAACCTCCGACTCGTGTTCGGCTTGTTGTTCATTTGGGGCGCGGTGTCCTTTGGCTGCGGCATTTTGCTTCACCATTACTTGGACAACTACACCTTGCCAGGTAGCCATTTCCCCTTGGGATTTTGGTTCGCTCAACAAGGCTCCATGTTGACCTTCATCGTGATCGTGTTCTTTTACGCATGGCGTATGAATAAGCTCGATCATGAATTCGACGTGGAGGAAGAGCAATCATGAGCGTTCAAGCCTGGTCCACGCTGCTGATCTTCCTGTCCTTCGCCTTGTACATCGGGGTTGCGGTGATGAGCCGCGCAAGCAGCACCAAGGAGTTCTACGTTGCCGGCGGAGGTGTCCACCCCATTGTCAACGGCATGGCGACCGCCGCTGACTGGATGAGCGCTGCGTCTTTCATTTCGATGGCAGGCGCGATTTCCTTTTTGGGTTACGACGGCTCGGTCTATCTAATGGGGTGGACCGGCGGTTATGTGCTACTGGCCTTGCTGCTCGCGCCGTACCTGCGCAAATTCGGCAAGTTCACCATTCCCGATTTCGTCGGCGACCGTTATGAATCAAAGATCGCGCGCGTTGCGGCGGTGATCTGCGCGATCTTCATCTCCTTCACCTATGTGAGTGGTCAGATGCAAGGCGTGGGCATCGTGCTGTCGCGCTTTCTTGAGATTGACACCACCACCGGCGTGTTGATCGGCATGGCGATCGTGTTCTTCTATGCCGTGCTTGGCGGCATGAAAGGCATCACCTACACCCAAGTCGCGCAATACTGCGTGCTGATCTTCGCCTATCTGGTGCCGGCCTTCTTCCTGTCCTTCCAAATGGTGGACAACCCGATTCCAATGTTCGGCTTCGGCGGCGAGCTTGCCGACGGCACCCCACTGCTCGAGAAGCTCAACAACCTGCACGGCGAACTCGGCTTCGCTTCCTACACCGACGGCACCCGCGCTCACGTCGACGTGCTCTTCATCACTGCGGCTCTGATGCTCGGCACAGCCGGCCTGCCACACGTGATCGTTCGTTTCTACACCGTTCCCAAAGTGCGCGATGCACGCAAGAGTGTGGGTTGGGCGCTGCTCTTCATCGCCATCCTGTATACCACCGCGCCAGCAATCGCCGCTTTTGCACGGGCCAACCTGATCCAGACCGTCAGCAACCAACCTTACGAGGACGTACCGGAATGGTTCAGCAAATGGGAAACCACCGGGTTGATGAGTTTCGAGGACCACAACAACGACGGCCTGATTCAATACGTCGGCCCGGACTCTGGCCTCAAGAATGAACTCACTGTGCATAAGGACATCATGGTGCTGGCGAATCCGGAGATCGCTGGTCTGCCCAATTGGGTCATCGGATTAGTTGCTGCTGGCGGTCTTGCTGCCGCCCTTTCCACGGCTGCCGGTTTGTTGTTGGTGGTGTCGACAGCGGTGTCCCATGATCTGTTGAAGCGTTCCTTCAAGCCGGACATCTCCGAACGCGGCGAACTGCGGGCGGCACGAATCAGCGCCGGCGTCGCGGTTTGTTTCGCCGGTTGGTTCGGCATTCACCCACCAGGATTCGTGGCAGAGGTCGTTGCCTTTGCGTTTGGCCTTGCTGCAGCTTCGTTCTTCCCAGTGTTGATCATGGGAATCTTCAGTAAACGCATGAACGGCATTGCGGCGGTGAGCGGAATGATGTGCGGCTTCGCCTTCACATCGGCCTACATCCTTTGGTTCAAGTTCCTCTTCCCGGAATCTTCCACACCTGAAAACTGGTGGTTCGGCATCTCACCGGAAGGTATCGGCGCGCTCGGCATGCTGCTGAACTTTGGAGTAGCTGGAGCGATCTATCGCTTGACTCCTCCACCATCGTTGGAAGTGCAACAGATGGTCGATGACATTCGCGTACCAGGCAGCTTCCGTACGGAAATGAATGACGAATGAATCGTCGGCTCCGATTCGCCTGGATTTTCGCGCGCAGTGAATATCACATGCCGCTCAGCACTTCCGCCTTGGTAGCGACTGTCTTCGGCTTGCTGTGGTGCTCCTTCGTCAATTCCTGGGTGTTAATCATGTTCCCCTATTCGTCAATGAATCCGGAAGATGCCCTGGTCCTGATGCATTATTCCAAAGGTCTCAAACTATGCTCGGGCGGCATGATGCTATGGCTACTGGTCGATTTCCTCGGTTCCTTTTGGGTTGCATACAGTCGCCCACGGCAACGCAAGGGATTGCTCCTATTCGCCATCTTCCTGCAGTGGATGATCTACTACTCCGCCTTGCAGATGGAAGCCTTGGCACAGTGATGGCTGCACGGCCACCGCTCAACCGAACAGATGAGAGTGAACGCGGTGCAGCAAGGTAGTGGCGCTGTAGGGTTTCGCCAAGAGTGCAGCGGTATGGGCTGACTTGGCATTGCCATCAGCCCTTCCGGCAAATCCACTCACCAATAAGACGCGTGTGTTGGGATAACTTTGGCCGACGAGATCCACTAGGTCATAACCATTCATGCCTGGCATGATGACGTCGGAAATGTGCAGGTCGATGGTCTGCTGCTCCATGGTTTCCTTGCCTGTGACAGGTATAGGATAACTCTGAGCGCTGTTTGAGGACAGGTTTACTCATTCTCCAGTCTTGCTTTATCATCAAAAGAGCGCCATGCAGTTATCACCCCTTGCCTTCCTCCTTGCCTTCGCTTTGCTCAATGCAAAGCTGGCTGCCCAAACCACCGAAGACTTCGAAACCTTTTACGTCGCCCCCGGATCTTCCTGGCCGACCCTTGTTTCAAGTCTCGATGACACCACGGTTCTACCAGGCCCCGGCGGCGCGGGCCCTGGTCTGGTCGAAGACGGTTGCACCTACAGTTGCACCACTGGCTACATCAACTGGGTCGGTGATGGCTATTATAACTTGAGCACTCGCGAACTCACGGTCAACTTCTTCAGCCTGCTCATCGACAACAACTTCTACAGCAATGAGTTGACCTACGGCGTGACTCCCTTGGTCGGCGGCGCTTTGGCGACCTTGAGTATTGTCAGCGCGTTTATTCCTGCGCGCATGTCGGGAAT
>JAAESM010000066.1 GCA_024229395.1 Planctomycetota bacterium | reverse complement strand
GAAGTAATTTGGCTGCGGGTGGGCCAGTTGGCCAAGCTGATCAAGGCGTTCAGCAGCCGTGACGTCCGGCACTGCGTGATGGCGGGACAGATTGCACCCAAGAACCTGTTCGAGTTTCGGCCAGACCTGAAGACAGCCGCGATGCTCTTCCGTCTGAAGGAGCGCAACGCCCACACGATCTTTGGCGCGATCGGCGACGAATTGGCCAAGAGCGACGTGGAGTTGATCGAGGCGATTCCATGGCTTGGCCAAGCGATGCCGGGGCCAGAGTTCCAACTTGGCCGCAAGTTGACGGAGCAGCAGCAAGAGGACATCGCCCTTGGCCGGCGCTTAGCCAAAGAAGTTTCGCGACTTGAGATCGGGCAAACGGTGGTTGTAAAGGAAGGGACAGTGCTGGCGATTGAAGGGTTTGAAGGAACGGACGCCTGCCTGCGACGTGGAGGCGAACTGGCCGGACCGAAAGGCGGCGCCGTGGCGGTCAAGGTCGCCAAGGAAGACCACGATATGCGCTTTGATATTCCTTGCATTGGGCGGCGAACCTTGGAATCCTGCGCCGCGTCCAAGATCGCTGTCCTGGCGATCGAGTCCTCCAAGACCATACTACTGGAGCGCGAGGAAGTGGAATCCCTGAGCAAAGCGAACGGGATAACCGTGACCACTGTCGCCCTGTAGCTGGACGTTTAAATAACAAGATGCTGACCTTCCACGAGTTGATCGGATTCATGTCGCCCAAGATGGCGAACCAAATTCTCGAAGACACACAGGCCAACAACCGCGAGGT
>JAAESM010000065.1 GCA_024229395.1 Planctomycetota bacterium | reverse complement strand
TAGCCATCAAATTCGATTGGTTCTTTGAAAAATTTATTCTTAGCGAGACCTCTGGAGCCGGATGAAGTCTCGCGCAATGCATTTGCTTCGAGAATCAATACATTCGGTGTTGCCATGCACAGGCTTGCCATGGCAACCCAGGTCAAAGGGCCATAATTAAAAAAATGAGGTGCAATCTGCATGCCCCGCGATTCGGCAAGCGTTGCGATCTTTCTGGCTTCTGTCAGTCCACCGACGTTGGGCGGTGGTAGATTGAAAATCGACGCGGCACGCTTGTCGATCAAACGGGTAAAGTCTTCGAGGCCTTGAAGGTTCTCGCCTGTCGCAATGGGGACGGTGGTGGCCGCAGCCACTCTGGCCATTTCATCCATGCTGCTGGTGGGTGACGTTGGCTCTTCGATCCAGAGCAGGTCATACGGTTCGAGTGGCTTGCAGGTCGCAATCGCTCCTTCGGCACTGCACTGACCGTGGCCACCGTGGATCAGGTCCACTTTGTCGCCTGCTCCGTCACGAAGGCAACGGAAGACCATTTCGTTGTAGGCGATGTTCTCCTCAGTCGGCATTCTTCCGCCAGCCTTATAATCAGTGTGCTCCCAGACTTTCCGGTCACCAAATCGTTCGAACACCAACCAAGGATCAACCTTCACAACCGCACCAGGTTGCTTCGCCAGTTTTCGACCGAGATCTCTCCAGGCATCTTCATTTTCAAGCTGCTGTTTGGGTGGCTTGCCGTAATAGTAGATGCGGATTCGGTCACGCACCGGACCACCGAGTAATTCGTAGACGGGCCTTCCAGTTTCTCTGCCGAGGAGATCCCAAAGGGCATAATCGACGGCAGTCCGATGCGAACAGAGGACACCAGCCTGCCGCATGGTTGACCAGATGGCCTCCACCGCAAAGGGATTGGCTCCTATCAAATGGTTCTTGGCGACACCGCC
>JAAESM010000064.1 GCA_024229395.1 Planctomycetota bacterium | reverse complement strand
TCGCACTGCTCCGGGCTCATGTACTGCAGCGTGCCGATCAAGGCGCCCACGTCTGTCTGCAGCGTGGTGACGGCCAGATCAGAGTCCGTGCTGCGAGCGACGCCAAAGTCGATGACCTTTGGCACGCCGCTGGAGGTGACCAGGATGTTTCCGGGCTTGAGGTCGCGGTGGATGATGCCCTTGGCATGACCATGCTGCACGGCAGCGCATACCTTGCTGAAGATGTCCAGACGCTCGCGGGTGCCGAGTTTCTTGTCCTTGCAGTATTGCGTCAGTGTCTTGGCGCCTTGGATGTACTCCATCGCAAACCACGGCCTGCCTCCGGTGCCGTCGTCCCAGGTGCCTGCTTGGTAGATCTGCGCAATCCCGTCGTGGCGAAGACGGCCAAGGGTCTGCGCCTCGTACTCGAAGCGGCGCATGGCACTCTTGGAAGTCACGCCACGTTTCATCATCTTGAGCGCGACCGTGCGGCGGGGCGACTGCTGCAGGGCTTCGTACACCACGCCCATGCCGCCCTCACCGATTACCCGCTTGATGCTGTACTGATCGACGGAGGTGCCGACGAGTGGATCTTGCGGCGGCTTCCCGCCAAGCATTGCCTC
>JAAESM010000063.1 GCA_024229395.1 Planctomycetota bacterium | reverse complement strand
CGCATGGCTTGAGTCGTGGAATAGCGGCGAGACCCCATCTGCTTGCTCGCGGCAGACTGCATTGCATTGTTTCGCTGCTGCCTGGCTTCAATTTGGCCATGCCACTGCAGGTGCTTCAGCGTTGTTGATGTCGTCTATGAATGGGAGGGGCCAGTACTACCCTGAGTCGTCGCAGTTTTTGGAGCTTGTCAGTCATGCGGGGTGAACTGTTGGTGGCTTGCTGTGAATCAATGGTTGAGGCAGTTTGAAGGATTGCGTCATTGAACGCGCATAAAAACGGGGCAGGATCCTGAGGAACCTGCCCCTGTCGGAACGGCGGAGCGTTTCGCCGAAGACCGATTTTTAGGTACAGTAGGAAGAGACGAATCACTCGACTTCTGGACGTTGACGCTCTCCGCCACCGCGTCCACCGCGACCGCCTTGTTCTCCGCCACCGCGTCCACCGCGACCGCCTTGTTCTCCGCCACCACGTCCGCCGAATCCACCGCGACCGCTTTGGCCGCCGCGACCAAACGCACCTTCGGGCATCTCGAACTTCTCGCCCTTCATTTCTTCAAATTTCTTCTTTTGATCGCTGGTCAAAACACCCAGCACGTCACCTTCCATGTCTTCTCTCATCTTTTCGATTTTCTCACGCATGCCCTCGCGGCCTCCACCGCTAGTGAAGAGCTCACGCATTCCCTCTCGCATCTTT
>JAAESM010000062.1 GCA_024229395.1 Planctomycetota bacterium | reverse complement strand
TCGTTGCGACTACCCACATCAAAGAACGGCCCTTGCAGGATCGCATCAATGCGCGTGCATAGCTGCTTGCCATCCAAGCTGGAGGCGTCGCTGACCAAGCTGCGTACATCGTCGGCGATGCGTTTGATCGAGTTGGCAAGTCCTTCTTCACTGAGGCCATCTGAGACCTTCTCATGAGCCTCGGCGTGGGCGGCGCGACGCAGCATGATGCCGCCGATCAGGACCAGCACCAAGCCACCGATGAACATTATCAAGGCATTCGGTTCGAGCGGATCGGAGAAACCCGCGCCACCGATCGTTGCGACGCAGAAGCCGCCGATGAAGAGTAGTTGTGCGATGTATTTCATGCTTATTCCCCCTACAGCGATTGCGCCACATCCTTGATGGCATAGACGATGTTGACCAGTGCATCACCGACGATCAGGCCGGCCGCCACCGGCACTCCTTTGTCTTCGGTCCAATGCGCGCCCTTCCAACGCGCCAGCAGCAAGGCGATGATGCCGCCGATGCCGAACACGGCCATGTATTCGAAGGGCAGATACAAGGAAAGGCCGACCATCACGCCGATGCCCGGCGAGATCAACAAAGATGCGATGATGCCGATGAGTGCACCTGCGATGTATTTACCCAGAGGCACATCGCCCGATTGCACGATCTTGATCGCCGATTCGAGCGCACCAGCTTGCGGTGCGCCGAGTTTCGGGACGCCGTCGGGCAGGTTGACTTCGGTGCCGCCGCCAGCTTCGAAGGCTTCCAAGGTGGCGCCACCGGCTGTGTGCGCGCGTTCGTACAACACACCTGCTTGATCAGGACCAAAGCCGTAAGCCTTCCAAAGCAACACCACCGTAGCCACGGCGATTGCCGGCCCGATCCAACATGTGAGGATCTGCGCGACTTGTTGTTTGGCCGGTCGGCTTCCGACCAGATAACCGGTTTTCAGGTCCGCCATCATGTCGGCGCACATGGAAGTGGCCACGCAAATCGCTGCACCGACCGTCACGGCTGGCACGATCGAACCGCTATCGGTTCCAAGGATGCCCATCATGATGGCAATCGCGATCAAAGCCAATCCAGAAAGCGGTGACCAGTCGGTGCGTCCGGTGGTTTGTGCCACCACCAAGCCCGCAACCCACAGCCACACGCCGGCGGCGATCATCACCATCACCGCCTGGCCCCAACTGACGCCGTCGCCACCGGCAAGTTTGGTCGCGAATAACAACAACAACAAACCGAAGGTGGAACCGATCTTGAGGACATTGAGCGAGACCTCTTCGTTCTCGCCGCCTTCACCGCCGCCTTGCTTCAAGCTGGCCAACGCCGCCTTCAATGCAGGCGCTGCCAACATGATGCCCGCAAGCGCACCACCAAGAATCATGCCGATACCGACATGGCGCGATGTGAAGTGACTGAACTTAGCGAAGAAGGTCTCAGCCGCGGCACCATATTCCAGCGAGGTCAGGCTCGATACATCGACCACCATCTCTTCCGTGCTGCCGACATCATCAGGCAACCAACCGAGTAGCAAGGCTGCTGGAATCAAGATCCAGTAGTTCAACAGCGTTCCATACAACACCACCAGACCGCCACGCCCAGCAAGGAAACCCGCGCCAAGACTAAGCAGGCTGACCGCCAAGATCAGGTTGAAGGTGGCGGGCACGCCCATGACTTCGCCAAGGTCAACCGTCTCGCCCCAGACCTCCTGCTTGACCATCACGATGGTGAAGGCCGAAACCAAGATGCCGCCGATCAACAAGCGCGACTTCTCTACACCGGCACCGGGGGATCGCAGGATGGTGGCCACCGCCGTGCCTTCGGGAAAACGCAGCCGCTCGAAATCGATGATCTGCTTGCGCAGCGGAATGATCAGCATCACCCCCAGCGCCGATCCAGCCACCGCGGCTAACAGCAAGGCGGTGTAGTTAATGTCCTCCTCGAAGCCAAGAAGGAACAACACCGGCACCGTGAAGATCACTCCAGCATTGACCGTGTTCACCGAGCTGGCCACGGTCTGGAAGATGTTCACCTCCAGGATCGAGCCCTTGCGCAAGATGCCGCGCAGGATGCCGAAGCCGATTACCGCGGCAACGGTGCTGCCAACGATGGTGAAGCCGATTTGAAGGCCGGCGAAGCAGATGCCCATATTGAGCAGCGCGCCGACGCAAATCCCGCCGATCAATGAGGCGGGCGTGAGTTCGCGGTAGGTGGGTTTCTGGGCCACGTCGACTAGTCTAGTGGCCTGCGAGCGCCGGGCAAAATTGGTCTCTAAAGACTAGGGTTCCCCTATTGGATTCCAGCACTACAATGCCCGGTTCCCAAGGCATCAGCCCTCCCTTAAAACAGTGACTCCGGAACAAGAACACGACCGCAATCAGCAAGCCATCGCCTTCGTGGCGAAGCTTGGTGCGGCATTGCAGCGTTATGGAACGCCTGCAAATCGTCTTGATGAGGTGCTGTTATTCCTGTCCAAGGAACTGGGCTTGAAGGGTAGCTTCTTCAGTACGCCATCGGCGATATTCTATTCCTATGACCTGCCAGGTGAGCGTGGTTTTGCGCGCCTGCAACGGGTCTACAACAAGGACTTGGATCTCTCCAAGTTGTCGCAGTTGGATCGCTTGTTCAACGACGTATGGGCTGGCACGGTGAGCTTGGTGGATGGCGCGCAACGCGTCGATGAAATCACCAACGATCCACCCCCTTATAAGAAGTGGTTGACCTTCGCATGCTTCGGTTCGACGTCGGCCATGGCATCCACCTTCTTCGGAGGTGGTGCCGCAGAGATGCTGTTGTCGGCAGCGACCGGCAGTATCTTGGGCTTGTTGTATTTGTGGGCCGCGGCCAATGAGACGATCGGTCGCTTGTTCGAACCCCTGGGTGCCTTGTTGGTCAGTGTCACTGCGTTGTCGTTGGCGGGAACCATGGGTGCCTCTTCCGACATCGCTACTCTCGCCGGCATCATCGTCTTGGTTCCTGGCTTCAGCATTGCCATCGGCGCCACCGAGTTGGCGCTCGGCCATCCTGCTTCCGGCGTTGCGCGTCTGGCCGGGGCGATGGTGACCTTCCTCATGCTGACCATGGGTGTGATGTTCGGTCAACAAATCACCTCCTTCTGGGGCGTGGATCCGAGTGCCGGATTCACTCCATCGGCGCTGCCGGTTTGGGTGGAACCCATTGCCTTGTTGGTCGCCGGGTTGGGCTTGGGAATCCTGTTCAAGGCCGCACGGCGCGACCTGCCATGGACCGTTGCCGCAGTCATGCTGCCCTACCTGGCCTTCCAGTTGGGCGTCGCTGACTTAGGCTTGGAAGCGAGCATCTTCATCGGCGCCTTGATCGCCGGCGTGTTCTCCAATGTGTTCGCGCGCTGGAAGGATCGCCCTTCCTTGATCGTGCGCCTGCCTGGAATCCTGATCCTGGTTCCAGGTGCGACCGGCTTTCTTTCCTTGGGCGACCTAGCCAACGGCGACGTACTCGAAGGCATGCAAGCGATGGTGCGCGTGTTGATGACCGCAACCGCATTGGTCACAGGCTTCCTGGTGTCCAACGCCGTACTGCCACCACGCAAGGCGCTGTAGAGCTAGCTCAGCTCCAGTTCGAGTGGTGGCCTTAAGTAGGCAGTCTAGTAACGGACCTTGTCGCCTTCATGCATGCTGGCAGGGAAGGCTTCAGCGTAATCATCCATTGCGGCACGAACCACCAGCTCCGCATGCTCGCGGCCATATGGCTTGCCGATGCTCACCGTCGACTCCTTGCCCGGTGCCCACTTATAGGTGTTGAAATAATGCACCAAGCGCTCCACGAGAATGTCCGGAAGATCACTCAGATCGCGCAGGTGACCCCACTGGTGATCGCAATCCAGGATGGCGATGATCTTGTCATCGGCTTCGCCATCATCGAGCATAGGCAAGCCACCAACGACGCGCGCATTGAGCAGCGTTTCAGCGCGACCGATCGGGCGCTCGCTAATCACACAGATATCGAGTGGGTCATGGTCACCTTGGGTGGCCTCCGGCATTAAGGCCTGGACTCGCTTGCCGCAGTAGGTACGAGGAACGAACCCGTATAGACCGGGTGGCAATGACGAGGTGCGTTGCGGGCGGTCCACGCGCAAGAAGCCAGATTCCTTATCAATCTCATACTTCACCAAGTCGAATGGTGTGATCTCGATGAACGCATGCACCAAGGTTGGCGCATCCTTGCCGACGGACAATCCATGCCAAGGGTGCGGGCGGAATTGGTGAAACTCGTTATGCGGAACCATGGCGGAATTCTATCACTATGCATAGACCGCCACCAATGCCTAACAGCATGTCCAACAAGGTGTCCTCCAATCCCAATTGGGACTGGGTGAGACCGAATGAATCGGTTGTCCATTCGGCGAATTCCCACACTGCTGTGGTGGCCGCCACGGCCGCAATCAACAGCAGTTTCTGCGCGAAAGGAGTGAGTTCGCCGAGGACGTCGGCGGCGGCAGGGTTGCGCAAGCTAGCGCGAAAGAAATAGCCAATCGCCACCCCGCCGAGGAAGTGCATGGGGATGTCCAACCATGGCAGGATCAGATAGGCACCGAAGCCTTTCGATACTGCCACGTGGAAGAGGAAGAAACCGAGCGGGACCCAGCCCGCCTGGCGCAGCGAACTATTGATCCACCGAAGCAGCAATCGCCTTGGGGATCAGTTCTTCAAGGATTTTGTCGAGCGCATCGCCGCGGCCCCGCGTGGAACGGATCACGCCTTCGTGATCGAGCACATAGACGGTCGGCCAACCGCGCACGCCCCATTGCGTGGAGATCGGGCCATCGGTGCCACCGCCATCAAAGAAGGATGGCCAACTGAGTTCCTTTTCCTTGCAGATGGCTCGAATCTTGTTCAAGTCATCATCGCTGTTGACGCCGACGATGGCGAATGGTGCATCTGCGTACTTCTTGACGAGCGACCGCTCGTGTGGGTACATACCCCGGCAAGGGCCTCACCAATCCCCCCAGAAGTCCAGCACCACGACCTTGCCGCGGTAGTCGGACAACCTCATGGGCTTGCCATCGAGCCCCATGCCAACGATTTCCGGCGCGGCCTTTCCGACCTTGAGGTCTTCGGCCTTGTGCGGGTTGAGGTGGGCGTGGGCTAGATCGGCGTAGCTGGAGTAAAGATGCTTGAGCTTGCCGTACTTCTTAGTCAAAAGCTCGAACATCTTGGTGCGATTCTCGCCCTTGGCGGCACGCGCGCGCGCAAACAGGACTGCAGCCTTGACCGCATCGTGCTGGTTCCCATTGGCAATCCGCTGCAACAAGGCATCTTGCTCGGGCTTCGGGATCAAGTAGCGGATTGGCTTGGTAATCAAACCCAAAAAAGGGCTGGCAGCATAGAGCTTCAAGATATGCTCGACCTTGCCCTTGGCGACGCCAGTGCGTTCGGCCGCATCCAGGTACCAGCAATTCTGCAGCATGACCAACTCGGCACGCAGACCGGTTTCCTGCCCTTGGTACTTGTCGGCCAGTTTCTGGTATTCGATTTCGAAGGTCTTCAACTTCTCATCGAATGCCAGCTCCGACCCATAGTAGCGCTGATCCAAATCCGCCAATTCTTGCGCTGGTGTTTGGACTTTGGCTTCGGCCTGATCGACAACGGGCGCGGGGTTCGTCGGCGGCGCTTGCGCGGCGACGAATGGGAATGCAAGAAGAAGTGAACCCAGCATGATGAAAGAAAGTGTGTGAGCAGATGAAATCCCATCGAAGGGGTCTGCAGTCTAATCGAAGGGCAGGTATGCTGCACTTGCCATGGACATCCACAACAAGACCCCCCGCCCCCTGAAGATTCCATTGCCCGGCGGCAAGGTCCTGCGCCTTGGCCCCGGCAAGACTGGCCAGATTACAGCTAAGGCTTCTGAGCACCCACCGGTGAAGAAATTGATCGAGGATGGCACCATCGAGATCGTCGGCGACGGCGGCACGCATGGCACCACGGGAGGTAGCAGCGATTCCGGCAGCAGTGGGCCGAACCAATCCGGGCCATCGGGTGGCGGTGCGATGCGCCGCAGCGGCGACCGCTAAACGCCGGATAGCTGGATGGAATTTCGCGCCAGCCCAACGCGCTACGACCACATGCTATATCAGCGCTGCGGCCGCAGTGGCTTGAAACTACCTGCCGTCTCGCTTGGCCTTTGGTATAACTTCGAGCGCGACCGGCTTGGTGATGAAACTCGCGAGATCCTGTACTGTGCCTTTGATCTGGGGATTACCCACTTCGACCTGGCGAACAACTATGGCACACCCCCAGGCAGTGCCGAGTCCTACTTTGGGCAGGTTCTCGCCACCGATTTCAAGGCGCATCGTGATGAGTTGATCATCTCCAGCAAGGCTGGTTATGAGATGTGGGAAGGGCCCTACGGCGAATGGGGGTCGCGCAAGTATTTGATCGCCAGTTGTGATCAAAGCCTGAAGCGCTTGGGCTTGGACTATGTCGACATCTTCTACAGCCACCGCCCCGACCCTGATACACCTATGGAAGAAACCATGGGTGCCTTGGATTAGATCGTGCGCAGTGGCAAGGCGCTCTACGCTGGCATCTCCACCTACTCACCGCAAGAGACCCGCCAGGCGGATCGCATCTTGAAGGAGATGGGTACGCCATGCTTGATCCATCAGCCGCGCTACAACATGTTCGATCGTTGGATCGAAGATGGACTACTCGAGACGGTCGAGGAACTTGGCCTTGGCACATTGCCTTCTCGCCAATGTGCCAAGGCATCCTCACCGATAAGTACCTTCAGGGCATTCCAGCGGACTCGCGCCAAGCCAAGGAGGGCACGCTGTGTTGGGAGGATGAGGTCACGGCGTTGACGTTACGGATCAATTGGAAGAACTCACGGCCGTCGGCAAAACGATCCAAATCTGCGATGGCCTTTTCAACTACCACTTCTTTGGGCGTACCGGACTTCCAGTGCATCCACCCACGGCTAGCCTCGACTTGCGCGCGAACACTATCGCTATCGGCTTGAGTTTCTGCTTGATCGAGCAAAGCCAAAGCTTGTTTGTATTGACCAAGGCGCCCGAACAAGATGGCTTGGTTCAGATACACCGAAGGCTTGGAGACATCGGTGCATTGCAAAGCATGTTCATAAGCTTGGGTGGCGTCATCAAATCGATCCAAGTCCGATCGGTAGTTGCCGAGAAGTTGCCACAGCAACCAAACATCTGGAGCAGCTTCCACTCCCCGCTCCAATAACTCCACCGCCTGTTCGAGTTGATCCTGACCAGCATGGGCCAAGGCGCCGATCTCAAAAGCCGCGGTGTACCGACGGTCCTCCAACTGTGCGGCGACCTCAAGGGCGCCGGAATAGTCCTGCACCTCAAGGCATCGGAATCCTTGGCTAGTCAGTTCTTCTGTAGTGCAGTCGCGGCTGTCGTTGGAACTCATCATTTTTCGTAACTTCGATGATATACGAAAATCCGCGCGCTGCGGGACTACCCTCAATGGCCTAATCGCTGCTGAATTTACGAGGTTCGCGGATTTCTGAACCGGTCATATCCTGCAATCGGTCGCCAAGGCGTTGGCGCATGACTTTGGCATAAGAGGTCAACTCTCGGACCACGCGCGGGTACTCTGCCGCGACATCGTGCTGCTCCTTTGGATCAGTGGCCAGGTCGTAGAGTTCCAAGCCTGTCTTGGCGGAGTAGTCGTACTTTCCTGGCATGCCACCACTGCCAAGTTCACAACCATTCATGGTGCGATAACCATGCGGAAAATGGAGCTTCCATCGCCCCGAACGCATGGCGTGCAACTCATTGCGATTGTACCAATAGTAGTACTGGTGATTCGGGTCCAGGCTTTCGGAGGCCCCCGTCAACAACGCGCTGATGTCGCGTCCATCAATCGTCCGTTCGGGAAGTTTGGCGTGCGCAAAAGTTGCAATGGTCGGCAAGATATCGATCGCCATCGCGGGTTCACGAATCACGCGCCCGGCGGGAATCCCATTCGGCCAACGCATCAGCAAGGGTTCACGCACGCCCCCCTCAAACACGGTGCCTTTGCCCTCGCGCAATCCACCGGTAGAACCGGCATGGTCACCATAAGAAAGCCATGGCCCGTTATCACTGGCGAAGATCACCATGGTGTTGTCGGCAATCTTCAACTCATCCAAGGTCGTCAAGATCATGCCGACCGCGGCATCGATCTCCTCGACGACGTCGCCGTAAAGCCCCTTGCCGCTATGTCCTTCGAATTCTTCCGACACGAACAACGGCACATGTGGCATCGGTTGCGGCAAGTACAGGAAGAACGGTTTCTCCTCCGTCACGCTTTGCTGGATGAACTCGACACCGCGTTGCGCAAAGCCACGCGTGAACTTGCGTTGGTCTGGATCATGTTCGACGATCTCTTCTTGCTCGAACAACGGCAACGGCGGATAAGCATCGCTTTCCGGATGTTGCGGCCACATGTCATTCGAGTACGGGATGCCGGCAAAGTGATCGAAGCCCTGGCGCGTGGGCAAGACCTCCGGCTGCAGACCTAGATGCCACTTGCCGAACACCGCCGTGGCATAACCTTGCTCCTTCAGCATCTCAGCAAGTGTGGTCTCATCCGGATCCAGGCCGTGGTTGTTGCTTGGACCGAGCGCCCCGTGAATGCCAAGCCGGTTTGGGTAACATCCCGTCAGAAGCGCCGCGCGCGAGGCGGAGCAGACCGGCTGCGCCACACTGAAATCGGTGAAAAAGGCACCCTCGGTTGCCAGGCGATCGATATTGGGCGTGCGAAAGTCCCCACCGGTGCATCCCAAGTCGCCAAAACCCAGGTCATCGACGAAAATGACCACCAGATTGGGGGTGGATTCCAGCTCTCCGGGAGCATTGCTCGGCTGTGGCCGCGAATCACTGCAAGAAAACGCCTCCAAGAGCAGAAACAAGAGGAGGATTGGGCGGAGGCGGCACATTCTCGGAGTCTAGGGACACATGCCGGCCCAAAGCCACGAAAAATCTGGGGAAGGCATTTCGCTTCCCCCAGCTAAGTCCTGTTTGGTTCCGGTCCTCGAATCGCCTAGAAGTCGAAGGCGACACGCATCGCGATGATGGTGGTCGAATCCAAGCTATCCATATCTGCCTGGGTCACGTCAAACATGAAACGGGTGTTGGGGTTGACGTACCAGTTCAAGGCAAGGGTCATCGTATCCAGCTCATCGGTTACAGCAGCTACCTCGGTGAGATCGAGGTTGGAGATGCGTGCTGCGATTTCCCATGCACCCATGCCGCCATCTTGACCCAAGGCGTTGTGGTTTGGTTTGACGCGGTCGAACACGGCATGGCCAGTCTTGTAACCACGGCTCTCGCCGGTGAAGAAGTAGCCACCTTGAATGGACCAACCTGAGAAGCTCGGATCGGTGCCGGTGGTGGCGCTGACGTCGGCCTGGGCGTATTCGAACATGCCGTGGAAAGGACCTTCCTGGATGGCTGCCTCGAAACCGACCAACATGGCATCGTCGGCGGTGATGGCACCGGTGTCGACGAATTTGGAGATGAGGTGATTATCCGGGCGGGCATCGTAATCCACGCCACCTTCGGTGTTGCGCTGCGAGGCTGACAAGCCGAAGTGCAGCAGCCGCTCACCCTTGTTCTCGATGTAGGGACGGTAGACCACGCGACCGGTGAAGGCAGTGGACTCGTCGCCAGACTTGCCTTGGCTATCGGTGTCGCGGAACCAACCTGCCGAAAGCGTGACCGTGTCGTTGCTGTTCCAAAGACTGATACCGGCGTTACGCTCAGGCATGAAGGCGTCGGTCAGCGAAGAACGCTCGAGGAATGTGAGGAATCGACTGGAAGTCTGTTGCTCTAGCCCCATCGGCTCATACTGATGACCGATGAGGATGTTGCCGACGCTTTCAGTGTTGAACTTCAAGTAGGCATCTTTAAGCGAACCAGTGCCGCCTGCCCAATCGTATTCCATCTTGTAGGCCACGTTCTCAGCCAAGTTGCCGAATACGCGCAAACGTGCGCGACGCGTCTCGACACCATCGTCGAAGGTTGTGCCGAGTGCCGTTGCGGTGTCTTCGCCACCAGAGATGAAAGTGAAGTCTTCCATGAAGCGACCACCGATGTTGATGGTCTTTTCGCCCGGGTCGCCTGGGATGAGACCTGTGAGGTCTGCCGGCGCGAGGGTTGGGCCCTGAAGAAGTAGAAGGGTGAGGATCATTTGTTTAGTTTCGGGTCTGCTTTTGCAGGTGAGCGGATTCTCGCCACGCCCCAGGAGTTTCACGTGGAGTCAATAAGGAGTTTGCGTGAAGGGAGGTCAGCGGCTGTCCAAAAGCCACGAGTACGGTTCCTATTCTTGAATCATCGCTAGGTCGGTCATTGGCTCGATGCCGCCAGTCAGTGGCAACGCATAATCCAGGAACGCCTGCGTGATACCCTCGGACTTGCCTAGGAAGTCCTCCGGCATGTCTTTGGTGTACTTGGCCACCGTATCCAACGGCGTGATGAAGGTGGTGCATCGGTAGTCACTGCCCTCTTCACGCTTCAGCGCCACCGACCCGGAGGTGAATTCCCCCGACGTGGCTGCTTCGACCGCGCGGCGCCCCACTTCACGTGCCTCGATGCGATCGATTGGCGAGGCATCGGCCGGGAAGCTGCGTTGCAGATAACCGAAGGTATCGGCACGCACGCGAATCCCGCCCATGTGTTCCTTGACCAGATTGGCGAGGGAATCACCAAGTGCACCGGTGCCACTAAGCTGCACGTTGCCGTGGCTGTCCTTCATGCCAGCCATGGCGCTACCGGCCATCTCTGCATAGACCTGCAGGAATGGATCGCCGGCTTCGTTGTGGATGCCTTCGGAAACCGCAACGATGCAACGACCAAGACGGTTGTAGACCTCTTCGACTTGCTGCACGAACGCCTTCGGATCGAAGACGCGCTCGGGCAGGTAGATCAGGTGAGGGCCATCGGTTTCATTACGACGACCGAGTGCGGAAGCCGCGGTCAACCAACCGGCATGCCGCCCCATGACCACATTGATTTTCACTCCCGGCAAGCTGCGGTTGTCGCGGTCGTCGCCCTGGAAAGCATGCGCCACGAAACGCGCGGCCGAACCATAACCTGGGCAATGGTCGGTGACCTTCAAGTCATTGTCGATGGTCTTGGGGATATGGAAGCAGCGCATCTCGTAGCCCATCGCGCGGGTCTGCTGCTCCATGATGTTGGCGGTTTCGGCCGTATCGTTGCCGCCGATGTAGAAGAAGTAACGAATATCAAACTTCTTGAACGTCTCGATTGCCACGGCAATATCCTCGGCGACCGGCTTCATGCGCACCGAACCCAATGCTGCGGCCGGGACATTGGCGATAGCATCCAGAGTCACCTTGTCTTCAGCGCCGAGGTCTACCAGGTCGCCCTTCATCATGCCGGCGATGCCGTGGCGTGCGCCATAGACCTTGGTGATGGCGTCGGCTTCGACGGCGGCTTCGATGAAGCCGACGAGGGATTGGTTGATCACGACGGTTGGACCGCCAGATTGGCCGATCACAGCTGCTCCTTTGAGGATTTCGCTCATAGTGGCGGTGATTCTAGCAGCGAGGTTGCTCTCATTCGGGGGTTGTGTGGATTTCTGCCGGAGTCAAGGGGGCTTCCGATGATCCGGCCTTCCTGTTCCGTCATCTGTGGCTGTCTGCCCGAGCTGGGCGGGCCCGTGTTCACGCAAGACCAAGGCCACCGCTATGCTTTCTCCTTCATGAAACCTCCCGCCATCATGCTGCTCACGCTCTTGACTGCCTCCTTCGTTGGAAGTGATCTAATCGCTCAGGAATCCTTCGTGCGCAGCGAGGTCATCAAGCCAATCCGCAATGTGACCTTCAATAAGGAAGGTAAGGCGAAGGAACGCAAGCAGGGTGGCAATCCGCGCGAGGTGGCCGGTTATTTGGCTTTTGATGGATCGATGGATGGCAATCGTCAGGTTGATCCACAGATTGCCGTCGGCGGTGGTTATGTGCTGCATGGCACGAATCATGGATTGATTATTTATGACAAGAGGGGTGCGTTCGTGCAGGGCGTTGGGCAGGCCAGTTTTAATGGCGGTATTGATCCGAAGTTGTTCTTCGATCCGCATCGCAAGGTGTTTGGTTTTGATCTATGGAATCCATGGGATGAAGCCAAGTTGAAGCCGGTGAATATTTCGGTTTCAGAAACGAGCGATCCCACCGGTGCGTGGAATACTTATCCGGTGCCTGCACCGGGTGGCGTCGACGGCGGCGGCATCGGCCACAGCAAGAAGTGGATCGGTTACAGCTTCCCTGGTGGTGAGGAACGTACTTTCGTGCTGCGCATGGATGAAGTGATTACCGGCAAGCCAGCAACGGCCTATCACTTTTCTGGCAGCCTTGGGCACCCAGTCCACACCTTGGACGACAGCGAGGACCTGTATTTCTTCGCTCTTTCCCAAACTCATTTCACGGTCAAGAAAGTCACCGCCGACAAGAATGGCAACCCGCAGGTTGTGCTGGTGGGTTCCACAGAGCATGGCCTGAAGAATGTCGGTTGGCCGCCGCAATCGCCACAAAAAGGAACGGAGCAGAAGACTGCTTCTGGCGACCGCAACCCGAAAGTCCTTTACCAACAAGGTGGCTTCTTATGGTTCTCGCAAACCGTCAACATCGATGGCCGCGCTGCAGTGCAATGGCATCAGATCAAGCTCGATGGCGCGATTGTCCAGACTGGTGTGATCAGCCATCCCGAGCGTAGTTACATCCAAACAACATTGGCTGTGAACAAGAACCTCGATGTGTTGGTCGGCTTCCAAGAGACCGGCAGTGACATGTTCATCAGCCCACGCCTTGCATTCCGCATGGCCAGCGATCCAGCCGGTCAACTGCGCGAGATCGTTTCACTTGGCGAAGGCAAAGGCGCCACCTCCGGCACTTCCTGGGGCGATTACAGCGGCAGCGTTTGTGATGGTGACAATGGTTTGGATCTATGGACCATCCAGAGCATCACCGACGCCGACGGCAAGGGTGATACCGTCATCGTGAAGGTGCCTTTTGAGGCTGTGGTTGAGTAGGTTGTTGTTTGTTTGTGGGTCGTTGCGCGGGTCTCTGCCCGAGCTGGACGGGCCCGCGTTGACGCTCCTGCTGCGGCGGAGCGCAGCCCGCGATTCCAGCCTCCCCCAGCCCGACAAACAGTGGTGCAACCACAACCCGAATGCTACAACAACAACATGAAATGCCACGAAGTTGACTACATCATCCATGGTGATGATATGCAGACCGTCGAGATCGAACTGGATCCCGGCGAAGTCGTCATTGCCGAAGCAGGTTCCATGAACTGGATGGAAGATGGAATCGATTTCGAAGCTCGGATGGGCGATGGTTCCAAGCCCGATACCGGCTTCTTCGGCAAGGTCATGGATGCCGGCAAACGCGTGCTGACCGGTGAATCGATCTTCATGACGCACTTCACGAACTTCGCTCAGCAGAAGAGCAATGTGACTTTCGCTGCACCCTACCCGGGCAAGATCATTCCGATCGATATGAACGCCATGGGCGGCGAGTTGTTGTGTCAGAAAGATGCCTTCCTCGCTGCGGCCTATGGCACCGAAGTGGGCATCGCTTTCCATAAGCGCTTCGGCGCCGGTTTGTTCGGTGGTGAAGGTTTCATCCTGCAGCGCCTGCGTGGCGACGGCCTTGCCTTCATTCATGCCGGTGGAACCATCGTGCGTAAGGAGCTGAATGGAGAATCTCTGCGCATTGATACCGGGTGTATCGCCGCCTTCACTCCTGGCCTGGATTACGACATCGAGCGTTCCGGTGGATTGAAGTCGATGCTATTCGGCGGCGAAGGCATTTTCCTAGCCACCTTGCGTGGCCATGGCACCGTTTGGCTGCAAAGCTTGCCGTTCTCCCGCCTTGCCGGCCGTGTCCTTGCCGCAGCCCCACAAGGTGGCGGTTCGCAAAAAGGTGAAGGCTCCTTGCTCGGCGGCATCAGTCGCCTCTTCGAGAGCTAGGAACGGTTTCCTAAGGTCTGCGCGGATCGAACAAGCGCTCCTCGACCTTCAGCACAGGCCGTGCATTTGCGGTGATTTCCGCATCCATGACCTGTGCTATTTTTTTCAGTTCCTGCACCAGCACTTCATGCTCACTTGCCAAGTCGGTGGTTTCGCCAATGTCCTCGCGCAAGTTGTAGAGTTCACCCTCGTCGATCCTAAGCTTCCACGGCCCACGGCGGATCCCCACCAAACTGGCGTTGCGATTGCTGTAGTAAAGGAATGGGCGCCCCTGCAACTCCTGCGGTGACTCCCCCATCCACAACGGCATGACGTCATGCCCATCGATTTGAATTTCAGCAGATAACTCCACACCCACCAGTGCGGCAACCGTAGGCAAGATATCCAACGCGCTGGTCATTTCTTCGAGCACCGATCCCGCAGGGATCACTGTGGGATAACGCATCACGCATGGCACGCGCTGGCCGCCTTCCCAATTGGTGCCCTTGCCGCCTCGTAATGGACCGGCCGTGCCACCATTCTTGCCCTGCGGTAGCCAAGGTCCATTATCCGACGTGAAGATCACCAAAGTATTGTCGGTCAAACCATGTTCCTCTAAGGCCTCCATCACTTGACCGACACTCCAATCGATCTCCTCGATGACGTCGCCATAGAGGCCATGGGCACTTTGATCCTTGAATCTTGCCGAAGCGTAAAGTGGTATATGCGGCATCGAATGCGGCAAATAGACGAAGAATGGATTTTCCTTGTTGGCTCCGATGAAGTCGACGGCGGCCTCGGTGTAGCGCTTGGTGAGATAGCGTTGATCCGGCTCCCAGGACACGATCTCGTGGTCGACCATCAAGGGCAAACGGAATCGATAACTACTATCCCGCTCGCGATGGTACTGCGCCATGTCGTTGGAATAGGGCACGCCATACCAATGGTCGAAACCCTGATCCAACGGCAGCAGGCCGGGCCGGTGCCCAAGATGCCACTTACCGAAGATCCCTGTTGCATAACCTTGTGCCTTCAATAGGTCGGCCAGTGTGATCTCGTTAGGGTGCAAGCCATGGTCATCAGGCGGCAAGACGACACGCTCATGCATGCCGACGCGTTTGGGGTAACAGCCCGTTAACAAGGCTGCGCGGGATGGCGTGCACACTGAAGCCGCCACGTAGAAATCAGTCAGACGTGCACCTTGCTCTGCCAAACGATCGATGTTCGGCGTGCGGATGGAGGCATGCCCGTAACAAGACAGATCGCCATAGCCTTGGTCATCGGTGAAGATGATGACCACATTTGGCCGCTCCGCTTGCGGCAGTTGCGGCTCTTGAGACATTGCCGCCTCCATAGCGGCGGCGGATTGCTGCGAGGCCGCACTCGGCGGTTTCGAATCAGCGCAACCCAAGGCCAACAGAGCGATCATCCATGTCCACCACCTACAGAAACTCATGCTGCAAGTCTAAATTGGCGCGGCGACCTTGTGACGGTCGCAAGCCCTGATTCACGGCTTCAGATAGATGGCCTGGCTGACGGTATTGGTAGCCACAGATGCGGAACCGCCTGCACCACGTCGCATTGCTGCTTGCAGATAGACAGAGATCAAGGGTGCATTCGCTGGCACCGTGAAACTGGCCACGGCGTGACCGGAAGCATTGGCATTGACCGAGCGGAACAAGGTGACCGGCGCCAAGATGTCGAGTTGCAGACCACCTAGTTGCGGCACAGCCGGACCGCTGCCCAAGCCGGCAAAGCTATAGATCATGTGGACCGGTTCACCAGGTTGTGCATTGAACACACTGATTTTGCTGACGACCTCGGTGATCATCGAAGTGGCCACCATCGAAGGCTGCACCGTCAAATTGGATTCGTAACAAACAAGGTCCACCTGACTTCCGATCACGCGCGCGTTGCCATCAAGGTCATCCATCAGGCCGGGGGGCAGGAGGTTGGTCGCTCCGCTGTTGAGGCAAGGTGAATCCGCAAGTAGGTGCAGGTCGCCGTTCTGCCAATCCACGAAGCGCGGATCCATATCATGACAACCAGGATATTGATCGGCCTCGCCCGTCCGCCAGACGGTGTGGCATCTGGTCACGATTTTGGCTCCGGTGGCCCCAAAGCCCCTGCAGGAACATATGGGATTGGAGCGTCACGCCCTCTACTACCACTTGAAGATTCTTGAGGATTGTGGCTTAGTCACCAAGAAGCAGAAGGAAAACGGTGCGGTCACCTACATCACTGAGAGCGAAGACATTTTCCTCGACCAGCAAGACAACGAGGAGTGGCAAGCAGTGCGTCGGCAAATCGCCATGACTGGACTGCGCAGGCTCATGGGACGCATCGATACGGCTTTGGATGAAGAGGATCCAATGGATGCCACGCGGAAATATTTGACCGGCTTCATGACGCTGTTCTTGAATGAAGAAAGCCGCGCGTTGTTGCGGGAGCGCCTCGACACCTTATGGGATGACTTGGTCGAGTTGCAGCATCCGCCCCAAAATGGCGAGAAGCCGTACTTCTTGGCTTTCGGCTTTGCGCCGGAGTCCTACGGCCAGGACTAGGATTTCAACTCTTGTTGAACAGCTTGCGTTCCACCATCCAGCGGAACAGCAGCGGGATTCCGCCAACCATCAGGAAGCATCCGGGATCGAAAGCCAGGAAAGCAAATCCCCATTGCCACGCCAAAGTGGTGTGAAAAAGCGCGCCGAAGAATCCTGCCACGCCACCCATCACGAAAATCACCGTGGCGATTTTCTCGCCAGGTGGCCGCTTGATCAAGGTGATCCAATTCCCCACGGCCATCGCCACCGAGAAGGCCATTAGGAAGTAGCCGATGAAGTTCAGCAAAGCTACTCCGACTTAGTGCTGGACGCCGTAACCGCGAATGAAGCCGACGCACTGCGCCACATCGGTGATCGAGTTATCCCAGTTGTACTCGTACTCGATCGAGATGTTGCCGGCAAAACCCTGACGCTTGAGTTCATCCAACACCGCAGGGATGTCGGAGTGGCCGGTGCCGAACACCTGGTCATGGGCACTGACTTCACCGAAGGAACTGAGATCCTTCATGTGCAGGCTGATCACGCGACCATCGAGAATCTTCAAGGCATCGACTGGCTTGATGCCGGAGCGGGTCCAGTGGCCGGTATCAGCACAAGCGCCAATCCGTGGATCGCGATCCTTGACCAACGCAAGGATGTAGTTCGGGTCCCAGACCTTGTAGTTCGGGTCCTTAGGGCGCCGTGGGTGGTTATGGAAACCAACGCCGACGCCAGTCTCCTTGACCAGCTTCTCGATGACGTCGATCGAGCCAGTCGATTCGGTGGTGATCGAACGGAAGCCCATGTCCTTGGCGAACTCGAAGATCTTGCGCGCTTCGGCTTCATCATTCGGCACGCCGACCACGCCGTAGTTGATTGCGATCACACCGTTGTTGCCAAGAATCTTGCGCATTTCATTGCGATGCTTGTCGCTGAGGTTGTGATCGAACTTGAGGTCACCATAATCTTTGGAGAACTTTTGACCTGGGAAGAATTCGATGACCTTACCACCTGCCGCTGCGGTCATCTGCACAGCCTCCGCAGCCGTGAAGCGATTGAAAGTCCAAGCTTGGCAGCCGACCGCAAAATCACCGGTGTAATGAGTCTTGGGAATCTCCCGCAAAAAAGGTTCTTGTGCCGGTGAGAAAATGGCGGCGATCGAAGAAAGGGCGAGCAGTGGAACTAGGACGAGTTTCATGTCGGGTCAGGGGCGAATCGATTCAGCGGGACTAGAAGGCCATTTCCGGGATTTCAGGCGGACTGTCTTCTTCAGTGGCACCAACGCCGTCGTTGGTACGCATTGCATAGTAACGCGCCATGGCGATATAACGAGCGCCGCGCATCACATGTCTGCCAAGCGGCAGCAGCAGCAGCAGCACCCACAGCGGCCAATCGAGACCGCGCCGGAGTGCTTCCACACCACCGACCCACAGCAATTCCAGGGCGAAGGCGAGCAGCAACATGCCAAACACCGGGAATGGCGTACGCAGGAAGAAACCGATGCCGCGGAATAAGGCCAGGAAGGCGGAGCTGCGTTGGCCGACCACCAGCGAGGCGCGCGCCAAGTCGAGGATGATCTCCATCTTCCATAGGCTGATCAGATAGAGAACCGACCGGATGGTTTCCAACCAACGTCCGGTGCGTTCGCTGGCCGCGAGACCAGGGTCGCCTTCAGGCAACAACTTCTCGAACACCCACTCTGCCGGGGCGCCCCAATAGATCCACGTGATCAAGGCGAAGAACGGCAAGCCGATCAGCCAGGTGCGGAAGAATGGGAAGAAGTAACGACCGCCGCCTTGCAGGAACAAGCGCAAGGAGTGATCGCGTTGATCACGCACGGCTACCTTCATCCAACCGGCCGAGATCAGTAGGTTCAGCAAACTGGCCAGCAACAATAGGGCTGGCAAGGCTTGCACTGCCAATTCCAACTCACCCGGAGCATTGCGCTGCCATTCGGAGAACACCCAAGAGGGTGCGACTTGCGGCAGTTGGATGTCGCTGCCGCCAGGAACGGGTTGAACCTCGGCGATGTGTGCATCGGCACTTTGGAAAGCAGGTAAAGCCACCACCAAAGGCATTAGCAACGACAACGAAATAAGGGCGATCAAGATGCGCGGGCGCGCCAAAGCCAAGGCAATACCGCCGATCAAAACGCCAGCAATGGATTCCTCGTTGGCGCTGTTGTTGTGTTGCGATGGACCAGGAGCGTCGTCGACCGGGAAGGCGTCGACCACCATCGTGGTCGGCACATAGGGTTCCGGCTGCGGTGCCATAAGAGGAGAAGTCTCTTTGCTCATCCGTTCCCTCCGTAGTAGTGCAACACTTGTTGCGCCCACACCATGACCTGCACGGCGTAATCCAAACCGCGTTCGTGACTGGGTTCCGCCTCTTTGACGTTGTTGAGCCAGTTGCGGTCCAACATCAAACGCCGACGTGGATCCACTTCCACGCGCACTGCAGGTTGCGATGAATCCGGCCAGGAGTATTCCCAAACCCAATCATCGCCGGCCCAAACCAAGTCGCTTTGGCTGCCGTCCTTCCAAGTCACGCGCACTTCCACTGGTACCGCGAAGGACGAGCGTCGGCTGATGGCAAAACTCACGCTGTAGCGCGGTGCATTGGATTCTTCCGATGCCGCCAGCGCTTCATTATTCAAACGATGTACCTCGTAGTCGAGTTGATCGTTGCCGTGGTATGCATGCTGCCAGAACTCAGCCCAATCGATCCGCACCTCGCCGTTGACTCCGCGCAAGACGGTATCGCCGCCATACTCCTTGACCACATCGGTGAAGTCGGATGGGCTTGGGTGACCGAAGCGCCAACGCTCGTGATAAGCGCGCATCAAACGCGTCCAACGCGGCTCCCCCATCAAGCGTGCCATCGTCTCCAAGGTCATTGCGGGGCGGTAATAAGCATTGACCCGGCGCAAGCCACTATCGACCAGATCCATGGTCGGATGCTCCAACGGTTGCTGCCAAGGGTTCAGGAACTTCTCGCGTTCGGATAGGACTGCATCTGAGGTAACCTGCGGGAAATAGGTGATCGGCGGCAGCTCGGCCAGAAACTCCTGCAGGCTGTCACGGTGGCGCAACTCATAGGACATGGCAGGGATGCTGCGCACATCGGGAGTCTCCCAACGTTGCATGCCGAGCATGGCGCGGAAGTCACCTTTCTCAAAGGTGGGCTGCTTCAGCGGCGCGCGTCCGTAGTACTCATCGCCAAAGACCTTGTAGGTATCCAACTGTTTTGGAAAAGCCAAGGCTTTGATGCGTTGCGTACTGAAGGTATTGAAGCCTTCATCCATCCATGCATGGCGGAACTCATCGTTGCCGACCAAGCCGTACCAGAACTGATGACCGAACTCATGCACGGTCACGCCTTGCGGGCGCAAGGTGCGTTCGGCGACACCCAAGTTGCCGCCGCCGGTGATCAAGCGCGGATACTCCATGCCGCCGACACGTCGGGCGTCATTGGCGGGGTCCACGCAAGAGATGGTGGCGTATGGATAACTGCCATACCAAAGGCCGAAGTAGTAGATAGACTTGCCGAGGGAATCGAAGTAACGTTCGGCCAATGAGGCATGCTCCGGCTGTAACAGCAGGATCATCTTGGTTGGCGTGGGCTGCACTTCTTCCACGCTACGACCTAAAGCGGTAGCGACACGCTGCTCCTCTTCTTCATCGCGATACATCTCGGGCAGGAAATCGCGTTCGATCAGCTCGGCGTCGGGGTCGGCAGTCCACGCGTAGTCATGGACATCTTCGGCCACGGTGTAATAAGTCACCGTGCCATCTTGGTTGGACCGGCCTTCACCGCCAATAATCGAACCGGTGGCGACCACCTTGCCCAAGTAACGCTCGGGGAAAGTCAGATTGACTTCAAAGTTGGCGAAGTCGGCATAGAACTCGGTCAGGTAACGATACGGCGGGCAGTTCCACTGCATTGCACCATCGAGTTTCTCGAACACACCCAACTTAGGGAACCACTGTGCTGCATGCACAAAGCCATCGCTGCCCCAACCATTACGTCGGAAGGCACGTGGCATGGTGGCGACGAAATCAAGGCGCATCGAGACACTGCCTCCTGGTGGAACCGGCGACGGCAGCTCGACTTTGGCAACGGTGCGGTCCAGCGGAGCACCAGGTTGCGGTACATATTGCCATTGCAGGTCCTGCCCGGCAGCCAGTTGAGTGGCCTGAATAGCTCCTTCACCCTCTGCTGCACCCGGGCTCGAATCGGCACCAAGCACCGACAACAAGCGCACGTTGGAGACTTCGGTGCCACCCCATTCGGCTGGCTGCTTGGTATCGCCATGCCGACGTGCTTCATGCAGCCACAAGGAATCGCGGTCCGCCCACGCGTTGTTGTAGACATGCCACAGCAATTCACTGGTTGGGCTATCGGTGGTGTTGTTCCATACGACCTGAAGTTCACCGCGGATGGTCTTGCCGTCTTCGGCAAGCGTGATGTCCATCACATAGGACAACAGCCTTGGACTCTGCGTTGGTAACGTGGTCGGCAAGGCCTGCGGCGCAGGTTCCTGAAAACAAACAGCGGTCTCCGCGATAATGCTATCGCTGAGACCGAAGAGGACAATTAAAGCTGGTAGGACGGCAGGTAGCCGCATGAAACCATCCTACCGTCTAAGCTGCTGAGATTCCGCCAAGACTTCCTGGTGCGGCTCGAGCGGCTCAGACCTCGCCGTTGGCGCTGCGCATCGAGCGGCGCAAACGAGTCACCGCGTTGGAATGGATTTGGCTGACGCGGGATTCGGTGAGGGCCAGGCGCTCGCCGATGTCGCGCATCTTGATCCCCTCGCGGTAGTACAGCGACATGACGATGCGCATCTTGTCGGGCAAATCATCAATCGCCCTGTGCAGCAGTTGATGGATATCCTCCGCCTCGGCTTTCTGCGAGATCGCCTGCGCTGCCAAGCTTTCATGCCCGTCCTCGTCGGTCGGGATGGCCACCATCGAAGGCGGCTCGGTGCCGTTGGCGCGTGCCTTATCGCGCATGGAGCGCGGCAAGAAGTCCAGACGACGCAGGTCGTCGAGGATGGAACCGCGGATTCGGTGGTAAGCGTAGGTCTTGAAGCCTGCGCCGCGGCTGGCGTCGTAGGAGCGCGCAGCCCGCATCAGGCCGTACATGCCCGCTGCGAACAGCTCGTCTTCAGAGACGCTTACGGGTAAACGAGGCTTGATCCGGTTAACGACGTACCAAACCAGGTGACGCCACTGGTCAATTTCAGCTTCGTATTTGGTGACTGGGGCCGGGGCGTCGGTGGAGGGTTCCGAAGGAGGCGTGTGAGAGGTATTCATTGGGGTGCTTGGCAGCGAGGGGCTCAGGAAGCTGCTTTTTTATCGGCTAGGACTTCGCTTTCCTGTTGCAAGGGATATCGCTTTTGTCCAAATCCGTCATAATTTCACCCTTTTCACGCCATATACCTCCAATTTTTTGTCAGCAGTACCCTCATTAACGGCATGGGGCCACATCACTTAATGCTGAAATGCAGCGCACAAAAGACGGCATTGGGTTCGAGAGACCTCAAATAGTGGAAATCCGCCCGCGACATCGGCAAACTTTCCGCGTGGCAAAAAAGGCACACCTAACCGCCGAACAAATGGCGAAGTCTCAGCGCGAGATCTCGGTTTCCGAGTTTTTCGCCAAGAACCGGCACCTGCTCGGCTTCGATAATTCCAGTAAAGCGCTCCTGACCACCATCAAGGAGGCCGTTGATAATTCGCTCGATGCCTGTGAAGAAGCGGGCATCCTGCCGGAAATCATTGTCGAAATCCACCAGCTCGAGGAAGACCGCTACCGGGTGGCGATCGAGGACAACGGCCCTGGAATCGTGCGTGCGCAGATTCCGAATATCTTCGGCAAGCTGCTTTATGGCTCCAAATTCCACAGCCGGCGACAATCGCGCGGCCAGCAGGGCATTGGGATCTCCGCCGCCGGCTTGTATGGCCAGATGACTTGCGGCAAGGGTCCACGCATCTGGTCAAAGACCAAGCGCGGCAAGATGCACGCCTTTGAGATGCAGATGGATCTCACCAAGAACAAGGCGCTGATCACCAAGGATGAGGAGTGTGCCGAATGGCATCGCAAGCAAGGCACGCGCTTCGAGATCGATATCGAAGCCTCTTATAAGCGTGGCCTGCGTTCCGTTGATGATTACATCAAGCAGACGGCGGTCTCCAATCCTCATGCTGAGATTCGCTACCAGCCCCCAACCATGGAGGAGCATCGCGTTTATGAGCGCGCGGTCAAAGATGTGCCGGAGCGCGCCGACGAGATCAAGCCACACCCCTATGGCGTGGAACTTGGTGAGTTGATGAAGATGTTGCGCAACACCAACTCGCGTTGGTTGAGCGGTTTCCTGCAAGAGGAGTTCTGTCGCGTTGGGCCGAAGGTCGCCAAGGAGATCATCAAGGAAGCGGGTCTCGGCGAACGCTCCTATCCCACGCGCATCGCCCGCGAAGAAGCCAATAAGCTTTATCGCGCAATCCAGAAGACCAAGATCTCATCGCCCCCCACCACGTGCCTGTCACCGATCGGCGAGAAGCGCATCCTGGAAGGCTTGCGCAAGGAATGCGATGCTGATTTCTACTCGGTATCGACCCGCCCACCCGCGGTCTATCGTGGCAACCCCTTCCAGATTGAAGTGGGTATCGCTTGGGGCAAGCCCGGCGGCGATCAACTTGATGTCGATGCCAAAGGCCGCATCAAGAAGACCAAGCGCAAGCGCACCACCGATACCGAAGACTTGCTCGGCAACGCCGACGACACCATTCGCGTGTTACGCTTCGCCAACCGTGTGCCCTTGCTGTTTCAACTATCTGGCTGCGGCTTCACCAAGTCAGTCATGCAGACTTCGTGGAAGAACTACGGTTTGAGCCAGTCCAAAGGCGCTTTGCCGGTTGGATCGGCGGTGATCTTGATCCACATGGCAAGTGTGTGGGTGCCCTTCACGTCGGAAGCGAAAGAGGCAATCGCGCCGTACCCGGAGATCCTCAAAGAGGTCAAGTTGGCCTTGCAGGAAGCCGGGCGCAAACTGGGCGTGCATATCCGCAAAGGCAAGAAGGTGGCTTCGGAATTCCAGAAACGGAGTTACATCGAGAAGTACCTGCCGCATGTCGGCATTGGCCTTCAGGAGATCCTGAACATCAGCATTGAAGAACGCGAGGAAGTCGTCGAGGCGCTTCGTGAAACCATGGAAACCACGCGCAAGATCTAACGATGGCTGCCAAAAAGAAAGTTGTGAAGAAGGTGGCTAAGAAGGTCACGAAGAAAGTGGTGAAGAAAACCACCAAGAAAACCGTGGCAAAAAAAGACGCGAAGAAGCGCACCGTTGGTCCCGCCGAGAAGATCGGCAAGAAGGACCTCAAATCGGTCGCCTTGATCTCGATCGAGGAGGTGGCGACCGAGGTGCTCACCGAGGCGAAGAAGGGCCGCTTGCCGCAAATGAGCATGCCGCAGCGAAACCTTGCAAACGTGACCTACGACCCGAAGAAAGGCTTCTTTGAGTTGAAGGGAAACATGAAGACCCGCACCCTCGATGTGAACTCGGTGAAGACATTCGCGCAGACCTTGCGTTTGATGTCACTCGCCCAGGACATGGTCGGTGATGACGACTTCGCCACCAAACGAGAAGCCTATTACGTGTCGAAGAACTGGGGCGAGGCCAAGTTCAACGAGCAACGCGAATCCGATACCGTGCTCGACGACATCGAAGGCATGTTCTCGGTCAAGGATGTGACCCGTGAGATCCTGCGCTTCGTGCCGGAAGAACATGGTGGCTCGGTGGTGGGTGCGTTAACGGTCATCGACCGCGACCCGGAAACCGGCGCTGAAATCCGCTCCGATTGCGCTGCCATGGGATCTGGGGCCTATACAGTGCCCTCTTCAGTCGACCATCTAGGCTTTGAAACCACGGCCGAGTTCATCATTGCCATTGAAACTGGCGGTATGTTCCAGCGCCTCAACCACCACCGCTATTGGCGCACCGCCAACTGCATCCTGGTGGAAATGGGTGGTGTGCCAACCCGCGCAACCCGCCGCTTCGTGCGACGTCTGGCCGAGGGCCTGAAGTTGCCGGTCTACGCCTTCGTCGATTGCGACCCTTACGGCATCTGCAATATCTACCGCACGCTAAAGGTAGGCTCCGGACAAGCCGCACATGTCAACAAGCGCTTCTGTGTACCTACGGCCACCTATCTTGGGGTGACCCCACAGGACATCATTGATTTCGGTCTTGAGGATGCCACCCACCCACTCTTACCCGTCGACATCAAGCGTGCAAAAGACGCGCTGAAGAACGACCCATTCTTCCAGTCCTACCCCAAATGGAAGAAAGCTTTGAAGCAAATGCTGACCATGGGCGTACGCGCAGAACAGCAGGCATTTGCCAAATGGGGCCTCAATTTCGTGATTGAGGAATATCTGCCGGTGAAGATCAAGCAGGCCAAGAAGTTCTTGCCCTAAGAATTGCTTCAAGTCTTGGCATAAGATGACGCAAATGGCACTGGAGGCCCATCCCTCCAGCTGCCATGAAATCTCAACCACTCCAGAAACAAGGCTTCACGCTCATCGAGATCGTGGTCGCCGCTGCCATTTTGCTCATGTTAGCGAGCATGGCGGTGCCAGCCTTCCAAGGTACTGTTGCCGACGCGGAAGTCGCGGCAACCCGCTCAATGCTTGCTCGAGTCCGCACCGCTGTGGACTTCTATGCCTTCCAACACCAGGAAGAAATGCCCGGTCATGATCCCATTGGTGGATCCTGGAGCAGTTCGGTGTTCTCCAATCAGCTGCGCATGTGGAGTGATATCGACGGCAATACCGCAGCCCAAGGCGCCGTCGGCTATCCCTTCGGTCCCTATCTGAACGAAAAACTGCCGACTAACCCTTACAACGGCCTAGCAACCGTGACCATCGTGCCTCCGGGTAGTGATATCAACGGGCCAGATGATTCCACTGGCTGGATCTACTGGGCAGCAACGGGCACCTTCCGCATCAACAGCACGAAGGCATCTCCTGATGGCGAAGCAGTTTACGACCTATGAGCGATCCCTTCCAAAAACGTCCCCCCATCGCCCTCATCGCCGCTGGAGCCTTCATCTTTATGTGCCTGGTGGCAACATCCTGGTAATCAAAAACGTGCGCATTAAGGGAAATCCAACGGATTGCCGATGGAATGGGCACTTCGAAAGAAGCAAAGTCCTGTGAAGTTCATCACCCGAAACTCACCAATCGCCGTTCATTTCGGCGCATTGGATACACGCGTCCTACAGCTGAAGGGCGGTCCAGGTGGCTGGTCCGTACGCGCGGCGGAAACCGTCAACGGCAGCGGTACCTCACGCCACATGACGGCAGTAGAAGCCCTGCTACCCCGCATGAAGGATGCAAAGCTGCGCGGCAAGGATGCCCTCGTCAGCATTTCCGGCGAGAACGTGGCCGTGTCCTTGGTCCCTGTGGATCCGCATAACCGCGGACGTATGCAGCAGACCCTGAAGGAAACCGCCCTACGTTCCATCACCGATGCCGAAGGCGTGACTTACCGTTACATGCCGCTCGGCGAGGAAGATGAAGCTGGCGCCCAGAACGTGCGCGAAGAGCTGTTGCTGTTGGCTGTTGGCCAATCGGAACTGCGTCGCTGCAGCACCGCGCTTGAAACCTTGCGCGTGCAGCCAGCCAGCCTGGAAGTCTCTGCCTTCCCATTGGCCCGCACCATGCAGGCCATGCAAACTGAGGTTGAAGCTCCATGGGGCTTCCTTCATCTCGGCTTCAATCATTCGATCTTCGGCATCATGCTTGGTGGCGAACTTCGCTTCATGAAGCCCATGCAGCTCACTGGTGAACGGCTGCTGAAGACTCTAGAAGCCTCGCTGTCAAAATTCGACGAGTCCGATCCAGCCGCTCTTGCCGACATGCTGAATGGCATGGAAGAAGAGCAGGAGCAACAGGTCAAGGTCACAGCCGAAACCATCTCAGCACTGAACAAGAAGGCCGTCGGTCATGCTGCTGAACTGATGCACACCTTGCGCATGGAATCGGAAGCGCTGGCACAAGAAGTGCGTGCATGTCTGCGCCACTTCGCCAACCGACACCGTGGAGCCAAGCTGCATAACTTGCAACTCGCCGGTTTCGGCGCGGCCCTACCGGAAGTGGAGAACGCGTTGCAGAACGCGCTGAACCTGCCGACTGAGGTCGCCAAACCATTCACGGCTCTTGGCATCAAAGCGCCAGAAGCCGTCCTCGCCGAGGAGCACTTGTGGTGCATCCCTCTCGGCCTTGCCATCAGGGGTTACGTATGAGAACAGCCGACTTCCTACCTGTTGAGGCTTACGAGGCTCACTTGGAACGCCGACGCACCCCCAAGCGCTTGGCGATTTTGGGTGCCTTCGCAGTGCTTTGTTTGGTTGGCGGTGGCGCGATGGCGCTTGAGGCCAATCATCAACGCAGCATTGCCGAACAATCCGAGGCTCCGAACGCCTCGGAAACCCAAGCCGGCATCGAGCTGCGCTCCTTGTACAAGGAGATGAACAGTTACGTCAGCCGCTTGGATCCACTTGCCGATCACTTACGCATGCCCACCATCGGTGGTTTACTGGCGGAACTCTCCAGTGCCGTCGGTAAGTACGTGCAGATCGAGAAGATTGAATGGGAGCAGGACGTCAAGCGTAAAGGTCTGAAGAAGATCGAGTCCGCTGAGATTCACCTGACCATCACCGCGCTCGTACGTGGCGATACCAATTTGATCGACTTGCCGGACCGCCTAGTGGAATACACCGGTTTCGAAGACGCCTACATCGGTGGCGACACCGAACTGGTTCTTGACATGAAGGACACTGTGCGGGCCACCATTCATCTGCGCGGCCCATTGCTGTTGCCTGGCTTCGATAAGCCGGTCATGCACCTTTCCGGAGGTCAACGATGAGCATCTCTCGCTACCGATTGGTCTTTATGGCCGGGTTCTTGTTGATTCCCAGTGTGATCTGGGGAGTGCAAATGCGACCCACCATGAACGATCGCACCTCCTACATTCAACGTCAGGAGAACGCCAAGACCGTCCAGTCCAAGAACAGTCAGTTGCCTAGCCAACGTGATTCCTTGCGCGACATGTGGGAGGATTTCTTGCCCGTCGCCGAAAACGAGCTCGCGGACCTGGCTACCGACTTGAACCCCCACCTGGTACAGAAGCGGATTCACTCATCCGCAGAACAACTGGGCTGCACCGTACGCATTCAGCAGAAGCCTGGTCTGGAAGGCGACACCGAGGTGCGCTTCGTGCTCACCGGCGAAGGTCGCTACACCAACTTGGTGAAGCTGGTCGACCAACTGGAGCAAGGGCAACACTTCGTGCGATTCGAGAAGTTGTCCTACATCATGCCGTCGATGGAATATCGCGGCTCCGGTGGCGGTGCAGTGCGCATCGCGGCTGTGGTCCTGATCCCAGCCATGCCTCCAGGCATTGACCTGATCGAAATTCCAGGAGGTAACAACAATGGCTAAAGCCATGAACAAAGCGCAAGCCAAAGCGCAAAAGAAGAAAGTCACGATCCTGGTCATCATGGCGCTTGCCACTGCAATGACTTGGGGCAAAAACCTGTTCGGCAAGTCGGACACCAGTGCCACAGAACGTGCTGCAGCAAGTGTCAATGCCATGCCGATCCCTGGTGCTGCTGGCGGCGCTGGTCCTGCACCTGCAGGTCCATTGGTGCGCCGGATCACCACCGGCACGACCTCCACTTCGATTACCGGTTATGACCAAGCGGTAAAACGCATGGAAATCTGGCCAAACGCGCTGCAGCGTCGGGTTCACGAAGGAATTATTGAAGAAATCGTTCCGTTCGAAACCGAAATTGAGGAAGGCGGTCTGTCGGAGACGGAAGTCGCCACAGAGACTACTCCGACGACCCCTGTGGCCGAAGATCTGCCTCCACCACAGACTACCGTAGAAGCCTCAATCGCCTTTGAGGACCTCCGCTTGAAGCTTACGACCACCGCAATCATGGGCAAATCCCGTTACGCGAAGATCAGCGGCACCAAAGTTACCGTCGGTGAGACAATCGATGTTCAGGTTGGTAGCGAAACCATCCGATATGAAGTCAGTGCGATTAATCCGCGCGAAGTTGAGATTCGCTATTCCGGCGAGACCCACTTCCTGAGGATTTCTGCTCCGGGTCTTTTGAACCGGATGCAAGAAGGAGCCTGACCAAATGAACAAACCTCGATTCCTAACGGCAATCCCATTGATCGTCGCAATGGTTGCTGCGACTCCTGCGGCGGCCCAAGAAGAAACCCCCACAGGGCAAGATCCGGCCACGGAAGCTACAGCGCCCGTGCCGATTCCTTTTCAGCATCTAGAAGCTGACGCAGCAGGTATTACAGTCAATTTTCAAGATGAAGACCTGGGAGAGATTCTAGAACTGTTCAGCACCAACTATGAGCTGAACTTGGTCTACGGCCCCGACGTGATGGGCAGCGTGACCATGAACTTCTTCAACGCTCCGGTCCAAGACGCCTTGACCAAACTGCTCGCGGCAAACGGCTTCATGTATGAGGTCGACGGCAAGTTCATCATGATCAAGCCAGTGCCAGCAGCCATTCCTGGCGCATCATCCGCTTCGAAGTTCCTCCCCACCGTTATTCGCCTCAATCACATTCGTGCGAAAGAAGCGATGGCTATGTTGCAGCCGCTGTTGTCAGGCGCGGAACGCATGATTTCGGGAATGGAACCACAAAAGGGGATTGATGCGCTTTCGGATCTCGGTGGTAACGAAGAAGCCTCGCAAGAGATGATCGTGCTCTACGCCAGCGAATCGAGCGTCGAGAAGGTCCAAGACTTGCTCGATCAGATTGATATCCCACCGACTCAGATTCTGGTCGAAGCGACCATTCTGTCGGTTGCACTCTCCGACGAGTTCCAGTTGGGTGTCGACTTCAGTGCCTTTGGCGGCATCGACTTCCAAGCCATGGGTGGCGTCACTGGTCTCACCGACGGCATCTCGACCGGCACCACCGAAGGTGCCCCACTGCAAGGTTGGCTCGGTGGCTTGTCGCAACGCGGCTTCACTGAAAGCGCCAACGACGGCCTGCACTTCGGCATCTTGCGCAACCAGATCGGCATGTTCGTGTCGGCGCTCGAAAGTGTTTCAAACACTACCGTGTTGTCGAACCCGCAGATCCTGACGGTCAACCGTCACGCTGCGGAACTGCTGGTAGGTCGCAAGCTTCCATACATCACCACCACCGTCACCGAGACCGGAACGCTGCAATCAGTGTCCTTCTTGGAAGTCGGTACTTCCTTGGTGTTCCGCCCCTTCGTGACCGACGACGGTTACGTTCGCATGGAGGTCTACCCGAAGAAGTCCGATGGCTTCATCAACTCGCTGGGTCTTCCTGAAGAGACCACCACCGAGGTCAAGACCAACATCTTGGTGCGCGAAGGCAACACCGTCGTGATCGGCGGTCTGATCGAGACCGGTCAAGTGACCGAGGTCGACCAGGTGCCGCTGCTTGGCTCCATTCCTTACTTGGGCGACTTGTTCAGCTCGCAAAAGGAAGTCGAAATGAAGAGTGAGATCATCGTGCTGCTCACCCCACACATCGTCGATGATGCCGGCTTGGCTCAGCGTTCCGACGACTACCGCATGCGCGTCGATGCAGCTCGCGCAACCCTGGCTGCCTCCCACCACGGCTACTTGCGTCCGAGTATCGCACGCAAAGCCTACGCCGAGGCCGCTACCGCACTTGCAGCTGGCGATACCCAAGCTGCTCTGGCGAAAGCCGAATGGGGTTTGCAAGCCATGCCTGCAGACACTGACCTGAACGCCCTGGCGATGCACTGTCGCCGCGAGATTCACGCCCAACTCGAGGACAACGTAGAGCTGAAAGATGCTGTGCGCTTCCTGGACGAGCAACGTCAGAACGAGGAAAGCAAATGATTCACATCCACCGACTGCTTTTGATTGCCCTATGTGGAGCTAGCTGCTCCGTCATGGGTCCCCGCGACTACGAAGGCAAGCAAGACCTTAGCGCACGAGACTCGCATACAGTCAGCCAGAACGGCGCGAGGAAGCAACTTGAGAAGCCGGGTGAAACTGGTGATTGGCAAGAAGCCCGCGGTAGCATCCTGCGCACCTTCGCATTCCGTGCCCTGGAGAAGAACCTCGTCGAGGAAGCACGTGAGTACCTCACCGAAGCTTGCGAGTTGGATCCGAACGACGTTGCATGTCACGCCGCCTTGGCGCGCTTGTATCTCGCCGACGGCGATGGCAAGTCCGCTTTGATCTACGCCGAACGTGCAGCAGCCGTGGCACCGGAAAGCCCAGAGATCAGCATGGTCTACGCAGCCGCACTGGCTGAGAACAACCGCATGGATGAGGCGACCGCAACTTTGGAAACGGCTTGGAAATCCGTCGAGAACGACCCGGTCTTCGCACGCGCTATCTTGACTCACTACTCCGCGTTGGGCCAGACCGACGAAGCCAAGGACTTCGTTCATCGTGTCATGATGGAAGACCCGAATCACGCCTCCTCGTGGGCGCTGGCAGGCGACCTCCTCCTTTCCGAAGGTGACTTGGAAGCTGCTGGAGAGTCTTACCGCAAGGCACTGGAGATCGACCCGAACACTCCAACTCCGAGCTCCATCGAACTGGTCATCGGCAAGAACCCAGCCGGCCAAGATCCATTGGTCAGCTCGGCACAAGCCGCGGAAGCCAAGGGTGACTTGGAATCAGCAGCGAACCTGTACCGCTTCTTGATCGACACCAAGCCTCTGGACATGGACGTGCGTCTCGGCATGAGCCGTGTGCTGTGGTCCCAGAACCGTTACGAGCAGGCTGATTACCAGCTTTCGAAAGTCGCACTCGGTGTGCGCGGTTGGCGCGGCCACGTGTTGCAAGCCAAGATCGACATCCACTTCGAGCGTTACGGCCAAGCCCGCACCGCATTGAAAATGGCCCTGCGTGAACGTCCAGATCAACGCGCTGCTGAACTGCTCTTGGCTTACGTCGAAGAGCGCATCCAAGAAGATCTCGCCGACGGTCAGGAAGACGCCTGATCCATCCGCGGGCTTTTCCACTACACCCATCGTGGAAACCCTAAACAAATCCTCCGACCTATCGCTGCCTGCGGTCGTAAACCGATCGCGCAGCGAGGACATTCAAAACCTGTGGGAGCAGGTCTTGGAGCATGATATCGATCATGTAGACGGCGGCGACGTCACCAATATTGATTCCGGTGGCCTAGCCCTACTGCTCGATGGATTACGACGCGCGCGCTTCGAAGGCAAGCAGGTCATGATCTCGAATCCGACCCCCCCGCTACTGGCGGTGCGTCGGGCTTTCAATCTCTATGACATGCTGCTGTTCCCGGATGGAGCAGAAGATTCCATCCTCGAAGCCGAGCTTGGCATGCGTCTTGGCGAGGTCCTGGTCGAGCTTCATTTCCTTGATCAAGAGAGTCTCGAAAAGGCCGTAGCCACCGCCCAAGAGCGCCCAGACACCTATTTGGGTCAGGTTCTGGTCGAAGAGAATCACATCACCGAAGAGCAGTTGGCGCGCGCCTTGGCCATGCAACATGGCTTGCCGTACGTTGATCCTTCACGCGAAGGTGTGCTCGATGTAGCACTGGAATGTGATGTGCCTTTCGCCGAACTGCGCGTTCACGGAATCCTTCCGTACTTGCGCCTGGGCGACACTATCGCGGTCTCGCTGAAGGACCCGGCCGACGTCTACGCAGCGGATGTGGTGCGTAAGTACACCGGCTTGTCGGTAATCACTACGGTTGCCACTCCACAAGCGATCAACAATGGCCTGGATAACATCCAGCGCGCCATCGCAACGAGCGGTGGCACCGGTGAATCCACCATCGACGAGGAATCGGTCAGCGCTGAGGATCGTTTCAACGAGATCGTCATGAACGCGATCATTGAAGGTGCTTCGGATATCCACATCGAACCCTTCACCGACTTTTACATCCTGCGTTACCGCGTCGATGGTCGCCTCCATGAAGTCGCGCGTTTGAGTGTCGAGATCGGCCACTCCTTGGTCGCACGCATTAAGGTGACCGCTGGCTGTGACATCGCTGAAAAACGCTTGCCGCAAGATGGACGTATCCATTACCAGGATCGTTCACGCGACGTCGACTTGCGCGTCAACACACTGCCGACCGTCAATGGCGAGAAGGCTGTGATGCGAATTCTCGACCGCAATACGTCGGCGTTGGCCTTGAATATGCTCGGTCTTCACGGCAATAACGACGCATGGATTCAAGAGGCGATTCATCAACCCCACGGCATGGTGCTGGTGACTGGACCGACCGGATCGGGCAAGACCACCACCCTGTACAGCGTTCTGGACGAGATCGTGAACCCGGAAACCAATGTTTCGACGGTTGAGAACCCGGTGGAACGTGCCGTTAAGGGTGTGAACCAGACGCAAGTCAATCACAAGGCAGGCCTCACATTCGAGCTCTGTCTGCGAGCATTGCTGCGTCAGGACCCCGACGTGATCATGATTGGTGAGATTCGAGACTATGAGACTGCTGAAATCGCAGTGGAAGCGGCGCTAACCGGCCACTTGGTGCTCGCCACTTTGCACACCAATGACGCACCTGGTGCTGCATCGCGCATGATTCAGATGGGCATGGAGCCATTCCTGGTGGCTGCCACCCTGCGTGCTGTGGTGGCCCAACGATTGGTGCGGAAACTTTGCGAATCGTGCAAGAAGCCAGTGAATCACCCCGCTGAAGTGTTACAGCAATTCGGCAAACAGGGCCTGTCTGAAGGTCCACACTTCTCATCCGAGGGATGCGCCGCTTGTCGCCAGACTGGCTACGACGGACGTCGCGGAATCTTTGAAGTGATGAAGGTCACGGACGATGTCCAGGATCTCATTGCAACCAACCCATCATCCGCTGACCTGCGCAAACTCGCGCTTGAGGAAGGCATGGACTCACTTCTCACGGATGGCATGGACCGCGTGAATCGTGGCATTACCACCCTGGAAGAGGCGCTGCGCGCCGGAGGCAAATCATGAGCCTAACCGCCCTGAAGAAAAAGAAGAAGGCTGCCAAGACTGAGATGTCTTTGGGCGGAACCATCGCTAGCGATGCGGATCAGCGCCATAAGGAGCATTCCGACAAGACCGCGATGGCGGATACAAGGATCAAGCTGAATCCGAAGGAGACGCTTCAGGTCCTGATTCAGATGGACGCCATGCTGACGGCCGGTGTCCCCTTGCTCGCTGCCATGCGCACCCTGATTGAGCATGCGCAGACGCCGTCGGCAGAACGCGTACTCACGCGAATTACTGCAATTGTAGAGAGCGGCCACGACCTATCGCACGCTTTCGAATGCATGCCGAACTGCTTCCCGATGTATGTGGTCCACTTGACTGCAGCCGGTGAGCAATCTGGTGCCTTGGATGAGGCCCTGCAACGTTCAATCCAACTGTTGGATAACCAGATCGTCTTGGGCGGCAAGGTCAAGGGTGCATTGATGTACCCAGGATTCTTGATGTTCATGACCTTCATGATGACCACCGGCATCCTCTACTTCCTGGTTCCGAAGTTCGAGAGCCTGATGATGAAGAAGCCGGAAATGCTGCCATGGACCACCAAGTTGGTGTTGAGTGCATCGCAGACTTTGCGTGCACAACCTGGCATTGTCTTGGGCGTCTTCGGTGTGATGATCGTGGCCGGCATCTTCCTGGTGAAGTCCAAGAAGGCGCGTGGAACCTTGTTCGATATCATCAGCCACGTGCCGGTAATCGGTGACTTGATCTTCAAGGCTTACCTTTCCCGATCGGTGGGCACCTTGGCGCTGACTCTCGAGTCTGGTGTGCCGATCCTCACTGGCTTGGAGCACGCGCGGCAGGTTTCAGAACTGCCTCGCTTGCAGGCACTCTGGTCGCAGACCTCCGCCATCGTGCGTGACGGTAAACCCATGTACACCGCACTCGCAGGCGAAGACCTGCCCCCTGCCTTGATCCAGATGATCATCGCCGGCGAATCCTCAGGTTCGCTGGATACCAGCTTGCGTCGTGCTGCCGAGTTCCTCGACCGCGAGACCCAAGCTGCACTCAATGCGTTCACCAGTTTGCTAGGACCAGCCACCGTCGTGATTGCCGGTGGTGTCGTTGGCTTCATCGTAATCGCCTTGATGACCCCCATCCTTACCATGGCAAAGTACGTCGGATAAGTCATGAAAAAGAGAAAAATAAACGGGTTCACGCTCATCGAGGTCGCCATTGCGGTGGTGCTCATTGTGATCGTGGGAACTTCGGCCATCGCCGCCCTGCGCGTTGGCATGAAGACTATGGGAGGTACGCAGACTTCGGCGATCGCATCGGCAGCGATTCGCGAGTTCCGCGAGTTCACCTTCAAGCACAGCATCGAGGAAATCGATGCCTTGCATAACACCACCAGTACCGCGGTGCTGGGCGACGGCAACGCGATGCCGGGCACCGATGGCATGACTCTGCACCTGACGGTAGTGCCAGTCGACGATTACACCCCGTCGGTCACGGTGGCAGCGGAAGACTCCCGTACGCGTGTGGTCACCATCATCGCCACGCTGGATAGCGTCGAACTCATGGAGGCTGTATGGCTCGTAGCAGAACACTAAAGAACGGATTCTCGCTGGTTGAAGTGGTGATGGTTGTCGCCATCGCACTGGTCATGTTCGGCATGGCCGTTCCGGCAGCGCAGAACAACGATATCGCCGGCACTGTGGCACGAAGTATCGTTTCCGATGCCGTGCGCGCGCGTTCCTACTCGCGACGCACTTGGGAAGCGGTCACCATGCAGGTGGATACTGTGAATGAACGTTGGCGCACCTTGCGCGAAGACGGCACTCCGCTGACTAGCGTCGGTGCCAATGAAAACGGCTGGCATGACTTGCCTCCTGGAGCATCCTTCGAGACCATCGAGAACATGCCCAGTGATTTGGTCTTCCTGCCAAATGGTCGCGCCTCACAGTCCGCTTCGATCCATGTGGTGTTCGGTCATCACAAATGGTTACTCGGAGTCGATGGTTTGAGTGCGAGGATCTATGCGGAGCCAGTCGGTGACATCCAAGAAGGTGGCGAAGGAGAACCACAATGAGAATCTCAAGAAAACTCAAGGCCAGCGGTTTCACCCTGGTCGAGATCATGATCGCGACTACCATCGCCATGATCCTATTGTTCGGCGCGCTTTACTCCACCAGCGAAACCCTGAACGTGGTGCGCGAAGGCGATGCTGTGGTCCACACCAATGTGCATGCCCGACGTGCCTTGGATCGTGTACTGAAGGACTTCCGATACTCAGCCGCGCTGACGATCGCAGGTGACTCCGATACCGGGTGGACGATCGGCGTAACCACCACTGGAACCCTGGACCCAGGTGCGCTGGTCTACAGCTGGTCGCCAGATACTGACCTACTGAGCGTGACTGGCCCCGGCGGTACCGAGACTGTCATCCAGGACCTGCGTTCTTTCACGGTGAACACCGTCACCGAGACCGTTGGTGAGGAAACCTTCATCATGCGCGTTTCCATGGAATGGGAACTTGGCATCACGGCAGGCCATGAGGCCGGTTTGGAGACCATCAATCAGGAGCGCACCATGTCTCTCGCTGGAGCGACTTGGGTAAGGAGAAATGATATCTAGGAAGCAAGTGGACCGATTCAGGGCCAAGGGCTCTGTGCTGTTGATGACTCTGGTCATCATCAGTTTGGTCTCCACGCTTACCATCTCCTTCACCGGTTCGATGATCATGCAGCTGCAAGTAGCGCGTGATCAGACCGCCGCCATGCATGCTGAACTGTCGGCGCAATCTGGGCTTGAGTTCGCTGAACGGCAACTACTCATTGACCCTCTTTGGCATGGCACCGACGGCGATCCGATCATGTTCACCGAAGGCTCAGCCTTCATGGTGCAACGGATGCCAGGCAAGCTGTCCAAGATCATCCCGACCTCGGTCGTCCTGGAAGTCGATGGCATGCAATCGGCTGCACGCACGCGCTTCGAAGTGCATTTGCGCGTGGACCCAGGCGATCCCCTGCTAGACAAGGCCTTGTCGGTCCTTGGTGAAACTAGTGGATCGAATTTGCAGATCGTCGGTGATTACCTGGTGCTGGACGCGCCTGGTTGGTTGTGGAATTACCGCCATGACCTGCTGGATGAGATGCAAGCGGAAGAGAATGCCAGAGCCGCCAGTCGCAATGCCAGAGCCGCCAGTCGCAATGCCAAAGCCAGCACTGATCCAGGTTGGCAAGGCCAACAGGTGGCAATCGACAAGCGTTCCGCTGCCGCCCTTGCCAAGGAGAAGAGCCTCGGTCTGAAGAACAATGGCACCCCAGACCGCCAGTTCTACGCTTCCTTGAGCGTTGCCGACAAGAAACGCGTCAAGAGTCTGCACAAGGAGTGGATGAAAGATGTCAAGACGCAGATGAAGCAAGCTGCGGCGGACCCCACTCAAGACCTATTGCTACACGTGCGTAACGAAAGCGGACAGGTGCAGGGCGTTTGGACTCGCACCGATAGCGACGACTCCAATCTGATCGCACTTTCGCGCATCGATTCCCCCGGCACTTTCCACAACTTCAGTTCGCAGCTCTACACCTGGGCTGCAGAACAACAGCAGGTGGAACAACCGATTCACGCGCCAGGCTGGGATCTGGACCCTTATCTGGTGCCAGGACCTGATGTGCAGATCTTCGATCACGTGACCGATCTGGCCGACATCGACATCAGCCAAACCGCGGTGTTCATTTTGGATCCCGGTCAGGAGCTGAGGTTGGAGAACGTCAACTTCGACGCCGGCATGGTGGTCTGGTGCGAGAAGGACTTTGATGTCTCTGGTCCACCACGCAATACCGTGGTTCTCGAGGGCGACAATACCGTCGGCGGCAGCAATCTGAACTTGGATAATGAGGCACTCTATGCCCCGGGTTGCCTGTTCACCGTGGAGGGGACCGGCCGCCACAGCATCACTGGTTTCAGCCTGGTGCACTCCCTACAGCAAGTGAAACGCCTGCATCACAGCGGCGTGATGATCGTCTTGAACTCCGCCGACGGCATCTATGACAGCAGTTTCACCTATGAGCGAAGCACCGCGTTGCGCCCACCTGCCAGCATGACTTTCTTCGGAAACATGCCAGGAGTCAGCGTGGATCTCCAACTGGAGTCCATCGACCTCCCGACAATCCTTTAATTACGGGATTTTCCTTCCCTGCCGTAGCCCTTCGGGGCTGCGGCTCTTTTTGTTGAGAGCCCTCATTTCCGTCCGTAAAGGAAGCAGAGGAATGAAGTTTTTCAACAAAAACGTTCGGCACGGTGAGCGCGGTACAGTGCTCATTCTGGTCATGCTGATCACTAGCCTGCTAGCCACTGCAGTCCTGAGCTATACCAACGAGGTCGACAGCCTAGTCGACAATACTCGTGATGAAGGAGGCGCCCTGCGTGCTGAGTTCGCCGCGGAATCCGGCATGGAGTACGCCCAGCGAAGGCTCACGCTGGACCCCTTCTGGCAAGGCACCGATGCTAACGGCTACACCCTGCCTGATGGTGTGACCAATTTCACCATTGTGACCGGAATCGATCCGAACTGGCAAGACGAGGATAACGACGGCCACGACGACGAAGACGAAGGCGAAGGTGGCGGGGAAGAAGAGGAAGAAGACGGCGATTGCGAAGAGGACCACGAGCATGACGGTTGCGATGGTGATAACAATGAACAACACCACGGTCATGACCAGGACTGCAACGATGACTATGGCCATGGGCTTGGCGATGGCCACAGCAACGGTGACCACTCCGACTGTGACCACGAAGGCGAACATGATGATGACCACGACGGCCATGACCACGATGGCGACGAGGCCAAGCATGACGAAAGCGGCTGCAGCCACGACCACGACAATGACGGATTCTGTGATCACAACGGCCACCACGTAGATGATGATGGTGACTGCGATTTTGATGAAGACGGCGATGACGATTGCGGTCACGACCATGACTACAACGGTTCCTGTGATCACAACGGCAACCACACCGCCGACGACGAAGATCCCGATGATGATTGCGACCACGACGACGATGGCGCCGATGACTGCGGTCACGACCATGACCACGATGGCTTCTGCGATCACGACCACGACTGTGACGGTTATGAAGACGACGGCGATGAGAGCGACAACCAGGTCAGCTTGATCCGCGTTGTCGGCTCAGCGGCAGAGGCTCGCGCACAACTCGGTGCAGCAGTCAAGGTCTATCAAGGAGAAAGTGGTACCAGCGATCTGGCACTGATCTTCTTGGGCAAGAACTATCACATGTTGCGCACCAACGTGATCGGCGATGCATTGTTCGTCGACATGAAAGACAAGGTCAATGACTGGGTCTTCGATGACTTCGGCGTTGGTCACTACGAACAAGGTGGATCTAGCCACGACGGCAATATCAACCTGGTGCAGAGTGTGGTCGCAGACAATGTGTACAAATACCGCGACGATCGTGGTGAGTATCAGGACCTGGGTGAGGAGCATGTGATCGTGGACAACGCGGTCGCCCCTTCTTACGACCTTTCCGGCTTCATCGTGCCCGGTCCGAACAAGACCATCTACAACGGTGTGACTTCGCTGAACGGAGTGCATACCGAAGACACCGTAGTGTTCATCATGGATCCTGGTGACAAGCTCACCTTGACTGGTTGTAACTTCCGCGGCGGCATGGTGGTTTATGTACCTCCCTCCTACAACCTGCGCGATGGCTACCGCAACCGCGTTTACCTAAAGGGCGGCACCAGCATCGGTGGCGGCTCCAATGGTTGTGAATCGAACCTTGGCCTGCTGGCCCCTGCGGTCAAACTGACCAGTGGACCGAACAGCGGTTACGGAATGAGTGGATTCACTTACGTCAACGAGATTGGCGCCATGAAAGACACCTTCTTCCATGGCCAGTTGGTGATCCTCAACCAGGTTGCGAACCTGAAAGATTCGGTGATCATCTTTGACGAAAACGTCGCGATGGCACCACCACAAAGCGTGGGCTTCGGTAACAGCATCGGTAGCACGGACATCATCTCGCTGTTCGAAGACTTCGACTAAGCCTTTCCGGGTAAGCTGCAGCAATGGCCGGCCCCCTTCACTGGGAGGCGGCCATTTGCCTACAATCGGCGAATGGCCACCCGAAAGGACCCCATGCAGCGTCACGGCTGTCGCGAAGCCGGCGCCGGCCTCCGTCATCGTGCGGTCACCGAGTCGAAGCACCTCGACCACCTCTTCGAGACCAGCTTCCCCTCCTTTGGCGGTGCCTTCCTTCGCCGCATCTGGACGCTTCTCGATGAAGCGATCGGCCTAGGCTTGCCGATGACCCTGTCGGTCTCCGGCCCGGTCACCGCCAGCGGCCAGCATTATGCCTGGCTAAACCCGCTGCTCGAGACCGGTTGGTTCGCCTACCTGTCGGTCACCGACGCCATCTGTTACCACGACGCCCACCGCGCGCTCGATTCGGTCGCCGAAAGTGACTTCACCGAAGTACCGATCTTTGGCGACGACGGCCAGTTGCGCGATGACGAGATCATCCGCATTACTGATATCGGTTTCCCCGAAGACGTGCTGCTGGATACCGATCGCTACCTGTGCCGCTTATTGCGCCTTCCGGAATTCCAGCGCCGCATGACCGGGCCTGAGTTCCGCAATCTGCTCGGCAAGCACTTGGCTGCTGCCGAACAAGCATGTGATGCGCAGGAAGGACTGCTCGCGCTATGTCACCGCAAAGCCATGCCGATTTTCGTCGGCGCGCCCTCCGATGGCTCGGTGTTCCTGAACTCGACTTTGCTGTACGCCTTGTCGCAAGCATGCGGCGATGAATATGCCTTCGATCTGGATCTGCACGGCGAAGTACTGGAATCCTGCGCTTACCATCAATGGGGTCTGTTTGAATCCGAGGCCAAGAACCTAGGCACCCTGATCCTTGGCGGCGGCGTGCCAAAGAACTTCAACCTGCAGCCGGAGCCTGCCCTCAGTCAGATCTTCGGTTTCGACGACATCCGCGGCTACCTCTACGACATCCAGATCACCACGGCTCCAGTCACCGATGGCTCCCTTTCCAGCTGCCCACCGGCCGAGGCAGTCACTTGGGGCAAGGTCGATAAGGACAACTACCGCCAGACCACCGAGAGCTTCACCTGCGATTATTCGATCGTGATGCCGCTGTTGACCAAGGCCTTGCTCGACAAGCGCGCCCGCTTGCTGCGCCTGCAAGAGGAATTGGGTGCAGAAACGCTGCTCGAACGGCATCCGGAAGCGGCGGGATATCTGCGTTCTGAAGAGGGATTCCGCTTGTTTGAACATCGCGAGCCACTGATGAGTGCGTTGATGGACAAAGTACGCGATAATGCCGCCCGCCTGCGCACAGACTCCGGCCTGCCACCCGCTTGAGCCCTATGATTTCCGTCGTCGTCCCGATCCTCAATGAATCCGGCAACATCAATCCGCTGATTGATGAAATTCACGCTGCCTTGCGCGATCGCTTCGCGGAATACGAGATCGTCTACGTGGATGACGGCTCCACCGATGATTCGCCCAAGGAGCTGGCCGAGCGCATGGCCCGTGATTCGCATTTGCGCGTGATCCGCCATAGCAAGGCATGTGGTCAGAGCTCCGGTGTGCGCACCGGCGTGAAGCATGCGCAATTCCCATGGATTGCCACCTTGGATGGCGACGGCCAGAACCACCCCGGTGATATCCCAGCACTCTGGGATGCCAAGCCAGAAGGCCTAACACCGGAAACGCCATGGCTCGCGATTGGCCACCGCGTCGATCGTCAAGACACCAACTCCAAGCGTTGGGCCTCGCGATTCGCCAATCGCGTGCGCGCCAAGACCTTACAAGATGACACGCCCGACACCGGTTGCGGCATCAAGCTGTTCTCCCGCGCCACCTTCCTGGACTTGCCGTGGTTCAACCATGTGCACCGCTATCTTCCAGCCTTAGTCCGACGTGCCGGCGGCACCTCAGTATCCGTGCCCGTGCGTCACCGCGAGCGTGGTGAAGGCACCTCCAAGTACGGCGTTTGGGATCGTGCTTGGGTCGGCATGCGTGACCTGCGCGGCGTGAAGTGGTTGATGGCGCGCAATGCCGTTCCTGTAGCCAAAGAGGTCGAGAAGTGAACGAGTGGTTCGATGAGATCCTCGGCAATGCGATGCACCCCATCGCGATCTTGGGCTTCGTCGGCCAAGCCGTGTTCTTCATGCGCTTCTTGGTCCAGTGGCTGGCCACCGAGCGTGAAAAGCGCAGCGTAATCCCGATTGCCTTCTGGTACTTCTCCATTGGTGGCGCTTTGTTGCTACTGATCTATGGAATCCTCGACCGCGACCCGGTGATCCTGCTCGGCCAAAGCACGGGCTTGTTCATCTACATGCGCAACCTCTACTTCATCAAGCGCACGGCCAACGCCGAGCAGATTGAAGTGACTGATTCCTCCCAAGCAGCTGATTCCAGCGGCGAATAGCGCGGCATTCATTCGCATGAGCGCCTCCCCTAGCACCGCAGGCCTGCGCCCAACCCCAATCCTGCTGCTACTGATTCCAGCCCTGTTCGCGGTTTGGCATGCGCGGCCACTGCTGCCTGTCGATGAAACCCGCTACACCGCTGTGGCTTGGGAAATGTGGCGCACCGGCGAGTTCCTGGTCCCGCATCTGAATGGCGAGACCTATGCGCATAAACCACCGGTGCTGTTCTGGTTGATGCATGCCGGTTGGACTGTGTTCGGCGTCAACCTATGGTGGCCGCGAGTGCTTGGAGCGCTGGCGCTGTGCTTGAACGCCTTCATGATCAAGCGCCTTGGCAAACGCATGTGGCCGCAGCAACCGCAACGCGGCAGCATTGCAGCCATGCTGTTCGTGGCGTCGTTATTCCCCTTCCTGTTCTCGACCGCACTGATGTTCGACCTGTGGCTGGTGCCTTGGGTGGTGCTCGGTTGGACGGCTTTGATCGACGCTCATCGTGGTGCGCCATTGCTGCGTACTTCACTCACCTTTGCCGCTGCGGTTGGATTCGGAATCCTGACCAAAGGTCCGGTCACTTTGTTGTTCCTATTGCCGCCAGTGCTGGCTGCCACTCATTGGAGCGGCCGCGCGCGTTCTGCCGGAACTCCCACGACTGCAGCCAAAGCCCAAAGCAGCCGCAGTAAGTTCGTCTACGCCACCGGTGGCCTAGGCATTCTGCTCGGTGCCGCCATCGCTCTGGCATGGGCCATCCCCGCTGGCTTCGCTGGTGGCCAGGAATATCGCGACGCCATCTTTTGGGGCCAAACCGCCGGCCGCATCAAAGACAGCTTTGCTCACTCCCGACCATTCTGGTGGTTCCTGCCGCTACTACCCGGCATGTTGTTCCCATGGCTGTGGTGGCCACGCACTTACCAAGGTTGGCGCGGCCTTAGTGCTAAGGCACAAGACATGAGCCGCCTGATCTTCTGGTCGTTGGCGCCGGCCTTTCTGTTCCTTTGCCTGATGGACGGCAAGCAGCCGCACTATCTGCTGCCGCTATTCGCCATGGCTGCCATCGCACTGGCCTGGAATCTGGATGAGAAGCCCAACTTCAAGCTGAGTCCGAGCTTCCTGCCTTTCTTGCTGCCGATAATCATCGGGACTGCCATGGCTGTCGCACCGTTGTGGGCAGCGCAAGTCGACAATGTTGCGTGGCTCAATCCACAGCTCTTGTCGTTATCCGGCATTGCACTGCTGGTACTGCTGCGCCCGGCCTGGAGCGTGTTGCAGCATGAGGCCTATCGCCCATTGGTGCTGGGCTTCTTGGCACCGGTCACTGTGATCGCCCTGCACTTCGGCATGGGCCGCTCCTTTTATAAGGAATACGACCTCAAGCCCAGCGCCGATTTCGTGGCGCAATGGCAACAGGAAGATACGCCGGTCGGCTACTTCGGTGCCGCTTACTACGGGCAGTTTCACTTCCTTGGTCGCCTCGAGAAACCATTAGCCAACCCAGAAAAGACCGATGCCCTCCGAGCCTGGCTAGAAGCCAATCCCGAAGGGCAGATGTTAGTGGTGGTACGGCGTAGTGATCCGCCCACTTTCGGTCCCTCACCTTATCCAGCTCTACCACATGGCAGTCGCTTGTTGCAGGTTTGGGAATGCGAGCAGCTATTGGCCCGCATGGATGAACTGGATTTACCTTAGAGGTACCAGGACACGCCTACGTTGAGGGCAAGGCCATTGCCATCGACTGCAGGTGCATCGAAACCGTAGAAGGACTGCTCCAGCGCGAGTTCTACCGCGACATCGTCGCTGATGAACTGCAGCATGCCAACTGCGATGGAAAGTGCAGTCAGGTCAGCCTCGGTCGAGCCAGCCTCAACGGTACCGACAGCCAAGCCGAGTTCGGCGAAGGTGCGGTAAGGGCCAGTTGCGGAGTTATAAGCGCGGCCATAAACACCGAAGGAGACAGCTTCTAAATCGGAGCCACCTTTGACATTGACGTCTTCGATGTTGAAAGCACCACCGACTTCGATCTGGTTGGTCACGAAGTAACCGGCGTTGCCATCGAGGTGGACGGCGTCGCCATTCATGGTGCCGGTGCCGTTCGAGGAATAGCCCAAATCACCACCAACACGAATGGTGCCGGCTTCGAAGTTTTGGCCGGCAGGAGCGGACCCGATTGGGTTGCTGGCGCAGCTTACGAGGCCGACCAAAGGGAGCAGGAGCAGGATCTTATGCAGGGACATCGTTGGGTTTTGATGTTGGGGTAAGCGCAGAGATTAGACCCGTTCCCCTAGGTAGTCAATCAGAGACCGTTACCCCTTCTCGGCGAAAGTCGTCATACGGAGATGATTTAGGGCGAATAACCCCGCTTTGGGCCGCAATTGAAGACGCCCCCCCAGCAGCCGATAGCCACTGAGGGGGCGAAAAAGTAGCGAACTACAGAATCACCGAGGAGTGAATGTTGGACACGTTGCCCGCTTCACATGCCTGGACCCAAACGGTGCGGCCGGTGCCGCGGCTTGGTACTAAGGAGTTGCCGTTGGCGACACCAGCTACGTTGGCGGTCAGGTTCAAGGCTACGCGGTTGTTGCGGATGCCCAAGAACATGCCGGTGTTCCACTCGAAAGAGCTTCCCAAACCTTGCAGCGAGTAGGCCACGATGACCTGTGCCGACGGCGTGCAGTCAGCAACATCCGCGTTGACGATTCCGCCACCGGTGATGGTGCCCATGGTCAAGACCAGAGGACCAGGAGTGCCTGCTTCCAGTGCAGCGCGCAAGTTCACGCGACCGCGGCCGTAGGTGTTGTCCTCACCAGCCGGGCCAAGGTCATCACAGCTGCTCAGCAGGATGTCTTCCACTGCCTGAGCCGAGATGCCTGGGTTGTTGGCGAAAATCATCGTTGCAACACCGTTGGTCAACGGAGTCGAGAAGCTAGTACCCGAAGGTGCCGAGTAACCGCCACCCATGGCAGTAGACTCAATGCTTACGCCAGGAGCGACACAATCAACGGCCAAGCCATAGCTGGACCAGCTTGCCTTGACGTCGTTGCTACCGGTTGCGCCAACCACGATGACATCGGGGTAATCGAAGCTGCTGTGGTTCTGGCCGGAGTTACCCGCTGCGTAGAAGTACAGACCGCCTTGGTTCTTGATGTAAGTGCCGGACGTGCCTACTGCGCCGCTATCGACGCCGGAGTAGCTGGAGCTTGCGGTGACTGCGCCGTTATCGACGGCAACCATCGCGCCACCAGTGATGTCACTGATGTAGGCGCCACCACTCGAGGCCTCACTTACGCGCACTGGCATGATCTGAACCTTCCATGCGACACCTGCAACACCGATACCGTTGTTGCCCTCTGCACCAATGCAGCCAGCAACCCAAGTGCCGTGGCCATTGATGTCTTCCATGTCGCCACCCTGGTTCTGCCACAGACCGGAAACCTGGTTGTAGCCATTGATCAAGTTGTTGACCAAGTCTGGGTGGTTGGTGTCGATGCCGGTGTCGGTGTAAGCCGAAATCACCGAGCTTGCATCGGTCAGCGTATCCCAACCGAGCTCGGACTCCATGTTCTGGTGGTGCCACTGGTTACCGAAACGCGAATCGTTCGGCGTGTTCAGTGGGTAACACATCCAGTCAGGCTCGACGTACTCGTAGTCGCCAGTCGCCATCAGCTCTGCGCTGAGTGCATCTTCGGTCGTCCCTTTTGGAACGTTGATGATGAACAAGTCGATGCGCTCGTCGTACTTGATCATCGAGGACTGCAAACGGGCGCGTGCCGCTTCGAGGTTAGGGCCATCCTGCACAGGGCGAGCAATCATGCGTCCGGTCAATTCCATATAGCCAGGACGGTTCTTGAATTGCTCCTGAGCAGCTAGGTCATTGGCTGCAAACGCAAGGATGGGTAGAAGTAAAAGTGTGCTTTTTAGGGACATGTAAGGTTTCGGTAAAATCCGGGAAGGTCCGGGAGGCTCTTTATTTCTACCATGCTTTTCCGCGAATATTCTGAAAAAGATCTAATTTACGGCGACGCTAGCCCGTTCTGCGGCCAATCATCCGTCGTCAGTGGCATACCCGAGCTCAGCGAGGCGAACTCGCTCACTTTCACTCAGTTCCACATCCGTTCCAAACTTCCGTCCGGCTTCATAAGTCTCCCACCATTGCGCCGCCCAAGCCGCCAAGCTCTCCAGGGTATTTGCTCCTGTGGCCGCACTTTCTGCCGGGTCTTGTCCAAGGTCAAATACCGACGCGATCTGGAACTGTTGGCCCTGCTCCGCAAGGCGAAGGTGAGTCTTCAACATCTGCTGATAGACCGCAACCTTGCGCAATTCGGCGAAGGATGAGAGCTGATGTGGATCGCCATGTTCGGCCACCACCAATGGATGCGCCGACGCCGGGCGTGGTTGCCATTTGCCGTTCAATAGAGTGCGGCTGTGACCTAGCGGTTCTTCCGCGCCGCTGAGATGCAACACGGTGCCCGGAATATCCAAGATACTTACGGTGCCCTCCACCACTTGCGGTGCGAGTTTCGAACCAATGGCCAGCAGTGGTACATGCTGCGTCTCTTCCCAAAGATCGTTGCCATGCTTCAGCATTTGATGTTCGCCGAAGTGCTCGCCGTGGTCGGAGGTGAATAGGATCAGCCACGGGCGGTCGCCGGAGACTTCGACCATCTTGTTCTCGATGCGTGCCAGCTCAGAATCCAGATAAGCCAGTTCGCCGTCGTAACGATCAAGCAAGGCGGCAACCTCTTCCGCTTCCTTACTCCCGGGTTCGATCTCGCCGGCCAGCGTTTGGTCCATCAGCTGATCATGAATGTTGGTGAAGGCAGTCTTCTCGAGTGGCTTGCGGAAGCGCCCGGGATCATGCTCGAGGAATCGGTCCAACCAGGGTTCGGGTGCCTGGTACGGCGAATGGGCATCCATGTAATTCAGGAACAAGAAGAACGGCTGCTCGGCGGCGCCGGCTTGAGCCATCCAGCCCTCTGCAAGTTCGTTGACTTGCGAGGCACGCGTGGTCGAGTAGCTGCGGGTGAAGGAAGACAACACCTTCAACGGCGACCAACGCGTCATGGGTAAGCGCATGCGCGCATAGGCCTTGCCGATGGCCGTCTCCAAGAAGACCTTGTCGCCGACAGCACGCAAACCACTCTCAGCCACCAAGCTGTCGTCGTAGACCTGGAAACCGCGACCGAAGCCGGTGGAACCGCGGATCACGTAGTTGGCGACCACCCCCATGGTGGCGTAACCATCGTCGGAAAGGCGTTCGGCGAGGGTTATTGGGCGTTTTGACAGCCCAGTTGGCGTGGCCATGGTGCCATGCTCGGAAGGCAGCAAGCCTGTGAAGATCGATGCATGGCTTGGCGGCGTATGACTGCCGGTAGCTTTGGCGTTGCGCCATTGAATTCCGCGCGCGGCAACTTCATCCAGGTACGGCGTGGTGCCACGTTCATAGCCATAACAACCAAGGTTGCTGGCGCGCACCGTATCCAACACGATGACGGCAATGTTGGGGCGCTGCTTGCTGTCTAACTGATTGCCCGCATTCGCTTGACTGCTTTGGGGCAATGCGCCGACATCATGTGGTGCTTCTGGCAGCAGCCATCCGATCGCCGCCAGCAAGACGGCAACGACCGTCGCCGCAGTGATGATCTTGGTCGGCAGCAAGGGTCCTTTGCTCCACACACTGGCGAAGATACCGGCGGCGAATCCCAATGCCAGCAAGACTACAACCAAGACTCCACCTTGAACTACCATCGGTGCCAAGGCGATCGCCATTCCAGGGATCAAACATACGGCGGTCAAGCGATTGCGATTCGCACTCTTGCCGGCAAGTCCTGCGACTACACCGACCACCAACACCAAGGGCAAGGTGAAGAAGGCCAGTACCGCATGCACTGCAAACCACCCGGCGTGGGCACTGGTGGTCTGAAAGGCGATAAGAATGGTCACCACGGTGGCACCCAGCAGGTTGCCACAGATTGCGAAGAGGATTGAGCGGAGCATGACCATCCCCCCCAAGGTAACGCCTGCAAAGCGTTGATGCGACGACAACGCTCGGTCAAGCGTTGCCGCCAGTGGTGATTAGTTCACCCGACGCACACCGTCGATGGTGGTGCCATCGACCCATTGAATCGCTGCGATGAACTCTTCACCGAGTTGTGGCTTGTCAGGTTCGCCACCACACAAGGCGTTGAGTTTCTTCTTCAAGTCGTGGATGTCCAATAGCGGCACCGAAGTACCACGTGCGGCCTCGAGCAGGTCCTTGCGTTGCGGATTGATGCACAAGCCATGTTCGGTAGCGATCACGTCGACCAGCTCCCCTGGTCCCACCATGGTGGTGACGCGATCCAGGATCACCGGAATGCGATTACGCACACTGGGCACTGCCAAGATCGTGCACTTCGAGAACAGGCAGTTCTGCCAGCCACCTATGCCGTGCAACAGGCGGCCATCACTATGCGTGACCACGTTGGCATTGAAATCGACATCGACTTCCGTGGCACCAAGCACCACCACATCCATCATCGACGCGAAGTTGCCCTTGCCATGGAAGTTGTAGCTGGTGAACGGCGATGTGTTCTGATGGCCGGCGTTTTCGCGCATGGAGCGCACGCCTTCCAAGTCGAAGGTTTGGCCATCGAGGATCACTGGCGTGAAGCCTTCCTCGAGCATCTCGACCAGATACTGATTGCTGCCGCCGCGCACGAAGCCCGCGGTCACACCGGCTTCACGCATGTACTCCTTCAGGAACATGGTAAATGCCAAAGTGATACCACCAGCACCAGCCTGGAAACTGAAGCCTTCCTTCATGATGCCGATGTCGCGCACGAACTTAGCAATGTTCTCGGCGATCAACAAACGATCCGGCGACTTGGTCACGCGTGTGGTCCCAGAAACGATCTTCTCTGGTTCGCCGACTTTATCGACCACAACGACTTGATCGACATTCTGCCCTTGGATCTGCCAAGGCAAGCATGGAAACGGTACTAGGTTATCGGTCACGATCACCACGTGGTCGGCGTATCCGGAATCGGCCAGACCGAAACCAAGAAGACCACATGCACTTGGTCCGCGATCACCGGTCGCATTACCGAAGTAATCTGCCGTGGGCGCAGCAAGCACGGCGATATCGATATGCACTTGGCCATCTTGCACCGCTTGATAACGTCCGCCGTGGCTACGCAATACCGCCATTCCGCGCATCTTGCCTTCCGAGGCGAAAGCGCCCAGAGGTCCATTCATTGATCCTTCGATGTGGTGAATGGTGCCGTCTTCCAAGTACTTCAAAAGTGGTTGATGACATGGGAAGCATGCGCTTGGATACCAACGCAAATCCTTCACGCCTAACTCGGCGGCGGCATCGAATAATGCGTTCGCGACCAGGTCACCGTTACGGAAATGATGATGCGTGCTGATGGTCATCCCATCTGCAATGCCGGCTCGCTGCAAGGCGACCTTCAACCTCGCAGTCATGTCGCCAACATCGGGCACACGCTTATCGCCATTGGCCGGATAATCCACGCAGCGACGAATCGGCGCCCCAATCTTGTTGCCATGCGGCAGGTGTCCTCCTACCCCGTTGTATGGGATCGTCTCGGTGCCATTGATCGTTGCTGGAACTTCACGTCCGGCAGTGGTCAACAAGCTCTGATCGGTGAGAGTCATGACAGCGCAATTCTACACCATTAGGTAGACTTTTTGGCAAGGGAAATCCCGACGTAATTCCCCCTGCCCGGCCGGCTTGAGAACCTTAGCCTTCGATCACCCAAGTCACCACCAGCGGGCAGTGATCAGAGGCAATCGGCTCGTTCAACACGCGGTAGTCCTTCAAGCTGGCACCTTGACCTGGTTGGTTCAGGAACCAATCGATCTTGACGTTGGCCTCCTTCGACGGGAAGGTCGGCTGATGGCTTGGATCGGCAGGCTGCCAACCGGCGTCGAACAAGACCTTCATCGGCTGACTATCGGGGTCGGCATTCAAGTCCCCTACCAACAAGGTGGGTATGTCGATTGGCAACAGTTTGGCATTGATGGCATGCGCTTGGGCAATACGATCCGACGGGTTGTTGGTGTGATCCAAATGCGTTCCAACAAAACGAATGCGTCGGCCGGTCTCAGGCTCTTCAACTACGACCGCAACAGCCACGCGTTTTTCATGATGCGGTTCGGCAGGCAATAGGAAGACGTCGGAATCGACGATTGGCCACTGCGAAAGAACAGCATCGCCGTAGGAACCACCTTGGTAAGGAATGGCTTGGCCGAAAATGGCAGCATGCATGCCGGTGAGGGCAGCCAATTCAGTTTCTTGCTCCACACCACTAGAGCGTTCGGTGCCGGAATCGACCTCTTGCAGTGCGATCAGAATCGGTTGTTCCTTGTTGATCACATCTGCCAAACGTTGCAGATCGAAGACGCCATCGGTGCCTTGACCATGGCGAATGTTGTAGCTCATGACTTTGATCTCGGCGACGGTCGGCTGCAACGCGGCCGGCGATGGCTCGCCATAAGGTGCCTGGGAAGCACTTTGGCAAGCTGTAAGGGCGAATAACAGCGAAAGGGTGAAGCAGGGACGACGAATGCCTAACATTGGCATGACTTTATCGTTGTCAAACTAAGCATGCACAAACCTCGTCTCCTTAATTTAGCCGCTGGACTTCTGGCGGCTATCACCGTTTCGGCTGCCTCGACCGCTTTCGCCCAGGAAGCCGAACGGGACCTGTCCGAGCGCCCTAATCAGGCGCGCCCCGAAACCACCATCTTCAGTCCGCTGGATCTGCCTACACCGAACAGTCGGCGTTTGGCCTCTGGCGCACCCGGCCCGGATTATTGGCAGCAGCAGGTCGACTATGAGATCAAGGCTTCATTGGATCCAGAGACTCGCATCGTGCATGGCGAGGCCACCATCACTTACACCAACGCGTCGCCGCATGAGTTGGAGTACATCTGGATGAACCTGGAGCAAAATGCCTTCCGCAGCGACAGCATTGCTGCTGCGGTCGGTGCTGCGACTGCCATCGGCATGAGTGAGACCGAAGGCGATGGATACACCATCTCCAACGTCAAGAGCGGCAACAAGGCGCTCGACTTCCAGGTCTACGACACGCTCGGACGTATTGCCCTAGCCAAGCCGATCAAGGCGCATGGCGGCAAGTTCGAGTTCGACATTACCTGGGACTTCACCATCCCTAAGAACGTGTTCCGTCGTTTCGGTATCCGCGACTTCAACAAGGGCAAGGTCTATGAGATCGCCCAGTGGATTCCTGCGGTCGCCGTCTATGACGACGTGCATGGCTGGAACACCATGCCTTACATCGGCACCGGTGAGTTCTACTCGAACTTCGGAACTTACGATGTAGAGCTGACCGTGCCAAGCGAGATGATCGTGGCTGCCACTGGCGAGTTGACCAATGCTAAAGATGTGCTGACCAGTGATCAGTACTCGGCTTGGAAGAAAGCGCATAAGAGTGAAGAAACGGTCATCATCATGGACCGCGATGACATCGGTAAGGAAGGCAGCCGACCTACCGGCAAGGACACGCTTACTTGGAAGTATCACGCCGAGAACGTGCGCACTTTCGCCTGGGCATGCTCCGAGGCATTCATCTTTGATGCTGCCAGCACCAGTGATGGCACCTTGGTGCAGACCTTCTACCCTGCAGAAGGCCTGCCGGTTTGGGGCGACGCCACCCAGATGCTGCGCACGGCGATCGAAGGCTACAACCAACGCTTGGTGCCTTATCCATACCCTGCAGCATCCAACGTATTGGGTGCCGAAGGCGGCATGGAATACCCCATGATCATCTTTTGTCGTGGACGCGGCGAAAGCAGCGTCTATGGCGTGACCACCCACGAGATCGGCCACAACTGGTTCCCAATGGTAATCAATACCGATGAGCGTCGATATGCCTGGATGGATGAAGGCTTCAACACTTTCATCAACGGTTACTCGACTGCCGACTGGTTCGGTGAGCAGGGCCGTAGTGAGAATGATCCTGCGCGTTTCGCGATGTTCATGAACGATCCGAAGCAGATGCCAGTGGCCACGCCTCCCGACATGCTCGGCGGCATGGAACTCGGCCTGTTGGAATACATGAAGACTGGTGTCGGCCTGACCTTGTTGCGCGAGACCATCCTCGGCCCGGAACGTTTCGACTATGCCTTCCGTAAATACATGGAGCGCTGGGCATTCAAGTCGCCGCAGCCTGCTGATTTCTTCCGCACCATGGAGGATGCATCCGGCATGGACCTCGCTTGGTTCTGGCGCGGTTGGTTCTACGAGAACGCCAATCTGGATTGGGAAGTCAGTGGTGTGGCCAAGCCGAAGGGCTCGGTCGGCCCACGTGTGCGCCTTGATAACTTGGGTAAGTTGGTGATGCCTGTGGCGTTGCGCGTGACTTTCACAGACGGCAGCACGGAAGACTACACGCGTCCGGTAGAGATCTGGTTCCAGTCGAACCGCGTGGTGATTGAACTACCTGGCGACCGTGAGATCGCCAAAGTCGTCATCGACCCGGACAAGCGCTACCCAGATATCGATCGCAAGAATAACATCTGGGATGTCGAGAAGAAACGCGCCGAAAAGGCTGCAGGCCAATAAGCCCGAACTCAGTAGTCCCTAAGCGGGACTACTGAGAAATCAACGATTGGCGTGACTCAGTCGCGCCAATTTAGCGCAAGCAGGCCGGCGTCGATGGCGTCGGCAACGGTCTTCAGCGCACGTTTCACCACCGGTGGATCAATCATCTTCGATCCCAGTGAAACCACCCCTAAACCCTGCTTCTCGGCCTTCTCGAAGGCCAATGCGATCTTGCCGGCGCGTTCGACTTGAGCTGTCGTCGGCGCGAACTCCTCGTGGATGACCTTGATCTGGCGCGGGTGCACGCAGCCTTTGCCCTCGAAGCCAATCGCCTTGGCTTCTTGCACGCTGGCACGTAAGCCTTCTTCATCGGCCACATTGCCGTAGACCGAATCGATGGCTTGCAAGCCATGCGCCTTGGCAGCATAGATCACTTGTGAGCAAGCCCACGAAGTCTCATGACCGCCCGTGGTTTTCACCACACCCAAGTCGGCAGTCAAATCCTCTAACCCCAATGTCAGAGCGACATTTCGTGGGCTTGCGGACGCAATCTCCATAGCGTTCATGACGCCCTTGGCCGATTCGATGATCGGCATCAGGAGCACGTCACGCTCACCAAGTGCTTGATCGATTACGTGCATTTCTTCTGCGGTCTCGACCTTGGGAACCAAGATCAAGTGCAGCGGTGTATCGGCAAGATAGGCCAAGTCGGAAAAGCCCATCGCACCTTGGTTGATGCGCACCATACGTTCGCAATCTTGCCAATCAAGGTGGAACAGCGCATGACGGATCACGGCGCGTGCATCTTCCTTGGCCGACGGCGCGACCGAATCCTCTAGGTCGAGGATCACGGCATCGGGCCCATGCACTGCGGCATTCAACATGTACTTGCTTTCGTTACCGGGCAAGTACAAACGCGAACGTCGGGCGCGCTCGCGACGTGGTGCCGACATTGCAGCACCGAGCGGAGGTTCGGGACTCAAGCGTAGATCCTGATTCCCAGTGACTCGAATCAGCAAGGATTCCAATCGGGCGCGCAACAAGAACGGGTAAGCACCCGCATCGTTGACGCTCAACAGACCATGCTCGATTCCTGCTTCGGCGAGCAAGCCGCGGAGCAACTCCCGCGTGCTGTCGCCGTACATGCCATCCAGTCGGCTATAGAAGTCCAACTCGATGCCCCCACTCGAAGCGGGAGTGAATCCGTACCACACGTCCCCGCGAAGCTTGTCGCCGCGCCGGCCGGACATGAAGGGGTGAAGTGGCGCTTCGGTAGCAGTCATAATTTCAGACTCTATTGTAGAGATTTTCTGCCCCCCCACAAAGCAACTTCATGGTTTACTCTAGTAGCTTCATGGCATTCCCCTCAATCCGCCGTTTTGTGGTGGCCGCATTGGCTGCCCTTTTCCTCACCGGCCAAGCAATCGCCACTTGGTCGATTGTGGTGGTCGATTTGGCTACCGGCGAGATCTGTGTCGCCTGCGCCACCTGCATCGAGAACTTCAACCTGCGCAGTGCCGTGGGCATCATGGCAGAGGAAGCCGGCGCGGGGGCCTCGCAGTCTTACGGCGCCCCCCTGACCACGCGCGTCCTAATCAATGATCTGCTGCTGGCCGGCGTGCCACCAGATGAGATCCTCGCGCAGATCGAGTCCTTCGATCCGCAGTATCAGATGCGTCAGTTCGGCATTGTCGATTTGGCTGGACGCGCCGCCGCTCATACCGGCACGGGCGATGGTGCATGGGCTGGCCATGTGACCGGTCGCGTAGGCACCTTGGTGTATTCCATTCAAGGCAACGTGTTGACTGGATCGCCGGTGGTGGCAGAAGCGGAACAAGCACTCATCAACACCCAAGGCGATATGAGCCAACGCGTGATGGCTGCCATGGAAGCCGCACAAGCCATGGGTGGCGACGGCCGCTGCTCCTGCAACCCGCAGGACCCTGAAGCTTGTGGTTCCCCGCCCGCCAACTTCACCAAGAGCGCCCATGTTGGTTTCTTCATTATTGGCCGCCCGGGCGACAACCCTTACTGCACCGGCTTCGGTTGTGCCGCTGGCGATCTCTACCTGGCCATCAACAAGGCTGGCTTGGTCGCTGCCGATCCGGATCCAGTGTTCGAGATCCGCATCAAATACGACGAATGGCGCACCGACTTGATCGGCCGCCCCGATGGCAACCTTTCCAGCGTCTTCGCCTACAGCAACGAGACCAACCCTGGCGCAACCACGCCGTTGAGTTTCGTGATCGACCTGGCCGACGTCGATGGAACCATGCTCACCGCCGGTGGCGCCACCATCAGCATGGAGCATGATCCGACCTCCGCCGGTTTGGCGACCTTGCATCAAGTCACCGATCACAATGACGGTACTTACACCGTGGAAGTCATGCCTGGTAATGGCGCCGGTTTGGATCAGCTGCGTTTCATCGTCGACGATGGCATTCGCCCTGTAACCCTGTGGCCGCCAACGCGTTTGCTGCACCGCGCCCCTGCCCCAACCCCACTGACCAGCGGTAAGGTGATTTCGGGATTGAGTGGCTTTCAGGACCTGCAATCGGCTTTCCCTCTGGCCGACGGCCACCGCGCCTGGGTCTTGGCCAACCGCGGCTCCGGCCAAGAGCTGCTGCGTTACACCCGCCCGAACTTGGGCAGTCCTTTCGCGCTGGATCTGGATTTTGGCATCGCCAACTTTGCCATGAATAACCTGCGCGACCTGTGGATGAGCGATGACGAACTGCGCATGACCTTCTCGGCCTACATGCCGGCGGATGGCAGCAGGCGTTTGTTCAGCACCACTCGCTTCACCACATTGGATGACTTTGATGAGCCGACTTTGCTGGTCGACTTGGATAGCGATTTTGAGGAAGGCGGTCCATGGCTAAGCGAAAACGAGATGGAAATCTGGTTCCACTCCACCCGCGATGGCCAGTCCGACATCTGGCATGCCAAGCGTTTGAACCGCGAAGCACGTTGGTTCCCACCGACCAAGGTGGAATCCGTGTCCACCGGTGGCCAAGAGCGTTACCCCATGTTGTCCGCTGGCAGCACGCGGATGTGGTTGACGCGACGCAGTATTGGTGAATCCTTACTGCAAGTCGCCGAGCGCAATCCTGATGGCAGCTTTGAAGCCACCGCCACTGCAGCAGGTAGCTTCTCCAGCCCCACTGCAGCAGCGGTGGCGATCGGCATGACGCTTGATCCACTCGGCAACGCACCTAGCTTGTGGCACCTTGGCGGCGACAGTCCTGCCAATAAGCAGTTGATGGTCTCGCATATGCCAGCAACGAGTTTGACTGTCACGCCGGATAGCTTGAGTGAAAGCACCGGTGGCGTTTTCCAGTTCAACCTTACCGCAGGTTTGCCTTTCGCGAATGGCGGCTACACCTTATTGGTCGGTAGTCCATCGGCTGGTGGTTACTTGGATGGCGTCGGCACATTGCCGATCACGCAGACTCTTGGCCTGACCGGACGGATTCGTTCCTTGTACAACAGCCCGGAATTGGCTGGTGGCAGTGGTTCGCTGGATGCCGCTGGAGTCGCAACCGTGAGTTGGACCGTGCCCGCTGGCGCTGGTCTTCCTGCGGGCTTAATCGATCGCGATCTGGGTGTGTGTTTCGTGGCGCAAAAGGCCGGCGATCACTTCATCAGTGAAGCGGTGGTCGTGCGCATCACGCCGTAATGCTGCCGCGACGCTAACCTGTGCCGCAATGGCGCGCGGCCTCATCCTTGGTCTGAATCAATACACGCACTCGGCGGCAGCATGTCTGCTCGATTCCAATGGCACCCTGCTGTTCGCGGGCGAGAAGGAACGCCTGACTCGCAAGAAGCATGATGGCGGTGATGTGGCGGTGTTGGTCGAGCATGCGCTGGATAGTGTCGGCGCCAGCTTGGATGATGTGGCTTTGGTGGTTGCTAACAATCACCTATTCCGCATCGATCGATTTCACCGCACCCTGAAGTGGGATACGGCACTGTTCTCTTATCAAGAGAGTTATGTGTCGCCGTACAACATGCTGCTAGGCGTGAAGCGCTTGGAGTTATCGCACCATATGGCGCATGCTTGGTCGGTGCTGCCATGCGCGCCATTTGACGAGGGCGTGGTCGTGGTGATGGATGGCATGGGCAGCACTCTGCATGAGATGCGCATGCCCGGCGTGGATTACTACTCCGAGTTGGATCTGGAGGAAGCTCCTGGATTCCAATCGGCGCCGGAGCAGTTGGAACAGGATGGTGTTTCTGATCAGGCCTTCGGTTGGCGTGAAGGTGAAACCGCTTTCACATTCAAAGGCACCGATTTGAAGCGCGTGTTCAAACGTTGGATCGCCGAACCCACCCCGGCTCTGCTGCACAACTACGGCTTCGAGAACATGGAGTCGCTCGGCGCGGTCTATTCACGCGCAGCAAGTCACATCTTTGGTGATTGGAATACCTGCGGCAAGGTCATGGGCTTGGCCCCATGGGCACCGAGTTGGGCTAAAGACTTGAAGCGCAAGCCGGTCATGACTGGCCCACTCGAAACACTGCAAGTCGACCGCGCTCGCCTACGTGATGAGCCTGCACCCAACGCTTGGTCCGACGGCGCCAACCATTCCGGTTACGCCCGCTTCGCCGCCGACGTGCAATCGGACTTGGAAGACGTGGTGTTGGATTACTTGCAGCGCCTGCGTGAACAGACAGGTGCCAAGAATCTCGCATTCTGTGGCGGTGTGGCGCTGAACAGCACTTTGAATGGCCGCATCCATCGCGAGGCTGGCTTCGAGCAAGTGTTCATCCCGCCTTATCCCGGCGACCAAGGTCTGGCCGTGGGCTGTGCGCAGTTTGGCCTGCAGTACCTGAAGGATCAGAGTGGCCTTGCAAACGGTGAACAAGTTACGTCGGCCACTTCCAACAAGGAAAGCGCCGTGCAAATGCCCTACAGCGGTCATGAATACAGTGCCGCTGACATCGACGATGCCATCAACGAATACGGCCCGTGGTTGGAAGAAGCGGATATCCAAGAACTGCCGTTGTTGGAAGTCGTCGCCGACGCCCTCGCTGACAATCAAGTCGTGGCATGGTGCAGCGACCGCAGTGAGTTCGGTCCACGTGCTTTGGGCAACCGCAGCATCTTGGCGGATCCGCGTGACGGCGAAAACATCCGCCGTATCAATAGCGCGATCAAGAAACGCGAAGCCTTTCGCCCTTTCGCTCCTACGGTCTTGGCCGAGCAAGCCGAAGCTTGGTTTGATCGAGTCTCGCCTTCGCCTTATATGTCGCTGACGGTCCCGGTCCGGGCGGATAAGGCCGCGCAGATTCCGGCAGTCGTCCATGTCGATGGCAGCGCGCGTATCCAAACTTTGGAACGCGATGCCCACCCACGTTACTACGCCTTGATCGAAGCCTTCGCCGAACGCACCGGCGTACCGATGGTGTTGAACACCTCCTTCAACATCAAGGGCGAACCGATCGTGGAGACGCCGCGCGAAGCCGCATGGAGCTTCCTGCGTTCCGAGCTGGACCTTCTCGTGCTGGGCCCGCGTCTATTCCGCCGCCGGGAACTGCCCGATCCACTCACCGGCGATCTCATCCCGCGCGCAATTCAGAATTTCAGCGCCGAAGTAGTCTCCGACAGTGAAGGCGAAACCATGTCAGTGCGCTTGATGACGCGTGGCGAGACTTTCGACATTGACCAACTGGAACTTGGCCTACTGGAAGCCGCCGACGGCACCTCCACCCTCGGCGAGATCGTCGAGTTCTTCCAGGCAGAATGGGATGTGGAGCATGGCGCGGTAATTAATAAAATCGATTCATTGTTTAATCGGTGTTTGATTTCAATCAGTTCTAACACCTAAAGCGAATCTGCATGTTAGCCTTGGGGTATGGCTAATTCCCTCGCCTCAATAGGTCTCTTTGTAGGCTTCTGCTCTACCTCTGCCATCGCCCAAGAACCCGCTGACACCTACTTTTCGGTGGCTGTCGTCGAGAATGGTCACAACCATTCCGGCGCCAATAAGTTGTTCCTGGATTTCCAGACCGCGCCCTTCGACCTGCCCGATGCCAACTTGGGCAAGGTGATCTCACGCGAAGTTGCCGTTGGCGCCATCACCATGGATGGATCAGCTGCGGACTGGGATCCGCTCAACACCATGACCTTCACCGGCGTGGTGCAAGACAACCATCCGCTGAGTGAGTTCATCGATGCGCAACCAACAGTGATCGAGATCAACTCCGTGTGGGACAGCAACGATGTCTACTTCCTGTTGCGTTGGGAAGACGCCGGCCACAACGCCAGCGTGCGCAAGGATAAATGGATTTTTGGTGATCAAGGCAACGGCGAAAGCGGTTGGAATAAGCAGCTCAACATTGGAGCGGTGGCAGGCACGCCGAACACGAATGCCGTCAACGCAGACCATGTCTTGAAGAAGGCAGAAAGCGAGGACCGCGTTTTCTTCATGTTCCCGATCGTCGACAACGAGAACAACTTCACCGACGCTGGCCGCGGTTGCGCTTTCTATTGCCACGGCAATATTTCGCAGCAGACCGCTTACACCAATTACACCGGCGCAGGTTATTCAGTCATGCACACCAATGACCCTTCCGACAAGGCTGACATCTGGCATTGGAAGGCTGCACGCACTGAGCCCAGTGGTGTGGCCGACGACAAGTACCTTGGTTATGCCACCGGCACCAACAGCGGACGATTCTCCGACGGCGGTACGTCGGCCTATTCCGGCAACAGCCTCAGCGGCAGCGACCCGACCTCAATGCACAACAGTGGCTTGTCTTACCTCGGCGACCGCTTGTTTGATTTCGACGCCGTGCCATTCGCTGGCATTCCAAGTTCCGGCGATGAGATTCCCGCCTCGATCAGTCGCACTGCCGTCGGCAGCCGTGGCGACGTGCAGACTGCGGCTTTCTTTGATCCGGTCAGCAAAATGTGGACCGTCGAGTTCCGCCGCGCGCGCGACACCGGCAGCAGCGACGACCATCAGTTCGTGGGCAGCCCACTTGCCCCACCCACCAATTCGCTGATCCAAAGCGGCAACGCAGCCAACGGCCTAGTGCAGTATGAATTCAACTGCATCGGTTGCCATAAGACCGCTGGTATCGGTCATCAAAGTGGTGGTCTGTGGGCTTTCCCGCGTATCCAACGCGCCTCCGGGTCCATGATCCATTCCGCAATCGAGACTGTTCCAATGATGAACGTGTTCGGGACGTTCCTGTCCGACCAGGATGTGGAAGACATCGCCACCTATCTGCAGGGTCAAGAGGACTTCCGCCCTACGCTCGCGGTCAGCAACCTCACCGGCGGCAGTTTGGCCACCCTCGATGTGACCGGGGCCAAGAGCGGCGACACGGTCTATTTCGCCTACTCGTTGGCCGGCGCCGGACCGACCTCCACTCCTTGGGGTTTCAGTCTCGATCTAGGCACGCCTTATAGCCAGATCGGCAGCAGGTCTGCCCTGGCCGACGGCACCGCCAGCCTCAGCACACCTGTACCTGGAGCCGCCACCGGCCTGCATGTCTGGGTGCAAGCAGTGGTGCGCCACGGCAACCAGCTCAGTCCTTCCTTCATGATCGACCAGTTCGTGCAATAGCCGGGTAGAATGTGGCCTCTTATCTCCTAGGAGACCACCATGCCTGAAGCACCGCAGATTCACATTACCGCTGAACCGCAAACGATCCCGACGAACTGTCTGTTCCGGGTCGACCGCACCCTTTTTGATGGCCTGCTCTACGTGAGCGATCCCGAATGGGCCAAGGAATGGGCGCCACTCGCTGCCTACCTGTTCGAGAATGTTGAAGGCGTGCGCGGCGTCAAGATCCAGGGCTCCGAGGTCCTGGTCACCATGGCCAACACGCCTGAGGATTGGCGCGTGCCTGCCCGTTCTTCGGGTTCGGCGATTCGCGGTTTCCTCGAAGGCGATGTCGATTCGGTCAAGAGCGGCGCGAATGAGGCGATGACCGGCAATGACCTGCTGCGTCAACAAGCCCAGAAGGTGATCGATGACACCCTCAACCCAGGGTTGGCATCGCACGGCGGCTTCGTCGAGATCATGGCCAGTGATGGACCAAACCTGTACATCAGCATGGGTGGCGGTTGCCAAGGTTGCGGTTCTGCAGCCATGACCATGAAGCAGGGTGTAGAGGTTGCCATCCGCAACGAGGTCCCAGGAATCGAAGGCATCTACGATTCCACCGATCACGCCGCCGGCACCAACCCCTTCATGTAAGGGGCGGGCTTCGCCTTAGCGTTTGACCGTCAAGCGGGCGTCGGCAGCAGCTTTGCCGACGCCCGCTCTTTTTTCTGCTCAGTGTTAATCTAGGCTGCGATGTTTGCCGCCAAAGACCTCTGCCGACGCACCGCTGGTTTCGCCTTGCTGACCAGCTCCGCCCTCCTCCTTAGTTGCGCCTCGCCAACGGCCGCGCAAGGAAGTGGCTCGATTAAGGAGCTGTCCTATCTCGAGTCTGCACTACGCGAAGCCGCCGATAACCGTGGTGAACTGGAACGCGCATTGGCACATTATGAGAACGGTGACCCGCAAAAATATGCGGCCATGCAGTTCCTGATCGAGAACATGCCTGGCCATGGTTTCGTGGAGCTGCGTTTCTTCAACGAGGCCGGTAGTGAGATCGCTTTCGAGGCGCTGGATTACAGCAGTCTCGGCGAGGCCGAAGCGGCGTTCGACGCCTTGCAGGCCGAGCATGGTTCGATGGACTATGCCAAGAAGAAGTTCGTGGCGGACTTGGATGTGATGACCGCCGATTACTTGATCAACAATGTTGAGATGGCCTTTGATGCATGGCGCGGCAAGCCATGGGCGTCGCAAATGAACTTCGATACCTTCTGCCAACACATCCTGCCTTACCGCGGCAGCAATGAACCATTGGATGATTGGCGCGCGCAGGTCATGAACCATTTCGCCGACCTGGATCAGCAGCTGGATGACCCCAACAGCGCGGCCGCGGCTGCCGGCAAGATCGAAGCCCAAGCCCATGCGTGGGTTGGCTTCTGGGACCTGTACTACCTGCACCCCACCGACCAGTCATATGGCGAGATGATGGCCAGCGGCAAAGGGCGCTGCGAAGACATCACCAACATGATCTCCTACGGCTTGCGCGCCAACGCCGTTGCTGTGGGTAGTGATTACACGCCGGCTTGGGCGAACCGCGACAACAATCATGCATGGACCACGGTGCTTGGCCCTGATGGACGCGGCGCGACCAAGCAGGGCAACATTGCCGCCAAGATCTACCGCAAGACCTTTGCCTTACAACGCGATGCGTGGATGCATCAAGCTGCCAGTGGCGAGCTCGTGCCGCGTTGGTTGGCACGCGATCATTTCATCGATGTCACTGAGCAGTATCTGGACACGATCGATACCCATGTCCACTTCACGCAGACGCCACCCGCTGGCCACAAACTCGCATACCTTGCCGTCTTCAATGGTGGCAATTGGGTAGCGATCACCGCTGCACCGATTGAAGGTGAGCATGCCAACTTTACCGACTTAGGCCCGGGCATCGTGTACCTGCCAGTCTTCTACGACGGCAAGGAACTGCTGCCAGCGGCTTCGCCGTTTACATTGGATAAGGATGGCAAGAAGGTGTTGTGCGGGATTCCGGAAACGCCCAGCCCCAAGGTGGAATCAGTGGTGATCACCACCACCAAGCCAGTCGCGCATGATCCAGATAAGGGTCAGCCAATTGCCGCCATCCAAGTGAAGGCCGGTGAGACCTATGAGTTGTTCTACTGGGATCACGGCTGGCAGAGCTTAGGTAAACACACCGCAAGCGATGACTCGGTGTCTTTCGACGGGCTCCCAGGTCACCGCTTGTATTGGTTGGTGCGCGACGGCTCGCGCAAGCTCGAACGCATCTTCACGCTCGAGCCGAAGTTACGTTACTGGTAAGCGCTAGACCTACTTGGTCTCTGCTTCCACTGCAGGCTGCGGCAGGTCCACGCTGACCTCTGCACTCCACATACCTTTGCGGTCACCGCGTTCCTTCAAGGTCTTGCGCAGCATGTCCATGCTGGGATTCAGCTGTCCGCGGAACAACTCCTTGCCTTCGAACAGCACGACTACATCCTCTTTGAAGTCGACCATGTCCTCATCCATACGGATGGTCAACTGCGGGACATCTTTGGCGGCGGTGATTTCGAACTGCTGGCCGGCATGCTCGACGACTACGCGACTGCGCGCCTTCGGCTGATCGACCTTCAACCAATAGAAACGGTCATGGGTCACGTCGTCTTGTAGCCACACGATCTTGTCGGGGCGCAGCTCACGAGTGAACTCGGCCATCCACGGCACGGCCACGGCGTCATCGCGATCCATCCAATGGCCTTTGCCTTCATGGATCTTCACCAAGTGGATGTAGCCGACGGGATCCGCTTCCTGCAGCGCAGCAAGCTTGTCCTTCCATTGCGCCGCGATCTTATTGCGGTCATAAGCGCCATCGTTGCCGCCCATGTGCAAGGTGAAGGGCAAGTTACGCAAACCATCTGCTTGGGTCTCATTGGGATGCCCGGCCATCATCGCTGCGGCTGCCCAGCGGTCGGCCATACGAGGTGCCAGTTGATAAACGCCATCGCCACCAGCGGAGTAGCCCATGATGTAGACACGGTCAGGGTTGACGTCTTCAAACACCACCAAGTTCTCGATTAAACGATCGAAAAATTGATCGATGTGTGCTTGGTGCCATAGATTCCAGGTATCCGTTGCCGCACGTGGCGCCAAGTAAACACCTTCGGCTGGCTCGTATAGACGCTTCTGGTTCTCCCACTGCTGATCGTTGACATGCTTGGGTGCACCGCCACCGCCATGCATGGAGATGTACAAGCTGCGTCCGCCTTCCGGTTTGTCGCCGAAGACTTTGTAGGCGAAGGGCATCTTCAGGTCGCCGATCACCAATTCCTTGGCTTTCATCTCGGCAGCACGTTCACTGCGGATGCGATTGGCATGTTCTTGCCAGATCAAGTCACTCGGCGAGTACAGCTTTACTGCCATTGGACCGTTATCAAAACGAAACTCCATCAAGGCGCCATCGGCCGGCGCGTACAGGTTCATGCTTAAGCTTCGCGTCTTCTTGCCGTCGACACGCTGAGCTTCAATTTGAAATCCAACGCCCGCCTCAAGCTGCAGGATAAGGTGATCATTGGCGTCGTAACTCTCATCACGGGTCTCGCCGCCGCCGAAATCATCGCCGCCCTTGGTTTTCACGTCGACCTTCACACGAATCCGTTCACCATTCTCATCCACTGCGCGCACCCGCAAATAAACCACGCCAGGAGCTGTCATTTCCTGTTTGGCATAACGGCCTGTCACGTTGACCGCATACACCGTGTCGGCGTCAGGCTTCCACACCATAGGCAAGCTGATGTTGGTCTTCTTATAACTCACCGCATAGATTGCGCGTTCACGGTCATGAACCAGCGCCTTTGAAGCACGGTCGGTGAACCACGCCTTGTTCAAGTCACTGCCGGTCGGTTCCGCAGCACCAGTGAAGTGCCAACCTTGATCCCACACTTCCACCCAGGAGTGATTGCCACTGCCGTCGGCCCAAAGCGGGGTGCCGACGAAACGTGCAGGGACTCCCACCGCCCGACATGCATCGATCAACAACACGGAGAGACCGGTGCAAGAAGCCATGCCTGCTTCGATTGATTCATAAGGGCTTTGGTCTGCCTTCGGGCGCTTGGTCGAGTAGATCACCCCAACCGCCGGGAAGACCTTGTTGTTCAGAATCGCTGCGGCTTCACTTGGCGTTGTCGCCTCAGCCACCAACGGCCCGAACTTCTCATAAAAATCCTTGCGCCAGGAATCACGCCGCTCATTGATGTTGGCATAAGGAAGGATCTCATTGAAGAAGATCTCTTCACTGACCGCATCGTGCCATGGTGCCGCCTGCCAAGCCTTGTAGGCGTATTCCACGTTCTCCACCACTAGCTCCACGCTGAGGTTCTTGCGGTCATCCGGCGGCATATGTTCGAGCAGAAATTCGAACCCCGGACGGTAGTCGGCATGGATGGATTCCATGGCACTGGCCCAACGGTCAGGCGTTGTGCTCGGCGAAGCGACCCCAGGGTCCTGAACGGGGATAAAAGCGAGGATGAGGGCTGCCAACATGATGAATGCGCATCCTAACGGCTCGTTCAAGAATCTCCCGCCAACAGCCGATGAATAAGATTCATGGGGCTGTTGCACAAATTCACATCCGCCACCAAGATGGCGATGCTGCTCCCCTTCCATGGGGTGAAGCAGCATCGCCTCATGCTACAGCGTTACTTTTCCAAGGAGCCGGCTATCGGCGCGATTCCATACGAGTTGCTGCTGCATGACCGCTATTGGGAAAACCACCTCGGCCTGGATACCGGTGGCTGGGTGCCGGTCGACCTGGAAGATGGAATGCTTTACGAAGCCACGCCGTACTTACTGCTTTATGAGATCCTGCGCCATCTGGATCTTGGCCCGAAAGATGTCTTCGTCGACTTAGGTTGCGGCAAAGGGCGTGCGACCTGCATGGCCTCGCGCAGTGCCGTCGGCCGCGTGGTTGGTGTGGAGCAAGATGAAAACTTCCTGCAGATTGCACGGGAGAACCTTGAGAAAGTGCCAAAGCGCCAGGCGCCGGTGGAGTTCTTCAATGGCTTGGCGCAGCAATTTGATTTTGACGACACCACGGTCGTTTTTCTATTCAACCCATTCGGCGCACGAACGCTGCTTGAAGTGGTGGATCTGCTGCAACAAAGCCTGCAACGCAACCCCAGAAAACTGCGGATTGTGTACGTAAATCCAGTGCATGAGATGGTCCTATTAGGCACTGAGTGGCTCGAGAACGTGGCCACTTGGCAAAGCGACGCCTATCCCGAGTTCGCTATCCAGCCACCGAACCCGCGCATGGTGTCTTTCTGGCAAGCCAAAAGCTAGCGTCAGGGCTTGAACCGCTACAATGTTCGCCCAGAGTCCCTTGAGGGGCTCTGTTTTGCCCTGCGCGCGCAACGATGGCACCATCCCAACAAGAAATCCCACTGCAACTCGTCGACGAGGTCGTCATCCGCTTTGCCGGTGACTCCGGCGACGGCATGCAGCTGACTGGTAGTCAGTTCACCGATACCTCTGCCCTCTTGGGCAACGATCTCGCCACCTTCCCGGACTACCCGGCTGAGATTCGCGCTCCTATCGGAACCTTGTTCGGAGTGTCTGGTTATCAGGTGCGCTTCGCATCGAAAGATATCCATACGCCGGGTGACCAGCCCGACGTACTGGTGGCGATGAACCCGGCTGCATTGAAGGTCAACCTCAGTGACCTGAAGGAAGGTGGCTTGTTGATTGTCAACACCGGTAACTTTGGTCCGCGTGATCTGGCCAAAGCGCACTACGAGGAAAACCCTCTCGATGATCCGCGCCTCGATCAGGATTATCAGTTGGTCGCGATCGACTTGAACGCGGCAACCCTGACTGCTGTCGAGAGCACTGGCCTGAGCAACAAGGATGCCTTGCGCTGCAAGAACCTGCTGGCGCTCGGCATGCTTTACCATGCCTACTCGCGTCCGCTTGCCCACACCGAGAAGTGGTTGGCTTCGAAGTTCGGCAAGAAGCCGCAGATCCTCGAGGCAAACATCTTGGCCCTTCGCGCAGGTGCCAACATCGCCGAGAACTCCGAACTGTTCAAGACCGTCTACCAGGTCGATCCAGCGCCACTACCGAAGGGCACCTACCGCAACATCGGTGGTAACCAAGCGGTGGCTATGGGGTTAGTCGCAGGCTGCAAGTTGGCTGGCCTGCCATTGTTCTACGGTTCCTACCCAATCACTCCGGCTTCGGATGTGCTGCACGCTTTGGCGCGCTACAAGAACTACGGCGTGACCACCTTCCAAGCGGAAGATGAAATTGCTGCAGTATGTGCCTCGATTGGCGCAAGCTACGCCGGTTCGGTGGGCATCACGGGCACCTCCGGCCCGGGTTTGGCTTTGAAGGCCGAGGCCATGGGATTGGCGGTGATGGTCGAGCTGCCGCTGGTGGTGGTGAACGTACAACGCGCTGGCCCAAGTACTGGCCTGCCCACCAAAACCGAGCAAGCGGACTTGCTTCAAAGCATCTTCGGACGCAACTCCGAATCGCCAATGCCCGTGGTGGCCACTGCATCACCTGCTGATTGCTTCGCTGCCGCTCTTGAAGCGGTGCGCATCGCGGTGACATACATGACTCCGGTCGTGTTGCTGTCGGATGGTTACATCGGCAATGGTGCGGAGCCATTCCTGGTACCTTCAGCCGATTCGCTGAAGCCCTTCCCGATCAAGTTCCAAGGCGAAACGGAAGACTTCCTGCCCTATGCACGTGACCCAGAAACGCTTGCGCGTCCATGGGCTATCCCGGGCACGCCAGGATTGGAGCACCGCGTCGGTGGCCTGGAGAAGGCCGACCTGACCGGCAATGTCTCTTACGATCCAGAGAACCACGAGAAGATGATCGAGCTGCGCGAGCGGAAAGTGAACGGCGTGGCGAATAGCTACGAACCACTCGAGGTCTTCGGCCCGGAAGAAGGCGATGTCCTGGTGCTCGGTTGGGGCTCTACTTATGGTGCGATTCGCGGTGCCGTGAATCGTTGTCATGAGAATGGCCACTCGGTTGCGCAACTGCACTTGCGTAACGTCTGGCCACTGCCGAATGACCTTGGCAGCGTGCTGAAGCGCTACAAGAAGGTGTTGATTCCTGAACTGAACCGCGGCCAGCTAAGTCGCTTGGTGCGGTCGGAACTTTTGATCGACGCCATCTCCCTGCCGAAAGTTCAGGGCAAACCCTTCATGGCGACGGAACTTGAGCGCCACATCGAAACCCTGCTTGCCAACTAGGAGCTGAATCATGACTACCGAAACTCCTACCTACAAGAAGAAGGACTTCGTCTCCGATCAAGAGGTGCGTTGGTGCCCTGGTTGCGGCGACTACGCGATCCTCAATGGCGTGCAACAGGCCTTCGCATCCTTCGGCGTTCCGAAAGAGAAGTTCGCCGTGATCTCGGGCATCGGTTGCTCCAGCCGTTTCCCTTACTACATGGATACCTTCGGCTTCCACTCGATTCATGGTCGCGCACCAGCTATCGCGTCGGGAGTCAAGATCGCCAACCCTGACCTGCATGTCTGGGTCGTCACCGGCGACGGCGATGCCCTATCGATTGGTGGTAATCACTTGATCCATGCCATGCGTCGCAACATGGACATCAAGGTGTTGTTGTTCAACAACCGCATCTATGGCTTGACCAAGGGGCAGTATTCCCCCACTACGGTGCCTGGCAAGAACACGCCGTCGTCGCCGTACGGTTCGCTCGATGAACCGTTCAACCCGATCAGCTTGGCTTTGGGTGCCGGCGCAAGTTTCGTGGCACGCACGGTCGATACGCAGATCAAGCACTTGAAGGAAGTGATCACCGCGGCGCACAACCATAAGGGTTTCGCCTTCGTGGAGATCCTGCAGAACTGCGTGATCTTCAACGATGGCGCCTTCGGTCACGTGACCGATAAGGAAGTGCGCGATGATCGCCAGGTCGACCTGCGCGATGGTCAGCCTATGTTGTTCGGCAAGGAAAAGGACAAAGGTCTGCGTTTCACCTCCAAGAGTTTGGAAGTGTGCAGCCCTGAAGAAGCTGGCACCTGGCAAGCGGATGGCCCAACAGGAGCCAACGCATTCCGCATCTGCCAAGCCTGTGAGAACGGCGAAATTCCAGTGCCGATTGGCATCCTCCGTCAGGTGGAGCGCCCGGTGTTGGATGAGACCGTCACCAAGCAAGTCCAAGATGTGACCGAATCACTCGGTGAAGGCACGCTCGAGAGCTTGCTGTCCTCTGGCGAGACCTGGGACGTTTCCTGAGTTGAATCGATTCTCACCCACTTGGTTGGCGGGGTTATCCCTTGCTGCACTCTGGATTGGTGCCTGCTCGCAGGGCAGCGACCTCATGCAGCCGGAAGATCGCGCGCCCGCTCGCCAGTGGATTGCTGGCGACCATCACATCCACAGCCGTTTCAGCGTAGGCTGGGATCGCTCCAAGAACCCACCGAAACCAATCGTTGCCGGCGACGCGATCTATCCCATCCCCATGAACGCGCTCATGGGCAAGTTCTACGGTTTAGGCTGGATGGTCGCTACCGATCATGGCGGCCCGAACCACTCCAAGGTGAGTGCGGATTTGGCTTACCCAGAGCTGTTGATGTCGCGCGATAGTGTGCCCGAAGTCATCCAGTTCTTTGGCATGGAGTTGGATACGCCTGGCGCCGATCACAGCAGCTTGATCGTCCCGCACAGCGCTCATGAAGCCGGTGACCTGGTCACCATCGAATACGGTTGGGCAAAGAACGAAACCTTCCCGGTGGACAAGACGCGCAACACCGAAGCGAAGATGATCGAAGCGCTCACCTTCATGCGCGACATGGAGCTGCCGCCGTTGATCTTCGCCAATCATCCTTCGCGCTCAGCACCGAAAGGTGGTGGCTATGGAAGCGATGACCCGGCCGAGCTACGCGCTTGGAATGACACCGCCCCGCAGGTCGCGGTTGGCATGTCGGGCGCACCTGGCCATCAAGCAAGTCCTTTACGTCGCGATGGCAGCATCAACCCAAAGGGATCGCGTGCCGGTTACGGCAACCGCCCCACTCGTGGCGGCTACGACCAGATGACCTCGGTGCTCGGCGGCTTCTGGGATTCCATGCTCGGCGAAGGCCGACGTTGGTGGATCACCGCCAGCTCCGATTCCCATATCAATTGGCGTGAAGGCGGAGGTGATTTCTGGCCCGGTGAATACTGCAAGACTTATGTTTGGGCCGAGCAGGATTACGAAGACATCCTGGATGGCCTGCGCAATGGCCGTATGTTCGTGACCACCGGTGATTTAATCTGCCGGTTGAGCGTGGAGGTCTTTGCACTACCCAAGTCGGCAGCAATCGGTGGTGAGTTGCTGCATGCTACGGATGAAGAAGTCACCGTCCAGATCCGTTTGCAGCAGCCGCGGGTTCCGAATGCCCATGGCGATTGGCCGAAGTTGCGCCGCGTGGATTTGATCGTTGGCGAAGTCCATGGTGTTGCCGCAGATGCCAACACAGATCACAACCCAACCACCAAGGTCGTGAAGCGTTTCACCGAAGCGGATTGGCTGCGGGTCGGCGACGAGATTTTCCTCAACTACGAGCTGCCTCCGTCGCAAAGTGATCGTTATCTGCGTGTGCGCGGTACCAATACACAGGAGTTGGAGCCGTCGGAAGACCCTAAGGGTGAAGACCCCTGGTCAGATTTGTGGTTCTATTCGAACCCGATCTTCTTGACCGTGGTGGAATAGCCGCCATTGCTGGAGCGGCGCTACGGTGGCGGAATGAGAACCCCCGCCGCACAGTTACTGACTTCCAGGGTCACGGTCATGCCC
>JAAESM010000061.1 GCA_024229395.1 Planctomycetota bacterium | reverse complement strand
CTCTTTTGATTTGCACGCCTTTGCATCCGGACGCGACCTGGAGCTGCTGGATATTGTCGTCGATGGCCGTGCCGCCGTTGATGAATGCAGTGCCGTGAATCCGCGCCTGCTGGTCACCGACACCAAGGTTCGTTTCAACGGTAACCTGGCCAACGGCATTCGTTTTCAGATAGATGGCGAAGAGGCGCACTCCCCTTTCGAGATGGAATTGCTCGCCGCGGTCGATGAGCAGTACAACCCGCGCCTGCATCTGAGCGCCAAGGGCAAAGACACCGTCGTCGATGCCGAGACCATGCTGTGGCTGACCGAGATGTTGCCCGACGTCGGCGAAATCGTGACCGCGCTGGAGCCGCGTGGCCAGCCGCTGACCGCCTTCGAATGCAGTTGGAGCAAGGCCGATGGTTTCGCCTGGAACCTGCATGTGGATCCAGCCGGCACCAGCATCACCTACCGCGGCCTGCTTGATGACGACGGCACGCGTTTCTCCTTCCCCTACCCTGCCACCCAAAGCACCGGCAGCGTGGTCGCTTGTTCCGACGCCGTACTGTTCTTCGGTGACGCCAGTGTCGGCGGTAGCGGAGTTGTCGGCGCGACCGGCATCATCGATTTCCGCGGCAGTGAGCTCCTTGCAATCGATATTCACGCCGAAGAAGTGCCGATCGATACGCGTATTCGCCAAGCCATCGCCGGCAACCCGATCATTGCCAAGTTGTGGCGTGAACTTGGCGCCCCCGAGCAAGGCGAAGCCAGCTTTGATGTCGAGATCCGTTACGAGAAAGACGAGTTCAACGTGCGTGTTGCAGGTAACGCTAGCGACTTGTCGGTGCTTCCAGCCATGGTGCCAGTGCGCGCCGATATCGACTTCGCGTGGTTCGAATGGGTGCCTGGCGTGGTGCGTTTCGGTGCCAGCATGAACGCTCTAGGCGGCGGCGTGTGGCTGGATGGCAACTTGCGCGACGTAGCCAATCGCGAAGCCCCTGAAGCGCGCTTGACCCTGCGTGGTCGCGGCTTCAACGCCACCCAAGCCGAGCTGCGCACCCTGGAACGCTATCTGCACCTGCCGAAAGGACTGTCAGACTTCCGCCTATCGGGTGAAGTGTTCTACGACATCATGATCGTGCAGCCTTTGGAAACGGAAAGCCCCGGGCACATCTCCGGGCAACTGCTGTGCGAAGGCGCCACCATGTCGTGGCCAGCGTTAGACATTGCCTTCGAGCAACTACATGCACAAACCGGCTTTGCCAGTCATGGCGAAGACGTGCAGATCGGCGTGGCACGCTCGTGGTCCCAAGTGGATGGCGGCACGCTCAACGCCAGTTTGAACTTGAGCAGCGTTTCGCAGCGTTCGGAAGCCGTCGCCGCCGGCCATGACTTCAGGTTGACCAATGATCTCAACGCCAGATTGCAGGACCTTGGCGGCCAACAACCATGGGGACGTCACCTAGATTGGGGTGGCACGGTCGATGTCGTCGCTACGGTCGATCCATTCCAGCCGAAGTTGGTCGAATCCCATGTCGATTTTCACCCTCTCACGATTGGGATTCCCGGCGAAGACGAGGACATCGAGTTCGAGCTGCGCGGCCGCATCGGTGTTCGTGGAGAACGCACCGCCAGTGGCAGCAACTTCCCACAGTTTAATGCCCACGCGCTGACCTTCTCTGGCCAGGATGTGGATTTGGCCGTGCAGGATTTGAACGCCTACTTTGACAAGGAAGGCCTTCAAGTCGAGGCCAAGTGCAGTTCTTCCACCGGCATCTCGTTGTCATCGCGCCTGCCGTTGCTGGCCGATGAGGAGACCATGCTGGCGCTCACCCAAATCGGCTTGAGCGGCATCGTGCGCCCGACCAACCTGAGGATCAAGGCAACTTCACCCTACAGCGGAAATCTGCGCTTCAACGCCAGCGGCGGCCTAGTCATGGATGATGTGGCCATGACCGGTGGCGTCAGCGCTCTCACGGGCGGTCACGCTGAGATCAGCGTACGCGAAGCAGAGTGGAACGGCCCACAAGACTTCCGCGCGGTGTTGGACTTCCAAAACGGCAGTGCCAGGGTGGCTGGCCTGGCACTGAATAATGCCACTGCCCGCGTGCACCTCAACCCCGAACGCGTGGTGTGGACCGATGTTGTTGCGGAAACGCTCGGTGGCAAACTGCACACGCGTGGCCGCGATTCCGACGGCACCATGGTCGATGGCTATTTCCGCCTGAAGCTGGATAAGGATGCCCCGGTTTCCACCAATGTGTTCGTCACGGGCCTGCAACTCGAACGCATGCGAGATGAACTCGGCCTTGGCGGCCCGCTGGCCGGCGTGGTCGATGGACACATCGACGTCGACCTGCCGTCACCAAGCCCAACTTTCGCCAAAGGCAGTGGCTGGTTCCACATCAATGGCGGTGCTTTGGGCACCGTGCCAGTGTTGAAGTCGATCTTCCGCTTTGCCGGTGTCAGTCCGCCAGTCTTTGATGAGGGCGACGTGCGCTTCCGCGTCAACGGCAGCGGCCGCGTGAATATTGATGAGTTCTCCTTGCAGCACCCACTGCTGCGCGTGACCGGCAAGGGTTCGATGGACATGGATACCACCTTGCAGCTGAAGGTGACCCTGCGTACCTTCGGTTTCGTTGGGCGACTGCCGTTGCTGAAGGATCTGATCGATTTCTTGGTCGAGCAACAGGTCTACGGACCGGCCGAAGCGCCGATCATCACCCACCGCGCCAGTGGCAAATTGTTCGAAGGAGAATTCGAGCGCGCGCCATTCCCATTGTGGGTTCCAGCCGGACCTCAACCGAACTGGAAGGTCTCGCCGATTTACCCAGTTCAGTGAGTCATATTCATGTGGTCAACACATGCGCGAGTCTAGAATGGGATCATCCTGAACCAGGAGGAAACCATGTTGCATGCTGTCATTATGGCCGGTGGATCCGGCACCCGGTTTTGGCCCGAGAGCCGTGGCCATCGCCCCAAACAACTACTGCCGATCACCGGTGGTGAATCCATGCTGGCCGAAACCGTCGGCCGACTGCAACCGTTGGTACCGCCAGAGCGCACATGGATTGTGACCAACGCCCAGCAGGTCGAAGGCGTGCGTAAGGCATGCCCTGAACTGCCAGTGAGCAACATCCTGGTAGAGCCATGTGCGCGCAACACCGCACCCTGTGTCGGCCTTGCTGCTGCTGTGGTGCACGCCGCAGATCCAGATGCCATCATGGCGGTTCTGCCTGCTGACCATGCGATCTCGCCCAAGGAAGAGTTTCAGCGCAGCCTACTAGCAGGTGCGGAAGCGGCGGCAGCGCCTGGCACCTTCGTGACTTTCGGCATCCCGCCAACCTACCCGGCAACCGGCTACGGCTACATCAAGAGCGCCGGTTTAGCAGGCACCCATGAAGGTCTGGATTGCTTCCTGGTCGATAGCTTCCGCGAGAAACCTGAAAAGCCAACCGCCGAAGCCTTCCTCGCCGAAGGCGGCTATTTCTGGAATGCCGGCATCTTCGTGTGGAGCACGGTCACCATCCTTGAGGCGATTCGCACTCATATGGAAGACCTTGCCGTCGGCCTTGATGGCATCGTGCCGACCATCGGTACCGATGGCTTCCAAGCCGCCGTCGACAAGGCTTACCCTGATTTCCCATCGGTGCCTGTGGACATGGGCATCATGGAAAAAGTGGATGGCGTACAGGTGTTGTCCACTCCCTATCGCTGGAGCGATGTTGGTTCGTGGAAGGCTTTGTACGACGAAGTCGAACATGATGAGGATGGCAACGCCGGGATCTTTGCCGCAGGTGGCACCTTGCTCGCCGAGGATTCCAAAGGCATCTTGGCCTACAGCTCCGAGCCACAGATTATTGCGGTCTTGGGCATGGAAGATGTGGTCGTAGTGCGCACAGCGGATGCAATCCTGGTCGCCCCACGCGATCGCTCGGAAGAGGTCAAGACCTTCGTCGAACACCTCCGTAGGGAAGGTCGCGAGGACGTCCTTTGATCGGAAGAACGCTGGCCGTTGACTACGGCTTGAAGCGTACAGGCCTTGCCGTTTGCGATGCACTCGGCATTGCCGCCCATCCATTGGAAGCGATCGTCTCGCCCAGTCTTGCAGAAACGGTCGGGGCGATTGTTGATCTGGTCAAAGAGCGCGAAGTAAAACGGGTGGTCGTCGGCATGCCTTATCTGCCGGATGGGCGTGAAGGCGAGCAGGTCAAGAACGTGTTCGTATTCCTCGATGCGCTGCGTGCCAAGCTGCCTGAAGGCGTGGAGTTGATGCATCAGGATGAGCGCCACACAACCAAAGAAGCGCGTGTATTGCTGCGCGAGACTGGCTTGAAAGGCAAGAAAGCCAAGGCCAAGTTGGACAGCGTTGCAGCGACTGTGATCCTGCGCCAATATCTCGAGGAGCACGCCAATTGAGCCAATTGAGCCTAGCCTGCTGGGGCTCGCGAACGGCTCGTCGCGCTGTTTCCTGAGGCCGCAGTACAATGCGCGCGAGTGTCGTCTGGGCGGCCGCGGGTGGTCATGCGCCACACGAGGAAAGTCCGGGCTCCATAGGGCGCGATGGTGGCTAACTGCCACCGAGGGAAACCTCAGGGAAAGTGCCGCAGAAAGTAAACCGCCTAAGCGTTTCGGCGCCGGTAAGGGTGAAAGGGTGAGGTAAGAGCTCACCGCGCGCTTGGTGACAAGCGTGGCAGGGTAAACCCCATCGGGAGAAAGCTCATGTAGGGAGGAAAGGTGCGGCCCGCGCCGTTTGGACCTCCGGGTAGAGCGTTAGAGGCCTGTGGCAACGCAGGTCCTAGAGAAATGGTCGCTGCTTCTTCGGAAGTACAGGATCCGGCTTATACGACGACACTCACTTTTTCCCTCCAGCGACGCCTTCCGTTTTTACAATTCAACGCACCACAATATCTAGTGCCCAAAATGCAGGCCCCATTTTCCACAAATCCCCAACATCTGGTAGTTTTCGCTTGCCAGAATTTCGAATTCGTGCAGAATCGGGGCAATCATGGAGTTCGTCTGGGTCGTACCACGCCAAATCCTCTTCCCCGAGGCCACCCCTCATGGGCTAATTGCTCTCGAGCCGCAGGAATTGGAAGAGCGTTATCTCGCACCAGCGCGCGAACATGGCTTCTTCATCGAGCGCCGCTACGCGGAATCGCACCCTGAGTTCAAGCAGCCCATCCCCTACGTGGCGGTGTGTCGCGAGGATTCGGTGCTGTGCCTGACTCGTCTTTCCACCCAAGGGGAGAAGCGTCTGCATGGCAAGAAGTCAATCGGCGTCGGCGGGCACATCAACCCTTGTGATCTCGATCACGGTGAGTTGTTTGCCAGCGCCTGCTCCCGCGAGCTCCATGAAGAACTGGTTCTTCCAGAGATCGAGCTGCCACTGACTCCGGTCGGTCTGCTCAACGATGACACCACCGCCGTTGGTGCGGTGCATGTCGGCTTGGTTTACCGCCTCGATGCATCTGACCTCGAGGTGTCCATCCGCGAAACTTCTGCGATGGCCGGCGACTACGAATCGCTTGCTTCCCTCCACGCACTCGCAACTACGCCCGAGTCTCCGTTCGAGACTTGGTCAAACCTGCTCCTCCGCTCCGGCGCCCTTGAGAACGAAAGCAAAGTCAAGGTCAACGCCTGAGTTCGTAATTAGCCAAACGTTTCACTTAAAAAAACCACATGGTTCGTCCAGTACCCGAGTCCGAACTTCCTGAACCTTCAGAGCTCTCCTCCCGCCTCAAGGAAGGAATGAGTAAGTATTCCGTACGTCTGCGTTTCCGCGACGGTCGTGAAGAGCAAGGCGCCATCACTTTCGTTGAGCGCCTCGGCCGTGGCCGCATTATCGATATCGAGCGAGAGTTCGCAATGGACTTCTCGATTGCCGATCTCGATTCGATCGATTACTAGTTAAGTAAGGCGGCCAACGAGCTGCCTTTCGATGAACAGTCCCAAGATTCGTTGGGCAATGGCATCTCTGCGCACTGCCGCGTGGGTGCCGCTGTGCTTCTTCGCATTCCACCAGCTGGTTGCGAATGTGTTGCGCGCGCAACGCATAATCCCGTGGATCGACATGCCGATGCACTTCTTCGGCGGTGCTGCGATAGCCTATTTCTTCTGGGCAAGCTTGCGACGCCCTGAAGCATCAGCGGCTCTCGGTGAATTGACCGCCTTCGCGCGGTTCCTGTTCGCCCTTTGTGGCGTTGGGGCTGCCACCGTGTTGTGGGAGTTCGCCGAGTGGGTCACGGATGCGCTCGGCTTGACCGGCGCTCAAGTCAGTCTGGATGACACCATCTTGGATATGGCGCTTGGTATCGCGGGTGGCCTGTGTTTGTTATTGCTCACCCACGGAAGTGATGCAAGACTGAAGCAGGCTGAATGAGAGCGATTGGCGCTCTCCCGCCGAGCACATCCTATGGTCCCAACTTTCGTCCGCTTGTTGATGTTCGTGGTCACCCTCGTCATCGGCGGCAATCTGCTCTATAACGGTGATTCTTGGGCCTATGCGGCTTTTGCGATCGCCGCCTTGATCGCTGTGGGGCACTTCCGCTTTGGCAGCGTCATGCTCGCCTTCCGCGCGGTCCAAGCGGAGCAATATGAGAAGGCGCATCGCTTGCTGAAGAGTGTCCAATTCCCCGGACTCCTGACCACCAGTCAGCGTTTCTTCTTTGAGTTGGCCAGTGGCGCGATTGCAGGCCATCATCAACAGCTTGATCTCGAGGAGCAGCACTATCGCACTGCGCTGGAGTTCGCCGCCAATAATGAACGCGACCGCGCAGTCGTGGAGCTGGAGTTGGCGGAACTGGTGGCGCAACGTGGAGCTGCCGAAGAAGCGATCCAGATCCTGGAGCAAGCGCGTGAACATCAACACACGCCATCGGTCCAAGAAGGGATCGATCGATTGACCGAAACCCTGAAGGCCGACCAACCACGATCATGAAAGTCACCCTGTACGGCGCAGCACGCCAAGTCACCGGCTCACGTTATTTGTTCGAGACCGACGACTGCCGCTTCTTGGTCGATTGCGGCATGTTCCAGGGCGGACGCGAATCACGCGAGCAGAATCGCCAAGACTTCGAGTTCGATCCCTTGAGTCTTGATTTCGTACTGCTCACCCATGCACATATCGATCACAGTGGCTTGTTGCCCAAGCTCACCAAGGATGGCTACCGCGGCGACATCTTTGCCACCAAGGCAACCGCTGGTTTGCTTGGCGTGATGCTGCCGGATAGCGCGCATATCCAAGAGTCAGATGCGGAACGTGCGCAACGTTATCGCAAGCGTCGGCAAGAGCGGCGCAAGCATCGTTCGGAGCAATCCACGGATGCGCAAGACGAGAAGGACATTGGGCCGATCTACACGATGGAAGATGCCGAGGCTTGCCTCACCCAGGTGCGCCCCCACCCCTACGATCAGGAGTGGTTCCCGCATCGCAATGTGCGTTGTCGTTTTCGCGACGCCGGCCACATTCTGGGTTCAGCGATTCTTGAGATCTGGGTCACCGAGAATGGCAAGACCACCAAGATCGTCATGAGTGGTGATTTGGGCGAACCCGATCGCCCGATCCTGCGCGACCCGACCTTTATCGATGAGGCCGACATCTTGTTTGTGGAGTCCACCTATGGTGACCGCGAGCACAAGGATCATCCATCGACCATGGATGAGTTCGTTGAAATCATCCAGCACACCTTGCAAGTCAAAGGCGGCAACGTGATCGTGCCGGCATTTGCGGTTGGGCGAACCCAAGAGCTGCTGTACCACCTCTTCAACCTGACCTTCCAAGGCAAGCTGAAGCATCTCAACATCTATGTGGATTCGCCGATGGCCACCGAGGCCACGCGCGTCACGATGAAGCACATGGAGGTCTTCGATCAGGAGAGTCAGGAACTAAATGCATGGCGCGCCGCTGGCAAGGGATTGCCGCGTTTGAAGTTCACCGCCAGCTTGGAGGATTCGATGGAGTTGAACCACATCACCTCCGGCGCGATCATCATTTCCGCCAGCGGCATGTGCAACGCCGGGCGCATCAAGCACCATCTGCGCCACAACATCTCGCGGCCTGAATGCAGCATCATGATCACCGGCTATCAGGCGCAAGGAACCTTAGGCCGACGCATCGTCGATGGCGCTGAGACCGTGAAGATCTTCGGCAAGGAGTACGACGTCCTCGCTTCAGTCCACACCCTCGGTGGTTTCTCCGCCCATGCCGGTCAATCTTGTCTGATGGAGTGGACTGGCGCATTCAAGCAGGCGCCGAAAAAGACCTTGGTGGTGCATGGCGAGGAATCCGCAGCCATGGCCTTCGCCGATTGCTTACGCAAGGATCGCGGCTGGGATGTTGAGGTACCCGCGGCCGGCCAAACCATCACACTGACATGACCAGCAGGAAATCCGTCGACATGTTCGAGGCGCAGTTCCAACGCCAGGCACGTGAGCAGGATTTCACGCTCAATCCTTTCGAGAACCGCGCATTGGACTACCTGACCGGTAGCGTGTTGGATCTTGGTTGTGGCTTGGGCAATCTGAGTTTGGAGGCCGCCCGACGCGGCCACTCGGTCTTGGCGATCGATGCCAGCCCTACCGGAATCGCCCGCATTCAAAGCGATGCCGAACGCGAAGACCTGCCGATCGAAGCAGTCGTGGCCGATATCGACCCCAACACCATCGATCGCGGTTTCGACACCATCCTGGCGATCGGCATCATCCCGTACTTTGCACGCGAAGAGAGCTTGGCTTTGCTCAAGAGCATTCAGGAGCACATCAATCCTGGCGGGCGCATCGTGCTGAACGCGCTGCTCAATGACACCACCTTTGAAGCTCTGTTCGAACCGGGCAAACACTACTTCTATGACCCCGATGAACTACTCGAACAGTTCGTCGATTGGATGATCTTGAAGACTTGCCAGGAGCAGTTCCCCGCACCCGATGGCACCATCAAATCACTGATCACGATCATCGCAGAGAAAGCCAAAGCCTAAACCGATGGTCAATAGGAAGCCGCAGAAGCATGCCCCAGCAATCATCCATAGGGGCGTCAAGGTGCGTCGGAATTAGTCGACCAACTCGGTCTGCCCCGCAAAGACCGTCGCCGCATCATTACGCACCCAACCGATTAAGGTGATACCAGCAGCCTTGGCGGTCTCGACCGCAAGCGAAGTGGGCATGCCAATTCCAATTACGACCGGCACTGCAGCAAGCCATGCCTTCTGGATTAGTTCGAAACTGATGCGTCCGCTTAACAACAGGCCCATGGCTTGCGCGACTGGGTATTGATCCGCCCACACCTTGGCACCGAACAGTTGATCGACGGCGTTGTGTCGGCCGACATCCTCCGCCACATCTAACAGCTCGCCGTTGCCGGCATAGTCCCACAAGGCGGCGCCATGAGTTGCAGCAGTCTCGGCGAACACCGGTTGCCGTGCGCGCAACGCTTCCAAAGCATCATGCAAAGCGGACAAGCTCAACTGCGCCGGCGCACTGGCGGCAAGCGGCGGGCAATCCTTTTGCAGGTCTTCAAGGGTGCGCGTGCCACACATTCCACATGCGGAAGACACCGTGGCCAATCTTGGGCTGAAAGCAATACCTTCTGCCAGCGCAGCATTGAGGATGTTGTCCTCGGCCTTGCCGGTCTGTGGATTCACACAGGCTTCCAGCGCCAACAAGTCGTCGCGATGGTGCACCAAGCCTTCGGCGGCCAAGAATCCAGCAGCAAGATCACGGTCCCGCCCCGGAGTGCGCATCAATACCGCGAAGGAAATGCCGCGCACGCGAATCTCCAAGGGTTCCTCTACGGCCACAGCCTCTTGCGGGCGGACACTGACCTCTCCACTCAGGTGGAAGCGCTTGGCAGCAAAGGCAGTCTGGGCTCCGAGAGGCTCGGGCTGATCTGCGGCGGGAGGAGGACTGGATGCCAAGGGTCAACTGTGGTCAGCCACGGCAAAAACGCTGTGGCCACCAATAGATTACGGTCCGGGGGTCGAAACCACCGGACCGTTGCTTTGCCTGCGCAGTGATTAGCGCAAGAACGTGGCGTAATCGGCCTCGTCGAAACCGAGAATCGCCTTTTCGCCGCGAGCCAACAGTGGGCGACGAATCATGTCAGGGTTTGCACGAAGAAGATCGACAACCTCTTTCTTGGTCTTGAAAGTAGCACTTTCAATCGAATGCTCCTTGTATCCCTTTGCGCGCTTGTTGAAAGCACCCTTGGGGTCTAGTGCATCGACTGCTTTCTCGAGCAGTTTCTTGGCAGGAGGACTCTTCATGATGTCCAACACCTCAAAAGAAACATCCTTCTTTTCCAGGTACTTCACTGCTTTTTGACAAGACTTGCACTTGGGCTTGATGTAGAGCTTGACCACGCTGTTTCCAGTATTGAGTTTCAGGCGGGTGCCAACTTGTCCCCTAAAAAGGCAGTGGCTCTCCGCGGAAGCCTAACAGTTTACCCAGAATTGAATTTTTCGACAAGACCCTAATCTGCCGCAGTTGACAGAAAAAGTGCCTTCCATAGGGCTGCTAGCGGCTTATTTGTTGTCTTCTTGGGCCGAAAAGCCCTGCAACAAGCGCACGAGGTTCGATGCGAAGGTGGATCGCGGCACCACCTCCACGCCCAAAGTAGCTGCACCAGCAATCAGCTCTTCCCTCTCGTGAGAGCAGAAAGCCATGAAGGCCCAATCGTCCGAACGCGAATCATTGAGCAAGGCTGGCAGCACAGCGAGGGCGTCGAAATCTTCTTCCTCCAAGTCGATGACTAGGCCCAGTGAGGTTGCTTGCAGGATGCGCTCCTGGAAATCGGCAATGTCATCGCCAACTGCGAGCACTACAGCATCGTGCCCCACCGCATTCAAGGTGGTGCAAATCCGGTTTCGGAAGAAATCTTCCGAAACCAGGACGACGACTGCAGGTCCTAGGCTCTCTTCTGGTTCTTCAGGCATAGCTGAACGGAGGGTTACAGGGATTCAATCGGCTGAAAAAGATAAATCGTGAACCCTGATTGGACTTTTCCTTGGGCGCACGCCCTGAATCAGGAAAAAACCGCCGACAATGCGCACTGCAGCTGATCAAGAGTGAACGGTTTCTGCACGAAGGCGGCAAAGTCCATTTCTCCGATCCGTTGGGCTACATCTTGCGCGGTGTAACCACTGGACATGACGACCGGCACCTTGTCGCTGATCGCCTTCATGTGACGCAACGTCTCTTCGCCATCCATATGCGGCATGGTCAGATCCAGGAAAACAAGCCCCAGCTCTTGATGATTGCTTCGGTACAGCTCCACTGCCTCTTGCCCTTCCGACGCCATCAAGACCTTATAGCCCAGTCGGCTGAGCATTTCCTTGGTCAGCAGGAGCACGGTCTGGTCGTCATCCACCAGCAAAGCCTTGCCACTGCCACGCCAGGTACTCGGCTGGTCGGTTGGAAGCAGAGCACTCGGAGGCTTCCCCATCTCCTTTTCAGCAACCGGAAACAGGACTTGGAAAGTAGAGCCCTGACCAGGAGCAGTCTTGATGCCGATTCCACCACCGCAGGCGCGCATGATGCCAAGAATCGAGGCCAACCCCAATCCACGCCCGGTGAACTTGGTCGAGAAAAATGGATCGTAAATCCGCTCCAACACGTCTTCGGTCATACCGCAGCCATCGTCGCGAACCTCTAGGTACACATGCAGCCCAGCCTTGGCGACGTCGATGCCATGCTTGCCATCGCCTGGTGTGAAAAGACCACTGCCGGTCTTCACCTGGATGTTGCCGCCACTATCGCCGACGGCTTCGGAAGCGTTGACGATCAGATTCATGATGACCTGACGAACCTGGGTGGGATCACCGGCGATAAACGGCAGACCACTCTCGAATCGATATTCAACTTGCGCCCGCTGCGTGATCGAAGCACGCAACAGGTGCGTCATTTCCTCAACCAAGGTGGACAGGTCGAAGATTTTCGATTCGAAGGTGGTATGGCCCGAATAGGCCAACATCTGTTGACACAGCTCCGCTGCACGCCGCGATGCATTCTCAATCTCATTGACCAACTCTCGTTCACGCGTGCCGCTTTCGAGCATGCTGCCCACCAAGTCAGAGTTGCCCATGATGACCACTAGCAGGTTGTTGAAATCATGCGCGATTCCGCCAGCCATCACGCCAAGGCTTTCTAACTTCTGTGCCTGCAACACGCGCTTCTCGAGTTCCTGCTGATGTTGCTGCAAGGCATTGGTCTCAACCATGCCATGAACACGTGCGACCTGTTGCGCGAGGTCGGCAGCGAAGTTGATTTCGTCTTCGCGCCAGATTCTTGGTGCACGGACTTCCGAGAACCGAACGGAACCGATGGTGACGCCAGCGCGTCGGATTGATACATCCAACATCGAATGCACCGAACGCTTATCGAGAAACTCCTTCGGGAATTCACGGGTGCGCGGATCGTTATAAGGATCGCTGATCGCGAGCACGCGATGATCCTGCAACAGCGCGAAATACTCAGCGAAGTCCTTGGCTTCCGTGACATAGCCGTTGAAGTGCTCGTCCTTCGCAGTCACATATAGGTCGATTGCCTGCATGGACTCAAACTCCTCGGTGAACATCATCACCGAACACCGACCGACATCCAAAACCTTGCAAGCGGTCTCATTGATTTGTGCACAGGCAGCGCGGAAGCCGTCGTCACACAGCGTGGGGTCCGTGGCAAGGCCTAAGACCGCTTCATGCTGACGCTCCACGCGCGCAGCACGATGCGCCTCTCGCATTTCCGCAACGGCGCTCTCATGGACATTGGTCAACGAGCCGGAGACTCGGATGGCATTGCCATCGGAATCGAACAAGGCCTGCCCACAGGATCTAAACCACTGATAGCCGCTACCCTTCACCAGCAAGCGATAACGAATATCGTATTCGCCTTCGCCGACCAAGTGACGCGAAGCGGCATCGCGAACTCGCGCAACATCTTCAGGATGCATGAGTTCATAGAGTAGATCCTGACGCGCGCTCAATTCCTCTTTGGCGTATCCAAGCAGGGCTTTGAACTGTGGCGACCAATAGTACTCACCTGTGCTCAAATCCCAATCCCAGATCCCTTGTTGAGTGCCTGCTACAGCGAGATTGAAGCGCTGCTCCGACTTGCGCCAACACAGCTCCCCTTCGATACGCTCGGTGATGTCGCGCAGGGAGCCAGCCATCCGAATCGCTGCACCTTCCTTATCCCACACGGCCTGCCCACCTCCTTGAAACCATCGGTACTCGCCGCCTTTGCAACGTAGCCGAAATTCCATGCCAAAGGGCGTGCGGTCTCGCAGGTGTCCCACCAATGCCTGGTGCAAGCCCGCGGTGTCATCTGGATGAGTGTAGTCATAGATCGCTTCATGATCGGAATCGACTTCATGTGGTGCATAACCCAACAACTCCTTGCAGCGGTCCGACCAAAAACTGGTATTGGTCACGATGTTCCAATCCCAAATCCCCTCGTTGGCACCCCTCACCGCCAACTCATAGCGCTCGCGAAACTCCTGCAACTCCTGACGAGTCTTCATCAAGCCAGAGATTTCCCGCAATCCGACTAACAGTAGGTTGCGATCCTGATACTCGATCAACTCAACATAGGCGACAATCTGCAGGACCTCACCTTCGGCGCCCTGATGACGAAGCTCGATCCGCTCGACATGGCCGACGTCGCAACCCTCCAGCCGGCGGATCAAGGGCACGTTCTGCGCAGCATCGAGGTCCAGCTCATCGATGCTGCGTTTCAGCAGTTCCTCTTCGGTCAGGCCGTAGAAACTACAAGCCTTGTGGTTGCACTTGAGGATTCGCCCATCGACAGGATCTAGCACGAGCCGAACCGCGAGGTTCGAATCGAAGAATGCCTGGTAGTCGGGGTTCTGGAGCTGCATCGCTTTGGATGCAGACTATCGCACAACTCAGCGCACGAAGTCCAGTTGCGGCATTGCTGGGATCAAACCCATCTTGTGCGCGCGCTCCAGGAACAGACGAACTGCCTCGCGGCCGTCGTCGCCGTAATCCAAGGTGCGCTCGTTGACGTACATTGCGATGAACTCATCGGCCTGATTAAGGGTCAGGTCGCGACCGAACTGCAACGAGTACTTGACGGATTCTTCGCGGTTGTCGAGACCGTATTTGATCGACTCGCGCAGCAAGCTGGAAACCTGCGGGATCAAGTCGCCGAGATCACGGCGTACGGTGTTACCGCCGAGTGGCAGCGGCAAGCCGCCAGTCTCTTTGGCCCACCAGACTCCAAGGTCCTCGAGCAGGACCAAGCCTTGCTCTTGGAAAGTCAGCTGCCCTTCGTGGATCAACACGCCGGCGTCGTACTCGCCGGATTCGACGGCGTTGGGAATCTGATCGAACTCGACCAGGCCGTAGTCGTAAGGGCCGATCAACATTTGCGCGGCGAGGTGCGCAGAAGTCCACTCGCCAGGAATGGCCAAGCGCAGGCCTTTGCCCTTCTGCAATTTCTCGAGCGCCATCTCTTCGCGCGCGACGATGCGTGGGCCATAACCTTCGCCCATCGAGGCGCCATGGTTCAGCAAGGCATACTTGTCGGCGACGAAAGCGTAGCCGTGGATCGAAACGGCGGTGATCTCGTAATCACCGGTGACCGCGCGGCGGTTCAGGCTTTCGATGTCTTCCAGTTTGTGCTCAAACTGCAGGCCGCCGGTATCGAGGCGGTCGGCTGCCAATGCGAAGTGCATGAAGGCGTCGTCTGGATCTGGGCTATGGCCGAGCTGGAGAGTCTGATGGGCGGTGGAATCCATGGTTTAAGCCGCCGATTGTAGCGTTGCCGCCACAAAAGGCGGCACCGTTCAGCGTGGGGCTGAACGGTGCCTTGGAATGTCCTACGGACGGGTTGTACCAGGAGGAAGCGGCTTAATGCCGCAGTAGGAAGTCCTCCAGGTCGCTCCGCAGCTCGGACAATCCGTATGATTCCTCGCACATCGCCCGATGGAAGATCGGCTCGAAGTGGCGAGGAGTGAGTGCGTTCAATTCACGCATCTGTGGGCAAGACAAGTACATCGACAGGCTCAGATTGCGGTCTTCCTCGGAAGTCGAGGAGTGGCAAGTTCCGGCGAGGGACCAAGGCACCGTATCGAAAGGCATGGCACCAACCATGAGTTCATAGATCATGATCGCGAGCGCCTGAGCGTCGCCTTTTTGATCCCAGCGCAGGAACGGGTTGTACCAGGGAGTGGTGACGACCCGATCTTCCCGACAGGGCTCGGGCACTGGGTCGATGAGGAACACTTCCTCCTGATCAGTGACCAGGATGTTCTCCGGTTTGAGATCACCATGACAGTTCCAGCCGCCTTCGATCAGGCGTTCGGCTGCAACGGCAACATCGAGGATCCAAGTGATCTTGACTCCTTCCATCGAACGAATGCGCTCGCGCAGGGTCGTACCTGGAATGTGGTCCATGACCAACACCGGACGGCCTTCCACCTTGATGACCTCGTGCAGGCGTGGCGTCGTGACGCCAGGTGCAGATTGCAGCAGGTCGGCTTCCTTGAGGAGGAGTTCGTCGACCTCGGCGGCATCCAGCACTTCCGCGCGGGCACCATCAACGGGGTCAAGGAACATGGCCTCGGCGGGCGTTTCATCGGGACTGACAGCGCGGGGGTCGCGAGTAACCGTGACTTCACCGAAGCGTGGCAGGAATCGCCCACCACCACTGTCGTCGCCAACTTTTAGAGCGACGCGCCTCCCTTGCGCGTCGGTAGCCAAGAAAACCTGAGCGAAAGCTCCTCGACCGAGGAAGCCTTCCACCTGGTATTGGCCGATTTTCTGTCCTGTTTGGATTTGCAGCATTGTTAAACCATCGGGTTCCGTTCTCTATCGACCCATTGAGTTGACTTCCTGAAGTCTTAAAGGGGGCTCGCGGGCCAGTGATTTTTCTTTTTGCCGCTTCAGCCGCGCACCAGCCAAGCTGCCCTAAAATCTGGTCCCACGGCCCCAACCGTGTCCCTCTGGAAACCTTGATGCCGCACCCCGCTTTAGACCCCGACGCCCTCGAAAAGTTCCGCCGCGCTGGCGTGATCGCCCGCCAAGCTCGTGAACTTGCTATTTCCAGAATCCTACCTGGGGCAAAACTAGCAAGCGTTATGGCTGAAGTTGAAGCCTTCATCGTGTCGCAAGGCGCGGGCATGGCCTTCCCGGCTCAAACCAGCCGTAACCACATCGCAGCGCACTATTGCCCGCGCCCAGGCGATCCCACCATCTATGAACCTGAAGATGTAGTGAAGGTGGATATCGGGGTGGAAGTCGATGGCTATGTGGCGGATAACGCCCAAACCGTCTACCTCGGGGAAAAAGAAAAATATCACAACATGATCCAGGCCTCGGCCGACGGGCTTGCCGCTGCGATTGATGCAGCCGGTCCGGGGGTCGAAATCAACACGATTTCAGCTGCAATTGAGGCCGCTATCACAGCGCGCGGCTTCCGCCCGGTCTACAACCTGACTGGTCATGGCGTGGGCCGTTGGATCGTGCACTGTGCACCACAGATTCCAGCCACTCCTGATAAGTGGGGCCGCGGCAAGACCAAGCTGGAGCCAGGCATGGTGATCGCGATCGAACCCTTCGCCACCGACGGCAAAGGCACGGTGCATGAATCAGGACGCTCGGAGATCTTTGCCCTGCAACGTCAGCCGCGCAAGATGAAAGGAATCGATCCCGCCGTCTGGTCGGTGATCGAAGGCATGAATGGTTTGCCCTTCGCGCGCCGCACCTTCGCCGGCATGCCCGCCGATGATGTGGAGGATACGCTCGGTCGCCTCAAGCGCACCGGCGCCCTGATGGAGTTCCCGCCGCTGGTCGACCCGGATCCAGCCGTGCGCGTGTCCCAAACGGAACACACCCTCATCATTCATGAAGAGGGTGTGGAAGTGACCACCGCCGAGTGACCCCGGCGGTGTGATTCGGCTTACAGCGCCTTAGGCGTTGGCTTGCTGATCAAGGTGCGCCTGAACGCGGCGCTCCGCGAAGCGGTCAGCAGCTTCTGCAGTGCTAATGCCTTCTTCGTTGGAGATGGCAAAGATCGCAGCCATGTTGGTGCGAATCTTCTCCATGGCAGCCATTGCGCGATCCTCGTTGTAACCGCCAGGCATCATCTCGTCGAAGACATTGATCAGGCCAGCAGCGTTGACCACGTAGTCTGGTGCATAACGAATGCCCAAGTCACGCAGCATATCGCCGTGACGATCCTCCAGCAGCTGGTTGTTGGCAGCACCGACGATGGCTTTGCACTTCAGCTGTGGAATGGTCTCATCGTTGAGCGAGCCGCCCAATGCGCAAGGTGCGTAGATATCGCACTCAACGCTGCGAATCTCATCTGGGCCGACCACGATGCCATCCGTAGCCTTGGCTACGCGCTCGGCGGATTCGGCGAAGATGTCGGCGACGATGATCTTGCCGCCCTCTTTGGCGATGAAATCGGCGTAGATCGAGCCGACCGAACCAGCGCCCTCGATGGCGACGGTCTTGCCTGCTACGGAATCACTGCCATAGACATCTTCCAAAGTTGCCTTCAGACCGAGGAATGTACCCCACGCGGTCTTTGGCGATGGGTTGCCGGACTTGCCTGCCATACCCACGACGTGGCTGGACCTGCGAGCGACGATGCCCATGTCCTCTACCTTCGTGTTGACGTCTTCTGCGGTGATGTAGTTGCCGCCGAAGGACTCGACGAATTCACCCATGGCCTCAAAGAAGGCGTCGGATTTCATCGAAGGATCGCCAATGATGACGGACTTGCCGCCACCCAGATTGAGGCCTGCACAGGCCGCCTTGTAGGTCATACCGCGAGAAAGGCGCAACACATCGGTGAGCGCTTCGTCTTCGGAGGCGTAAGGCCACAGCCGCATGCCGCCAAGGGCAGGGCCGAGAACGGTGCTATGCACCGAAATGAAAGCGTGAAGTCCGGAAACCGGGTCGATTGCACGCTTTACGCACTGGTAGCCCTCTACGGGAATTTCAGTTATTTCCACCATGGTATTCAACTCGCACTACAGGGATGATTGAGGGGCGAGATGCCCGTATTATCGCGTCGCGCACCTCGGAGCGCTAACAGCAAATGACCCCTTCCCTGGACCCCATCTTCGTCTCCTGCGCCACCACTGGCTCAGACCGCGAGCGCGATGGGATTTACTTCCTGGAAGCGTGTACCTACCTAGAAGGCGATGGCCCGGCAACGGTCATTCCGGCCACTGAGGCTTCTCCTTTCGAGCCCGGATGCTCCCCCGCCAGCGCGCCTAAATCCCTTGCTGACATAGGGTTTACAGGAGACCGCCTGGCTGAACTACCTTCCTGGCGCGACATCATCCCAGATCGCCTTGCTGCCCTTGAAGGGCGTCGCGTGGTGATTGGTGAAGGCGCCGAGAGTTTCCTCCAGCGCTTCCAGATGATGTGCCCAGGAGCCACTCCACCAGTAGTCGTGGAGCTGGCCGACTTGGCAACTCTCCTACATCCGCGCCGCGGTACGGCCGGATTCGCCGCACTGTTCCGCCATTACTGTGGCACCAATCCTGGCCAACCAAGGCGTTCGGCTGACATACGGCGCTTGCTCGAGGCCTTGGTTCGAGCTCATTTCGAACGCGATTCTTCTCTACGCCAACTGCTCGCCCGCGGGCTAGATGATTTGATCACCGAAAGCGGCGGCGAGGATTCCAAGGTCTGGGATTGGCTGCTCGTGGTGCGCGACTTGCTCGACTACCCCAGTCGCTACTCTGGCGGCGAGGATCAGGACCTGTTCTTCGTTGGCCTGGATGACGGGACTCTAAGCCAAGACCTGGAAGACGCGCCCATGGATGCCGACCGCATCCTGCTGGATCGTGACCCGCGCTTCCTCGAAGACTTCCGACGTGACCTGCTCGAGACCGATGTGATGTCCTCTCGCTGTGAAGAGGAAGCGGCCTTGTCACCGGAAGGTCATAAACGCTTGCAAGCCTTCTTTGACTTGGTGCCGAAGCACTTCGCCAAAGCTGATCAAGATCCGGTTGACCGCCCTGGCCAACGCGCCTTGGCGCAAGAAGTGAGCGCGGTGTTGGGCGCCAACCAGTTCCTGCTTGCCGACGCCCCCACTGGTACCGGCAAGACCTTGGCTTATCTTGCGCCGCTGATGTTGTGGTCTTTGGAGAACCACGTACGCGTTGCCGTCAGCACCTATACGCGTGCACTACAAGAGCAGGCCTTCTTCCGCGAGATCCCACGTGCATTGGAATTGCTCGAAGCCGCGGGTGTGCCGCGCGCGGAATTGCCAACCGTCAGTTTGTTGAAAGGGCGAGCGAATTACATCTGCGGTCGCGCGATCCTGGATGCCGCGCCCGAACCTTCTGGTGCATCGATCGTGGCGCGCGCAACTTGGTTGCGCCTGGCCTTGTTCTACAGCGAAGACCTCACTGCCGACTTGGATGGCTTCCCGCTTGCACCTGGAATTCCTGCAGGCAACCCCGTACGGCAAACGCGCACTGCGCAACGCATGGTCTCCTTGGTGCGCTCCCTGCCAAACTGTTGTCGTGGACGTGCAAGCAATCGTTGCGGTGCCGGTATTCGCTCGATGCGCGCCGAGCGTTCGCATGTGGTGGTCACCAACCACGCCTTCATCTTGGCGCGGCCAGAAGAGTTCTCACACATCGTCTTTGACGAGTGTGATCACCTGCATGAAGTGGCGTTGTCAGCACGCAGTTTCGATATTGAGCTGGATGAGGTCACCAAGCTAGCCTCCGACCTACGCACCGGCCGGGGTCGTGACCGCGCCCCCTTGCCCATGTTGAAACGCTTGTTGAGCAAGTTGGCGGCCGGCGACCGCAATGAACGCTTGAGTGCCGCTTCCAACGAAGCGGAAGAGTTCAGTGCTGCACTCGATGCCGCCGCACACGACAACACCCGCGAGCTGCGCGACTTCGAGAAGTTCCGTAAGGCCGAACAAGGCGCACGCACGCGCGAAGAAGCAGCCTTCATGCTGCATGAGTATCTGGATTCAGGGCGTGGCGATACTTTGATCACCGCATTGACCGCACTGCGCGTTGCAGTCGATGGCCTGGATAGTTCCTTGCGCACCGTGATCGAAGAACTCGGTGATGTGCATCTGCGTCAGGCGCGCAAGTTACGCTGGGCCTTGCGCCGACCATTGGAGCTGTTAGCGCACTGGCGCGAAGGCCTGGAGTTGTGGCTTGGCGGCGAAAGCGGTGAAGGTGATTTCTCCGAGGACCTGCACTTCGAGGTTGAATTCACCGGCCGACGTCGGCCGTTGTTGGTGCTGAAGTGGTTGCTGCCACAGCAATGGTTGGGTGAGACCTACTTCCCATCGTTGCGCGATGCGGCCTTGGTCAGTGCAACAGCACATATGCGCGGTAGCTTTAAGGCCATGGCCGGCTACTTGGGCTTGGACTTGCTTGCAGAAGATTCGGTCGAGCGCATTGGAACGACAGTGAATGGCTTCCAAGGTCCGCCTTCCTTTGAAGCCACCTCTTCCTTGTACTGCGTGCCGGAAGATGCGCCGCCTTATGCCTATCGCGGCCCCGACGCCGAGCAGTGGTTGGAGTATGTGGAAGACTTGCTGGTGTTCTTGGCCGAACGCACACGCGGACGCATCTTGGGCTTGTTCACCAACCGCGTGTTGTTGATGCGCATTGGAGAGCGCTTGGCACAGGTCTTCCGCGCCTTGGGTTTGCCGTTCTATTACCAAGGCATGCCTGGCTATCGCAAGGAAGAGATCATGGAGTTGTTCCGCGCGCAGGAAGAGAGTGTGTTGTTCGGACTCGACACCTTCTGGTACGGCGTTGACTTCCCTGGGCCCACTTGCCAATACGTGGTCATGCCTAAGCTGCCTTATGGCGCACCGGATAATTACATGTTCGCGCAACAAGCGCGCATGGGTTGGGGACCGCATCGGCACCGCATATACTTGCCAAAGGCCATCGCGATGTTCCGCCAGGGCTGCGGCCGCTTGTTAAGGAATGAGGACGATCGTGGCGGTGTGATTATTTTGGATCGCCGGGTCTTGGATGAACGTCACGCGGCATTCCTGGAGGAACTGCCGCGCGGTCCGGAAGAATGGCAATTTCCCGAAGTCATTCGTTCCAGTACCGATGAATGCCTGCAGAAGTTATTCACCTTCATGCGCCTGGGTGCGGACCTGGAACGACGAGGTCTGGACCCGAGCTTCATGTCGTCGCGTGGTGCTGTTCGGTATGACTAGGTTGGTTGTGTGATTGGTTGTTGGCAGGGCGGCGAGGGAAATGAGTATGATTGTCGTGTATGCAAGATTCCAACACGCAACCTGACGCACCGAGTTTCGGTCAGTGGCTATGGTTGTCCGGGTTCGCGGGAGCGATTGGACAGGCCGCAGTGGCAGCGATTGTGTTTTTCAATATCACCACGATTTTTGATTACAACGGCAAGAGTAGTGGACCTGATCCGCTGTCGGTATTGGAGTGGAGCATCCTGATTGCTAACGTAACCGTCGGCGGCATCGCTGCATTCTTCCTGCGCCGAGCGTGGGCTGAGAGGGGCCCGAATTGCTTCCGCCCTGTGCATCTCTTGCCCTTGCTATTCAGCCTCTTGGCAATTCTGGCTGCCGTCTTAATGGTGATTTTCGCAGCAAGCCAGATTATCTACTAGGCTTGGCGATTACGCGGCAAGCTATTCAAGTGGCACGGCGCCAATCATGCTGCGCCCCACCGCCACTCGCTGCTACCCTGCACCCATGGAGCTAACCACCGAGCGCCCGTTGCAACTCGGCCACCTGGTTCTCGATCTTGGGGAATCCGGCAGTCAACATGCACGCGACAGCGGCGAAGATTCGGTCGTACCCTTGGCCGACGCGGAAGAGCTGATACCACGTTGGGTTCAAAGCGGCGCCTTGTTGGCCGCCCAAGCCATGGCTCCAGCGGCTGCACTTCCCAAATCTACGCGTCAACGCATGTCCTTCTTGGGCATGGGTCCTGGTATTGCACTGGCCGCTTACATCGCGGTTTGTCTGGAAGCGGCCTTCGTGGAAGTGGTCTTACACCCCACAGAGGTGGAAGTCTTCGATCGCCTGGTTGCCCGCCGCCAAAGCCCCACGGAAGTGCGCAAGCTGAAGCGCGTTGACGATGCGGTCGACGGTGCTTTCCATCACATGGTTGCCATGGGTTGTGATGGCCAAGTGCCAGAGTCACTCACCAGTGCCGCTCCACTGGTCAAGCGCATGCGCCCTGAAGGTCAGTTGTGTCTGTATGGTTTGCCGGCGTCGAAGATCAATGATGTCTTCGACCGCACCGCCAAGAAAGGATTGGCATTGCGCGCGATGGGCGTGCGTGGTGATTTGGCTTTCTTGTCTGGTTCGCTAGAACGACAAAACCAGTTCGGCTAACGCGTCTCGGTTCCAAGCTCAATCGCTGGAGTCGCCTTTCTTCCGGCGCTCGGCGACCGCGGCACGGATCTCTTCCATGCGCACCTTGATGCGCGCCTCCAACCCATATTCGGTTGGCTGGTAGAAGCGCTTGTCGACGAGTGCATCGGGCAAACAAGTCATACCCGTGATTGCGCCTTCTTCATCATGCGCGTACTTCTGGCCGACCGCCCAACCTTTCGCCTTCATCAACTTGGTCGGTGCGTTGCGTAGATGCTTCGGTACTTCATGTGCGTAGCCAGAATCCAGCTCGCGACTGATGGCCTTGTAAGCCATGTAGATTGCATTCGACTTTGGTGCGATCGCCAAATAGACCGCAGCTTCAGCCAAGGCCAATTCCCCTTCAGGTCGGCCAAGGAAGTGGAAAGCATCACGTGCAGCAACCGCAACCTTCAGCGCATTCGGATCGGCCATGCCGATATCTTCCGACGCCATGCGCACCAAACGTCGGGCCAGAAACATTGGATCTTCGCCAGACTTGAGCATACGGATCAACCAATACAGGCTGGCGTCGGCATCCGAACTGCGGATGGATTTATGCAGCGCCGAGATCAAGTCGTAATGTGATTCGCCGGACTTGTCGTACAGCAAAGCACGACCGGCAAAGACCTGTTCGAGGATTTCATCGGTGATCGGGGCACCGACATCGCACCTGCGCACGGCGGCCTCAAGCGCCACGTAGGCGCGGCGGCCGTCGCCACTGGCGTAATCGGCGATCGCAGCGAGTTGTTCTTTGGTTGCGGTGACACCGCGCGCGCCATAACCGCGTTCTTTATCTGCGAGTGCACGCTTCAACAGCACCACCAAGGAATCCGGGCCGATCGGTTCGAGCACGTGCACGCTCAATCGTGACAGCAGCGGGCCGACTACCTCGAAGGATGGGTTCTCGGTGGTTGCCCCCACCAAAGTGATGTCACCGCTTTCGACGAATGGCAAGAAGGCATCTTGCTGCGCCTTGTTGAAGCGATGGATTTCATCGATGAAAACCAGCGTGGGTTTACCAGTTGCTTGGCGCAATCGTTGCGCTTCCTGCATGGCGCCGCGCACTTCCTTGATGCCGCTCAACACGGCCGAGAAGGTGCGGAATTCCAAGTCCGCCCGCGCGGCAAGCAAGCGCGCCAAGGTGGTCTTGCCGGTTCCGGGAGGCCCCCAAAAGATCATTGAACCGAGTTCGCCGCCTTCGAAGACCAAACGCAAAGCACCACCTTCACCGACCAACTTCTCTTGCCCGACGACTTCCTCTAATGCCTGCGGGCGCATGCGTTCCGCAAGCGGCGCCCCAGCTGAGATGACCTTCTCGTTGGCTTGCGTTGCTGACGCCTGACTATCGAAGAGACCTTCGCTCATGATGGCTCCTTCGGCACGCGCATGGCTGCAGCGATGACTGCGGCGGCGGTCGCCACGTTCAACGACTCCACACCACGGTCGAGTGGAATGCCAACGCGTTTGCTGCAGGCATCGAACAGCTCGGCAGATAATCCGCGCCCTTCTTCTCCCATCATCAAGGCAACGATTTCAGTGCGGCTGGCAGCGGCATTTGGATCGACGGATTCACCATCAGCGGCCGTTGCCCACAGCTCCACTGCAAACTCCGTGGCGGCGGCAAGGAACTCCTTGATCTCGATCCGTTCAAAGACTGGCAAACGGAAGGTGGTTCCCGCTGCACCACGTAAGGCACGTGGATGCCAAGGCGATCCACCGCCTTTCAAACACAGCACTCCGGCAGCGCCGAAGCCAGCGGCCACGCGCACCAAAGCGCCAAGGTTGCCTGGATCCTGCACTCCGCCAGCAACCATCCACCAATCACCCGGTTGCGACTGCGCCAAGGCTTCACGCCAATCACCAAGCGGCCGACTGGCCCATGCGAGCAGATCGGGGGCGCCTTCAAAACGGCTGACGTCGGCGAGCAACGATTCCTGGCAGACGGCAACTTCGATGCCAGCGGACTGGGCGCGCTGAATCAAGGTGGAGTAATCGGAAGGATTGGCGTGGTCCGTCACAGCCGCATCCGCGACAGCCGATGTGGTTTCCGCCACATCAGCATTCGTGGTGGCAGGATTGGCCGCGGCAGAGACCAAACGCTCGGAAATCAGCACCCAAGCCACAGCGACATCGTTATCCAGAGCTTCCTCTAGCAGATGGCGACCTTCGAGTACCGTCGAGCCACGCTCCTTGCCGGCACGCATGGCCCGCACCGCCTTCAATTTGGCGTTCTGCGCGGAACGAATCGGCTCATCCAGGTTCATGCTGATTATTCTACGCCCTCCACGGTTTAGAATGCAGCGATGGAATCCAGCCCCGCCCCTCGCTCGACCACTGCTTTGGTAGTGCGGGTGGATGCACGTCAATGCGAAGTGCTGCTCGATGGCGAGATGCGCGCCGCCTTGTTGCGCGGCCGCCTGTTCGAGGAACGCGGCACCGATAAATCCCCGGTGGCCGTTGGCGATCAAGTGACCATCTCTTACGAGAACGACGACATTGCGATCGATGCGGTGCAGGAGCGTCGCAATACCTTTGCCCGACGTGTCGCTGGCGAGGATTATGACTTGCGCCAAGTGCTCGCCACCAATGTCGATCAAGTCGTGGTGGTGAACTCGGTTGGTGTGCCACCGTTCTCGTCGATCGTCGCCGACCGCATCTTGACCACTTGCAGCTTCGCTGGCATTCCGGCTGTGGTGGTGCTGAACAAGATCGACAAATCCAAGCCTCGCAAGCTGGAGCGCATCAGCGAAAGCTATCGGAGCGCCGAGGTCCAAGTCCTGCAGACCTCCGCCATCACTGGCGATGGCATGGACGACTTACTGGAAGTGCTGCGTGACAAGACCAGCGTGCTTTATGGCTTGAGCGGGGTGGGCAAGTCCACCTTGATGAACTACATCGATCCAGAGTTGAAGTTGGAAACGCGCGAGACCTCGAACTCCTTGATGTCGGGGCGTCATACCACCACGCACTCACGCTGGTTCCCGCTGGCGATTGGCGGCGCGGTGATCGACACGCCTGGTGTGCGCAAGTTCCGGCCTTTCGGCATTCCGCCGCACGAGTTGCGTTTGCATTTCGCTGAGATGCGTGAGCTAGGTGGCGAATGTCGCTTCCCTGCATGCTTGCACCGCGATGAACCCGATTGTGCAGTGATTGCCGCCCACGAAAACGGCGGGGTGGCGAAGTCGCGCTACCGCTCTTACCTCGAGTTGCTCGAGGAGTTGGAGAGTGTGTACGGCGGCACTGGCCGCAACGAGATCAAAGACGGCCCGGACCACAAGGCTCGCCGCTAGCCCTTTCGGTCATTTTTCCCTTGTTGCCGCGGCACGTTCGAGGAACTCCACTTGCTCACGCTGCATGGGGTGATTCACGCAGCTTCAGTTCCGACTTGCCACATGCAAATCCAAAACCGCCTGCAACTACAAGAATAAGGAGCAGTGGACACACCATTGCCGTAGGAATATGGACTGTGAGCCATATAGTCAACCCAGTCAGTTTCGGTCAAGAAGCTCAAGACGGTTCCGTTGCTGGAACTCAAGTCCATTACAGGACTAGCCAGGATGACGTCGGACGGGGCTTAGTAATCGTAATCGTGTAGAGCCCAACCAGTGTGGTCACCGGAGCCATAGGGATCGACGATGCCAGGAACCCAACCAATAGCGCCAGCGCCGGCCAAAGCTACGACAGCTGCAAGTGTGAGAATGGATTTCCCGCGATGCAGCCACGGGCTCAGACGTCACCGCCTGAGCACCAAAGCACGACAATCAAAGACCGTTACAGCGACGCTTCCAAGGCCTTCGCCTTCGGGTGGAGAATCGAGTTCTCCTTGTGAATATGACGGTGCAGGTCATATTCCAAAGCCTCCAAGCGCTCCATCATGGCGCGGAAGCTGTTGCATGCCCCCTCGGGCGGCGTGTAATCCGAAGTGAGCTTGCGCATGGCGGCGAGCACATGGCCCGCGGAGTCATGCTCCATCTCCATCACGTGGATTGGGTTGCCTACACTTCCGCAATGGAAGCTGGGCTTGGCAGCCGAGCGTTCCAGCTCACGGATCATCGGGAACAAGACCTTCTCTTCCTTATCGAGGTGCGGGCCAAGCTCCAACACCAAGTCTCGGTAGAAACGACGTAAGTCACCGAGCCACTCAAAGTTACGGCCGTGTACTCGGAATACCTTCTCGACCAATTCGGTCAGAGGTTCGAGCTCTTCTTTGAGATACTGGTGGTGCGTGGCTTCGAGGTGATCGACCAATTCGATCAAGCTCATGGCGCCGCAATCTGGCTCATGGCAGGATTCGTTCGAGGCATCAAACTCAGCCAGTGCGGCGAGGATGGCATCCAAATCCTTGCCGTCGGCAGTGCAGGCGGCCTCGAGGGTCTGATTACCGCGGCAGCAGTAATCGACTCCAAACTTCTCGAAAACGCGCGACCGGCCGGGCTTGGCGGTGACTAGATCACCGATGGGAACAGTAGAGGTGGGCTCTGACATGGCAGAGGATATTAAGACAGGTTATTCGGCTTTGGTAGGTATTTTTCCGACATAGTCCACCAAACTGTCGATTACCTCTCCCAGCAGGGCGTCAGGAGTGCTTGCACCGGCCGTGAAGGCCACTTTCAGCGGTCTTTTTGCTGGCAGCCAGGCGGTTTCCACCAGGATTTCGCCGCTTTCACGATGGCGATGCTCGAGCTGCTCTCCCACGCAATGCGGCCCTTCAATGTGATAGGCCGGAACTCCAAGACGTCGGCCGACGCGCGCCAGGTTCTTGGTGTTGGAGGAGTCATAGCCCCCCACCACCAGATAAACATCCGGCTTCAAGGCGGCCACCGCCGCGGCGGCATCTTGATTGTCTTGGGTGGCGCGGCAGATAGTGTCGAAGTCGCGGAAGTTGTCTTCCAACTTGGCCGCACCATCGCGCTTCTCCAACGCATTCTTCAGACGATCGCCAATCGCACGCGACTCAGAAGCGAGCATGGTGGTCTGGTTGATCACGCCCAGGCGAATCAAATCGCGATCAGCGCTGATACCTGGCGAGAAGGAACCTTCACGCAGGTTGTCGCGCAGGTAATTGGCGTCGACCACGCCTTCCAAGTAACCGGCCAGCACCTCGGCCTCTTCGATCGAGTAGACCACCACGTAATGGCCGCCTTCGCTTTCGATCAGCGAACAGGTTGCGGCGGTTTCCTCATGCCCCACCGTGCCATGAATGATGGTGGTGAAGCCTTCCTTGAGGTACTTGAGGGTGCGTTTATGTGGTTTGATCACCCACGGGCAGGTGGTGTCAACGACCGTCACGCCGCGCTGGCGAAGATAAGTCATGTCCTCGACGGTGGCGCTGAATGCCGGCACGATGACCACATCATTCGGATTGAGTTGCTCCCACGCACCCTTAATCGCATGCCGCCCGCGCAAGAAACCAATGCCCTGCTCTCGCAGATCGGCGTTCACGCGCGGGTTATGAATGATTGATGAAATCAACCACATGGGGCGATCGCCATGCTCGCGGCGCGCCGCTTCAACCATGGCCAAGGCTCGATCCACACCCCAGCAGAAACCCAAACTATTGGGCAGCAGCAGCTCCAACTCACCCACCGTCTTACTGCCGACGGCACGCAACTCTTCCACCAACTCACTGCGGTAGGTCAAACGGACTTCGCTGTTATCGAACTTCACGGACTGCTTAGGGATTTGGTTTGCGGACGCACAGCTCCGACCAGGTAGGTCGAGCCGGTGACCAGCAGGATTTCGGGGCCCGCCGGCAACGCTACTCCTTTTAGGGCAGTGGCACCGAAACAGGCAGCAATTCTAGCCGGGTCGGCGGAGCGCGGATGATCGCCAGCCGGAGCAGTCCACCATTGTTCGCCGATCGGATGCGGGCCGACGCGCTCGATGATCGAATCGGCCAATTCCTGCGGATCCTTGTCGTCGCGCAAAGCCAAGACCACGCCGCGTTTTTGTTCCGGGTAGCTGCTGCGGAATGCCTGCAACACTGACGCCAAGGAGTTCGCGGAGTGCGCCACATCCAGGATCACCGTGCGCCCATCTGGCAGCAAGCGCCGCTCCCAGCGACCGGGCAGATCCAAAGCTCCTTCTTGGGTCGCTAGCTCGTAGAGAAATTCGGCGGTTTTGGAGAACGGCCTGGGCAGAGTGGCCAACATGGCTGCTGCCAGCGCGAAATTATCGCGCATATGGACCTGCGGATGATCAAAGCCAGCTGCTGCGGCAGCACCGGTTGCTGGCATATGCAGCTGCCCATCACAAAGAGCTGCCTGCTCCGCCAACACTTTCATCGCGCTCTCGGGGATGTTGCGCCCGCACCACAAAGTAGCGTTGGGCTTAAAGATGCCAGCCTTCTCGAAGGCGATATCGGCCAGCTCTGGCCCTAACACATCGACATGCTCCAACTCGATCGAGGTCACCGCCGAGGCCAGCGGTTCCACCACATTGGTCGAATCAAACCGTCCGCCAAGCCCAGTTTCCAGGATCATGATGTCGCAAGCGCTGTTCTTGAAGGTCAGGATCGCGGCGGCGGTGAGCAGATCGAAGAAGGTTTCCTCACCACCTGAGGCATCCAAGACGGCCTGGAAGGCGTCGGCTAGATGCTCATCGGCGGCGAAATCGCCATCGACACGGATCCGTTCTCGCCAGTCAGACAAGTGTGGAGACGTGTAAAGGCCAGTCTTGAAGCCTGCAGAGCGCAATCCTCGCTCCATGAAGTGGCTGACGGTGCCCTTGCCCTTAGACCCCGCTACATGCAGGGCTGGGACCTCCGTTTGCGGGTTTCCAAGCCGCTCCAGCAGCCCGTGGATGGTGTCGAGGCGGAAACGCGCGGCGCGCGGCCGACTACAAGATTCGTAGTCGGTGCGATTGCACAGTTCAGTCCAGAGGCGAGCAAGCCGATTCATGAGTAGACCCTTTTTAGTCAAAATGGAACGCCGCTACCCACCCGCCGAACTTGGAGACCTTGGACAACGTCATGAAGTCCATGTGTTCCTGTACCGCTTCGGCGACTGGGGGCCGCAATATCTTCTGCTCCAGGCCGAGCCACGGCAAGAGCGAGTTTGGCGCCCGGTAGTTGGCGCCATCGATTTGGATGAAGATGTGCGCCATGCCGCGCTGCGTCAGGTCTTCACCGACGTCGGCATTGCGCATGCCTATGACCTGGTTTCCCCGCCTTGGGGTTTGATCTCCGATATTGGAGATCTGCAACTGATCCAATGGCCGGTGGGATTCCAAATCCCTCACCAGGATTTGCAGCTCAAGCCGCGCGGCCCGATCGCCGCTCTGGATTGGTGTGAGTTTGACAGCGCTATGCATCTGCTAGAGACCAGCTTCCATCGCCAGAACCTGCTCCAGCTGCATTTGCGTTTGGCTGCCTAAGGATGAACTATCAACCGTGAGCGCTAGGACTTCTTCCCTGCATCACGCAACAATCTGCGCAACTTAACCTTGTCGCGTTGGTGCTCCTTGATGTCGACTGCCGGGAATCCAGCCACGGTTGCACCTGCAGGCACATCCTTCATGATCGCGCCACGTGCGGCGATCATTGCGCCGGCACCGACCTTCAAGTGACCGACGGTTGCGGCTTGACCGCCGAACACCGCGCCGTCGCCAACCTCAGTGGAACCACTGATACCGACCTTGCCGCACAAAACCACTGCGCGACCAAGCTTGGCGTTGTGACCAACTTGCACGTGGTTATCCAAGATGCAGCCGTCGCCGATTTCGGTCGGCTGGAATGTGCCGCTATCGATGCAGCTATTGGTGCCGATCTCTACGCCGTTGCCGATCTTCACACCGCCGACTTGCGGTACCGGCAGATGACGCTCGCCACTCCACACATAACCAAAGCCAGGTGCACCAATCGTGGTACCGGAATGCACCACACAACCCATTCCCAAAGACACACGCTCATAAACCGAAACTTGCGGATGCAGAATCGTTTGTGCACCAAGCATGGATCCAGGTCCAACATGCACCTGCGCCACCAATACCACGCCAGGGCCGATCACCGCACCGCTGCTGATCACGCAAAGCGGACCAATCGAAGCGCTGGGATCGACCTGCGCATCTTCTGCAATCACGGAGCTGGCATGCACACCGGCTGCGTATTGCGTCGGCACTTCAAAATGCCGTGACAGGATTGCCGATGCCAACGATGGATTGGCCACGCGCACACATGGGCGGCCGGGATTCTCAACCGAGTCATCGACCAAGGCCAATCCAGCTTTGCTGTCATGGAAGGCCTGGATCTCCTCATTCGAAGGCCGGCGGCCGGCGGTATCGGCGCCAGCACGGAAGAACACCACATGCTCGGACTCGGCATGGGCCAAATCCATCACGCGCGTAAATCGCTGCTCGCTCTCGCCTTCCAACTGCCCCGATACCAGCTCTGCAACTTGCAAAGCGTTCAGGGCGGCGCCGGGTTCCAAATTGGGGCTGCCGCTCATGCGCATAGTTTAGCGGCATGGCCGCGCCGACGTTTTGGCGGCACGGTGGCTCGTGAAGGGCGGCCTTCCGTGGCGAGCCGCCGCGCCGCTGGCCTACTGAATCATCCAGGCAGCCAGGAAGTAAGAACTCATCAATCCCACGCCCATCACTTGATAGGTGCGAATCGACAGCTCGCGTTTGCGCGTGGTGAACAACGCTGGAATCAGCAGCACAATCACGAAGCCAAGGTTGACCCACAACTGCTCCTGCAAACCTGGTGCGGGCACGGTGACCTCGGCCAAGATTCCAGTCACGCCACCAGCCACCATCAAGTTGAAGGCGTTGGAGCCGACCACATTGCCGAACACTGCGCCGGCGTGGCCAAGGCGCAAGGCACGTACCGAGGTGAACAACTCCGGAGCGGAAGTACCCACGGCCGTGATGATGAAGCCGGCAAAGCCTTCCTTCCAACCGAAGACGTCGGCAAGTTCGAGGGCGCCGACCAGGAACCACTGCGAGGAAAAGGCCAGCATCACGAAGCCGCCGATGGTGGTGGCGAAAGCCAATGAAATAGGCCATGCCGTAGGTGGATCGGCTGCGTCTTCCTCTTGAAGCTCACTACGACCAGCAATGCTAATCAGCACCATGATCACATAACCCATCAACATCACAATGCTCAGCCAATAGTCGCTCTGCTCCATCCCGGGCAATGCGAAGGTGGCCAGGGTGCACAAAGTCAGCGGCATCAAGGTCGCCAAACGCACCGATTTCACATTAAAGCGCGCGTTGCCCTTCAGAATCAGCGTTAGCCCCAGCACCATGCCCACATTGAAGGCGTTGGAGCCGAAGATATTGCCGGCTGCCAGCCCCGGATAAAGAGGAGCGCTGGCGATACAAACGAACAGCTCCGGCAAAGAAGTACCAAGCGCCAGCAACAGCAGGCCGGTGACCCAAGATGGCCAACCCCAGCGGTGCGCCAGCGAAACCGAACCACGCACCGCGATATCGGATCCAATCAACAGGCCAGCTAGGCCGAGGAGCAGCTGTAGAGTCGCCATGCGGACGCTTAGTATAGGTGGGTGACCGCGACGACGTCCCGCCCCCTGATTGGAGTGACTGTAGAGCTCCTCGACGCCCCCTTCTATGAAGGAACCCGGCGTTTTCAGCTGTTTCATGCCTACATGCCGGTGCTGCGCGAGGCCGGTGCCATTCCGGTGTTGATTCCCGGCGATGCCACAGCCGCGGATGTTGAAGCGATTCTGCCGCGCTTGGATGGCGTCTTGATGACCGGTGGCGACGACGCAGACCTGCGCGCATTCGGTGGTCCGGCACCTCTTCCTGAGTGCAAACCGGCACCCATCGAACAGCAAGAAATGAACCTGAGTTTGGTGCGCGGTGCCATCGCTGCTGGCATGCCGGTGTTGGGCATCTGCTATGGAATGCAAATGCTGGGCTTGGCCTACGACACACCCTTCATCCAGCACCTCAACGGCTCCAGCGATCACACCGGCGGTATCCGCCACACTGTCACGGCCACGCCCGGTAGCCGTTTGGCCACTTTGCTTGGCACCGATGCCTTTGAAGTGCCGTCCTACCATCATCAAGCGCTGGAAAGTGCAGGTGATTCTCTGCAAGCCACCGCTTGGTCGCCCGATGGCATCCTTGAAGCCATTGAGCTGCCAGGCCCCGCCTTCACCTTAGGAGTGCAGTGGCACCCCGAAAAAGCCCCCGAGTCAGAGGCGTCAAAACGCCTTTTTTCTGGTTTCGTAGCCGCCGCAAAGGACTACCGTAAGTAACCCTATGGATAAGAAAGACCTCAGAAGGAAGATGGCGCTGGAAGCGGCGTCCAAGGATAAGAAGCGCCTCGTGTTTGCCGTCGGCGGCTTGGTTTTGTGCATTGCCGTCCTCTTCATGCTGAACAAGAAGGCGCAAGAGGCGGAAAACCAAACTAACGACCAGATCGACAAAACGGCCACGGAATACACCGAACGCCTGCCTGACCTGAACCATGAGGTCCTAAGCAAGGTCAAAGATGCCACGGAAGCGGATCAGGTCATCTTGGAGCCAGATGCCTTCCAACATCTCAGCACCAACACCATGATCGTGATTGGTTCTTGGTATCGAGTGCTCGGCGGCACCTTCGACTTCACCAAGGGCCTGGAAGAAGCGCCTGAGATGCGCGGCCAACTATTCCGCCTCCGCGGAGAACTGATTGATGCCCGACCGCTAACCCGTTTGGAAGGTGAAGAGCCAGAGTATTGGTGCCACATCCGAACTGACGACGGCGATGATTTCTTCTACGTTTCGATAATCATGCCAACGGAGCTGTTCACCAATGACAACTTCGTTCTTGCGGATGGTTATTTCTTTAAGCATTACCGCCAGAAGCTTGAGGGTGAATGGCAGACCGCGCCCCTCTTCGTCGGTCGAAAGTTAACGCCTTCATGGAGACGTACCGACCCCGTCTCGGAGCCCGACATGGCCATGCTGGCGAACCTGAAGGATCATCCGATTGGAACGCATAACAAGCTCGGGTTACTGAATGAACTGCCAGAAATGTGGCACCTCGCCAATGTCGCCAAGACCATTGGCTCGAATCCGGAGTTGCTCGCCGAAACGATCAAGGACCCGATCGTTTTGAACTATGACACGCTCAAGGAACTCTCCGAAAACCCGGCGTTGAACCGCGGTCGCATCTACAAGTTCGGCGGGCAAATCGTCAGGGACTCTGCCAGTGTCGTACGCGTTGGAGAAAACCCGCTACGCGAGGAGAAGATTTCCTCGGCATGGGTCCGCAATGAATACAACGGCGACGTACTCGTTCATGTCAAAGCCCCCGGTGAATTCGACTTCACGAAGTACGGCCAACAGCCCACGGTCTTCCATGGCTATTTCCTGATGCTGTGGGCCTACCTTGATACCGAGGATGTGCCACGCCGTACTCCCGTCTTCGTTGTCACGGATTCCTTCACCGAAGAACCGTACACCCCGCCGTTCGCCGGCCAAATGGTGCTGATGTTCCTCGGTGTTGCGATCGGTATCGGTGCGTTGCTCTTCTGGTTGGTGCAAAAGGATCGCCAGACTAGTGAATTGGCAAGACAGAAAATGCTTGATCGTCGCGAGAACCGCAGCGGTAGCTAGGCTGCGCTGCCCTCCTCGAATTCATGACCTCTCCCCCCAAGACCAAACTCGATTTCGGCCGCGCGATTTTGCGTGAGTCGTTGAGCAAACGATTGCGTGCATTGCGCCCACGGCCGAGCAAGGTCTTGGTGGTCATGGACCGCCGTGCGCAGGAAGCCGTCGGCAAGCGCCTCGAAGTGGCGATTACGCAAGCCGGTTTCAGCTTGGAGATGGTGTTGGCGCCGCATGGCGAATCACGCAAAACCATGGCTTCGGCAGAAGCGTTGGCCGCGCGCCTGGTCCGACGTGGAGCCGACCGCAGCTCCTTCCTGTTAGCCGTTGGCGGTGGCGTCACTTCCGACATGGCCGGCTTCGTGGCATCCATGTTGTTCCGCGGCATTCGTTGGGGCGTGGTTCCAACCACCTTGTTGTCGATGGCCGATGCTTCCATCGGCGGTAAGACCGCGGTCAACCTACCCGAAGGCAAGAACCTAATTGGCGCCTTTCACTTTCCGGAGTTTGTCGTGACGGATGTGCGCACGCTGACCACCTTGCCGCAACGCGAATGGTCCTGTGGCATGGGTGAAGTGGTCAAGTCGGCCATGTTGTCCGGTCCTGTTTTGTTGAATCAGCTAGAGAGTATTCCGCGTGCCAAGCTACGCCGTTCCAGCAACGCGATGGTCGACGTGGTGCGCAGTTGTGGTCGCTACAAGAGCCGCATTGTTGCCGCCGACCCGCATGAAGGTGCCAAGCGCAAGTTGCTGAACCTGGGGCACACCTATGGCCACGCTCTGGAAACCAGTGCTGGGCCAAAGAAGCTGGCCCATGGCGAAGCAGTTGCCTTGGGTCTTCGATGTGCCTTACACGACAGCGTGGAACGCGGTTTATGCAGCGAAGATTACGCCGAGCGCATCAACAGATTGATGAGTCGTGTTGGCTTGCCAGATCGCTACCCAGGTAAGTTGCCGAGCGATGCTGAGTTGCGCAAGCTGCTGCGTCGCGACAAGAAGGCGGCCTATGGCACCTTGGATCTGATCCTGCCGATTCGCGCCGGCCATAACGCCGTGATTCCAGGCGTTGATGCCCGCGACGTTGCTGCCGTGATCCGCCGAGAGCTAGGTTAAGCGTGCTATTTGCACTGCTTGCTCTAGCGATTGCGGCGACGCCTGCTGCACAAGAAGTTGTTTGTATTGGCGATTCGATTACCGCCGGCGCTGGATTGGAAGCGCAACATGCTTGGCCGCTGCTGCTCGAGCAGCGCATGGAAGAAGGCGCGCATGTGGTGAACCTTGGAGTGAGTGGCGCAACCCTGCTGCAGGGCACGGATAATCCATACTTGGCGAGCGCGCGTTGGAGTAAGTCGAAGGTGCGTTCGGCCGATGTGGTCATCGTGATGCTCGGCACCAATGACTCGGTGCTGCAAGAACGGCGCAAGTGTTGGGATAAGGTCGATCAGTTGCCCGATGACCTTAATGCCATGCTGAGCGCAATCCAACAGCGCTTCGGCACCCCGCACATCTTGTTGTGCAGCCCTCCACCGATGTTCGCCAATGCTGCTGGAATCAAGCCACCGCGCACCGCTGATCTGAGTGAACGCGCCCCGCGCCTGAAGGAACTTGCGCGTGCTTATCGCAACTTTGCCATCGAACATGATGGTGTGGAATATGTGGATGTGTCGCGCGTGTTGAAGGTCAACATGGTGACCGACGGCGTTCACTTGACGCCCTTTGGCTCCGCCGCGATTGCCGATCACTTGGCAGCACGATTGCGCACACCGCCTTCCACTGCAGCCGATTCACCTGCGACCAAGCTGATGCAGCAGATCATCAAGTTGGAGTTGTTGGACTTCCACGGCTACGAGGGGTTCGGGTTCTACTTGCCAGGTCAGGTGGCGTGCAAGTTAGTTCGCCCTCACACTGCCGCAGCCGGCCATCCGTGGATCTGGCGCGCACGGTTTTGGGGCCACCAGCCAGAATTGGACTTGGCGCTGTTGGAACGCGGATTCCATCTGGTCTATTGCGACGTTGCCAATCTTTATGGTTCCCCCACAGCGGTAGCGCGCTGGCGCCAGGCTTATGAGTTCCTTCATGAAGAACTCGGTCTTGGAGCAAAGCCGGTTCTGGAAGGACTATCGCGCGGCGGCTTGATTGTTTTGAACTTCGCAGTTCAGTATCCCGATGATGTCGCGGCTATCGTGCTGGACAATGGTGTTTGTGATTTCCGCTCTTGGCCCGGCGGCAAGAACGGCAAACGCTCGGATGCAGATTGGCAGCAGTTGTTGCAGGCTTATGGCTTGGAGGATGAACGAGCTTGGAGTGGTGCAGAGAGTCCACTCAATGATTTAGGAATTCTTGCCAAGGAAAGATTGCCGATTCACGTCTTGCTTGGCACCGCCGATGACGTGGTTCCACCTGCAGAGAACGGCGCCAAGTTGATTGAGCTTTATCAGGATCTTGGTGGCCCCGTCACTACTTGGCTGAAACCTGGCAAAGGCCATCACCCACATGGATTGAATCCGGTCCAACCCTTGGTACGCAGTCTGCTACGCGACATTGGTTTCGATGCCTTCAATCCAGCAAGCGCCATCGTGCCATCGGTCGAATACCGTGGCCATCCGGCTGGTTGGGGTGGCGGCACTTGGCTGAATCAACTGCACAAGATCAACCAACTGGCAGAGCAGAACCCGGAACTTGATGTGGTCTTCTTTGGTGATTCGATCACCCAAGGAATGACTGGATCTGCCGACCGACTTACCCACCAAGATGGCAAACGCGCGATCGATCGCATTCCGAATACGGTATCCCTCGGGCTATCCGGCGACCGCACGGAGCATTTGCGTTATCGCCTGCGTAATGGCGCATTGACCACCTTAGACCCCGAAGTGATCGTGTTGCAGATTGGCGTCAACAACATCAATGCGTTTCACACAGCCCAAGAAGTCACGGAAGGCCTGGCTCTACTCACCAAAGACATCCTGCAACAAGAGCCGCAAGCAACCATCTTGATCTGCGGGCCGTTCCCATGTGGAAAGAGTGCCGCGGATATACGTCGGCAGGTGGTCGAAGAGTTGCATCTACAAGCTGCGCAGTTGGCTGAGCATGAACACGTAATCCACATGGACTTGCGTTCCTTGTTTCTTGATGAGGATGGCAACACCAACGCGATGATGGCAGGCGATGCCATTCATATCAGCGCTGCTGGCAAGCAGACGTGGATTGATGCAATTGCGCCAACGATTCACGACTTGGTGAATCGCAACTAAGCGCGAATCGGACCGCAGGGGCAACCGCGAAGCGAAGGCAAGCCCTAGGCGCCGGTGCCTTCGATGCCGAGTTCGGCCGCGAAGGGTTGGATTGCGCCGATGATGAACTCGACGTGATCGCGTAACTCCACACCGAGCAAACGCACACCTTCTTGAACCTCGAAGCGATCCACACCAGCGGCGAACTTCTTGTCCTTGATCTTCTTCATCACGCTCTTGACCTTGATCGAACTCACGCCATCCGGGCGCACATAACAACAAGCCATCACCAAGCCGGTGAGTTCATCGCAAGCGAGTAGCGCCTTGTCCAACAGCGTGTCGTAACTCACACCCCATCGGGTGTAGTGGGCGCTGACGGCATGAGCCACTTCCGCCTCGCCGCGTTCTTCCAGCCAGGCAACAATCCGCTTGGGGTGTTCTTCTGGCCACTGGTCATAATCGGCGTCGTGCAGCATGCCGGCCAAGCCCCACTGCTCCACATCGGACTCGCCAGCCCCGTATTCGAGGGCGGCGGCGCGCATACACACTTCCACGGCGCGAGCATGGCGTCGCAACGCTTCCGACGGCGTCCAATCAGTTAGATGCTGCCATGCGGCCTCACGAGTAAGTCCGGTAGTCTCGTTCATCGGCACAGTTTAGGGCCTATTTCCAGTGAGGCTATGCTGGATTTGTGCTGGCGTGGAATGGCTTTCCGCCGACCGCCGCGCGGCTAGAATGGCGCAACTCTGAGCGCGTCATGCCCCGACGAACTGACCTAGAATCCATCCTCATCCTCGGTTCAGGCCCAATTGTCATTGGACAGGCCTGCGAGTTCGACTATTCCGGCACCCAAGCGATCAAAGCGCTGAAGGAAGACGGGTTCAGGATTATCCTGGTCAACTCAAATCCGGCGACCATCATGACCGATCCGGAGATGGCCGATGTCACCTACATCGAGCCCATCACGCCGGAGTTCGTCGCCAAAGTGATCGAGAAGGAACGGCCTTGCGCCATCCTGCCCACACTCGGCGGACAGACCGCGTTGAACGTCGGTCTAGCGTTAGCCGAAGACGGCACGCTGGAGAAATTCGGCTGCGAGATGATCGGTGCCAAAGCCGCAGTGATCCGCAAGGCCGAAGACCGCGACGAGTTCCGCCAGGCCATGGATGCTATCGGCTTGAACTCCGCCCCATCGGAAATCGCACGCAATATGCGTGAAGCTCGCGACGCCATGGAGGTCATTGGCCTTCCATGCGTGATTCGCCCGGCCTTCACCATGGGTGGTTCCGGCGGCGGCATTGCTTACAACCTTGAGGAGTATGAAACGATTGTGGCTCGCGGCCTGCGCCTGAGCCCGGTCGATGAAGTGCTGGTCGAGAAGAGTCTCGTCGGTTGGAAGGAATTCGAGATGGAGGTCATGCGCGATCGCAAGGACAACTGCGTGATCGTGTGTTCGATCGAGAACCTCGATCCGATGGGCGTGCACACCGGCGATTCGATCACGGTGGCGCCGTCGCAAACGTTGACCGACCGCGAGTTCCAGAAGATGCGTGATGCATCCTTCGACATCATGCGCGAGATCGGTGTCGAGACTGGCGGTTCCAATGTGCAGTTCACCGTCAATCCAGAGAACGGCGATTTGCTGGTAATCGAGATGAACCCGCGGGTTTCACGGTCGTCGGCCTTGGCCAGTAAAGCCACTGGTTTCCCGATCGCCAAGTTCGCAGCCAAGTTGGCCGTGGGCTACACGCTTGATGAAATCGACAACGACATCACCAAGGTCACGCCGGCTTGTTTCGAGCCGAGCATTGACTATGTGGTGGTGAAGATGCCGCGCTTCGCCTTCGAGAAGTTCCCGCTTGCCGATAGCACTTTGGGTACGCAGATGAAGTCCGTGGGCGAGACCATGGCGATCGGCCGCACCTTCGAAGAGGCTTTCCAAAAGGCTTTGCGTGGTTTGGAGATTGGCCGCAACGGCTTCTCCGGCAAGAAGCGCGAGTTCAGCGCTGAAGAATTGCCTGGCAAGATCGCACGCCCTGCTCCTGGTCGCTTGTTCGCCCTTTACGACGCCTTCCAATCGGATTACACGGTGGATCAGGTCTATCGTTTGTCCGGCGTGGATCCGTGGTTCTTGACTTTCCTGCAGCAGATTGCGCTGACCGACCACGATTTCGAATCGATCCACACCGAAGACATCACTGCGCCGCAGATGTTGTCGTGGAAGCAGCGTGGTTTCTCTGACGCCCGCTTGGCCGAGGCCTTCGAGATTCCAGAAGCCGACGTACGCGTGATGCGCGAAGAGATGGATGTGCTGCCTGGTTATCGCTTGGTCGATACTTGCGCCGCGGAGTTTGAAGCCGCCACTCCTTACCTCTACTCCACCTACGATTTCGGTTCCGATGAGGTGCCGGTCAGTCAGGATCGCAAGAAGGTGATCATCCTTGGTGGCGGTCCGAACCGCATCGGCCAAGGCATCGAGTTTGATTACTGCTGCGTGCATGCCTCGCTGGCGCTGCGCGCCATGGGTTACGAGGCCATCATGGTCAACTCGAACCCAGAAACGGTTTCGACCGACTTCGACATCTCCGACCGCCTCTACTTCGAGCCGCTCACGCATGAAGATGTGCTGTCGATCTGCGAGCGCGAAAAGCCCGACGGCGTGATCGTGCAGTTCGGTGGTCAAACGCCGTTGAACTTGGCCAATGGTCTGTATGAAGCGGGTGTGCCGATCTTCGGAACGCCGGTCGATTCGATTGACCGCGCCGAGGACCGTGGGCGTTTCTCGGAAATGCTCGACAAGCTGGGTTTGCGTCAGCCACCGAACGGTATCGCGATCAGTCCGGTCGAGGCTTCGGCCATCGCCGAACGCATCGGTTATCCGGTGTTGATGCGCCCAAGTTATGTGCTTGGTGGTCGCGCCATGGAGATCGTCTATGACTCCCGCGATCTGGAGCGCTACATGAAAGAGGCGGTGATGGCTTCGCCGGACCGCCCGGTGTTGATCGACCGTTTCCTTGAAGATGCGGTGGAAGTTGATGTGGATTGCATCTGCGACGGCGAAGACGTTGTCATTGGTGCGGTCATGGAGCACATCGAGGAAGCCGGCATTCACTCTGGTGATTCCACTTGTGTGATCCCGCCGATCACCTTGTCCGACACCATCGTCAATGAGATCCGCGAAGCCACCGCCGCAATGGCCTTGGAAATCGGCGTGATCGGCTTGATGAATGTGCAGTTCGCCGTACGCGGCGAGACCGTCTATGTGCTGGAAGTGAACCCACGCGCATCGCGCACCGTGCCTTATGTGGCGAAGGCCACTGGCGTGCCACTGGCGCGTTTCGCAACGCAAGTGATGGCCGGTCAGAAGCTACGCGATCTTGGCGTGGAAGAAATCGTGCCTGAAAGTCACTTGGCAGTGAAGGCTCCGGCTTTCCCATTCGCCAAGTTTGCTGGTGCACGCGCCGACCTCGGACCAGAGATGCGCTCCACCGGCGAGGTGATGGGCATCGATGCCAGCTTTGGCATGGCTTTCGCAAAGGCCTCGGATGCAGCCGGACGCAAGTTGCCGACGGAAGGCAAGGTCTTCCTGACGGTGAAAGATGCGGATAAACGCAACGTGGTCATGGTGGCGCGCACCTTGAGCGATCTCGGCTTTGAGCTGGTCGCAACGGGCGGCACCCACCAAGTGCTGAAGCGTCATGGCATTCCGGTCGAGCGCATCAACAAGGTGCACGAAGGTCGTCCGCATGTGGTGGATTTGATCAAGAGCCGCGAGGTCTCGCTGATTATCAACACGCCGCATGGCAAGGTCACGCGCCACGATGATGGCATGATCCGCTCCGATGCCTATCAGGTTGGCATTCCATGCTTGACCACGATGTCGGCAGCGATGGCCGCGGTCGAAGGAATCCAAGCGCTGAAGGCCGGCACTGCCAAGGTTGCCAGCGTGCAGTCCTTCTACACGGTGCCGGAACCGGCGAAGGCTTAGGTTTAGGTTTCGACTTTTTGAAGGCTTCTGTGGCCAGCTAACGATTACGTTTGTTGCGTGATGGCAGCTCTTGCAGCGCATCCGGATCATAATTCGGATTCGGCGTAGGGAGCTGAGCATCGGCCGCGACTAGACGTTCATCCAAGGCGGCGATCATTTTCTCCAACTCCGTCAAGTGTGTGGAAGACAGGTCGTGTTGCTCCCCTGAATCTGTCGCCAAATCGAACAACTGATGGGTGCCGGATTCCCAGTCACGCACGAGCTTGAGGTCGCCATCGATCAGTGCTGATTGTGGCTTCTGGTTTGGCCCGGATCCGTAATGAGGGAAATGGAATAGCAACGGTGCGGTACGACGGAAGACGTCCGCCTGGTCTGTCAGCAACGGCACCAAACTGCTACCTTCGCGCTGCATCGGCGTGATGTTCGCCCACGAGAGGAAGGTCGGGAACAAGTCGCAGCCGGTAACTGGAGTGCCGCTTGCCGTCCCCGCCTCGATGCCAGGGCCACGGATCAAGAGTGGAACACGGATGCCGCCCTCATAAAGAGTGCCTTTGCCCTCACGCAGCGGGGCGTTGTTCGGTTTGCGCGGTTTGCCGGCAGCACCGTTGTCCGACATGAAGACGATATAGGTGTTCCCCTCGAGCTTCAATTCGCGCACGGCCTCCAACAACATGCCGACGCTAGTGTCCAGATCCCAAGTCATGCCGGCGTAGGCTACATCACTATGGTGGCTGCCGGGTGGTTCCGTGGCGAAAAGGGCTTCGGACTTATGCATGGTCTCGCTGGGAGCATGGACCGCGTAATGAGAAATGTGCAAATAGAACGGTTTTCCGCCGGCTTGGGCTTCGCGCATGAAATCGATCGCACGCCTCGTGAGGCTGAATATCTCCTTCGGGTCATCGGCGCGAGCGCTAGGTTGATTACCCGTGGGACCATCGTGCACTTCGAAGCCATGGGAGCCGGGTTCACCGCGACCAATATGCCATTTGCCAAGATGAGCGGTAGTGTAACCCGCAGCACTTAGGGCTTCGGCCACGGTGACATCCTCTTCCGGGATATCGCTGCGCTGTCGTGGCGTCGACATGGGTTCGCTCCCTTCCCCACGGCCGCCGCCGGGCGTCGTGATGCGATTCTCCGCTGGCGTCCTGCCCGTGAGGATTGCCGCACGCGTGGGAGTACACAGCGCTGCAGGAGCGTAAGCGCGAGTGAAGCGTAGGCCTTCCTCAGCCAAACGGTCAATCTGGGGAGTTTGGTAAAAATCGCTTCGAGTCGAGGCGTCGCCAGGAACCATCTCCACCGAAGTTCCTGTCCAGCCCATGTCGTCGACGAGTATCAAGATGATGTTGAACTGCTTGTCGGTGGCGGCAGCCAATGACGGCGCGCTCGTTCCAGGATTAAGTTCCGCCCCTGGGCTGGGGTCTGTGGCGGAATTTGCACCCGCATCTGGGCTAGGCTCGATCCCTGAGCCACCCCGTCCTGGAGGAGGCGGCATAGTCTCGGCCTCTTCGGCAGTGATTACCCCATCATGGTTGCTATCGACCAGGCGGAAACGCCGTGCCGAGCCACCGAATTCATCGCGCGTGACCTCGCCGTCGCCATTACGATCGAACCTCTGGATAAAGCGCGGCTTGGAACCTGCCGGGGCTCCTTCTTCAGATGGCGCAGGCTTCCTTTCGGATGGCAAGGCGGCCCCTTTCCCTCCTTGAATAGATTCGGCAATATCAGTGGCAACCACCCCGCCGCCGCGCACCAAGCGCACCATGTTGGCGATTCGGACCACATCGCCTTGTGGACCGCGACCATACGGAACATTGGTGGCGTCGCCAGTCTTCGGATCGGAGCGCTGCGACCCAGCACCATGGACATCGAGTAGCTGCTTACCGCCTCCACGGGGATTGTCCATCCAACCCAGGGAACGCCCAAAAGCGATGTACACCGCGGAGTCAGAACCGCGCGAATTCAAATGCGTCGTACTGCTCCAGTAACAAGCCCAGTCCTTAATCCCTCCTTCGTTCTCGATCACGGTTGCTCGGAAGATGGGATCGAGTGCTGCAGAATCGGTCGTGTCCGGGGAGCGCGTGTAATCGACGATACTCTGCAACTCTTTGGCGGTCGGCAGACGCCAGTCAGTATGACCTGCGAACTCCATGCCGTCAGCAAAGGCCAATGCCGAAGGCCAATCAAGGCTGTCCCCGCTGTCTTCCTTCATCCAGGTCAAACCAGTGGAGGCATCGGTGATCGTACTGTCACCGTTATCGACGAGCGCGTTCTTCCCGTAACTTTGGTTGCCGCGCACAAAGAGAACGAAAAAGGTCTTCTCGCCGCGCCGACTCTTTTCCGGATATCCCTTGATCCGGCCATCGGCGAAGTTGACGCCGAATACGGTCTTGTTGCCATTCATGGTGGTGCTCACGTAGCGCGTGGCGGAAGCGAACTGTGAATCGATGATCCGCTCACCTTGTTCCGGATCGCCGTAGCGGAAGGCGAACACGCTGGCGTCAAGAAAAGGCCTTTGACTGCCGACGTCAGTGCTGCGCGGATCCGGATCGACACCACGGAAATCGATCAACGAATAGAGTTCCTTGATCGTGGGCATACGCCAGTCCTGAAACCCGCCGACGCGACAGCGCTTCGCCCCCGTCATGGCTTCGGCTAGGGTCATCTTCGTTCCTGGATCTGAGGTCCAGGTCAAGCCAGTGATGAGATCGGTGACCGTGCCGTTACCCTCGTCGCGATAGCTAGGAGCTTGGCCTCGATAATGGCCGTCTTGTCCTTGGAAGGGCCCAAAAGTCTGATCCTGCCCAGTGTCGACGATGGCGTAAGGGACCTCATCTCCCAAGCTCACTAGTTGCTTAGCAGGAAGAGCCTCAGCCTGCTGCGCTGCGGAGGAAACGTGCGCGCTTGCTACGGGCGATAATGCAGCGATGAAAAAACTGAGAGCTAGGGGTTTCATGAGACCGTCAACCCGGTTGGATGTTCCAGGTTCTGAATAAGTCTAATGCCAAAACCGACGAAGACTCAACGCAAAGCCTTCAGCAGGTCGACGAAATCCTGACGTCGGAAAACCCATGCTCCGGCAGCGCCGCAGACCACGCCAACGCCGATGGCCAGGATCAAGCCGATGACGGTGTAGGCGCTTGGACCATGGTGGAGCATCAGCCATGCGCCGACGCCGGCTAACAGCGCCGGCATCAGTAAGGATGGGATTGCGGTTAGCGCGATCGGGATGCGCAGGCCGACATTGGATAACGTGGCGAGCAGTACGATGGTCTGCAGGCTCATGGCGATGGCGGTTGCCCAACCCGCCGCCGGCACTCCGTAGATTGGAAGCAGGAACCAATCCAGCAGCAGGTTGATCGGAATGACTACCACCGCCGCAGTTGCTGGAATGCGATAAGAGCCAAGGCTTTGGTGCGCGCGGATCACCATGCCGCTGACGCCGGCCACTGGCAGGATCCACAGATAGGCGATCAGGGTTGGGGTCAACCGATCGATCTTGTCCGGGGTCATGGTGCCATGCTCGAACAACAAGGTCAGCACGGGATGGGCCAACACCGCAAGCCCGGCGCCGGCAGCGCACATCAACAGCAGACTGCTTTCGCAGCCGCGTCGTAAGGCCACCGACATCTCATCCATCTTGCGCGCGGCGGCTAAGCGCGAGAACATGGGCATGGCACCAGTCATGGCAGCGATACCAACCAGCGCCAACGGCAAATGCAGCATGCGGTTGGCGTAATGGGAGTAGTTGTTGGCGTCGGGGCCGACCAAGGCGCGGATCAGGACTTGGTCAACAGTCATGCTGATCTGCAGCGCCGCCAAGCCGATCAATGCCGGAGCGAAAGCACGCAAGGCACTGCGCAGGCGTTTGCTGGCCACGCCGAAATGCGGGCGCATTGGCCAACCGACCGCCCAGACTCCAGGCAATTGCACCGCCCACTGCAGGATTCCGCCGAGCAGAATCCAAACCCACAACCATTGCAGGTTCTCGAGCGTGGTCTCGAAACTTTGACTGTTGGCCCACAGGCCGGCAATCCAAACCACATTCAACAACACCGGCGCAAGGGCGGTGAGAATGAAGCGACGTTTCAGGTTCTGCGGGGCGCCGGCCAGCGCGCACATGCAGATCGGGACCAGATAAGGGAGTAGACAAGCGGCAAACAGCAACGTTCGGCGTGTCTCGAAGTTCGCCGGCACGTCATCTAAAGCGACACGCCAGAAGAAGATGATCAACTCCCCCACCAATGTCAGGCCAATCAGCAGGGTCAGCAGGAATCCCACGAATCCGGCGTATAGGTCCTTGGCCGCTTGTTCACCTTCCTCCGCTTCCGCGCGTGCTAGTGCCGGTTGCACCGCCGCCGAAACTGCACCTTCACCGAATAGGCGTCGGAATAGGTTCGGAAAGGTCCAAGCAAGGTTGAATGCGCCTTGGGCAGCACTCATTCCAAAGATCGATGCCATATACGCATCGCGGGCAAATCCAAGGATTCGCGACAGCAAAGTCCAAAACGACGTCAGCAATGCACCACGCATTGCATGACGACCTTCGCCGGCGGTCTCGGACCCTTTTGTCACGCCGGGATTATGCCCTCTGGACCACTGAAAAAACATAGAAGACATATCCCTCCACATATCGGCTTTCGCTACCATTAGAACACAAGTAACGGCCATTTGGCGGGCCTAGAATGGCGAACCACTAGCATGTACTACCTAGTCCTCACCGTCGCTTTGTACCTATTCTGGGTACTCCTTTCAGGGCATTACACCGCTCTGTTGTTGGGATTAGGAGCAGCTTCGGTATTGCTGGTGGTTTGGTTCCTACGCCGCATGGATCGCGTCGACGGAGAGGCGAGTTTTACGCGTATCTCCCCCGGTCTGTTCGGCTACTTTGGGTGGCTGATGATGGCCGTGGTGAAAGCCAATATCGATGTCGTGAAACGGATTTGGGCACCGAATCTGCCCATCAGCCCAACGTGGACACGTTTAGAGACTGAGATCAATACCCCGCTGAAGAAAACGCTCTACGCAAACTCCATCACGCTCACCCCCGGAACCCTGACTACCAATGCCCGTCGTGATCACCTTTGGGTGCATTGTCTTACCCAGGACAATGCCAAAGAACTACGCGCAGGCGAGATGGAAGGTCGGATTCGAAAACTGAATCTCTAAGATGTTCCTCGCTGCGGCACTCGCCATCCTCGTAACGATGGCCCTGGCACTGATTCGAGCCTTCATGGGCCCGACAGCCTACGACCGCATGCTCGCGACCAATATGTTCGGCACCAATACGGTGCTGCTGATTGCGGTGGGCGGCTATGCGATTGGCTGGAATAGCTTTGTCGATATCGCTTTGCTTTATGCAATGGTGAACTTTGTCAGCACCATCGCCATCATGCGCTTCTTCGAGCGTGACAAGACCGAGCAGCAAATCGCCGACACGGAGGAGCCGCGATGAGCATGGTGCTCGAGATCCTGAGCTGGATTTGCCTTATTTCTGGCGGCTTCCTGTGCATCTCCGGCGGCGTCGGTCTGCTGCGCCTGCCTGATTTCTTCTCGCGTGTGCATGCATCCAGTGTCACTGAAACGCTCGGCACGCCACTGATCCTCGGCGGCGTCATGCTTCAAACAGGCTGGTCCTTGGACACCATCAAGTTGTTGATGGTCGGCATGTTCGTGTTGGCCACCAACCCAACCGCCACTCATGCCATGGTCAAAGCCGCGCTGCATGATGGCCAAACGCCGCTCGAGTCCAACGATTCCGAATCGAAGGCCACTCCCCCACTGGAAAACGGCGGTCCGAAAGAAGAGGAAGCAAATCAGGAGGAAGATCCATCGAGCAGCTGATCAACCTCGTCCTGCTGGCATGCTTGGTGGTTGTAGCCTTGGTCGCCATCCGCAAGAATGACCTCTTCGCGGTGGTCATGCTGTTCGGAATCTACAGCTTCCTGACCGCTGTCTTGTTCATGGACCTGGATGCCGTAGATGTGGCTTTCACCGAAGCAGCCGTGGGCGCTGGCATCTCGACCGTGCTCATGCTCAGCACTTTGCGGCTGACCAAACGATACGAAGCCGCGCGCCGACGCAATCCCATCCTGCCCTTATTGGTGGTTGGAATCACTGGCGCCGCCTTGATCTACGGCCTGATGGACGCGCCGCAATTCGGCGATCCAATGGCGCCGGTGCATCAACATATGGCACCGCGTTTCATTCAAGATTCACCCACCGAAGTGGGTGTGCCGAACATGGTCACTTCGGTGCTGGCCAGTTACCGCGGTTATGACACCTTGGGTGAAACCACTGTGATCTTCACTGCGGGCTTGGCGGTGTTGCTGCTACTTGGCATTCGCGAAGGCCAGAACACCCGCCCCGGACGCCTTGCGATCGGCGATACGCTGGTCCTGCGCGTGGTGGTCAAGGTGTTGATCGCCTTCATCATGCTGTACGCACTCTATGTACAGTTCCATGGCGACTACGGCGCCGGCGGTGGATTCCAAGCAGGTGTGATCTTCGCCACGGCTTTCGTGATCTACGATTTGGTGTTCGGCGAAGCGGATGTACGTCGGGTCATGCCACCGCATTGGCTCGGGCGCTTAGCCGCCGCCGGCATTTTCCTCTACGCCGGAACCGGTGTGGTGAGCATGTTCCTTGGCGCTCCATTCCTGGATTACAACGCACTCGCCCATGATCCAGTGCACGGCCAACACCTAGGGATCCTGCTGATCGAACTGGGTGTCGGCACCACAGTCTTCGCGGTCATCTTGACCATCTTTTACGCCTTCTCCGGAATGCGCAGGCCCCATCAAGTGAGCTAGCAATGTACAACTATTGGCTCGCGGTGTTCTTGATGATGGCCGGTTTCTACGTGGTCATTGCGCAAGGCAACTTGGTCAAGAAGATCATCGGTTTGGGCATGTTCCAGACGTCGGTGTTCATCCTCTACATCTCGATGGGCAAAGTCGAAGGCGGCAGTGCACCGATCGTGACCGAAGGCGTCGAGGCCTACTCCAACCCGGTGCCGCACGTGCTTATGCTGACGGCGATCGTGGTCGGCGTGGCCACCACTGCGGTGGGTTTGTCGTTGGTCGTGCGCATTAACGAGGCCTACGGCAGCGTCGAAGAAGACGACATTCAAGAGTTGGATAACGAACTCGACACCATCCAGGAGAGTGGGCTATGAGCTTCAGCGACCACTTCCCGATTCTGGTGGTGCTGATTCCGCTGCTCGTGGCCCCATTGGCTTCATTGTTCACGAAAGGCCGCACCGCCTGGGCTTTGGCCTTAGCAGCGACTTGGTCCAGCTTCTTGGTCTCGTGCTTCCTGCTCAAGGATGTGCTCGCCAATGGCACCGTGCGTTACTACCTTGGCGGCTGGGAACCTCCATGGGGCATTGAGTATCGCGTCGATGTGCTCGGTGGCTTCGTGTTGCTGATCGTTACTGCCATTGCGGCTTTGGTCCTCACCTTCGGACGCCGCAGCATCAAGAGTGAGATTCCCGAACGCCGCAAGTCGATTTTCTACGCGGCTTTCCTGCTTTGCTTCACCGGCTTGGCCGGTATGACCATCACCGGCGACGCCTTCAACGTCTTCGTGTTCCTGGAGATCTCGTCGCTGTCATCCTATGCCTTGATTAGCATGGGCCGCGACCGCCGCGCACTGAACGCAGCGTTCCAGTACCTGATCATGGGCTCGATCGGTGCTACCTTCATCCTGATCGGCATCGGTTTTCTTTACATGATGACCGGCACCTTGAATATGGATGACCTGGCAGAGCGCCTGCCGGCAGTCTCCGACACCAACACCATCCGTGCTGGTTTTGCCTTCTTGACGGTGGGCTTCGGCCTTAAATTGGCGTTGTTTCCACTGCACCTGTGGTTGCCGAATGCCTACGCCTACGCCCCATCGGCGGTCAGTGCGTTCTTGGCCGCGACTGCCACCAAGGTCGCGATCTATTCGCTGTTGCGTTTCCTGCTCGGCATCTTCGGCGCTGGCTTCGCACTCGGTGCCATGCCGCTCGACATGATCCTGATCGCGCTCGGTCTGGCCGCGATCCTATCGGCATCATTGGTTGCAGTATTCCAGAAGAACGTCAAGCGCATGCTGGCTTATTCCAGTGTGGCGCAAATCGGCTACATCGCGCTTGGCATTGGCCTAGCTTCACAGATTGGCTTGAGTGCGGCGGTCCTGCACTTATTCAACCACGCCATGATGAAAGGTGCCTTGTTCATGGCACTCGGTGCGATCGCCTTCCGCATCGGGTCGAGCCGCATCGAAGACTTTGCCGGATTAGGCAAACGCATGCCATTCACTATGGCCGCGATCGCGATCGCCGGTTTGAGTTTGATTGGCATTCCTGGCACCGCCGGATTCGTCAGTAAGTGGTTCTTGGTGCTTGGAACTTTGGAGCAAGGTTTGTGGCCATTGGCGGCGCTGATTCTGTTCGGCTCCTTCCTAGCCTTGATCTACGTTGGCCGGATTCTCGAGTCCGCTTACTTCGGCACACCGAAAGAGGGTGTAGAGGTGCGTGAGGCCCCGATCGAGATGCTGATCCCGATCTGGATCCTGGTCATTGCCAATATCTACTTCGGCTTGCACACAGACTTCAGTTACGGCCTTGCCGAGCGCGCGGTCATGGACTTGCTGCCCACAGCCCAAACCACAGTTGAGGTGGCGCAATGAGCGCGGAAGCGATCCTGCAGCTGCTGATGTTCGTGCCTTTGCTGTGCGCGGTGTGCATCGTGGCCACCAGGCGTAACCCCAATGTGCGCGAAGGCGTGACCTTGGTGTTTGGTGGTGTGCTGTTCGCGATGGTGGTCACTTTGGCCGCCAAGATGTCGTGGGACAACCCGCCATTGCTGGTGTTAGCCGAACCCTTTCCAGGATTAACCCTGGCGCTGTCGCCGGAACCACTCGGCATCTTGTTCGCGTTAATCGCCAGCTTCCTGTGGCCGGTCACAGCGATTTATTCGATCGGCTACATGCGCGGCCACGGCGAGAGCAATCAAACGCGCTTCTTCGCCTGCTTCGCACTTTCGATCACCGCCACCATTGGTATCGCGATGGCCGCCAACATGCTCACGTTGTTCGTGTTCTACGAGCTGCTGACTTTGGCAACCTTCCCGTTGGTCACGCACGCCGGCACGCCAGATGCCAAACGCGCTGGCCGCATCTATCTGGGAATCCTGATGGGCACTTCGGTGGCGCTGATGTTGCTCGCCACCATCTGGACTTACTCGATTACCGGCACTCTCGATTTCACCCGCGGCGGAGTCTTTCCAGAGGGCACCGACCAGGGCGTCATGAGCGTGTTGCTGTTGTTGTTCATCTTCGGCACCGGCAAGGCGGCATTGATGCCCTTCCATCGTTGGTTGCCCGCCGCAATGGTGGCCCCCACTCCAGTGTCGGCCTTGCTGCACGCAGTTGCAGTCGTGAAAGCAGGTGTCTTCACGGTCTTGAAGGTTGCGGTCTATATCTTCGGCATCGACTCCATCGCCGACCTCAAAGGCGCGCACTTCCTTTCCTACGTGGCCGCATTCACGATCCTGGTGGCCTCGGTCATCGCCATGAGCAAGGACAACCTCAAGGCGCGGTTGGCCTATTCGACCATCAGTCAGCTTGCATACATCGTGCTCGGCGCCATGATCGGCACCTCCGCTGGTGTGATCGGCGGCAGCATGCACATTGCCATGCACGCCTTCGGCAAGATCACCTTGTTCTTCTGCGCCGGCGCCATCCTGGTCGCCACGCACCGCAAGAAGGTCAGCCAACTGGATGGCATCGGCAAACGCATGCCGTTGACCATGGCCGCATTCACGATCGGCGCACTGTCGATCATCGGCTTGCCGCCCATGGGCGGAACTTGGAGTAAGTGGATGCTAATCCAAGGCACACTGGATGCCGGCGCGTGGGTGTTGATGGCCGTGTTAATGATCAGTTCGCTGCTCAACATTGCTTACCTGCTGGTCATTCCTGCGCGCGCCTTTTTCGCCTGCGACAAGGAAGGCTATGAGAACAGTCCGTGCCTCCACCCCGACGCCCGCGACCATTCTGAAGAGGTTGAGATCGATGAAGCGCCAACCGCGTGCTTGATCGCGATCGGCGTGACCGCAGTCGGTTGTATCGCATTGTTCATCTTCCCAGATGGGTTGTTTGCACTTGCCCAGGAGGTCGCCCGATGAGTGAAGAGCGCAAAGACACAGGCAGTAAGATCTACCTGTTCGATAACCCCAAGAACGTCAAGCTGGTCATCCGCGGCTTGCTAGTCTTGTGCGTCATCCTGGTGATCCTGGACCTCATCATCCACCGTCACTCGGTGCACCCGTGGGAACACATCTTCGCTTTCTACCCCCTCTACGGATTCGTTTCCTGCGTGGTGCTGGTGCTGTTGGCGAAGGAACTGCGCAAGTTAGTCATGCGCAGCGAAAACTACTACGACCCATACCCCGACGCCGATCCATTCGATGACGACGGCAACCAGGAGCATCATGATGCCTGAAGTCGCCGTCACTCTGCCCCTGTTCCTCGGTGCCTTGCTGGCTGGAATCACCCGCGGCAAGCTACGCGCAATCTTGATGTTGGCCGCACCGATCGTCGGTGCTTATTTGGTCTACACGCTAACGCCCGGGCAGAACTTCGAGACCACGCTATTCGGCAAAGAGCTCACGCCGGTGCGCGTCGACAGCCTGTCGGTCCTGTTCGGCTATCTCTTCCACCTCGCCGCCTTTATCGGCGTGGTCTACTCGCTGCATCTGAAGGATACGCCGCAACTGGTGGCTTCCTTGGCCTATGCCGCATGTGCGGTTGGTGCTGTCTTTGCCGGCGATTTATTGGCCTTATTCCTCTATTGGGAAGGGTTGGCGATCACCTCGTCGATCCTGGTGTTCGCACGCCGCAGCGGCCGATCGCTCGGCGCCGGCATTCGTTACTTGCTGGTGCAGGTGTTCTCTGGTGTGTTACTGCTGGCCGGCACCATCGCCTGGGCACATGGCGGCAATGGTCTTGACTTCAACCACATCGGGCTCGAGTCGATGGCCGGCAAGATCATCTTCGTGGCCTTCGGCATCAAGGCGAGTTTCCCGCTGATGCACAACTGGCTCACGGACTCCTATCCAGAAGCCACGCCTAGTGGCACGGTCTTCCTCAGTGCCTTCACCACCAAGGTCGCGATCTACTCGCTCGCGCGCGGTTATGCCGGCACCGAACAGCTGATCTACATCGGCGTGACCATGGCCTGCTTCCCGATCTTCTACGCGGTGATCGCTAACGACTTGCGCCGCGTGCTGGCCTACAGCTTGATCAACCAGTTGGGATTCATGGTGGTCGGTATCGGCATCGGTACCGAACTTGCGCTCAACGGCGCTGTGGCTCACGCCTTCAACGATGTGCTGTTCAAGGGCTTGCTAATGATGAGCATGGGTGCGGTCCTGCATGTCACCGGCGAGATGCGCGGCTCGGAGCTCGGCGGCCTCTACAAGAAGATGCCGAAGACGGCGATCTTGTGCATGATCGGCGCGGCGTCGATCTCGGCCTTCCCGTTGTTCAACGGTTTCGTCTCTAAGTCGATGATTGTCACCGCGGTGCTGGAAGAAGGTTATGAATGGGTCTGGCTGGGCCTGCTGTTCGCGGCCGCCGGTGTCTTCCACCACGCCGGTATCAAGATCCCGTTCTTCGCATTCTTCGGTCACAACTCCAAACACATCGAGACTGCGCATGAACCGCCGAAGAACATGCTCGTCGCCATGACGATCGCGGCAAGCTTGTGCATCGGCATTGGTTGCTTCCCCGCCACCCTCTATTCGCTGCTCCCCTACAGCACCGATTACAGCCCTTACGATGCCAGCCACATTCTTTCGCAGATGCAGCTGCTAGCCTTCTCGGCGTTGGCCTTCCTGAGCCTCAAGCTCTACAAGATCTATCCGCCGGAACTGCGCTCGACCCACCTCGATGCGCAATGGGTTTACCGACGCTTCGCGCCAACGCTGATTCGCCAGAGTTTCCGTTTCGTGATGAGCGTCGATCAGGCCTTCCGCAAGGCCGTCCTCAAGCTGATGGGCCGCGGGGTTCTAGGACTCGCACGCCACCACCGCTCCGAAGGAGTGCTGGCACGCAGCTGGCCGACTGGCAGCATGGTGTTCTGGGTCGCGGTCCTCCTGGGCTCCACCCTGCTGATGTACTATGTTTGATGGGACCAGGGCTTCCTAAGCCCTAGTCGATTCAAATCGGCTATTGCGGACCTGTTGGTAATCATTTATCATTCCGGCCCAAATGGGAGCTAGATCATGACTTGTTCATCCATCATGAATACCAACCTGACCACCGTATCCGCGGATACCAAGGTCGGGGCCACCATCGAACTTTTGTGCAAAAACCACTTCCGTTCGGTCCCTGTGGTCAGCGATGAAGGTCGCTTTCTCGGACAGTTCGGCGTGCATACTGTGCTAGAGCTGTCGTCCCCTATGGGTAGTTTGATCGCCCGCGAAGGTCCAATGACCGACATCAGCTTCATGGACGACAACATGGATGACCTGCGTCGGCGCTTGGCCAAGGTCTGGGACCAACCCGTCCGCGAGCATGTCTACAAGTCGGTGCCCTCGTTGCACCCCAATGATTCCCTCACTCGGACCGTCTTGGCCCTCGCCAAGACCCAAGACAACATTGCCGTTGTCGACCCCGACACCCGCATCTTGGTTGGCATCGTGAGCTACTGGGATGTGCTAGACCACTTGTCAGACGGACAGTAAGCCATGAATCTGCTCCTCAGCATGCTCCAACATGGAGCCGGGGCTGCCGCTACACACAGCGAGCCCCATGTAATCTTCGGGATGAACCCCTTGTGGGTGGCCGCGATCGTGTTCGTGGCTTCCTATGCCGTCATCATGTCGGAGAAATACAACCGCGCCATGGTTGCTCTGCTTGGTGGTGGCTTGATGATCCTGCTCGGGGTGCTCGATCAGCACGCGGCGATCAACGCCATCGACTGGAACACCCTCGGCCTGTTGTGCGGCATGATGATGATTGTGGCGATCACGCGTCGCAGCGGTGTCTTCCAATATCTGGCGATTTGGTCGGCGAAGAAGGTGAAAGCCAGCCCGTGGGGCATCCTGGTCATGCTTTCGTTGGTCACGGCGATCCTTTCGGCCCTGCTCGACAACGTGACCACCGTCCTGCTGATCGCACCGGTGACCTTGCTGATCACGGAAGAGCTCAATATCAAGCCCTACCCCTTCCTGTTCGCGGAGATTGTGTTCTCGAATATCGGCGGTACCGCAACCCTGATCGGTGACCCTCCCAACATCCTGATCGGTTCGTTGGTCGAGTCCATCACCTTCAACGACTTCCTGGTCCACGTCGCGCCGGTCGTGCCGGTGGTCTTCATTGCCACGCTATTCCCGATCTGGTTGATCTGGGGGCGCAAGCTGAAGGCAACCGATCGAGCCCGCGAACGTGTGATGCGTTTCCACGAGGCCGACGCCATCAAGGATGTGCCGCTGCTGAAAAAGTCGCTGTTTGTCTTGTCCTTGGTTCTGATCGGCTTTGTTGCTGGTCACCCGATGGGATTGGAGCCGGCAACCGTCGCCATGACTGGAGCAGCTCTGTTGCTGCTCTTGGATAACTTGAAGAACAACGCTGAGGAACAGGACAAGAGCGTGCACCACACGGCCGGAGAGGTCGAATGGGTCACGATCTTCTTCTTCGTCGGTCTGTTCGTGATTGTCGGTGCTCTCGAGAATGCCGGTGGCCTGGAACTCTTGGCCGGCCAAGTGCTGGCGCTGACCGAAGGCGCAGCCGACGCCACGGAAGTCACCTCGACCTTGGCCATGGCAGTGCTGTGGATCTCGGCGGTGGCCAGTGCGGTGGTCGACAACATTCCCTTCGTGGCCACGATGATCCCAACGCTGCAAGAGACCTTCGAGCAGTTGAAGGAAAGTGGTGTTGGCCTCAGCTATGCCCAAGAGCATGCAGTTTGGTGGTCCCTATCGCTGGGCGCCTGTCTTGGTGGTAACGGCAGCCTGATTGGTGCTAGTGCCAACTTGATTGTTGCAGGTTTTGCCGAACGCGCAGGTCATCCGATTCGCTTCGTGACCTTCTTGAAGACGGCCTTCCCAATGATGCTGATGTCGGTGGCGATCGCCGCGGTCTACCTGTGGCTGCGCTACCTGTAAGCCGAAGCTAATGCTAAAAAGCCTCTCTACCCCTGTTTCAGCTCTAGATTTCTGCCGGACTTTGCCACACAAAGTACTTTGCCGGGCGCAAAGTAGGGCATGGAGCTTGATGCCGACCTCCAAGAAATCTAAGAACAAAGCTTTCGCCGAGCCTTCTTCACCGACGGCCTGATTGACCTCTGTGTAGGAATGTTCTTCCTGGGCTGGGCCATCGCCGCCTACTTTGATGCCTCGGGAATGGGCGGCGTGGGATTCGCGATTATGTTCCCGATCTACCTTTCGCTGCGCAAGACCATCACCGAACCGCGCGTCGGCGTGGTCATGTTCATGGTCCTCGGCAATGAAGGCGCCGACGCCACCTGGCTGCTGGCAGAGACCGGTCTGACTTGGGGCAACTTGTCCTCGCATATGACCAAGCTCGAGCAGGTCGGCTACGTCGAGGTCAGCAAGGAATTCGTCGACAACAAACCGAAGACCATGGTGAGACTGACCCAAGACGGGCGCCAAGCATTCCTGGATTACCGTCAGCAGATCCAAGACATGTTGAACATGCCGATCGACGAGTAAACCTACTCGACACCCTGCGTATCTTCGACTTCGTCGGTCTTGGCCTTCTGGCTCGGGTGCATGAACTCATCTAGCTCTTGTGCCCGCTCGTTACCGAGGAACTCACGCGTCTTCTCGACTTGGTAATGGCCCATATCGGTCACGCGGTCCATCGCCACTCCCATCGACAACCATGCGCCGCCAGTGGCCAACGCAATGTAGATGATGGACACGAAAACAATGCGGCTCACTGGCCACACCTTTACGCGCGGATCACGCACATGCTCTTCGGCTGGAGGAGTCGGGAAATCGCTCATCCGAGCAATCCTCGCACCATGGTGGAAATGGTCTTGCCGTCGGCGCGGCCTGCGATCTTCGGCTGCGCGGCCTTCATGACCTTGCCCATATCGGCCATCGAAGTGGCACCGATCTCGGCAATCGCTTCCTTGACCAATGCCTCGAGCTCCTCTGAGCTCAATGCCTTAGGTAGGAACTCTTCCAAGATGGCAAGTTCCAGGACTTCCTTGTCGGCAAGATCCTGACGATCACCGGCAATGTACTGCTCAGCCGACTCGCGCCGACGCTTGGCCGCACCTTGGATGACCTTAATCATCTCTGCTTCTTCCAAGAACTCCGCTGGCGAATCGACCTCTTTGGTCAGGCCTTCACGGCCCTTCTTGTCGATGCCCGCGTTCTTGAAATCGTTCATGATCGAACGCAAGGTCTGCGTGCGCAACTTATCCTTTGCACGCATTGAATCCTTAATGCTCTCGGTCAGTTTCTGCAGCATGATTAGCTCTCCGTGGTGCCGTCTTCTGCACCCTCTTCGTCGTTGTCTTCCGGTGGAATCGCGGCCAGGCTTGCGAGCTTGTCGTCGCCCTTGAGGTTGACCAAGCGTACACCTTGGGTGGCGCGCCCTTGAATGGAGATCTCATCCACCTTGGTGCGCACAACCATGCCACCGGTAGTCGAGAAGAGCACATCTTCACAACGACTGGCGTTTCGTGCGTTCACCACTGGACCGTTACGGTCGGTGGTCTTGATGCCGACCACACCTTGCGAACCACGCTTGGTGAGGCGGAACTCACCGATCTGGGTGCGCTTGCCGTAGCCGTTCTCGCATGCCAGCAACAAGTATTCATCTTCGTGACCAGCAATCAGGTCAACGACCTTATCGCCAGGCTTCAACGAAGCACCCTTCACGCCAGCAGCGTTACGGCCCATGGCGCGGGCATCGCCTTCACTGAAGCGAACCACTTGACCACCAGCAGTGATTAACATGACTTCATCGTCTTTGCTGACCAAGCGCGAACCGATCAGGCGGTCGCCTTCTTCCAGCTTGGTGGCGATGATGCCGACGGTACGCACGTTGCTGTAAGCCTTGAGCTCGGTCTTCTTGACCTTGCCCTTGGCAGTTGCGAACAGCAGGTAATCAGCCTCATCGAATGTCCGGGTGGACAGGATGGAGCGGATTTCCTCATCTGGCTGGATACCTTCCAGCAGGTTGCGAATCGAACGACCCTTAGCGGTGCGATCCTGTTCAGGCAGGCGATAGACCTTGAGCCAGAACAAGCGCCCGCGGTCGGTGATGACCAACAAGTAATCGTGCGTGCTACACACGAACATGTGCGACATGAAGTCGCCTTCCTTGGACTTACCACCGGTAATGCCACGACCACCACGCGATTGCGCACGATAGGTATCGACTGAGCAACGCTTGATGTAGCCCTCGCGGGATACGGTCACAACCATGGTCTCTTCCGTGATGAGATCCTCGGTCAAGAAGTCCTGCACGCCTTCGCCGATTTCACTGCGACGCGGCTCACCGTACTTCTTCTCGAGATCATCGAGGTCCTCGCGGATGATGTTGAAGACCAACTCATCCTCGGACAAGATGCGTCTGTACCAAGCGATATCAGTCTTCAAGCCATCGATCTCGGCCTGCAGTTTCTCGACTTCCAAGCCGGTCAAACGCCCAAGGCGCATGTCGACGATCGCCTGCGACTGAATCGGAGTCAAGTCGAACACCGACTCCAAGCTCAAACGTGCGACTTGCGTATCGGCCGACGCCTTGATGATCTCGACGACTTCATCGATCGACTTGATCGCGATCATCAAGCCTTCCAAGATATGCAGACGATGCTCGGCCTTACGCAGCAGGAAACGCGTACGTCGGCGAATGACATCGAAGCGGTGATCGCGGTAAGCGGCCAACAACTCGCGCAGGTTCAAGGTGCGCGGCTGGCCTTCGATCAACGCGGTGTTGCGCACTGCATAAGTAATTTGCAGTGAGCTGTGCTTGTAGAGCAGGTTCTCGACGACGACCGGATCGCCATCTTTCTTCAGCTCAATCACCAAGCGCATGCCATGACGATCCGACTCATCGCGGATGTCGTGAATGCCCTCGATACGCTCGTTCTTGACCTCTGCGGCGATCTTCTCAATGATCGCTGCCTTCTCCCGTTCGTATGGGATCTCGGTGATCACCAAGCTAGTGCGGCCCTTCTTGCCAGCGGCTGGCTCTTCGACGTGAATGCGTGCCCGCAAGATGATCTTGCCGCGACCGGTCATTTGGGCTTCGACGATTCCTGCACGGCCGCAAATGATGCCGCCGGTCGGGAAGTCAGGGCCGGTCACAATCGGCAGTAGGTCTTGAACCTTACAGGTTGGGTTATCAAGCAGATAACGCACACCATTGAGAATCTCGACCAGGTTGTGTGGTGGCAAAGCCGTGGACATACCCACGGCAATACCTTCCGAACCATTGACCAGCAGGTTCGGGAACTTGCCCGGCAACACCACCGGCTCCATGCGCGTTTCATCGTAGTTGGAACGCAGGTCGGACGTGTCTTTATCCAAGTCGAGGAGCATTTCCTCGGCTGGGCCACCCATGCGTGCCTCGGTGTATCGCATTGCCGCAGGTGGGTCGCCATCGATCGAGCCAAAGTTACCTTGGCCATCGACCAGACAGTGACGCAAGCGGAATGGCTGAGCCATACGCACCAGCGTTGGATAGATCACTGACTCACCGTGAGGGTGATAGTTACCGGAGGTATCACCGGCAATCTTTGCGCACTTCCTGTATTTGGAATTGGGGCGCAGGTGCAAGTCATTCATTGCGACCAGGATGCGGCGCTGCGACGGCTTAAGGCCATCGCGCACATCCGGCAGGGCGCGGTCATGAATGACGGAGAGCGCGTACGTGAGGTACGAATCGCGCATCTCCTTCTCAATAAGCGCGTCGTGAATCGGTAGCGCTTCAGGAACGGGATTTTCGGCCATGGGCAGGGGGCCACCAGACACTGGCAGCAGCGCCTATTGCATCATTTCCGCGCTCTTAGGGGAAGTCAAAATCCCGCCGACACCCCTCCGTAAACCCCTTCAGGGGCGTACCTTAGGGGCGCTTCCAAGAAGCCCCTGGAGGCTTTGCGATGGACCCACTTTTGCGACCCCGCGAAGGCGAAGATGGCCGCTTTCCGCTTGCTCCACTTCCAGCAGCCCGCCGCTCATCTGAACGCCCACACAAGAGCCTGCGCCGAGGCTCCAGGCCACCGCTGCCACCGCCAAGGCACCGCTGCCGCATGCAGCCGTTTCGCCCACACCGCGCTCGAAAACACGCATGTGCAGGTCGTCACCCTTGCCCAACTCTGGCACCACTTCGACATTCACTCCCTGTGGAAAGATCTCACGCTGCGCTGCAACACTGGCGGCGAAGTCCTCCAGGGATTGATCACTCGGCTTACTGCGGAAGACCGCATGTGGATTCCAGAACTCGACCTGGAACCAGGAATCATCACAAACAGCAACGCCACCCTCGCCAGCACCAGCGCCAGCATGCTCCGTAATCTCAATCTGCTCGGCGCGCAATGGAATCTGAAGTTCAAAGCCACCCTCACAACGCTGCCAATCGACCAACTCACCAGCCATCAACAAACGGCCACCTTCCAAGCCAGTGAAACAAGCCGCAACGCGCAAGCCATTCAAACAGGCGCCACCTTCACTGCCGTCGCGATTCCAGATCACTACCGGCAAGGCGCCATCAGACTCAACGCCAAGCACCAGCAAGCCGTCGTAAGCCTGGCCGCAAACGCGCTGCGCCAACTCAGAAGCCGACTCCCCCGCTGCGGCCATGGCTTGCTCTTGCACCAGCAAGAAGCGATTGCCACAGCCATCACCGGGAGTCAGTTCCAGCATTCTTAGTTGGGGCCTGGCTTACTGTTGGTCTGATACATATCCAGACCAGCCTGCAGGAACTCCGCGAACTTGGAGGCATCGGGGTCGTAACCTGGGAAGGTTCCGAGCACCGAGTCATCGCGCGGATCGAGCAAGACGTAGAACGGCTGCGACGCCTGCGAGAAGCGCTCTACCTCCATATCTGCGTATTCCGGCACTTTATCCACCCATAGCTCCACGCGCGCGAACTGCTTCAGCAGCGGCTTGACGGAGTCATCTGGGAAGACGCCGTTTTCCATCGCGCGACAGTTCGGGCAAGTCACACCGGTGAAGTCGACAAACAGCGGCAAGCCTTCTTCGCGAGCGTGCTCAAAAGACTCTTCGTAGTTCTCGAACCAAGTCAAACCAGCTGGACCGATGTCGCCAGGCAAACCGTAAGTAGGTGGCGGCGCGAATGCGTAGATGACATTCGGGTAGGTGTAATCACGGTTGAAGGTACCTGGAATCAGGTAGATACCACCGAGAAGAATGGCAGCCGCGAAGACGTAGCGTGCTTTGCCAGGCTTGGGCTTCTCGTAATCATGCGGCATCTTGAACAAGCCGAACATATAAGCCGCCCAAATGATCATGACCAGCGCCGAGAAGCCGAACACGATTGGCCAAGTCAGGAACTCCAAATCCCAGAACAAGTCCGCGTTGGAGAAGAACTTGACGGCTGCAATGATCTCAATGAAACCTGCGCAAACCTTGACAGTGTTCATCCAACCGCCGGCGTTGGGCATGGACTGCAACTTGGACGGGAACAACGCCAAGAAGAAGAACGGCAAGGCGAACACCAAACCGTAGACGAACATGCCGCCGAACAGATACACCGGCCCAAGTTTGAGGCCAGCCGCGAACACTGCACCAACAAAGGCCACGGTGCAAGTGAAGGCAGTAATGCTGAACGCAATAGCCATGATTGCAACCGGCAGATAACCGCCTTTGCTCTGGCCCTCGGATTGAGCATTCGCTGCGAACTTCTGCAGGAAACGTGGTGCTTGGATCTCGTAGTAACCCAGCAGGGACACGGCCATGGCGATGAACAACAGGCCAATGGCGGTGTTTACATAGGGATTAGAGCCGATTTGGTTGGCGCCCGTGGGCCCCAATAACAGTGCAGCTCCACCACCAATGCCCGCGAAGGTGAAGATGATGCCTCCTGCATAAGCGGTGGCGTTGCCGACCGGCGTGCCTTTGCCTGCTTCCGAACGCTTGGTGAAGTAGCTGATGGTCACAGGGATCATCGGGAACACACAAGGCGTGAGCAGAGTGGCGGCACCCGCGGTGATCGCCATCAGAATGAACGGCCAGAACTCTTCTGGAAGTTGAGTGCCGTGCGCAGAGTCATCCTTGATTCCACCTTCGGCATCAGGATCCTGGTCCGGGTGGTATTCGTGCCAATCCTCCTCGATATCCAGAGTGATCTCAAGGTCAGCAACCGAACCGGCGCCAAGGCCGTCGGCAAGAATCTGTGCACCGATGATCCCCTCTTGCGCTTGCATCAGAGTGGCCTCGGCATCACCGGCTTGACCAGCAGCACCGGATGCGCTGGCGGTGAAATCGGTGGCAGCAGCATCGGTGATCGTGATCGGCACCGAGAAAGTCTTGCTCATTGGAGCAAGGCAGTGGGCGTCATCACATAGCTGGTAATGGACCTCTACGCTCAACTCAGTGGCACCCAACGCGGTGGGCACGCGCACCGGCATGCTGAAAGTTGGCTTGCCGCTGATCCAGAGATACTCAGCCTTGAACGTGCCTACTTCTAGGGTGTGGGGCTGCGCAGCTTGCAGCGAGAGAAATTCGCCGGCGGCCTCCCAGCCTTCTCCACTGATCTCGGCGGAGACCGGAATCCCGTTCTCAGGATCCTGGTCGGGGTGGTAAGCATGCCACCCCGCTGAGATTTCCATGGCCACCTGCAGCTCGATGACCGAGCCAGCGCCAACGGATTCCACGGCGAACCCGGCGGTGATTTCAGCGGAACCATCGCTTCCGGCACCAAATTGCGGCAAAAACAGGGCCGCGCAGAGAAGAAAGGCACTCATGGCACTAGTTTCGTGTCAAATCGCCACAATGGAAGGCGAAATTCAAAAATGCGCGTCATACAGACCCCATAATTTCTGGGAATAGATGACGCGCACGGGGTTTTGGTGGGCGGTGAGGGACTCGAACCCCCGACCCTCTCGGTGTAAACGAGATGCTCTAGCCAACTGAGCTAATCGCCCTAAGCCGGCAATTCTAGAATGGCCGCCGCGATGGGGAAAGCCCCCCCAGCGTAATTGTTGCAATGAACCAAAAATCTACCCTGCTGGTCCGCTACGGCGAGATCGGTCTCAAAGGCGGAAACCGCCCCGCTTTTGAACGTGCCCTGTGCGCAAACCTGAAATCGGCGCTCGGTCCGCTGCCTGGTTTGATCACCCTGCGCCGTCGTGGCCGCATCCTCGTTGAGGCCGACGTCGACCTGAAGGCGCACATCGCACGCGCCGCGCAAGTCTTCGGCGTGACCAGCCTGTCGCCGGCCGACAAGCTGTACCTGGATGCCGAGGCCATCAAGAAGCGCGCGGCCGAGTTGGTGCAGGAAAGCCTGCAGCAACATTTTGCCGGACGCGAGCAGGTCACCTTCCGCATTACGGTGAACCGCGGCAATAAGGCCTTCCCGAAAACAAGCCTGCAGCTGACCTTGGAGCTGGCCGATTTGGTTCTGCCGGCCAACCCGTCGCTGAAGGTACAACTCAAGGGTGCGGAGCTAACCCTGGAAGTCGACATTCGCGAGGAAGAAGCGCTGGTCTTCGCCCGACGTCACGCCGGCCCCGCTGGCTTGCCCGTCGGCTCGATGGGTCGCGGCCTTACCTTGCTGAGTGGTGGCATCGATTCACCGGTCGCTGCCTGGATGATGATGAAGCGCGGCATGCGCATGGAGTTCGTGTCGTTCTATTCCTTTCCGCATACCGGGCCGCAATCGCGCGAGAAGATCATCCGCTTGGCTGAAGAGCTCGGGCAGTGGCAACCGCGCACCGTCTTGCACATGGTTCCCTTTGCCGCCTATCAAGAAGCGATTCGCGACACCTGCCCGGAGCCCTACCGCACCGTGCTCTATCGCCGCGCCATGCAACGGATTGCATCGCTCGTTGCAGCCCGACGTAAATGTCGAGCTTTGGTCACCGGCGAGAGCCTTGGCCAAGTCGCCAGTCAGACCATGCAGAACATGGCTGTAATCGAAGAAGCTTCACGCATTCCGGTACTGCGACCGCTGATTGGAATGGACAAGACCGAGGCGATAACCATGGCCCGAAATATCGGTACTTACAAGCTTTCGACGCTCCCAGCGCCGGATTGTTGTACGGTATTCCAGCCTGAAAGCCCCATCATCTTCGGTCGTCTAGAAGACGCGCTGAAAGCTGAGGAGGCTCTCGACATTGAGACCCTTACATTCCAAGCCGTCAAAGGCGCAGAGAAGCTCGAACTCCCAGAAGAAGAATGAGTCCCCGCACCCTGATCCCACTCCTTGCTTGCATCTTGCTGGCACTCCCAGCCTGTAGTGGCAAGACCAAAACGTCTAAGCCAAAGCTGGCATCCACGGTTTCCGGAGGTGGTGCTGAAGTCGCTACCAAGGTGATTCCACCGCCAACGTTGCAGGCACCTACTGCCAATGAAACCCTGTACGTAGCACATGTGGTCGATTCCGCGACCGGCCGCCCAATCGGCGGTGCCTTCTGCTACTTGGTGCGCAACATTCCGGAGCCGCTTTACTTGCGTAGCCCGAAGCGCGCCGATGTGGTCTATTCCAACCGCACCCCACTGCACGGTCAGAACTCGGTCAAGCTCAATGATGCAACCGCTGATAAGAATGGCGTGAAGATCATGGATGGCAAGATGAAGTGGTGGCTGGTTTCCGGCAAAGGCTTCACGCCAAAGCTGGTCGAAGCTGGTCCTGCGATCGCCGGTTCCAAGCAAGAGGTCACCATTCGTACCTCAATCTCGCCTGTGGCCACCTTCCGCGTCTTCGGCCCCAACGGTGACTTAGCCGACAACGCCATCTGCACCATGGCCCCTGATCTCAATCAGCCGGAAATCACTGGCAAGATGGGTGCACGCGGCAGCAGCAGTGGCAACGTAGGTATGACCGAACGCGCTGATGACTCGGGCGACGTCTGGTTCAACCGTCCAGCTGGTCGTTACCGTCTGTCCTTCTCGGCATCGAACGGCAAGTACCGTCACTACGAGATCTTCCAGTGGGATGGCGTTCGTTCGCCAAAGCCAACTCGGGTGGATCTTCCGGCCAAGTCGATGGCCAAGCCTTGGTAGTCGCCCGCTAGGCGAACAAAAAACAGGTGGCTCTCTTTCGAGAGCCACCTGTTTGTTTAGATGGCGAGGATGACGAGACTCGAACTCGCAACCACCAGATCGACAGTCTGGTACGCTAACCAATTGCGCCACATCCCCGCACTTTGGCCGGAAAGTATAAGCCTCTCCTGCGAGAACGGTCAACCCCCGGCAGACTTTGTTTTTGCCTGCTCCCAAAGAACATCCATTTCTTCGAGGGTGGCGTCGGCCAAAGGCTTATCAATGTTCTGCTCGATATAGCGGAATCGGCTGGAAAAACGCTCGATTGTGCCGCGCAGCGCCAGCTCTGGCTCGAGCTTCATCTTGCGCGCCACATTCACCACGGCGAACAGCAGATCGCCCAATTCTTCACTGGCGCGTTCCTTGTCGCCACTTTCGACCGCCTCGTGGAACTCCTGCCATTCCTCCTCCACCTTCTCGCTCGGACCGGCCAAATCTGGCCAGTCGAAGCCCGCATTCGACGCTTTTTGGCCTACCCGGTAAGCGCGTAGCAGGGCGGGTAAGGAGCGCGGCACCCCAGCCAGGGTGGACTCATCGGTGCCCTTGTCGCGTTTTTCCTGCTTTTTAATCGCCTCCCAGTTCTTCAGCACCTCGCCGGTGCCGTCGACCTCAACCTCGCCGTAGACATGCGGATGGCGACGGATCAGCTTGGCAGTGATGCCGTCGGCGACATCTTTCATGCCAAAGCCGCGGTCTTCCTCCGCCACGCGGGCGACCATCATCACCCCCATCATCAAGTCGCCAAGTTCCTCGCAGGTTTCCTCGGAATCTTTGCGCGCGACGGCGTCGGCCATCTCATGGCACTCCTCGACCAGGTGCGGCGCCAGAGTCTCGACCGTCTGCTTCATATCCCACGGGCAACCGTTGGGCGAACGCAGGGTGTCGATGACTTGATAAAGGCGGCCCAGGGATTCCAGGACCTCAGGTGGGACGGGTTTCTCGACCGGCGGCATGCGAGAAGTTTAGCCGCCGGTTGAGAATCGCGGTGGATACCGCAATCACACGGTCGAACTGGCACTCAGCGCTGAGTCCGGCCGAAAGCGAATCGCGCCGGCGCCTAGAAACCGAGCTGCGTGCGCAGGCCGTTGGAGCAAGCCCAACCAGCGCCGGCGGCACCTGGATCGTTCGGCACCCACAGCTGCCAGTAGAAGCTGCGACCGGCGAGTGCGGCAGCGCTTGGCACATTGGCGTTCATCGAACCAATGCCGGAGCCGTTGACGTTGATGTCGATGACAGTGTCGTAGTTGACCAAGGCGATCGCGCCATCGAATGGCGTGGATGCCGTCGACGCACCGCGGATCAACTTTGCGGTGGAGTTGGCCCGTACATCGCTGACTTGCAGAGTGACGGGGCTGCCCAGTACCGGGCTGGCGCTGACGGTGATCTGCGGCACACCCATGCTGCCTTCCTTGCCGGAGCCGTAATTGATGAATGCGGCTTCGTTGCTACTGGCGATCGCGAATGGAAGATCACAATCATCAAAACCTGTGTTGCCAGCGACATCAGAAACGACCACGCGCAACATCGCTGCATTGGTGCGAATACCCGGCACCGTCCAGTTGTAGCTACCGGCTGGGCTCAATCCGGAAGCAATCGAGTTCCAGATCTGGCCGCCGTCGGTGGAATAGAGAAGGGAGGCGGAAGTTGCCTCGATGTCGTCGTCGGAAATCCATTCGATGTTCATCGACGAACCTGGCGACACGATCTCGCCACCATTTGGGGTGACTAAATAAGCGGTTGGGTTAACGCCACCGCGGTGTTCGGGCACATGCATCACGATGCAGTGCATGACGCCGGATGCAGTCACGATCGCTTGGCAATCGATCTGCACGATGGTCTTACCGGGCAATGCGGCCTGCCACGCGGCCAGTGCCTGCGAGTTGTATTGGGTGATGGTTCCGTTGGTGTAACGCGGAATCAATACCAAGTCATTACACATCACCACGTTGGTGTAGGTGTAGTGCGTGCCGCTGGAATGACGTGCAGGAATGCGCGTTACGGTGAAACCTTTGGCCGCCATTTCGATTGCGGCGTTGTCACAGATGTTGTCTTGCGTGCTGCCCGACTGCGCTGGCCAATCACTAATCATGACTTTGTTGTCGCCGTAGACCTGCATCCACATATCGATATGCTGCGTGCTATCGACGTTGGTCGGAAACGGCGTAAAGAGGGTCACGTCCAGGTTCTGGTAATCGTTGAAGACATCCCAGATCTGCGGCTCGCTAAAGCCGGGGTTCTCGTTGTTGATCAAACGCGTCAAATAACCGCCACCAAGCGCATCAAGGTGAAAGTTGCCGCCACCATGTGAAAGCGGATGCTCGTAGATTGCGTGCCCCATGTATCCGGAGAAGAACGACGACAGTAGGTTGTCATTCGGCCGCGGCCGGTTGTAAGGGTGGTCAACAATCGCGCGGACGTCGCCCTGGAAGATGTAACGCGGACCGTAATCGCGGATCCAAATTGAGTCGGTACCACGCACCGGGAAATGTACGCGACTCATATTTGCGCCTTGGCTGGAAATACTTGAGGTGGCGGAAGAGATCTCGCTGCTGTTATCGACCACGCAATAGATGTCGGCATCGCCGGTGGTGGTGATCTCGGCCGCCATCTGAGCCAAGATGTTCTTCCACGAAGTACTGCCTTCCCACGCGATTAAGATGCCAGCCATTGGCTCGTACTCGGCGGCGCAATGGACAGGGCCACTTGGTGGAGCGGTGGCTGCACGCGTATTGCCCCGCGGATTGGCTGCCATCCAATCAGCCTCGGCTGCAGTGAGATGACGCGGCACCTCCGAACCTTCCGGGTAGGCCGGCTGCTGAGCTGTGAGCGAGCTGGCCAATACCAGCAAAGCGGGAAGAGCGAGGGAGAGGACGGGGCGCATGCGTAAAAGAGGACGCGACCTAGGAAGCCGCAGTTCCACTCAATCCTAAGCATATCTCCCCAAAATGGGGCTCCTCAACTGTTTCTCACCTCTGAAAGGCAGCTAGGCTGGGCCCATGTTGCGGATTCTCTCTATCCCCTTCGGCTGCCTGCTGCTGCTGCTCAACCTAGCTTGGCCAAACTTGGGGTCACTTCAAGAAGGTGCTCTAGTTCAGCAAGATGTATCCGCCCCGCCTCCAGCTCTGCACGTGTTCATCTTAGCTGGACAGTCGAATATGCAGGGGTCAGGAATGATCGCCGCCAACGCCGACCGCAATGATGGCAAGGGCTCGCTCGAATTCCTTACAAGTTCAAAAGAAACACAAGAGCGCTTTGGCCATTTGCTTGATGAGGAAGGCAGTTGGAAATCACGTGATGACGTGATGATCTCTTACTTCGAACGCTTTGGTCCGCTCAGTGTTGGCTACGGTGCACGCAAGGACACCATCGGTCCGGAGCTCGGCTTCGGCTGGACTGTTGGTGAACACTTCGACGAACCGGCGCTACTGATCAAGGTCGCGTGGGGTGGCAAGGCAATCGGCAAGGAGTTCCGCCCGCCAAGTGCTGGCGGCGAGGTCGGCGAATCCTACACCGCGATGTTCACAGAGATCCGCCGCGTGCTGGATGAGGTGGACACCATCTTCCCGGAACTCGAATATGGCAAGGTTGAGCTGATGGGAATCGGTTGGCACCAAGGTTGGAATGACCGTGTGAACCAAGAGTTCAACGACGCCTATGAAGAGAACCTTTCTTGTTTCATTCGTGACGCGCGCAAGGAACTTGGTCAACCCAAATTGCCGTTCGTGATTGCCGAGACCGGCATGAGCGGGCATGAGGACAAACACCCGCGCGCAGTTTCCCTGATGAAAGCACAAGCCGCAGTTGCGCAGCGCAAAGAATTCAAAGGCAACGTAGCATTCGTCGGCACCAAGGACTTCTGGCGCGACAAATCGCTCTCCCCCAGCGGCCAGGCTTACCACTGGAATAACAACGCCGAGACCTTCTACCTGATTGGCGAAGGCATGGGGCAGGCGATGATCGAGTTGCTGGCTACCGACGAATAGCCTAGTAGCCGGGCTCGAGCGAGGAACTTGGACCCCAAAAGGGCTCAGCCCTCGGTGCGCTCGAACTCGTGCACCCAGACCTTGGCCGACTCGTTCCACTCCATGCCCTTATGCATGCGCAGGATCAAGTCGCGGTACATCTCCAACCCCGGGTAGCCCTCGGCACGGGCATCTTCATCGGTCATCTGACCGAGCGACTCCCTGCGCAAATCCGTAACCTTGAACTGGGTGCCATCGAGCTCGAAAGTCTCGCCAGGGTAGGCGTACACACCATTCCGACGCTGCTGCGTCTTGCGGCGGGCAACTGCTGCTTCGATCAGCTTGGCATGCGTGATCAGCGAATCAATCTCACAAGTCTTGGCGGGGTAGTCGGTCATGGGCAAGAGAATACTTGCTCCGACGGCTCATGTGGCAGAGCAGAGTTCCGCTCTCGACATGGAGCCAAAACTCCCGAATGCGCTAATCTGCAGGACATTGAAAATGCGGCTGCCTCTCCCCCTACTTTTCCTCACCTGGTTCGCGCTGCTTGCGCCCACGGCGACCGGCCAAACCGTAGTTGCACCCCACGGCAGTGACTTGAATGACCCGCACTTGGCACGACGCGTGAGTATTGAAGGTTGCACGATCACGGATCGTTGGCGCTCGCTTTGGCGGTGGTGTTGGGATTTGGATTGGCTTTGCTGCTGATTGCCGCATTGCCTTCAATCACATCCGAAGCACCCCATACACCGGACTTTCGGTTGGTTGGGTTTGGGGCCAAGACCCCGCTCCGAGTGGTGGTCACCAGATTCTCAATAACGACATTGGCAATGTGATGCAACTGCTGTCCGACGGCGGTTGTATCTACACGCTAGGGCGCCAGCCTGGCACCGTGATCAAGAACAACCATCTGCATGGTGTGCCGCAACATGCAGGGCGCGCGCCGTCGAATGGCATCTTCATTGACGAAGGCAGTTGTGAAATCCTGGTCGAGGCTAATCGTTTCGACAATATCGACCAATCACCGATTCGCTTTCACAGAACGGGCGGCAACAAGTTCGTCGGCAACCTGCTTATTACCAAGAGCGACAAGCCTTATTACTACAACAGGGCTAAGGCAGAGGATCAGGAATTTGTTGGCGACATCATTCAAGATCAACTCACCAAGGAAGTGCTTGAGATAGGTGCGCGTGTTGGACCACATTGGTACAAGTGGCACCGCGAGCAGGAAAATTCGCGGCGATAGTTCGTGCAAGCTCGCTGCTTAGGGCAGCCATTCCAACACATAGTGTGGGCCGATATTTGGCATATCGAATTCCTCCCCCACTTGCTGGAAATCACATTGCAGGTACATCGGGATGGCGCCGACGCGCGCGTTGCACCACAAGCCGGTGCCGAGTTCACGGGCCACCGCTTGCGTGCCTTCCATCAATAGGCGGCCATACCCGCGGCCGCGGAATTGCTCATCGACCGCCATGCCGCGAATGCGATAACCGAAGCCACCTTCGCGTTCATCCTTCTGGATGGTCGCGCAACCAATCTCCTTGTCATCCAAGACCAACACCATATGCACCGTGGTTTCCAATCGATCGACCGCGCCGTAATCCACGGTCTCGAAGGGTTGGCCTTGGCGCAGATTACGATGACGCACATACCAAGTGCGTTCGGCCGGGACGTGGATGAGGAGTTCGGGTGTATTCAAGTTGGGCGGAATCGTGCGGGCTGATGCGAGGGCGCGTGGGTCTAGGATTGGGTTTCTTCGAAAGCCGCTTCTGCCTGTAAGCGCAAGCGACATGCGTCGCAAAGAGCACACGGCGCGCCACTCTCCGACGGGTCGTAACAGGAAATCGTGTCAGCCACAGGAACCTTCAGTTCATGCGCTAACTGGAGAATCTCCAGCTTGGACAAATGCAGCAGCGGTGTGTGCAATTGAATCGGCCGCCCCTCCACGCCTTCGCGCGTGGCCAGGTTCGCCAACTCACCGAACTTAGCGACGAAATCGGGGCGGCAATCGGGGTAGCCGGAATAGTCCAGCGCGTTGACGCCAATGCCCAGATCATGAGCACCGCGCGACTCAGCCAGACCGAGCGCCAGCGAAAGGAAAATCGTGTTGCGCGCAGGCACGTAAGTCACTGGGATATCGGCTTCTACGGCATCCCCGGCGGCTCCCGCCTTAGGTACATCGATATCCGCAGTCAGCGCCGAAGCACCAAATACACGCATATCGAGGCGCATCACCAAGTGCTCATCCAGCTTCAACGCCTTGGCAATCTTGGCCGCCGCCTGCAGCTCCACAGCATGGCGCTGGCCGTAATCAATGCTTAGGCCAATGACCTCAAATCCCTCGCGCTGCAACCACGCCGCCACGGTGGCCGAATCTAGGCCTCCGGACAGCAGCACAACGGCTGATTTTCGCGTATTCTCTTGCGCTCCCACAACCCCCTATCCTACAGGTAGGGCAGGGAATCCCAAAACATGACTACCGTCGATAAGGACACCGTACTCGATGCGCTGAAGGTGGTGCAGGATCCAGACCTGCACAAGGACATCGTCACGCTCGGTTTCATCAAGGATTTGGCCGTTTGTAATGGCGTCGCCAAGTTCTCGATTGAGCTCACCACGCCTGCGTGCCCGGTCAAGGAGCAGCTCAAGCAGCAGGCTTTTGATGCCGTGATGGCGCTGGATGGCATTGAGACCGTGAATATCACCATGACCGCGCAGGTGAAGTCCTCCTTGCCCGTCGGCAATAAGCTTGGCGGCGACGTGAAGCATGTGATTGCGGTCACTTCCGGTAAGGGCGGTGTGGGCAAATCCACATGTGCTGTGAACCTGGCTGCAGCATTGAAGGCGACCGGCGCCAGCGTTGGGATTTTGGATGCCGATGTCTACGGCCCCAACGTGCCCGTCATGATGGGCATCTGCGAGAAGCCCAAGGGCCGCGATAACAAGCTCTTCCCGATCGAGGCACATGGCATTCAGACCATGTCGGTCGGCTACATGATCGAAGACGGCCAACCAGTGATGTGGCGTGGCCCAATGTTGCACCGCGCGCTCGAGCAGTTCCTGCAAGATGTGGAATGGGGTGAACTCGATTACCTGATCGTGGATATGCCTCCGGGCACCGGCGACGCGCAGCTCTCGCTTTCGCAACTGGTGCCACTGACCGGAATGGTCGTGGTGACCATGCCGCAAGAGGTTTCCTTGACGGATGTGCGCCGCGCCATCGGCATGGCCCATCAGGTCAAGACCGAGGTCCTCGGCGTGATTGAGAACATGACCGGCGACATCTTCGGCCACGGCGGTGGTCAGGCTGTGGCGGATAAGTTCCACGTGCCGATGCTCGGCAGCATTCCGCTCGAGGCTGGCATGCGCGTCGGCGGCGATGCCGGTGTGCCGATTGTGGTCTCCGATCCAGAAAGCGAAGCCGCGCAGATCTTCAAAGAGATCGCCGGTCGCGTTGCCCAAGAGGTGGCCAAGAAGGCCGCTACCAGCCTCCCTGCGCTGGAAGTCTGATAAACGGCCACAATTGGGCCGAAACAGTCACTTGCAAAAGGTCTCTAAGGTCGTAAGAAGAGGGTTAGCTCGCCATCCCCACTGGTTTTGAGCTAATCTGTTCCCCGAATTTGCCATGAAGCGCTTCCTCCCGATTGTCCTGATCGCCCTTTTTGTAATTGCCGTAGTTTGGATCCTGAACTCCGGTGACAAAAACGAGGTCCAACCCGATACCCCCAACACAACCCCAGCGGTTGCTGAAATGGAAGAGGCCACTCTTGAAGGTGGCATGGAGCGGACCAACACCGTCATCGAAGAAGAGGTCTTCGATCCGCGCGGCCTGAAGGTCGGCGCCGGTAAATACGGTCTGCACGGCACGGTGGTCGATGAGCAAGGCACCCCACTTGGCGGTCTTTGGGTTGCGGCCTACTCGGTATCGCTTCCGCTGATGGACTTCGAGTTCAGTCCGGAAGAGATCTTCGAGCGCCCACTGGATCTGAATCTTGAGCCACTGGCTTCGACCATGGCGAACGAAGACGGCACCTTCCAACTGGAAGGCGTTCCCGGACGCAGCCTGTTCTTGGTCGCGCGCGGCAAACATCACCTCACCCGCGGGCGTCAGGCAGTGCAAGCGGAAGAAGTGGGCAGTGAAAAAGGTGTGTTGTTGCACACCGTTCCAGGTGCGGTCCTGAATGGGCACGTAGTCGATGAGATGGGCGGCCCAGTCGCCAACGCCGAAGTTTTCGTCGGCCCGAGTTATCTGTACGTTATTCAAGCGGTGCGCAATCGCGATATCTACCTCGAGCGCATTTTCACCGATGCCGCCGGTAACTTCTCGATCGATTCAGTACCTGCGAATGCTCGATTGACCATCGCAGCCCTGGATGGCGCAACCCACCCTGGCATGCAAGATGTCGGTCCATTCTTGCCCGGCTCCACCGTCGAAGCTACGGTGCGCTTGGTTGAGACCGGCACCCTCAGTGGCCGCACCGTTGATAGCGACGGCGAAGGCATGGGCGGCGTGAAGATTGTTGCGATTCCGCTCGACCTGCGCATGGTCGTCGGCTTTGTCCGCAACTTGCCGGATTGGATGACCGAATCGAGCGCCGATGGCAGTTTCGAGTTCCCGCAGCTGCCACGCCGCACCACCGTGTTGTTGGCACAAGGTCGCGATGGTCGCTCGGCTCCGTACACCGCGCGGGTTGCCGGTAAGACCAATGAGATGAACGAAGACATCACCGTCGAGACCACACATCAGGTCTCCGGCCGCGTGGTCTCGATGGACGGCCGCGGAGTCGCCAACGCGAAGGTCTTCCTGGGCTCCATTCCGAGCAAGGCCGACGACAGTCAGGACATTCAGGGTGGGCGCGGCATGATCCCATCTGGCGAGAACCTCTTGATCGGTGCCGCACGGGAGATTCTCCCCGAGCTGCTGCCTTCGGAGACTTGGGCTTACACCGATGCTGGCGGCAAGTTCACCATTCCTGCCTGGAACTCCGCCAAGTTGAAAGTAGAAGCACCGGGTTACTCCGACTCCTACTTCGACCTTCCAGGTGACCTTGAAGAGGACAAGAAGTTGGCTCTGATTCTGCTCAAGCCAGGATCGGTTTCCGGTACGGTCGTCGATGGTAAGACCAAGATGCCGATCAAGATGTTCGGTGTCAGCACCAACCTGCAAGCCAGCAAGCTGGATCCCGAAATTGACCTCGAAATGGAAGAGGATGAGGATTGGCGCCAATTCCGTGAGCGTCACCGCATTGCCGAAGGCAAAGCCCGCAGCGAAGTCATGGATGGAATCCTCAAGGATGATGAAGTCTCGGTCCTGCCTGCAGGTTCGATGATGAACAACCTGAAGAACGTCGCCATCAATGACGACGGCAGCGGCAAGTTCCAGATCGACGGTTTGATGCCGGGCACTTGGCGATTGGAAACCCGCGCTGGCGGTTATGTCCTTGAGCGTACCCATGACATCGTCGTCGAAGCCGAAAAGGTCACCGAGGGCGTGAACATTGAACTCTCAAAGGGTGCAACGCTTACCGGTCAGGTCGTTGCTTACGGCACGCGCGAGCCCGTATCCGGCGCAGTCGTGACGATCGGTTGGTCCAAAGAGAGCGGTCTTTCGTCTTACTTCTCGATGGGCTTGGAGTCGATGGCTTTCGCACGCTCCGACAAGGATGGCATGTTCTCGCTATCCGGTATCGAGCCTGGCATGGAATGGGTCCACGTGGTCGCCGAGGGTTTCTCCCCTACCGCGATCAAGGGCAAGCCGCTTGAGGATGATGAAGTGCGCGAAGACGTCATCATTCAGGTACGTCAAGGCGCAACCATCCAAGGTTATGTCTATGACCGCCATAACCAGATCCTGGCTGGCCGCATGGTCGGTGGTTACTCCATGGACTCGCAAGACTTCTGGCAGACCAGCACCAACGAAGACGGCTTCTACCAAGCTGAGCATGTGAAGCCCGGCAACTACTTCATCGTGACCGCCGCCTTGGATGCAGACAAGTTGTTCCAAGGGGACTTCATGTCGGTCCTGAATGGATCGAAGTTGGTGAACGCTTTCGCGCGTGAAGGAGAGACCTTGAACATCGACATCACCGATATGTCGGCCAATGGCTGTAAGTTCCGCGGCAAGTTGTTGAGTGGCGGACAGCCGATCGCCAACAGCGCGCTGATCATGATGGCTACCGATGGTGCCTCCATGTTCGACATGCGCTTGGCTACGGCTCAGAGCAATGCTGAAGGTGAGTTTGAGTTCCCTTCGCTTGCACCTGGCTCCTACCGCATGCAACTGGAGTCGGAGATCTGGCGCGGTGCCATCGAGGTCGAAGTGCCTGATGCCGACGAGGACTACCAAGTCCTCAACACGCCAATGGGCAAGGTCTACGGCCGCATCGTCGAGGAACTCACCGGCGAGCCTGTTTCGGGCGCAACGGTGAAATTGGTTCGCAATGATTCCTCTGGTGGCATGTTCGCCATGTTCACCGGCGGCAAGGAGACGGATTTCGAGCAGAGCGACGAGTCCGGCAACTTCGAGTTCGAAGGAAAGTCACCTGGGCGTTATCACATCGAAGTAGAGATGAACGAATGGGGCTCCGTTGCGCTCGATGGTGGAAGCGACAGCGGTGGTGGCGCATCACTCGGCAAGGCATCGGTCAAGACCTTCGAGCTTTCGCGTGATGCCAGCTACCCAGTCGGCGACATTCGCCTGCCGATTGCATCGGCGATTCGCGTGCACATCACCACCAGTAACGGCAAGCAGCCGGATCGTGGTTACAACCTGGTTGCCAAGCGCGTCGATGGCGACGACGATGGCGGCAAGGAAGATACCGAGACTTGGGGGTGGGGTGAGAGCAGCTTGATCTCCGGGCTGAATCCTGGCACTTACGACATCACCATCAGCGGTCGTGGCTACATCACCACGCGCCTTGAGGGTGTGTATGTTCCGCAGGCTGAGACGGTCGATATCGATGCCGTGCTCGAGGAAGGCCTGCCTCTGAATGCGCGCATCCTCGATCCGAACAACCAGCCGATTGCTGGTGCCTATGTGCAGGTGCTCGATGGTGCTGGCAACCGCGTGGATGGCTTGAGTGGCACAGGTGCAAGGATGTCACGGATGTTCGCATCGGAAGATGGCACCATGCCGCTAGGTTCGTTCGCACCAGGCTCCTACACCGTGCGTGTGGAATGGGATGGCCAAGTGAAGACGCAAACCGCCAGCTTGGCGGGCACCGAAGTCACTGTGGTCGAGTTCCAGTTCTAAGCAATCGTTATTCAGTTAAGCGCATGCTTCAACGCTGCGCCTGATTGCCACGACTAATCAGCCGGAGTGGCCACCACTCCGGCTCCTCCACTCCAACGTGGATCGGCGATTGCTTGCCAGCCTTTGGCGGTGCGGAAGATCGCGTTGACGTCGCCAAGCGCACGAGTGCTCTTGATCGGTTGACCTAAAGAGCGAAGGGAGTTGCGCATGGAACCGGACAAGCGCCGTGCTTCAAAGCGAATCACTGGCGGCAGGTCTTGGCGATGGAAGCGCGGTGCAGCAACCGCGCTGTAGGGCGACATGCCGAACACATAACGATTGAGAATTACCTGCATGACTGAGGTAAGAATCGTGGGACCGCCAGGCGAACCGACCACGGCGTCGACCTTGCCATCCACTACCACGATCGCCGGTGACATCGATGACAAAGGCCTGTGCCCTGGAATCACCGCGTTGTAGGCCGACTGCACCAATCCGAATTGATTCGGCTCCCCCGGCTTGGCGGCGAAGTCATCCATCTCGTTGTTCATGACGAAACCACCGGGCGCCATGACCTTGGCACCATAAGCGCCATTCAAGGTGATGGTACAACTGACGGCCGCGCCACTGCCATCGACCACCGAAAAATGCGTGGTCTCCATATGCTCGGCGAATGGCTGCGGCATTTCCGCGCTTGGTCGGGTGTAGCGCGTAGCCGACAGCCGGCGCCGACGTTCCCGCAAGTAGTCTTCCTCGACCAAGGCATGCAGATTGAAATCCCTTCCGGCTGGATCGCCCAACCACTTGTTGCGATCACGAAATGCCGCCGAAGTTGCCTCGCCAATCAACTGCACCGAGCGCGCATCTTTGAAACCCCATAGCCGGAATGGAAATCCATCCAAGCTGGTCAACACTTGCTGCAAAAAGATTCCACCACTGGATGGCGGCGATGCCGCAATCACTTCGCGGCCTTGCCAATCGAAGCGAATCACCGGGCGCATCTTCGGTTGATAATCACGAAAATCCTCAACACTGAGGATGCCGCCGCCGGCATTGCTGGCAGCCACGAGTTCCTCAACAATCGGACCACCTCGCATGGCCTCAACCCCATCTTTGGCAATCGTATCCAAAGTGGCTGCAAGCTCTGGCTGACGCAATCTTGTGCCGGCTTGCAGAGCTTCACCATTCTTGTCGTAGAACAACTGCGCGGCCATGGCGTCTTTCTTGAAGGTCTTGGCGTAGCGCTGCAAACGCCTCACTTCATTGGCATCAAGCATATAGCCGTCTCGCGCCAACGCGGCAGCTGGCCCCACCAACTGCTCCCATGGCAACTTGCCCCAGCGCTGATGCGCATCCCACATGCCGGGAACAGCACCGGGCACACCCACAGCCTTCCAACCAACACGCGACCACTCAGCGACCGGCTTGCCATCATCACCGAGATACATATCGGGCGTTGCTGCAGCTGGTGCAGTCTCGCGGAAATCCAAGAACCACGCTTCGCCGTCCGCGTCGCGCAATAGGAAGAAACCGCCGCCGCCGATGTTGCCGGCATAAGGGAAGGTCACCGCAAGGGCAAAGTGCACTGCGATCGCGGCATCGACTGCGTTGCCACCAGCGGCCAAGATATCGAGGCCCACTTGGGTGGCATCGGCCTGCGACGAACACACCGCACCATAGCCGTCAGTGGTAAGCGCCTGCTGGGAAGCGGGCGCTACGAATGGCGAAAGACTCAGGAACAGTGCTGCAGCGAACATGGGTCCGCACAGCCTAGCAAGACACTACAGCAGGGAACTACTGGAGTTTGCCAACCATGTCCTGCGCATCGGGCGTGGCGAAGAACACGGTCACGCGCGTGCCAGCCAGGTGGATCATGTGCATCATTGGCGCACGCTTCATGCCATGCTTGCGCAGGGCGACGGCGAACTCCTCGGCATCTTTCTCACTATCCCACTGCGTTTCCCAATGCATCAGCGCACGGCCATCGGCGTGCACGTAGGTCTGCGAAGTATCGCCACCCCAACCAGCCGAAGACTCATGCACCATCTTGGCGCTTCCCATGGAGACATCGATCGCCGAAGGCAGCTTCTTCATGGTCAGCATGGCGCAACCGAACTCACCAAGAGTGTCGGTCAAGGCCAAGCTCCAACCCTCACCGAGGGCGGCACTGCGATCCTCCATCTTGATCACGATCGGTGCATCGAACTTATCCTTATCCCAATATTTCTCAGGATGGAAGATCTGCTCGCTGGAAGTTGGTGGCGCGGTGAATGCACGCAGCAGATCCTCATCGGTAGGCTCCATCATCATGGCGACCATCAAGTTGCTGCTGTCTTTACGCACCATGAAAGTGGTGCCATCCAAGTACGGCAACGAAAGGTTCACGATCATGAAGATCGGCACGCCTTCCATGCCTTCCATCATTGCCGCCATCATGTCCGCGTCCATCAGGTCACTGGCCTCAAGCCAACCCTTCTGGATTCCCTGGAACAAGTAAGCGTTGCCCACTGCCGACGCACTCCCTTCGACCACACAACGTGCGGCGAACTCACGATCGGAGTTGCCCTCAGCGCCCTTGAAGATGTCGTTCAAGTCGTGGTACTGATGATCCAACGCGTGGCCAAGTTCGTGAGCCATGATGAACTCTGCCATGCCGCCGCTGTTAAAGGTTGAGATCATGAAGAACTTGTCGCTGACCGGATCGAAATACCCACCCACGCCAGCTTCCAGCATGTCGTACATGGTCTCCTCGTAATCGGCGCCCGGCTCCAGGATGCCAAGCAGCACCGAGAAATCATTGAGTGCCTTCAAACGCTCCTTGCCCATTTCATCACGCACGGCCTTGACGGCGAACTCGCGGAACTCCTTCGGCGTGTTGATACCCACAGGCACCTTATGCTTCCACTCCAGGCCACGAATCTCGGCAACGCGCGGCACGATCTTCACGGCCATCGCTTCGAGCTCTTCCTGGGTGAGGCCCTTACCAGCCTCTTCCTCGTCGCCCTCCATCTCAATCACATAAGGATCTTCTTGGGCAAACAGGTTTTGGCTGCCGAATACGGCAAGTCCAAAGAGGAGGGAAATCAGGGGAGTGAGGTTCTTCATGGCGCACCTAGAATAAGGCCTACGCAGCACATGGAAAGACGCAAGCTAATCATCGTTGGAAGTGGCATCGCTGGCGCGGCTACGGCATGGTCCGTGGCGCAGCGCGGTGGCCAAGATGTATTGCTGCTCGATGGCGCCACCCAACCCGGCAGTCATTCCACCGGCCGCAACGCCGCGATCCTGCGCACTGCCATCCCAGATGCCGCTCTACACCGCTTAGCGCGCACTTCTGCGGAGTTTTATCGTCAGCCGGGTGCCGGTTTCTGCACCATGCCGCTGGTCGAGGAACATGGGCTGCTGCTCACCGCCAAGGCCGGCGAAGACTCCGAAAATCTCGAGCGCTGGATCACCAACCCTGATCTGGCTTGCCCGGCTGAAAAGCTCGATTTCCACGCCGTGCGTAAGCACCACCCCTACTTCCAAGAGGGTGAAGGTAGCGCTTGGCTGTTCGCCAACGAGGGCGGCATCGACGTCCACGCATTATTGGAGGCCTATCTCCATGGCGCATCACAGCGCGGGGTGGAAATGCGCACTCGCTGCCATGTGCGTCGGCTGATTCGTGAAGGCGATCGCATCATTGGTGTAGAGACCGCCGCCGGCCCGATCCTAGCCGAACAAGTTGTACTCGCCACCGGTGGCTGGGCCAGCCTGCTGCCTGAAGAACTGCAACTGCCGCTGCGCTTTGATGCCCGCCGCCGCCATTTGGTGGTCACTGCCGCAGATTCGGCAGTCAATCCACATGCCGCGGTGGTGTGGAATATCGGCCCTGATGAGTTCTACTTCCGCCCCGAAAGCGGTGGCCTGCTGATGTCGGCCTGCGATCATGTGGCGGTAGCGCCAGCTTTGGGCGAGATGCTCGACCGCGATGTCCTGCCAGATGTCGCCGAGAAGGCGTTGCGCTGGTTGCCTGGCTTGGCGGATGCAGCATTCGCCAATGCATGGGCTGGCATGCGCACGTTCAGCGAGGACCATCGCTTTGCAATCGGACCCGATCCGCGCGTGGAAGGGTTGTTGTGGGTTGCCGGCCTAGGCGGTCACGGCATCACTTGCAGTTATGCCGTTGGTGAACTTGCAGCTGATTGGATCCTTAACCGACAGAGCGCTCATCCATCTTCTCAGGCTCTTCATCCGCAGCGCCTGCTGATGAATCGTGAACAGCTTCAGCTGGCTCAGCACTAAGCGCCGCGCCGAAATCCAGTTCGCGCTCCAAGCCAAACTCCAAGCGCAAGATCGCACCGCCGCCATCTTTGCGGTTGTAACCGAGCAAGCGGCCGCCGAGTCCACGCATCATGCGCGCAACGGAATGTAAGCCCAGGCCGCGCACCTTGACGTCGCCGCCGTTGTTGCTGTGGAAAGGGCGCGTGAGATCGGCCATATGCTGATCGGGCAACCCCGGACCGCTATCCACCACCTCTAACCAAGCGCCGTCGTCGTGCTCGCCCCAACGCAAAGTGAGGGTGGCATCTTGCTCGCCAGCCATGGCTTCCAAGGCATTCCACATCAGGTTCAACATGGCGCGCTGCAAATCCACGCGGTTGCCGCGAATCTGTAAATGTTGTGGCCCTTCGACCCTAACTTCTACTGCTCCAGCCGCCCGCGCGCGGAAAATTTCGGCCGCCTCGGCCGCTGCTGGGGCTAAATCCACCGGCAGTAACTTGGCCGGTTGACCATTGGCGATCTCGAGCATTTCCTCACACAGCGTGGTCGCATGCGCGGCCGACACCAGGATGGCCTCTAGACTTTGGAGGAGACGCTTATGCGAAATAGAGCCGCTATCCCCCTTAAAGGCCGTTAATTGCATGCCAGCGTGGCCAACCACTGTGCTGAGCAGATGGCGCAGATCGTGCGCAGCCATAGCCGCGTCGAGGGAATCGCCGTCGGCCTGGTTCGAGGAACTGGAGTAAGGAGGGTTGGTCATGGGGTGTCCCTATGACAGAATGATTCCCTGTGGACTACGGACATGCAAGACGTTTTGCGACGAGGGAGGCGCGGCGCATCGCTGGCGACCTCTATCCGGGGCCGGTTTTGATGCCGCGTGGCTTGTTGCGTGGGCTCGATCCGATCCTGGCGGTGGCGCTTGGTCCGGCCACTGAGGGCCGCGAATCCTTCACCAACGCATTCGAGCGTATGCTTCGCGGGCGTCCGGACGGCCCCCTATTGTTGGCCTTGTGGGGCTCGGCTTCGGGCGGTGAAATTCCTCATGAGGATTTGCGCCTGATTCTGAAGCGCATGCCCACTCCAATGCCAGTCGACCCCGCCTCGCGCGGCGAGTTGTTGTCCTATCTGCACCCGCGGGCATCCGTGTTGGCGCGCTGCACCTTGGCCTTGGCACAACGCAATGAACCCGAGGCCCTTGCCCCGGCCGAACGTTTGGCCTGCGGCTTCGTAGTCACGCGTTTGCTCACCGACCTGCCACAACACTTGGCCGCCGGTGACTTGCGCTTGCCGCAATCGGATCTCGATGCCGCCGACTTGAGCCGCGAGGAGTTGTTCGACATGGTCCGCACTCCTGCAGTCAATCGCTTCCTTGCTTTGGAATGCGAATGGGCGCGCGACTTGCTGCGTCAGGGGCTGCCGGTATGTGAACGCGTCGGCGCACGCTTGCAACGCGGCTTGCGGGCTGCAGTGTTGCGTTCGGAGATGTTGCTGCGCCGCGTACGCAATCCCAATAACGACATCTTCCGTGTCGCCCCCACCTTGAGCGCCAACGAACGTTGGCGTTGTGCGGTGCGCGCTTGGCGACCACTGAAGGCAAAAGCGCTGCCTTCCAACGAAGCCCTCTCGTCGAAGGTATCCTAGGGAAATGCACCCAGTACTGAAGTGCCTGCGAATTCGACAATGGACCAAGAACGTGGTCCTTTTTGCCGGTTTGGCGTACAGCGGTAACGCTTTCGACCCCGACATGATCTTCGCGTCGGCGTGTGCATTCGCCGCGTTCTGCCTTGGCAGCAGTGCGGTCTATGTGGTCAACGACCTGCTCGATCGCGAGCGCGATCGCCTACATCCGGTCAAGAAATTTCGCCCGATCGCCTCGCGCAAGATCTCGCCGCAACAAGCCTTGGTCCTGGCAGCAGTCCTGACCGTGGCAAGTATTGGTATCGCTTTCACCGTCGGCAACATGCTGTGGGCCTTGCTTGGATACTTCCTGCTACAGGCCTTCTACACGCCATTGCTGAAGCACATCGTACTGCTGGATGTGTTCTCGATCGCCGCCGGCTTCTCCTTGCGAGTGCTCGGTGGAGTGTGGGCTGTTGATGCGATTCTGTCGCCGTGGTTGGTGGCCTGCACCGTGCAGCTGGCCTTGTTCCTGGCGCTGTGCAAACGTCGTGCTGAAGTCGCAAACCTTGAAGACACTGGCGGTGAAGCTGCGCAACGCCCAATCCTTGCGGCTTATGCCAGCCAAGGAACCGACATGATGGTCGGCATGATGGGCGCGGTGTTGTTGGTGACTTACACCCTCTACACCTTGCTGCCGGCGGAAGTACTTGCCGCTAGCACGCCCGAACTGGATTCACGCGCAGGTGCACCCGGCATGGTCTTCACCCTGCCTTTTGTCTATTACGGTGTGTTGCGTTACCTGTTCCTGGTCTATGGCCATGGCAAAGGTGAGCGCCCTGAACGCGTGGCCACGATGGACTTGCCTATGATCCTGGCAGGTCTAGGCTTCGCCACGGTTGCTGCCGCCGTCATCTACTTCTGATCCCTCGGTGGCCGTCCACGTCCTCCACTTCTGATCACACGATGAAAAGCAAAGTCGCCTTGATCCGCACCAGCGCGGACACGGTCTTGGAAGACGTCGCACGCGCGATGGACCTGGGTGGAGCTGCCGAAGCCTTGCCCGCCGATTCCACCGTGATCTTGAAGGACAATATCACATGGCACTTGCCCTTCCTGTCGGCCAACACCACGCCATGGCAGTTGGAAGGCTCGGTCAATTGGTTGCAGAAACAGCAGCGCAAGATGATCGCGGTGCACAATGACACGGTGGTCACCGACCCGCTGGAAGGCTTGGCCAATCTTAAGTTGCAGCCGATCTACAGCGCTTATGAGATCGAGCAGTTCTTCGTCAACAAACCCGAGAGCGTGACCTGGTCGAAGTGGCGGCCGAGCTTGCCCACACCTTCGCTGGATCGTGTATATCCAGAAGGCACGGAGTTCCCAGACCTGTTCCACGGCAAGTCGGTGTTGCACTTCCCCACCGTCAAGACGCACATCTACACCACCACCACCGGCGCGGTGAAGAATAGTTTCGGTGGTCTGCTGAATACCAAGCGTCATTATTGCCATACTTGGATCCATGGCGTGTTGGCCGACTTGATCGCCGTGCAGAAGGAGTTGCACAGCGGCATGTTCGCCATCGCCGACGGCACCTTGGCTGGCAATGGGCCTGGCCCGCGCACCATGATGCCGATCGAGAAGAACCTCTTCATTGCTTCTTCGGATAGCGTGGCCATGGATGCTGTTGCCGCACGCTTGATGGGATTCGATCCTTATAAGATCGGCTATCTGCGCGAATGTGCCGAGCGTGGATTAGGTGCGGTCGACGAGAATGACATCGAGCTGGTCGGCGACGAGATCGAAGGCGGCTGGGGTTTCACCGTGGGTGATAACTTTGCCTCACGCTTTGGCGATGTGCTTTGGTTCGGTGCATTGAAGCGCATCCAGAACCTGTTCTTCCATACACCTTTGGTGCATCTGTTCAGTGCAGGTTCGCATGTCTTCCACGATGAATGGTGGTGGAAGCGTCATGGCCGCAAACGCATGGCCAAGGTCGCCGAAGAAACGCAGTGGGGTCGGCTGTTCGCCGACTACCGCCCTAAGCCCTAGCTGCCAAGATGAGCAGTCGCATTCGCAAAGCTCAAGGTGAGGAATTGCCAATCGTGATCGGCATCCTCGATGAAGTGGTGGCCTGGATGGAGCAGTTCGGCGACTCACTGTGGACTGAGGAGGAAGTCAGCAGCCAAGCGATGCAGGCGGACTTTGACGCTGGTGATTACTACTTGGTGATCGAAGGCGAGCAGATCGTGGCCACCTTCTTGATGCAGGATCACGACAGTTATTACTGGCCGGAAGCCGGTAAGGGAGAAGCGCTCTATCTCCACCGCATTGCCGTACGCAGGGCATTCGCGGGTTCCGGGCATAGCAAGGCCGTGTTGCGATTCGCGATGGAGCAAGCCCGTAAACGCGGGATTGACTGGATACGCCTGGATTGTGATTTCCATCGCAAGGCGTTGAACAACCTCTACACCAAGCTAGGCTTTGCCTTCCACAGCGAAGTGGTCATAGGCGATTATCATGGCAATCGCTACCAGCTGAGCGTGACCAGCGCCGAGTCTAAGGAATGATCTCAATGGCGACTGGGTTCGACACGAAGTCGACCACACCAGTCATAGGATCACCCAGTACATAAGCAAAGTGCAAGGTGGTGCCGACCAACGATGGACTGATCGCGCCAAAGGAATTGAAGGTGGCGGTCGCCTTGCCGTCAGCATCGAGTTGACCAGCAAAGTTCTGGAAAGATGCGCTGTTGGAATTGCGATAAACGCGCTGCATGAAATCGTCGTGATTCAAAGGCAAGTGCATCCCGCCATTCAGTGTCACGCCAATATCAATGCCGGCCCTGTTGGCGAGCAATTGATAATCCTCGTGAGCACGGTCCGCCCCCGCCACCAGATCAATGTCGATGGTGTTGGCAACACTGGCGGAAAACGTGTCGCTATTGGGCCAAAGCCAATGCTGATAACGGCGTACCTTGAAGATGCCATTGCGATTGCCGAAGGGATAGATGTTGGTCCAATCCCAGACCACGTTGTGGTTCTGATCGACCTCGAAGAGGCGCCCGGCCGGGCCATCGCAGATCAAGGTGTTGCCATTCGGTTGGCGCTCCATCCCTGAGGTGTGATGCGAAATGAATGGATTGGTGAGGCCGCCATCGTAGGTCCAGAACAAGCCGGTTGGCTCGAACGCTTGCCCTGGTAGCAATGGATAATTCCCGAGGGCATCCATGGGTGATTGGAGCTCATCGACCGAAGAGCGATTGCCGCCGGGGCGATTGATGCCGTTGTTGTAGACCAGGAAATTTCCTTCGCCTGGATAACCATCGGGTACCCATTGCGCATCGTGTTGACCAAAGAAGACCTGGTCATTTGCCGTGCCACGGTCATACGCCTGCGGGTTGCCCCAACGATAGAGCAGGTCGCCGCCTTTGCCGGAGTTGCCGCCGCTGCTGGTAGCGGCCTGGGCAGTGGTGGTGGAATGATCGATCACCCAAAGCTCGTGGTGGAATCGTGAGCTCAAGACGATCTGATCGAATTCGGCGTTGTAATCCACCGAATTGATGTGCACCCAATCACCACCGGAAGGAATCGTTGGTGGGTAGTTCAAGTTCACCCGTTGCGGGTGATCGGCAACGACCCCAAAGTTCGGCGCGCCCGGATCGAAATCTTGCACGATGTGATTCCACAGATGCCACTCCCAAACGATGGTGCCGGTGGTCGGGTCAAGTTCCAGGATCTGTTCGGACCAGAACTGCGCATGGTTCACGGTCAATGGATCACGCCCGGCAGCGATCGCTGCGGCCTCGGTTTTATCCTCCCAAGCGATCATCAGGATATTGCCATTCGGCAAGCGCTCGACGTCGTGATGAAGATGCTCGGTGGCAGTTGCAAGTTGATAGTCCCACAGGACCTGGCCTTCCCAGTTCATCTCATGCACACCACCACCCACGCCACCAAGGTGACCGGCTCCCGGTGCTGCAGTCTTGTAGGTACGCAACAGGTTGCCGTTGGGTTGCAGATAACAGCCCAAGCCTGGGCGACTGTGATCGCTCCAAGTGTGCACTAGGTTCTTGTCTTCATCAAGCAGGTGCGCGTCGTTGGACCATGTTGGCGAGAATAGGGTCAACCCCTCCTGCGGCGTGGATTGCGGCAGGGGCAGGCACAGTGGGATGACACAGAGAAACGACAACACCTCTAGTCTACCCCGAGAATCTAGCCCTGATCACCGATTCTTGCATCGGTGCATTTCCGTACTGCAGCACGGCTGCGATGCAGGATCTGACGCAGGTTGGTGTAGCTCACCCCGACTAAGTCGGCCACTTCCTTGGCAGGCAGCACGGTTCATTTTGCCGCCGTCAGCCTGAATGGTTTCAACCGCCCGGTCGTTTCTTCATGGCCCTTAGCCATGCAAGTCATGCCCTAGGAAAGCCTAGGGGGTTGCGGTCGGCAGGGTTTGCCAAAACTGTTCTGGATTAAGCATCCAGGCGTTGCCAACGAACACGGCCGCCGGACTTTTCATCCAATAAGGATTGGAAGCGTGGCAACTCGACTTCATCCAACTCCACTTCGCCTTCCCAACCTTCGGTGCTGAAGTCGCCTTCGAATTGAATCGACGCACAAATCGCTTCCAACTCGGTGCGCAGACCAAGAGTTTCGAAGGGAAGTCCTAAGGAAAGACGCACGCGCGGCACGATCTCAAAACGGCCTGCATCATCGACGCCACGTGCAGTCGCTGCGGTGTATGCACGCGCCAACCCACCGGTGCCGAGTTTGGTGCCACCGAAGTATCGCACACAGATTGCGCCGATGTCTTCCACCCCACTACCTTCCAGAACCTGCAACATAGGACGACCGGCGGTGCCGCCAGGTTCGCCATCGTCGCTGAAACGATAAGCATTACCGATCCGCCAAGCCCAGCAATGGTGACAAGCCTTTGGGTGCTCGGTGCGTAACTCTTCCAAGCGCTGCAGGAAGACTTCTTCCTCGGCAGCGTGAAAGACGTAGGTCAGGAAACGCGAGCCGCGATCTTCATGTTCACCAAGACCAGGACCGGCAGGAATGATTTTGGCCATGAAGGATTGCTACTCGCTGAACAAAGCTGCGGTGCGCGTCTTGGCTACTTCCGGTTGCATGGCCGGAGCAGTCATCACTGCGCCGCGCAAGACATCGCGCCATTTCGAATCCGGCAAGGCGCCAAGATGTGGAACGACATCACGCACGAGCTCTCGCACATTCGATGCGTTCTTATGCGCGATCTTGATGACCTGTTGTACATCCACGTCATCGTGACCCTCATGCCAGCAGTCGTAATCGGTGACCATTGCGATGCAGGCGAAACTGATCCCAGCCTCACGCGCGAGTTTGGCCTCGGTAGCGTTGGTCATGCCAATGATGCGCGCGCCCCAAGAACGGAACTTTTCCGATTCGGCGCGGGTCGAGAACTGCGGTCCCTCGATGCACACATAGGAGCCACCCTTATGCACCGTGATCGGATGATCAGCGGCTACGCTCAGAACCTTTTCGACCATGCTGTTCGACACCGGCGAGGCCATCGGCACATGCGCAACAATGCCATCACCGAAGAAAGTCTGACGGCGTCGGTAGGTGCGGTCGATGAACTGATCCACCATCACGAATTCTCCGGGTGCATACTCCTGGCACAACGATCCCACCGCCGAAACCGACAACAGGCGTTGCACACCAATGCTACGTAAGGCATAGATGTTGGCCAGGTATGGGACCTCGGTCGGCGTGTAACGATGCCCGCGACCATGACGCGGCAGGAAAGCCACTTCGGTATCACCAATGCGCCCGAGTAGGAGCGTGTCGGAAGGATCGCCCCATGGAGTTTCGATCTTCACTTCACGGCGATCTTCCAGACCATCCATGTCGTAAACACCGCTACCGCCAATGACGCCAATGCGGGCTCTATTCGTCATCATTCCTTACTCGCTTGGCTTTGGCCCAAGGGCTGTCGGCTGGGAGTTTCTCCTCAGGTGCCTGTGGCTTGCTGTCTTGGGATTCGATGGGTGGATCGGCACTTGGAGTGCGCGGCTCATCCACTGGCGGACGGCTTTCCTGCGGTGCAGGGCGGCTGTCATCGCGATCACTGCGCTGGAAATCCCGACGTTCTCCGCGATCATTGCGACGCTCCCGGCTTCCGTGCTGGTCACGGTCATCACGGTTGTTTCCCCAACCACCACGATTATCCTCGCGCTTGCCGCCACGATCATCGCGGTTGTCACGATTGCCGCCCCAGCCGCCACGGTTATCGTCACGGTTGCCGCGGTAATTGTCACGTCCGCCGCCACGGTTGTCATCGCGGTTGCCGCGATAGTTGCCGCCACGATCATCGCGATTGTCACGATTGCCGCCCCAGCCACCACGGTTATCGTCACGACCACCACGGTTATCGTCACGCCCGCCGCGGTAATTGTCGCGCCCGCCGCCGCGGTTGTCATCGCGGTTGCCTTGCCAGCCGCCACGGTTGTCATCACGACCGCCGCGGTAGTTGCCGCCACGATCATCATGCGAGTCGCGGCGGAATCCGCCACGGTCGCCACGGTTGTTATCTACAGGGCGAACAAAGTGTGGACGGCCGCCACGGTCTCCACGACCGCCGCGATCACCATCTACTGGACGCACGAAGTGTGGGCGACCGCCACGATCTCCACCGTAACCACGACCTTCGTGGTCGCCATGTCGATCCGGTGCACCCGGCGAACGGTAGCCATATTCACGACCGCGCTCGCTGTAGTGACGACGATCCCGATGGTCCGTGTAGGCAGGCACCTCGCCGGCATCGTTCGGCCAATCCAATGGGTGGCGCGCGACCCAAATCCGCAAGGCCATGTAATCCTTGTCGGTTGGCATCAGCAAACGCTTACACACCATGGTGGCGTAATGGCCGCGTGGCAATGAGAAACGCACGCGCATCTTCTGACGACGGCGATAGATTTCATCTTGCTCGGCTGGCGCGGCACGCAAGAATTCTGGATCCACCAACACCGGACGCATTTCGGCTTGTGGGCGAAAGCCGTTGACATCTAGCTCCAGGAATGCCGACATAGGCAGACCTTCGTGACGGAAGACCTTCTTGTACAAGCGCTCGGTTTCCTCATCGAGCTCCATGTCCGGACCTAACAGCGGCAACTGGAAGTCCTTCAACTCCTTGTACATGCTGGTGGCCATGCCGCGGTAGACCGGCAATGGGCCTGCGTCGCAAGGCAGCCAAGCCAGGTCTTGTTCCTCGATTACTTCCTGAATCTTGATCGCAACCGCGCGGTTCCAAAGATAAGACTGGAAGGCGAACAAGTGGATGGTGCGTTCACGCGTTGCAACGCCGCGCTCCAATGCGCCGCGGAAATCCTCGGGGTTGTTCTTCAGGTGTTCGAAGACGGAAGAACCGCGACGGTTGCGGGTGTACTCGGCTAGTTCTTCCCAGTTACCCCAACGCTTCTGCATACCATGCTTGTACTTCTCAACATGCTCGGCGCCGTAACGAGAAGGCGCAGCGAGCAAAGCGCGCAAAGCAGCTTGGAAATCCCCGCGCAGCAAGGAGCGCACTACGAAACCCTGGCCGTGGCGCAGACAACCGAAACGTTGGTCATCAAAATAGTTCGGCAAGCCCATCTTGCGCACCTGATTCAGGTTGACCCGAATCCGCCGCATGTCGTCGGCCTCTAGATCGCGCACGAAAATCTCGAAACTGTTGCCGTTGGAATCGGTCGACTCGATGGCACGCGTGGCGCGACCGATCGGGCGGATGGTCATGGCCTTATCGCGGAAGGTCACGGGTTTGCCGCCTTCGACAGTCATCACCTGACTGGTAATGCCATCCTTATCCTTCAGCCCCGCATAAGCGACTGCGGTGCGCTCGACGCCGGCCGCCTGGGCCAGCATGTCGGCTGCTTCGAAAGTTGTCAGGCCGCGTTTGGTAATGCGGTAGACGGCGAAGGGGCCGTCGCCCAACAGGGAATCGTCATCGAGAATCTCGCTGACGCGGAAATCATTCTGGGTGCGTTTTAGACGCATCTTCTCATCATTATGCTGTGGATGGCATCAAACACTACTAATCAATAGCAGTGTTCTCTCTTGCCGGGAAGCGGGCATTGTAACAGACATTCGATTTACTGCCCGCAATAGTGCCGCGCAGGATCAGGCCAGTTTGTTGAACTGGCGACGCAGCTGTGCAGCCAATCGAACGCCCACGAGCTGCTCTTCATCCACCACCTCATGCGCGCCAGCTTCGGTCAAGTCGGCAAGGTAACGGTGATAACGCACGCGCGCGATGATGTGCACCTCTGGACTGATGGAGCGAATCAATTCCACGATGGTGCCCGCCGAAGCAGGATCAGGAACGGTCACCACCACCGCCGCTGCGCTCGCAACGCCAACGTGCTCCAGTACGTCGGCATTCATGGCATCGCCGATATGTCCCGCGAAGCCAAGTTGCTTTACCCGAGCGATCGACTCGGGATTCAGGTCCACCACCGTGACTCGTTTCCCATAGCGTTCCACAGCCTGGCCGACGGCCTCCCCTGCAGGACCGAATCCGATGATGATGAAATGCTTGCGCGCGGGTTCCGCTGGGCGCGTGCCAATGCGCGCCGGTTGAGGAAGGATCTTGAACTTACTCAAGGAGGTCACACTGGCAAGCGCGAGCGTCGGCGCCAAAGCAACCAGATACGGCGACAGGAACAGAGTGGTGATCGTTACTGAAATCACCAACGCGAACAGCGATTCATCAATCAGCGTGCCGCGTCCGACCTCAGCCAAAACGAAGGAGAACTCCCCCACTTGAGCAAGGCAGATGCCGGTCGCGAGTGCGTTGGTATGTGACAATCCGAAGCGATGCAAGACCAGCCAGACGATCACCGCCTTGCCCACCACGATGGCCATGACCACCGCCATGACTTTCGGCAGGTTTTGCACGAACCAGACTGGATCGCCGAGCATGCCGATCGAGCTGAAGAACAGGGTCACCAACAAGGTGCGAATGGAAGCGATGTCGGCGCGAATCTGGGTGGCAAAGGGTGATTCCGCCAACAACATGCCGGCCACGAAAGCGCCAAGTGCCGGCGACAAGCCGAGGGTGTGCGCGCCCCACGCGGAGCCCAATCCCGTCACGATGGTGAGCAGGATCGGCAGGTCACGATTGCGTTGCATGGAAGGGTTGTTCAAGACCTTCGGCATGACGCGACTGAACAAAACGTACAGGACAATGATCAACGCGACCGCCCATGCGAGGGTCTTGAAGATGTCCATGCCGACTTGACCTATGGAGCCTTGCCCACCGATCGCCGTCACCAGCAGCACCAACGGCACCAAGGCGATGTCTTGCATCAGCAACACGCCCAATGCATGGCGACCATGAATGCTTTCGATCTCTGCGCGCGAAATCAGCAGGCGGAGCACACAAGCGGTGCTGCTCAATGCAACAATCGCGCCGATGGTGATCGAGGTGCGCCATGGCATTGCGAAGGTCAACGCCACTCCTGCAGCGATTCCAATCGTGACGAGGATCTGTGCAACGCCGCCGCCGAGCGCCGACCCCCCAAGGCCCCTCACCCTTTGCCAAGAGAACTCAAGGCCAATGGTGAACAACAGCAGGGCAACTCCAAGATCCGCAAGCGCGGTAACTTCTGCGGCGCTGGAAATGACCTGCAGCGCATTCGGGCCCAGCAAGGTGCCTGCAGCCAGATATCCAAGAATGGAACTCTGACGAAAGCGTTCGCACAAGACACCGAATACCAAAGCGGTAAACAGGAGGATCAGGATGTCGAACAGTACATTCCAGATTTCCATGGCGGCCATCTTCGCAGATTGAAGGCACCGTTCCCAATTGACTCTCGGCCTTGCATTGTGCTTGTGAATGCCAAAATGGATACGGCATAATGCTTAGGTCGAAGCTCTAAAAAAGCACACCATGGGTCTAATTCTCGCCGTCGCCACCTTCACCCTCGCCGCCTCCTTCATCTGCTCACTATTCGAAGCCGCCCTGTACGCGGTCACGCCATCGCAGGTCGAGCTGCTCAAGCAACGTGGTGGCCGCGGCGCCCGACGCCTGGAGGCCCTGCGCAATGACATCGAGGAGCCGATCGCCTCGATCCTGACCGTCAATACCATCGCCCACACGGTCGGTGCTTCGTGGTGCGGTGCCATGGTCGCACAACAATACGGCGAGCAATCCGTCGTGTGGTTCGCGACCATCTTCACGATCGCGGTGCTTGGATTGACCGAGATTATCCCGAAAAGCTTGGGCGTTCGCCATGCCGCCACCTTGGCGCCGCGCATCGCCATTCCGCTGCAACTGATGACCTGGATCTCATGGCCTATCGCCCGTCCGGCGCGTGCAGCCATGCGCCGCTTCTCCGGAACGCACAAGAACGTCGGGCCGAGCGAAGATGAAGTGCTGGTGTTCGCGCGCCTCGCATGCCGCCATGGCCAGATGCGCGGCGAGGAAAGTGTGTGGATAGAGAACGCGCTGACCCTAGACCGTGTGCGTGTCCACGAGCTGATGACTCCGCGCCGCGTGGTCGAAAAACTCTCGGCCGACATGACCGTCGCCGACGCCATCGCGCGCACCGATCGTTGGATCCACAGTCGCGTGCCTGTTTTCGATCCTCAGGACCCAGAAGAGATCCTCGGCGTGGTCTATCGCCGCGAAGTCTTCGATGCCGGCATCGATAACAAGGGCGAGATAAAAATTGGTGATTTGAGTCGAACACTGGAATCCGTGCCAGAGAGCATGAAGGCACACACCTTGTTGCAGATGTTCTTGCAACGTCGCCGTCACCTGGTGGCCGTGATCGATGAATATGGCAGCTTTCAGGGCATCGTTACCTTGGAGGATGTTTTGGAATCAATGCTTGGCGCCGAGATCGTGGATGAACACGATGAGGTTGCAGATTTGCAGGAGCATGCCCGCGCATCGAACCCACACTCAGATCTGGAAACGCCAGAGCAGGGCAAATAGGAAGCGAGGGAAACGCCAGAACCAATCGGCCACCTGCGACCAACTACGAACGATCAATAAGCGTCGTAGTGCGTCGGCGGGCGAAACTTGCGCAGCTTGGTGAGCATGACGCGCATATCCTTCGGGTACGGCGCTGCAATCTCAAGAGCCTCGCCACCACCGAAGGGCACCATGCGAATGGACTGCGCGTGCAAGGTAAGGCGGTCCATAATCGGTTTCTCCAAGCGACCATGTTTCGGTCGGTAGCCGCTCTTCAAATGCGATAACAACAGCGACTCACCGCCGCCATAAGTGGTATCAACGGCCAGTGGGTGGCCGACCGATGCCATGTGCACGCGAATCTGATGGGTGCGACCCGTCTTAGGACGGCACTCCACAAGTGAATACCCGCGGAAGCGTTCCAGCGGTTCGTATTCGGTCAGCGATGGCTTGCCGTGTTTGTTCACGCACATGCGTCCGCCGCGACTGCCACGACTTTGGTCCTCGGCGATCGGACTATCGACCACGCCGCCATCGTGGACTTCACCCAAGACTAATGCGTGGTAAGTCTTCTCGACCAAGCGGCTCTCGAACAGGCCGCGGTAATAACGCTCCGCATCTAAGGACAGTGCGTACAAGACCACGCCGGAAGTGCCAAGATCCAAACGATGCAAGCCGCGCGGTCGCTTCTCCAGCGGACCGTCGCCTTGGTCGCCATTTGCTTGCCTGCGCTCAGCCCACTCCAATAATGCACCACTCATATGCAGCGGATGCTCACCCCAGCGGCTGGGCTCGACCGGGATGCCGGCCGGCTTATTCACCGCAATCAGATGCTCATCTTCATAAAGCACATCAAAGTCCACGCGCTTGGCCTTGATCTGCTTCAGCTCCTGCATCTCCGCCTCTACGATCACGACCTGCCCGGTGCGTAACTTGTCCGACGGCTGCGCGCGCATGCCATCAATCTGAATCGAACCTTCACGCACCAAATCACGCAAACGCCCTTTGGAAATACGCGGCCAATGCGCGGCCAGGAATTCATCCAAGGGACTGCCGGTCCAGCCCTCTTCTACGGCGAGTACTTTCACTGCGCGAGTTCAGAAGCTTCCGACGCTTTTGATTCTTCCGATACCGCAGATTCCTCTGCCACATCGACGCTCATTGGCAGTCCATCAATGTCAGTTTCCAACGCCGCCAGGAATGGCAAGTTGCGGAAGCGTCCACGGTAGTCAAGGCCGAAGCCGACCAGGAATTGGTCATCATCGAACTGCACGGCGAAGGCGTCGGCGTTGATCGGTACAGCGCGGCGTACCGGCTTATCAATCAACACGGCAATGGTGACTTTTGCAGCCCCCATCTCTTCAAGCAGGAATTTCCGCGCGGCGGTCATGGTGCGGCCGGTGTCGAGAATGTCATCCATCAACAAGACATGCTTGCCTTTGACATTCTCCGGATTCGGCACCCAATCCGGTTTGGCTTCTTGCTGCGGGGAGGTCGCATCGCCGTAAGTCTGGATGCGAATAAAGTCCATCACCAGGCCAGATGGCAGGCGTCGGACTAGGTCGGCAGCGAAAAACATGGCACCACCCAACACCGGAATGGCGGTGACCTCGTCGTTGCCAATCAGGGGTTTGAGTCGGTCAGCTAGGCCGTCGAGGGCCTCAGACAGCTCCTGGGCCCGGAGGACGATGCGGTGCCGGTAGCGAATCATGGCAATATTCTAGGAGCACCCGCCTATATGGGCAGAAATTCTGTATATGCACGCTACAGGTGGCACATTTTCCGCAAACCGGCCGATACCAAAATACCCCACGGAGACTCCCCATCTCTGTACCTGTGATTCAAAAATCCACTCATAACCCCTACGTACTCGTTGTCGAGGACGATCCAGACCAAAGCAGATTGCTTGAGGTTGGACTCGGCCAGCAGGGTTTCCGTGTTACGGCCGTCCGCGACGCCCGCAGCGCCCTTCACCGCCTCACATTGGAGCGATTCGATGTCGTCGTCTCCGATCTCAATCTTCCGGGCATGCATGGCGATGAACTGCTGCGCCTGATCCGGAATGTCGATAAGAAACTGCCGTTCATCATGTTGACCGGCGAGAACGACGTAGATGTGGCCGTGCGTGCTGTCCGCGATGGCGCCGATGAATACCTGATGAAGCCCGCAAGTGTGGGCAAGGTGGTTCAGCACATTCTGAGTGCCATGGATCGACGTCGGCGTTCGGCGGACCAAGATCGCAAGTTGCGCAATGCCGATATGGCGCAGTTGAAGGCGTTCATGTCGGGCGTGCAGGCTTTGGTGAACTCGCTCGAGACCAAGGATGAGTACACCCGCAACCACTCGAAGAAGGTTGCGCAGATCGCGCTCATGATGGCGCAACAGCTGCCAGGCATGGATAAGCGCCAGTTGCGCGAGATTCGTGTTGGCGCATGGCTGCATGACATCGGCAAGATCGGCATCCCGCTGACCATCCTGCATAAGGAAGGCAAGCTCAACGATGAGGAATGGGAAGAGGTCAAGAAGCACACCATTTACGGTGCGCGCATTCTTGAGCCGCTGGCCAAGCACTACCCGCATGTGCAGGCCATCGTGCGCCACGAGCATGAACGCTGGGATGGCGGTGGTTATCCCGACGGTCTTGCTGGCACCGACATTCCGCTGGGTTCTCGGTTGATTATGATCGCCGATACCTACGACGCGATATGCTCCACACGCCCCTACCGAAAGGCCAAGTCGCGCGAGTTCGCGCTGAAGGTCATTCAAGAGGGCGCTGGCACGCAGTTCGATCCAAGTCTCGTGCCGGTCTTTGAACAGACCTACCACGAGTTCCCTTGCCCAGTCTGATCGCCCTTTGCGCCGTTTTGCTCGCTGCCCTACCGGCAGTTGGGGTAGAGCATGTCTTGCCGGAAGACGAATTCGGCATAACCACCGAACATCCGGCGGCGCTATCGCTGCTCGACCTTCGTTTCACTGACAACGTGATCGAGCTGCAACTGCGCATGCAGGAGCTGACCCTGCGCGAGGTGCCGCGCTGGTTACTCGATACCGATCTCAGCGGCACAATCTCCAACTTCGAGTTCGAGGAAGGCTTCGATCGCGTGGCAGCCATGATCGAGGAATCCATGTGGCTGGAGTTCGACGGCCAGATTGAATACCCAGAATGGGTCATCAAGGATTACGAAGGCCTTGGCGAGACCCACGCCGACGGCAGTGTGCATTTTGATTATGTGGTGCTGACCGCCACCTTGCCACGTCCAGATTCGCTGCAAGCAGCGAGTATCCACAGTGATCTATTCCTGGAAGACGGCAACCCCAAGCACACCTTGGTGATCAACGTTTCGGGCATGGGCGCGGATTCGATCAACACTTTGCTGAAGGGTGAAGACCGCGACTACGACTTTACGATTCCGTCGGCCACGCGCGTGCTTGGTCAGTACGTGGTGCTCGGTTGGGAACATGTGCTGATCGGTTATGACCACCTGGCATTCTTGTTGGCGCTGTTATTCGGTGTGGCTTGTCTGGCCGATCTACTGTGGGCCGTGACTGCATTCACTTTGGCGCATTCGATCACGCTTGCGCTTGCCGCTTTCGACATCTTCAGCTTGCCACCAATCGTGGTGGAGCCTGGTATTTCGTTGAGCGTGTTGGTCGTCTTGGTTTGGCATTTACGCCGAGGGTCTGCCAAAGCACGCCCATGGATTCCGGCATTCGTGTTCGGTTTGTTGCACGGCTTCGGTTTTGCCGGGGTGCTCAGCGAGATCGGTTTGCCTGCGGGCAGCCGCGCGATTTCGCTGTTCGGATTCAACCTCGGCGTGGAGCTTGGGCAGCTGACCTTCGTACTGCCAGCGGTGGCCTTGATCGTGCTGATTCGCAGCCTTAGCCAAGCCAACAAACACGAGAAACTGCGCGAACTGGCGGCTCTGCCTTCGTTGGCTTTCGCCATGCTCTTGGTCGGCAATGTGGTGGTGAACTTCTGGTTCGAAAGCGCTGAAGGCTCTTCCGCCCGCTGGATCGCATTGGCCTTCGGCAGCGCCTGTTGCACGATTCTGTGCTTTCTTCCCGGCGGCGACAGCGACAAGGTTCGAGCGTTAAGACGCCTCAGCTGGCAAGCTGGCCTACTCTTCCTCTTCTTCACTCTTGGCCAACAACTGCGTGCTTAACGCACCACCTCTCACCATGAAGACACTCCATCCTTCCTTGAAGTTTCTCGCCCTTGCCGCACTGTTGTTGCCCGCATGCGCAACCAACACCAACCCCGACCTGCCACGCGAGTTCCAACGCGGCAGCACTTGGCAAACCTTGACCTTGGCCGACTTCGAGAACGTCAACGGCACGGCCGATACGTGGAAAGAAGTCGAGGGCAGCATCCTGTGCTCCGGCAAACCAAACGGCGGCGCGCGCACCCATAAGCAGTACAAGAACTTCGAGCTCACGCTGCAATGGAAGCACCACACCCACGCTGGCAACTCCGGCGTATTCCTATGGTGCCCGGAGTCCGCATTCACCGACTTGCCGCCCGGCCAACTGCCGCGCACCGGCATCGAGGTGCAGGTGCTCGATCTCGGTTATGAAGAGAACTGGCTGAAAAACAAGGGCGAGCACTCCGATTGGTTCACCAGCCACGGCGACGTCTTCCCGGTCGGCAATTCCTCCATGGTTGCCGAGACTCCAATGATCGAATACCTCAGCCCCGAGGGCGAGGCTTACACCGTCGGCAATCCAGATAGTTCCCGCAGTTTTCCAACCCAACGCTTGGTGCGTCCGGCTGGTGAATGGAATCAATACGCGATTCGTGCAGTCGATGGTGAAGTCACGCTTTGGGTCAACGGCACCAAGGTCACACGTGGATTTAAGTGTGAGCCATCCGAAGGCTACATTGCCTTGGAGTCAGAAGGTGCGCCAGTGGAGTTCCGCAACATTCGCTTCCGCGAGTTGAACTAGCGCGTTTCCACGCCTTCAATCGCAAGCAACACCAGCTTCAGATCGGTACCACCGGTAAATCCGCCCAGCCGACCGCCGGACGCGAGCACGCGGTGTCATGGCACCACCAACGGGATTGGGTTCTTGCCCATGGCCGTCCCCACCGCGCGATAAGCCTTGGCCGAACCCGCGCGCTCGGCCACGCCGCCATAACTCAGGGTCTCGCCTGGCTTCAAAGCTGCGACTGCCGCATAAACGCTGCGCGCGAAATCGCTGGCGCCCGGCACCTGCCACTTGCCAGGAAAATCGACCTGGTGCCCCTTCATATACGACGCCAACCACTTCTCCAGTTTGGTGTGGCTAGGAACCCCTTTCGGCGCCTTGCCGCGCGAGCCACTGCAGCTGTCGGCGCGCATCTTGACCTCGACCAGCTCGCCACCGGCGTCGAAACCAAAGCGCACCCGACCCACGCTGGCAGTTGGCACAGTCTCTGCGTAGACGATAGGCATGTGGAAAGGATAACCTATGGCCAATGGAACGCACCCTCGCCCGCGTCAACCGCCTGATTCTGGTGGACGGCCATGAGCAGCAGTATCTGCAGCTCCGCGAGACTAACGTCGGCCCGTCCCCGCGCGAGCTCACGATGGTCATCGGGCGAAGTGCGGCGCATGAGATCACCATGTGCTTGAAAGGCGATCCGGCTCCACGGCCGATGACCCACGAACTCACGCACACTTTGATCCAGCGTTTGTCAGGACATATTCAGGAAACAGTGATCCATGAACTGGATCAGGGCACCTACTTCGCCGAGCTCCGTGTGGAGCATGACGGCGAGGTTTTTGGCATTGACTGCCGCCCTAGCGATGCAATCGCGCTATCCTTACGCGGCTCAGCGCCGATTTATGTCACTGAGAAAGTCTGGACCCAGGCACAGAGCTAGGGTTCACGCGGAGAGGTGCCAGAGTGGCCGAATGGACTGGTTTTGAAAACCAGCGTCCTTCACGGGACCGTGGGTTCAAATCCCACCCTCTCCGCCACCCCATTTCTGGCCATCCTTGCGGCGCTTCACATGCCGGGAATACCGGCCAGAGGCGCGCCTCCAGGAGGCCGAGAAACGGGTGAGGATTGGATTCGGGTGGTGGAATGGTCTTGTTCCTGAGGTCAATGCAGTAACTTCGGTGCGATGCCAGATAATCGCTTGGCAAGCACGGAGGCCACGGCTAAACTTTGCGCCGATTGTGCGGAGAGATGGCAGAGTGGCCGAATGCGGCAGCTTGCTAAGCTGTTGAGTCGTTTAGACGGCTCCGAGGGTTCAAATCCCTCTCTCTCCGCCATCCCCTTCGGGTTCGGCACCATCCCTCTTCGGGTTCGGCACCATCCTTTTTTGGCAGTTGGAGGCCCATATCGGCCCCATTTGAGCACCCTGCGCCGCTAGAATTGCGCTCCATGCGCCCCGTAACCATGGAGTACCTGCACCCAGCGGACCTGAAGGACCAGAAAGTCCTGGTGCTTGGTCTTGGTGCTTTTGGCGGTGGAGCTGGCTGCGCCCGCGCGTTGGTCTCTCTCGGCGCCTTGGTTACGGTGACCGATTTACGCCCGGTGGAAGCCTTGGCCGAAGGCGTTCAAGCACTAGAAGGCTTGCCGATCACCTTTGCTTTGGGCGGTCACCATCAGCAATTATTCGAAGACGCAGATGTGGTCGTGGTCAATCCGGCAGTGCCGTCGGAAGCGAAGTGGTTACAGGTGGCACAAGACTGTGGCTGCAAGTTGACCACCGAAGTGAATCTGGCGATTGCTGCGGCTGCGCACCTGCCAGCGGTGGCGATCACCGGCACCAACGGCAAATCCACTTGTGCAGCGCTTACTGCACACTTGCTCGAAGGCATGCCCGGCACCACGGTGTTGAGCGGCAACCTTGGCGGCTCCCTACTTGAAGCCGTTTTGCCGCTTCAACAAGGCGACCGACTGGTGATTGAGTTGTCTTCTTTTCAAACAGAGCGTTTGGTAGCCCCGAAAGGCTGGCCGCAGGTGGTGGTGCTCACGCATTTAGGCACCGACCACCTCGATCGTCATCACACGGTTCCACAATACTGGCGGGCCAAACGCCGACTGTTGGAGTACCAAGATGAGCACGGTCATCTGCTCCTGCCAGTGGATTGTGAGAATGCCACGGAGTGGCAAAAGGAAGCGCACGGCACCGCCCTCCAGCTAATAGCAGAAGCCCTCCCAGACTTCGGCCTAACGACTGCGGATCTCCCCTTCTCGGAACCCTATCGTTTGCCTTCGTTGTTGGCGGCTCTCCATGCCGCGCGTCTCCTCGGAATGGAAGACGAACTCATTCGCCAACGGACACGCAGCTTTCCTGGACTTCCATACCGCATGGCACGTTTCCAGGATCCGCATGGTCGCAACATCATCGACAATGCCGTCGCCACCCATCCTGACCCGACCGCAGCCGCATTGAAGGATTTACAAGGCGAGATCGTTTTGCTCGCCGGTGGAAAAGACAAGGGATTGGATCTCAGCGAATTAATTGAAGCCTGCGCGCGCTGTACACGTCTTTACTTCTATGGCGAGGGCGGTGCGCGCTTGGCCAAGGAATGTCAGGCTGCGGGTCTGCCATCCACGTGGACGGAGCATTTCAAGGATTCAGCTACCAAAGCTCTGCAAAGCCTCGGAAATCGTGAGTTCCTGCTGTTTTCACCTACCTTTTCGTCCTACGATGAATTCAGGAACTTCCGCGACCGCGCCGAACTCTTTCACTCTCTTTGTGCTGGAGTCTGCGTAGGCAAAGAGGAAACCGGCCGCACTACAGCGGCTACAGAGAACAGATGATTTGCCAATCCTGCCAAAAACTGCAAGCCACTTTGCACCAACTCGATGTTGTCTACGACGACGACGGTCATGCACAGGTTAAGGCCACAGATTTTTGTCATGTGTGCGCAAAGAAAGCTGGCTTACCTGTACCTAAAGCTGCATCTTTCCCAAAGATTATCAGCATGCTTTCGAAGGCCTTCTTGCCCCAGAGTGGGCCAGGGCCAGCCACCCCTACAGCCTCCGAACCGCAAGAGGACCTCAGCTGTCCTGATTGCGGGTGGACCTTGCGGGATCTTCGTCAAACCAGCCGCCTAGGCTGCCCCAATGATTACGAGGTTTTCGCGGATTACGTCGGTGAAATGCTTGAACGGCTGCACGGCCACGAAGAGCATGTCGACTGGCGGGAAGATAACCTCCTCGACCAACTGAACGCGGAACTCGAAACAGCAGTCAAGAAAGAAGACTACGAGTCAGCCGCGCGCATCCGTGACCGCATCCAGGAACTGGAAAGCGGCCCGGAACTAGGGGCTTGAACGAATTTTCCGAGATTTGAAAGTTTCCGGCAATTTGAGCCGATAAGAGAAACGTACCAAAGGGGAACCAACACTAATGTTCGACAGATTCACCGAACGCGCAAGGAAAGTCATGGGATTCGCACGCCGCGAGGCACAGCGTTTCCACCACGAATACATCGGCACGGAGCACATCTTGCTCGGCCTGATCCAAGAGGGTCAGGGTGTCGCAGCCAACGTCTTGAAGACGATGGCCGTGGACCTCGACAAGATTCGTCGCGAAATTGAGAAGATCGTGAAGTCCGGTCCAGCGGTAGAGCCGTCAGTCCAGATTCCATTCACTCCACGAGCCAAGAAGGTCGTTGAGCTGGCACTTGAAGAAGCCAGCAACCTGGGCCATAACTACATCGGCACCGAGCATCTGCTGCTCGCGTTGCTGCGGGAACAAGAGGGCATCGCCGCTCACGTCTTGCGTGCACTTGGTGTGCGTTTGGATGAGGTGCGCGAAGAAGTCATCGAGTTCCTTGGTGGCACCATCCAGGAAGAATCCGAAGAGGAAGCTGCGGATATTTCGCAAGGCGCCGCTCCGGAACAAAGCAACCCTTCCCATGGCAAGTCGAAGACTCCTGCTTTGGATACCTTCGGCATGGACTTGACCGAGTCCGCTGCCCGCGGCGACTTGGATCCAGTCATCGGCCGCGCCGATGAAATCGAACGCGTGGTGCAAGTGCTATCACGCCGCACCAAGAACAACCCTGTTCTATTGGGTGAGCCAGGTGTCGGTAAGACCGCCATCGTTGAAGGCTTGGCCCAATCGATCATCGGTGGTTCGGTGCCTGAAGTCCTGCGTGGAAGACGAATCGTTTCGCTCGACCTCGCCGGCATGGTCGCTGGTACCAAGTACCGCGGCCAGTTCGAGGAACGCATCAAGGCCGTCATGACGGAAGTCAAGCGCGCCAAGAATGTGGTGCTGTTCATTGATGAGATTCACACTTTGGTTGGTGCCGGTGGCGCAGAAGGCGCAATCGACGCCGCCAACGTGCTGAAGCCTGCTCTTTCGCGTGGCGAACTGCAGGTCATCGGTGCAACGACCCTCGATGAATACCGCAAACACATCGAGAAGGATGGCGCGCTTGAGCGTCGTTTCCAATCGGTGATCGTGGAGCCTCCGTCCCGCGACGACGCCATCGCAATCTTGCATGGTCTGTCGGAGCGCTACGAAGACCACCACAAGGTCAACTACACCGACCTCGCCCTCGAGGCTGCAGTCGATTTCTCGATCAAGTACATCACGAGCCGCTTCCTGCCGGATAAAGCCATCGATGTGATCGACGAAGCCGGTGCACGTCTGCGCTTGCGCACCATGACTCCTCCACCGGATGTCAGCGAGTTGGACGTAGAAATCAGCACTCTGGAGAAAGCCAAGGAAGAGGCCGTCGCCGGTCAAGATTTCGAGGCTGCCGCACGCAGTCGCGACGAGGCTTACCAGTTGCGTCGCAAGCGTGAGAACTTGTTGGCAGAATGGAAGAACGAAGAGTCTTCCGATGAAGCCCGCCCAGATGTCTCGCGCGAGATCATTGCCGAGACCGTCTCCAAGATGACTGGTATTCCGATCACCAACCTTGCTAAGGAAGAGGCCGAGCGCCTGCTCCATATGGAAGAGGAAATCGGCAAGACCGTGATCAACCAAGACAAGGCGATCAACGCGATCGCCCGTGCAGTACGCCGTAGTCGTTCGGGATTGAAGGATCCGGATCGCCCAACCGGTAGCTTCATGTTCCTCGGCCCATCTGGTGTCGGTAAGACTTGGTTGTCGAAGCAGCTCGCTACCTTCATGTTTGGTAGTGAAGATGCGCTGATCACCATCGACATGTCTGAGTTCATGGAGAAGCACAACGCTTCTCGCTTGGTCGGCTCGCCTCCGGGTTATGTCGGCTATGAAGAAGGCGGTCAACTCACCGAACAGGTGCGTCGTCGTCCGTACTCAGTGATCTTGTTCGATGAAATCGAGAAGGCTCACCCCGATGTCTACAACATGCTGTTGCAGATTATGGAAGAGGGTCGCTTGACGGACAACTTTGGTCGTCACATCGACTTCCGCAACGCCATCATGATCATGACTTCGAACGTCGGTTCGGGTGTGGTTCAGTCCGGCGGTGGAGTTGGCTTCCACACTTCGGATGAGGCACAGACCGACCGCATCAAGGATGGAATCATGGAAGAGGTGCAACGTCAGTTCCGCCCCGAGTTCTTGAACCGCCTCGATGAGATCGTGACCTTCAACCCTCTGGTCAAAGAGGACTTGGTACGCATCATCAACATCGAGTTGGCCAAGGTCGAAGAGCGCATGCGCCTGAAGAAATTGGTGCTGCATCTCAGCGACAAGGCACGCAACTTCTTGATCGAGAAGGGCTACCATCCGCAATATGGTGCACGTCCGTTGCGTCGAACCATCGAACGCTTCATCGAGGATCCCTTGGCGGAAGAGCTGCTGCGCGGCAACCTGCCTGAGAACTCGCTGGTCGAAATGGATCTGGATAAGGAAGGCGAGAAGCTCAGCTTCCACGCAATCCCATCCAATGCACTGGAAGAAGGTCCTAGCGACTCAACCAAAGACAAGAAGGCTTCCCCGCCGCCGGCGGATAAGTCGAAATAGCCGCCTGCCGGTACAACGGCCCATTTCTTTTGGGCCATCAACTTCAGCAAGTCTACGCCGAAAGCGTAGACTTGCTGCATTATGAGGAGAGGTCGCGCCCTAGTACTCAGCTTCATCGCTGCGTTCCCCCTCCTGGCTTCCCCCGCCAGTGCTCAGTCCGATTACAAGAAGAGCTATATCTCCGACATGAAGGCCTTCGTCGATCATGCGCAGGCCAACTACCCATTCTTTGATCTGAAGGACATTCGCAAGGAATGGAAGGCCACTAGTAAGCGGCTGGAGAAGGCGGCCAAGAAGTGCAAGAACGATGCCGACTTCATGAACTTGGTGTTCGAAGGCGTGGCTTGTTTGCGCGACGCCCACATGTATGTGACCGAAACCAAGGTCGAGATGCCGAAGCGCGAGCCTAGTTATTACAGCGGCGTCAGTTTCATGCCGGCTACCGATGACCGCGTGGTCATTATGTTCCCACCCAGTGGCAAGGGTGCATCGTTGAAGACCGGCCAGGTGGTATTGACCATCAACGGCGACGATCCGCGCGAGTTCCTGGAGAAACGCGCCGAAGAGACTTGGGAGAAGGGCGGTAGTTTCTCGAGCCCGCAGCGCGCGTTGTTCTTCGAGTACCGATATGGCTTGGCTGGTGAGAGTGGCGAGAAATTCAAGTTGGTCTGTCTCGATGGCAAGAAGAAGAAGACCTACAAGCTGTCGGCGCGGTCAGAGAAGAGCGGTTGGCCGCATACCTACAACTTGCCCAGTGATTTGAAGCAGGTCGGCAAGTCCTTCTACTACTCCAAGCTCGAGAGCGGCGTTGGGTTCATGTATCTGCGCCGGGTGGATTCGAGCGTGCCCGAAGGCATGAAGGAAGCCCTCGCTGCAATGCCTGATGTGAAGGGTTGGATCGTAGACATGCGCGGCAACTCTGGTGGCGGCTACGGCAGTGACCTCACCAATCAAATCAAGGCGATTGCCGATGCGGAATTGCCCGTTGCCGTGATCATTGATGCCGGTTGCATCTCCGCCGGCGAGACTCTGGCCCGCGATTTCGTCAATATTGCCGAAGCTCGGATTTTTGGCTCCGTAAGCGCAGGTTCGTCGTCGTCGAAACAGAACTGGACCTTCCCTTCTGGGGTCGCCACGATCAAATTCTCAACCCGCGGCCGCAGTGGCCTAGATGGGAAGAAGATCGAGTTCAACGGCATCACCCCGCATGAGATTACTGAGGTGGTTCCTGAAGAAGCCATGGCCGGTGAAAACTCGTCGCTAAAACGTGCCGAGGAATACCTGTTGCAACGTTAAATTGTTGCTCACTAAGTGCCTGCATACCCCGTAGGCGCATAGTCCCCTGTCCGTGAATCGTCACGGCTGCCCCTGATGCCCTGCCCAAATCGCCGTTACCTGCTGCCGCTCTTTTGCCTGGCAGTGGCCGCCTGCGCCACGCCCGAAGAGCACCGAACTGCCGCCGACGAAGAGGTTTACAGCCTTCTCGATGAGCGTCGGGCTGCCCTTTTTGATCGCCCTGCCGGCTTCACTGCTGACCGCAATGCAGACGCACTGCGCTTCCGCTTGCTGAATGAAGAAACCGCTGGCGAAGCACTGCAGCTGAACCTGACCACCTGTCTGGAGATCGCCGCGGAGAACAATCGCAGCTACCAGACCCGTCGCGAGCAACTTTATCGCAGTGCTTTGGACCTAACTTTGGAGCGTTGGCGCTTCGGATGGCGGCCAAGTCTCAGCGCCAGTGGCTCGGTGACAGGTAGTGGCGATGATGCCAATAACGCCAGGGTGGATGGCGATTTTGGCCTGAGCAAGCAGTTCGGCAATGGCGCGCAGATTATTGGCAGCATTGGCACCGACCTATTCCGCGCGCTGTCCAACGGCGACGGCTGGGATGTGATCGGCAGCTTGGGGCTCACCGCCACCATGCCTTTGCTGCGCGGTTCGGCTCAGGCCATGATCCTGGAGCCGCTCACGCAGGCCGAGCGCAACTTGGTCTATGAGGTGCGCACCTACGAGCGTTACCGCCGCACCTTCGCGGTGGATGTGGTCGGTCGTTACTACGCGATTCTGCGTACGCTCGATAGCATCACCAACGAAGAGGCCAACCTGGAATCGTTGAAGTTGCTGGTGGCTCGCAACGTGGCCTTCGCCGACGCCGGCCGCATGAATGACATTGAGGTCGACCAAGCACGTCAGGATCTGCTGCGCTCCGAGGCTACCTTGGTGAACCTGATGGAATCCTACGGCGGCCAGATGGACCAGTTCATGCTGCTACTGGGTTTGCCGACCGAGACCTACGCCGAGTTGGATCGCAGCGAACTTGAGGCTTTGAAGCTACTGGATGGAGCCGACTTGGTCGGCATCGATCCCGATGCACTGATGGCACTCTCCTTGGAGCGACGCCTTGACTTGGTCACCGTGCGCGATCGCTTGATCGATGCCGAGCGCCGCGTGGCCGTCGCCGAGGATGCCTTACGCAATGGGTTGGATTTGGAAGCTTCGGTCGGTTCTACTAGTCAAGAAGGCAAGCCGTTGTCCTTCCGCTCTAGCACGAGTCCCTGGTCACTTGGCCTGGACCTTGATCTTTCAATCGACCGCCTACCCGAACGAAATATCTACCGCCGCAGCTTGCTCGATCGTGATTCCGCGGTGCGCTCAGAGGAAGAACTTTCCGATACCGTGCTTGCTGACATGCGCGACAACCTGCGCCAGACGCGAAGTACTGCGGAACGTTATCAACTGCAGTTGATCTCGGTGACCTTGGCTGAGCGCCGCGTGAGGTCGTCGGAAATGAAACAGGAACTGGGGCGCACCGATACGCGAACCGTTCTTGAATCGCGCCGCTCCTTGTTGAGCGCACAGAACTCGGCGACCTCCGCGCTGATTGATTATGCACTGGCGCGTTTGCGCCTTTACCGCGATTTGGAATTGCTCGATGTCGATCCGAACGGCATCCAGCTCGATGAAGCCTCCCTGCCACGCCTAACCGCACCTGTCGAATGAGTACCGCCCCCATCAAGAAGAAAAAGAATCGATTTGCTCTACCCATAATCCTAGCCGTCGTTGCTGGTGGCCTATGGAGCGGTTTGCGCGAAGGTGGATGGATGAACGCCGAGGTCGCTGCCGAGGTCGAAGGCCAAGCGGTACAGCGTGGTCCGTTGCGAATCACGGTGGTGCAGCGCGGAAACTTGTCTGCCAAGAACAGCGTCAAGGTCACCAACGAACTCGAGGGCAATTTGCAGATCCTGAGCTTGGTCGAGGAAGGCAAAGAGGTCAAAGAGGGTGACTTGTTGGTGGTGTTGGATACTTCCAGCTTGGAAGATCGCGAGAACTCCGGCGAGATTGCGGTGCAGAACGCGGATGCAGCCTTAACCACCGCGAAGCAAGATAAGGAGATTCAGGTTTCGCAGAATACGTCGGACTATGCCAAGGCGAAGCAAGACCTAGACTTCGCAATCTTCGATAAGAATAAGTATGTGAACGGTGACTTCGAGCAACAGGTGCAAAGCGCTAGAGAAGCCATTCTGTTGGCGGACCAAGAGTTGAAACAAGCTGAAGACCGTTATGAGAAATCTAAGACCCTGAAGAAGGAGGGTTTCCTTACTCCCACGGAACTGAAGTCGGATGAACTGGCATGGGAGCGCTCAAGGGTAAAGCTGGACCAGGTCACCAGAGCTAAGGAACTGTTGTTGGAATACGACAACCCTAAAGAGATGAAGGTCCACGAGGGCAACATTGAAGAGGCCGAACGGGAGTTGGAGCGCGTGGAACTGCAGTCAGCCGCACGCTTGGTCAACGCCGATTCAAAGGTTCGCACCAGCCAAGCCAAGTATGACCTTGAGAAGGAGAAGCTCGACAAACTGCGCGATCAGTTGCAGAAGTCTGAGATCTACTCCCCTAGCAGCGGCATCGTGGTTTACGCCCGTGAGCGGAGTCGTTGGGGTCAGGGCGATTTGATCGAGGAAGGCGCAACCGTTCGTGAGCGCCAAGAGATCATCACCATTCCTCAATCCGGTGGCATGATCGCCGAAGTGAGTTTGCATGAATCGGTGATCAAGAAGGTCAAGCCGGGGCAGACTTGCACCATTCGTGTCGATTCGATTCCTGATAAGGACTTCAATGGCTTGGTTGATTTCGTCGCATTGCTGCCTGATAGTGGCAGCTCGTGGATGAACCCCAACCAGCGTCTGTTCCGCACCAATATCTCGATCCTCGATACCAACCCGGAGATGCGTCCGGGAACTAGCTGCAGTGTGGAGATCCTGGTCAAGGAGATCCCTGACACCCTGTTCATCCCAGTTCAAGGGGTGTTCCATAGCGGTGGCAAGGCAGTGGCTTTTGTCGACGGCGAGGCGCGGGAGATCGAGATCGGTTCGGCCAGTGAAGAGTGGGTCGAGATCCTCGGCGGCCTGGAAGAAGGTGAAGTGGTGCAGCTTGCTCCACCGCGCGGCTTCCAGCCTGAGCCTCCGCCTAAAGGCGATGACGAAGGCATGGGTGGTCCTCCATCCGGCAGCGGCAAGCCAAGCGGTCGCCCTTCCGGCGATAGCTCCGGCAGTGGCCGTCCAGGTGAAGGCAGCTCCGGTGGCGGTCGTCCTGGCGGTTCCTCCGGTGGTGGCAAACCAGGTGGCGGTAAGCCAGACGGTGACCATGGACAAAAGTAATTCTGTAGTCGCAGAGCTCGACGGCATCCGTCGCATCTACAAGATGGGCACCACCGAAGTGCGTGCGCTTGATGGCATTGACGTGTCGTTCAAGGCCGGTGAATACTGGGCCATCATGGGTAGTTCCGGCAGTGGCAAATCCACGCTGCTGAATATTCTCGGTTGCATCGATCGCCCCAGTGAAGGCAACTACGTGGTCAATGGCTACAACGTCAATGACCTGAACGATGATGAGCTGTCGCAACTGCGCGGCCGCGAGTTGGGGTTCATTTTTCAATCCTTCAACTTGATCCCGCAGCTCAACATGTTGGAGAACATCTTGGTGCCGGTGTTCTATCAGGACAACCCACGCGAAGATGCCGAGGAGCGCGCCTACATGTTGGCCGAGCGCCTCGGCCTGGCCGATCGACTCGATCACCGTCCGGTGGAGTTGAGCGGTGGTCAACAACAGCGCGTGGCGATCGCGCGCGCCTTGATCAACGATCCTCCGATCCTGCTTGCCGATGAAGCCACCGGTAACCTGGATACCCAGACCACCGGCGAGATCCTCGAGCTCTTCGATGAACTGCATGAAGAGGGCAAGACCATCCTGCTGGTCACCCACGAGGCCGAAGTCGGTGCGCACGCCGAGCGCGTGATGTGGTTGAGGGATGGCTTGATCGACCGCATCGTTGAGAACCGCGCCGTGGGGGCTAGCTCATGAGTGGTGTCCTAGCCCGCACCGTTCAGCTTGGCGTGAAGAGCCTGCTGCTGCACAAACTGCGCTCCCTACTCACCACCTTGGGCGTGCTGTTCGGCGTGAGCAGCGTGATTGCCATGTTGGCCATTGGTGAAGGTGCAAGCGCCGAGGCGCAAGAGCAGATCAAGCAGCTCGGTAGTCAAAACGTGATCCTGCGCAGCGTCAAGCCGCCGGAAGACGTCAACAACAACCAGACTACGCGCCTGATCGAATACGGTCTCACCCACAACGATTTCAGCCGCGTCACCAAGACTTACCCGTGGGTGGAAAACGCCGTGCCAGTGCGCATCCTGCAACAGGAAGTGCGCTACGACACCAAGGCCATGCACCCACGCGTGATGGCCACCGAGTCGAACTACCAGCAGGCCACCGGCCGCATGATGCACGAGGGCCGTTTCCTGACCGCCGCCGACGACTTCAATGTCTCCAACGTCTGCGTGTTGGGTTATGAAGTCGCGCGCGAGCTGCTGCCGCTGGTTTCGCCACTCGGTCAGCGCATCAAGATCGGTACCGAGTACTTCACCGTGGTGGGCACTCTGCTACCGCGTGTGCCAATCGGCGACGATGTCCCCCTACCTGGCGCGGATGTAACCGGCGAAATCTTCATTCCATTGACCACCGGTGCCCGTTGGTTTGGTGAGATGCAGGTCAAGCAACGTGCCGGTAGCCGCGAAATGGAGACCGTAGAGCTGCACGAGATCATCGTGCATGTTGACAAGGCTGAGAACGTGGAACGCACTGCTGCAGCCTGCAGGGAGATGCTGCGGCGTAACCATGATCAAGATGACTATGAAGTAGTCGTACCGCTCGAGCTGCTGGCTCGTGCTGAGGAAACCAAGCGCATCTTCAACATCGTGCTCGGTTCGATCGCAGGCATTAGTCTGCTGGTTGGCGGTATCGGCATCATGAACGTGATGCTCGCGACTGTTACGGAGCGAACGCGTGAGATCGGCATCCGCCGAGCGCTGGGTGCTAAGCAACACCACATCGTCTTCCAGTTCCTGGTTGAGACCGTGGTCCTTTCTGTTGGTGGCGGTCTTGCTGGCATCATCCTGGGACTAGCGATTCCAATCGGCGTCGAGCACTTCGCCGACATGCGCACCATTGTCCAGCCCAGCGGCCCGATTTTGGCATTCGGAATCTCCGTATCGATCGGCTTGTTGTTCGGGCTGTACCCAGCTTGGAGAGCTGCGCAGATGGATCCAGTGGAAGCGCTGAGGCACGAGTAGGCGATTTGACAGTGCATTGGTTCATGCCAATGCACTGTATCGGCCTCACACGGTTAGAGATTCTCAAGCCTCGCGGCGATCGCCTCTGGGCTTGGTAGTCGGTCGCGGTAGTCCTCTGGCAGCTGCGGCACCACCGAATAACTCGCCACGCCAATGGCCCGACCGGCTGTTCGGAGTGCGTACTCCACCACGGTCTTATTCTTGCTGCGGCAAACAATGATTCCGATCGGTACATTCTCACCATCAATCCGCTCCTGCGCATCGAGTGCCTCCAAGTAGAACTCCATCTTGCCTTTGTGTTCGGGTTTGAAATCACCAATCTTCAACTCCACGGCGACTAGGCAGCGCAAGCGTCGGTGAAAGAGGAGCAGGTCAATGAAGTACTCCTGGCCCCCAACCTCCAAGCGGTACTGACTTTCTACGAACGCGAAATCACCGCCAAGTTCGGTGAGGAAACTGCGCAGGTTCTGAACAAGGGCCCGCTCCAGCTCGTGTTCGGAGTGTTCTTCGGCAAGGTCCATGAAGCAAAGTATGGCGAAAGATTGCATAATCATCTTCACCCGTTCCAGCAACCACACCATTGCGCATTAACGAACCATTGCTCCACGCCTTTGGATTGCGTTGCCAAAATTTACGCCCCCCTGGTGCCACGGTGCTCCCGCCTGAACTGCCTTCAGGGTTGCGCGTGTAGTAAGGCCGATGTAACGCGGATCCGACTCCAACCACTTCACGAAGTTCGCAGCGACCCGCTCTCCATCAAAACGTGGCGATACCCCTTCCCTCTCCACCGACTCATCCCATGCGTTGACGATTGCCAGCGCCATTTCTGCATCATCGGTTGGGCGCCGCGCGCGGAACCCAAATGGGCCTCCCCCAATCGGCTCGAATGGCCAACCGCTGAATTTCTGCAGCAAGTATGTCAAGCGCACTTTTTCGAGTGATTGAAATTCTGACGTTACCCCAAGAGCATCTCCTGCGGCAAGTCCTTCCATGAGAGTGCGGATTTTCATTGTTATCTACTTCTTTTCATGCGTGGCGATGGCTCCATCCAACTCTTGATGTAGCGTTGCTGTTTGCTTGTCTCCGGCGACTTACGCGACGCTGATTTCGGACACTGCTTCCAAAGCTCGGCGAGGCGTTCGACCGCAGCTTCGTGTTCCATTCCATGCCGCGATAGCCAACAACCCACGACAACTCCAGTGCGGCCGACGCCACCCCAACAGTGCACATAAACCAAACGCCCTGCCGCAATGTGTTCATCGATTGCGTCCAAAATCGCAAGAGTGACCTCCGGAGATTCTGGGGTGGAAACATCGCGAATGCCAAAGCGCTGATACGAAGCCGGCTTCACCAAGTCAGCGTATGGCTCTAAGCCATCGCGCTCTTCGGTCAGATCAATGAAGGCTTCCACCCCACAGTCCTTCAGTGCCTGGATTCTTTTCTTTGCAACCTCAGGATCCAATGCTCCAGGATATTCACCCGCTAAAAGTTTCCCGGGCGATACCCAGTAGCAGTGCTCAATTGGGCGGGCAATATCTTCGGATGGGGCCTGGCGATTTTCATAGGTTTGTTTGATTGTCTGAACCAACCCCTCAAACAAGGGGCTGCTTTCCTTTACAGTCACCCCAAAATCAGGCAGCCGCACGATGTACCAAGCACCGTATTGCTCCTCCACCAGCAAAGATGGTTGCGCCGTGTATTCCGCAGCCGCCAACATTACGGCAGCGGTAATCGGCTCACCGAAATCTCGGTCACCGTAATGAGGCCCAACCAAATCTTGCGCATTGAGCTGCTGAAGAACTGCAATGAGTCTCTGTGTGTTTACGGCATAGCCGCCGCTTCTTCCATTAGGCATAGTGGGAGTCCTCCATATTCATAAGATGACACATAACTATGCCATCCAATGTCATACAATAAGAAAATGTCCGGCAATCGCTCCCAATCTGCTCGATGGAATGCAATTATCTCGATTTTAAAACAAAGGAATAAAGTTACTGCTGAAACCTTAGCGGTCGAACTCGAAGTCAGTGTGCGAACGATTCATCGCGATCTCGATGTACTCCGCGATGATTATCACGCGCCGATTGAGTTTGACAGTTCGCGGCGGACCTTTGTACTCACCGAAGATGAATGGCAGCTGCGCCCTGTGCAACTCACCGAATCGGAGCTATTCCACTTGGTCGTTGCTGCTGGCATGGCCGGGCAATTCCACGGCACTCCAATCGCAAAGGGGTTAAGCCAACTATTCGACAAACTGGAAGGCGTTCTGGTAGAGCCCATTGATCTTGATCCGGCACTCATTGCAGACAAAGTCTCCTTCCACGGCGGGCATCCACGCGCGATCAGTTCCAGAGTGTGGCGCACTTTGGTTGGCGGTTTGCGCAATCACCAGGTGCTGCGCCTTTTTTACCAAGCCGCCGGCCATCCCCGGCCAACCGAACGCGAAGTCGAACCCGTGCACCTGGCTTGCCGCATGGGCGATTGGTACTTACTCGCTAGGCGCACCGGCTCGTCAGAAACACGCACTTACGCCCTCTCTCGGATTCAAAGTGCGGAAACCTTACGCAAGTACTTCCAGCCGATGCCGACGGACTCAAATCGTTCTGCACGCCAAGCCTTCGCGCGTTTTGTCGCACACGGTGGGAAATCCATCAACGTCAAGGTGCGCTTTACACCGGAATCTTCGGAGTGGATCCGAGAACGTGAGTGGCATCCGCAGCAGGAGATCGCCGAACATCGCGACGGTGGCCTAACGATCACCTTGCCCATCGACGGCGACAAGGAAGCGCTGTCCTGGGTATTACGCTGGGGCGCGCAAGCGAAAGTGGTTGCGCCGAAGTGGTTGAAGGAACGCGTGCGCGAAGAAGCGAAGGCGATGTCGCGTTGCTGATGATTGCACAGGCTTGGCTAACACCTAAAAGGGGGCTAACCAATCACGCCAAGCTTCATAAATCATCACCATGGCGAGTGTGTCGAGCTCGCAATACTTCAGCAACATTGCCCGAAGGTGCTCTCGCTCCTTCTCAGTCATCTCGGTGAACTGCATGCGCGCGAATGCCGTCATTGCAGCGCCACCGTTATTGAGAGAGCTGCCGTGTTCCTGTTCGCCGTCATTGCTGAGCAGCAAGGCGCGGTCTTTAGCGCTGAAGCCCTCGAACATGGTTGGAAGCAAGTGGTATGGATCCACAAATTCACCATATTCATGCTTCAGCCACACTTGATCCGTGAAGTTCAGGCTGTCGACGGGGTGTTGGTATTTCTGCTGCAGGAACTCCGAACTGTTCAACACCGCCGGCAAGACTTGCTTGATGGAGTTTGAGCCTTTCATGCGCGGATCGAAATAGTATTTCTTCACGATGGCAAGCAGGTCCACCATATCCCGCGGACCGGCATCCCATTCGCCCGCATCGCGCCCGGTTGGATGCGTGATGGATTCAATGAAGGCAATCAGCTCCTCGGCGTCAGCATGATCATGGCGCTGACGCTTCAGCTGCCGACGTATCCCGCACAGCACCGTGTTTTCATGGTCTGCGTAGCGGAAGATTGTGCCGTTGTCATTCTCCAGCTCCTTCTTGAGCGCACGTACGAAATCGAAGTTCGGAAATGCGCCGCGCGTGGGCTCGATGTACTCCCCCACATGCCGCAGGGACCCATCTTCTTCCACCACATGGTGTGAAAACTGAAAAGCCAATACTTCGTAGGGTCGGCAACCTGCGTGCATTGGAATGGCTGGCGACATCGTCTCGAAATCGATGAAGTGCAGGGGGTATTCCCAACTGGCCATCTCATCCTTGAGTTCGCGACGCAGTTCAGGGCTTTCATCACCTTGTTGGCTCTTGTGCACCTGCAGCCATTGGCGCTCCTTGCTTTCCATTGCGCCGCCAAGGTTGACGGGGTCATCGAAGTCTTCGGCACAAAGATCCTCAAGAAATACACGCTGCTCCTGAAGCCAAGTGGTTTTCTTTTGCGTGAGCCAAACTTCAAGCACTGTTGGCTTTCCGAAATCTGCATCCTTCAAATCGAAGGCCTTCTTCCAACACTCGTGGAAGCCCGATCGCTTGCCACCAGAAAGCTCTTCTTTGCTGGCTTGAAACTGACATTTGCCGCAGTTGCTAGTTGGGGCCGCCCAAATGCGCTCATCCTTTTGATACTTCTTCGCAAGGTGCGCAATCCACCCGTGGAAATCCCAGGCGCCACCTGGGCCATAGTTGCTTTGGTCGCGAACAACCTCAAGACAATGATCCAGAGGAACGGCCACCAAGACCCCGCTTTCCAGTTCTGCCTTGTTCAACGGCGCCGTCTGGATGCACTTCGAGTAGCCCTTTTTATCACGCTGCAAAAGGAACTTCTGGTGCAGGCCGTTGGTTGGAGAAGTGGCCTCTTTGTTAATCAGCATTAAATAGGGCCGTACATCCCACTCCGGGTGCGCGCCGGAAAGAACATGGTGCTGGAAGATGGCATCTTCCACATAGGGAAGCCACTTCCCAGCAATGCCCGGCTTCCTCTTATTGAAGAACTGAGATTCATCGGCACCGCTGCATGACTTTGCCTTCACTTCAAGGAGCTGTACCGAATTGCCTTCCTTGACTAAAACATCGACGCGCACGAACAAGCCTTCAAACAAGAACGCCGGTTCGAAAATCACCACATTCTCTTGCTCCAACAGCTCTGCGGTCTTCCTCAGAGAAGTCTCGTAATCGAGATCTTCAATATCGTGACCACTGGGATACATCGCCTTCGCAAGTTCCCCTACTTGAAAGCCACCCTCGGCCAATGCCGCGAGGAAGTCATCATCAAAACTCTTGTCGGCATACACTTCCTTCTTGGCCGTGTAAAATAGCTTCGCTGGGCACTCGTTGGCGAGCTTGAAGCGTGATTTCGTGAGATACCTCGGCTTAGGGTGAGTCATGAAAAAGTAATGAAAATGGGATTACGACTCACCGCAATGACCATTTGCGCACTGGGTGTTCAGGTTTTCTACCGTACGGCGTAAGCATGCTAACTCTTGCTCGGCCAAACATGTGAAATCTTCCCGCGCCGACATGCTCAGCACTGAATCGGCAATCGCATTTGCACGTTTCGTAGCTTGCGCCAAGGTCTTCAAGGTTTTATCCAACATCTGCAGCTGGAATGCCGCCCGCGTGGGGTACGACAAATACCCAGGCGTAAAAATACTGGAATCCAGCAAATCCAAAACTCCACCCAGCGCATTGGGGAAATACGAACATGGGAAATCTCTACCGTTGATTCTATGCGATTCTTTCACGCAAACCAGGATACCTAACAGCTATGTCATTCGATGTCATACCACCAAAACTAAATGATGCACCGCGCGGCTCATTGCCACATAACGCAACCGAACCGCCTGGTCATCTGGCGCCAACGCCATCTCGGCCAGCACAACCACCTGACTCTCCTGCCCCTTGAAACTATGAATCGTTTCCACCACCACGCGCCCGGCTTGGATCTTGCCCGACGTCTGCGTGGCATACCCGCCAAGTTCCTCTACAAACAGAACACTGGCACTGCGGCTCGGCGTGAGCACCGCGATTTTCTCCGGTGCAATGCCATCTTGCTCGACCAACCGCTTCACCACTTGGCCGACGGCCTCAAGCACCCCGCCAGCATTTTCCTGCTCTTGCACATCTTTCACTTTCACGCACTCCGGCGCGCGCCCAGCAGGCCCCAGCGCACGCTGCTCTTCACCAGCGTTGTACTTCTGAAACGCTGCATGAATCTCGCGCGTATTGCGGAAGTTCTCATTCAAATCGACCTCCGCGGCTCCAGGCAGGAAAGCACGGGCGTCGTCGCCCAGGCCCTCGGCATAAATGGCCTGATTGTTATCAAAAAACACCCACAGATAATCTTCCTCTGGGTTCTCCAACAACCGCGGAATCACCTTCCACCACGCCGCGCCAAAGTCCTGCCCTTCATCGAGCATTACCGCACCCAGCGCCAACTCCGGCGGCAAATCGTTTTGATCACACCACGCCGCAAAGGTCTCCGGCAGCGTACGCCAAAACTCCGCGTCTTGCTCCTCTGCTTTACCCGCGCTGCCAAGCACGATTTTGGCAGCGTAATCCGGCAGCGTTTGCACTTTCAAGTAATCGCTCTCCAGCACCCATTCATCTTTACTTGCCTTTAAAGCAACCTTGGCGATCGCCAGCATGGATTCTGCCAATACGCGATTGAAGCAAGTCAGCAAAGTTGGCACACCTTGCCGCGCAAAGCTCAGCGCCTTATGCAGTGCCAACAAAGTCTTGCCCGTACCTGCACCGCCACGCACCGCCAGTCGCCGATTTCTCTGCAGCGGTGAAAGCACTTTGCACTGCTGGGCGGACAATTGGATGATCTCTTCGTGCTCTCGCTCAATGCCTTTGCGCAAACTAAACGCGGTTGGCAGGCTCACTTTGGGGCAAAGCGCTTCGCGGACAAAGTCCACGACAGAATCCATTGGAGTGGATTCATTGCGCTCCATCAAAGAGCGGTG
>JAAESM010000060.1 GCA_024229395.1 Planctomycetota bacterium | reverse complement strand
TGGGAAACTCGCCTCTCTCCAGCGAAACTCCCATGCGCAGCAACGGATGCGGCGACCTGCGCGACACGCACATCGACGAAACCGTTCAGCTCTGCGGCTGGGTGGATCGTCGCCGCGACCATGGCGGGGTGATTTTTATCGACCTGCGCGACCGCAGCGGCACGGTTCAAATCACCGTGGATCCCGACTTAGGTGCTGATGCCTTTGCCGTTGCCGAACACTTGCGCAGTGAAACCGTCTTGCAAGTCGAGGGCTTGGTTCGGGCCCGTCCTGGTGAGTCGCTGAATGACCGCCTGGCCACCGGAGCGGTGGAGGTTTTAGCGAGCAGCATCCATGTGCTCAACAGGGTGAAGGGCACGCTGCCCTTTCCTGTGTGTGTGCATGACGAGCAAAACACGCGCGAAGAACTGCCCCTCCGCCACCGCTTCTTAGCTCTGCGACGCAAGCGCATGAACGACAACCTGCGCTTGCGTGCCCAAACGATCCAAACGGCACGGCGATTCCTTGAAGACGAAGGCTTTATCGAAGTGGAAACTCCGATACTGACCCGCTCAACACCAGAAGGCGCCAGGGATTACATCCTTCCAAGCCGCGTCTGCGGTGGTGAATGGTTCGCACTACCCCAGTC
>JAAESM010000059.1 GCA_024229395.1 Planctomycetota bacterium | reverse complement strand
TGGTCCGCAGGTCAACCTGACCCCGACCGACAAGCCGAACGATGTGTATCAGCTTGTGGCCGACGGTTGCACCGACCTGTGTGCTACTGATCCCAACGACTGGCGTAACCGGTTCCTCGGACACTACGAGGGCATGATCCCCCGCAAGGTGGTCAAGCGATCGGTGATGTGCGATCCCTACGGCATCTCCGACCACTCGGTTCGACAGTACGTCCTTCAGGAGAAGCACCTGGACTGGGTGCTGCCCCTGAGCCTGAACATCCATCAGGCTGCAAACGAGATGGGCCAACTCATCATCGCTTCCAAGGACGTTCAGATGGAGCACTGCAACCACGGCAAGAAGTATGTCCAGTTGCTCTGCGGTTGGGTGGGCGGCGAGGTGGACAAGCCCATGCAGTGGCAAAGTCCATCCGGGTTCCTTGTCATCAACAAGTACAACCCAAGACAACAGAAGCAAAGCGCTGTTTCCTTGTGGGACAAGCAGTTCGTTCTTCGCTTCGGCTACTACACTGATGAATATGACTGCGACCAAGCGTTGACAGCCATGCCACCCAACTGGGTACATTCGCTCGATGCGGCTCACATGAGCCTCTGCGTAGATGACCTTACTTCCAAGGGCATCGAGTTCTTTTCTATGATTCACGATTCC
>JAAESM010000058.1 GCA_024229395.1 Planctomycetota bacterium | reverse complement strand
CGCTGATGCCGTGGAGCGCCATGATTTGGATGCCTGGCAAAGATTCGCCCATGACATTGCTGCAGGCCGTGAGGCTGTGAGCGCTGAGCCTTCTCGGGGAAGTCAGGCGAGGCGTTTCTTTTTGATTGGCACTGCAGGGACAGGCAAGTCGCGAACGGTGCGCAGTTTTGTGGCCAGCAAGCGGGCGGTGGTGAGGCGCAAGCACCAGGAAACGATCGACGCTGCGCGTCTTCGCGGGGTCGTAGCAGCCAAGCTACGCGCCATGGATCAAGAGATGAAAGAGGACGTACGGTTTTGCGTTCAGTTGGGTGCGCCGACAGGATGTGCGTCGTTCCAGTTGAAGTTTGGGGCTTCGACGCTGCACCGCGTGTTTGGGGTGCCAGTTGGATATTGCGGACCAGCTGCGAACAGGACGTCGGAGAGATACAAGATCAAGAAGAAGAGGATGCAGCGGGCTCGGCTCTGGGTTTTGGACGAAATGAGCATGGTAGGCCGCAGGATGCTCGGCAAGATCGAGTTCAAAGTTCGGGATCACTTGGGCAGCATTCCCGCTTATGATGGGTCCGAGGTGTACATGGGCGACAAGGACACGGTGTTGTGTGGCGATCCGAAGCAGTGCCCGCCCATCGGTGACGAGCCTCTGTATCAGGAAGGGGAGTATGGGGGAAAGGCTGAAAACAAGCCCAAGACTGCAGATCGCGTGCCTCCTGGAGCTTGGAGCGCCAAGAAGCTGGTGCGGATGGGGATGGGGGTCAGGAACAGCTGTAAGGACGTAGTGATATTGCGCAAGGTGCACAGATATACCGATTTTGATAGTAGCTTGTCGGCAGAGCAGCAGGCCTTGTACGCTGAGGATGCGGTCAAGTTTCTTGATGCAACAAGAGGCATGGCTGATTGCACGTGGACACCTTCGCAACGTGATTGGCTGGCTCGGAGGAATCGCAGCGCTTTACAGCAGACCGAAGAGGGCCGGCGGCAACTAGCTCGATGTGACAGGGGGCCCTTGCTCATGGACACGAAGGTGGATCGTTCCACTGGGCAGGTGGGGGCAAATCGTGTGAATCAGATGAAGTTGGAAGAGCTGTCCGCACGCACTGGGAAGCCAATAGTTTCTCTGGGTGCGTATCATGACAAGCCGAAGAAGGATAAGCATCTGCAGCCAGAGAAGCTCGACTCGGATGATTTCCGCGGGTTGGAAGCGAACTTGTTGATGTGCGAAGAGGCGCGGGTTCTGCTGACCGAGAACCTGTGGCCTGAAGCCGGTCTGATGAATGGGGCACTTGGGAATCTGAAAGGGTACATGTGGCCAGCAGGTGGCGATCCGAACTCATCGGATTCGAGGCTGCGGTCGCCCCTGTGCTTGTTGGTCGAATTCGACAACCTGAACCTGAAGGATGAGCAAGGTCGCGAGAGGAGCTTTTTCCCGACTGAACCAGAAAGGAAAAGATGGGTACCCATCTTTCGACAGAAGGTGTTTTCGACGAGCGAGGACAGCGTATACCGGGAGCAGTACCCTTTGGTTCTGGCTTGGGCTCTTACGCACTACAAGGCGCAGGGCATGACGCTGGACACGGCGCGTGTTCATTTGTCGACAAAGACTGTTGGTGTGGCAGGTTTAGCGTTCGTTGCTTGCACGCGAGTGAGGCATCCGTGGGATCTCGTGTTCGAGGAAGACCTGCCGGAGTATGAGCACTTCATGAAAGCGAAGAACACGGCTGCCTTCAGAAGCAGGCGGCGCTGGGAGCTTCGACTGCAGGAGCGTTCGTCGGCGACCATCAGGCGGTATGGCTTTTGCGAAGAGGACATCTGGACGAAGAGCGAGGCTGACGCGGCGGAGTCTTTGCTACGAAGTCTTCGCCGTGTTGCCGAGAGACAGCGTGCGACGCTGCGAGAGACTGGTAATTTCGTCGACGATGATGCATGGCTGTGGCCTGATGGGGAGCCTGTGTACGAGACATTGCTTCGTGATGCTTCACGAGAGTTGGCCGGGCAGGACGAAGAACGAGAGGCATTTTTGGAGTCGGTCTCTCAGCGTTTGCTCGACAAGAAGCGTCGCCGGCAGGTTTCTGCTCGGGAGTGCGACATGGCCGAGGAGCTTTTGATTGTTGCGCAAGACGAAGGACTTGAGGTCGATGCAGAGAGTGTCCTTCGATCGGTGGCAGGTGAAGACGACGAGCAGACGGATCGTTACGAGGAGGTTGCGAGGTTGGTGCGCCGCAGGCTGGGGCAGTGTGGAACTTGGGACGGACTGATCGAGGAGCGCCTGCCACGAGAGTTGGGCGAGCTGCACATGCCTGCAATGAGAGGAGCATTGGGGACGTTGATTCCGCATAGGTTGCATACTCGGTTGGACAAGGCGGCTGCGAGGGAAAAGTTGCCCGTTGATTCTGCTAGAGGTGGGTCATTCCTGAAGTTAGACGGCTGGCGCGTGAGCGTGTACGAGGAGGACTCTTTGCGACGAGGTCGGTTGGATAAAGGCATGCTGGAGTTCTTCTTGAAGCTACTGGCCAGGATTACGACCGAGATGGGGCTGTCGGTGATTGTTGGCAGCAGTACGTTGGGGAAGGTGATTGGTGTGGCAACCTCCTTGGAGGGCTTCTCTGACGTTGTGAGGCGTTGGCGGGAGTGTTGGAATCCAGAGGAAGCAAAGGGTCGTTCCTTGCTGCTGATTCCTGTTGCAGTGGATGACGTTGCGACTCCGAGAGATTGGGTGCTCGTTTCTGTGCAGGCAAGTGGTGGTCACGCTGTCAAGTTAGGAGACGCCAGGCAACTGGAAGTTTGTGTGTACGATCGCACGGCGCGTAGGTCTCTGAACCAAAGAGTAGCGACCTTCGTGCACGCACTGATTCATGGGGTTGGCAGCGACATAGTGTCACCGGTGGTTGTCCAGGGACAGTTGCCTGACTGCCAGGTGTCGACGCAGAGGAGTGCGTGCGTGTTGGGCATGTTGGCTGGTCTCGTGCAACGCCAAGCTGGTCAGACTTCCCTGGACTTCGAAAGTGCGACTTTTCTGCCAGATTGTTTCGTCGTGTTCGCATGCGTCTTCATGCATCTCCGACAAGAGGCAGGGGGCAGGGCGTTGTCCGATCTCAGTTCTTATGTTGTTCGAGACGAGGCGAAAAAACTGCTGTCCATGTTCGGAGTCGTGCCCTCCATGCGCAGCAGTGGCGGCGGCGTGCTGGGAGGAACACTTGGCAATGTCCGCCACGACAGGCCCTCTGGGTCCGAGGGTGCAGCGCAGAAGCTGATGACAGCTGCCACTTGGAACGTAAGCGGCGGTCGCAGGTCTGCTCAGGCGCCGGAGAGTTGGTCGTCGGCAGATCAAGCAGCTGCTTTGGAACATGAAGTGCTGAGGTGGGACTGTGATTTGGTGGCGCTGCAAGAAGTTTCATCGCCGGAGGCGCTTGAGAGCTTACAGCCATGGTACAATTTCGTGGGAGCGTCTCGAAGCCATTGCGGCTTTGTTCAGTTGTATCTTCGCAAGAAGCTGGAATTCTCTGACGTTCAGAAGGACGTGGAGGGGGTGCTTGCGTGCAAAGTGCTCGTTCGCAGTTCGAGCGAGGATTCTGGGAAAGACATGACCGTGGCTGCTGTGCATTTGCCTTCTGGAATGTCCAAGGCTCCTGCGAGGTCTCGCATCTTGTCGCGACTCGCGCAAGAAGCCGAAGAGAGTGGCGTGCTGATTCTTGGAGACACGAATTGTAAGGACGACGAAGCGTTAGAAGTTTGCAAGAAGAGTGGCTTGCATGAAGCCTGCTACTCAGGGTGTTCTTGGGGAGCAAGAGGCAACAAGTTCGACGCGCATTGCGACTATCAAGGTTTCGGCTTGCGTTATGACAGACTGCTCTTTGCTGGACGTGTTTGGGCTGAGACGTTCTTGGTGGGGCAGCGCAAGACGTTTTATGGTGGCAGCGAATTTTTCTTGTCCGACCACCATCCAGTTCTGGGGGTGGTCGACTGTCACGATACGTTCAAGGATTCTGGTCGTGCGGCTTCGGCGATGGCGAGAGCTCGGAGGGCGAGGGTGGTGGCTCGTCGCGACATCTTGTCCCGCGAGGAGCAGGTGTCGAGCTTCGAGTGGCTGAAGCAGGGCAGGGAGGACAAGGCCTGCGAGCGCCAGCATGCTGCAGATGAAAAAAGAATCGCAGCGTGGCGCGAGCAGCGTGAGGCTGTCTTGCTGCGAGCGCGACGTGGAGAACAGAGGTTGCAGGCTGCCTTTGGTCCTCGGAGTCTGTGGCAGGAGGGCAGATTGGAAGATGAAGAGCTGCCGCGGCTGTCCAAGGTGTGCTTGGACGGATGGGGGGAGGACGGTTGGGACGGCGAAGTTCCAACGGCCGTGTTTTTGCGCGGCATGGTTGCTGGAGAGAACGATGCAGTCATGCCGTGTCTTTTGCAGGTGTTGCTGCGCTTGCCTGCGATGTTGTCCTGGTTGAAGATGCACGCTGAGCATTGTTCGAACTCCCGAGGCTGTGCGCTGTGCTGG
>JAAESM010000057.1 GCA_024229395.1 Planctomycetota bacterium | reverse complement strand
TGTGCTTCGTCGGAGCTGGGGAGAAAGCGCCAGTGTTGCCACCGGCGCCGGCAGGCTTCGCGTACGTGGCGGTGCCAGTGCCGCCGCCGACGCGCGTGCCTGGCGTCTGGCAGTACGTGGGCGGGCGCTTGCTTCCGCCTGCGCCGGAGTGCGCGCCGCCGCCGGCGCCGGACGGTGCGCAGGAGGTTTTCGGTAATGACCCTGCTGTGTTGTTCGTGGGGCGAGCGCGCCGTGCGTGCGAAGCTCGGTGCGCGTGGAGTTTGGACGACGAGTTGTTAGCTCGTATGGAAGCGCGCGAAGACGCGGAGCGTGGGGATGATGCGTTCAATGATGACACGTTTGGTGAAGGCGAAGACTGGGATTTCGAGTTGAGCCAGCGTCGCTTCCTGAAGGAGGTTCGCGGGGAGGAGGAAGAAGATTTGAGCGATGTGGAGGAGTGCGATGGAGGCGAGGAAAGCGTCGAGGAGGGCGAAGGGGGGGGTGAGGACGTGGGCGCAGCTTTTGTGGGAAAGCTGAGGTGCGCGGCAGCTGCTAAGCAGGTGCCGACGAAGCGTCAGTTGCGGGGCTGGCGCAGCGCGCGTGTTTCGCGCGGTGTTCGCTCCGAGGGCGAGTTGATTGCAACAAAGCGCGCGTTTCGTTTGACGGAGGACGCTTTGCAGAAGTTAGGTAATGACGTTGGTGTCGAGCAGGAGAAGGTGGAAGGCGCGAGCTCCATGTGCGCGCTGCCGCGCAAGCTGGGCGTTGCTGCGCGGTTTCGCCGGTCTCGAGTGCGATTGGATAAGCGTTGCCGGTTTGCAAGCATCGGCGACGAATTGCTGGCGTTTTGTTGCTTGTGGTTGTGCTGCGGGCGGGGCTCGGGCGTTGATTTCGAAGCGGCTGCCGTCCGTGGGATTGTCAACGGTGAGCTGCTCGCAGTAGATGTTGCTTTGCATGACGGCGATGTATTGGACGAAGATGTCGTTGACGATGAGAATGATCCAGTCCGTGTCGTTGACGATGATGTCCTTTACGTCGAAGCTGAAGCGGATTGCGTTGCGACTGTCTTCGAATATCAGCAAGTTCAGATGTGGACAGAAACGTCGGAGGAATCGTCGAGTGAAGGTAGTGACGATTTTGAGCAGGCTCTAGCTGAAGCGCGGTGCGAGACCTTGCGGCGCGTGCAAGGTGGATGGGGTGAGTGCGCTGCTTGTTCGCTGAAGGCGAAGCGCGCGCGGTTTGGTGATGCGAAGGAGCACTTTAGAACGAGTGCGCACATCGAAGCAGAAAAGTGGGTCGAACGGAAGTGCGCGGCGTCTGAGCAGGATTGGTTGCCGCCGGTGCCAGCGACGTCCTCCTTGCAAGCTACGAGCGACCACGTTGCGCCGCCGCTCAGGAATCGTGCGCCCGCAGTAGAGATTTTCTACCCCGATGGTTATGGCGGCCATTCGGTGGACGGAGCCTTCGTTGTTGATTCGTTTTATTATATGAGGAGCAGGAAAGGGACGGTGAAGTATCTCCCAGAGTTGCTCGCGCAATTGCGTCGAGAGACGGGCTTGATTTTCGTCGCGGTGTGTTCTGGTGGTGCGGCGTTGTGTCAGCCGAGTGATGCGAGGGCGGCTTCGTTTGCAGAATTGTTGGAGCATGTGCCATATGATCTGAAGGTGATCGTCGCGATTGTGTGCGGGAATGATTTGTTTGACCACCGGTGGAAGTTTGACTCGCGCAAGGCAGATTGCTACAGGGCGGCGGAAGATTTATGTGATGGTATGCGGTGCCGCGCTGAGAAATGCTTCGCTGTCGTTGGGGGTTCTTCGTCAACGTGGAAGTATGAATCGCCTAAGTGGAGCGCTCTTGAAATTGCGGCTTACGACCACGACGTCGAGATCTTGAGGCAAAGGTTTGAGCGCGCGGGGGTCGCAGCAGTCACAGGTGCGCGTGAGCTTGCTGGGTTGGAAACTGCTGACAGCATTGGACACGTGAAGCCTTCGAGCTGGAATGTTGTGTTTCAAGCTTATTCGTCGTGGGTTGCGCAGTGTCGAGCGGGTTCTCGGAGAGATTTGCCGCTTCCGTCGAGCGCTCCCGACGTTGATGTGGTCTCAGGGCCAGCGTTTCCGACTTCGCCTGCGCCGCCGCCTCCGCCGCCGCGTTTGCCTGCAGGTTGGTGTGCAGTGTGGAGCGCTGAATGGGGTTGCTTTTATTTCTTCGACGAAAAATACGAGGAGGTGACGTGGGAAGAGCCGGAACTGGTGCCGGAAGGGTGGCGCGTCGTATGGGACAATGCTTCGTCGAAGTTCTATTATTGGGATTTGCTGGCTGGAGCGACTACGTGGGAAAAGCCGGAGCGCGGTGAAGCAATGTACGCTTTGCTGGGCGTGCCGCGCGACGCAAGCGAAGACAGCATCAGGAAAGCGTACAGGCGCGTGAGCCTCTTGCATCATCCAGACAAGGGCGGCGACGTTGAAATGTTTAAAGCTCTGGGTGATGCTTTGGCGGTATTGACTTGCGCAGATTTGCGCGCTTTGTATGACCGCGGTGGCGAAAAAGCGCTCGCGCGTCGTGAAGCGGAAAAGGAGCGGGCTGAGCTGGGCGAGAGTGTGGAGGCGCCTGACGGTTACGAGTGGCGAGTAGTGCAGCAAGGCGAAGTGTTCGGGCCAGGCCATTTCTTTTGGTTGGACGTTAGCGATGGGGCGCAATATGTTGCTGTGCAAAGCGCAGACGCTGGAGCGGAGCAGAACGATTGTGATGACGCGGAAGGAGAAGCCGAGGAGGCGGAGGATGTGGGGGGTGGAGAGGTGGAGGTAGAGGAAGAGGAAGAGGAAGAGTTAGGGGTAGAGGAAGATGGACGGGAAGAGGGAGAGGAACATGAAGAGGAAGGGATGGAGGAAGGGGAAGTGGTGGAGGAAGAGGAAGAGGAAGATGAAGAGGAAGAGGAAGAGAAAGAGGATGAAGAAGAGGAGGAGGTAGAGGAAGAGGAGGAGGAAGGGGAAACTGAAGAAGACGACGACGAAGAAG
>JAAESM010000056.1 GCA_024229395.1 Planctomycetota bacterium | reverse complement strand
GGTCGGCATCGGGATCCCGTTGGCGTGCTGCCTCGAGGACGACGACACCATTACCATCGATGCTCTCTTTTTGTTTACCGCTTGCGTCGCAGAGCTCTGCTAGCATGTCTTGCATCTCTTGAGTTTCCCACAGAGATGGATACTCAAACCGTCGCAGAAAGCGTTCTGCTGCAAGCAATGCGTGCTTCTTCGCCTCGGTGTGCCACGTCACGAAAGCTTTCGAGAAAGCTGCAGATGCCCACAAGGAGACGTCATGACGTTCTTGCACGGGCGGCGCCGCACAGAAAGGCTTGAACGCTTCTAGCATCTTCTCGTCTGGGCTCTGGTCCCCCTCCGGCACGGAGAAAGGCCTGCACTGCAATTGCTTGTACATAGCATTCCGCTCGGCATCCATGGTGACAGATGGCATGGTGAAGCCTTCGAACATCGGCACACGAGGTTCCGTCGAGATTCTCTGCATGTGAGTGTTTGCCAACTTGTAGTCTTGGTCGAAGTAGATGTCGACGAATCTCAGCACGGCTGATCGTACTGAGACTTCGGCGCGCGGTGGGATCTCCACTCTGTAGACCCACATGCCATAAGTTGACCAGCTCATGTCCTTCAGCAGCGGGTGATTGCCGCGCCAGGCATAGTCTTCGAGCGTAGTGGTGGTCACCGTCAAAGTCCGCTCTCTGGATGACGCTGCAGCCGTGGTCTGCTTGCTTTCGTCCACAGGAGCGTCCTGGCCAGAACTCTGCAGCGCTCGAAGTGCGGTGGCTGCGCTGTCAGCTGGCTGCGCGCCAGAAGACGC
>JAAESM010000055.1 GCA_024229395.1 Planctomycetota bacterium | reverse complement strand
TGACGGACTTGATGCCATGCGTCACCGAAGACGAGGCCGCACCCTGGGACGAAGCCCGAGCCATCGCAAAGCGATGCTCAAGAACCTGGCGAGCGCGCTATTTTTGACCGAACGAGACGCCAGCCTCGATGAGAATGCACCGAAGGTAGCTGGCCGTATCACGACCACTATCCACAAGGCGAAGGAGGTACGACCTCTCGTTGAGAAGTGTATCACCATCGCCAAGAAAACCATTCCGTCAGCGGAAGCTGCCGAAAAGCTGGAAACTTCGGCTGAACGTGGCAGTGATGAGTGGAAAAAATGGCGTCAGAGTGACGAGTGGCAGAAATGGGCCTCTGCCCGTGCGCCAGTTGTCGCCGCGCGGCGACGAGTCATCCAACTGATCGGTGACAAAGAAGCTGCGAAAATCCTATTCGACTCCATCGCTGGACGTTATGTCGATCGCCCAGGCGGTTACACCCGCATCCTGAGACTGGCAACGCCACGACTCGGCGATGCTGGTCAACGAGCCATCCTGGAATTGGTCGGCAAAAACGACCGCGGAAGTGTTGCTGCCGAGAAGCCTGCTTTTGATGATGATGAAGCAGATGATGAAGTAGAGACAACTGCCGCTGCCGCGACTTCCGAAGAAGCGGGCGACGAGTAGTTCGGCTGCCGGCATGGCAACGAAATGAACAGACGAAAAAGGCACGTGTTAATCACGTGCCTTTTTTAATGCGCTGAACCAGTTAACAAGATATCACGGCACCCACCCACTTGCACCGATCGTTTGCGCCGACCGCATCAGCTAAGCCCGCATGCCCTGTGCCATCCGCCATGCCCTAATCTGCTTGTCCTTGCCAGAAGCAGAAGTGAGATTGTCCCATTGCTCAGCTACCTCATCCAAAGCTTTCTGCGCCGTGAGTTCGCCCGCCAAAGCACGACGCACATTCTTATCCAAAGCGATGAGGTAGTCCGCCGCACCATTCAACTGGGGACAGGGCGCGGTCAGCGGTGCCTGCAATTGCCCAGCCAGCCACTGATCGTAAGTCGACGAAGCATCGCTGGTTGAACCGGCTCCCCGCAAGTCGGTCATACCGGCGACTT
>JAAESM010000054.1 GCA_024229395.1 Planctomycetota bacterium | reverse complement strand
CGCGGCAGCTGGCTGATCAGCGTGGACTGACTGATAAAATCCCAGATTCAGATCGGCCGGTAGCCAGGAGACGTCCATGACCAAGCGCACCCTCGGGGGAACAAACCGCAAGAGGAAGCGCGTCTCGGGTTTCCGTGTACGGATGCGCTCCCACACCGGCCGCCGTGTGATCCGCACGCGTCGCAAGCGCGGCCGCGCCCGCCTCGCAGCTTGATGGTCTGGGATGAATCCATCGGATTCATCCCAACCTCGGCATCTCCAAACAGGATTGGTTGATGGTCCTTCCCGCCTCCATGCGTTTGCGCGGGCATCGATGCTTCAACCGTTTGCACCGGTCCTCCAAGCGACAACACGGAACCTTGATGGTTCTGCGGGTCGCTGCAGGTGACTCCAACTTGCTTCGCCGGGAGTTGCGGGGCATCCAGGAAAGAACCTGCCGCTGCGCCCTGGTGATCAGCAACAAGGTGAGCAAACGTTCCGTCAAGCGGAACCGGCTCAGGCGGCTTCTGCATGACCACCTGCGTCGACGTTTTGAACAGCGCAACGACTTGGCGGGTCGGTGGTTGTTGATCAGTCTTCGCCCGGAAGCCGCGGAAGCCGAACCCACACAGTTGCTCGAAGAATGCGACAGTCTTCTGAGAAGCGCCGGACTGGATCCATGACCAGCATTCAGGAAGATGTCCACTACGACGGTGGACCAGCCCGCGGGGATCTGATCT
>JAAESM010000053.1 GCA_024229395.1 Planctomycetota bacterium | reverse complement strand
GCCGCGCCCACGGCATCCGGCGCGTGGCTCCAAGCGATGTCGTCAACTTTTTCAAGCACACGGGCCATGCCGAGGCCGGCGTTCTTGCGCATCTGCATCGGGGTAGACCCCGTGTGCGCGTCCTTGCCCTCGATGGTCACCTGCGTCCAGCTCAGGCCCTGACCATGCGTAACCACGCCGATCTCTTTGCCCTCGGCTTCCAGAATTGGCCCCTGCTCGATGTGCAATTCAAACATCGCATGCATCTTGCGCGCGCCCACTTCTTCCTCGCCACGCCAGCCAATGCGCGCCAGCTCATCACCAAACTTCAGCCCTTCGGCGTCTTCCCGGTCATAAGCCCACTCTTGTGTGTGAATGCCTGCGAACACCCCCGAGGACAGCATCGCCGGCGCATACCGCGTGCCTTCCTCGTTGGTCCAGTTGGTCACAACAATCGGGTGCTTGGTCTTGATGCCGAGGTCCTTCATCGTGCGCAGCACTTCCAGACCAGCCAGCACGCCAAGCACACCGTCATATTTACCGCCCGTCGGCTGCGTGTCCAAATGCGAACCGACATAAACCGGCAGCGCATCAGGGTCCGTGCCCGGATACTGCGCAAACATATTGCCCATCTGGTCCAACCCCATTGTGCAGCCCACAGCCTCACACCACAACTGGAACAACGCACGACCTTCGCCATCCTCGTCCGTGACGGTCTGGCGGTTGTTGCCGCCTGCCACTCCGGGGCCGATCTTGGCCATCTCCATCAGGCTGTCCCACAGCCGATCCGCGTTCACCTTCAGGTTCTCACCAGGTGCACCCATTGCTTCAACTCCCTATCTCTGGCCCGGGGTCCTGATC
>JAAESM010000052.1 GCA_024229395.1 Planctomycetota bacterium | reverse complement strand
GTGGCGGAAAGAAGCGCAAGGAAGGAGAAGAGCCCAAAAGCGGAACCGATGCCAACGCTCTTCCTGGAACAAAAGGGAAGAAGGGCGGCGGCAAAGGTAGAGGAGGAAAAGGCGGAAAAGGCAAGACCAAGAAGTCCGGCAAGGGCCTCACTGCTAACTGGTCCGCAGCCAAGAAGGCTGCAACGCCTTGCATGTTTGAGGTCAAAGCCAAAGGCAGTTGCAAGGTCACCAGCTGCGCCTTTTGCCATGACGATGCTATTGTGGCTGCTGAACGACAGCGCCGCGCACAGCTCGTCGCGAAAGGTGGCAAGGCAGGCGGCCCTCCACCAAAGAAGAACGCCGTCGTTGCCATCATTGCGGGCGCTTCGCTCGTACTTGGAGGCAACTCTTGCCCTATCCGAGACTCTTCCAATGAAGCTGCTGAGTACTCGTTGCATTTTGCGCGGGACACGCCGAGTCACTACTTCGATGCCGAGCTCATGACGCACAGTGACGACAGCAACAACGTGGCCAACAGCATCCACCGCCATTTTGGCACACATGGTGATCACTGCAACCACAACCACGGCAACAGCAGCAACTACACGCAACAACAACACTGCTCGGCCCTGGCCCCAGGCGAGTTGTGCGGTATGACAGCCGTTTGTTGTCAGGACAACGCACGCCCGTTCGAATCGCCAGAGGCTGCAGCTTCGCGCGCACCTCTGAACGCCTTACCAGGACAAGTGACCTACACTGTCGAAAGAATATCTGACAGTGGCGCCGCTGAGCCCCTTGGGTCCATTGCTGCTCTCGAGGCGCAGGGAGTCACGGGGATCAAGCATCTGGTGGCCAAAACGTCCAATCCCATCACGTTCGCCACCGGCGCCAAGGTGACCACGGGCGACAAAACGCTAGGAGTGCAGTCGGATCTCACTGGCAGTGAGAACCTGTACCTGCTCTCCAAAAGCTGTCCACTCGTGTCATCTCAAGGTCAAACCGTCCTGAAGGAAAGAAAGCCGTACGTTTGGCATCCTGATCTCAACGATGGCAAGCCGATGTTCTTCACAGACCCGGCCGCTGTCGAGATCACCATCAAGGACCACTCCAAAGTCCACAGCGCCAGTCGAGTCACCAACTATACGCCATACTTTGTCGAGACGATCAGTTTCTCAAATGGCATGGTTGGCGGTGTCGACGGCGAGGTTGACGAGGTCCCTGATGATCTGGAGATGTCATCCTGTGACGAGGAGGAGAGCCCTGCTGCTGATGCGCAGGCGTCTCCCTCCGAGTCCACAAAGAAAGTTGCCGACGGGGCTGGTGATGGTGAGCTAGATCCAACGCTCTACCCTGAGGGTGAACTCTTCGTTCCTCCTCCACCAGATCCTCACGGAGAGAGCCGACCACCTCGGAAAGTAGGCTCTCTCATCAAGCGCCTGTCGGACGAAGAGGCCAAGTCGATTGCGGCTGCGGTTG
>JAAESM010000051.1 GCA_024229395.1 Planctomycetota bacterium | reverse complement strand
TGAAGGTGTTGGCGCGCCAGCGGTGGTGGGCGTTGCGGTCGAAGGAGTTGCGCGTGACGCCAGCGTTGGAAGCGAAGGTGTTCCTGCTGGCGTTGCTCCGCCGCCGCCGCCGCGTCGGTTGCAGCGGCGCTTGTCGAGGAAGATGTCCGATGACGACGCGATGGCGCTCGGTGAGGACTGGAGGCGGTATACACCGGACGTTGTGGATCCTTGTCGTTGCATGGGTCGAACTTGGAACGGCGCTCGAGGTGGCCAGTGCAAGAAACCGAGGGTGCATGGTGATTTGTGTCAGACTCATCACAAGAGCTTGGCGTGTGGTCGCGTCGATGGACCGATTCCTGAAGAAAAGATGGCGGAGTTCAAAGGAAGGCGCAAGCTTAGCAACGCTGAGAGGGAGAATGCTCGTACGAAGGATGGCGGAAGAAAGCTGCGCGGCAGAGACGTCGCTGCATCGGTACATGTTGATTCGGCAGCTGACCAAGGCGTTGCGGGCTCCAGTGGCGTTGCTGAGCTTCTGGGAAAGCGAAAGTGTCGGGACGAAGAGACCGTACTGCATGAAGAGTTGCATAACGATAGGAAGCGCTTGCGGGCTCTGGAGAACTTGAAAGAGGGTGCGGAGGCGGCGCGCCGACGCGCTGGTGGAGCATCGTTGCTGAAGAGGTGGCGCGCTCCTACAGCGAGAACGGCAGGAGGCATGGAGGAGGTTTCTTCCGGCGCGCTCTTGAAGGATGATGTGCGGCGCGAGCTCGACGCCTGGAAGAAAATGGTTGGGCCCGCGGAGACGAGCGAGTCGGAAGCTGTTGCTGCTGCTGTTGAGGTCGCTCGGCCGACTGCTGAGACGGTGGGGGGGGCAGGAACGACGGGCGGCCAAGTGGATGAAGTTGATGGGGCTGGTGCTGCGTCGCACGGGGCGACTGGAGATATGGATGCTGCTGCGCCAGTCGATGTAGCTGAAGAATTAGTTCCAGACCCAGATCCCCAGGGCTTAGTCGAGTTTGGAGACTTGGTCCAGCGGGAGAAGTGTGCAGCAGCTGCATCTGCGCGTTCCCTGCCTTCGGCGAGCGACGCAATGCGAACTCACAGGAAGGGGCGGTCGGTAGCAGTGGCAATCGCGGCGAAGCAAGCTATTCGGTCTGCGTCTGTGGTTGGTGCTGCGCGGCAGGCTGCAGGTGATGCAGTTTCGACGCCGTTGGCGGAAATTCCGTTGAGTAGCAGTGGGAGCGTCGACGGTGGTGCTGTGTCGGGTGTGCAATTTGGTGCTGCAGCCTTACCAGCGACGGAGCGAGCTCCTGCGACGGCTGCAGCGTGGCAGGGTGAAGAGGCTGTGGCGCGAGAGACGTGTATTCCTCGTGGGGCTTCCTCTTCCGCTGGCGCTTCCGTTCATGTGTGTTCGCTCGAGCGCCACGTGTGCGGACCCACTGATGCTCATCGTGGTTGCGCGAGTTGCGGTTTTACGTGTCACGCTGATTGTACCAGCGAGCTGTGTGCTTGCGTTGCGTGCCCGTATTGCGTCAGTCGGTCGCTTGTTACGCACGAGAACTCGCTTCTGTGTCTGGAGGCGCAACGCTACAATGTTGGCTGCCACGCTTGCGGGAACCTCGGTTGCTGCCTTAGCTCAGCCACGTGCCACGCCAGGTGTACGCCGCGTGATCATGTCTGCGAGGTTCTCCCGCCGGGGATGGGATGTACGAGTTGCGACAAGGCCTGCCATAGAAGCAATGCCGATCCGCGATGTGAGTTCTATCAACGACCGCGCGATCGTTTGGCATGGAGCGCAAGTGCGCAGCAGCTTCTCGACACGCAGGCTGGCACGGGCGGCTCCGTTCCGCATTTCTCGCAGATCCCGTGGGAATTTCGGAACCGCGCTAGATCAGAAGTGTTGATTGATGGTGTTCTGTACCAGCGTGGTTACGGTGTCCCTGGGGTTCCGGCGCTCGGCGAAAGCAATAATTGCTTGATTGATTCTCTGCGTCAGTGCCTGAATCTTGAGTGCGATCGGTTAGCTGTTCGTCGGGACTTGCAGGCGGAATTCGGCAACGCGAATGTACGTGACCCGCGGCGGAACGTGACCATGGACTCGTACCTCGATGTGGAATTGCATTGGAGCGCTATTGTTCGGAGTCTTTTCCGCCACAATACTTCTGGGAATCCCCGTGCGTGCGACCTGAACGATTATTGTGTGGTTGCGCTTTACGGGAATAACCCTGGCAACGGCTTTGTTGGCGGGAGACTCGATGCGCCGAACAGGCTCGTTGTCGTCAATTGGGGCGATGTGCATTTTGATCCTTGTTTGCGACGCTGAGCAGGAGGGAGCGGGGCTGAGCTAGGAAATGCGGTGGCGTTAAAAAGGAAGAAGAATGTGAAGACGCACGTCCTTCCCCCCACCCACCCAACCCCCCCCCTCTTTTCCTTCCCACTCCGCCGCTCCCCAGCGGTGGAGGTCTTCGTTTTCGGGTCAGGCTCCTAGGTGGAGTGACCCGAGAGCGGGGACATGGGTTGGATCGGCGGGCTGCCGCGGGCGCACACGCGCTCGTGGCGGTCCGCCGCGCTCCCCGCGCCCATCTTAAGCGGGCGTGCGGCGGCGGAGCGGCCAGATCGCACACGCGACTGGCCGCCGCGCCCATGGAAAGCCTGCGCGCTGGTGGTGT
>JAAESM010000050.1 GCA_024229395.1 Planctomycetota bacterium | reverse complement strand
GCCTTGATAATGTTCATCGGTGGCTTGGTGCTGGTCCTGATCGGCGGCATCATGCTGCGTCGCGCCGCCCACGCCGAGGCTCATGAGAAGGTCTCAGATGGCCTCAGTGAAGAAGGACTTGCTAACTCGATCAAACGCATCGCCGACGATGTACGCAGCTTGGTCAGCGACGCCTCCAGCTTGGATGGCAAGCAGCTATGCACGCGCATTGATGCGATCCTGCAAGGGCCGTTCTTTGATGTGGGTAGTCGCAACGAAGACTATATGCGTGTACTCGGCAACACCGTTTACACGCGTTACTGGGATGGCTTTGCGGTGAGCGAGCGATTGCTCGCTCGCTCTTGGAGTATGGCAGCCGATGGTGCTCTGGAAGAAGCCGTTGCGGAGTTGCCCGGCGTATTGAAGAACATCGAACGTGCCACTGCGTCCAGGCCGCATCGGTCGAAGAACTCGGCCCAAGTGTTCAGATCCTGAACCCACACTGGTTCCCGGATCGTCAGTTGCCGCTTGCGGTGCACCAGCAATATGAAGCGCAGGGTTGGGCTGACTGGGCTGCTGGCGATTGGTTCGACTCCAGCGTTAGTTGGCCTGCCGATGCTCCCATCTTGATTCGAGCCGAACGACATATTCCTTTCAAGTATGTCTGCAAGGTATTAGAGGTTTTCTTGTCCTACGACTTGGACGAGCATCCGGTTTATCTCGCCCGCTGTGGCGCGCGCGAACAGGGTCTTGCCGCAGCCAGGAGGGCCGTAAAGCAAGATGCCGCCACCGATCTTCTTGCCGTAAGCCTCGAATAACTCGGGCTTCTCCAAAGGCAAGATGATCTTCATGCGCACCTGCTTCTTGAGTTCTTCCATGCCGTCGACGTCGGCGAAAGTCGCTTTCGGTTTCTCCCGCAGCTGTTCACCATGGTTTTGGGAAGTGGTTGGAGCAGCTTGACGCAAGATTTTCTCGCGCCCTTGGTCGTCGATCGCCGCTCGATAGGATTGCCGCGCGGAAGCAAGTTGGGTTGCAAGCAGACTCTAGACCAGCACGATGGCTTCTTCGGCCCGATTTTGCTTCTCGAAGTTCATCGCCAGGCGGCTTTGTGCCCAAGTTCCTTCTTCAGAGCGCAAGCAGGAACGCAGGAGGGCTTCAGCTTCTGCAAGGAAGCCATGCTTGGTCTCGAGTTCCACGAGAATCTTAAGCAAGGCCAGATTTTCAGGCGACGCGGCGAAGGCAACACGAAGTTGCTCTGGATCTGCGGGGATCTCGGACACGGGGCGAATGCGGAGTTGAAAAAAAGAAGAAGACACCCACGGTCAAGTGGTTCTCCTGACAGGGGTAGGGTAGCAGTGAGGCCATTGTTGTTGGGTAATCACGGTCTCGTGCGCACCTGAATCGGTGGCGCTTTTGAGGCGCCGAGCAGGAAGACTACCACTTGGTAGACATCTCTCCTACAATGCCGGGGTGGATGCCTTCGTAGACCGCCATGGTCGACCTCTACGCAGCCTGCGCCTTTCGGTGACGGACCGCTGCAACTTCCGCTGCACCTACTGCATGCCGGAGCAGGAATACCGCTGGCTGCCACGAACCGACATCCTCTCCTTGGAGGAGATGGCGCGCCTAGTGAAGGTCTTCGCGCATGCCGGAGTGCGTCGCGTTCGATTCACCGGTGGCGAACCGCTCTTGCGCCGTGAGTTGCATGCGCTGGTCGCAATGGTCGCCAGCATTGTCGAAGTCGAAGATCTTGCACTGACCACCAACGCACGGTTGCTCGCCGATCAAGCTGCAGGTTTGCGTAAGGCCGGTCTGCAACGATTGAACATCAGCTTGGATACCTTGAAACGCGATCGTTTCGCCAAGCTCACCCAACGCGATGCATTGCATGAAGTGCTGGATGGCATTCGCGTGGCAGGGGAAGTCGGCTTTACCGGTACCAAGATCGATACGGTCATGATGCGCGGGCAAAACGATGACGAGATCATCGACCTGCTCGAGTATTCAAAGGCTAACTCGCTGAAATTGCGCTTCATCGAATACATGGATGTCGGTGGCGCTACGCAATGGTCGGAAAGCCAGGTGCTGAGCCGCGATGGCATTCTCGAGCGAGTCGAAGACCATTACGGTGCAGTAGAAGCCTTGGAGCCCATGGACCCGTCGGCACCAGCACGCATCTATCAACTCCAGAATGGTCAAGAGTTCGGCATCATCGCTTCAACCTCTACGCCGTTCTGCGGCGAATGCGATCGCAGTCGGGTGGCTGCCGATGGCACTTGGTACTCCTGCCTCTACGCCAACCATGGCATAAGTCTGCGCGAGCTGTTGCGTGATGGCCGCGATGATCAAGGCCTTGCCGAAGCGATCGCTGAACTGTGGCGTGCGCGCTCGGATCGTGGAGCGGAAGATCGAAAAGCCCAAGAGCAACGTGGTCCTGCCGTCGATTTGGATGACCTTCTGGCCGATCCACGTCTTGAGATGCATACGCGTGGGGGCTAAACCAGCCCGTGCGTGACCCGCTCCATTGGCTTTCGATTCGCTACAAGCTGGCGTTCGGCTTCGTTGGATTGTGCCTGACGGCTTTCGGTATTGGCGGCTATTTCATCTCGCAGACCGCCAAGGACACGCTGGAAGCGGAGATTCTCAAGCGCCTGGAATTCCAAAGTCAAGCATATGCCACCGACCTGCATGCAAGCTTGGAGATGCTCACGCGCAGGACCGAGGACTTCGCCTCGGATGGCTATGTCCGCGATCACCTAGCGCGCATCGTCAACGAGCAGGATCAAGAGACTGCCACCCTGATGCGCTCTGAGTTGAGCCGCCACCTGTTAGTCAACAAGTTGCCCTTGGAGGCTGCATTCATGGACCTTGCAGTGGTCGATGCATCCGGCAAGATCGTGGTGGCCTTGCTCGATGGCAGCAGCGAGACCGCGCGCGAGTTGGCCGAGTGGTCAAAGGGGCAAATGGAATCTCAATCCAGCAATGTTTTTGCTGGGCAAACGGATAGTTCGCCGGGCTTGGTGATCGCCACACCGGTCTATGGCCTGCGTTCGGGCAAACCCATCGGACATCTACTCGCCACCGTGCGTGCTGGAATCTGGATATCGCGCGCTATGCAGACCGATCGCCTGGGGCGCAACCGCACGGTTGAGGATGTGCGCCTGTGCCTGATCGATAACGCAGGCGGCTGTTTGTTGGTCCCAACCACTTTCCTGAACTACACCGGGCCGGCAGAAACCACCTTGCCGATTCTGGAAGGGCGTGGATTGCAGGTCTTAGCTCCAGGCGAAGAAGAACAAATCGAGCCTAACGCCAACGACGACGGCCGCGTCTACAGTCAGCAATTCCCAATCGGTGGTAGTGGCTGGGAGGCTGAAGTCCGCATCCGCGCCAGTCGCGCCTTGGCGCCAGTTTCTGGTCTGCAGAGTGAGTTCCTGATCGTCGGCGGCCTGCTGGCATTGTTCTCCTTGCTGCTGCTGTACTTTCCAATGCACTTCCTAGCGCGCCCGTTGGTGATGCTGCGCTTGGCTGCCCTACGCATTCGCGAAGGCGATTTCTCGGCGCGGGTGGATGTCAGCACTGAGGATGAGATGGGGGATTTGGGGCGCGCCTTCAACCTTATGGCCGAGGCAGTGGAGCATCACACCACCGAGTTGGAAGGTGCAGCCAACGATCTGAAGGAGCGCCAAGAGGAAGTCAAGTCGCAGCGTGACCGTTTGGATCGCGTGATCTCGACCATGCGCGATGGCCTAGTGGTGCTGGATCACAACAGCAAGGTGCTGCTTTCCAATCATGCTGCCGGCCCATTGTTGGAGCTGTTGCAGAGTCCCGGCGCATCGGAAGATTCCAGTTCGTCACTGAGCCTGGTACGACGCCAATGTTCACGCGAAGAGGCCCCGAGCCACGACGCTTCCCAGAGTTGCGGCGTTTGCTTGATGGACAATGGCGAGGGGCCTCAATCTTGCACCTTGGTACTAGGCAAGAAGGTCCTCGAGGTCCATGCCACGCCACTTCCGTTGGGAGCGACAGGGCATACCGGGCGTATCTTGGTGGCACGCGACGTCACCCTGCGTGTGGCTCGCGATGAAAGTGAGATCCATCAAGAGCGCTTGGTGGTCCTCGGTGAAGTTGCTGCAACCATGGCGCATGAGTTGAATAATCCGTTGGCTTCGATCAGCATGTTCAATCAGATGATGGAGGCCAAGTTGCCAGAGGATTCGGAGTTGCTGGAGAACGTCGATGTGATCCGCCGTAACACCCAAACCTGCAAGAGTGTGATCTCGGAGCTGCTCAACTACGCCACCACTGCAGCGCCAGAAAGTGGATTGGTGGACATGCACGGCACTTTAGAGGATGTCGGGCGATTCCTGCGTCCGCTTGCCGAACGTCGCGGCGTGGAGTTCGCATGGAAACTGGATGCCAAGGCCATTGATGTGCGCGGCGACGAAGTGCAGCTGCGTCAGATCTTCGTGAACCTGGTGATCAACGCGATTCAAGCGGTCGAGGGCGGCGGCGTCGTTACCCTTTGCAGCATGGAGCAAGGAGATACGTTGCTGATCGATGTGTGCGATACCGGTTGTGGTATCCCCAAGGAGCAGCAAGCCGAAGTCTTCCGCGCATTCTTCACCACCAAGGCGCATGGGGAAGGCACCGGTTTGGGACTGCCCACCGCACAGCGCATTGCCGAATCGCATGGCGGCGGCATTGAGTTGCTGGAGAGTTCCGCAAGCGGCACCAGCTTCCGCGTGCGGCTGCGAACGGCTACGGAGACCATGGTCTGATGAGTATTCCAATGCATGACTTTGATATCTCGCAACTGCGCGTGCTGGTCGTCGACGACGAGGCCGACATTCGCCTTGGCTTGACCCGCTTGCTGGAATCACTCGGTATCGAAGCAGAGCAAGCCGCCGACGGCCGCGAGGCTCTTGCCGCATTCACCGATGGTGAATGGGATTTGGTCCTGACCGACTTGATGATGCCTGGCATGACCGGCGCTGAGTTGTTGGTGGAGATCAAGAAGGAGCATCCGCAGACCGCGGTAGTGTTGCTGACCGGCTTCGGCTCGATCCAAGTGGCGGTGCAATGTCTGCAAGATGGCGCTTCGCATTTCCTCACTAAACCCTTCGACAACCAAGATGTCTTGAGCATCATCCAGCGTCTCGGTTGCCAATTGCTAGCCCGACGTCAGCCGCGTGAAGTTGGTGTCGCGATGGTCGCCGAAGACCCCGCCACCCAACGCATGTTGGACCTAGTGCGCCAAGTCGCACCACGCCCAGTGCCGGTGTTGGTGGAGGGTGAAAGTGGTACCGGTAAGGAAGTGGTTGCACGCGCACTGCATCGTTGGAGCTCGGTCTCCGAGGGCAAGTTCCTGGCGGTCAACTGTGCGGCGGTCTCCGACACCTTGTTGGAGAGTGAGTTGTTCGGCCATGTGCGCGGCTCCTTCACCGGCGCCGACCGCGACCGTTCCGGAGTTTTTGCCGAGGTCCAAGGCGGCACGGTCTTCCTTGATGAAGTGGCTTCCATGTCGCCTGCTTTCCAGGGCAAGTTGTTGCGCGTCTTGCAGGAGAAAGTGGTGCGCCCAGTCGGCGCCGATCGCGACGTTCGCGTCGATTTCCGCCTGATTGCGGCCACCAATCGCGATTTGGAGGCTCTGGTCGCCAAGGGCGAGTTCCGCGAAGACTTGTACTTTCGCTTACGTGTGGTGCCGGTCTACATCCCGCCATTGCGCGAGCGTCAGCACGATATCTTGCCGCTTGCTTTGCACTTCTTGTTGCGCGAGACCAAGGTTTGCCTTGGCCCCGACGCGCAGCCGCCGGAGTTGGATGCGGAAACCATTCATCGCTTGATGCAACATAGCTGGCCAGGCAACGTGCGTGAATTGGAGAACTGCATCATGCGTGCCATGATCGTCGGTGGAGGCGAGCGCATCTTGTCGCACCATCTTGGCCTTGATGAGAAAGGTTGGCAGCGTGAGGAGCAAAGTGCAGCCACGGTCGTTCAGGCAAGCCCTGCTCAGGTCGGCGCGATCGAATCCGATGACTACGCCGAAGCCAAACGCCAGACGGTCGAACGTTTCCAGCGCGAGTTCGTCGAACGCGCCTTGGAGCATTCGCAAGGCAATGTTTCGCAAGCTGCACTTAATTGCGGCCTGACCCGCGCGGCCTTCCAGAAAATCCTGCGCCAGTTAGGCGTGGATCGCGGCTCCTTTTCATAAGGGAGTTCCGCGCTTAGAGCGGGGGCGCTCAGCGACTCGGCTGCATGAAGTCTTCTAGGTCCACGCCCAAGCCGTCGGCGAGACGGTTGACGTAGTTGAAGTAGGCCACCACTTGGGCGGCATCATGGATCTGCAGATCGGACCAGCCGGCAGCGCCGAGTTGCTGCACATCGGCTTTGGTCATGGCACCCGGAGTGAGCGTGAGCTTTTCGGCCCAAGCGCATAAAGCCAGTTCGGCGGGGGATAGGGCGGCATCTTGCCAGCCCTTGGCCTCGAGGAAGTCGGCGAGCTCGGTTTCTTGACCCTCATCACGGAGGTTCTTGGCATGGGCCAGCGTTCAGTAATGGCAATCGTTGGCACGGCTGACCACCACCGCCAGGGTCTCGCGTTCACGCACGGACAGGGAGGTGTCGAGTTTCATGACGGAGCCATAAATCCCAAGGTGGGCGCGGGTGGCGCGCGGGTTGATCCCGGTCAATTTGACGATGTTCCAGACCCGACCAGCTCGCTTGATGGAGTCCTGGAAGATCTTCTTGAGTAGGCCATCGGCGGCCTCGATTTCGGTCTGTTGGATGTATGCCATGGGGCTTTTTAGGGGCATCTGGATGGTAGCGGGCGTGCGCATTCGATTGCCGACGCAAGCCTGCTTACTTTTGGATGCAGCTGTAAGTCGTTTAAGTCCAGTTGGTTACATTTGTTGGTCAAACAGGTGCATCCTGAGGTATACACTGTCGGAAATTGTAGAAAAACGCATGAAATCCCATAAAGCCTTTCTGGGAAATGGCTTGCGTTAAAACGGATAAGAAGACTGCATACTCCACAGTTGGCACGCCATTTGCTCTTGCGCGAGTGGAGACTGAAAATTGCGTTTACCCACCCTCTTCTTAACCCCTGTCTTGCTGCTCGGAGCCACCTCGATGGCGTCGGCGCAAGATCAAGACGCTGAGCAGTATTTCAACACCAACTGCAAGGCTTGCCACACCATCGGCGCCGGCCCGATTCTGGGCCCAGACCTCAAAGGTGTTCTAGATCGCCAAAGTCGCGAATGGCTGGTCGAGTTCATTGTCGATCCGGATTCAAAGCTGGATAGCGATCCTTATGCGCAAGAACTGCTCGCCGCAACTCCTGGCGGCGCCGTGCGCATGATCCCGATCGCTGGCATGACCCCGTTGATCGCGAACTCGCTGCTGGATTACATCGTCGCTCAATCGGGCGCCGCTGCTGGTCCGCCGCCGCCGGTGGAAGAGGCTGTGCCCTTCACTGCGGAGCAACGCGAACTTGGCCTGAAGTACTTCACCGGTGCTGAGTCCTTCCGTGCGGGTGCGCCATCTTGCTCTTCTTGTCACACCACTGCCGGTCTTGGCGGTTGGGGTGGCGGAGCACTTGGCCCTGACCTCACGCAAGTGATGAGTCGCCTTGGCGGCCGCGTCGGCCTGACCGGTTGGCTCGCGAACCCTGCCTCCTTGACCATGCAGCCCGTGTTCAAGGATCACAAGCTCACTCCAGGAGAGATCGACGCCCTCGTCGCCTATCTGGAAAACGAAAGTGAGAACCCTGAAGATGCGCCGTCTGTCACGGCCTCTTTCCTCGGCGTCGGTGTGATCGTTGCGATCGCAATCCTCGCCCTGTTCGGCTTCCTCTGGAAAGGCCGATACACCGCCACCCGTATCCCGATGGTGGAGAAATCGAAGCGATGAATACTGAAAACTCCCTTTCCTGGATCCAAGATTCTGCCGAGCCTGAAACACGCGCTTGGGAAGAGTTCTACCGCAACCGTTGGCAGTACGACAAGGTCGTGCGCTCCACCCACGGTGTGAACTGCACTGGTTCCTGCTCATGGCAGATCCACGTCAAGGACGGCATCGTCACTTGGGAAATGCAAGCGGTCGACTACCCGTTGATCGACAAGGAGATCCCACCGCACGAACCACGTGGTTGTCAGCGCGGCATCTCCTACAGCTGGTACCTCTACAGTCCTTTGCGCGTCAAGTACCCATACGTACGTGGTGCCCTGCTCGACTTGTGGAAAGACGCCAAGTCTCAGAACAACGACGATCCAGTCGCTGCTTGGAAAGCAATCCAAGCCGACCCGGTCAAGCGCGAGCGTTACCAACGCGCCCGCGGTAAAGGCGGTTTCCGCCGCACCACTTGGGATACTTCCAAGGAAATCATTGCGGCTTCCGCAATTCACACCATTCAGGACTACGGCCCAGACCGCATCGCCGGTTTCTCGCCGATTCCTGCCATGTCGCAGATCTCCTACGCATCGGGCGCACGTATGTTGCAACTGATGGGTGGTCTGGCCTTGTCGTTCTACGACTGGTACTGCGACCTTCCTTGTGCATCTCCAGAGATCTGGGGTGAGCAGACCGACGTCAACGAGTCGGCTGACTGGTACAACGCCAAGATGCTCGCGGTCATGGGTTCAAACCTGAACATGACCCGTACTCCCGACGTCCACTTCGCTGCCGAAGCGCGTCACAACGGCACCAAGATGGTGGTGTTCGCACCCGACTTCAACCAGGTCGCGAAGTATGCCGACGAGTGGGTCTCCCTCAACGCCGGTCAAGATGGCGCATGGTGGATGGCAGTCACGCACGTGATCCTTACCGAGTTCCACCACCAGCGCAAAGTGCCTTACTTCATGGAGTATGGCCAGAAGTACACCGACGCACCATTCCTGGTCGAATTGAAGGAGGGTGAGCTCGGTTGGGAAGCAGGTCAAATGCTTCGCGCTGGCCGTGTCGCTGGATACGAAGGCGAAGACAACGGTGAGTGGAAGTTCCTGCAGTGGGACAAGAACGATAACCGTCCCAAGATGCCGATGGGTTCCTCCGGCCACCGCTGGAGTGATACCAAGGGCAAGTGGAACTTGCTGCAGAAGGACAGTGTCGATGGTTCTGACATCGATGCCGAGATGACTTTCCTGGAAGGCAACGAAGGCGAAATCAACATTCGCCTCGATGACTTTGCGGAAGGCGAGTCTCGTTACCGCGGTGTTCCTTACCGCACCATCAAGACCGCAGATGGCAAGACGGTTACCGTCACCACCGTCTACGACTTGCTGATGGCGCAGTTCGGCGTCAACCGTGGCCTGGATGGTGATTACCCGACCAGCTACGACGACGACATGGTCTACACTCCAGCATGGGGTGAGCGCTACACCGGCATCGCACGCAAGAACATCATCAAGTTCGCACGCGAATGGGCCAGCACTGCCGAACACACGAACGGCAAGTGCACGGTGATCATCGGCGCAGGCATCAACCACTGGTACCACGGCAACTTGATGTACCGCGCGGCGATCCAATCGCTGATGTTGTGCGGTTGCGTCGGTGTCAACGGTGGTGGACTCGCTCACTACGTTGGACAAGAGAAACTCGCTCCTGGCGAGCCTTGGGGCAACATCGCATTCGGTAAGGACTGGGTCCCAGCCTCGCGCTTGCAGAACGCTCCTTCTTGGCACTACGTCAACACCGACCAGTGGCGCTATGAGCGCACCTTCGCGGATTACCACACGGTGCCGCCGAACCAACCTGAGAACAGCATGGCGGTCGGGCACACCATTGATGCCAACATCCGTGCGGTCAAGAACGGTTGGATGCCTTTCTACCCACAGTTCGATCGTTCCTCGATCAAGCTGGTCGATGACGCACGCGCCGCAGGTGCCAGCGACGATGCTGGCGTTGTGAAGTACGCGGTCGACAGCCTGAAAGACAAGTCGATGAAGTTCGCGATCGAGAAGCCAGACGCCGCAGAGTGCTGGCCTCGTCTTTGGTTCATCTGGCGCGGTAACGCGTTGATGAGTTCCGCCAAGGGTCACGAGTACTTCCTCGACCACTACCTCGGTACGCACAACAACAAGATCGCTACCGAGATCGCTGAAGGTCACACCAAGTCCGTGGAGTTCCTCAAGGAAGCTCCAAAGGGAAAGATGGATTTGGTGGTCGACCTGAACTTCCGCATGGATACTTCAGCGTTGTACTCCGACATCGTCCTGCCCGCTGCCACTTGGTACGAGAAGGACGACATCAACACCACCGATATGCACGCTTACGTGCATCCACTCTCGGAAGCGGTTCCTCCTTGTTGGGAGTCCAAGTCTGACTGGGACATCTTCGGTGAGATCTCGAAGTCCTTCGCCGAGTTGGCGGAAGTGCACTTCCCAGATGGTGTCGATGACCTGGTCGCCACTCCACTCGCGCACGACACGGCCGCTGAAATCTCGCAGCCGCAGATGCTCGATTGGGATAAGGGCGAGGTCGAAGCCATTCCTGGCAAGACCATGCCTGGCATGAAGGTGGTCCACCGCGACTACAAGAACCTGTACAACATGTACTCGTCCTACGGTCCGCTGGCCAAGAAGAACGGCATCGGCGCTCACGGCACGCACTACATGATCGACGATTTCTATGATGAAATGGTCGAACATGGCAAGGTCTCCAAGTGGGGTGGTGAAAAGTACCCTGCACTGAAGACTGGCAAGCAAGCCGCGGACACGATCCTCAACTTGGCATCGGTGACCAACGGTGAGTTGGCTTACCGCTCCTACAAGAACATGGAGGAGAAGGTCGGTCTGCCACTCGCGGATGACCTGGCCGGTGGTGACCGTCACGTGCGGATGCGCTTCAACGACATCCAGGCACAGCCACGTCGCCAGCACAACTCGCCGATGTGGTCGGCAGTGATCAACTCGGGTCGGGCTTACTCGCCCTTCTCGTACAACGTCGAGAAGATGGTGCCTTGGCGAACCCTGACCGGTCGTCAGCACTTCTACTTGGATCACCCTGGATACATCCAGTTCGGTGAGCACTTCCCGACTTACAAGCCGAAGCCGCTGCCTGCCGAATACGGCGACATGCGCATCAGTGAGCGCGATGGCAATACCCTTTGCCTGAACTACCTCACGCCTCACGGCAAGTGGCACATCCACTCGACCTATGGTGATAACCATCGCATGACGACTCTGTCGCGCGGTGTCGAGCCATTCTGGATCAACGATAAGGATGCTGCCTCGATCAACATCAACGATAACGATTGGGTAGAAGTGCATAACGACCACGGCGTGGTCGTGACGCGCGCCAGTGTCAGTGCCCGTATCCCACGCGGAATCTGCATCATCTACCACTCGCCGGAACGGACCTTCTCGGTACCGAAATCGCCTTTGCGTGGCAATCGTCGCGCCGGCGGTCACAACAGCTTGACGCGTACGCGCTTGAAGCCTTCACACATGATCGGTGGTTATGGACAGTTCACATACCACTTCAACTACTGGGGACCGGTTGGTTGTAACCGCGACACCCACATCCTCGTTCGCAAGCTCCCTGAGCTCGTCTGGTAACCCCGTTAGTTAATAGGAGAAAAGAAGAATGGAAGTCCGTTCACAAATCGCGATGACGTTCCACTTGGACAAGTGCATCGGTTGCCATACTTGCAGCATTGCCTGTAAGAACATTTGGACCGACCGCAAAGGTACTGAGTACATGTGGTGGAACAACGTCGAGACCAAGCCGGGTACTGGTTACCCAACGCGTTGGGAAGACCAAACCAACTACAACGGTGGTTGGGAGTTACAGAATGGCAAGTTGCAGCTCAAATCTACGAGCCGCAGCAAGATCATTCCTAACATCTTCCACAACCCATCCATGCCGACCATGGATGATTACTACGAGCCTTGGACCTACAAGTACCAAGAGCTCTTCGATGCCCCGGAAGGCGACGATCAACCAACCGCGCGGCCGATCTCGATGGTCACCGGTGAGTACATCGACATCGAAGCAGGCCCTAACTGGGATGACGACCTGTCGGGTTCTCCGGTCTACGCCGAGAATGACCCGAACCTCGACGCACTGTCGGCGGATGTCCGCAAGCAGATGTTCGAGATTCAGCGCTTGTCGTTCTTCTACCTGCCACGCATGTGCAACCACTGCCTCAACCCGGCATGTGTCGCATCTTGCCCATCAGGTGCTTTGTACAAGCGTGGTGAAGACGGCATCGTTCTGGTCAACCAGCAGCGTTGTCGCGCCTGGCGCTCCTGCATCGCAGCTTGCCCATACAAGAAGGTCTACTTCAACTGGTCGACCGGCAAGTCCGAGAAGTGCATCCTGTGCTACCCACGCCTCGAGACCAAGCAGCCGCCTGCTTGTCACCACTCGTGCGTTGGCCGTATCCGTTACCTAGGAAACGTGCTCTACGATGCATCGCGCATCGAAGAAGTCGCCAGTGTTCCTAAGGATCAACTGATCGAAGCACAGCGCAGCTTGATCCTGGATCCGAACGATCCGGAAGTGATCAAGGCAGCCAAGGAAAACGGCATCCCTGACGGCGTGATCACGTCGGCACAGGAGTCGCCGGTCTACGAGTTCGTGAAGAGCTGGAAGCTGGCCGTGCCTCTGCACGCCGAGTTCCGCACCTTGCCAATGTTGTTCTACGTCCCACCACTCTCGCCAGTGATGTCGGGTAGTGACGGCGAGATCACCTCCAACGAGACCGAAGACCTGTTCCACGACATCAAGGAGTCGCGTGTACCGATTCAGTACATGGCTGAGATTCTTGGCACTGGTGCTACCGCTCCTGTCGAGTACGCATTGCGCAAGCAGTTCGCAGTCCGCATGTACCGCCGTCAACTGACGGTGGGGGATGTCGACGAAGCCACCGCCGATCGCGCCTTGTTCGAGGCTGATTGTTCCCGCGAAGAAGCCGAGGCCATCTACCGCCTCACTTCACTTGCTAAGTACGAAGATCGTTTCGTCATCCCGCCGGCCCAGCGCGAGCAGGCCATCGAGATGATCAAGGATCCACTCGAACACAAGCAGAGTGTTGGATTCGGCTTCAGCAGCCCACCAATGAGGGTGTGACCGTGAGCGTCGATCGCAAGGTCTACGACGCGCTTTCGCGCCTGATTGGATACCCTCGCGCAGGCTTCGATGAAGCCTGCGAAGAGTGGGTGTCGGTGGTGCGTGAACAGTCTCCAAAGGCTGGTGAGATTCTCGAAGCCTTCCAAACCTTCCTGGCCAAATACTCGGTCGAGAAACTGGAGGAGTTCTACACCCGCACGTTCGATAACAGCCAGACCGCCGCATTGGAGATCGGCTGGCATCTGTTCGGCGAATCCTACGAGCGTGGCGCGCACCTGGTGCACATGCGTTCGTTGTTACGCGAACTGGACATCGAAGAAGGTGGCGAGTTACCTGACCACCTCAGTAGCGTCTTGGCGATCTTAGCTCGCTGCGATGCAACCCTGGCCCGCAGCATGGCAGAACAGATGGTCGAACCGGCCGTCAAGAAGATCTGCATCAGCCTGGCCGCTGACCAAAACCCATACGAATCGGTCCTGGACGCCGTACTCGAAATCATCAACTTGCACGTCCAGGAAACCAACGGTTGTATCTGACCATGCTCGACACCCTACTCTTCGTCGTCCTGCCTTACGTGGCGCTGGTTCTGTTCTTCCTGGTGGGCATTGCGCGTTACCGCAACCGCCCATTCAGCGTTTCGAGCCTTTCCTCGCAATTCCTCGAGAACAAGAAACACTTCTGGAGCACCGTCCCATTCCACTACGGAATCCTCGGTGTACTGGCCATTCACTTGGCCGGTCTGCTGATTCCCGACGTCATCCTGACGTGGAACGCTGCCCCAGCTCGCTTGTTGTTCCTCGAGATCACCGGCCTGGCACTGGGCATCATCACCCTGATCGGTCTGTTCAACTCGATCATGCGCCGCATTCGTTTGCCACGCATGGCCGTCGTGACCAACAAGTCCGACTGGGTCCTGCTGACCTTGCTGATGGTGCAGATCATCCTCGGCATCCTGGTGTCGATCTACAACGGTTGGGGTAGCTCCTGGTTCGCCTCGAGTGCTTCGCCTTGGTTGTGGTCGCTGTTCACCTTGTCGCCAGACATCTCTTATGTCGCTGCAATGCCGATTCTGGTCAAGCTGCACATCATCAATGCCTGGTTGATCCTTGGATACTTCCCATTCACGCGTCTGATTCACGTGCTGGTCATCCCTAACCCATACCTGTGGCGCAAGACCCAAGTGGTCATGTGGCACCGCGATCGCAAATCAGTCCGCCTTAAGGACTAGTCCCACCAAACCTCCAAACTCCGAACCTTCGATTGATCAGAGGACATTCTGATGAGCAAGAAGTTTAATCCTTTCCAATTCCTGTCATTCAGCGGGCCGTACAAGATCCTGCACATGACATGGTTTGCCTTCTTCCTGACCTTCATGGCATGGTTCAACATGGCGCCACTTGCGGCTGCCATTAAGGAGGATCTCAATCTCACCGACAGCGACTTGAAGGTCTTGATGATCTGTAACGTCGCATTGACGATTCCGGCACGCATCATCATCGGCATGCTGCTCGACAAGTTCGGACCACGCAGGGTCTTCTCAGGCCTGCTGATCATCATGTCAGTCCCGTGTTTCGTCTTCGCCCTGGCGTCGTCGTTCACCCAGCTGGTCATCACTCGACTGTTGCTCGGTGTGATCGGTGCAGGCTTCGTGATCGGCATCCGCATGGTTGCGGAATGGTTCCCACCCAAGGATGTGGGTGAGGCCGAAGGCATCTACGGTGGCTTCGGAAACTTCGGTTCGGCCGCTTCGGCTTTCTTGCTTCCGACGATCGCCGTGAGCGTTTTCGGTGGGGAAGACGGTTGGCGTTGGGCGATCGCGATGACCGGTGCGACCTGTTTCATATACGGTTTCATCTACTACGCGAACGTGACCGACACGCCTCCGGGCAAGACCTATCATCGTCCGAAGCGTTCCAGCGCGATGGAAGTGACATCGATGGCTTCCTTGTACGGTTTGATCTTCATGCAGCTGCCCATGATCCTGGCATTGGGTGTGCTTTCCTGGAAGCTCTACATAATCGGCTTCCTTCCTACCCAAGGTAAGCACGTCGCTTACGGTGTCTTGGCTGCGATTTTCTGCTTCCAGGCTTGGAAGGCATGGACCGTCAACATGCCAAACATCAAGAAGGGCTACGACGAGAACGACAAATACGAGTTCAGGCAGGTGGCGATCCTTGACCTGGCCTACTTCGTGACCTTCGGTTCCGAACTGGCTGTGGTCTCTATGTTGCCCCTGTTCTTCAAGAGCACTTTCGACTTGAGCCTCAAGCAAGCCGGCATGATCGCCGCTTGTTTCGCCCTCATGAACCTGTTCGCGCGCCCGATGGGCGGCTTCCTGTCCGATAAGCTCGGCTCGCGTTGTCGCACGTTGACCTTCCTGCTCGGCGGTCTGTCCGTCGGTTACTTCCTGATGAGTAACATCAACTCGGAGTGGCCGATCCCACTGGCGATCGCTTCCACCATGCTCTGCTCGTTCTTCGTTCAGGCCGGTGAAGGTGCAGTGTTCGCGGTCGTTCCACTGGTCAAGAAACGCGTCACCGGACAGGTGGCGGGTATGGTCGGTGCTTACGGCAACGTCGGCGCTGTGTCCTTCCTGACCCTGTTCAGCCTTTACGCGCCCGAGACCGCAGCGAAGAACTTCTTCCAGACCATCGCTGGTTGCGCAATCGTTTGCTTGATCGCTTCCCTCTTCCTGAAGGAGCCTAAGGGCTCCTTTGCCGACGCCCACCACGACGAGGTCGAGCCCTGTGGTTCTGCCGCTGTTGGAGCAACCTCATGAGTAACATCGAAAAATGGGATGTCGAAGATTCGGCATTCTGGGAATCTACCGGCAAGAAGGTAGCGACTCGCAACCTATGGATCTCGATACCCAGCCTGCTGTGCGGCTTCGCCGTATGGCTGATGTGGGGCATCATCACGGTGCAGATGAAGAACCTCGGCTTTGGTTTCGACCAAGGCGAGCTCTTCACCTTGACTGCGATTGCAGGTCTCACCGGCGCGACACTGCGTATCCCGAGTACCTTCTTCATCCGTCTCGCTGGAGGTCGCAACACGATCTTCTTCACTACGGCGTTGTTGATGGTGCCTGCGATCGGCGCGGCGATCGCCTTGAAGGATCCAACGACGCCATTGTGGGTGTTCCAGGTCCTTGCATGCCTGTCTGGTCTTGGTGGCGGTAACTTCGCTTCCTCCATGTCCAACATCAGTTTCTTCTATCCGAAGAAGGTGCAGGGCTACGCGCTCGGCATGAACGCTGGCTTGGGCAACTTCGGTGTGACCACCATGCAGATCCTGATCCCGCTGTGCATGACCGCGGCGATCGTCGGTCCGCTGAGTGGTGATCCGATGGAGCTGACCAGCAACAGTGGCACCATCTTCAAGCGTATCGAAGCCGGTTCACAGACCTGGTTGTCGAGCGCGGGTTTCGTGTGGATGTACTGGTTGATCCCGCTGGCCTTCCTCGGTTGGTTCAAGATGAACAACATCAAGACCGAAGCCGTCACGCCTGGCTTGAAGAGCCCAATGGTCAGCTTCGGCCGTATCACTTGGCTGCTGCTGATCGGTTTCGCGACCGCTTGCGCTGGCTTGTACTTCATCATTCACTTCAGCTCCATGACTTGGGTGAAGTGGGTGGTACTACCTTGCGTGATCGCAGCCACAGTCTTCTTGATGAAGGCTCTGTCACCTGGCGAGATCAAGGGCAACCTCGATCGTCAGTACAAGATCTTCGACAACAAGCATACGTGGGTGATGACCATCATCTACACGATGACATTCGGTAGTTTCATCGGTTTCTCCGCTGCAGTAGGCCTGGCGATCAAGTTCATCTTCGGTTTCCAACACATCGAAGTGGACGGCGTCATGACTCATGACATCGCCAACCCCAACGCACCAGCGACCTTCATGTTCGTGTGGGTCGGTGCTTTCGTCGGTGCGTTGATCCGCCCAGTCGGTGGCATCATCGCCGACAAGATGGGAGGCGCGATCGTGACCCAAGTGGTGGCCATCGTCATGACCCTATCCGCCATCGGTGTGGGTTACTACTCGATGCAGGCTTACGGTTCCGACAAGCCGGAAGAGTACTTCATGCCATTCTTCATCCTGATCGTGATCCTGTTCGCAGCAACGGGTGTCGGTAACGGCTCCACTTTCCGCACCATCTCGATGGTCTTCAACGCGGAGCAGGCAGGCCCTGTACTGGGTTGGACGTCGGCAGTCGCTGCCTACGGTGCTTTCCTGATCCCGAAACTAATCGGTGAACAGATGAAGGCGACCACCCCTGAGTACGCCTTCTACGGATTGGCCGTGTTCTATGCGGCCTGCGCCATCCTCAACTGGTGGTACTACCTCGGCCCTAAGGCTGAGCACAAAAACCCTTAATCTGCCGCGTGCAGTTTTAGGTGCTGAAACCGAGTGGGATGACTGGCCTGCTCGGTTTTGGCTTTTCAGGAATAAAGAGTAACGTGTAGATATGAAACGCCCCGCACTCCCCCTGATTTCAGCGTTCGTACTCTCCTCCCTTCTCGCCTCCTGCCAAGCTCCCGCTGAGGTCCCAGTCAACAAGACCGGCACTGACGCTGCTGCCGCTTATGCCGAGTGGGTTAACAGCGACACATTCCTGCAGCCACTGGAATACCCTTCCCAAGTCCACCTCGATTACGCCATCGAGATGAGCATGGACATGAGCTCCGCCGGCTTACCCGAGCCAATGGAGATGGACATGACCTTGAACGCGGACTACGTGGTGCGCAACGCTCATGACCTCGTCCTATGGGGCAACTTGGATCTTGGTGCTTTCGTCGAAGGCGAACAGCATCGTCTGAACTTCGACTTCGAGGTCGGCGACGACCAAGATGGTTTACGCTTACTGCTCGACGACCATGGTTTCTTCCTTGAGGAACTGGGTACCGAGATCCCAATGGCTTACTCGTTGTCGCAGGATCGCGTCGAGGCCCTGATCTCCATGTATGGCGATCTCATCGAGGAAATGGGCGCTCTTTACGGTCAATCCTTCGCGGACATCTACACCGATGTCGAAGGCCCTGGTGACCTTATGCATCCGGGTAGCTTCATGCGCTTTATGGCTAACGCCGATGTCTTCATCGTCCATGCTTGGAATTCCGCCGACGGCATTGTGGTGGTTTCGGCAACGTTAGATCCGAAGTTCATGGAGGGCGCATTCGATGCAAGCTCCTTGGGGTTTAATCCGGCGATCTTCAACGATATGGTCTTCGAAATCGTTGCTGATCTTGAGAGTGGCGTGATGCTCGACTACGCCTTTGAGATGGCCATCCCAATCGAAGCCCCGCTTACACCAGGCTCGGATCAGGTGATCCAAATGGACATGGCTCTGCAGATGCGATTCACGACGATTGATGTGGACCCACAGGCTCCAAGAGCCGTGCTTCCAGGAGCTGAAGATGTGATGAATCTGGATGCTCAGTTTGATATGTACATGCCGCTGATTCAAGCCGCGATTGACATGCAAAAGCAGCAGATGCAGCAGATGTCTGGGGAGGGAGAGAGTGGCGAAGACTTTGACTTCTAAATCTGGCCCCTTTAAATGTGCTTTGGATGGTCGCGGCGTGGCCAGCGCCAGTGATAAACATCCTTAGTCCTTAAGGCCCGAGCGCATATCCCAAGTGCTTGGGCCGGCGTCGTTTTAGTTTGATTTGTGATCCCCCGGACGTAGTTGCGCCAGACAATCCAGATCCAGCAGTGGCGAGCCAGGCCAGACTTTCGCTTGGGGGCGCCCCAGTTGCGCCGAACAAGGCATGACATGCCGTCTCGCATCATGGCCAATGTGTGGTTAATCGGGAATAGGGGATTAGAGTAATCTCGGCGTGCTTTGGAACTGGTGACCTCATGACAAATATGTCGAAGGGGAAAGGCCCTCCTTAGCTCCACTGGATAGGTGGTCTTCTGATCGCTCTGAAAGTAGATGTTTCCGCCGGTTGCTGAATACGTTGCCAACCTTAGAAATGACTTCCGTATAGCTGCGCGTGATTCGGATCGTCTAATTCCTTCGAAAGACTCGATTTCCGCCTTGCGTTTTTTGTAGCGAGGATTGAGGTTTCCTCTAGACGCCATTTTCCCTGCATCGACTCCCACGACAAAGAAACTACTACGTTCAATGGTCACTGCAAGAGTGACTGGTTTGATTCGTCGATTGTGCTCGTAGGTTTCAAGTTCATCTAGCTGGAAGCATCCTCGAAATCCGCCTCGTTCCTTCTTGGCTTCCATCTGGGCAAGGTGAAAGTCATGGCCCAATGCTGAAAAACGCTTGAACCGCCTTTCGATAGTTTTTCGATTCACCTGGAATAGCCGAGCTGCCTGTCGCCGAGTTACTTTTGAAACCAAGCAGCCCATGAGCTGGTGATGGAGAACTGGAAGCCGGTAGCGATAATTGCCGCGAAAGGTTTGCGAGCTGAACCCACGTTTGCACACTTGGCAACAGAATCGGGGAATCCGTCGACCATCGCATTTCCTTCTGTAATGGCCACGTCGGCGATAAATGAACGGTTGGCGGCCAACTTCAGTTGGGCAGATTGGATTAGGGCAAAAGGGTGGTTGAAACAAAGACGTCCTCCTGGTGGTGCTCCAGGAAGACGTTGGGGATGGGCTTGCGACACACCCTCAAGAAAATAAGGGCACATCAAAAGGGGCCAGATTCAGTGGTCTCCCCGTGTGAAGACTACAACCCAAGCCGTCCGTGCAATCAACTGCAAATCTCTCGCAGCCGAAAACCGCGATCCATACTGAATGTCCTGCCTCATCCAATCTCGAAACGAGACATTCTTCAATCGACCATCGACTTGCCAAATGCATGTCAATCCGCCGACCACGCGCAAGCGAGCCTTCTGCCACTCTTCGTAGCTACTCACTTCGTTCTCAAGTGGCGGGCGCGGACCAACCAATGTCATCTGGCCACGAAGAACGTTCAACAACTGTGGAAGCTCATCGATTCCTGATGCACGGATGAGGTTGCCGACACGTGTGATGCGTGGGTCATTCTCCATCTTGAATGCCGGGCCGTCGCGACGATTGTCTTCCGCCAGTTTGGCCTGCAAGGATTCCGCATCAATCACCATCGAGCGGAATTTCAGGAGCGTGAAAGGCTTGCCACCATGGCCGAGGCGTTTCTGGCGGAAGATCACCGATCCCTTGCTTTCCATGCGGATTGCGATCGCCGTCATCACCATCAATGGCATGGCCAGGACCATCAGTATGCTGGCACCAAGGATGTCGAGGGCTCGTTTGCCCAGTGGCATCGGAACTACGAACAAAGGCGACAGTGGTTCCACGTCACCTTGCCACATGGGGACATCGGGGTGCTCAGACTCGACCTCTTCGGGCGAACCAGGCGTATCCGAATAGACGATGCAGGAGATGCGCTTGCGAGCGGCACCTAGTTCTTCATCGATCGAGCCTGCCACGATGCGGGCTTCATGGCCCTTGGTGGCTGGCAGCAGGATGCCCAAGTGACTCTTGTCCATCCAACCGAGCTCGTCGGTCATGCGCAGACGCATCTGCAAGAAGTCCAGGATCAGCTCACGGTCCTCGGGGAAGGAATCCGTAACACCCAGGACAATCAGCGTAAGCGCCTCACCAGAGCGCTCTGTCCGGCTCTTTTCCCGGCCAAGAGTGCGAAAGAACGCATCCGCGTCCAATGGGTCGCGGTGGCGTTCGGTCCGCATCAAGTCTCCAAATGGCGCCAGTGGCTTAGGACGAAAGGCGTTCATTTGCGACGAGACTGGGACAAATCCCTCCTGACCGTGATGCGGACGGTGGGACTGGGGTGAGAGAGTGGGATGATGCGTCGCTCATGGGGATGATTGACTGTTTCGTTTGAATCGGGGAACGATTGCAAACTCGTTCTAGTATACCTAGGATTCCTGAATAGCGTCGGAAAACGAGTTCTGGAAAAAATTGCATGCCTAAAGGACGCCCTATTTCCTCTAGAACTGGCTTATTCTGAAGCGGTAAATTAAGATGTCGGAAAGAGAACTGCAATCTGGCTAGCGAAACGGCCAAAAACCGTTATTTCCACAAGTCTTCAAGCTGGTTTATCACCACCTGGGCACTTTCCGCGAGCTGCTCTTCCGAGGGGGCTCCCTCCAGGTCGAACTCAAAGTAGGCTGAGCTAATATCTTGGCGAACGCCCTCTGGGGTGGCCATCATCTTCAGCGAAGTCAGCGGCGATTCAGCACCCGGCAGAATCCCCGGCCGTTGCAGCCAATGGACCACGCGAACGGTGCGCGTTTCACTCTGGAAAACCCGTGACCACAATTCGGCGCCTTCCGTGCTCTTCAGCACCTTGGCATCGAGCTCCTTGAAGCCCATCGAGCGGTAGCACACGTTGACGTCGTGCGGGCGGCCACTCCAACGGCGGCCTCGCTTGTAGTAAGCGATGTACATGCGCCCTTCCTGGCCGTCGGGGCCGGCGATGCTCTGGAAAGTGAAGCGCTCAGGCGGGAAATCGCCCAAGATGGCCGGGTCGACCTCAATCTCGTAGTTTCGTTTCACCGGACCGAAGTCCTCGAGCTGTGAGAGATCAGGGGTTACCGGCGTATTCATCCAGCCGGTATCCGTCATCAGCGACATGGCGCCACCAAGGAGAAGGCTGGTCCAGGCGATCTTCGGCAGCAAGCTCAGTATGTTCATGATGGCGCTCCTTGCTTTTGCGTGCTCTTCATGCGATCAACCAGGCTGGTGAGGCGATCTACGCCGACGGCAAGTGCTGCCGCACCGGCGATCACCACCACTTGGCCAAGGATCTCATGTCCGGAGCCAGTCACAGCCTCTACTCCGAAGCCATCCAACACCCAGGCCATCACGGCGATCCGCAAGCCGTTGATCACGATGGTGATAGGAGTGACCAACAACAGGGTCACGACGATGGCTCCCGCACGCATGCGGAACAATCCAGCCATGAACAGGGTCAGCGATCCGAGCACCAACAAGGTCCCAGAACCACTGCAGGCTTCGGCGACATGCAAGATCCAGCCGTTGTAGGTCAGGTTCGAACCAATCCACGTGGCGGTCGGATCGAAAGGAGAAACGAAGGCAGCTGCTGCGGCACCTGAAGTGCGCACCATGGTGGGGGTGGCGTAGTCCAGCAACGGCAGCGGAAACGGCACCATTGCGAAAAGCATCAGCAGCGCATAGCGCATGCGAAATAGTCCACCGGTTCCCCAATGCATGCCCACCCAAGCCAGGACGGCCAGCGGGAAGCCAGCAATCGAGATGGTGAAGATGCCGGAAAGACTGCCGACGATTAGCAGGATGCCCGATACGCCAAGGCATAAATAGCCTGGAATCAGGTTGCTTTTGGCCGGATCTGGCCAAGGTTCAGGATTGCGCCAACCTTGCCTGGCCAAAATAAGGGCCAAGAAGGGAACCAGTAGACAATAATTGATTCTGGCGACAACGCCAGCAAAGCCGACCCACTCAATGAGTATGGGCCCGAAGGCGAGAAGGATTATTGCTCCTTTCAGCAATCGGGCCACAGTGGGCGTCATCAAAAATTACTTCTTCTTGCGGCGACGGGCTGCAAGACCGACAGCTGCAGCAGAGCCACCCGCGAGGGCAATCATGGTCACAGGCTCAGGGGAGCTGATTGGTGCCATGCCCTTATCGCGACTAGGGGCGGTGTGCTTTGCGTTGGTGGAAGAGGAGCTCTGCGCCGCAGCAGAGCCGACAATGGCGAAGGCCAAAACCGTAAGGGTAATGAGTTGTTTCAAGGTCTTACCTAGGGATGAAGGAAAGGTGGAGACACGCGTCTCTTCCATATAGTACCCCAAGAATTCAGAATGGTGGTGCTAATTAATTATGCAGATTGGAAAGAAGACGACCCGAAAGGTGGTTTTAGGCGTAGGAGAGCTTGGAATTCGGCCTTCAATTCACCTCCTCAGCCATTTGCAGAATAGTAACAATGCTGAGGAAAGTCTGGTTTTGAGTAAGTTGGTAGGCGTTGAGTTGACAGCGAGGTGGCAGTCGATGGGTCAGTCCATCCAGTCCCACAATCTTCGCCGCTTTCAGGTCCGGGCCTAAGGAAAGTTCCGGGTGGAAGCGGATTTCGACGTCGTGGAAAGCCAGTCCGTCGTTGTTTATCGGCCACATCGCCTTGTAGACCGCTTCCTTAATGCTGAAAGCAGCCAAAACTTGCAGCGCTTGCTGCTCCTGACTGGCCGTTGGATCCAGAAGACTCAGCTCGCGCTCAGTGAGCAGTTCTTGGAATAGTGGCGTGTGCAGGCTACGGATGTCCTCAAGGTCAACACCAATGCCGAGTAGTCTAGGAATTGAAGAAGGAGGTTCCGCGCCAGAGCTGACAGTGGCAGGATTGTTGGCAGTTTCATTAGCTGAGGGCGCAACCATCGCCGCGCAGTAGCGTCGGCCGTGGCTGAGGGAGCCAATCACGCCCTGTGGCCAGATCGGGCTGCGATCCGGATTGGGCAGAAGCGGTTGTTCTGCGGCACCAAGTTCAGCCAGAAGTTGGCGAGCAAGGCAGCGTGCCGAGGAAAATTCGTTGCGGCGACTCTCCACCGCCGATGCCACCAAGGCAGCTTCTTCCGGTAGCAGGTCGTGGACTCGGTCGACCACCGGTGCGACTTCCAACAAGACTTCCGACAGCAGCTGCTGGCGCAGACCGCTCAGGTCAAAGCTAGCCATTGCCTTGATCTTGGCTGGCTTGATGGGCTTTGCTGAGGACTTGGAAGATCTTGCTGCCGAGCACGCGCACATGCGGCTCAAGCACCATGCTGTCGTGGTCGCCTGGCACCTCAAAGCAATCGATGCCGTCGGGAGCGTATGGATCCCAGTGGTTGTTGGGATCTTGGATTTCACGGTATTCATCGGCCAAGCGTCCGCCTGGCAAGACGAAGGTGCGGTCCAATGGCGGACGGAAGATCGTCAAGCGACCACGGTAGGGGCGAATCTGATAAGTCTGCAGGGCTTCCTCGAATCCTTCACGGATCAATTCACTGCGGAACTCGGCAGGCGCCAAAGCCTCTTCATCGGCGGATTGAGCCAGCCGGCGTTTCTCGAACTCCCACGCGATGCGCTTCTGCGGCCACTGCAAGATGTGCTTCAAACCACCGCGGCGGATACGCGCCAATTGAATGAACACACGCTCGAGCAAGTTCGCCGATGGCGGTTGCGGGATTGGCGTATCCAACATGATCAAGGCAGCCGTCTCTTCGCCGGCGGCATGCAGTTGCTGTGCCATCTCGAAGGCCGACAAGCCACCACCGGAAAAACCACCAATGAGGTAAGGCCCCTGCGGTTGGATCTTGCGCACTTCTTCAAGGTAGTCACGCGCCATGTCTTCAAAGCGGCGGTGCGGGCGGTCGTCGCCATGCAGGCCACGCGCTTGAATGGCGTAGACTGGCTGGTCCTCACCCAAGTGGGTGGCGAGGTGGCGCAAGTTCAACACGTTGCCGAACATGCCGGCGACCAGGAAGAACGGTGGCTTGGTCTTGCCGCGTACGTCATTCAACGGCACCAGATATAGACTGCGCTTGCGACGCCCGCCTTCTTGCGGGGCACTACTTTCGTCGGCCTCTTGTTTATGCGCCATCTCGGAACGCAACATGTCGGCGCACAATCGAATCGTGGGTGCCTCGAACAAGAGCGACAAGGGGTAGTCGAGGTTCCACTTCTTCTTGATGCGTGCGAACAGGCGCACCGCGACCAAGGAGTGACCGCCGACTTCGAAGAAGTCATCCATGACGCCGACCTTCTCGATGCCGAGCAACTCTTCCCACCAATCGGCAAGCTGTTGTTCGAGCGAATCCGCTGGCGCTTCGAACTCGCTGGAAAGGTTGGGGCGCTGGAACTTCACGCTTGGCATATCGCCCATGTGTTCCATCGCTTCACTTTGCACCGCATTCAACTTTGCCATGTCCATCGAGCTGATGGTGATGGTTGCGGGAGTCGCATGACTCAAGACCCGTTGCAGCGCTTGCATGCCGCTGGCCGCGTCGATGCCGGCTTTCAAGGAATCCAGGAAGGCGCGTTCGGCCGGCGTATCCTGCTTATGCGCATGAAGCGCTAGGTTGTGCAATCCCGCGAAGGCGCTGTTGGCACTCAAGCGTCGCATTTGGAAATCACGCACGCCGACGAGGATCGCGCCACTGGAGTCGCAGATATCAACGTGGAAGCTGACCACATCTTGTTCTGCCGTCTGGCCAGTTGGAATGCTCAACCTGCAAAGTAGATCAGCCTGCAAGGGTGCATGGACCTCGACGCGGCCATAACTCAGCGGCACGAACATCGACTCGTCGGAGTCGTAGCCGGCCAACAGCTCCATGCCGACGCCGGTGGCGATGTCGAGCAGAGCCGGGTGCAGTGGATGTGAGTCGAAGTCCTCGTGGAAGGACTCATCCAAGCTCAAGTGCGCGAAGGCTTGGTTGTGGTCATAACCGATGCTCTTATGCGTCTTGAAGCGTGGACCGAAGGCCACGAAACGATCTTGCGGATCCGGCAATGATGCACCGCGCGCCCGTTGGAAGCGTTCCAATGCACCTTGTTCGAGTGCGCTGAAATCAATCGGCGTTGCGGTCGGCAACGGCTCAAGCGACAGATGGCCTTTGGCATGACGATGCCAGCCGTCGGAATTGTCGGATGGATGGCTACGCACCTCGAAGTCAAAGCCTTTTTCGCGTTGCTTGATGCCGATACATAATTCGCGCGGGCTGTCGTCGGCAAGCTCGCAAGGTTCAAGGAACTCGACATCAGACAGCACTGCAGAAGTGCCGCCTTGCCAATCTTGCAAAGCCACCAGTGCGGCTTCCAGATACGCCGTTCCTGGCATGACCGCCATGCCATTTTGTAGACGGTGCTCATCGAGCAACCAACAATGCTTGGCATCCAGGTGGCCGCGCCACATCTTCTCGATGGCGCTGACATCAATGCGTTGCCGGAACCAAGGGCCGTCCAATCGCAGGCGTTCACCAGGCACCGGGCCGCTGTTGTGTAGACGCGCTGCCAGTTCTTGCGCCATGCCAACGTCACTCCAGATTCCCCAATTCAACGCCGTCATCGCGAAGGGATCTTTGCCCTTATGAGACGCGGCGAATGCATTCAGGAATGCGTTGGCGGCCACGTAATCGACTTGACCGGCAGGCCCTAAGGCTACGGAAGTAGACGAACAAAGCAGGAAGAACTTCAGCGGAGACTCGTGCAGCAAGTCATGCAAGACCATCGTGCCGTGCACCTTGGGCGTGAACACACGTTCGGCAGCTTCGGGCGTGCGGCGTTGGATCACGCCGTCTTCCAAGATGCCTGCGGCGTGGACCACGCCATCGACTGCACCGAAACGTTGCTCGGCCTCGGTCAGAACCTGCTGCATGTCTTCTATGTTGGCGACATCAGCTTGTTTGACCATAATCTCACTACCGAGTTCCTTCAAGGCCATCAGGCGGTGGATCTTCTGGCTAGTCGGGTCAGCACTCGCATGCGCACCTAACCAACTCTGCCACTCGCTTTCCTGCGGGAATGGCGAACGGCCAATCAATACCAAACGCGCGCCGGCACTTTGCGCGAAGAACTCCGCCATGGTCAAGCCTAGACCACCAAGGCCACCGGTGATCAAGACGACACCATTGCGCGGCAAGGCCATCGCGGAATCCTCTGCGCTTGGCAGGGACAGCTTCTCCGCCACTGGTGCGAACAACTGGCCATCGCGTTCGGCCAGCAGTTGATGATCCGATGGGCTGGCCAACAAGGCCATCAACAGCTCACTCTTGCCGTGGTGATCCTTGTCATCGCGCGTGGCAAAGTCGAGATCGATGTTGCGCGTATCCAGGAAAGAGAACTCGCGTGGGATGACGCGGACCGGCCCAAGCAACATGGCCTTCTCCGGTAGCACTACATCCTTAGCCTTGACCTTGTGCAGGCCGTTGGAGAATACGTCCAACTGAATCTTTGGTGGATTCTCAAGCTCACCCAGGGCCTGTCCCAAGAAGAACAAGCTGAAGAAGCCACGCTCCTTGTTGTGGTGGAACATGCTCGAACCCGGACGCGCGTCTTGCGCTCCGGTCACCGTCCACAGATGCACGATGCGGTCGGGCAAGTGATCAGCACTTTCCAACGCGCTGAATAGAGAATCGTAATCCTCGCGACCGGCTTCTGGAGACAAGGCAAACTCTTGCTCATCGAAGCGGTAGTAGGTGTCGCCTTCGCGTACCGTGATCACTTCTTGACCGGCAGCCCGTAAACGCGCAGCCAAAGCACCGCCCAAACCAAGGCGATCCAGGAACAACAGCCAGCGCTGCGGTTGCTTCAGTGCAGCAAGATCCAAAGTGGGGCAGATGACGCCACTCCAACTCTCCTGGCTGAACCAATCATCAAGCGATTCGAGTTGCTCGAAGGCATTCTGTGCGGCACTTTGCTCGGCTTGCGGTGCTCCGGCTTCGATCCAATAATCCTGGCGCTCGAAGGGATAGGTAGGCAGTGGGATGCGCAGGCGCTTGTCGCTGCCATGCAAGCCTTGCCAGTCCGGCGCGATGCCAATATTCCACAACTGGCCGACGACACCTAATAAGAAATCCAAGTCATCGGACTTCTCATCACGATGACGCATCGCAGACAGGAACACATGATTACTCGAAGCATTTGGATGCTGACGTGCCAGCGATGCCAAGCCCTTGCCAGGACCGACCTCGAGCATGACGCGTGCCTTGTCCTGCAGCAGCAAGGCGGTGCCGTCGGAAAACAGCACTGGATGACGCAGATGTTTGACCCAATATTCAGGATCGGTGGCTTCTTGGTCGGTTAGCCATTGGCCCGTGTAGTTCGAGACCATCGGGATGTGCGGCGCCTGCAACTCCAGGCCGCGAATGTAATCGCCAAACTGCTGCAGGATCGGCTCGAGCATGGGGGAGTGTGCGGCGCAGTCGATCTTGACCGGGCACCAATCCATGCCATGTTCCTCCAACACGCTGTGCAACTCCTGCAAGGCCTGCGGCGGACCGGAAACCACGCATTGTTGTGGCGTGTTGTGTACTCCGATTACGAGTTGCTCAGATAGCAGCGGCTCCACTTCCGAAGCCGGCATTGCCACGCTGACCATGCCGCCAGGCGGAAGCGATTCGAACAACTTTCCGCGTAAGGCAACGAGGCCAAGCCCACCTTCGAAGGGGAACACACCTGCAAGATAGGCAGCACTGTTCTCGCCGAGGCTATGTCCGAGAAGGGCATCGGGTTGTAAACCCCAACGCATCAACAACTCGCCGAGCGCGACTTCCACAAGGAAAATCGCCGGCAATTGAATCGAAGGGCGTTCCAGTTGCGTGCGAATCTCGTCTGTGGCTTCCGCCAGCAGAATGGGACGGAGATCCACGTCGTGTTGCTGAGCAAGGATGTCGAAACCGCGATCCAAGGTGGCGCGGAAACTCGCTTCCTTGTCGTACAGATCGCGCGCCATCTGCGCATATTGAGCGCCGCCGCCAGGCAACAAGAATGCTAAGGAACGTTGCCCTAGGCGATCATTGAGCTGTCCTTGACGTACATGCGGTGGCTTGTGCTCGCGCAGTAAGGCAATCGCTTCGGCAACACTGCTGCAAGTGATGGTGCGGCGATGCTCCATCTCGCGGCGGCCTTGTTGAAGGGTGAACGCGACATCAGCCAACTTGACTTCGGCTTGTTGTTCCAGTGCGTCAGCAAGGCGTTCGCACATCGCATCCAAGGCGGTGCGTGTCTTGGCCGACAACGGCAAGATCTGCATGCTGCGCGTGGCCTCATCGCTTTGTTGCAGCGGCGCCTCTTCAAGGATCGCGTGTGCATTGGTGCCACCGACACCCAAGGAGTTCACGCCAGCACGTCGGGGTTGCTCGCTACGTGGCCAAGCTTGCAGTTTGGCATTGACGTAGAAAGGACTCGCGTCGAATTCAATCAGCGGGTTCGGTTGATCGAAGAACAGGCTAGGCGGCAGCTGCTCGTGTTGCAGCGCTTCGACCACCTTCAGGAAACTCGCCACACCTGCAGCGGTATCGGCATGGCCGATATTCGATTTGCAGGAACCAATGGCGCAGAATCCGGTACCGTCGGTGGTTTCGCGGAAGGCCTGCGTGAGGCCCGCGACCTCAATCGGATCCCCAACCGGAGTGCCGGTGCCGTGCGTCTCCAGATAAGAGATGCTGTCGGCAGGTACGTCGGCAACGGCTAAGGCCTCGGCGACGGCGTGTGCTTGACCATCGACACTGGGTGCCAGATAACCGGCTTTGCGCGCACCATCATTATTGACTGCGGAACCACGCAACACTGCGCGAATCGTATCGCCGTCGGCAATCGCGTCTTCAAGGCAACGCAAGACCACCATGCCGGCGCCACTACCGAAGACGGTGCCGGCGGAAGAGGCATCGAAGGGGCGACAGTGGCCATCGGGCGAAAGGATATCGCCTTGCTCGGAGCGATAACCGGCTTGATGGGGAATCTCGATAGTGGAACCACCCGCCAAAGCCATATCGCACTCGCCGTTGAGTAGATGTTGTGCCGCAACATGAATCGCCACCAAGGAGGTCGAGCATGCGGTCTGAATACCAACGCTTGGCCCTTCCAGTTCCATCTTGTAGGAAGTGAAGGTGGTCAGGAAATCCTTGTCGTTGTTGGTGTGACGCAACAGGAACATGCCGACGGAATCCACCAGTTGCGGATTGGTCAGCAAGTTGAACATCAAGTAAGAGTTCGCGCCGCAGCCGCCGAACACACCAATGGTGCCATCAAAACGTTGCGAGTCATGACCGGCATCTTCGAGTGCTTCATAGGCACACTCCAAGAAATGCCGATGCTGCGGGTCCATGATCGCGGCGTCTTTCGGCGAAATGCCCCAGAAGCCGGGATCGAAGCCAGCGACTTGATCCAGCGTTGGACTGGCCTTGACATAGTTCGGATCAGTCAGCCTTGCAGCGGGCACACCTGCTGCGAGCAATTCCTCATCCGTAAAGAAGTGCACCGATTCCACACCATTGCGCAAGTTGTTCCAGAATTCGGCAGCATTTCGCGCGCCCGGCAGATGGCAAGCCGTGCCGACGACGGCAATGGCACCTTCAGGAAAGGCAACCGTCTGTTGTGGGTTCGCGGATGTAGACAATTTAAGTAAGTTCAGAAACCACCCAGAATGGGGTTCTTTTCTGTGTTACTTTTCCCTATGGAAAGAGAAACCCAAAAACTTGGCCACTCAAGAGCTCCATTATGGATTCAAATACAACTCTGAACAAGCGTAACTGTGTACTCATCGGCAACGATTCACTTCTTCTGGAGTGCGCAGAGCGCCTTCTCAGCCTGAATCTCGGGATTTCGGGGGTGCTTTCTGATAGCCCTCGAATTCGTGATTGGGCAGAGGCCCACAAAATCGAAGTTCGCAGCGCAAAAAACCTCGAAAAGAGCGATATTGAATCTTGGAATTGTGATTATGTATTTAGCATCACTTGGCTAAATATTGTCCCGGATTTTTTACGCACTTTGCCCAAAATCGCGGCAATCAATATCCAAGACAGTCCCTTGCCACGGTATTCCGGCCCGAACGGACCGGCGTGGGCCCTGATGAACCAGGAGCTCGATTTTGGAGTCTGTTGGCATATCGCGGAGGCCGAAGTTGGCCTAGGCGACATCCTCAAGCATGTGACGGTGCCGATCGAGGCCAATGACACCACCGTCTCCTTGAACATGAAGTGTTTCGAGGCAGCCTTGAGTGGCTTCGAGGAATTGTTGCCGCAGTTGCTGGACGAAAGCTTTGAGCGTGTTCCACAGGTGGAGTCGGCGCGCTTGCCGTTTGGCCGCGATCAACGCCCGGATCATTGGGGGTTGATGCAGTGGTCGCGCAGTGCCGCAGAGTTGGAGGCCATGGTCCATGGTTTGGATTACGGTTCCTACAACAACCCATTCTGCATGGCCAAGATGTTGGTCAGCGATCAGGCTGTTGGCATCTCCGGTGCGATTGCCGAACCAAGCAAGGAGAGTGTTACTGCTGGCACGATCTTGGCTGCTTCCGAGCGAGGCCTCGTAGTGGCCACCGCCGATGGCAATTTACGCATCACCGGCCTACAGGATTTGACTGGTAATTCCGTCGAAATCCTTGATTGGCTGGCGTTTGAGGGGATTCGGATCGGGCAGGTCTTGCCCTCACCATCCCCTAAATTGTTGACTTCGCTGACCAAATCCTTGCCCGCGATCAGCGAGCACGAAGCTACCTGGCTGGAAGCCTTTGCCGCTTTTGATCCGCCGGCCTTGGCCTACGACCAAAGCCCGAACAGTGTTGCGGATGGCGCGCTGTTGAAGCGCGAGATTGCGGTGCCGTCGGAATTCTTGGCGCAGAGTCAGGCTCCTGATTTTGCAGCTTCCTTAGGTACGGTAAGTTTGATTCACTTATCACGCCTTGCGCGTCAACAGGGTCTTCGCGTGCGTTATGTGGATGACCATTTGACCGAGCGTGTTGCTGGTATGGATCAGCTGCTCTCTGCATCGGTGCCCCTTGGCGTGGAGTTCCAAGATCAACATGACTTTGCCGCCAGCATGAAAATGGTGGAGCAGCAAGTCGCGACTTGCAGATCGCTGCCGCCATTCCTGCATGACTTGCAGGGGCGTTCGAGGAACGCCGAAACCCAAGGGCGCGTGTGTCTGCCTGAGATCGCCATCGTGATTGGCGCCTCCGATCCTCAAGCTGAGGATTCCGTGTTGGTCTACCGTGCAACCGCAGAGGGTCAATTGTGGCTGGAATATGCGGAGAATCGCTATTCCAGCGCCGATGCCGAAGCCATGGCGCAGCAGCTTGAAACCCTGCTGGAAGCCATTTGCGCAGCTCCAAACACGCCTGTGATGCATCTGCAGCTGCTGCCGGAGGATCAGCGTCGGCAGATTCTGGAAGGTTGGAATGACAGCACGCGCGACTTGCCACAAGGGCAGTTGGTCCATGAGCTGATCCGCGAAAAGGCCGTCAGCATGGGCAATGCAGTCGCCGTCGTAGCCGCAGGTGAAGAACTCACCTATGAAGAATTAGAACAACGTGCCGATCATCTAGCCTCGTACTTGGCCAGCCTCGGTGCCGGCCCCGACTCTATGGTTGGTATCTGCATGCAACGCACCACCGACATGATGGTGGCTTTGCTTGGCATCCTGAAGTCTGGTGCGGCTTACTTGCCGTTGGATCCTGACTTTCCACCATCGCGTTTGCGTTACATGGTGGAGGACTCTGGCGTGAGCATCGTCTTGAGCGATGCGTGGTCGTCCTCTTTGGTGGATGACTCGGTCGAGACCTTAATCCTGATGGATCAACCTTTGCCGGCATTCGAACCGGCACCACCGAAGGTGCCAACCCCTTCGAACCTGGCTTATGTGATCTACACCTCTGGATCGACCGGCAATCCCAAGGGCGTGATGTTGGAGCACGAGCAAGTGACCAACTTCTTCTTGGGCATGGACGAACGCCTTGGTGTGGAGCCTGGTGTATGGGTGGCCGTGACCAGTCTGTCCTTTGACATCTCTGTGTTGGAACTGCTTTGGACCTTGAGTCGCGGTTACAAGTTGGTGATCTTCGAAGGCTTCGACCGTGGCCTACGAGCCGCGCATGCCCCTGCACCTCACGATGCAGGCCAGGTTGAGTTCAGCTTGATGCTGTGGGGCGCTTCTGGTGGTGGAGCTGGTGCTCCGAATCCCTATGACTTGATGCTGGAAACGGCTCGTTTTGGCGATTCGCATGGTTTCCGGGCTATTTGGCTGCCGGAACGACACTTCCATGATTTCGGCGGAATCTACCCCAACCCGGCCGTTTCTGCCGCCGCAATCGCCGCCGTGACCAACGATATTCACCTGCGCACGGGCAGTGTGGTGTTGCCATTCCACGACCCGGTCCTGATGGCCGAAGACTGGGCAATGGTCGACAACCTATCCGGTGGGCGCGTGGGTCTGGGCATTGCCTCTGGGTGGCACCCCAACGATTTCGTGCTTGAGCCGGATTCTTATGAAGACCGCAAGCAGATCATGAAGACCCGCATCGGCACTTTACGAAGTGCATGGCGCGGCGAAGCCTTGGAACTGAGGAATGGTGTCGGCGAAACACCCGAGATCATCACCCGCCCACGCCCGGTGCAACCGGAACTACCGGTTTGGCTGACGGCCGCAGGCAACCCCGAGACCTTCCGCCTTGCTGGCGAGATGGGCGTGCATATCCTCACCCACTTGTTAGGGCAGACCACCGACGAGATCGCTTCGAAGATTCAGGTCTACCGCGACGCTTGGCGCGAAGCCGGTCACCCCGGTTCCGGCCATGTGACGATGATGTTGCACACCATGCTTGGTGAAGATCGTGAAGAGCTGCGCGAACTCGCGCGCGGTCCATTCTGTTCCTATCTGGCAACGGCCGCTGACTTGCTGAAGGACCACATGTCGGCGTGGGCGGCAGTGCGTACGCCGATGAACAAGGGTAAGTACGACACCGATTTCAACTTGTCGGATCTCGCTGGGGAAGACGTGCAAGACCTGCTCGACTTCGCCTACAAGCGTTACTTCGAGAGTGACGCGCTATTCGGCACCCCCGAATCCTGCTTGGGCATGGTCGACAAGATGCGCGACCTGGAAGTCGATGAAATCGCCTGTCTGGTGGACTTTGGCGCTGAGCCCGAGTTGATCCTGAAACAACTGCCGTATCTTCAGCAGTTCAAGGAACGTGTGCAAGGTGGTCAACAGGGCCTAGAAGCGCGCGAAAACCTAGAGGACCTGATCCTCACCCACAAGGCGACGCATCTGCAATGCACGCCGTCGATGGCCACCATGTTGCTGGCGGAATCCGCTATCACCGAGGCCCTCGGCACGCTCGACGTGATGATGGTCGGTGGGGAAGCCCTCACCGAAGATCTCGCTTCGAAACTGCGCGCCATCGTGCCCGGTCGCGTCATGAATATGTATGGCCTGACCGAAACCGCGATCTGGTCCTCGACCGCCGACATCGAACACGACACCACTGTGGTCAGTCTTGGTGAACCGTTGGCCAACAATCGCTTCTATGCCTTGGATGCCAACCTGCAGTTGGTGCCACCGGGACTTCCTGGTGAGCTTTTCATTGCGGGATTGTGTGTCGCACGCGGTTACCTCGGTAAGCCCGATCTGACGTCGTCGGCATTCTTGCAGGATCCTTTCGACGCCAGTGGCGAAGGCCTGCTGTACAAGTCTGGCGACCAAGTGCGTCAGTTGCCCGATGGCACCATGCGTTTCATGGGCCGCGGCGACTCACAAGTGAAGGTCAATGGTTATCGCATCGAACTCGGTGAGATCGAAGCCGCCATGCTCAGCCATGAAGAGGTCTCGCAAGCCGCAGTTCTAGTGGTCACGAATCCACTGGGGGCGCGCGTCTTAGCGGCACACTTCGTGTTGGAGGCCAACAGTAAGTTGGAGATTGAGGAACTTCGTTCCTTCCTGCGTACTTGCCTGCCGGAGTACATGATTCCACGTGAATTCCATGTGCACGAGCGCTTCCCGAAGACGAATAACGGCAAGACCGATCGCAAGGCCTTGGCTCAAGGAGGTGGTGGAGTGGCCGCAGCGCCGATTCCGCCAGCACCGAAGGCTCAGCCCCAAGCCGCGGCTGTTGAGGCTGTGGAGATGTCGGCAGCAGAGTTGGAAGACGCGCTGGAGAAGATCTGGATCGACATCCTTGGTCTTAACAGTCTCGATCGCAACGCCAACTTCTTTGACCTAGGCGGCCACTCCTTGCTGACCATCAGCTTGAAGCGCATCTTGATGGCAGAACATGGCATAGAGGTTGCTTTGATCGCGCTATTCAGTCACTCGACGGTGCGTAGCTTGGCGACCTTCTTGGCGGCCGAGCAAGAAGGCAAGAAGCCTGCTGCTGCGACCAACGGTGGACCTTCAGGCGGGGCGCCACAAAGTGCGGCGGCGAAACGTGCGGCACTACGTCGGGCGCGCCGCGGTCAGTAGGGCGGCGGTTGCTGGGGCGGCGGTCAGTGGCACCGCGGTCGGATTCGGTAGGGCTGCAGTCTGACAAAGGACTACAGCAACCGCTAAACCGACACGAGCGATAGACCAACACACGGATCACAGCCCGGGAATTCATAAGGGCCAGCAAGACTTTCATCTTGCTGGCCCTTATCTATGGCCGTTGCATTCGCGGGGCTATTCCGCAGCTGTCAACTCGCCGACCCAGTCCAGCAAGCCTTGCAGCTTTGGTGCTGTTTCTGGATCTTGGTTCTGGTTCTCGAGCAAGCCCCAACTACCGAACTTGGAGTAGATACCGACGTGGTTGTAAGCCACGAACAGGCCACCACCGGCTGCCGACCAGCGGCGCATGTGGTCCAAGTAAAGCTGGCGCATGCCTTCGTTGCGGTTTGCAGCGGTGAACAGTGTGGTCAGGTCGTCGTTGTTGACGGCCGGGCCGACACCCGCAAGGTGTTGACCACCTTCGTAGGAAATCAGTGTGATCCCACGTGTTGTGGCGTTGTTGGCATTCGACTCGGTGGAACTGCCTGGGCCGGTCGCGGCCAGACTCTCCGCCTCACAAGCAGTGAGCAGCTGTTCCATTGTCCAAGTTGCGGTAATGCTTGCTTGTGGCTCCAGACCCAAGGAGTTACCGAAGTAAGGCGCGGCTGCGTAGTGATCGAAGCGGTCGGCAACATTGGTGTCATCAACTTCGCCTGCAGTGCCATCCCAATCCATCACGGTGGTGCCTACCCAAGGGTTGGTGCTCTGGCCGGCAACAATGCGCAGCAGGCGTTCCGGCTCATCCACGAAGGCATCAGCGAAGATGGTGTGAATCTCTTGACTACGTTGCGAGTACCAGCGCATCTGTGCTTGGAAAGCGTTGGTGGATAGCCCAGCGGAAAGGCCCTTATCGCGGGCGTAGTTGGCGACTTGGAACACGCCGTTCCACACCTCATTGCTGTATTCGATATGAACGCGCAGGTGTGGGTCAAGGCGGGCCTGAATCAGTGCCGCGGCCTTCTGCACATAATCATCCGTCGCTTTGTAGGGGATGCAGATCCATGCGTCAGCCAGTTGCGTGTTGCACAAGTCGATCATGTGTTCGAGGCAGACACCTGCGCTTTCGCTGCGTGTCTGGGTGGAACTGGTCAGCTTGGTGCGATCGCTCCAGTCCTCGACTTGAGCGGTGTTGGTCCAACCCCAATCCATAAAGCGCAGCACGTTGAATTCATCGATGCTGGCGAGGAAATCAGGATGGAAAACCTGGGTCTCATAAGTGTTTTCATAACCAGGAATAATCAGCCTGATGTTGCGCACATAATCCGCAGGGTTGGTGGATGTGATGCGCAGACCAATGGTGCCGTCACTCTCCACATGGACGATCAAGCGACCAGGTTCCGCCGATACCACACTGGCATTGAGGGTGAACTCGATGGTGCCGTCGCCGTCGTAAAGGCATGTGTAGTTGCCTTCTGGATAAACGCCGACCATGTTGGTCATCATCACTGCAATCACCGCTTGGCCAGGATCCAAAGAAGTGACCCAGCCATTGCTGTCTACGTTGATGGCGTGGCCGTTATCCCATGGACCGCCGACGACATCCTGTGGAATCCAGGTCTTCGAGGTCTTGAAGACGTCGGTAAACACGGTGGTGGGGTTCCAGTCATCCACGGTGCCGAGGTTGATGCCCAAGTGCGCATTTTCGTTCAGCAGTCCGTCGGCCTCTGGGGGCGGGGTGTCGCCGCTCTGGTTGGTGGCCACGGTGTCGAGCACCGCTGGGTCCGCACCAATGACGAGGATTGTGCAAGCAAGCATGTTGTCGGAATCGCGAATGTAAGGATCCAACGAGTTCGGAGGTGTGACCTTGTTCAAGGACGAAATCTTGCGCCAAGCCCAACGGTTCTTATCCCAGTTCGCTAATCCAATCCATACATTACTCGGTAGCGGTTGGTCCAGCCAATTCAAGACGATCGCCGTGGCCTCGCGCTTGTCCGACATATCCAACCAATAAGTACCCCATGCCAAGCGCGCCGACTTCTTCGGTGTGTCGCTGGCGTAGTTGGGGTTGAAGCGTCCACCCTGAGGGACAGCAGCCAGGTTTTCCGCGCCAACTTCCGAAGCATAGTTTGCGCCCGCAGCAATGCCTCCGGAGCCTTGGCCCGCCGATGGTGCTGGCAGTTGGTTTGGTGCTGCCAGATTGATGCCTGCCCACGGCGACGAAAAGTTCAGCGAGGTACTACCGCCGCCGCCACCTGAGCTGACCACATCACCGCCACCGCCGCCGCAACTGGCGAGTGTGGCAAGAGCAAGTGTTGTGAGGAAGCCTTTGACAAGGCCTAAACTGGACTGCGACATGGAATTAGGTAGATACACGAGGGCGCTCATAGTCCAACAACGGATAAAAGCGACTTCGACTTAAGCTTGATTTTCAGAGATTTCCAGGCGAAACGAAGCCTGCAATTATTCCTGCGAGGAGGCCGGCTGGCCAGACTCCAGGGAGCGATATATCTCCACCATGGCATCCACTTTGGCTTCCCAATCAAACTCCGCATCCACCTTTGCGCGCCCGGCCTTGCCCATTTCTGCGCGTTTATCGGGGTTTTCGGCCAATAATTTCATCGATGCCCGGAACTCCTGTACCAGTGATTCTCGGCTGGTGGGGTCCAGCAAAATTCCGCAGCTTGGGTCCAAATAGTCAGCCGGACCGCCCCAATTCGTGGCAATCACTGGCAGACCCATCGCCATAGCTTCCAGCACCACGGCGCCGCCACATTCGTGCAAACTGGCAAGGACTAGGCCATCCAGCTGTCCTAGCCTTATTGCGACTTCCTTTTGAGCCATGAATCCGTGGAAGACCACGCGGTCTTGCAGGCCTAACTCCAAGGCCAGCGCCTCAAGAGTCTGGCGGTCTTCGCCATCGCCGAACAACTCCAAGCGCACCTCTACCGGGCTCTCCAAGCCAGCCAGAGCCTCGAAGATGATGTCAACCGCCTTCAAGTTGATTAAACGACCTACAAAAGCGAAAGTCATCCTGCTCGGGTCGGCGGCTTCGCGCGGCTGGACCTTGAAGCGGCTCTGGTCGACGCCATTCTCGACCAGTTCCTTGACCGGAACATCGCGCAAGATCGGCGGCAGGGCGTCGCGGGTGCGTTGATTCGACACCAGCAGCAAGGCTGCGCGTCGTTTGCCAGGGAAGATGCGTTGCGCGATCGACACCGTGCCACTCAAAACCCACAAGATCGCATTTTCGAGCTTGCTGGCCATATGGCTGAAGGCGGGCGGATAAGTCATGCCGCCGTTCATAGGACCGATCAGCACTGGAGCATTGACCTTGTACATGCCCGAAGGCAAGCGCGGCGACACTGGGGTGGGCTGATGCACCACGGTTATTTTTTCCTTGGCCACGATTCCGCGTGCGATCTTGCGCTGCATCCGCTCCGATATAATCTGAACTAGGAAGTTGGTGGTGAAGCTCTTGATCCGTGATGGCAGTTTCATGCCGGCCTTATGCAAGAAAACTTGCATTTTGGTATCGGGCACGAACAGCATGGCGTCGCCGGCATCGGGAAACAGCTCCTCGAGCTCTTTGCGGACTCGTTGATGCGTCAGTAACCATACGGGAACGCCACGCGCACGCAGCACTCGGAAGTAGTGCAACGGCAAGAAGGCTTCGCCGCCGAAACGTGCGGACACGTTTTCAGCCACGATCAGGACGCGTGGAGAGGGCATGATGGTTAGCTGAATAGTATCACTCGCAAGAGTTGAATCCTAAGGCGTTTGCGGCTCGCCGCACGCTTTACTGAAGCTCTCCGTTAGGGGTATAGAATCGCTCGTCAGTTGCCGATAAGAAGTGCTAAGCTTCCGCCTTAATCGCTTTCAGCTTCCATCATGAATACCCAATTGCAAAAGTTTTGCCTTGTTGCTGCGCTGGCTATGCCGGTTTTTGCGACATCTTGCGCCGCTCCTGAGCCTGATTTCTCGTCGCTGCCACCGATCTCTGATGTTGGCGGGCCTTCGGCTGATTACAGTTCCGAAGCCACCGAGATCCTGGCCGAGTTCCGTGCCGCTGGTGAGAAAGCGAACGCAAGTGGATATCGCATCTCTCCTGGCGACGACGTCACAGTCACCGTCTTCGGTCGTGATGACTTGTCCGGTTCGCACCGTGTCGGTCCAGATGGTTACATCTCGCTTCCAGTCGTCGGTGATGTGCACCTAGGCGGCAAGTTACGCACCGATGCCCATGCTGCAGTCGATGCAGCATTCGCCAATGCCTACTCGGATCTTTCTGTCACCCTTGGCATCGATAGCTACAACGCTTATTCGATCGTGGTGCTGGGAAGTGTCGGTTCGCCTGGCGAGTACAAGTTCGATGGCGTGCCAACCTTGTTGCGCGCAATCGGTACCGCGGATGGTTTGCGCAAGGATGCCAACGGTCTCACCCCGGAACGTTGCGCGATCATGCGTGGCAAGGAATCGCTGCTGTGGATCGATCTCGATCAACTGCTGCACGATGGCGACATGAGTCTCAACGTGGAACTCGTCCCTGGCGACGTCATCCACGTCACTGCCGATACCCAACGCCTAATCTACGTATTGGGTGAAGTGGAGCGTCCTGGCATGTACCCACTGCGTCATGGCATGACTGCGGTCGATGCACTCGCCCTGGCTGGCGGCATCACCGAAGACTGTGACGACGACGGCATTCGTTTGCTGCGTCCGACCGAAGGCACGCAAGACACCTTCGATTATGAGGAGTTCTCGGAAGGTGATTTCCTTCAGAACCGCGGCTTGGCCAAGGGCGACATCGTCTTTGCTCCACGTCACACCCTCGCCGAGATTGGTTGGGTCTTCCGTCAACTGCAGCCTATCGCTCAGCTCGGAATCGTCTACGACGTCACGACTAGCAATTGAACATCTCTGAAACGCACAGCTTAGCCGCCATCACCCCGGGGGCTAAGCCAGAGCCGAAACCTCTGAACTTTTTCCAGAGTTTTCGAAAGCACATCATACTTTCGATTTTCCTGATCATCGTTACGGGGGGAGCTGGTGGCTACTACATGGTGGACCGCGAGGAAGTGACCTACTCTTCCTTCTCCGAAGTCCGTGTTGAGCGCAACTTCCAACGCATGTTGGAAACTGACCGCGAGGTCGAGTTGCGCAACACCACCGAGTACGACATCTTCCGCAATGAGCAAGTGGGCCTGATGATGCGCCCCGATGTTCTGGAAGATGGTTTGCGCCGCGCCGGTCAGCTCGACAACGGCGTTTGGGCACCGGAAGTCTTGGGGTCCGCAGCAGCGGTCGCGGGATTCTCGCGCGCTCTAGATGTATACCTACTGCGCAACACCTATCGGATCGCAGTCGACGTCACGGGTTACAACCCTTATGTGCTGCAAGATGCCCTGGATGGGCTATTAGCGGCATTCCTTGACGCCCACCGCTTGGAGTTCTCCTTCGAAAAGGATGAGCGCCCGGATGTGTTGCGTGGCTTGATCGCGGAGTTGGATGAGACCATCGCGAAGAAGCGTGGATTGTTGAAGGCCGCCGCCGAAAATCTCAACGTCTTGGATTTCTCTGAAACGCGTTCCAACCCATGGGTCACGCCGTTGGAGAACGCTCGCCTTGCCCTAGTCGAGGCCGAACGTTCCGCTACCACCATGAAGATGGAGTTGGAGCTTGAGGATCCGCTCGATGCCAACGATGCCATGCTTGAAATGGTCTTGCTCGGCGGTGCGGAATCGATTAATGAAGGGCTTGCCCAGGTCGTCGGCCCGCTAGTCGAACGCCGTTCCGATATCATGAACCGCATGTTGGCCATGAACCCTGGTCACGTGGCGCGTGCTGGTTTGGAGCAGGAAGTGAAGTCGCTCGAGCAGCAGATCAGGGATCTGTTGGTGCGTCACGCTGAAGCGAGTCGCGTGGCCGATGAGATGGAGTTGCGCCGTACTGAAAAGCGCATCGAACAACTGACCACTGAAGTGGAAACGCTTGGCAAGACCGCCAAGGATTTCGTCAGTTCCTTCCAGGAGGGCATGGTGCTGGAAGCCACCTTGACCGAAGACCTGGAGCGCCATGGTCAGATCACCGAGCGCCTCAACTACTTCGAGTTGGAGAATCAATCTCCAAGTTTCGTGAGCATCGCGCAAGCGCCAACATCTCCCGAACAGGGTGAGAGTAAGCTGATCCGCAACTTGGCGCTGGTCGCCATCTTGACTTTAATCCTTGCGATCGGTCTGCCCTTGCTGATCGACATGCGCGATAACCGCGTGCACACCACCCAAGATGTGGAAGCGGTGTTTGGCTTCCCGCCAGCGATCTGGATTCCGGAACCGAAGCGTGGTGCGCAGATGCATCTGGCTAAGGATCAGATTCGTCGCTTCGCATTAGCCTTGGATCGAGACCAGTCCTATGCTTCCTCGCGCCTGATTCAATTCACTGAAGTGAAGGCAGGCAAAGGATCGCAGAACGTGGTCAACGATATCGCAAGTGCACTCGCAGCCTTTGGCCGCAAGGTGTTGGTGGTTGATGCCGCCGCGCCGCGCAATGCCAAAGCGATGGGGGCACAGACCACTGGTGGTTTCCTTGCCTTGATGGCTGGTCGTGGCCTAGAAGTCGTGGCTCGTGATGGCTGGGATTTCTGCGAGTACGGTAATCCACTCAACGACCAGGCGCATGTCTTCGCCGGTTGGGACCAAATCCTGCGTGAAGCCGCTGCTGCTTATGACTTGGTTTTGATTCGTGCCGACCCACTGTTGGGTTCTGCCGACGCCGAGCACATGGCTTCTTCGGTGGACTTGGTGGTGCTGATGGTCGAAGCGCAAGCGCAAACGCGCGGTGAGGTTCAACGCGCCGGCGACGTGCTTGCCTCGCTGCATCCATCGGCAGTTGGAACCTTATTGCACAACGCCAAGATCTTCCACGGCCGTGGTTACTACCGCGAGCTGCTGAAGAGTCGCAAAAAAGCGCTGCCGCCAACCTAGGCGGCTGGCGCAGACTACTCGCCTTTTTTCTTGGAGCGCTGCTTGAAGCTGTGCCAGAACATTTTGATGGCGAATGGGATGCCATGCACCAGATAGCGCTTCAATAGGCGCCCAGGCTCCTGCAGCATGCGGTGAATCCATTCGGTGCCGGTCACTTGCATCCAACGTGGTGCACGTTTGACCTCGCCGGTCACGAAACTGAAGCTGATGCCCACACCGGCCCACCATGCCTTTGGGACCAGCTTTTTCCAATCTTGAATCAAGCGCTCACTTTTGGGCGCACCGACCGCCACAAATACCAAGTCAGGTTGCGATTCGACTAGGGAATCAGTGATCTTCTGGAGCTGTTCGGGATCCTTCTCGAATCCGAAATCGGGGCACAGAATGCCCGCCACCTTGAAACCTGGAAACTCTTGCTGCAGTTGAGCCGCCGCACCTTCAGCAGAACCGGGGTTTCCGCCGAGGAAATAGACACTGCGCTCGTTTTCGGCCGCGGCTTTGGTCAGGCTACGGATCAAGTCGGAGCCGGCGACACGTTCTGGCAAGGGCGTTTTTTGCAGGCGGCTTGCCCAGATCAACGGCGCACCGTCACAAACGCGCATTTCCGCATAAGGCAAAGGTCCATCAAAAAACTTTCCCGCCGTGATCATCCGCAGATGATCCAAGTTCACCGTGTGTAACCAACCACCACGTCCTGCCGCCCATTCCGAGGCCACGAAGTCGACACACTCGACATTGGTGACTGCATGGACATCCAACCCCATGAGGGTGAGTTGGGGGGGCGTATTGGGCGAAGAGGTGGGGGCAGTCAAGGTTGAGGCGTATCCGAGTCTTTCGAAGCGCTTGGAAACCAAATTTCCGCCGAAGTATATCACCAATTCTGGGGGTACAATCACTTTGAGTTTCGCCTCGACTGTTCCGGCTGCTACATTTGCGGGCAGGAATTCCTACCTTCTTCAATGACGGAACCCGCAAAAGAAAGTCTCGCTGGCCGCGGTAAGCGCGGTGGCATGTGGGTGCTCCTAGGAAAGGGCTTCGAGACCGGCCTTCGCTTGGTCAGCAGCATCATCATGACATGGCTGCTGTTCCGCGAAGCCTTTGGCGTGTTGGTGCCGGTCCATGTCTTCCTGACTGGAATCCAATTGTTCTCGGATATCGGCATCGGTCCATCGATCGTGCACTCCAAGCGCGGCGAGGAAACTCCATTCCTGCGCACCGTCTGGACCATCCAGGTCATCCGTGGCATCTTGCTGTATGGGGTGTGTTGGGCTTTGGCCAAACCTTATGCGCTGATGGTCGGCGAAGTCCTGACCGAAGGCGGTATGGCCGAGCAGGAGATGATCGAATACCTGCTGGTGGTGGCTGGTTCCTCGGCATTGATCCTCGGCTTCCGCTCACCGAGTTGGTTCACGCTCGATCGCCAGATTGCCCAAGGCCGCAAGACCTTGATCCAGGCCTTGAGCCTGGTCATTTCCGTCGCCACCATGATCATCTGGGCGCTGATCTCGCCAACCCCAATGGCCTTGGTCGCTGGTGGTGTCTCGCACTCGATCGCGCAGACCTTGTTCAGCCACATCATGCTGCCCGGCGTATCGATGCGCTTCCAATGGGAGAAGAAATCGGTCAAGGAGTTGTTCAGCTTTGGGCGCTGGATTTTCCTCAGCACGGCTTATCTGTTCTTCGCCATGCAGGTCGAGCGCATCCTCATCACCAAGTTGATGGAAACGGGAGACACCGGCGATTTCGGCATTGCCTATCGCATTGCCGGTCTGGTGCCCGCGATCCTGCTGGCCATCTCCGGTTCGGTGGTGTTCCCAGTTTGGATGGAATCCTTCCGACGTGGCGATAAAGGCCACACGGACCGCGTGCAACGGTCGCGCCTCGGCTTGTTGTCTCTATGTATCGCTGGCCTGATTGGTGTGGTTACCGTCGCGCCGACCTACTTCACGATTCTCTATCGAGATGAATACATTGGTGCAGCATTGATCGCGCAGCTGTTGTGTATCCCGTTCTGGTTCTCCAGCCTGATTGCATCGTGCTCCAAGGCCTTGTTGGTCCATGGCGATTCACGTTCCGTCTCCACCGCCAACTTGGTGATTCTGTTGGTCAAGATGCCGGCCTGTTGGTTTGGCTTCAAGTGGTTGGGGCTGCCTGGCTTCATCCTCGGCATGGCACTCGGCAATATGGCCGGCTTGTTGAGCCTGCACCTGCGCTTGATCTCTCACGGCACGCCGCTGTTGAAGCAAGATGTGGTCGCAAGTTTGGCCCTGTTAGTCTTCGGCGGAGCAGGTTATTTCATCTCGGAATATTCCTTCACGCTGGCGCAGATTCCAGGCACGATCCTGGTGGCGGTCGCCGGGCTCGCTCTTGCTGCGGTGGCGCTACAACCGGCGCGCGCACTCATCTTCAAGAAATAGGATGGGCACCTACTATCAGGATCCAAACCTCATGGCCTATTTGGTCATGGCGTTGTTTCCGATCATCGCGCTGATTTTCGACGCCAAGTTGCCGCGTCACAAGGCCGTGGCCGCAAGCCTAATGATGGGCTTCCTGTTCCTGCCAACGGCGCAGATCGACATCGGCGGTGCCCTCTATTGGAACCGCAACACCGCGCCGGTGTTCGTGGTCTTTGCCGGCATGCTGATGCGCGATGGCGCCTTGTTACGCAGATTCCGCCTGCGCTGGTTTGATCTACCGGTCCTGGGATGGTGTTTGGCACCGTTCTTCGCCGCGGTGCTTAATGACCTTGGTCTTTACGAAGGCTCGTCGCTTGGTTTCTATCAGTCCATCGGTTGGGGTGGCCCGTATTTCATTGGCCGCTTGCACTTCCGCAGCAAGGAACAACTGGTCGACCTGGCCAAGATCCTGTTCCTGGGCGGACTGATCTATATGCCGCTTTGTGCGTTGGAGATCCGCCTCAGCCCCATGCTGCACAGCACGCTGTATGGCTTCCATCAGCATTCCTTCGCCCAGACCGTTCGTGGCAGCCTATTCCGCCCGACGGTATTCCTGTCTCACGGGTTGACTGTTGGTATGTGGATGGGCATGACGACCTTCGTCGGCTGGGCCCTGGCTAGCACCAAACTAAGCACCAAACTATTCGGCTTGCCCACCAAGTTCTGGGTGTTGTGCGTGGCGATCGTATTCCTTGCTTGCCAATCGATGGGCGCCACCTTCCTTGCCTTGGCGATCTGGATGCTGACCATGTTCTCACGCCGCACCCAAGGCAAGACCTTGCTGTTGTTGTTCGCCTTGATCCCAGTCACTTGGGCCACCACGCGAACCACTGGCATGCTCGAGACCAATACGCTGTCCGAAGCCACCTCGATGATCGATGCGGAGCGCGGCCGTTCCTTGGCCTTCCGCTTAAATGCAGAAGATCGGCTGATCGGGTATGCCAAGGAGAAGCCGATCTTCGGCTGGAGTAACCGTGCCTTTAACGTGGTTGAGAACGAACGTGGCCGCGAAGTATCAGTGGTCGCCGATGGTCTGTGGATTATCTCCTTCAGTGCCTACGGTTTGGTCGGTCTCGGGTCGATGATCCTGATGTACCTGACTCCATTCCTGATTGTCATGCGTCATGCTCCACCCAAGCGTTGGATTAAGGAACCAGAGACCATGATTACCGGTTGCTTTGCGATGGTGATTGCTGCGGTCGGCGTCGACATGGTCACCAATGCACAGATGAACCCCATGTTCATGATGATCCTCGGCGCGGTGTCGTCGGCGTTATTGGCACCGATCCAAAAGAGTCCAGGAGGTCCCAGTGCTGGCTTCATCGGTCCGCAACTGCCTGCAGTGCGCCGTTACGGGCGAGTCTTCGGCACAGCGCCGCCAATCTAGGTCCTAGAAGCCGATGTTGACTTGCCCTAAAATGCGACCGCTGAATTCATTTCACCCCAGAGTTTGCAGAACCCCATGAGCCAAGACGAGCGTTGCCCTTTGGCGATTGTGATTCTGAACTACCGCACGCCGGGCATGGTGATCGATTGTCTGCACACGCTGGCGGACCAGGTGGCGCCTCAAGAGCGTGTAGTCATCGTGGACAATCAATCCGGCGATGACTCCGTAGAGCGCATCGCAGAGGCTCTCAGCGGCAATGGCTGGGGGAGCTGGGCCAGGCTGGTTGAGGCCGGCGGCAATCACGGTTTTTCGGCCGGTAATAACGTCGGGATTCTAGCGATCGACGCGGAGACTTATTTCCTGTTGAATAGCGATACTTTGGTGCGCCCAGGGGCCATGGAAGGCTTGCGTGAGGCGGTCGCCAAACATCCTGAGGTTTGCCTATTCAGTCCGCGCCTTGAATGGCCCGATGGAAAACCACAGCACAGTGTCTTTCGCGACCATAGCCCGTGGAGTGAATTGGATCACGCCGCGGCGACTGGCCCGCTCTCGAAGATACTGCGCCGTTGGGCTGTCTCACCACCGTTGGTGGACTACCCAGTCCCGTTTGCCTGGGCTTCTTTCGCTGCGATCGTGATTCGCCGCGAGGTTTTCGAAAAGATTGGCTTAATGGACGAAGGTTACTTCCTGTACTTCGAAGACATCGACTTCTGCCGACGCGCGCGTCTGGCAGGGTTCGACTCGTTGTATTGGCCGGATGCCCATGTGGTTCACCTGCGTGGTGGAAGTGGTCCGGTCAAGGAAAGCCAAGCCGCCCGCAAACGCTTGCCAAAGTACTACTGGGCATCGCGTAGTCGCATCCTTGCCAAGTCCTATGGACATGGCGGTTTGCTGTCGGCTAACCTGATGTGGATGCTTGGCCGCTCCATTTCCTGGTGCCGTGAACTCGTGCGCCACAAACGCCCGCACCTTTGTGAACACGAAGGTCGCGACATCTGGCATAACTTCAAGAAGCCGGTCGACCCCAAAGAGGGTTGGCGCGGCGATTTTCCTCCGCGCGTATGACTTCCACACCACGCCCGGACTTCATCATCATCGGTGCAATGAAATGTGCGACCAGCACCTTGCACGTGCAATTGGAAAGCCAGCCAGGCTTTCACATGAGCGACCCTAAGGAGCCGAACTTCTTCAGTGATGACGAGGAGTATGCCCGCGGCAGGGATTGGTATCGCGGCTTGTTCGCAGAGGCGCAGCCAGGCGATTTACGTGGTGAATCGAGTACGCACTACACCAAGTCGCCTACTTACCCGCAGACCATCGCGCGCCTGCAGGAAGAGATCGGTAGTGCGCCATTGAAGGTGATCTATGTGATGCGCCAACCGGTCGAACGCTTGGTCTCGCATTACATCCATGAGTGGACGCAGGGTGTCTATTCGGCTGATATCGATAGCGCCGTACTCAAGCATCATGAGATGATCGATTATGGTTGCTATGCCAAGCAGTTGCAGCCATGGATTAGCGCCTTTGGTAAGGAATCGGTGCTGCCGATCTTCACCGACTCAGTGCGCAAGCATCCGCAACGCACTTTGGAACGCGTCTGCGAATTCCTCGGTTATGAAGGTAAGCCGCAATGGATTGCCGAAAAGGCTGAGCAGAACGTCAGTAGTCTGCGCATGCGCAAATCGGCGCAACGCGAACGCCTGTTCTCGATTCGCTGGCTGCAATGGTTGCGCCGTACCTTCCTGCCGGAATCGGTGCGCAATCGCATGAAGAGTCCATGGATGATGACCGAGCGCCCAGAGCTGAGCGCCGAATCACGCGCCATGGTCGAAGGTGAATTCGATCGCGATCTGGCCCAGCTAGGGGAGTGGTTCGGGCTTGAGCTGACCTGTGCGAACTGGAAACAAGTTACTGCGGAGACCGAGCCTCGGTGGAAGCAGAGCTAAGCACTGCCCCGATTGGCGTCGTTGCCATCGGTCGAAATGAAGGGGAACGACTGCAGCGTTGCCTGGCCTCAGTGGTCGGTGAAGGCCGGCGCGTGGTCTATGTCGATTCCGGTTCCACCGACAACAGCCTCGAGATCGCCCGCGAGTTGGGTGCCGAGATCGTCGAGTTAGATCTGGCGATTCCGTTTACTGCCGCACGCGCGCGCAATGAAGGTTGGCGTCACTTGCTCACCGTCGAACCGAGAATGCAGTTCGTGCAGTTTCTCGATGGCGATTGTGAGTTGGTCCATGGCTGGATGGAGCAAGCCTTCGCCGCTCTGCAAACCGAAGAAGGTCTTGCGGTCGTCTGCGGCCGACGCCGCGAGCGTTTTCCCGAAGCCAGTCGTTACAACCTGTTGTGCGATATCGAATGGGAAACTCCAATCGGCAAGGCCGATGCCTGCGGCGGTGATGCCATGATGCGCGTTGCTGCTTTACTGGCGGTCGATGGCTTCAATAATCGTGTGATTGCCGGCGAGGAACCAGATCTATGTTTCCGCCTGCGTGCTGCAGGTTGGTTCATTGAACGTCTCGACGGCGAAATGACCCTGCATGACGCAGCCATGACCAAACTCAGTCAGTGGTGGCAACGGAGTCGACGTGCTGGTCATGCTTATGCCGGCAACCTCCGACGTCATCGTGAGGCGAACTTCCATATCGGCGAAGTGCGCAGTGCGTTGCTGTGGGGTTGGATCTTGCCGCTGACGATCCTGCTGTTGGCGATCGTGGCGCACCCATTGGCGCTGCTGGCTTTTGGAATCTATCCACTGCAGGTCATCCGCGTTGCCGGGCATCTGCAGCAGAGTTATCCGCAGCGATCTTTAGGCGAGCGCCTGCCCTATGCCTGCAGTTGCGTGGCAGGCAAGCTGCCACAGGCCTTAGGTGTGTTCGCCGAACGCCGCAGCTTCAAGCGCGGCAAGGTAGAACTGATTGAGTACAAGTAAGGGTTAAGGAAGGCTTAAGCCTTCGGCACGTAGTGCTCGAACAGATCTGCCATGCGTTTGGCAGAAACACGAATATCGTGACGCTCACGTGCACGCAGGGCAGCGGCATCGCCTAAGCGTTGTAGCTCTTCAGGCGAACATTCGAGCGCTTCTTGCATGGCGTCGGCGAAGGCGGTGGCATTGCCGGTCGGTACCAGCCAACCCTCTACGCCTTGACGAATCAGCTCCGGGATCGCAGCAATGAAGGTGGTAATCACTGGGCGATGTAGCGCCATCGATTCCATTAACACCACTGGCAGCCCTTCAGCGGAACTTGGCAGCAGCATGGCCATACTGGCCTCGATGCGCTTGCGCACTTCGGCGCCATCGACCGTGCCGTACATCGTGATGTGGTCGGCGAGTTCGTACTTGGTTATGGCTGCGTTGACCACATCCATGAGTTCGCCGTCGCCAACAATGTCGATGTGAAAATCCACGCCGCGTTGCTTCAGCAGGCCGGCAGCTTCCAGCATGACTTGCGGTTGCTTCTGCTGACAAAGGCGGCCAACGAACAAGAAGCGATTACCACTTGGTGGCGCCAGGTTCTTCTGCTCCAGGAATGCGCTATCCAGCCCGCAATGCACGATGTGAATGCGGTCATGCACTTCCGGTTTGGCGAACAGCTGCAGTTGGCTACGTCCGAAGCGACTGATTGCCGCCACGAAGCGTGCATCTTCCACCTTGTCCGCCAACTTTAGGCTGACGGCGCGGTAGTACTCCTCGGAACCATGCACGGTGATGCTGAATCCTGGGCCACCCAGTGCCTTGGTCAGCATTGTGACCAGTGGCGGGTTGGTGGCGAAATGCACATGCACATGCTCCACATGTTCGGCGCGGCAGATACGCAGCAAGGCGCAGGCCTCGGCGAAGTAAGCGAAGTGCACCATCAGACCGCGTTCGGCGTTGCGTGCCAAGGCGAAGGTGCGCTTGATGCCGCGCAAGAATGCGATTGGGTGACGCAGAGCCACCTTCAGCATGGGTGCCAGCAGACCTTTGGAACCATTGGCCAACAGCGAATGAGTCTTGGCGGCTTCTTCACGGTCGGCGGCTTCGACCAGATCATTGGCAGGGGGGCGAATCGACACCCGTACCACGTCAATGCCGAGCTCCTCGACACCCACAATCTCACGCCGCACGAAGGTGTGGCTGTTCTTGGGGTATTGATTGACCAGGTAGAGGACTTTCATGCGCCTTGGTGATGGAATCCAAGCTCCGCAACAAGGTGCAGGCAATGGCTGGCATCTATACTATCGGTGCTTCGATGGGCATTCTTGCCTGCTAAGACGCATCCGATGGAAATTCTGCGCGAATTCGTCTACTGGATTGGGATTATCCTGTGCCTGCCGAGTGCCTTCTTGCTGCTCGAAGTGGTGGCTGGCATGGCGATCCGCCCGAGCCACAAAGCCAATGAGAATGCGGCTTCCGAGGCAGCCTTGAGTCCTGCCGGGGATGCCGCTCCCAGCGCCGTGTTGCTAATCCCGGCACACAATGAGCAGGCGTTGCTCGGCGAGATGCTGGATCGTCTGAAGTGTGTCGATCGCGAGAACCTACGCACGGTGGTGATCGCGGATAATTGCACCGACGACACCGCCAAGATCGCGCGCGAAGCTGGCGTCGAAGTTTGGGAGCGTTCGCACGATAGTGATCGTGGTAAGCCCTATGCCTTGGCTTGGGCATTGCAGCGCTTAGAGGAACAACCACCCCAGGTCGTGGTGTTCATGGATGCCGATAGTTGGTTTCAACAAGGCAGCCCTGCCGAACTTGCACGTGAAGTCATCGCCCACCATCGTCCAGTGCAAGCCATCTATCGCATGGCCGACGCCGGCCTACGTGGTTTCGCTTTCCGCTTCCGCAATGAAGTGCGCTTGCGCGGCTTGGCAAGTCTCGGCGCACCGGTGCAGCTGACCGGCTCCGGTTTCGCCATCAGCTGGGCGGATTTGCAGAAGCATCCAGTGCCGATTGGTGAGTTGGCAGAAGATGCATGTTGGGGATGGGCTTTGGCTGCCGCCGGCATCGGTCCGCGTTTGGCCGCAGGAGTAGAAGTGCTCAGTTATCTGCCTTCGTCGAAGGAAGGCGCGCAGACGCAGTTGCGTCGTTGGGAGCATGGCATCCTTGGCGCGACCTTGCGCAAGTTACCCATGTTGTTGCGCTCCGCCTTCTTGCCACCGCGATTGAGCCGCATCTTCCATTTTGCAGATATCCTGGTGCCGCCCTTGGCCCTGTTGGTGTTGTTGAGCTTCGGCTTTGGCCTGCTTGGATTGTTGATTGGCGCCGGCTGGTTGGCATTGCCAGCATTCTTGGCGTTGGACTTCGTCGCTTCCGCGGTGTTCTTGGGGTGGCTCTGGTACGGCCGTGAAGATGTGCCTTTGTCGAAGTTGCTGATGGCGCCGTTTTACGCCGTGAGCAAGATCGGCGTGTATCTGTCCTTTCTGTTCAAGCGCCAACAAGGTTGGCAGCGAACAGATCGCGATGATGGCTAGCGGATTGGTGTAGACGAAGCGCGCAACGAACGGCTAGCGCAGCCGTTGGTCTACTTTCGATCCCAGCGCTGACCGAGAAAGTTAAAGCGCACGAAATCCCACAGGAAGTGCGGTGGATCCACCGGCGTACGCCGCTTGATCCACGACCTTAGCTGCCACAACGCGCGCCCATTGGCGAAGGCAAGGTTGCAGCACAAGACGAACAGTGGATTGTGAAAGTTACGCAAATAGCGTCGGCGTGAAGCGAACCACCAACCAGGCATACGGTTTACGGGGCGCTCGCCGGTTGCCACTCCGGTGGATGCGCCGGACCAATGCATCATGCGTGCTTGCGGCACATACCAGACTTCATGACCCAGCTTGTGGGCGCGGTGACAGAGGTCGGTCTCTTCAAAGTACAGGAAGAACTTCTCGTCGAACAAGCCGACCTTCTCGAAGACCTGCCTGCGCACGATCATGCCACCGCCGGAGACCCAGTCCATCTTCACGGCGGTCTCGCTTGGCTCCGGCGCGGTGATGAGCTTATGGCACTTGCGATCCAACGGACCGAAGCGCATGCCACCACATAGGGAGTTCCAGAAACCGGGGAAGCGGAAGGCGGTGTGGTCAGCGGTGCCTGCTCCACTCTCTGTGCGGGGTCCGAGGATCGAAGCCTTCGGGTTGGCATCGAAGAACTCGGTCAAGGCCTGGAAGATGCCGGGGCAAACCGCGGTGTCCGGATTCAGGATGAAGTAATAATCGGCTGGGCTGTCGCTGGCTAGGTCTTCGCGCAAGATGACATTATTGCCAGCGCCGAAACCTGGGTTCTGATCTGACGCGATCACCCGTGCCCAATCACCCCAACCGTGCTCGGAGATGCCGGCTTCCATCTTTTCCACCGAGCCATCGCCAGAATTGTTGTCGATGACGTGGACCTTCAGCTGTGGCCATCCTGCGCGCTCGGTTGCAATCGACTGCAGGCACTGGATCAATAAATCCGGCGTCCGGTAGTTGACAATCACGACCAGGATGGAACTCTGACTCACGGAATGAGGGCGTGCAGCTTAGGAGTTGAAGCGTTTCTTCCAACGCATGATAGGGTTCTCGAAGAAGCGGAAGCTCAGCTCCGAGACCAAGATGGTTAATATTGTAGTCAGGAGGAAGGCGATAATCGCATTACTAAGCGACAATCGATCCATGACCTTCAGCACGGCGGTCACGGCAAAGACGTGGAATAGGTACATGCCGTAACTGATTGCGCCCATCCGCTTGATGATCGGGATGTTGAGCGCACGTTGCAGCATATGGTCTTCACGCACGACCAGCGAGATCAGCAGGAAGGTCATCGTGATATGCACACACAGCCGGATCCAGCCGGAGATGTCGTCGCCAGGCAAATTGCAGGCGATCAGCACCAAGACGGTGCCAAGCAACGGTTGAAAGCGACCACCACAAAGTTTGGCCAGCTTGGCAAAACCTTGAGGGCGGTGCAGCGCATGGGCTACCAGGACCCCCAAGCAGATTGGCGTGAAGGTGACCTGCAGGATATGCAGGATCTCGGAACTCTCGCCGAACAGCTGATGGAGCTGCGAATCGAAGACCCCAAAGTTAACCAGCTGGCTCAATGCAATCACCACCAACAGCAACGGGATGGCGAAGGGTTTCAGGTAGCGTTCGATCGGCGGCCAGAACAAGTAGAACTGTTCCTCGGTGGCCAGCGACCAGGTGAACGCCAGCACCGACGCATCGATCCAGTTCGAGGTGTAGCTGAGGTGGAAGGGCAGTTCACCGAAGAAGGCCGACGCGCTCCCGGCATCTGGTTTGAGCAGATACAGCGCGGTCATGGCGCCGAGCAGCGCGTAATAGACCGGGAAAATCCGCAGCGTACGTCGGGCGTAGAAGTTCTTCAGCGAGATGCTGCCATTGCGATCATGTTCACGCAGCAGCAAGGTCACGATCAGGAAACCGCTCAACACGAAGAACATGTCCACACCAAGGAAACCACGGTCGAACATTGGCAAGGCATAACCGCCGCGTGGTGTGGCATGATGCCAGATCACCGCCAAGATGCTGCCGGCGCGAATGCCGTCGAGCGAACCAAAGAAACGTCGGTCGCGGTATTCCTGGAAGTTCATGCGTCTTGCCCTCCGCGCCTTAATAGGCGATCGAGCAAGCCACTGGTTTGTGCGCGCAACAAACTTGCCGACGGCCTCCCTTGGCCATCCGCGAGGCGTTCTTCGTGGATGAAGCGACGCTTCAGCGTGAATGGCGCCGTAGCGGCTTTATTGGAACCATTGCGGGTGGTGACGGCTTGGTCATAGCCATGCTTCTCGACCATCTCCAGGCAGCGATCATCGAAGTCGCCGTTCGGATAGCAGAAGGAGGAGATGGGCTGTTGCAAGCCATCTTCGAGCTGCTGCTTTGATAGCTGGATTTCCTCTTCGAGATCTTGATCGCTCAACAGCGGCAGAATCTCGTGGCTGACGGAGTGCGAGCCGATCTCGTGACCTTGCTTTTGGAGTTCACGCAGCTGTTGCGCGTTCATGACCAGGTCCTCGTCAGCGAACTGCGGAGCGCCATCCAAGCGATCGCAGAGTCTTTCGGCCAAAGATTTGCGTAGCTCAGGCGAGAAAGCCTTCGCGCCTTCCACAACTTCCACCGCGCTCAAGCCCAAGGCAAGTTCGGCGGGGGAGCCGTCGGCAAGGCAGCCTTCTTCACGTTCGGCAAGATCCAACACACAACGTGCCACCAAGTCGTACCACGGTGGAGTGCTGGTGCCCATCAAGCCAGAAACCACGAAGAAAGTCGCACGCTGCTCGAACTCCGCGAGGATCGGCGCGGCGTATTTGAGGTTATCGACGTAACCATCATCGAAGGTCAGCGCCACGATTGGCTTGTCTGCAGCAGCATTGCCATTGTTGCCAGATCCAGTTTCATTCCCTTGCTCTTGCTGCAAGGTTGCTACCGCTTCGGCCAATGGCAGCACACGATAGAACTCCGCCAGAGTCTGGCAATGATTGTGAAAGGCTTCCGGAGTGACCACCAAGTCGGGGCAAAAGTACGCGGCCTTCTGTGCCGTAGGCAGAATGCGGTGGTAGCAAAGGATGTTGAGCTGATTCTTGGCAGCAGTTTCCGACGACCGCAAAATGCCGGTCAAGCGCATCGATTGCGCCAGGAAGCTCCTCACCAAAGCCTTGCCCATGGGTTCTTACTGGAGAACTCCTTGGCTCTCAATCTCTTTCAGGCTGATTCCAGCGATGTCCTTGGCCGACAGCGTAGGCTCTTGCCCAGCTTCCAGTGGCCAATCGATTGCAAGGTCTTGGTCGTTCCAAAGCACACAGCACTCAGTCTCCGGTGCGTAGAAATCGGTGGCCTTGTAGAGCATCTCAGCGTGATCACTGAGAGTCAGGAAACCATGCGCATAACCAGCGGGAATCCACAACTGCTTATGGTTCTCGGCACTGAGTTCGACGCCAACCCATTGACGGTAGGTGGGCGATTGCGGGCGTACGTCCACCGCCACATCAAAGACGGCTCCGCGCACGATGCGCACCAACTTGCCTTGTGCCTTCGGTGCTTTCTGCAAATGCAAACCACGCAACACACCTTTGGTGGAGGAGGAGTGGTTGTCTTGCACCCACTTCGGCGTGGTGCCGGTGGCTTCAAGGAAAGTTTGCTCATTCCAACTTTCAAGGAAGAATCCGCGTTCGTCGCCGAACACATTCGGCTGCAGGATCAAAACGCCCTCTAGAGCAGTCTTCTCGACCTTCATGACTCATCCTCCAAAATGCCCAATAGGTAGTCCCCGTAGCCGCTATTCTTCAATTCAGCAGCGAGCGTCTTCAGTTGTTCGTCATCGATGAAGCCCATGCGCCAGGCGATTTCTTCTGGGCAAGCGATCTTCATGCCTTGACGTTTTTCGACCGTTTGCACAAAGGAACCGGCCTCCAGCAAGGAGTCATAGGTGCCTGTGTCCAGCCACGCGAAGCCACGCCCCAAGGTGCAGACCTGAAGAGATTCATCTTCCAGATACAACTTGTTGAGGTCGGTAATCTCCAGTTCGCCACGCGGACTCGGCTTCAAGCCTTTGGTGAACTCGACGGCGCGTTCGTCATAGAAGTACAAGCCCGTCACAGCGAAGTTCGAGCGCGGATGCTCTGGCTTCTCTTCAATGCTCAAGACTTTGCCGGTGTCGTCGAACTCGGCAATGCCGTAACGCTCAGGATCTTGCACGTGATAAGCGAATACGCGTGCACCATGTTCCTGTTCCGAGGCAGCGCGCAACTCCGATGAGAATCCTTGACCGAAGAAGATGTTGTCGCCAAGGACCAAGGCACTCGGTGCGCCGTCGAGGAACTCCTCGCCGATCAGGAAGGCTTGCGCCAGACCGTCGGGGCTTTCCTGCACTGCGTATTGGATGTCCAAGCCCCAACGCTTGCCGTCGCCGAGTAGATCCCGGAAACGCGGCGTGTCATGCGGCGTGGAGATGATCAACACATCTTTGATGCCGGCCAGCATCAACACGCTCAATGGGTAGTAGACCATTGGCTTGTCGTACACCGGCAGCAGCTGCTTGGAGACCGCGCGGGTGATGGGGTGCAAGCGTGTGCCGGATCCACCGGCCAGGATGATGCCTTTGCGATTTAGCGCCATGCGTAGTTCTCCTCCATCCATTCGCGGTATGCACCGCTGCGGATCGACTCCAGCCATGCATCGTTTTCCAGATACCAACGAATCGTCCGACGTAAACCAGTCTCGAAACTCTCCTGCGGTGCCCATCCGAGCTCCTTGCAGGTGGCACTACTGTCGATGGCGTAGCGGAAATCATGACCTGGACGGTCCGTCACGAATTCGATCAGGCTCTTACGATCCTTGATCTCTGCATGCGGGATTTCCTCATCCAAGATATTGCAGATGGTCTCGACCACATCCAAGTTGGTGTGTTCTTCTTCACCACCCACCAAGTAAGTGCCGCCAACCTTGCCGTTCTGCGCCACCGACCAGATCGCGCGTGCGTGATCTTCGACGTAAAGCCAATCGCGGACGTTGTCACCCTTGCCATAGACCGGCAACTTAATGCCTTCCTTGGCGTTGAGGATCATCAATGGGATGAGCTTCTCGGGGAACTGGCACGGACCGTAGTTGTTCGAGCAGTTGGTGATCAACACCGGCAGGCCGAAGGAACGTCCCCATGCGCGCACCAGGTGATCCGACCCTGCTTTCGATGCCGAGTAAGGAGAGCTTGGATCATAAGGCGTGTCCGGTTGGAACTGACCTTCATCGCCAAGGCTGCCGAAGACCTCGTCGGTGGAGACATGTAAGAAGCGGAAGTTCTCGCGTTCTTCACTCGACAACCTATCAAAGTAATCGCGTGCGACTTGCAGCATCACACCCGTGCCAAGCACGTTGGTCTTGATGAAAGCCTCGGGGCCAGTCAGCGAACGGTCGACATGAGACTCGGCGGCCAAATGCAGGATGTGCGTCGGGTGGAACTCCGTGAAGGCTTGTTGCACAGCCTCAAGGTCACAGATGTCTCCGCGCTGAAAACGATAGTGCGGATTGTCGGCGCAACACTGCAGCGAAAGCAGGTTGGCCGCATATGTGAGCGAGTCGAAGTTCAGCACTTCGACATCGGGGTCTTCGAGCAGGTGTCGGACCACGGAGGATCCAATAAAACCAGCTCCCCCGGTCACCAAAACACGGCGAGGTGAGTTCATCACGTTACTTTATCGTTTTCTCTAAGTAGAAGTGGCAACGCGAGTTGCAGTGCGTCTTGCCAAGTGGATTGAGTGATACCCAGGCCTTCCCAGGCACTGGAGAAATGCATCGGACTCCATGACGGGCGCGCCGCCGGAGTGGGGTATTCGGTACTAGGGCAAGGGTTGACGCTAGATTCCTCCAAGGCCAATCCATTGCGGATTCCGCAGGCGCGGATTTCCTGTGCAAAATCGCACCAGCTGATGATGCCGCCGTCGGTGTAATGCAGGATCGATGGCGCGTTCTCCCCAAGGCCAAGAGCGATCAAAGCTACAGCCAAGCCGCCGGCCCAAGTCGGGGAGCCGAGTTGATCATCGACCACCTTTAGAGCACGACCTTGTTCCATGAAGCGCAACATGGTGCGCACGAAGTTGTTGCCACGTCGGCCGTAGACCCACGAGGTGCGGACCACATGACCGCGCTCACCAAGGATTCCAAGCACCGCCTGTTCGCCGGCCAACTTGCTGCGGCCGTAGGCGTTCAGAGGGGCGACGGGGTCGTCTTCGCGCCAGGGTGCATCGCCTTCACCGGAGAAGACGTAATCGGTCGACACAAACGCCAAACGCGCATCGATCTCAGCCGCACAGCTGGCCATAACTTCGGCGGCCGTTGCGTTGATGGCGAAGGCTTCCTGTTCCTTTTCTTCGGCAAGGTCGACGGCAGTCCACGCTGCGCCATGCAGAATGAAACTGGGTTGGACTTCGCGTATGACCTTGGCGATCTGCGCATGATCCGACAAGTCCATCTCTTCGCGACCGACACGCACCAAGTCGTAACCTTGCGGTGCAATCAAACCACATTCATGCCCCAACTGGCCGTTGCGGCCGGTGACGAGGAATCGTTTTTGTTCAGGCATGGTGGTGTGATGCGCAGCGATTACTTGCGCGCGAATTGGATGGTGGTGTTGATGACGGGAGACTTATGGCCCAAGACGCGAGTCATGACCTTGACCGCGCAAACGCGCAGATACGAGGCCTTGTCGGGTGGTGTGACCACCTTAGAGCGTGCCGGGCAATCGATCACCGAGGCGATCTCCTGCACAATGTTCGGCACCTCAGCGTTCTCCAGCAGTTGCTCGAAAGGGAAGACCGTTGGGTTGCGGCTTTGCCAGAACTCATAGAAACGCTCGATACCAGCCACGATGGTGGCTTCATCGCCGAAACGCTTGGATAATTCCGGGAAGCGCATCATCGACTTAAGGACTAAGTCACTGTCTCGACGGGTGGAGATGATGATGGACTGGTCCGCCACTTGTTGAACGACCTCCAGATCCGGCTCCTTGACGATCAGTTGCGGGTAGTGGGTCTTGACCACGAAACCACCAACTTCCATCATTGCTGCCAGCATCTCTTCGCGTTGCGGGTGGCGCATGACCAAATCCAAGTCCACGTAGAGCGGTTTACCTTGGTAGGCCGGGAAGTTGTTCAGGATCAGGTCGATCAGGATGTGCGTTCCCGAACGCATCAAGGTCGGCACCATGATCAACGGTCGCTTTGGGCCTTTGCCAGCTTCTGGCATGCCCGGCGGACAAAGCGTGCGCGGGTTGTTGTGGCGAAGCCAACGGTTGCCGATTGCGTTGAATAGATTCGTCATGCTCAATCAACGCAGTAAGGAGTTTTCGTGGGCTTGCATCTTCAGCTGCAAACGGTTGGCAGTCTTATGCATGCCTAGGCGCGAGCTCAATGCGAAGCCAACCACGGTGAAGAAACCGAAACGGCGGGTGCGGAAACGGAAGCGGCCGAAGCGGTTCTGGATGTTGAGCAGCGATTGCTGCAGGTTACTGACTTGGCGCGGAGACTCCCCAGAGGGCTCGTATCCGGCCTTTTGCAGCCATTCACCAACGCAGGCTTCCACGAGTTGCACATCTTTGGTTGGCATTTTCTTGCGCCAGCGTTGCGACGCCGAGGCATCCGGCGCAGGATAGGTAGTGTCTTCTGGATAGCTCAACATTGCCGGGTCAAACTTGCAGCCGAGGAACTCACTGACCGCAGTCAGAGTCTCTTCAGGCTTACAGACCAGATCCTCGAAACGCAGCGTATGCCAACGATCCGACGGCAAGCTGTCGCATAATCTTTGAGCCTCTTGTTGGGCGTTGATCCATAGCTTCGATGCATGCCAAGTATTGCCGGACCAACCCATTGCAATCACCGACGGCGCGACGTCGCGCGGATCACGCACGAGATTCAAGAAGCGGGCGTTCGGGAAGATATGCAAGATGTCGGCGAAACGTCGGTGCAAGGCGGCGCCGAAGACTGACTTGCCTTGTTGATGGGCGTCGTGGAAAAGGAACTGACGTACACCTTCCTTATAACCAAGGCCTTCGCCAACCTTGAAGCCGTGCAGGCGTGCGCCGCGGTCGATCGCCAACTTCTTCTCCAGTTCGGCGGGATCGGGATCGCCGCCAGCAGAGGTCAAATAATCGACCAGGAAGTTCGATTCGAAGCGAAAACGAATCAGCGGATGATGATCGATCATCAAACGCAGCAAAGTAGTGCCTGAGCGTTCCGCGCCGACCAAGAAGAAGGGTTCTTGGAAGGAGGATTCATCCATGGAAGTATGGAGAGGAGCTTCGGCCATCATCGGATTCTAGAGTTCTGAGGCGGGGGAGACGGTGTTCAGGTCGGGTAGTTCTTGAATACCGACATCCATCGTTTCGCTGCCGTTCAAGGCGCGCAAATCGGGGGTGGGAATTGTGATTTGCAGCTTCGAACTTTGCCCCGTTCGGCAAAGCAATGTGTGAGACAAACGCGGATCCTGCACCAACTGTTTATTGGTGTACCACGAAACCTCCCACTGGCCTTCCTTCACTGCTGGAAAGCGAAAGCCACCCTCAGCATCGGGTTTTGCCTCATAAACTTGTTCCTCGCCATGCCTTTTTAGCATCAAGGAACCGTAGTTGCGTGGGATGCCATCGCCGCCGAAGAGTTGACCTTCGACGACGCAGCCGCGAATCAATTGCAGCCGCTGCAGTTTGCCCGCGTCTTCGGGAAGATGCAGCTCGATGGTTTCCGTAGCGAGGAACTGTGGGTGGTGGAGCTCCAACTCATAGGTGCCATGGACTAACTCCACACTGGTGAAGCCACCCTGCGCATCGGTCTGCTCATCGAAGATGTGGCCAATGCTGAAGGCAGTCAGGTGATCACAGCTGATCTGCACCGCTGGAATCGGCACGCCGTCTTGGTCGACGACCTGCAACTCCAACCTCAGAACCTGCGGCTTTGCCGCTTGCACGACGGTCTTGGAGATCACCGGTTGCCAGTCCTTTGCAGGTGTGGTTGGCTCCGTAAGCTGTTCGCTTGGGGTAGCAGGCAACGTGCCCACGACCTGAGGTTGTGGTAATAGGACCAGCGCGCCTAGCGCCACAAACGACGCCGACACGAAGGTCAGGGACCAGGGTATTTTCCGCATTCCTAAGCCCTATCGGCGTTTTCGGGCCGAAGATTGTAGCTTCCTCGATTTGGGGATATTTACTTGTGCGGATATGATTTGGAATCATGAACATGCATATTCCAAGTTCCTTATTCGCCTCTACTCTTGCAGCCATTGGCCTTTGTTCATGCCAAGATGCGGCGCTGCCCACACAAGCCGTCGGCCCTGCCGCCCAGGAAGCCTTCGAACAATGGGCCGATCAGATCGATTTCGAAGCCGAATTCCCCGTTCAGATCAGTTGGGATTTCACCGTTGAGATGGTCGAGAAGGTACCTTCCATGAATGTGGATCGGGTCGCCAAGGTCGAGAGCGGGATCAATCTCATTGCCCAGGCCGATCACTCCCTTTTGGGATGGGGGAATATCGGCATGGATATCAATCTTGAAGAGGTTCCAGACACGATCGAGCTCGGCTTTCAGATTGCGCTGGATACCAATGGATTCCGTCTGCTGTTGTCGCCCAATGAAGCGCTCTTGGATACCTTCCCGATAGGGATTCCAACCGCCTTCCAGCTTTCTGCCAGCCGCGTGGATCTGCTGTCTGCCATGTGGTCCAGGTTCACAGACGAATCAATGCGATTAAATGGTCTTGAAGATGCGATGAAGTGGATGGACTACGACAGTGCGCTAGAGATCTTTCACCCCGCCAATATGCTGAAGGCCTACGTCGACAATCCTATGCAGGAGGTGGTGAGCTGGAGGATGGATGGCGATCAGGTACACATGACCTTCGCCATGCGAGAAGAGGCCCTAGAGCCGTATTTGGGCAAGTTGGAGGGGGATCCCGGTGTGGAGATGTTGAAGCAAATGCAGTTCAATATCGTTGCCGATCGTCACACTGGAGAAGGCCTGGAAATCTTCATGAATGTGGATATTCCTATGGACCAACTCCTAGCTAGCGGGCCAGGGAGTGGAGGGAATATGAAGATGAAGATGGAGATGAGCATCGCCAAGATGCTGATCGAACCGAATCCACCCGCCATTATCATGCCTTCCCAGGACAAGATCATGGACCTGGACAAGCCATTCGATGATTTTCAGCCGGTTTTGGAAAACCTCGTGGAAATGCAGCTGCAATCCATGAAGAACATGTCTGGCGAAGCCGAAGCTGAGGAAGACTTCAGTTTCTGAGCCCTGCGCTAGGGGCCACCATTGCTTTGGGGTGTTGCGCAAAAAATATCAGCAACTTCCTTAAGAGCTCTGATTTGCCGACGCAAATGGGGCGTCATGAAACACCCCATCTTCTGTGCAGCCATTGTCGGCATTGTTTCCAGTATTGCTCTGGGATCGGTCGGCGCATCCTCCGTTTGTGAAGCGAAAGCGGAACTGAGCGACCTCGTCGCCGGTGCCGAGCGTATTTGCGAAGTCGAAGTCCTGTCCGCTGAGTCGGCAATGTTGGCCGATGGCGGCATTGAAACACGGTACAGTTTTTCGACGCTCACTCCGATAAAAGGAACAATGACCTCGATCCAGGAAATTCGAATGCCTGGGGGTGAGGTTGCTGGCAGGGGTTTAGTCCTGCCGGGAATGCCCGACCTTCGTGTCGGGGATCGCAGCATTCTGTTCCTCAGTCAAGCATCGGACGCAAATCAATGGCGCATGCCGGTCGGCCTGGAAAGCGGAGCCGTAAAGGTTCTGCCCTCCACGGTCGCCGGAGAGTCGCAGGTGATTCGCCGAGATCACGAAGGTGGACAGGTTGAGATTCAAGACTATGACCGATACATCACCGAAATCTTCGCCGAAGTCCAGCGCCAAAGCTGAACTGGACTACGCTGACCGCCGCCCACGCAAATGGTTGCGTGGCGCGGCGGTTTTACTTGCATTCGCGGTTGGCTTTGGGGCCGCCGACGCATACGTCCGCATCCAGATCAATGGCAAATCCCTGCAATGGGCCAACCCATCGCTTAACTGGCGACTCAACGCCAACGGATCGGACAACATCACCGACGACAGCCACATCGCAGCGATCGAGCATGGTTTCCAGGCATGGGAAGACATCTCCGGTTCCAACATCGCCTTCACGCGCGGTGCTGACACCAATGATGTGGCACCAGGCGCCAGCTCGCACATCGTTGCCTTCGACGAGAACAACACCTCGGGTTATTTCCCGAACGGCAGTGGCATCGTGGCCATCACGCCGATCTCTTTCGATACCGGAAGTGGCAACATCCTCGATGCGGACATCCTTTTCAACGGCAGTCAGTACGACTTCTCGACCGACGGCAGCGCAGGCACTTTCGATGTGCAAGATGTCTTGTCGCACGAGATCGGCCACTTCATTGGCCTAGACCACTCGCCGCAGATTAGCGGTACTCTGTGGCCTTATGTGAGCAGCCGTCAATGGCTGCACCGTTCGCTGACCACCGATGACCGCTCCGGCGCGATCGCCGTGGCACCGAGTGGTTCGCAATCGCGTCTAACCGGGAGCGTGCGTCGTGACAGCGATAACAGCGTGATTCGCGGCGCGATCGTCAGCGCCATCTCGTCTGCCGACGGCCGCTTGATTGGCATGGCGGCAACCACTTCGACTGGCGCCTTCACCATTCGTGGTGTGCCAGCGGGTAGTTATTGGTTGCACGTGACGCCGTTGGAAGGCGGAATGACGTCGGGCAACTTGACTGGCAACTCGCCGGTCGACACCGATTTCGCAGCGGACTTTTATGGCAGCTTCAACGTGCCGACCAGCTTCAACGTGACGCAAGGCAATGAGACCGCAGCCGGCACGGTGTACATGGATGCCGACATTGCCATGAAGGACAGCGCCAACGCGGCGGTGATCACGCGCCGAGGGGATGCCGTCATGGTGACCATCTTCGGCAGTAACTTTGTGGCCGACCAGATGGACGTGATTTCGAAGAGCCCGAACATCAGCATCAGCAACGTGACCAGCGCCTCCAGTTTCGTGCGCGCTACGGTGACGGTGAATGGTGTTGCCGACCTAGGTTCTTACGATCTTTACATCCGCCATTCCGGTGGCGATTTCGATGTGGCCAGTGGCATCATCGAAGTGGTTTTGGATCCACCGACCATTGTTGGTTTGGATACGACCACCGGTTCGATCGCAGGTGGCGAAGAAGTCACCATCACAGGCACCAACTTCCAAAACGGCGCTTATGTGTTGTTTGGCGGATTAGAGGCGGAAACGGTGAGCTTCGTCAACTCCACGACTTTGACTGTGACCACTCCAGCAGTGGCCGCTGGCATTGTGGATGTGGCTGTGCATAACGGCGATGGTCAACAAGTGACCAGCGACAGCGCGTTCACTTACCAAGGCACTGCGGTCTACACTTCGATGCTGCCGAAGGTCGGCAATATCGATGGTGGAACCAAGGTCTACATTGTGGGTGATAACTTCAGCCCACAGACCCAAGTGCTGTTCGACGGCGAAGTCGGCAATGTGACTTATAAGACTTCGACGATCTTGCAGGTCACCACTCCAGCGCACGCAGCGGGCCAGGTCAACATGATCCTGCGCAACCTCAACTCGCCGGACCGCGTGGTGAATAACGTATTCACTTATGTGACCGACAAGGATCCGAAGATCACTTCCTTCACTCCTGGTCAAGGCCCGAAAGGCGGCGGAACTTTGGTGCGCATCTACGGAAGCAACCTCAAGAACATCGCTTCGGTGCGCTTTGGTGTGGATCCGGTCAGCGGCCAGGGCGGCAAGCTCGGCAACGCGCTGAACTCGATTAACAAGGGCGAAGTTCGCTCGCGCACGCGCTTGAACTCCAACGCCGGTAGTTACGGAATCTTGGTTACGACCGAAACCGGGCAAGCAGCCATGGTCACCGGATACACCTTCGAGAGCGACGGCAGTGCTGGCGGTTCGGGGGCATCCTTGGGCGCCGGCGGCGGTGGCGGTGGCGGATGCTCCGCGCGCTTGGACCAAAGCGGCATGAACGATTGGCGCGTGGAAGTTCCAGGCTGGATGCTGTTGTTCGGCGGAGCATGGCTACAACGACGTCGTCAGCGTAGAAAGCTCGCAATAGCCGTTGTTCGGGTAGACTGAACAAGTGATGACTCGCCTCAATCGCCTGTCCGGCTGGCGTCGTAACCTGCTCGTATCAGCAGTTGCCGTCGGTGTATTTCCAACCCTGATCGCCTGTAGTGGCAGCAGCGAATCCGATCGCGCGCCGGTCGTTGTGATTGGCGTCGATGGCATGACTTGGGGTGTGGCCGAGCCGCTGATGAAGGCTGGCAAGATGCCGAACCTGCAGAAGTTGGTCGACAATGGTGTTGGTGGTGTGGTGCGGACTGATCTGCCCACGTTCTCGCCGATTCTGTGGACCTCGATCGCCACCGGCACGCGTGCCAAGCAGCATGGCATCGAATACTTTTCTGAGATGGGGGCCAACGGTCAGCCGAAACCTGGAGGTCAGCCTTACACCTCAAACAGCCGCAAGGTCCCAGCGATCTGGGGCTTGGCTGGCGAAAACGACCGCAGTGTTGATTCGGTCGCTTGGTGGGTCTCTTGGCCTGCCGAAGAAGTGCCAAAATCTCGCATTGTTGCCAGCTACGCTGCGCAAGCGCAGGCGCTCATGTTGTGGAAACCGCTGGTACACGATGAAGGCATTCCCAAGCTGACTTACCCGGATTGGTTGCAGGAAGACATTGCTCCGATCCTCGCCGAAGGTCATCCTTCTGGCCCATTGGTGCAGCAGTACAACCAGCGTTTCGGCACCGTACCGGCCGATTGGCAGTTCGCCTTCGAGCTGGACCGCTTCTTCCGCGGCGTTTATCACGCCGACCAGACCCACCAAGATGTCTTCCTGAAGCTGCTCGAAGATGATGGCCCTGCAGACTTGAACTTGGTTTACTACGGCTCTGCCGACGTCAGTGGTCACTACTTCTGGCGTTATCGTCAACCTAGTAAGTACAACTACGAAATCCCGCCCACACATGTGGAGCGTTTGGGACAACACATCGATAAGGCCTATGAGCAGCTCGATGTCTGGTTTGGTGAGATCATGGCCAAGTTGCCTGCGGATGCCACCATCATGTTGGTGTCGGACCACGGCATGGTTGCCTCCAACCCCGACAATACGCAGAACAAGCAGAGTGGCGGTCACGATGGCGCCCCTCCAGGAACCATGGTGCTTTCCGGCCCAATGGTGAAGAATCGTGGCTTGTTGGCTCCGGGCAAACGCCTGCTCGGTGGCATCTACGATGTCGCCCCGACCTTGCTGCATATGCTCGATCTACCAGCCGGTAGCTATATGGAAGGCGCTCCGTTGCGCGACCACATGACCGACGCCTGGCAACTTGAGCACCCAGCTCTGCCAGCCAAGGATTATCGCCAAGGTTTCCGCGCTGCCACGCCACCGATGGTGCCGGATGGCAACATGAACCAAGGATTCATCGATGCGCTCAATGAATTGGGCTACATCGGTGACGATAATCAGCCCTTAGCCCCGCAGGCGCCGGCTGGTCCGAGTGGTTCCGAGGAACTCGACGAGGATTCTTCGGAGACCGACCTGAATCAAGATCCCAACGGCACGAAGTAAGCCACTGGGCCTTCCGCCACGCTAATCTGGAGTCGGTATGTTTTCACGCATCCTTCTGGCTACTGATTTCTCCGAGCAAGCTGAGCAGGCTTACCCATGGGCTGCACGCTTGGCGGTCTCCAACAAAGGCAAGGTCATCCTGATGCACGCGCTGGAAGATGATCTGGTCGCCACAGCACCGGTATTCGCCAACTACATGGCGCCGGGGGCTCTGGACTTGGGCAACTACCGTGCGGAGTTCCGTGCAGGTGCTCGCAAAGCGCTCGAATCCGCCGCAGAGCAACTACGCGCCTTGGGTGCAGAAGTAGAAGTGCTACTGGTGGAAATCGGCAAGCCGTCGCACGCCATCGCGACCACCGCCAAGGAAACTTCCTGCAGCGTAATCGTGATCTCCACCCACGGCCGCGGCGGCCTGGCCCACCTATTGCTTGGCTCCACCGCCGAGAAGGTGGTGCGCATGGCTCCAGTGCCAGTGCTCACCGTTCATGAAGGCGATCTGGCCCGCGCTGACGGAGACGAATAAGCATGAGCCCTAAGTCCGGCAAGGCGGAAACCGCCGACGCGATGGATAGCAATCTGCGCGCTCCAGTGGTGGCCTTCGATATCGAGGTCGCTGGCTTGGAGTGGGAGGAAGTCGACGAGGCCACGCGCCACTACTTGATGGCGCGTAAACGCGGCGAGTCCACCGAAGATTTGCAGAACCGCCTCGCCTTCGTGCGTGGTCTTGGCCGCGTGGTGTCGATCGCCATGTGGAATATGCAGAAGGATCAAGGTGCTGTGTTGGTTCACGGTTCCGGTTGTCGTTGGGATGACTTCCCCGAAGTCCCCGGTACCCGTGTATTCCGCGGCAACGAACGCGAGATCCTGACCGAGTTCTGGCGCCTTGCCTCCGACTGGGGCACAGTGGTCACCTACAACGGTCGCGGTTACGACGGCCCGGTGCTGATGACCCGCTCCGCCATGTTGGATGTCAAGCCAAGTCGTCAGCTGGCTGGTTATCGTTACAGCGTGCGCGAACATTGTGACCTGATGGAAGTGCTCAACTTCTTCGGCGCCGCGCGCGAATCCTACTCGCTGGATTACTGGTGCCGACGTTTCGGGGTGGAATCGCCCAAAGGCAAGATGGATGGTTCGATGGTGGCGCAAAAGGCGCGCACCGGCCGCTACGACGAGATCGCCGAGTACTGCCTACGCGATACGCGCGCCACAGCGGATCTGTTCCTGCGCCTGCGCAACACTTTGATTCCGCTGTACAAGTAAGTGAACAGCCTCGCGCGCAACACCATCTTCCTGACGTTCGCCAAATTCTCGAGCGTCGCGATCTACGCGGTCTTCGGCTTCGTGCTGCCGGCTTTCGTCGAGACCGGCGAGAACGGCGTCTACAGCTTGATGACCACGCTGATTTTCTTCGCCGGGATGATCTCATCCTTCGGCGTACCGGTGGTGATCACGCGCCAAGTCGCCCGCGATAAATCCAACGCCGCGCAGATGTATGCCGACGGCCGCTTGGCCATGGTGCTCGGTACTGTCATCGCTGGTGTTGCCCTCGGCGCATTCTTGCTATTCGAGTCCTACGGGATGGATCGCGAGGAACAGGTCGGCCGCTACTTACTGTTCGGCATTGCGCTGCTCATCACCTTCGCCGACGCAATGGGCGGTCTTGGTGATTCGATGTTCCAAGCCCATGAGCGCATGGCGAAGACGTCGGTGATCGAGATCCTGACCGGGTTGATTCGCGCAGGCGGCGCCATGCTCGCCATGATCCTGCTGCCGGTCGAACACCGTGTCTTGGGCGTGTTTGTGATGTTCCTGGTGGGGGCCACCTTCCGTGGTTGGCTCGTACCCACCATGGTGCGCAAGGAGTTGCTCGTTGGCCAAAGCTTGCCGGGCACCAGCGTGATCCGTTCGTTGAAGCTGTTCCAGCAAGCCGGCTTCATTGCTGTGTTTCGCATGTTGCGCATGTTGCGAAACCGCCTTGACATCTTGTTGATGGGTATCTTGTATGTGAGCCTGGTGCCGGGCTTCGAAGGCGAGGCCGACATCGACTCGGCACGTGGCCTCTACGCCCAAGCCATGCGTGTGGCGATCGTCTTCCACACCATCACCATGGCCTTCAACACGGCGCTTTTCCCGCGCTTGGCAAAAATGACCGGCGGCTCGGATGAGCACGAGGCCACCAAGTTGCTGTATGGCCGCGCGGTCAAATGGCAGGCCTTCTGGGCCGCGCCGATGGCAGCCGGTGTTTTCTTGTACGCCCACACCGTGGCGGGTTGGTTCGGAGAGGAATACCTCAACGGCATGCCCGGAAGCGGCATCCTGCATACCACAGGCGAAGTGCTGCAGGTCTTATTGATCTCGGTGTTCTTCGATTGCATCGGTGGGCCGGTCGGATTCTTGATGATTAGCCACAAGGAAATGGAACGAAAAGTGCCGCTTTTGGGTGGTTTCGTGGCTTTCTGTAGCGTGGTGCTGAACACCTTCTTGATCCCTCGCTACGGCATCTTGGGTGCCGCTTGGGCTTCCACCATCACCGCAGGCGTGGAATTCGTCGCCAAGATGCTCATCGTCAGTCGCATGTATGGCAACCCCATGCCGGCGCTGGCCCGAACCCTGCCGTACTACGCCATCACGGCCGCCATGATCGGCTTGGTGATGGTCGTCGGCTTCGACGACAACCCCTTCCTGGGCGGTCTTTTAGGCGCGGTTTTCTACACCGTGGCCACCCTAGTGACTCGCCAGGTCGATCCGGCCGTGGTGATGATCCTGAAGCGCAAGTTGAAGCGCGCGTAAGGCCCCCCTAGATAGGGGGCTGAGCGACTCGCTATCCTGACTGAGGAGCAGTGCTCCACCGAACCCCAATGAGTAACGGCAAACGTAAGCGTGTAGTCATCGCCGGTATCGACGGCGCAACCTGGGACATCATCGATCCCATGATCGCGGCAGGCAAATTGCCAAACCTTGCGGCCATGGTGAACGAGGGCGCTACTGGCGTATTGGCCAGCACCACGCCACCGAACTCGTCGTTGGCATGGACTTCGTTCATGACCGGAGTGGAGCCAGGAAAACATGGCATCTTCTTCTTCCGTGAGCAACGCCACGGCAGTTACCAACGCCCAGTGGTGTCTATGGATTCGGTGATGGCGCCCACCGCCTGGCGCTTGGCTTCGGATCATGGCAAGAAGGTCGCGGTGATTACCGTGCCACTGACCTTCCCGGTCGAGAAGGTTAACGGTTGCATGATCGGTGGCCTGCTCACGCCAGACCGCAACGCTGATTTCATTCATCCCCCGGAATTGCGTCAGGAGTTGGAAGAAGCGATCGGCGATGTGCCGGCTGATAACGAGCCGGAGATCCTGTTCCACAGCGCCAACGAAGACGCCGCAGCCAAATGCATGATGCATGTGATCGAGCAGATCACGCGCATGGGCGAACACATCCTTGAGAATCATGATCCGGATCTGTTCTGCTTGGTCTATCGTCAGGTCGACTTGACCTCGCACCAAGCTTGGTGCTTCCAGGATCCTGAGTGGCAAAAGGCCAACCCAGGCTTGTGGGAGAAGCGTCAGAACATTCTCGCCGAGGTCTACGAGGCAGTGGATGCTGCCTTTGGGCGTATTCGCGATAAGGCCAAGGCCATGGACGGCGAGGTCGCATTCGGTACTTGCTCCGACCACGGTTTCGGTCGTATCACCTACCGCTACTTCATGAACAAGTGGTTGCTCGATGAGGGTTACTTGGTCTTGAAGTCTTCCGCAGGCGCCATGAAACGAAAGTTGTGGCTGCAGCGAAAGTGGAATGGTCTGCTACGCCGCACCGGCATCTTGCGCATCCTGGTCAAGCGCGGGCGCAAGCTCGGCAAGGGTCAAGAGGAGACCATCATGGAAATGATTGATTGGTCAAAGACGCGCGCCTATTCGAGTTTCTCCGGCGGCGAAGACATCGTCTTGATCAACCTCAAAGGTCGCGAACCTGAAGGCACGGTCGAGCCTGGTGCAGAGTACGAAGCGCTGCGTGAAGAGATCATCGGCAAGGTCACCAGCATCAAAGCCGAAGATGGCACGCGTGTCATCGACCGCGCCTACAAGCGTGAACAACTTTGGCATGGCGAGCAGCTGCACAACGCGCCGGACATCCAGTGCGTGACTGTGGATACCGCTTGCAACATGTCGCCGCACCCGCTGGCACCGGTCCACGCCCAGCCGGCGGTGGAAGGGCGCCCCGCAATGCACCGCCCCAACGGAATCTTCGGTTGGGAAGGCAAAGGCATCATCAAGGAGGGCGTGCGCACCGATGGTTCGCAGATCGCCGACATGACTCCAATGATGCTGCACCTGCTCGGCCTGCCGGTCGAGGATTACATGGATGGTCGCGTGATGGAGGATTGCCTCACCGATGAATACCGCGCCGCCAACCCTGTGCAGGTGCGTAAGGAGTACATCGAGCTGAAGCCGCGCGCCACTGGCGATGCGGTCGAAGACGACGACGAGAAGCTGATCGAGACCATGAAGGCTCTCGGTTATATGGAGTAGGTTTCATGGGGCGCTTCTTCCCGTGTCCGCTCGGTCGTCCACAGAACATCCTGGTGATGCCCGAGGTCGGTGAAGGCCTGCCAACTCAACGACCTGGCTTCCTGCATGGTGATCCGCGTGCGTGGATTCCCGGTACTTTCCAGTTAATCGAAGCGCAAGGCGGCCAAGCGCCACTGCCTTGGACAGCCGATTCTGATCTGCTGCTGGCGCCGGCTCCAGCTCCAGGCCCGGAAACCGATTCCTTGCGTGCGGTTCTGAAGAATCTGCCAAAGGATTACCCCGTCGCCCTCTATGAGCGTGACATCCCGGTCTGGCCCAACTTGTTGCTGTCGGCCGAAGGGCAAGATGGCGATCTGCATTTCACCGATGCTGCTAACGGCTTGCGTGGCTATCGCTCTGCATTCCGTCATCGCGGGCGCGGTGGGGCAGAAGCGTTGCTAGTCATGCCGGCGCAGTTCCACTTGGATTTGCTCAACCAATCCTGGCGCCTTGAGCTGCGTTCGCGCTCGGGCCAGGACCTGCTCAACCGTCGTCATCTGGCTACCGCACTGGATTATCAGCGCAGCATGGCCGAGGTGATCAACTCACGGTATAGGGGCAAACTCAAGCCAGTCGACCGGATTGCCGTCGTGATGCCGCACTTTGACGACGACATCCTGCAATGCGGTGCCGCCATATTGCAGGCGCTGGATGCCGGTACCGAGGTGCGCATGATTTGGCTGACCGATGGGCGCAAAGGGATCAGCACGGTTTCCGAAGAGGAATCGGCGCGGATTCGCCATGAAGAGGCCAAGCGCGCGATGGACATCATTGGGGTGACGGATCTGCACTTCTTGGATGCACCGGAAACCCTGCTGAAGAAGAACGGCCCGTGGACCACCAAACTGCATGATTTGCTGCAGGACTATCAACCCGAGCGCGTGTTTTCGGTGTGGTGGGCGGACAACAACGTGGACCATTTCGAGGCCAACCGCGTATTGCAGGCAGCGTGGCCAGCCAAGCTAGAGGCCACCATCGCCGCATCTGGTTTGTGGCAGCCGCTGCCGCTGACGTCGGGGGTGGCGATCGATGCTGATCTGCGCCAGCGTAAGGATGAAGCGTTGAAGGCCTATGCCTCGCAGATCGCTGAAGTGGACTATCTACGCGTGGATCACGGTTTGGGCCGCTGGTACGCGCGCGATCATCACGCCGATTGGCTTGAAGCCTTCTGGGAACAGCCGGCACAGGAGTACTGGAACGCATTCAGGCGCTCCGGTTGCCCGAAGCGCCTGTTTGTGTAACTAGACGGAAAGCCAGTTAAAGCTTAGATGCCTTCGTCCAGGTCGCCCTGCAGGGCTTCGGTGGTACGTGGAGCGTTGAGAATCACACGCTCAGCAAAGGTCATGGCGCGCAAGGTATCCGACACCGTCTGCAGGTGCTGGTTGTAGACCGCCTCGCTGGTCTTGACCACGTAAACCACATCGCCAGACTGAACATAAGGAATGGCGGAGCGCACGTTGACGTCGTCTGGAGCGAACAGCATGTCCAGATCGAAGTGCTTGATGGTCATGATGCCATCGACCCTACGCGCGATCAGTACGCCAGCCTTGTCGCCGTCGGGGCCCAAGCCACCTGCCGATGCAATGACATCTAAGATGGTGGTGCGTGGGTTGGTCAGTGGCAGGACCGAGGTGCGGTTGACCTCGCCCATGACGGTGACCTTGCGCTTCGGCGAGAACTCCACATCGACAAAAACGATGGGGTCGACCAGATACTTGGCGTATGCGTCGGTCAAGCTGTCCTCGAATTGGTCACGTGTTTGGCCCTCAGCGCGGACTTTTCCGACCAATGGCAGGTTCACGGTGCCGTCGATGCGAACCTTGTAAGTGCGCGACAGCTCAGGGTTCTGGTAGACATCCAGAGCCACTTTGTCTTCGGCGCCAAGGAAAAATTCCCCGTTGGCCACTTCCGATTCATAGTCTAGAGGGAGAATCCCGATGTTCTCATTGAGACTCGGGCCTTCCGTGTACGGAGAAACATTGCATGCCGCCACGGCGACAGGCATCAGGATCAACAAATGTGAGAGGCGTAGTTTCATGCTCTTCTTGGGGCACTTACAGTTCGCTATTGTCTCAGAACCTCGAGCAGGGTCAAATGGGGTCCTGAGGAAATTCAACCTACAGTCATGACTCGCTTAGCCATTGTCGGAATCGACGGAGCGACCTGGACCATCATCCGCCCGATGATTGAAGCCGGGGAGCTACCAAATATCGCTCGGATCCTCCGTGAGGGGGTGTCGGGAGTGCTTGAATCGGAGAAACCGCCGATGACCCCACCAGCCTGGACATCCATGTTCACAGGCTTAAACCCCGGCAAACATGGGGTTTTTCACTTCATCCGCCGCAATCTGGGCACTTATGGAGTGCTCCTGAACGATAGTCGCAACTACGTCGGCAAGGACATGATGTCGGTGCTGAGCAACCGTGGTTGGAGCATTGGCTGCCTATCGGTGCCCATGACTTATCCACCTTTTGCGGTCAAGGATGGGTATATGGTGTCAGGAATTCCGATGCCGCTGGTGGGCGATTCGATTGCTTGGCCGCCCGGATTGACCACCGAAATGACTGAAGTGCTCGGTCATCCGTACGAACCGGATGTCGAATATGGCAGTTATGACGGTGACACCGAGACAGAATCGGATGATTTGGCCAAATATGCGGTGCTGCGCGATCATCTGTTCAAGATCGAGCGCGAGCGCCTCGATTTGCAGCGTCATCTGCTGAAGACGCGGCCAACAGACTTCTACTTCACGGTGATTTCGGTCACCGACCGCTGCCAGCACTACTTCTGGAAGTTCCAGGACCCGACCCACGCTGGATACACTGAAGAAGGCAACCGCCTGTATGGGCAGGTCATCAAGGATTCTTATCGCTTGGCGGATGAATTTGTTGGTGAAGTGCGCGAGCAGATTGGGAGTGATGTGCCGATCTCGCTGGTCAGTGACCATGGTTTTGGTCCGCAGTACACCGATTTCCATGTCAACGCATGGTTGGAGCAGGCCGGCTTCCTGAAGCGCAAGAAAACACCACGCTGGACCATGGGCATGTTGCCGTTGAAGAACGCCTTTGCCAAGATCGGTTTGGCTGGTGTGGGCAACGCGCTCGGACCGCTCGGCAAGATGGTCTTGATGCGTCCGAAGATCAAGAAGGACCCGGATATGCGCGACATCATCTGGTCCGAGACCCGCGCATTCGCAACCTTGCATGGCATCTGCATCAACTGCAAAGGTCGCGAGCCGATGGGTATCGTCGATGGCGAGGCTGCCTATCGCCAGACGGTCGATGAAGTGCTGACTGCACTGAAGAAGATCAAGATGCCCGATGGTTCTCAGGCCGTCGATCTTTCCGCTGTGAAAGAAGACATCTATGAAGGACTGCGCACGGCCGAGGCACCCGACATTCAATTCCAGATGGCTGGGTTGAGCTGCGTGACCAAGGAAAGCTGGGGCGACACCGAGTTGTTCGGCACGCGCAAGAACGCGCCAATCTCCGGCCAGCACCGTTTCGACGGCATCTTTGCCTACTCCGGTCCGAACGCCAAGGCCGGCCATCAGCTGCAAGGCATGCACATCCAAGACACCACGCCTACCTTGCTTTATGCAACTGGCGAAGCGGTGCCGAAATGGATGGACGGTCGCATTCGCGGTGACATCTACGACAACCCGCAGGATCCGACTTGGGATAACTCTCCCGAACCTGGCTCCGGCGGCGGCGAAGGCGGCGACGGCTTCTCCGACGAAGAGAGTGCAGCGATTGAGGAATCACTGCGCGGTTTGGGGTATTTGCAGTAGGTCCTTACTGCATTCACTCGGTTCACTCAGCTGCGCTTCAATCCCAGAGGCTTGGCTAGCACTGCATGACCATCCTGATCGATCAGGAAATCCAGCGGCTTCGCGTTCTCGAGCGCGAAGCCGCTGTTGTTGAGACGCGCGATCGCAATGTCGACGGCAGTGGCGTCGGCGGCAGTGGCTGCGCGGCCATCGGGTTCCGCAATCTCAAGGAAAGCCTGTTGCTGGTCCTTGCCAAAGGACAACACGCGCATCGCAGGAAGCTCCAATAACTCCAACTCGTACAGCAAGCGGTAAAGGCGTTTGGCATGAGCTTCGGTGTTGCAAGGCAAGCGCTGTGGTTGGCCGTCGGGCAAATCCTCAACACGTTCGACACCATGCTCGGTGGGGGAGAAATCGCGCGTGCGTCGTAGGCAACGGCGACTCTGGCGCCGCAAGATCTCCAAGCGCCAGACTTTGGCATGGTGTAGCAGTTCTTCGGTCGGCAGGCAGTCCTGCTGCTCGCGGTAACTCTCCACAATCGCCGCACCCAAGGTCAGTCGTTGCGCTTCCGCCCAACCACCGAGCAAGCGTTGCAGATCGCGAAAGCGCGCCTTGTCTGGTGCTGGTCGGCCTTCATGTAGAAGTGCGTGGCCTAGGTCCAGCGGCAACAACTGCGCATGCTCATTGAGCAACAAATCCGCAGGCGCCAAGTCCGGGTCGCTCCAACCAAGCTGATGCAACAGAGCTAAGCCTTGGCCGATCGCCTCTGCATCTTCCACTTGCCAAACATCACCGCGCCGCCCTTCGACCCACGGCCGCGCCAATAATCCATTGGCTGCATCCAACTGCTCGGCATGAATCTCCACCGGCATGGCAGGGAACTTCAAACCAAGCTGGCGCAGATGATCGGCTTCGCGCAGCAAAGAAGGCTGGCGCAAGCGTCCGCGTAGTCGTTCGAAACTGCGCTGCGGGCTATCCAGCTTGAAGATCCAAGGCTTGCCGTCGATCTCATGCTTGAGCACCAAGCGGCGTGCGGACAAACGTAAAACCAGGCCTTGGTCGGCGGCGCTGGCATCGAGTAGCTGACGCAACAGCGGATCCTGCAGCTGGTCAACTTTCGCCGCCACGCGTTCCACAATCTGCTGAGCCAATCGATGCACGTCGCAAGCATAATCCATCGGAAGAGGTGGGATAGGCGCAGACGCTAGAATCCTGCCATGATTCTGACCAAGGCCTATCTCCAGGAGATCCTGCAGCGCCTCTTCATGGTGCTTGCTGGGGTGATCTTCCTGGTCGGATTAGGCGCCGCGATTCGCGCTTCCTCCACCAGCCAAGGCGCACCCCTTTGGGTGCCGCTGAGTTTGGTGCCGTTGATCATTGGCCAAGCCTTGCCGTACTTCCTGCCGGTGGTGCTGTTGGTTGGAGTGGTGCTCACTTACGGACGGATGTCGGGTGACTTGGAGCACATCGCAGCCTTCGCTGCAGGCAAGCGGCCGCAACGCTTGTTGGTTCCAGCCATGCTGGCGGGCTTGTTGATGTCGGCGATTTCCTATCCGCTGGCGGCCGAAGTGGTGCCAAGTCTGTATCGCAATATGCGCAGCTTGGTGAACCGCGTGCCAGTGGCCGCCTTGGAGAACACCAACCCCGGTTCCAGTGAACTGCAATACGCCGGTCTCTATCTGTCGTGGCGAGGTCGTAGTGGCCCGGGCTTGTTCCATAACGTGCTGCTTAGTTTGAACGACGTCAGTGGCGTCAGCAGTGCGGCCAAGGATCACAGCGATGGCGACGGAGAAGAGCAGTTGCGCTTGCGTGCCGATAGCGCGCATATGACGGTGACCGAGACGACCTTGGAGTTCGCCTTCGACGGGCTGCGCACCTTTCGAGATACGCGTGGTTTATTCAGTAACCCCGGTCGAACCTGGTTGACCTTCAACCTGTCGGAGATGCATCAACAACAAGGCGACCGCGTGCGCGCCAAGGATATGCCGTCTTCGATGTTGCTGCAGGAACTGAACAACCCTGAGTTGGATCCGGATAAACGCGATCACTTTCGCTTCATCTTCTGGCAACGCTGGTCGATGGCCTTCTCATCGATACCGCTGGCTTTCGTTGGCGCCTTGCTTGGTTGGCGTTTAAGGCGTGGCGGCTTCCTGGCGGCCTTTGCAGCCACTTTAGGCCTATTGCTGTTCTTGTATTTCCCGATCTTCTTCCTATGTGACAACCTCGAAGAAATGGATGCACTGTCACCATTAGCCGCAGCTTGGATTCCGTTCTTCAGCTTAGTGCCAGTGGGCGTATTCCTGATGTACAAGGAGCAGCGCGCATGATCCAGCGCTTCGACCGCTATGTGTTGCGCAGTTTCATCAACCACTGGTTGGTGGTGTGCGCAGCATTCGTCGGCCTGTTCACCGTGCTGGAGGTGTTGGTCAACACCGACGAATTCCAAGAGGCCATGGGTAAGGAGGGCTTGGGCATCAGCGGCGGCGACATCCTGCTGTACTACTGCATCAACGCACCTTTTTTGCTGATGCAGTTCGCGCCTTACATCACCATGCTGTCGGGGCTTGGCACGGTCACCCAACTGCTGCGCAATCGCGAGTGGACTCCAGTGCTGGCAGCCGGCCGTCCAACTTGGCGCGCCTTCCTGCCGATCGTGGTCGCCGCTGCGGGAATCTCTTTCGGCTTGAGTGTGGCCAAGGAAACCTTAATGCCGCCGCTGCTCAGTCAACATGAATCGCTGCAGCGCAATCTATTCAGTCAGCGTCATTGGCAGCCCGATGACCTATGGGCACGTGGCGTCGGCGACGTCCGCCTACATGCCGATATCTTCAAGCCGGAATCCGATCCACCACAGATCATCGGGCTCGAGGTCTTCGCTACTTCAGAAGATGGCGATGACGAACGCATCGTCGCGCGCAGTGCCGAGTGGCAAGGCAGTGCTTGGGGCTTGGAGGATGGCCTGAGGATTCGCGGTGGAGTCGAAGAACCGCTCTACAGCATCGCCATGCGCGGCCTGGAACCGCGCGATCTGGAGCGCGCCTATTTCAGTCACTGGCGCCCGCTCGACCTTGCTTCCGAGGATTTTCGCGGTCTGCTGGAGGGCGACCCGGACCATCGTCAGGCCGAAACCTTGCTGTGGGGCCAACGAAGCGCGCCTTTCGTGCCGCTGATCCTGCTGGCGCTTGGTCTGCCCTTTGCCTTGAGCTTCGAGCGACGCACGTCCTTAGAGGGAATCGCCAACGGTCTATTGCTGTGCGCCCTGTTCTTCGTGGCCGACTTGCTGCTGCGCGACCTTGGCGGCCGCGGAGCCTTGAGTCCGTGGCTGGCCGGGATGGCACCCATCCTGTGCTTCGGTAGCCTCGGATTTTGGGCTTACGGGCGTATGCCAACCTGATTTTGCCCTGCTTCCAGGCCATTTTTTTTGCGCCCCGGCGCAGAAGCCGCGGAATTCACGCAGGACATTCAGCGGCGGGGGCGTCACAATAGCTTCATGCGACGTCTCTCTGTGTTGGGCTTGCTCGCCGTCATCTCATGCCAATCGACCACCATCGAAGATGGTGATTCGATGTTCCGCCGTGGAAACTATCCGCAGGCGATGGAAATCTATTCAGACTTGGCCACCGAAGCCCCCTCAGGGGAGCTAGATCAACGTATGGAACGCACGCGCTACTTCCTGATGGAGCAAGGCGTACGCGATCTGTTGCACTTGGGCCGCTCCGAGGATGCGCTAGAGGTCATTGATTATCTGGAAGGCGTTGCCCCAGAGGATCGCATGCAGACCATCGCCGATTTGCGCGGCCGCACGCTGAGGCAGATTGGGCGTCGCCATTACGACCTTGGTTTTGCCTACTACGAGGCCACCCAAATCGAGGCCGCCGCGCGCGAGTACGTGCTGTGCCTGAGCTGGGACCCAGAGAACCAAGATGCCAAGACCAACCTCGCACGTTGCGAGCAGTGGCTGACCACCCGCGATCGAATCGCCGAAGACTACTACTTCCAGGGCATGGATCACCTGCGCGCCGATCAGGATTTGCGTGCACGTACTGCATTCATGCACGCCGCCACTTTGCTCGGCGACGACGACAGCCAAGCCGCAGAGCGTTTGACCAACCTGACCACCAGCCTTGCCGAAGAGAGCCGCGAGAAGAGCTACTTGTTCATGGAAGCCGGGCTCACTGGCCAAGCTTGGGTTGCTGCCCAAGATGCGGTCTACCTGGCACCGGATGATCCGCGTAACCAGGAGTTGGCCAATCACCTCGCCGACATGGTGTTGAGCAACGCTTACCTCGTTGCCGCCGACGTCGCCCGACGTGGTGGCGAGACCATGGCCGCCGACGAGTTCCTTGAGAAGACCCGTCAGCTAGGGGTGGTGGAGCATGGCGAACGCATCCGTACCGTTACGGAGCTGAATCAGGACCGCAAGAACAGCGATCACTACGCTCGTGCACGCGCTTATGAGTTGGACAACCAGATGGTCCATGCTCGTGATCGTTATCAGCAGATCCTCGATGACGAGGGTGGCTTCGGTTGGCGCGATGTTGAGCAGCGCTTGACCGCGATTAGCGCGCGCTTAGCAGAAGCCAAACAGAAAATGACGGCTGCCCAGGTGGCACGCAATGCCGGCGACATCGATGGTTATGTCAGCGGGCTGCAGGAAGTACTGCGCTTGAGCGTGGATTTCCCGGATGCCATGGAGCAATACCGCGCGCATCTGGCTGAGAAGGAATAGCCCCAGCTGCATCGGAGCTGGACTCTTGCGCTGCCTCTTGATTGGTCGAACCTGGATGCTATTGGCATCTGGCATTCTTCTTTTCGCATCGTGTGCCTCGGTTACCAAGCAACCGTCCAGGGAATTGCTCTGGTCGCAAGGAGCACCCGGCGCCAAAGGCAATAATCCAGAGAAGGATTGCCCAGCGATCACGATCTACTCTCCAAGTCAGAGGGAGCATGTTGGCACGGCGATCATCGTCTGCCCTGGGGGTGGCTATGTGAACCTGGCCATGGGGCATGAAGGCCTTGAGATCGCGACGTGGCTGAATTCCTTGGGCGTGACCGCGGTCGTGCTGGAGTACCGTCGGGGTAATGGGGGTTATGCTCACCCCATCCCGATTCAAGATGCGCAGCGCGCAATGCGTACAGTTCGATCCAGAGCCGAAGAACTTGGTTTGGATCCGCAACGCATTGGGATTTTGGGTTTTTCCGCAGGTGGCCATCTCGCATCCACGGCCGGAACTCATTTTGATGATGGCAATGCGGCGGCGGTGGACCCGATTGAGCGATTCGGCTGCCGACCAGATTTCATGGTTCTGTGCTACCCAGTGATTGCTTTTGACGAGCCCTTCACCCATCGCGGCTCGCAACATAGGTTGCTTGGCAAAGAGCCGTCTGCGGAGCTGCTGTTGGAGTTGTCTAATGAGAAGCAAGTGACCGTCGACACGCCGCCCACCTTCCTGTTTCATACCGACGAAGACGATGGAGTCTTGGCGGAGAACAGTGTGGCTTTCTACCAAGCTTTGCGTAAGGCAAAGGTGCCAGCGGAGCTGCATATCTACCGGCAAGGTCGCCATGGTCTTGGCTTGGCGCACGATGTCGTGGGCACCGCGGGTTGGCCTGCGGCCTGTTCCCAATGGATGCGCGGTCTGGGGTTATTGGATAAGACAAGTCCAACAGAGCCAAGCCCATAACTGAGGCTTCCAGCATGAATGCACCTGAACACCCTAAGCACAAGATTGCGGCCTTCCCTTTCGACGTTCGCCCTGGCGAAGTCGCGACCAATCTTCGTGCGGCTTCCGCTGCGGTAGAGCAAGCCGCAAGTGGCGGTGCCAAGTTGTTGGTGCTGCCAGAGAAGTGGACGACTTCCTTCATGCCGAGCTTTACGACTGCCATCCGCGAAGACAGTGAAGCTGCCTTGATGGAGTTGCATCAACTGGCTTTGACCAACGACATCACCGTGGTCGGTTCAGCACCTGGTGGGGAGGGGGATAAGCCTTCCAATGAGCTGCACTTCTTGGGCACAGCGGGTAACTTGCGTCCTTATCGCAAACGCATGTTGTTCTCGCCAACCGGTGAAGGGAGGCAAGTCGATCGCGGCACGGAAATGCCGGCAACCATCGACACCCCCGTCGGCAAGGTCTGCACCTTGATCTGCTATGACCTGCGTTTCCCAGAGGTCTGCCGCCCTGCGCTATACGATCAGGCTGACTTGCTGGTGTGTTGCGCGCAATGGCCCAATCCGCGCGTGCGTATCTTCGAGTTGATGTCGCGTTGCCGCGCCGCCGAGAATCAGTTGTGGACCATCAGTTGCAATCGCGACGGCATTGCCGGGTTGGATGAGAAACTGATGCACTTCCCGGGTATGGCGTTGTGCGTGGATCCACTCGGTGAGATCAGCGACCGCGTCGACGATGGCAGCCTGCTGATCTGCGAAGTGGATTACGCCCAAGCTGACAAGGTGCGCAAGACCGTGCCGTTGGCCCGCGACCTGCAGAAGGCAGGTTTGTGGCCGCGGGCTTGAAGTGCCAGCTGGATGCTGGGTGGTTGCGTTCTTCAGTTGCTTAATGCACCACAGTCACGCCGCCATTACTAAGGCGGTCATTGCCAGCGCCGCTGAACAGCGCTTGCGTGAAGAACTCGCGGCCGATCAGGCTGGCGCGGTTTGGGATGAGCTTGCTGAAGCTCCCCTGGCTAGTTGCATTGAGCGTACCGCTTCCAAGTAGGCGGAAGCCTTGGTTGCCGATTACGCGTGTGCCATAAGCCGTCGAGCTGATGGAGTGGTTAAAGGCGAGCTACAGGGGCCAGTCTTCATGATCGATGACCCAATCGTATTCGCAATCAGTGAAGCGTACGTTGCGACCGCGCGCACCAAGCACACCGCCGACGGCATACATATTGGTGCCGTCGGTCGGGGCGTCGAAATAGTCCTGAGTGTCGGTCCAATCGGTCGGGGCCTGCAGCATGGTTGGCGGGATTGCCGGCGCTGGTTGGGCATAGCAATGACGCACGCCATCAGCGAAGCGCAGCTCATTGATTAATTGATCGCGTTGTTCGGTGGAATCGCACCGCAGCTTGAACCACAGGCTCATGTCGGGTGCCGGGGTGATTGCTCCGCGTTCGACACCGCGCTGACTTAGTTCTTGCAAGGACTGCTTGTTCTGAGTCAACAGCGGCTCGACATGCGCGTTAGCACACAAGGCGGCTATGGCCTGAACGCGCGGATCGTTCGAGATTAATGCCGAGTTGACCGCAGCAGCCTCAAGGCCGTCGGCGATCTTCAGGTGCAGGCTGATGTTGGCATCCTCGATGGCATCGGCGAATATGGCTTGATCGAGTTGAGCGGTCGCTGAGGGGGCTTGGCTAAGACACAGGAGCAGCGCGGAAATAATCATCCTTAAAGGTATCAGACGCGCTTCCGAATAGGCGACGCGACGGTAGGATATGCGGTTGATTCGACACCATCCCAGCTGCGAAATCATGACTGAAGTCTACATTGTTAGTGCTTGCCGCACGCCCATCGGTCGCTTCCAAGGCGGCCTCTCCAAGTTCAAAGCGCCCGCTCTGGGTGGCCTGGCAGTCAAAGAAGCTCTCGATCGCGCCGGCGTCGCTCCGGAAAACGTCGATGAGGTAATCCTTGGCAATGTCTTGCAGGCGGGTGTGGGGCAAAACCCAGCTCGTCAAGCCATGCGTGCTGCTGGAATCCCAGACACTGTTTCTCCATTCACGGTGAACAAAGTGTGTGGCTCCGGTCTCAAGACCGTGATGCTCGCCGCGCAATCCATCAAGGCAGGCGATAACGACATCGTGGTCGCCGGCGGTATGGAATCGATGAGCTTGGCTCCTTACTTGGTGCCTTCCGCGCGTACCGGCGCCCGTTTGGGTGATACCAAGCTGGTCGACGCCATGGTCCACGACGGCCTATGGGATGTCTACTCCAACCAGCACATGGGTATGACCGGTGAGCTGGTCGCCGATGAATACGAGATCGATCGCGAGGCACAAGATGCATTCTCGGCCGCTTCGCACCAGAAGGCTGCCGCAGCATGGGCTGCCGGCAAGTTCGACGCCGAGGTCTTCCCGGTCGAAGTACCACAACGTCGTGGTGATCCTGTCGTTGTGAAAACTGATGAAGGTGTACGTGGCGAGACTACTGCCAAATCGCTTGGAAAGTTGCGCGCCGCTTTCAAGAAGGATGGCTCGGTGACTGCCGGTAACGCTTCGCAAATCTCCGATGGCGCCTGTGCCTTGGTGATTGCTTCGGCTGCTGCAGTCGAGAAGTTTGGCCTGAAGCCTCTGGCCAAGATCACTGGCTACGCTGCTGGCGGCATGGCTCCGGAGTGGGTCATGATGGCGCCCAAAGCTGCGGTTGAGAACCTCGAGAAGAAGACTGGCATCAGCCGTAATGATTTCGACCTGATCGAAATGAACGAGGCTTTCGCTTCCGGCGCATGCGCGCTGGTTAAGACCTTGGAGCTCGATGCTGACAAGGTCAACGTCAACGGTGGTGCTGTCGCGATCGGTCACCCGATCGGTGCAAGTGGCGCACGCATCTTGACCACTCTGATTTATGCGCTCAAGGATCGCGGCCTCAAGAAAGGTCTTGCAGCCTTGTGCCTCGGCGGCGGCAATGCCGTGGCCACTTCGATTGAAATGTGTGACTAGAGAATCATGACTGAATCCCTCAAAGTAGCTGTCATCGGTGCCGGAACCATGGGTAATGGCATCGCCCAAACCTTCGCCGCCGCAGGTCACACCGTGAACCTGGTGGAAGTGGCGCAAGATGGCTTGGATCGCGGTTTGGCCACGATTCGCAAGTCTCTGGATCGCTTCGTCAAGAAGGAGAAGATGACCCAGGAGCAGACCGACGAGATCTTCGCGCGCGTTACCGGCTCACTGGATATGGAAGGCGCTGTCGCTGACGTGGATATGGTGATTGAAGCCGTATTTGAAAATGAAGCGGTCAAGAAAGAGATCTTCAAGAAGCTCGATAAGGCTGCACCTGCGGGTTGCATCTTGGCGACTAATACTTCGTCGATTTCGATCACCTCGATCGCCAGCGCTACCAGCCGCCCGCAAGATGTGGTTGGCATGCACTTCATGAATCCAGTGCCACTAATGAAGTTGGTGGAGCTGATTCGTGGCGAAAAGACCACCGATGAAGTCGTCGCGCGCACCAAGGCCATCGCCGAAGGTGTGGGCAAGACTGTTGGTGTTGCTGAGGATTACGCAGGCTTCATCGCTAACCGCATTTTGATGCCGATGATTAACGAGGCCGCTTTCAGCTTGTATGAAGGTATTGCCACCCGTGAAGACATCGACATCATCATGAAGTTGGGCATGAACCATCCAATGGGCCCGCTGACCCTTGCTGATTTCATTGGCATTGATGTCTGCGTGAACATCTTGGATTACATGTACGAGCAGTTCGGTGATCCAAAGTTCCGTTGCGCGCCAAACATGCGTCGCATGGTTCAGGCCGGCAAGCTTGGGCGTAAGTCCGGCGAAGGCTTCTACGCCTACTAGGAGATTCAGCACTCATCGAGGCGGAGTGAAACGCCTCGATCGCAAAAGGCCGCAGCAAACGCTGCGGCCTTTTCTTTTTGATGTTGCGATCGTGAGGAACTACTCGACGTAGCCGAGTTGATCGAAGGCAGCTTGCTGGAAAGCCGAGCGTTCGATGCCGGATTGACGATCCGCCCAAGTGTCGCGATCGACATACTCGCCGATTAACGTCAACATTTCCTTGGCGGCGTTGGGGTCGGCCAATAACAAGTTGTTCTGCTCGGCTGGGTCGGTATTGAGGTCGTACAGAGCGATTGCTTCGACGAAACCATCTTCACTTTCACTTTCCGTGGTCCAGTTGCCAATCCACTTCAGCCCTGCGCCGTTGTAGACCGCAATCTGACGGTTGTCGGTAGCTACAAAGGGGCGCGCCAAAGGTGGCATCAACATCGAGCGACCAGCCAGATCGTTCGGTGCGTCGATGCCGCTGAGGTGCAGCAAAGTAGCTGGAACGTCGTCCAATCCAGGAATGGTGTCCTTCAGCTCACCAGCGGTCACGCCGTGACCCCACACCATGAACGGCACTTCGATGTTCTTCTGGAACATTGAGTTGGCGTGCTCCATGAAGTCATGCTCGCCGAATTGCTCGCCGTGGTCGCCGGTGAAAAGCACCACATAAGGGCGCCCACTGGCGTCGGCGCGAGCGAAGATTTCCTTCAGTTTGCTGTCGACGTGGATCATCTCCTCGAGATAGACCAAGCGGTAGTACTCCAACGTTGCCGCGGCGACTTCTTCGCTGATCTCGCTGTGCTGCAAGGCATGCTCCAGGTCACGCACCATCTCGAAGGAGATCTTGGCCTGATCGTTAGGAAGGAAACGTTCGGGAACGGCTGCGGCGGCATCCTTGGACAGGACTCCACGAATCTCCGGCGGCGGGCCGTAAGCCACATGCGGATCGAGCATGTGGATGAAGTAGAAGAAAGGCCGCTCGTTCTCGTAGAAGGCATCGAGCTGCGGCATCACCACATTGGTCACCCGATCGGCAAACGGGATCGCTTTCACCTTGATCATGTCGCGCGCGAAGATAGCGGCGAACAAACGTCCAGCACTATCGGGAGGAACGAACATGCCTAACCAAGTGTGCGGCATGATGGTGGTGCTGATCAACTCGGAGTAGACCGCCAAGCCAATCGGCTTATCGGAGAACACATCAAAGCCGCGGTGCATGCCAGTGGCCGACGAGATCAACGCGTTCGAGATCACCGCAGCAGTATTCCAACCTGCCTCCTGGTAGGTCTCGGAAACGAGTGGCACGGCCGGATCGGGAAGATCGATATTGGAGCGCACACCATGCTCCATGGCATCCACGCCAGTCAGCATGCCGACGTGCCCCGGCAAGGTCTGGTTGCTCGACGACAGGGCATAGGTGGCCCAAAGGGAATCGCTGAGCTTGCCTTGCAGAAATGGCAGAGGCGCAGTCGAGTCGCCGTCGATAGTGGGGTCGTCGATAATCACATCGGCACGCAGAGTGTCGATGCTGACCAGGAAGACGTCGATGCCGGTCGGTACAGGGCGGGCATCATCGGCCGCCACATAGGTGTTGGGGGTGAGGCTGGTGGCCGAGCTCGGCAAGACGGTACTGATGGCCACGAAGCCGAGGCACAGCACCGCGAACACTGTGCGCGCTAGGGCGACCGGTGTAAAGTGTTTGCTGGCAGGTAGATAGCCAACAAATCCGAAGGCGGCCGCAAGCACAAAGTTGTATGGGCTGGGGATCCAAGCCATGAGCATTGGGGCCAATCCAATGGCTACGCCAACCCAAAAGGCCACATGCCCGATGTCTTTGACGCGCTTGGCCAAAGCCAGCAGCACCAAGTAAGCGGGTACCGAAGCAGCCCATCCGCCGAGCAGCGCGAAGCCCATAAGTTCACGGCGTAAAAAAACCTGCGGCGAGGAAAACTGGAAGCAGCCGTCGATCAGGGCGATCACGGAGCATCCAGCCAACAGGGCGAAGCCGGTCGTCAACAAGGTCTTCATCCCCGAATCTTATCATTCTCGCAATGTGGGCAGTCGAGGCTGTGGGGCAGGCGTACAATAACGGCCTTTCCCAAGCTGGAATAAACATGGAATTCGACCTCTCAGAAGACCTCGAAATGATCCGCGACTCCGCCCGGGAGTTCGCTGATCGCTCGCTCCGTCCCCACGCTGCGCGTTGGGATGCGGAAGAAAAATTCCCCGCAGAAGCCATCCAAGAGGCCGCTGAAAACGGTTTTTTGGGCCTCACCGTGCCGGAGGAATTCGGCGGTGCTGGGCTCGGCAACCTGCACGGATCGGTGATGCTCGAAGAGCTCAACGCAGCAGACGCCTCCGTCGGGGTGACCATCTCGGTGCATATGTCGTTGGTCTGCTCGCTGTTAGCTAAGCACGCCACCCACGACCTGCAGGCCAAGTACCTGCCACGTCTAGCCACCGGCGAGATGATTGGCGCTTACTGCCTGACCGAGCCACAGGCTGGCTCCGACGCAGCCGCAGTGCGCACTGCAGCCAAGCGAGTCGATGGAGGTTGGGAACTGACTGGCACCAAGAGCTGGATCACCACGGGTGAACCTTGCGGTCTGATGGTGGTCTATGCCGTCACCGACTCGGAAGCCAAGCCAGGCTCCGGCATCACCGCCTTCATGGTGGAGAAAGCCTTCGATGGCGTTTCCGTCGGCAAGAAGGAGAAGAAGCTCGGTGTGCGCGCATCTTCCACCACCGAGATCATCTTGGACAGCGTGTTCGTTCCAGACGAGAACATCGTCGGCGAGGTCAACAAAGGCTTCAAGATCGCGCTTGACTGCCTCGATGGTGGTCGCATTGGTATCGCTTCGCAGGCCATCGGTATTCACCGCGCCTGTTTGGAGGCATCGATCAAGTACGCCGGTGAGCGTGAGCAGTTCGGCAAGCCAATCAACCGTTTCCAGGCCGTGAGTTTTATGCTCGCTGATATGGCAACCGAGTTGGAAGCCGCGCGCATGCTGGTGCACAAAGCCGCATGGTTGCGCGATCAAGGCAAAGTGGCCACCAAGGAATGTTCGATGGCCAAGCTGTTCGCTTCGCGTGCCTGCAATAAAGCTGCGATCGACGCCGTGCAGATTCACGGTGGCGCCGGCTACACCAAGGAGTTCGATGTGGAACGCTACTACCGCGACGCCCGCATCACTGAAATCTACGAAGGCGCTACCGACATCCAGCGCATCGTCATCTCGAGGAACCTGTAGGAGACTTCGATCATGGAAGCAATCCAAACGAACTTTGACCTGACCGAAGAGCAGGAGATGATCCGCGACACCGTGCGGCGTTTTGCCAACGAGGTCGTCGCCCCAGGTGCTGAGCATGCCGATGAGCACAAGCAGCTCAACGAGGACGCATGGAAAGGCATGTGTGAGTTGGGCTTGGCTGGCCTGCCGTTCTCGGAAGAGTGTGGCGGTACCGGGCTCGATAACTTGTCCTACATCATTGCGGTCGAGGAGCTGTCGCGTGTTTGCGGTAGCACTGGCCTGACTTTGGCTGCGCACGTGTCATTGGGCACTTGGCCGATCTATGAGTTCGGCTCGCAAGCGCTGAAGGATCGTTATCTGCCAGGTTTGTGCAGTGGCGAGTTCATGGGTGCTTATGGCTTGACCGAGCCGAACGCCGGTTCTGATTCGGCTGGTACCCAGACCACCGCGGTGCTGGATGGCGATGAGTACATCATCAACGGTGCTAAGTGTTTCATCACTAACGGTTCTTATGCCAAGAGCTTCGTGATCACCGTGCAGACCGATAAGTCGCTCGGTGCCAAGGGCATCATGGCTATGGTCATCGACCGCGACCAGCCTGGCTTCACCATCGAGAAAGGTGAAGAGAAGCTCGGCATGCGCGGTTCCGATTGGGTCAACCTGATCTTTAAGGATTGCCGTCTGCCTAAGGATGCCGTGCTCGGTGAAGAAGGCAATGGTTTTGCCACCTTCATGAAGACGCTTGAAGGAGGCCGCATCTCGATTGGCGCGTTGAGCTTGGGCATCGCCCAAGGCGCATTGGATCAGGCCCTGAAGTACGCCAACGAACGCATCCAGTTCGGCAAGCCGCTTGCGCATCACCAGGCGGTGGCCTTCAAGCTGGCCGACATGGAGACCGAGATCCAGGCATCGCGCCACATGGTCTACCACGCTGCGCGTTTGAAGGATGCAGGTCGTTCTTACGGTGTTGAGGCTGCTGCAGCCAAGTACCTGGCGTCGGAAGTCGCCATGCGTTGCACCTACGAGGCGATTCAGATATTCGGCGGTAACGGTTACTCGCGTGAGTACCCGGTCGAGCGCATGTATCGCGACGCCAAACTGTGCGTGATCGGTGAGGGAACCTCCGAGGTTCAGAAGATCATCATCTCGCGCGACCTGTTGCGCCGTTTGAAGTAGGCGCTGATGAGTTCACGTTCGATCCAGATCGGTGATTTTCGTGTCGTTGCCTTGCGCGATGCCAACTTCGCACTCGATGGCGGCGCCATGTTCGGCGTGGTGCCACGTGTGATGTGGGAGCGCATGACTCCGGTCAATGAAGATCACACCATTCCACTCGCCACCAATCCCTTCTTGATCGAAGGCAATGGCGTGAAGATCGTGGTGGAGCCCGGTATGGGACATCGTTGGGGGGATCGTCAGCGCAAGATGTTCCACATCGACTTCTCCGACGGACATGAACTCACCGAATCGTTGAAGGCGGCCGGCGTGCAACCAGAAGAAGTCACGCATTGCTTAATGTCGCACTGCCACTTCGACCACATCGGTGCTGCTTGTGATGCCGATGGCAAGCCAGTGTTCGGCAATGCTGAGCATTGGACTCCAGAGGTCGAAAAGCAGGCCATCATGGCCGATGCGCACTTACGTAAGGCTTCTTACCGAATCGAAGATCTACAGCCCATCGTTGACGCAGGTCTGCTGAAGACCTTCGAAGGCGAGACCGAGATCGTGCCGGGCATCTCGATGATCCAACTGAAGGGCCATTCCGAAGGTGTGTCCTTGATCAAGATCGAGAGCCAAGGTCAGGTTGCGGTCTACTGGGCAGACGTGGTGCCCACGCGCAACCATGTGCATCTGCCATTCATCATGGCTTATGACATCAACGCCGAGGATTCGTGGGAAGTTCGTAATGAATGGATCCCGCGCTCCACCAACGAAGGTTGGGTCGCCTTGCTGTATCACGATCCGATCGCACCGATCGGCAAGTTCGCTTTCGACGGCAAGCGCTACACCTTCGAAGCACGCGAAGGCTAGGCGCCGGCGAAGGCTCAGCGCCGAAGAATGCTAGGATTTTACGCGTTGCAGACGCGCCATCACTTGCTGTAACGCAAGCACCAAACCAGCCATAGCCAGCGTTGCTGCAGTCAGGCGCCACCAACGGCCAGTGCCAAGGTCATCGAATTGCCAGGCGTCGGCGATCAAGCGGCCCCAGCTGGGGGTATCGTGCATGCCTACTCCAAGGAAAGATAAGACGGCCTCGGCCTTGATCGCGAAGATGAAGTGGAGCAAGAACTGCGTGGTCAGCAGTGGCAGCATATTTGGCAGCAGATGCCGGCCCATCATGTTTTTGGTGGATGCACCTTGCAGTTGCGCTGCCATCACGAAGGGTGCCGCTCTTAAGCGTTGCACTTCAGTGCGCACCATGCGGTAGATACCAACCCACGAGACCATGCCCACGGCCAGGAAGACTCCAACGTAGCCGCCGCCGAGCATCCAACTGATGACCAGCACCAATAAGATGCCGGGGATTGCCGCCACACTGCCGGATAACCACAGCAGAAAACCGTCGACCTTGCCGCCATACCAACCAGCCAACAAGCCGGCGGTGGTGCCGATCAACAAGGCAACTCCAGCAGCCAAAGTGCCGACCACCAAAGCAACACGGCCACCATGGATGACCCAGTTGAGGATGTCGCGGCCAAGATGATCGGTGCCGAACCAATGTGAAGCCTGCGGCGCCAAGTCTGTTTGCTCGCCTGCGGTGTTGATTTCCAGATGGAACCAACCAAAGGCGGCCGCCAATGCACCAAGCACGTACAAGGCCAACACGATCAACCAAGCCTTCATCAGCTAGCCCCCCGCAAGCGTGGGTCGCAACTGCTGGCAATCACCTCACCAAGCCATTGCGCCATCAGATAGCCGATCGCGAATAGAAAGGTCAAGGCGCGCAGGATGTTGACGTCGTGTTGTTCGACGGCTTCCAGCAAGCTGCCGCCCAAGCCGGGGATGTCGAAGATGTGTTCCAGCAATAACGAACCCAAGACCAAGAAGGGCAAGGTCACAGCGAGCAAGCTGGCGATGGGGGCGGCCAAGTTCGGCAACAGATGGCGCCACAACAGGCGCGGAGTAGAAATGCCACGAGCTCGGGCCGCGCGCAGCCAACCTTCGCTGGCGCGTTGCTGCACGATACTGCGGTAGAGCAGGTAATCGGGCCACACTGATAAATAGACCCAGATCAGGATCGGCAGGATCAGCAACGGCAAGATCGGATCACTCCAGGGGCGCAGCGGGAACCAATCTAGATCGAAGGTGAACCATTGACGCAGGAAAAGGATCCACGCCAACGAGGACACCGACATCACCAAGGCGGCGATGATCTGCAGGCGCTTGTCCCAGCGCCGACGTTTGCCGGATGCGGTGCAGGCAAGGCCGATCGCCAGCACCATGGTCAAGGCGAAGGCCGGTAGTGAGATCATCAAGGATCGACCGCCGCGTTGACTGAGTTGCTCAGACACCAAACGGCCATCGCGGTCATAGCCAAAGTCGAAGCGCAGTAGCGACCAGAAACTAGTTAGGAAGCGTTTGCTGATTGGCGTCGCTTTGGCCCACGACATGGTGGCTGCTTCACCCGCAGGTAAGCGGGTGGATAAACCATTCAAAGCTGTGGCAAGACCACTCGCTGGTAGCGCCTTAGCATCGGTGGTGGAGAAAGCCTGAATTTGCCATCCTTCTCCGGACCAAGTGACCATATGCATGGAGATGTCGCCGACTGTGCCCTGCAAGGGGACTTGGCGGAGCACAGTGCCGTCGGCGGCGACCAAAGACAGGATGCCATCATCGCACTGCAGCGACATGCGTTGACTCCTCTCAGCGTGCAACATCTGCAAACGGATTGCTGCAGGTTCAAACTGCTCGAAGACTCCAAGCCGAACACGCGCGTAGCCGATATCGGTGGAACTAGCCTTGGCGCCGACTTGCTTGATCGCTTGGTCACCGAGCAGGCCGCTATCCAAAGTCGCGAACAACACCAAATCCGCCCCGGCCACCAAGGCCAAGGTGAACAGGAGTCTGTGTAGGAGGCGTGCGATCAATGCTCGGAAACGCTGTAGTACTTACAGAAGAAGGACTGGAAGGGGTGGTAGCGAAAGTTCTGCAACCAAGGCTGCACCAACAGCACATTGCGGCGGTGGTCGATCGGGATTGCCGGCACTTGTTCCTCAAGGATCTGCAACATGTTGAGTAGAAGTTGATCGCGTTCCTTGCCTTCTGTTGTTTGGCGGTAGAGGCTGAACAGTTCATCGAACTGTGGATCGCGGAAGGCACTGTAGTTCATGATCCCAACTTGCGGACCATGGAAGTTCTGTAGCATCAGAGCGCCATCGGGCCAGTTCATGACCCAGGTGCGCATCACGATCTGCGCATCAGCATTACGCGAGCGCTTCAGCTGATCTTCATAAGCCAGCGGCACGAGCTTCAAGCGCACGCCAATCTCGCTGAGATTCTGTTGGTAGGCGAGGCCGAGATCGACCACGTATTGATTCTTGCCCGACAAGACGAACTCAATATCTTCAAGGCCTTTGCCATTCGGATAGCCAGCTTCTTGCAGCAACTGCTTGGCCTGCTCCAAATCCTTGTGGTTCCATTGGCAAGCGGGGGCGATCGAGGACTCCGGCACCATTGGTGGCAAGAAGCTGTCCGCCTTGATGGCGAAATCGGTGGCGCGGAAGACCTGGTTCCACATGTCGTAGGGGAAGGCAAGTGCCAAGGCGCGACGCAATAAGCGGCGCTGGCGGTTGCCCTCTTCGTCGCCAGGCAGATCGCCAATGACAGGATCTTCCATGCCGAAACACAGCATGGTCAAGTCGGCGGCGGCGTTGTCATACATCTGCAAGCCGGCTTGCGCGTACTCCGGCTTGAGCTTGAGGCCGTCTTGCATGAAGACATTGCGCCCGGTGGTGTTCACGCCAAGGCGAGCCACTTCGCCACGTCGGAAGATCTCGGCGCCGGTGGCACGATCTCGGACCACATGGAACTCGACTTGATCCAGGTAGGGCAGGGTGGCGCCATCCCCAAAGGGCGACAGCTCGGTTCTCCATGCTGGAGTCTGTTGCAAGATCAGGGTCTGCCCAGGCAACCATTCTTTGACCTGGAAGGGGCCACTGCCGACGGGCTGATCGCGCATCGAGCGCCCATCTTTAGTGACCGCCTCATAGGGGTAGACCATGAAATAGCTCATGGCCAAGCGATTCAAGAAGTTCGGGTCAGGCTGCTGCAAGCGCACCAGCAGTTCATGATCGCCAAGCACTTGAATGCCATCAATGCCATTACGCAAGGCATTCGTCATGGCGCTGGCGGCTTGTTGTGGATCTAACGAGCCAGTGGCCCGGCGATAGTCCTCGATGCCAACAAGGATGCCATCCATGCTCCAGAAGCCACCGGATTTCCAACGTGCATCGGCCTGGCGTAACCAACTGTAAAGCACATCATGCGCAGTGACCGTCCGGCTCCGGCTTGGCCACAGCGGCGGATCAAATGGATCGTGGAAGCGCGCGTCTTCGCGTAGCTGGAAGCGCCATTCCAATCCATCTTCACTAACGGACCAGGACTCGGCGAGTTGGCCCATGACGGTCTGATCGCCAGCGAGATAGTCATACTCGACCAGGCATTCCAAGACCTGCGACTGCAAACTGGCATCAATCAACTCGGTGTTACGCACCGGATCGAAGCCTTGCGGTTCACGACTAATTGCGAACTTGACGCTTTGCGCTGCCTCGCTGACTTCCTGAGCCGGCGCCGCGGACGGCGCGCATAAGAACGGAAGCAGTAGGAGCGAGCAGAGCAAAAGGCGGCTTAAGTGAGTGCGTCGGCGAGGATGCCGATGTGGCGGTCACCGATACGCGTGGCCACCAAAGTCAGGAAACGATCACCGTACTTCTTTGGCAGGAATCGTTGTTCCAGGGTCTGGGGGCGTTCGGCAATTCCGCGCTTGCGAATCTGAATGCGCCCGACCTCATGCTCGCGCAACAAGGCGCGCATCTTGCGTGGGTCGAGGCTCTCGTGTGCGACGACCTTGAAGCCATCGACGAATGGGCTATCGACGCGTTTATCGCTGCTCAGATAGCCAATCTCTGGATCGATGTTCCACATGCCGAACTCTTCAGCGAAGCGGCCCAACAAGCCCGAACGCACAAGCGCTGGATCCGGGTCATAAAGGTAAGCACCGATTTCGCCAGTCTCGGCTTGTGCTTGTTCGTCTCCTGCATAAGTATCGCCCGACGGCAGGATGGTGGCGCGGCGCTCTACGCCGGTGGCCAACTTGCCATACCAGAAGACGTTCTCTTTGGCCTCACCGCGATACGAGATGATCTCGATTTCATCGGGCTTCGGGAAGAGTTCGAACAAGGTTTCCATGTCCACGGCGGGGGACAGCTTCAAGCAGGCGCCTTCGCGACCTTCGATCAAGCTGCAGACCACTTCCGGAGCGGGTGACCAATCGGTCGGATTCATGATCCGACGGCTGCCGCGACGACGCGCGGGATCCAGCATCAATGGGCCTGCTGGCGGCGGATCTTCGATGCAATCCGCGGTTCGGAACTCGGTGTTTTCGGACACACCGGCGATTTCTGAATTGGCCTCTGCGTAATGCGCAGCGATCTCATTCTTATCCGCAGCGAACACCTTCAGGCCAGCTTTGGCCATGGCGATCGTGTCGGAGCCCATGCCACAGCAGGGATCTTGGACTTCCTTGAAACCGGCGGCGGCAAAACGTGCAGCACGATAGGCTGCCACCGGTTCACTGGAAGCTTGTTCGAGCAGCGGCTTGGTGAAATACATATCCAAGCCGAGCTCAAACTTTTGCGTGGCGCGGCGACGCAACGCACGTAATTCTCCCATGGCCTCAGCGACCTTCTTGGGGAACATGCCGCGAAAACTCTCCTGAATCGCCAAGGGGTTATCCCCCAAAGTCCTGAATAGGACCATCGTCTCACGCGCCTCTTCGGAGGTGAGAATCTTAGCGGTCTTGATGTCGAGTCTTACGGCCACGCTTCCTATTCTAGTCGCAGTGGGGCCCTGAGTTTCTTGACTAACCTAGAAAGAGGTTCCGACGACCAGGTTGAAGCGGCGATCGGTGCTGGAGAAACCAGCCGATGGGTTGCCGTCCCAAGCGATGTTGTAGGAAGCGCGCAGGTACCAAGCCTCTTCAAAGCTCCAGCTGACACCGAAGTCCTGAGTGTAGGTCTCGATGTCGTCACCGTTCAGGTATTCGCCAGCGCCATCGAAGTCAATGGCCTCCATGATAGGAGTGGCAAACTTGTAGGCAGCGCGAGCTACAGCCGAGCTGTCAGCAAGCGTACCGACCTTGTTCTCAGCCACGTACGAGGAGCCACCTTCAACACTGACGGAGGCATTCTCATAGAGGAAGAAACTGTAACCAACACCAACACCAATGTCGTTGCGACTCTGCAAGCCGTTCGGGATGTCTTCGCGGGAGCTAGCTTTGGCGTAGCCGTAGAAGTCTTTGGCTTCGGTGAAGAAGCGGTCGTAACCAGCTTCGTACAGGTAGAGACGCGAGGTGGTGGAAGCGTCGTTGGTGGCCTTGTTGGTAGTACGAGTACCGGCGTAGTGTGCGCCGAAGTCGAAGGCATCGAGGCCTTCAGCCCACTTCATCTCGAAGTTGGCGGAGCCGTTGGAGGACTCATTGTTACCCGAGATCAGGGTCATGCCTGCGTCGGCGGAGCCAGACCAAGGGCCCTTTTCTTCGTCTTGAACGACAACTTCGTCGAAAAAATTAATTTCTGGCAAAGTGGTCTCGATGGTGGTGTCTGGTGCACCAGCTGCGCCCTGTGGCAACATGAGGGCAGTTTGGATGAGGATGGCAAGCATTTCGTCTTTTGGTTGTTGGAAAATTGCCAAGGGTAGAGGCAACTCCAAGGGGGTACTAGTTTAGGGAAACCGTCGAGAATTCCGATATTTAGTTGATGTCATCTGCCTTCCGACCCAAATCTGCCATGCCTAGGGCAGAGGGGATGCGCAAGTACTCCTTCAGCAGCCGCGGACTCCCGTTCCAGGCCGCTATTTTGGCCGGTATTGTGGGTTTTTCGCTCACGATGATTGGTGGCAATTTCCTGGTGGCCGCCGATCGTGCAGCACAAGCCAGCGACGCCACTCCAGGCTTGCGAACACACGCAGCCGCGATTGCCCGCAATATCGGGCGAGCCTTGGATTCTGGTGATGATATTAGGGCGACAACCTTGGCCCGCCGTAGTCTTCAAGCCTTCCCCGGTACCGACCTCTTCGTGCTCAGTGAGACCGGCGAAGTCCTCCTTGATACCCCAACGGGATTGCCAGCGCCACGCCTGAAGGACCAAGAATCCTTGGGTGACAACGCATTCACAGGTTGGGTTGGTGAAGGTCAATACCTAGAAATAAAAACGCCAGTGCGCGGTCGATTGTTGCTCCTGGGAACCCTGCATTTGCGCCAAGCGCTGCATGTTCCGGCTTGGATGGCGTCGATCAAGGTCTTCGCGATGTGGGCCTCCTTGGCGAGTGCGATTCTGACCTTCCTGTATTTGTCCTGCGCCATGCGTGGCATGGTTGGATTACATAAGGTCCTGGAGCGTGCCTCCTATGGCGACTTCTATGCCCGCGCTCCGCAAGTCGGAGCCTTCGAAGTGCGCAGGGTGATCCAACGCACTCATGAAGCCATGGTCTCGATGGCCGCGGCCGCCGATGAGGCGCGCAAGGTCTATGTCGAGACCGCCTTGGCTTTGAGTAAGACCATCGAGGCGAAAGATCGTTACACCAGCGGTCACAGTCAACGCGTTGCGGTTTTCGCCGTAGAGTTGGCCGAGAAGATTGGCTTTGATGAGGATCGTCTCGAAACCTTGCGATTAGGTGCCTTGTTGCACGATATCGGCAAGGTGGCGGTACCAGACAATGTGCTGCTGAAACCGGGCTTCTTGAATGATGAGGAGTTCGCGATCATGAAGCGTCACCCGATGGCCGGCGACCGCATTCTGGCGGCGATTCCTGGTTTGCGCGACATGGCCGACATCGCGCGCAGCCACCATGAGAAGTGGGATGGCAGCGGTTATCCGCTTGGTGTAGCCGGAGATTCCATTCCGCTCGAAGGGCGGATCTGCTCCATCGCCGACGCTTACGACGCCCTGACCACCAAGCGTTCGTATAAGAGTGCGATGCCTCTGGAGCAGGCGCTGGACATTATCGAGAAGGATGCAGGCACGCACTTCGATCCGGAGTTGGCCAAGGTCTTCCTGGCGATGAAGCGTAATGGCGTCGGTTATAAGGCACTGAAGAAGCCGGAATCCAAGGAAGTCGTGGCGCAGACCACGGCCGAAGAGGAAATCCAGGCGGCAAAAGGCGCGTAATCGTTCAGATTCGTTGACCCGGGGCCATGCAAGGCCGAAACTGGGAGGCCGGGCATCGCCCGCCGCCTCATGTTCAAAGCCCACCGCAGAGAATTCCTCGATCGCATGCAGGATGGAGACATCGCCCTATTCCAAGGTGCGGGTCTTGCCACCCGAAATCATGACGTCGAATTTCCCTTCCGTCAGCAGTCGTCCTTCTGGTACCTGAGTGGTTGCCACGAGTTCGATGCCGCCATGATGTTGGCCAAAGGCATCAATGGCGTAGAGGAGGAGACCATCTTCGTATTGCCTCGTGATCCCGCCCGTGAGACTTGGGTCGGCCGCCGCATGGGACCGGAAGGCGCGATTGAAAAGCTTGGCTTCGATACCGCTTTCAACAACGATGAATTCCATGAGCAAGTCGAGGCAGCCCTGGCTAAGGCCAAGCGTGTCTGGTGCCAGCTCGGTTTCAACGATGAACTGGATTCCTTCCTGCTTTCTAGCATCCAAGGTTTACGAGCCAAGGCGCGTCTCGGTTTGGCGCCACCCGAACAGATCCTTGATGCCGGCACCATCGTTCATGAGATGCGCGTCTTCAAGTCACCTGCCGAGTTGGATTTGATGCGCAAGGCTGCGGCAATTTCTTCTGAGGCTCATGCCTTGGCAATGGCGCAATGCCGTCCAGGGATGCATGAGTATGAGATCGAAGCGCTGCTGCATTACACCTTCCGTCGGCATGGCTGCAACGATTCCGGTTGGGCTTATCCGTCGATCGTGGCTGGTGGCGACAACGCCAACATCTTGCATTACAACACCAATCACATGGCCCTGAATGATGGCGACATGTTGCTGATCGACGCCGGTGGTGAGTATCAATGCTACGCTGCCGACATCACCCGCACCTTCCCGGTGAATGGCAAGTTCAGTCCAGCGCAACGTGACATCTATGAAGTGGTGTTGGCTGCCCAGTTGAAGGCGATCGACGTGGTGCGTGCAGGCAATGAGTTCCATCAAGGACATGATGTCTCGCTGGCAACCCTATCGGATGGCCTGATTCAACTTGGCGTGCTGAAGTGCAGCCTGGATGAAGCCATCGAGACCAAGGCGCATCTGCAATGGACCATTCACAATACTTCGCACTACATCGGTTTAGATGTGCATGATTGTGGCGTAAGTAAGAGCGATGGAGTCTCCCGCAAGCTTGAGCCAGGCATGGTCTTGACCGTGGAACCTGGTCTGTACTTCCCAGCCGATGATGATTCGGTGCCGGAAGGGTTGCGCGGTATTGGAATCCGCATCGAGGATGACATTCACGTCACCGGTGGGGATCCAGAGAACCTGACCGCGGCTACGCCAAAGACCGTCGCCGACGTAGAAGAGGCTTGCCGCGCCGAGCGTGTGGCACCGCCAACCTTGGACACCGCAGAGGTCCGTTGATGAGTGATTACCAATACGCTGTTGAACTGAACAACCTGACCAAACGCTACGGTGATTTCACTGCTGTGAAAGAGGTCAGCCTGCAAGTGCCGCGCGGCGCGATCTATGGTTTTCTAGGCCCAAACGGTGCCGGCAAAACCACTACGCTGCGTATGATCCTCGATATCGTCAAGCCCACTTCGGGAAGCCTGACGGTCTTGGGTGCGCCGTCGGCAATGGATGTGCGCGAGCGCATCGGTTATCTGCCGGAGGAGAAAGGCCTCTACAAGAAGATGAAGACTTGGGCAGTGATCGCCTACTTCGCTCGCTTGAAGGGTGTCGGTGGTAAAGAAGCCAAGCAGCGCGCTTATGAGTTACTTGAGCGCTACGGTTTGAAGGACTTCTCCGACAAGAAGGTCGAGACCCTGTCGAAGGGTATGGGCCAGAAGGTGCAGGTGTTGGCGTCGATCGCACACCAGCCTGAGTTCGTGATCCTCGATGAGCCCTTCTCTGGTCTGGACCCATCCAACCAGCAGGTCATGGAAGACGTGATCTCCGACTTGAACAAAGCGGGGTCGACCATCGTCTTCAGTACCCACGTGATGTCGCACGCCGAACGCATCTGCGATCGCTTGTTGCTCATCGCTAAGGCCGAGAAGATCTTCGACGGCACTATTCCGGAAGCCAAAGCCATCATCCCGAAGATGGTCAACCTTTCCGGCGTCGATGACCCGAACAAGCTACGTGCTCTTCCTGGTGTCACCAGTGCCGAAAGCACCGACGGCCTGCCTGGCAGCTATGACGTCTGCATGGCCGATGACGCGGATCCGCAACAGCTACTACGCGACTGCTTCCGCGACGACATCGAACTCACTTCCTTCAATTACCGCGAACCCACTTTGCACGACGTCTTCCTACACCTCGTTGGTGAAGATGCCAAGGTCGCCTCGTTCCGCTAAACACAGCCAGCCATGAATAACACATTACACATTGCCGGCCGCGAGTTCTCGGATAACGCGCGCACCAAGGGTTTCTGGATCAACCTGCTGATGTTCCCGGTCATCCTGTTCGCTTCGGTGAAGGTTCCGCAGCTGCTGGAAGAGAAGGCCAAGCCAACGCGTCACTTTGTTCTGGTCGATCAGAGCGGTGAACTGGAGAGCGTGGTCGATGGCGGCTTGGATCGCCATTATCAGCGTGACGTCGCACGCAAATTGGTTGAGTACCTGCAGATTCATGCAATGCCTGAAGAGAGTGAAGCCGAAGAGAAGCCGAACATGGCGGATCTTTTGGAGCAATTGCCAGCCAATGCGATGGACTTCAACCCGACGGGTGACATGTCTCAGAGTGTCATTGACATGCTCGACCAGCTCGACCCCGGGATCATCGCAATGCTCGGTGAGCCAGGCATGCTGGATGGGATTTTGGCCATGATGAAGCCAAAGCTCAAACCGGATGCGCCGGATTTCGAGGCTCCACGTCACATGCTGGAGCGGGCTGAGATGCCGGAAGGAGCTTGGGGGGAAATCGACCCGATGACCGCCAGCAAAGAAGAAATCGTGGCGCATATGAAGCCTTTCCTGCTTAATCAGGAAAAGTTCTCCGACCACGAGGATCCTTTGTTTGCCCTCGTTGTAATCCCACTAGATGCCTTGCAGCGTTTGCAAGGCAAGGACAAGCCGCCAATCGATCCACTGATTGCGCCTCAGTTAGGTGTGCAGTTTTGGTCGACGAACTTGACCGACAAGGACTTGGCGCAGGTGGTGGAGCGCGCCCTGAACCACGAAGTCCAAGGGCGAGAGTTGTTGGCGCGTGGCCTCGATGGCAACGAGGTGCAGGCAGCCCAAAGTACCAAAATGTTGTTCGCTACCTTCGATCCGAAGAAAGCCGTCGGTGAAGAAGTCGTATCCGTGGCCGATACCGTGCGCAAATGGGCGCCGGTCGGTTTCGTCTATCTGATGTGGGTGGCGATCTTCACGGTGGTCAACATGTTGTTGAACAACACAGTGGAAGAGAAGTCCAACCGCATCATTGAAGTGTTGCTGTCGTCGGCAACGCCATGGGAAATCATGTCCGGCAAGTTGATCGGTATCGCTTGCGTGGGTTTGACCATGATGGTGGCGTGGATATTCTCCTTACTTGGAGTGCTCAAGTTCATGGCTGGACCAAGCGTGGAATGGGCTGGCGTGCTGTTCGAGGTGATCCAAACCTCGGGCTTGTTGCCGTTGTTCGCGCTGTACTTCTTCTGTGGCTATATGACCTACTCTGGCCTGTTCTTGGCGATTGGTAGTCTCTGTAGCACGGTCAAGGAAGCGCAGAACTTCATGGGCACGGCCACCATCATCCTGATGGTACCGCTGTTCACGATGGTCTTCGTGACCATGGATCCACACGGCACCTTGGCGACCTTCCTCACCTGGGTTCCGCTCTACACGCCATTCGTGATGATGAACCGCGCTGCCGCAGACCCACCGATGTTCGACTTGATCGGTACCGGCATCCTGATGCTGGTGACGGTTATCCTGATGCTGTGGCTCTCCAGTCGCATCTTCCGCATTGGCGTATTGCGCACCGGTCAGCCACCGAAGATTCTCGAGCTGATCCGCAGCATCACGACGCCGCTGAAGAATCAGTAGTCGCGCTGCCAGCCACACCATCAGGTGCGCTGGCAGTCATAAGAAAAGAGCCGATGACCAGCATCAAACTGGTCATCGGCTCTTGGTGTTGACAGCGAAGGGGATTTAGAAGTCGTCGTCGCTGTCGCTGGAACTATCGCTGGAGCTGTCGGAGTCAGCGCCCTTCTTGCGCTTCTCCTTGCGCGTGGCCTTTTCATCTTCCGCTTCCTTCGCGGCACCTTCCTTCTCAGCGGGAGTCATCCACAGCTTGGTCCAGCTGCGTTGCTGGCGTTCGTCATCCAGCTCGCCGGCGACAGCCGACATCTTGAACTTGGAACGATGGTCGTACCACCAATCTGTCCATGCGCTGAGCGAATCACCTTGATCGGTGCCGGTCAGGACCGACAACGCACCGCGCATTTCGCGTGACACCTTCTTGTTCTTGGCACCGCGTCGTCCACCACCGGGCGTGGTCTTGGCGTAATCGAGGATGGCTTCGACGGAATCCTTATGGCGGATATGGCCGAGCGCCAGCACCTTTGCATTCAATACTTCCTTGGGGGTTTTAGAGGTTCCGACCAAGTCATCTTGCAATGCCGGGATGGCCTTGGGGTCACCCTTTTGGCCGAGCGCGTAGGCGTATTCCACAGCCGTCTTGACGTTCTCTTGGATGCTCTTCTCTTTGCGCACTTTGAGCAAGTAGCCGAGCGCCGTTGGGTCTTCGTTGAAGCGGAGCGCCATAATCGCTGAGATCTGCACTGCCTCCTTCTTGATCTTCAACGCCTTAGAGACCTCTTTGGTGACCAACTTGGACTTCACCTGTCCTAAGTTATCGATGGTCGCCACCATCACAATCTCTTCCTTACCCTTCAGGGCTTCCTTAATCTGCGCGGCGGCTTCGCCGGCCTTTACTTTCTCCATCTCGGCATCGACCTCGGCTTCTTCGGCAGGTGGATCCTGCGGAATGGCGAGAGCGGTGGGGGCGAAAAGGAAGGAGGAACTTAAGAGGAGGGTCGAGAGCATCGTGGATTCACTGGGCGTTAGACCAAAGACGGTAAGTCCCCGCAGGGACGAAAACCAGGCGGTCCACCCAGGATAACCCCTACGACGCAGCAGGTTCCGCTAGAAGGGCTTTAAAGCGCTGAAAAAGGTGCTCTGGGTCATGAGGGCCTGGAGCGCCTTCTGGGTGATACTGCACCGAGAACACCGGCTTGCTGCTGTGCTGCAGGCCCGCAACGGTTTGATCGTTGCCGTTGTAGTGGCTGACTTCCAGTCCAGTGCCTACCAGGCTATCGGCATCCACCGCGAAACCGTGGTTCTGCGAACTGATGTCGATGCGACCACTAGCAGGCTCCACCACCGGGTGGTTGGCGCCATGGTGACCGAACTTCATCTTGTAGGTACGGCCGCCAAGGGCCAGCGCCAGGATCTGATGACCAAGGCAGATGCCGAACAGCGGCATGTCGGCTGCGACCAATTCTCCGACCGCTTTGATGGCGGAAGTCACGGCAGCGGGGTCGCCAGGACCGTTCGACAGGAATACGGCACTGGGATTCATAGCCATTACATCGGTGGCGGGGGTGTTGGCCGGAACGACCACCGGTGCGAAACCGGCACTGACCAGATTGCGCAGGATATTGCGCTTGATGCCGAAGTCATAGCAGACCAATTTCGGTGCGCCTTCGTGCAGATCGCTAGGTTCCCAAGTCTCGGTATCCGGCAGCCCTTCGCTCCAGGAATAACTCTGCTTGCAGCTTACTTCCGAAGCCAGATCGCGATTGTCCAGCGATGGATGCGCGCGAACCAAAGTCAGCAGCGCATCGACATCATCGGTGTCGGTGCTGATGATGGCGCGTTGTGCACCCTTGGTGCGCAGGATCAAGGTGAGCTCGCGCGTGTCGACGCCATCCATGGCCATCACATCGCGATCCAGGAAGTACTCCTGCAGGCTCTGCTCGGCCGTCCAGCTGGAGGTGCATGGCGTGAGCTGGCGCATAATCATGGCCGATGCCCAGCAGCGATCCGATTCATCAGCCTGCGGTTGGCAGCCGTAGTTGCCAATCTGAGGATAGGTCATGACCACCGCTTGACCACAATAGGACGGGTCGGTCAGGATCTCCTGATAGCCGGTCATGCCGGTGTGGAAGACTAGCTCGAAGGCCCGTTGTCCGCTGCTGCCGACACTGCGGCCGCGGAATACAGAACCATCTTCAAGGACTAAGGTGGCGGGGATGTCGGAGGCGGCCATCGCCGGGCATTATCGCCCCAGGAACACCTTTCGCCAAGCTTCGCCTTGAGCCTTCTCAAAGTCTGCTGTCGAAGCGCCTTCCGACAGGGGCTCAGCAGCAGGTGGCTCCATCTTGGAGGCATTACCGACCCGCTCGATGACGTCGGCGACCTGCAGCATCAGCACGCGCGACGGAACGCCCACGACCAGTACCGAATGGAAAGTGCCCTCATGGCCGTCGTCTGAATAACGCCGATCGCGGTCATTCAAGGGCCGGTAGACCGGCGGATAGGGATTGGTGCGGAAGAAAGCGCCACTGCGTACCCGCGAAGTCATTTCCTCAGCGTTCTTCGGGCGCAAACGGCTCCAGGCCGCCAGCTGCAGCGCGCCGCGGTTCTTGACCTTGGTGGGGTTGGTGCGCACCATTTCGTAGGACCAACGGTAGATTGCGCCCTTTTCATCGATCAAGTCGAGAGCACGTCCGGCCTCAAGGGCCACCCACAACTTCTTGTCCTGCAGGCTCAGTTTCAGTAGGTCGAGCTCCAGATTGGCATCGTTCAGCACTGCAGCGAGGCGTGTGGCCGCCCAGCGACGCGCAGCGATCGGACTCTCTAGCACCTGACCCCATTCAGCAACGGTCAGGCGACGCTTGGAATTCGGTAGCGGTGAGATCTCGCGCTCCAAGGCTCCGACCAACAAGGCAATCTGATTCGGGTTGGTGGTCTTCAGCAACTGCTTGTGCAAGGCCTCGACCCGCTCATCGCGGTCGATTTTCGGTGACAGTGCATCCAAGCGCAGTCCCCAGATTCGCAAGGCCTCGAGTAAAACACCTTTTTGTTCCGTTGGTGGAACATCGGCAAAAAGACGGTTGATATGACCGCGCTCCACCAAACGTGCAACCCACTGCGCATAATCCAACTCACGCAGAGGCTCGAGGATGCGAACTTCCTGCTTGCCATCGACGATCAAGTTGACCTGCTGACCCTGGCTGCACAAGATTCCAAACTCGGTCTGGACCATGAAGGTGCCGACTTCGGTGCCTGGCTTGACGTCGAGGCGGGTGCCGTCGCTCAACACCGCAGTGGTGACTTCAGCACCGGCTGCTGCAAGTGGAGCTGCAGGAGTGGGGTTTTGCGCCAGCAACGGAGCGCTGGTCACAATCGCGAGTAACAGTGCGGGGGTAAAGTTCATTTCTGGCGGGCGTCGTACCAGCGCATCCAAGCCTTCCGGTCATGACCGAAATCAGCCTTGGTGAGTCGCTGCAAGGAACCCGTAATCGTGCGACTAAGATTGACTGAGATAATCCTTACGTGAAGGACCACGCCATCGGTGACCACAGAAATCTGAGGATCGGCAATCACGGCATTGTTGGCGACTTCAACATCAAAATCGCTGATGATCGCAACCTGTTTGCCGAAGAAAACGTATTGGCCGGGTGCTTGATAATCCGCCGAACCGAGGGCGTAGATCAAGGTCTTCAGCACATCTTCATTGTTCTCGCCAAAGTTGCCTAAATGCTCGGCGGCGTGGATGCGCTCGGAATCCTTACGCGAAGTCCAAAGCTCCACAGCCCAGCGGCCCAAGGCACGTTCTTCATCCATGGCCATCATCGCCTCGGCTGCGGCGGGCCGTACCAAGGCCGACGCATCCGTCAGGCTAAGTTTGCTCAAGCGATGCTGCGTGCTCACCTCTTGCTGGTACCCGGCAAGACGGCATGCAGCCCGACGTAACTCCACATCTTTCGAATCCAGTGCGCGGCCAAGATCGGCAAGCGACACCCGACGTTTCTGGCGCACGCTGGAAAGTGAGACCTCACGTAACAGCTCGCCAGTGAGCAATGCTTGATCGGCATCACTGGCTTTTTGAATCTTCTTCCACAACAACTCAACGCGTTCATCACGGTCGGTCTTGCCAGGCAAGCGGTCCAAGCGGTGACCCCATTTTTCCAAAGCCTCTAAGCGTGCTGCGGCAAATTCCTGCGGTGGCTTATCGGCATAGATCACGCTGATCAAGCCACGCTCGGCGACGCGCGACAACCAAGCCTTGTAATCCAGCTCACGCAATGGCGCGAGCAGTTTCAAGTCATGCGCTGCATCTGCAACGGAAGCGATCGGATCCAGGCTGGCGTCGTAGTTGCCGTAAGCGGTCTGTACCACCCTTGCACCGACTTCCGCGGTGTCTTCGAACTCAATGCGGGTGCCGGATTCGAGCACCGCAATCGGATGTTGACTGAGGAGTACAGCTAGGAAAGTGCAGAGCATGTAAAAGATTAGGGCTTAGGCGCGCGACGGCAACCAAACTTCAAGGTACCAAGTTATCCAAGCCGCAGTGTCGCGGCCGGTTTTTTCTCCTGCCCACGTGTCTAGGGCCTCTAGAAGCAGGACATGAAGGTTTTCGCCGTAACGGGTGACGGTGAACGTGGATCCCAAATCAAGGAATTCGAGATCAGGCGACAGGTGACGGAAATCAACTTCGAGGTTCTCCGGGTTGTATCCGCCCAGATCTCCGGCGCTGCGGTCTGGGGAGCTGACCACCCAAACAGTGCGGCCTGCCATCCTGAAGCGCTCCGGTGGTTTATGTTCCCAAGCCGCCAAGACATGGACTAAGGCGTTGAGGGCGTCGGCACCTCCGAAGTGTCCAAGGTTCCATGCCGCAGCATCGCGGTTGACGCCACTGCCGCGCGCCAAGTTGCGCACCCAATACTGGCGAGCGCTATGCGCGTGAATCTCATGCGTGCCTTCGGCTGCGGCGCAACGGACCGGTTCGAGTAGATCGACGATCGAAGTTTCAAGCAGCAGTTCGCGCATTGAGAATTCACGTTGACGTCCGGCAACGAAACAAGCCACCCTGCGCTGCACGATGTTCTTGCTGCGGATTGCATTGCGTAGCTGACGAATGCTCACGACCCGTTCATTCTGTGCTTGCGAACTCTGCGACACTTCCTCGCGAATCTTGGCACCGGCAAAGACGGCAAGCGTGAAGTCCTTGCCGGTCACGCGTTTCCACAGCCATGCAATGCGCTTGTCACGATCCAGCTTGGCCGGCACCGGATCCAACTGCCTGCCCCACTGCTCGAGGATCACGTAGGGGTAAGTGTTCTGATGATCCTGCGCTAAGACCTCGAGACAAGCCACTGATAGTTGGCGCAGTTGACCGGCGGTGGACAAGTCGTGCAACCAAGTGAAATCATCCAGCACACGCTTGGTCCGCAGCATGCGCAAGTCCTTGGCTTGCTGGGCGCCGTCGACGATCTTCTCGACCGGATCGGTCGGTGAGCGGAACAAACCAAAGGGGGTCTCGAACTCGCGGTCGCCGATTTCAGCATCGATACATTCCACCCGCTGACCGGATTGCAACACGGCAATTGGAATGGGGGGCGCCTGAGGTGCCGGAGCTGCCTGCGCCAAAAACACAGCCAGAAGAGGTGCGGCCGACAAAGCCATCACCCTCTTTAGTGCAAAGGGTGTGCCGATTTCGCGATTTTCGCCGCGAGCAGGCCTGCGCCGAAGCCATTGTCGATATTGACCACGCCAATTCCGGGTGCGCAGCTATTCAACATTGCCAGAAGTGCCGTAAGTCCTTGAAAGGAAGCGCCATAGCCAACACTGGTTGGGACTGCCACAAGTGGACATGCGACCAATCCTGCCACCACCGACGGCAGGGCTCCTTCCATGCCTGCGGCCACCACTAGGCAGTCAGCTGTGCGTAATCGCTCAACATGAGGCAAGAGCCGGTGTAAGCCGGCGACCCCGATATCGGTGATCAGCTCAGTCTTGACGCCCATCCACTGCAGCGTGACTTGGGCCTCTGCGGCGACTTGTAGGTCGGAAGTTCCGGCTGCCAGAACCAGAACGAAGCCGCGCGACTCACTTTGTGGCTCCCGATACCAAGTGATGCAGGATGCCTCAGCGTGGAAGGTGGCTTGCGGCAAAATCGCTTGCACCGCCTCGAAGCGTGTTGCATCGGCTTTGGTCAGCAACACGCGGTCATGTGCTTCGGACAACAGTTTGGCCGCCGACGCACATTGCTCTGGAGTCTTGCCGGCGGCGTAGATGACTTCTGGAACACCACAACGAAGTTCCCGATGCGTATCCGCAACGGTGTGCTCGCCATGACGAACAGGCATCTGCGCCAAACACTCGAGAGCGTCGTCGGAAGTGAGCTCGCCGTTGCGCACGGCTTCGAGCATGTCACGCAGTTCCTTGCGATCCATCGTTATGCGCGTGCGAAGACGTCGAGGTTGAGGTCATCGATTTGCCCACGTTGCAGGAGCTCGTAACCGAGACCAGCGATCATCACGGCGTTGTCGGTGCAGTATGCCGGGGGTGCGAAGACCGCTTCCAACCCGGCCTTTTGTGCCGAGACTTGCATCAGTGTGCGCAGACGTTTGTTGCATGCCACACCGCCGCCGACAAGGATTCGTTCGATTCCGGTCTGCTTGCAGGCTCGTACGCATTTGCGCGCCAAGGTTTCGGTGACGGCATATTCAAAACTTGCGCACAAGTCGGTCATGTTCTCGCGGTCGATGATCCACGGATCATCCATCTTGCCGCCAGGTCCCTTGATGGTGTAGAGCAAGGCAGTCTTTAATCCCGAGAAGGAGAACTCCAAGGAGTCTCGGTCCAGCATCGGTAGTTTGAAGGGGAAGGCTTTAGGGTTGCCATCTACGGCCGCTTGTTGAATCGCCGGACCACCGGGATAACCAAGGTTCAACATCTTCGCCGCCTTATCTAAAGCCTCGCCGGCGGCGTCGTCACGCGTGCAGCCGAGCAACTCATGATCCAAGGGCGAAGTGGTGCGGTACAAGGAGGTGTGGCCACCGGATACCACCAAAGTGATGTACGGGAACTGCGGCTGCTCGATGGTCATTAACGCGGCATAGACATGCGCCTCAATGTGATGCACTCCAACCAAAGGCTTTTGCCAAGCCCACGACAAGGCTTTGGCTGCAGTTGCGCCAATCAACAAGGAACCAAGCAGTCCTGGGCGGTTGGTCACTGCGATCCCCGCCAAGTCTTCATGATGGATGCCTGCATCGCTCAACGCTTGTTCGATGGCAGGGCGAATCGCACGCAAATGGCTGCGGCCAGCGATTTCTGGCACGACGCCACCCCATGCGGCATGTTCTTCAATTTGCGTGTGGACTACCGACGACAGAACTTGCTTGCCATTCGCAACCACCGCCGCGGCGGTCTCGTCGCAGGAAGATTCGATTCCAAGAACCAGACTTTGACTCATCAAACTACAGGCTAGCTTGCATTAGGCGTAGTGCCGTTTCCAATGCGCGATCCTCTGGGGGGTGCAAGTCACGGATCGCCGGGAACATGGCGAAGACCTCGTCGCGGAAACGCGAGGGCGGTGGATTGCGTCGCAGCCAAGCGCGAATGGCGGCACTGTTTTCGGGCAAGGCTTGTACCGGGATGTCGGCTTCGAGTCCGCCGACCAAGGAAGGATTCAAATGACCTTCGAGGATGCGTCCGGAAGGGGTCGTGTAATAACCGGCAGTGAACTTCAACACGAAGTTGCCCTTCTCGAAATCATAGACCTGCTGATAGATGCCTTTGCCATAAGTGCGCTGACCAACCAACACCGCCATGCCACGATCACGCAGCGCTGCGGCGAGGACTTCTGACCCTGACGCACTCCATTCGTTGACCAACAAAACGATAGGCAGATCTTTATAGATCGCCTTGCCGCGCGCCGAATAACGTTGCTCGGTCTTTTGGTTACGGCCTTCGAGACTGCAGACTAGTTCGCCATCCAGGAAGAACGATGCGATCGCGATCGCCGAGTTCAACTGGCCACCGATATTCCAGCGCAGGTCCAGGACCAAGGCCTTCAAGGCGTCATTGGGAGCGATTCCATTCAAACGCCACATAGCGCGTTCAAACTCGGCAGCAGTGGTGCCGGCGAAGGAGCGGATGTGGATATGACCGATACCAGCTTCTTCATCCAACAGACGAACGTCGCCAACGGTCAAAGTGGGCACCTTGCTGCGCTTGAACACCGCTTCATAAATGGTGTCATCGGGATGCTTCATCAATAGATTGACTTCGCTGCCGATCTCGCCGCGCAAGACCTCGGTGAGTTGATCCATCAACCATTCGGAAACATCGACGCCATCTACCTCGAGGAAGCGGTCGCCTGGACGTAGACCTGCAGCCTCGGCCAGACCGTCGGGCTGCGGGTAAAGCACCGTGCCGCGCCCGTTGAGCATGACGCCAATGCCGACCAAGGTGCCGCTGCTGTCTTCATGGAAGCGGCGCATCTGCTCTGGCCCGACGAAGCTGGCGTAGGGGTCTTCGAGCGATATCAACATGCCCTCAGCCGCGCTGCGCATCAGGTCGGAGGGGTCTTGGGCCTCAAGGCTGTTCTGCAGGATGGTGGCGTGGGCTTGAGCAAGGATCTGCTCATGGCGTTCACGCGTATTCAGCTCAATCCACGGCGCCAACAGGAACTTCACACCCAACATCACCGCCACCGCCCAGAACACGCCAAAGGCGATACTGCGGGGGTCCAGAGGGCGCTGGTTCAGAGACATGTCCCGATTCTAGCTAACCGCACAGTTATCATATATGGCTAGCCTTCTCAGGGCTTTCATCATGCCAGTACAGCAGATCAGTTACCGCACCGAATTTTGCGCCGCCTACCGTCTTTATCGCGAAGACTGGTCGGAGGAGCGCAACCGTGAGGTCTATGGAATCTGCGCTAGCCCCAATAGTCATGGCCATAATTATCTGTTCAGCGTGACTTTACAGGGGCCGGTCGATCCAGAGACTGGCATGGTCTACGACTTCCTCAAACTCAAGCAGTTGGTCGACAAGCGCATCTTCGAGCAAGTTGATCACCGCAACTTGAACTTGGATGTGCCCTTCCTGCAAGGCATCGTGCCTACGTCGGAAAACCTGTTGATCGCCTTCTGGGAGCAGTTGGCCAGCGCATTCACCGACAGCAGTGCTTCCTTGTTCCGTTTGCGCATTGAAGAGAGCCGCGATTGTCGTAGTGACTACTTCGGACCGGATCATGAGTGAAAATCAGCCAAACCCCCAGATGGAAGCCCTCGTCAAGAAGATGCTCGTTGAGTTGGGGGAGGATCCGCAACGCGAAGGCTTGAAGCAGACGCCAGAGCGCGTGGCCAAGAGTTATCAGTATCTAGTCAGCGGCCATCAGGTGGAGCTGAAAGACGTCGTCAACGGTGCCTTGTTTGCTGAAGAAGTTGATGAAATGGTGTTGGTCAAGGACATCGAGTTCTATTCCTTGTGCGAACACCACATGCTGCCTTTTTATGGGCGCGCGCACATCGCTTACTTGCCAAAAGGCAAGATTATTGGCCTCAGCAAGCTGCCGCGCATCGTGGATATGTTCGCGCGGCGTTTGCAGGTGCAGGAACGGATGACCGTGCAGATCGCCGAGGCCGTCAGTGAGGTGCTGGAACCGCTTGGTGTTGCTGTGGTTACAGAGGCCGCCCACCTATGCATGATGATGCGTGGCGTTTCCAAACAAGCCAGCGTGACCACCGCATCTTGCATGCTCGGAACCTTCCGCTCCGACCCACGTACGCGTAGTGAGTTTCTGAGCCTAGTGCGCTCGCCGAATCCACTGGCCTAGGAATTCCGAATTCGCAAAAGTTGGTGATTTATGTGGCATCTTAGCGGCGATTCCGTGATACGTTTGATTGTGTAAGGCAGTTCGCTGCCCTTTCCTTTCCCCACGCATCCCACGATTCCCCCTCACTCGTGCGTACCTCCGCTGAACGTCCCCTTGTTGCCCTCGTGGCTATTTTGGTGCTGTTTGCTTTGCTCGTAGCTGCGAGCATGTTGTTTGGAACCGGAGCTGGTCCGAGTAGCAATGCCAGTACTGAGATTCCAGAAGCCAGCCTGGCCGACGCCAGCTAGAAGCAGGCACCGTCTTTCCCCCTTAGCACCCCTGGGCTTTCCCATGGCTGCCAAAAAGCAAAAAGGCCGACTCCAATCAAATGGAGTCGGCCTTTTTGCTTTGGATGCCACGGTCATCGTGAAGGATGCCGTGGCGATCCGGCGTGCGACTTACTGGAAGTCAACGCCAAGCACGTTGGTGAGCTGCGGGTTGAACAGGTCCCAGTCGTATGCCTGGAAGTGAATCGTGCGGCCGGAAGCAGCAGGAGGAACTGGAATCGGGTTGGAGGTGAAGTCGCCTTCATCTTCATCACCAAGGGCACCGGAGATATCCGTGCTCGAGGTGCTACCGATGTAGCGCGAGTTGCGCAGGTTGATCTTCCAGCTGTTACCAGGAACAGAGTTCACCGCGCCTGCAGTGAAACCGAAAGGAGTGGCGTAGAGGTAAATCGGGCTGTTGAAGTGACCCCAACGCGTCTTCACGACGATGGTTCCAGGAGCCTGGTTGCCTTCGACGAAAATGGACACGCCTGGGTCATGGACCATGCCGCCGTCTACATCAGAGTTGCGCACGAAACCGTTACGGTCTTCGATCAACTGGAAGTAAAGAACCGTGCCATCGTCGATGTGATCATCCAATGGGAAGAGCCTCTGATCAGAAGTACCAGGGCTTACGGTCTGGGCGAAACGGGTTGGAGGGGCACCACCATTGGTGATGTTGACATCGAATCCATCGTTGGAGACGGTGTCGCCAAGGTGCGTACCGACGTACCAGTAGAGGTCGCCGCCAGTACCTTCGGAAAGGTTTGTGACATCGATGACAGCATCAGTAGCCCAGTTGAAGGAACCACTGGCCAGCAGGGTGATCGGACCGATGTCCTGCGCCGGTGGGGCGAAGGTCTCGAGGCGGCCTCGGTTGTTGGCGATCCAAGCAGTACCGACTGCAACTTCCATCTTGCCGGTTTGGTTGATGTCGCCAATAGAAGCGACGGTGAAACCAAACTGAGCGTTCGAGCCTGAGATGCCCAAGGCGGTGTAGAGGTTGTCGCCAGCGATGGCGGCTTCACTGACGCGCATGACTCCGCGGTTGGAGCTGAAGCCTGGCGCGCCGACTGCGACGTCAGCCCTGTCGTCGAAGTTGGTGTCAGGAATCAGGGCTGCTGAGAAACCGTAGCGGTCACCGTTAGCGATACCGATTAGGTTTCGGCCAAGGGCTAGGTCCTCACCAGACCACACCAGCACGTTACCGAATGCCGTGCCTGGGGCGCCTGCAGCGATGTCCTCAGTGAAATCACCAAGTGCGTCGAGGCCAGCGGAGACACAGTAACCAAGGTGAGCATCAACATTCGTGTCGAATGGGTTGCTCAACTCGGTCATAGCGCCGGTCTCATCAATCAGGAATACAGCACCAGCTTCACTTGCGGTGCCGTCGGCGAAAGGAACACCGACCACAAGGTCATCGGCAACCGTGCCGCCCGGAGGGGCAAAGTTGTCTGCGTTGACGCGCGATAGGGCCCAGCCAAACATTTGACCACTTCCAGCATCGCCATCGAAGATGTCGGCTGCTGGGAGAGCAACGCCTGCGCTGCTCATCTCGAAGGTGAGGACCTGCCCGTCCTGGAAGTTCGCACCAATCGCGCCGACTGCGAGATCCATCTCGCTATCGCCATCGCGGTCGAAGGCAGCCAGGCTCGCGCCGAACATCATTCCCGCGCTGTCGCCATTAATCTCATCGACCATGGACAAGGTGCTGGTGACGTTGTCCCAGGCATAAATCCGCACCAATCCGGAGAATGGCCCGTTCGCAGTGTTTGCGAATGGGGCGCCAATCGCCAGTTTTGGCATGCTGTCGCCACCGTGGGTACCGAGGTTAGCCAAACTGAAGCCAAGCTGCTCACCAGGATTCATGGCGTCGATCGTCAGCAAGATGCTGTCGTTTTCACCGGAATGAATCGTGACCATGCCGCCGTTGTGGTACATCGCATCAGAACCGGGCGAGGATACGGCGTAATCGTCGTAACCATCTTGGTTCCAATCACCTACGGCTTGCATAGCAAAGCTGAATCGGTCTGTCTGGGAAGCGCCATCAACGGTGGTCCAAGCCACCCAATCTTGTTGGGCAGAAAGAGGGGCCAGCAGCGTGACTAGGGCAGCTGCAGAGGCAAGGGATAATTTCCGAGGGGTTTTCATCACAAGTTCCGGAAGGCAGTCCGGTGCACAATCCTACCCCATAGGAATGCGGGTTCCTTGGCAATCTTGCCCTGAAATACAGGGAGTTGGGGGTTATCCTTGGCCTATGCACATGCGATTCAGTCGTCTGACATGGTCCTGCCTCCTGCTTCTCGCCTTATTAGGTGCCTGTAGCGATGCAAGCAAACCTTCTCAAGACCCTTCTAAGCAAGGTGTTGAGGGCAATGGTGGCAATGCCCGTGACAGCTCAGCCAACGCGGATCAGGAACCCGATGACCTGCCTCCGATTGACCCTCAGGCCATTGCTTTTTTGGAGGTGACCTTCACGATCAAGGGTACGGATCAAGTAGCTTCAGGGGTTCCCTTTGAAATTCGTTGGGAAGAAGACGGCAAACCTTCTAGTTCCGATGTCCGCACCACGCCGGACGGTACGCGTCGAGTGCAGTTTGAGCATGGCTCCCGATTGGTTGGATTGGTGATCAATCCCAGCGCCCGTACCGCTCCGGCAGCCCATAAGGAAAGTGCCTTGTTGATGGGTGGTCGAACTCACAAGATCCATGTCGAGTTGGAGCGCGGCGGCATTGTTAGCGGTGTGGTTCTAGATGTCGAAGGCAACCCTGTTGCTGGAGCCACCGTCGGTGCTTTCTTCACCGACACGATCAGTCTCGACAACATGTTCAGTTCTCGAGTTGATATCTTCACCCGCAGTGATGAGAACGGCGAATTCCGTTTAGGCGGTTTCCCCAGTGGCCATTTCGTGTTGGAAGCCAATTGGGAAAACATGATGTCAGTGTGGCGCCCAGGCGGTGTCATGAGCGAAGCGCGTGATTTTGGTGGCCTTGAGATTCATTTGGAACCGGGGCATGTGGTCTACGGTCAAGCCATTGATGGCAACGAAGAACCCATTGCCGACGTGATGGTGGTTGCTGGTAAACCGAACCGCAAGGCCAAACGTCGTCCAACTCAATACGAAGAAGTGTTCATGTACGGCCCGCGCGCTTGCTTAGCCAAGTCCGATGAAGCAGGCCTATTCACCTTGCCGGCCGTCCCGGAATCTCAGGCCTGGAACATCACTGCTCGTCATCCGCTTTTCTTGACCTCGCGCAGAGTCTTCGATGCTGGTCAACAAGATGTGTGGGTTGAGATGTCCAAGGGCGCAGCGCTTGCCGGTCATGTGCAAGACTCCAACGGCGCCGAAGCCGTCGGCGTGCAAATCTGGATGCTCAGTGCCGATGGCGAGCCAAGCGTTTTCACCGACAAGAATGGCACCTATCTCTTTGGTGTCGGCAAGCCTCGCAAGAATGTTTGCCTGCTGTTCTACAAGGCTGGTTTTGGCATGAAGTTTCTCGGCCCGATGAATGTCGACGTAGGCATGGAACCTCTTGATGTGGTGCTCGAGAGCGGTGCAGGTATTGCCGGTAGGGTGGTCGATGCCAGCGGCAATGGGCTTTCTGGGGTGCCAGTGCGCATCAATGGAACCCTGCCGATGGAAGGCTATCTGGCGGTACATATGCCAGAACGTTTCCTTGACCGCGACGCCGTGCTGACAAGCCCCGACGGCACCTTCCAATTCAACGAACTGTATGACTCCAGCTATACCTTGACGGTGCGTGCGCCGGGTAAGGCCAAAGTCACCATGGAAGGGGTGAAGCTTGGTGCTAGCGATCTAGTGCTGACGGTGGAGTAGCCTCGGACGACCTGCCGAAGTACTTGAGGATCCAATGGATCGCATAGGCGGCGAGCCACAAGCCAGAGGTGATTAGGTGTACCCATAACCAGATGCTGCGCCAACTCTCCTCGACCGTGACTTGCAACAGATAACCGCTGAACATCATCGGTAGGAAGCTGAGCAACAGACCCACTCCGCTGCCGCGGCGATTGGGATTGCAATTGCGCAAGCGGGTGCCGGCGTGCCCTTTCCAGACCATGCCCACGGAGATCACCAGGATTGGTGCAGTCAGCAAGTGCAGGTCATGGAAGTCACCTTGCCATGGGTGGTTCAAGATCGAGAACTCGCCGCTAGGCGTGGCGAAGTACAGCATCCACGCATAGACCAAACCCGTGCCGCCGACCAGTAAGTTGGCGCAATGGTGGAATAGGGATTCTAGGCGTGTCATTTCGGTTTCTTGACCTTGGCAGCTTCGCGCGCGACTTGCGCTGCGGCCAAGAGTTCACGCGCCGCTTCGGTGGTGGAGCGCGCGGTCAAAGTGGCGCCACTGACGCCATGGATCTCTTGCTTGAGCTGCAACTTGTCGTTGAGCTTCTTGCCCTTGAACTGTGCGTACCATTTGGCACTGGGCTTGTACTTGATCGGTTCATCGAAGGCGCAAACAACCAGGTCTTGGATCACGCCCTTGTCATTGATCACGAGCATGATCTCTTGACCCTTGGTGCGCACGATGCGCTTGTCGAACCACACCGTGTTGCTGTTTGCCTTCTGTCCTTTGGTGGGCTTGGTGCTAAACGCAGAATGGTAAGCCGAGACTTGATTCGCTTTGTTCACGCTAGCCAGATCGGCCAAACGCACACGCTGCTCCTTACTCCAGTAGTGCGTCTTCTTGCTGGTCTCGACCTTTTCTCCGAACGCATTTTTTAGAGCCTGTTGCTGCGTAAAGAAAGTTTTGGTCGGACCGGCAGCGACAGCGCTGAGGAGTAAGAGGCAGAGTGCGGTTTTCATCACTTTGTTCCTAGAATGCCCACCCGATGGTGAACTCGATTACGTCGACTTGGGTGTCGGCATCGTTACCGAGATCCATGTAGTCCAACTTGAAAGTGACGTTCTCTTGAGGCTGGTAAGCCACACCGACCACCATTGCGGTGACTGCGGTATCGGCACTGGTGCTCTCGAGTAGGTCGTATTGCTCGTAACGCAAGAATGGGGTCAGGGATTGACCGTTATCGGAGTTTGCGAAGACGTCGTAGCCGCCCTCCAAGTACCAACCGCTCAGGTCATCACTTGCAGATGGCGTGGCGAGCAGGTCGGCATCGTCGATGGTGGCATCGGCCCACAAGGCGCGGAAACGCATCGGGCCGTGATCGTATTGGGCGTGAAGCTCGGTTACGGTCACGCCGAAATCGTTGGCGCCAACACCTTGGCTGGAATCACCTTGATAGAAGGAGCCGCCGAGCAGCAGACCATCTACGCCGCGCCAATCCAAGCGACCGGTCAAGGCAAGGTCTTCTGCACCTGCTTTGTCGCCGCCTTGACGACCACCGCGCAGACCGCTGCTGGATGGATCAAACCCGGCGGCATCGAAACCGTTGACAATGTAAGCCTCCCAGCTCAAGTCACCGGATGCACCGAAGGTGCCGACGCCGTTCTCGTGCCAGGTGGAGGGGAGGATGTAGCGTTCCACCAAAGGGCGACGTGCGCTGAAGAAGGTAGTGGGCTCGTGCATCTGGTTGACGATGCCCATCGGGATCAGCACATGACCGCCGCGGAAGTTCAACGCATCGCTGAAGTGACCGTCGATCTGCGCGAACTCAACTGCGAGTTGATCGGTGTGTTCATATTCGATCTCGGAGTTGAAGGACCAGACATCGTCGAACTGGTAGCCGAAGTAGAAGACCACGCGGTGCAGGTCGAACTCATCGGATTTACCCGATGGGGCGCCGCCATCGGTCTTGGAAGCCCAGTTGCGATAGGTGGCTTCACCGTAACCCCCAAAGGAGAACTTGCTGTTGTTGCCGCTGAAATCGATGGCCTCGCCAAGCACGTCAATGCGGCGAGCGAGTTCCTCATTGCTAGGCACCTGAGGGTCTTGTGCGGAGAGTGGTCCGGCCAGCAGAGCGGTCGACGCCAAGGTGAGAAGAGTGGTGTTTTTCATTATTTCGAATTTGAGCTATTGATAATGAGACGCATTCTCATTAAAACTCGCGGGCAAAGTCTACCTTCCAGTCGGTATTGTGCAAGCCTTTTTGGTTTTTTCTTCGCAGATACAGGCATCCGGAGCCGTTAGCCTATGCCGACATGATTGATATCTGGCTGGAACAGCGCCGCGAAGGCATAGAACAAGGCGAGTCGGAAATCCGCGGATTCGTCGATGGAGTGCTGGATGGATCCGTCTCTCCGGCTCAAATAGGAGCCTGGCTGGCCTTCGTGATGAAGGGTGGCATGACAGCTGCTGAGACGGTCTTGTTGACCAAAGCCATGACCGATAGCGGCACCACCCTGGCGTGGCCGGGGATCGACGGTCCCTTCGTCGATAAGCATTCCACTGGAGGCGTCGGTGACAAGGTCTCCCTGATCCTGGCGCCGCTGTGGGCGAGTCTCGGCAAGAAGGTGCCTATGTTGTCGGGGCGTGGTCTTGGCATCACTGGCGGCACGCTCGACAAGCTTGAGGCCATCCCTGGTTATCGCACCGATCTCAGTCAGCAGGAGTTGCATCAAGTCTTAGCCCAAGTGGGGTGCTTCATCACCGGCCAGACCCCTGATATCGCTCCTGCCGACCGCATTCTTTATGCCACGCGTAATGAGACCGGCACGGTGCCGTCGATTCCGTTGATTACCGCCTCAATTCTGTCGAAGAAGTTGGTCGCCGGACTGGAGAGCTTGGTCTTGGATGTCAAATACGGCAGCGGTGCTTTCATGAAGGATCAAGGCAGCGCCAAAGCCCTGGCCGATTCCCTGGTGGAAGTGGGCAATGGTGCAGGTTGTCAGACCTCAGCTTTATTGACCGACATGTCGCAGCCGCTCGGGCATGCCGTCGGCAATGCACTCGAGGTAGAGGAGTCCATCGCAACGCTGCAAGGTCATGGCCCGGAGGATCTGGTTGACTTGGTGGTGGAACTCAGTGGCCTTGGCGAGTCCGCACGCGAGCAGCTGCAAAGAGGGGCTGCATTGCCGTATTGGCAGCGTATGGTCGACGCCCAAGGTGGTGACCTGAGTCAGGCACTGCACGGCGGCGGTTGCGAGCAAGTGGACCTGCTCGCGTCGGCCAGTGGTGTGGTGCAGGAGTGCAGTGCCGAAGGCATTGGGCGTGCCGCCTTCCGTTTAGGAGCTGGCCGTCAACGCGCTTCCGATGCGGTGCATCATGGCGTCGGCCTCAGGGTGCTCGCCAAGGTCGGCATGGAAGTCAAAGCCGGCGACGTGCTCGCCGAACTTTTCCATTGCGGCAACGGCCTCGACGAGGCATCGAATTTGTTAGAACGGTCTTACCGAATCGGCTGAGTCCACCTACTGCGCAGCCGCCGTTCCTCTCATGACCGTCGACCTGCTAGCTCGCGTCGTTTTCGTTACCGCTGATGAAGCACCTCCTGCCGAGGTCGTGCGTTTGGTGGAGCATCCGCGTGGTGTCGCGGAAGGTCGTGAATTGGATTCCTTTTTGGCCGAGCTCGACGCTGGTCAAGATGTGCCTGGACTGCTAGTTGCCGTCGGTGGCACCAAGGTCATTGAGACTCTGAGGCGCCATGAACGCACCGCTTGTCTGCCAATCTTCTGCTGGGGAAGTGGAGCTCGCGTGGCGCCTGGCTGGGATGGCAACGTAGTCAGTTGGAATGAGAATCAACTGGCGTTGGCTGCGGCCTGGCAAAAGACTCTGGCCACGGCGCGCCCGGTGGCGGAGTTGCAGGAGCAAGAGCGTCGAGAGCACCTGTTCTTGCGTTACCTTGCAAGTCGCGGAGTGGCTAGCTTGGCCTGCATGGATGTGTTCGGCCTTGAGTTCACCGAAGGAGCGTTAAGCCGTTGGCAGCGCAATAAGTGGATCGAACAGGTTGGCACGGAACGGTTGCAAGCTACGACAGCATTGCAGGAGCAGATCTGGGGCAGCAAGCTTGCCGAGTTGCCGCCGGTGCCGCCGGTCCCGGAAGTTGAGGCCGCGGTGGAAGTGGCCCCGGACGATATCTTCGAGCTCGTCACCGAAGCGGTTGATCAACCCTTCACCGCAGCCGTCGCACCGCCTGCTGCGAAGGAATCCCCGGCCCCCGTCGATTCGATACCGGGCAAAGAGGAGCGGCCCGCTGCAGAAATGGATGCTGAAGTGAAGACTCCAGCGAAAGACGTCGCCACCGTGCACGCCGACGTCGTTGCCTCTCTTTTGCAAGATTCGCAAGCTCGCGAACGGTCCATGCCAACGCCTTCAGCGGTGGTGGTCGAACGCAGGCGTGGATTCGGTTTCCGCGATGTATTGCTGTTGGCTTTGCTCGGCTTCATCGTTTTTGATCTATGGAAGCGATACGGGCGCGACTATTTCTACCCGCCCGCCTTGGTGAAGCAAGAGCAAGTGGAGGAGCCCGTGCAACCGCCCTCAATGGTGGTGGCGTTGCCGCCTGCACCTCCACCGGAGTTGTCCTTGGATGCGCATTTGAGTTGGGAGATCCTGGACTACAGCGCGCCGGCCGCGGGAGTGCTGGCGTGGCGTTTGCCAGAGACCAATCGAGTGCAAAAAGGCGATGTGATTGCGCATATCACGCAGGCCTCTGCGGTCGAGGCGCCGGACTTGGATGCCTTGCAAGCGCAACTGGATGAGGTCTACAGCGAGATCGCCGACTTGCAGACTCTGGCCAACTCCGATGCTGCCACACGAATTGTTGAAGCACGGTCGGCGGTCAGTGATGCAAAACAAGCGGAGACCAATCTGACAGTACGTGTTGCCGAGCTGAATGACATCTACCAACGGCAGTTGAAGTTGGCGCAAGACGGCATCTTGAGTTTCCGTGAGATCCGCTCCGATTGGGAAAATCTGCAAGCTGCGAAGGAACAACTTGCACAAGCCGCCACCAAGATCAATAAACAGCAAGCAATTGTCGAAACGGCTTTGGCTTATGAAGTGCCACGCGTTGCCGAAGATCCACTGTGGCAATCGCGAATCGAAGCGATCCAACTGCGGATGAAGCAGCCGCAAGTTGCAGCCACGACCATCCCTGTCGTTGCTCAGGATTCCGGCTTGTTCGTGAGGCGCATTCCTGAGAACGGCTCGACCAGCGCCGGCGAAGTGGTCGGTCAGTTACGCAAGTCGGCTTCGGGCCAAGTCGAGGCCGTCTTGGCTACCGCCGATTGGGATCCGATCTACCTGCAAGGGGTTGCAAGGCTGCGTAGACCGCAACGGTCTAGCTGGATGCCGACCAAGATCCTCGCAGCCGAATCATTGCCTACGGGGCTGACCTTGTTGCGTTTGCGCTTGCCGGTCGGGTGGCTGGACGGCAGCGATGGCATCAGTTTGGAAAATGCATCGCAGCTGGAATTACGCATCACTGCGCCGTTGTCGTCCGTACACGAAAGCAAATGAACAAGATCGCCCCCTCTGTTTTCTTGCTAGTCACCCTACTGGCCGCTCCTTCCTGTGTGCTGGTCGTCGGTGCTGGCATAGGCGCCGGTGCCATGTACGTGCTCGGTGAAGACTCCGTTGAATTGTACGTCGATGCCGATTTGGATGAAGTCTACGAAGCCACCCAGGAGCACCTTGAAGATGGTGGCGAAGTCACCATGGAAGACATGGGGATCAGGGAAGCCTTCGTCTCAGCCACCGTCGATGGTGTTGAAGTAGAAGTCTTTCTGACCGGCGTCACCGACACCACCACGCGCATCGTCGTCAAGGCGCGCAAGTGGCGTGAGACCTCGCCGGACCTCGATGTCGCGCAGGCCACTGCCGACCGCATCGCATTCCGCGTGCAATAACGATTGGAATCTTCCGCCCGCCCATTCCTGCAACGCATCGATGGCCGCCTTTTTCTATGCGGCGAAGAAGGCAAGGTCTGCGTGGATTGGGTGGGAGGCACCATGGGTTTTCGGCGCCGACGTGGTGGCGGTAAAGGCCAAGCGGTCGCGCGCGCCGTTGGCCTACGCGGAGCCAAGATTCCGCCTCGTGTGATTGACCTGACCTCGGGCTTGGCGCGCGATTCCTTCGTGCTCGCCACCTTGGGTTGCCCGGTGTTGGCCATCGAGCGCCAGCTCGAGATCCATCAACTGGTTGCTGATGGTCTGGAGAATGCCAGTCAAGACCCGACCACCGCGGAAGCCCTAGGCAATCGGCTGCAATTATTTCACGGCGACGCCATCGAATTGCTGAAGGAATGGCCCCATGGCCTGCTTGCGGAATTTGCACCTGACGTGCTTTATCTCGACCCGATGCATCCGCCACGGCCCAAATCAGCGCTGCCGCGCAAGGAAATGCGCCTGTTCCGCCGACTGGTCGGTGAAGATCTCGATCAAGAGCTTCTGTTAGAAGCGGCACGCGCCACCGGAGTTCGAAAAGTGGTGGTGAAACGTCCTTCCTTTGCTGCCCCTTTGGCACTAGGAGTAAGCTCCTCAGTTCCGGGCAAGACCACAAGGTTCGACGTATACCTCGCGGCTACCTAGAATGCTCCACCCTTGTCTTTCTGCAGACCGATGAAAAATCAAGAACTGACTTTGCTTGAGGTGCCCGAACCCGCGGAAATCCGCGATTGGGCTACGGAAAATGGCATCACCATCCTGGCCCACAGTTACCAGGAAGGCTTCTTGCAAGAGGCTGCACACTTCGTCGGTGACAGCTTGGAGCTTGCGCGTTATGCCGCTAAGGCAAATGCCAAAGCAATCTGTTTCTGTGGCGTGCACTTCATGGCTGAGACTGCCAAGTTGTTGAGCCCAGAAGCTGAAGTTTTCGTACCGGATATGGAAGCCGGTTGTTCGTTGGCGGACTCCTGCAAGGCGGAAGACCTTGCTGCCTTCAAGGAGCACCTGACCAGGAAGCTCGGCAAGCGTCCGACCACCGTCGCTTATGTGAATTGCAGTGCCGCCGTGAAGGCGCAGTGCGACATCATCTGCACCAGTGGCAACGCACGTCAGGTCGTGGAATCCATTCCTGAAGATGAGCCGATCCTGTTCGTGCCGGATAAGCATCTTGGTGGTTGGCTGAACGAAACCCTAGGTCGTGAAATGATTTTGTGGAACGGTGCATGCGAAGTGCATGAGTTGTTCTCGGTCGACACCTTGAAGGATATGCAGGCGGATAATCCTGGGTCGATCACGATCACTCATCCTGAATGCCCCAAGCCAGTGCGTGATGCCAGTGATCATGTGCTCGGTACTGCCGGCATGTTGCGTTTGGTCAAGAGCAGTGAAGGTGAGACCTTCATCGTTGGCACCGAAGCGAACATGATTTACCGCTTTGAGAAGGAAGCACCGCAGAATACTTATCTTGCCGCGCCGGGTGCTTCATGTGCATGCAATCTGTGTCCTTATATGCAGCTGAATACGCCTGAGAAATTATGGGCATCGCTGCATAAGCGGGGACCGCAGGTTGATGTTGCGGAGGAGTTGCGTGAGCCAGCGCGTTTGGCGCTTGAGCGTATGTTGGCTGTTGTTTAGTGGTTTGTGTTTGCTCGTGGGTGTGTTTGTTCAGGTCGTTTGGTGATTGGTTGATGGAGGCCAGGCGGCTACGCCCGCCGCGCTCCGGCAACGGCGAGTATGCCTAGCAAGTCGAGCTTTGGGCGAACCGCCGTGGCCGTACATCCAGGTCGCCAGTGCAATTCGCAGCAGCAGCATTCAAGTCTTCTCGGAGGAAGTTATTCCTGAGTTGCGACTTGGAAGCTGGCGGCGGGATAGTCGGCTAGGAACTGTTGGCGAAAGGATTCGTGCCTGGGGTCCAAGCGTATATGACTTTGCGCAGACTTTGGCTTTGCAGCAGGTGCAGTAGGCCTACGTTGGTGATGTTGGTGAGCGATGGCATTTGGGTTAATGAGACAAGGCCTTGATTGGTGTATTGCACAAGCCCGCCTGCAATAGTGAGGCTTTCAAGTTGCTCTAGGGTGGCAATAATTTCGATCGCCTAGTTGTTGATCTTGCCCACCTCATAGTCCGGGCGGAAGCCTTCACCTTCATCCCAAAGGGTGAGGCGGCGTAAGTCTGGAAGGGCGCGAAGCGATTCCAGTTGAGTGATGGTGGGGGAGCAAAGAAGGTCAAGCCATCTACCAGCAGCGTATCGAAATCGGGGCCTGGCAGGGTTGGCTTCAATCGTGCAGGGTAATCCTTGATCCAATGCAGATCGGTCTGCAGCGGCTGTTGGCATGCAGCCAGTAACAGGAGGCAAAGGACTGCGCGTCTCATCATCAAGCAAACGACACTCTAGGCCCTTGCTTTGCCTATACTCGGGCAAGCTATGCAAATGCTCAAAACCATCAAAGCCAAAGCCAACCCGCAATGATCCCCCTGATCGTTCTGGCAGTTGCGCTCTTGATGATCGGCGGGGAGGTCGTCGGCGGTGACATACATTTCCGACTGATCGGCGAACTGTACAGCATTGCCGCCGCCGCCATGAAAGGCCATCACCAGGGAAGTCGAGACTTGCGGGTCATAGCCGATGGGCTCATGCACACGGTAATAGCGGGTCATGCCACCACTTTGAATCGAGCGCAGCGTCATGGGCGGTGCGGCTGCGGGCGAGGTGGCTGGAATGGCCAAATGTCCGGAATCGCCGACCTCCTTCAGGCTCTTGGACTCCGCGGCTGTGTGGAATAGGAGCAGAGGGGCGCAGACGAGGTTTCCAAGGCTGAGGGGGGTGGCGAATCTCATATCCCTATAGAACCACAAGAATCGGCGTTGGTTGCAAGGAATCGGCTGGGTTCAGGCTGTCGTCGACGTTGCTAGAAAGCTGCCTTGCTCCATCCAAAAACCACAAAAAACACGCAGCCGGCAACGCTATCCTATTGCCCTTAGACCCTCACCAGAATCTCAACGATGAGCGCCAACTACTCTGACATCCAAAGCCTTCTCGGCGATCAAGCCGAGTCCCTTCTCGGCCACTCTTGCACCACCATCGCAAAAGAGCGCCTGCATTTGCCTGGTAACGACTGGATCGATCGCGTGCATGCACATTCCGATCGCCCAACCCGTGTTCTTGGTGGCTTGCAGTCCATGCTCGGCCACGGTCGCATGGCCAACACTGGTTATGTCTCGATTCTTCCTGTAGACCAGGGTATCGAGCACACTGGTGGTGCCAGCTTCGCACCGAACCCGGATTACTTCGATCCAGCGAAGATCGTCGAGCTTGCTATCGAAGGCGGCTGCAACGCTGTCGCTTCCACTTTGGGTGTGCTCGGTATGGTTTCGCGCCAATACGCGCACCGCATCCCGTTCATGGTCAAGCTGAACCACAACGAGATTCTCAGCCACCCGAACTTCTACGACCAGACTATGTTCGCGTCGGTCGATCAAGCTTTCGACATGGGTGCCCAAGCGGTTGGTGCAACCATCTACTACGGTAGCCACGAATCGCGTCGCCAGATCATGGAAGTCTCCGAGGCCTTTGGTCGCGCACATGAGCTCGGCATGGCCACCGTACTTTGGTGCTACCTGCGTAACGGTAGCTTCAAGAAAGACGGTGTGGATTACCACGACGCAGCTGACCTGACCGGTCAGGCTAACCACCTTGGTGTGACCATTCAGGCCGACATCATCAAGCAGAAGTTGCCAACCAAGAACAACCCTGGCTTCACTGACATCGGCTTCGGCAAGACCCACGATAAGGTCTACTCGGAACTGTCTAGCGATCACCCGATCGACATGACTCGTTACCAGATCGCCAACTGCTACATGGGACGCGCCGGCCTGATTAACTCCGGTGGTGCTTCCGGAAGCAACGACTTGGCACAGGCTGTGGAGACCGCAGTGGTGAACAAGCGCGCAGGCGGCATGGGCCTGATCTCGGGTCGTAAGGCTTTTCAGAAACCAATGGCAGAAGGCATTCAGTTGTTGAACGCCATTCAAGACGTCTACCTCTGCGACGACGTCACCATTGCTTAGGGATCGGTAGCCGCGGCTACTTCATCTGATTCCTCAGGGCCGACTTCTCCACGAAGTCGGCCCATTTTTTTTCCAGTTCCTTATAGGTCTTCTTTTTGAACGACTTCTTGAAGATCGAACTGGACGACTTGCCGTGGAAGACCTGATGCAGGTATTCCTTGAAGCCACTCATGATCGGCAGTTCCTCGTTGTGCAGCAGGAAGTAGAACAAGCTGTAGGACTGCGCGAAGGCTAGTTGCGAGTCGCCGCGATCAGCCATGCTGATCCGCAGGTTGAGGACTTGATCCAACTCGAGTGGCTCTTTGGCCTCGTGGTGGACGCGCATCCAATTGGAATCCATGCGATCGAAGAAGAAATCCGACAAGCCTTCGTTTTCGGTGAATGAAGCTTCGAAGTAAGTGGCAATGCCTTCATTCAACCAACCGGGATAATCCTCGGGCCGCGCGTTGGCGGTTTCGGTCACACAGCGAAACTGCAGCGCATGGCAAGTCAGGCGTACTAGGTTGACGGCGCGTTTCTCATGCAACCAAGTGTTGATGATCTCACTCTCGCGATCGAAGTAACCGAAGGTATTCGCCGAGACCTCGGCATAGCCAGATTTGCGATCGGGATAGATGCGCACCTGAATCGGTTGGCGCAGTTCAAAGATGCCACCCATGTCCTGAAGGGCGTCGTAATAACGCGCGTAGAGTAATTCCAGATGCGCGACTGCGCGCAGCACATCTGCCAGTGGGCCATTGGCTTTGACGTTGAAGTGCGCGGTGTAAAACACCCAAGGGTTTTCCTTCTGACTATGCCACTTGTCCAAGCCCTCCATGTCGCGCCATTGACTGCCGGCGATCGGGGCCTGCCATGTATCGCCCGACTGACGGTGACCTAGCGCCTTATGCGCGGCGGCGTTTTCCGGATCCTTGACCAGCGCTTGCCAGTAATGAATCTCGGCATCGCGCATCAGGCCGTTAGTTTTGCACCACGTAGCCAACTTGACCGCGTCTTTGGATGGCGACGCCTGCGCGTAAACCCACTCGAGCTTGTCTACATACAAGCCATAACTCGCGCGCGGCCCGGTGATGGATTGCACCTTTTCGCGCTTGAACTCCTTGGTCTTAGAGCCCTGGCCCAGGAAGATGGTTTCCTCGGTTTCGAGCAACAGCACTCCGCTGTATTCACGCCCTTTTGTGGTGGTCAATAAATCACCAGGAACCTCAGGTGGGCCCTGGAACACCGTCATGGCCAGCGCAATCAATAACATGCCAGAGTCTACACCTCTGGCTGCAGAGCGTAACCACTACCAGTTGTAGCCGCCTGGCGACGACACCTGCCAGCCCGTCAATGGGCGCGTAGGGTCGTAGAAGGGGTTACTGGCGTAGTATTCCGACGGCGTGTCATTCAGCACGAACTTGTAGTCCGAGCCGTTCGAGCGGTACATATAACCGCCAGTTCCCGAGGTCGGGAAGATCGGGTTCGGATCTTTCGGTAGGAAGGGGAGGTAGTCCGGGACTACGCTCGGGATGTAACCACCCACGCCATAGCCGAAACCGCCGTATGCGCCAGCGTCGCCCTGCCAAGCACCTCCGGTATCTGGATAGACTCCATTGACCTGCTTGTAGTGCGCCAAGGTTGAGGCAACCGAGCGCAGGTCGGCGCCACGTCGGCCGTCACGAGCGTTCTCCGCTTCGTCGGCGAGAAGCGGAGCCAGGATGCCTGCTAGGAGTGCAAGAATCGTGACCACGATTAGCATCTCGATGATGGTGAAGCCTTGGCGTGTCTGCGTCTGATGTGGGGAGGTGATCCTCATCTTCATCATTTATCGGCTTGGATAGGTGCTTGGTTAAGGGCAGATAGCTGTTATCACGTCAGCTGCTCGGGAAGGCCCATAAAAAAAGAAATCGCCGATTCCGAAGAGCCGACGATTCCGGTTTACTCGGTTATCGAGTTCCCAAAGGTTCTACCAGTTGTAGCCCCCAGGAGAGCTAATCTGCCATGCGGTTGCAGCACGGGTTGGATCGTAGAAAGGGTTACCTGCAGGGAAAGTCTCAGGACCTTCGTTACAGACGAACTTGAAGTCGACGCCATCAGAGCTGTACATGTAGCCACCGGTGGTCGCGTTTGGAATATCTGGGCTTGGATCCTTCGGCAGGGCAGGAAGGTAGTCAGGTACCAGACCTGGGCAGTAGCCTGCAGCATCGTAAAGCAAGCCACCGTAAGTCGGTGCATCGCCTTGGAAAGCACCACCAGTATCTGGGTAGGTGCCGTTGACGCGCTTATAGCTTTCCAGTGCTGCCTGCATGCTCTTCAAGTCAGAAGAACGACGTGCATCACGGGAAGACAGTGCTGCGTCTTCGAGTACTGGCAATAGGATTCCGGCAAGCATGGCCAAAATCGTGACCACAATCAACATCTCGATGATTGTAAAGCCTGATTGGGAGGTTCGTTTCATGTTCTGTTTCGTTTCTTTGGGGTCCTAGAATCTCAGCAACCGAGTGATTGCAATTTAGGCGTCCAAATACGTTATCGGAGAAGAAACGAGCCGCCTTGAGGCTAAGCCGGGTCAAAATCCAGGTTTAGGGGCACGTGATCGCTGGGTTTGGCCTCCCAATCGCCCTTTTTACGCTCATCTCGGTCCAAAAGCGCGCCAGTACAGCGTTTCACGGCCGCTGGACTGCCCAGCGCCAAATCGATGCGCAGGCCGAAATCGCGCGGAAATGCGCCGCCGCGATAGTCCCACCACGAGAACAAACCACCTTCTGTGTGGAATTCCCGGTACATGTCGGTCAACCCGAGGGCAGTCATTGCGGCGAGTTTCTCATGCTCCTCAGCAGAGAAGTGAATCTTGCCGCGCCATTTGTCGACGTCATGCACATCACGTTCATCGGGTGCGATGTTGAAGTCGCCAAGCACAACTAGCGCCTCATTTTTGTCGAAGCTACCAAGCCACTCGGTGAGTGCATCCAACCATTGCATCTTCAGCTCGAACTTGTCGGTGCCGAGTGCTTTGCCATTGATCACATAGACATTGACGAAACGGATTCCGTCCAACACGCAAGAGATTACGCGCGCTTGTTCCGGCGCCGGATCGCCGGGGAAGCCATTGCGCACATCGGAAACAGGTTTCTTGCTCAGCAGCGCAACGCCGTTATAGGTCTTCTGCCCGTGAAAGGCCGAAAAGTAGCCGGCTTCCCGCAAGGCTTCTTCGGGGAACTGCTCATCTTGAACCTTGGTCTCCTGAAGGCACAGCAGGTCTGGCTGATGACGTTCGAGGACACCCAGCACCCGTTCGAAACGAGTGCGCAGTGAGTTGACATTCCAACTGATGGCGCGCATTGCGGCAGTCTACGCGCGCGGCCGCTTGGAAGCTGCCGCGCGCGTGATTTGCAACGAATGCGTGTGTTGATCCTTCCTAGAAGGAGGCGCTGGTCACGGTCGTGAAGGCCGCGCTTGGCGTTCCCTGACCGACCACACCTTGCAAGTAAACGGTGCGACCTGCGACGTTTGCTGGCACGGTCATGTCACGGATGGCAACGCCGTCGGCAGCGCAACTTCCGGTCAAGAAGATCTGCGGTGCGGTCAGGAACAGGCTTCCTTCAATGCCTGGATAGGTGTTTCCGCTGTGCGTGTTCAAGCCCCAAGCGAGGCTGAAGCTGGCACCCGGATCGCCATCGATGGTGAAACGGATGGTCTCGCCTACTTGCGATTCACCCCACAGGCCCAAAGTCGGTGCGCCTTGCAGCGTGCGAATCTCGAGGTCATCGAGCAAGCCTTCGGTGATGTCGTTGTTGGGCTCATCGGCAACGATGAAACGCAAGCGCATCTGATTCGTGAAGGGAAGCACTCCATGCAGAGCGACTTCGGTATCACGCCAAGCAGAACCGGTATCACTAAGGTTCTCCAGAGCGACCCAGCTGGCGCCTCCATCGTTACTCAACTCACTGACCCAACTGTCATCCAAGCCACTGCCTGCACGGTTGGCGTACCAACGTGCGTAGTTCAATGTGGCGTTGTTGTGGCCATCCAAGTTGAAGATTGGCGAAGTCAGGATCGCCGTGCCATCGACATCGTTGGCGCCGACGCTACCGCCAGCTGCTGCACCGGTGACCCAGCACAAGCTTCCACTAGGAGTGTGGTCGTCTTCAGGTTGGACATCGGAGCCGCTTGAGGAAGTGCCTTGCGGGTTGGCGCGTTCCCACGACCAGTTGGTTTGTACATTGCTGCTCCAACCGAAATCGCTGGCTTCCATTTGATCGCGCATCAATACGCGCTGACGACCAAGGGTGATGAAGATGTCATTGCTGCTGATCCAACCGTCGTAATCCAGGCCAAGCTGCAGAGGCAGTGGTTGACCGCTTGGTGCGTTGGCAGCGAAGTCAATCTGGAAGCTCGCGCTTACAGCACTGCTGCGTGGGTTGATCTGCAGGGTGGTTGGCAGACCCGAAACACTGAGGTGCGAGCTCGTCGAAGTCAGGTCGAAGTCTACATCCAAAGCCTCCAGGCCGATGTTCTTCATCTGCAACTGCAAACCCCAAGACTCACCGGCTTCTTGCCAAGCGTCGCCATCGCCGCTGATCTCGGTCCAAACATAGTCTTCGACTTGCGCCCAAGAACCAGTCGACTTGGCGGTCTCCAGATAGGAGGGTTGGACATCGGCGTAGAGGGCAGGAATGCGCGAAGGTGCTGGCCAGAAGCCATCGCTATCGCCACCGATCTCTGGCGTGAATGCAATCGTGCCGAACTCACCGTAGTGGTAGTCGACGCTGCCGCCGTTGGCGATGTACAGCACTTGCCAGATGGTGCCGTAAGGCCAACCGTTATTGGCAGTGAAGGACTGGCCGAACTCGCGGTACAGGGCATCGTTTGGCGTAACGATGGTGTTGTAACCCCATGGGTAGAGCATCAGGTCGCTGTAGGTGTGGACCGACATCGACATCTTCGGTGGCATGGTGGCCATCAAAGCAGCGAGTGCGGTGGTCTCTGGCTCGGAGAACGGCGCAGTACCGCGGTAAGTCTCACTCGAAGTGTTGCTGCTCGAACCTGACCACTGCGGACCCCATTCCCAGTCGTAGTTGCGGTTCAAGTCGACACCATACGTACCGTCTTGATTGTTGCGACGATTCTTGCGCCACATGCCGCCACCGTTCGGAGCGATCTGGCGGTTGTGCTCATAGCCATCAGGATTGGAGCAGGGAATGAAAAGCAGGTTGCGCGTTTCCACCAGGCGGGTGGCGTCGGCATCGGAGCCGTAGCCGGAGAGGATCTCATCGGCGAACATCAACAGCGACTCGCCGGACATTGGTTCGCGCGAGTGGTGCATGGCGTCGTACCAACCGATGGCCTTGTTCGGGTCGTGAACGCCGGGCGTGGTGCTGATGCGCATGGCCCAGATGTCGCGGCCTTCGATGGTGGTGCCTACGCTGAACTTCGGCGAGCAGATTGCCGGGTAGGTGGAAGCCAATCGGTCCATCTCTGTGCCGATTTCGGCCAAGGTGCGGAAGCCGCCCATGGAACCGACTGACAAGAAGGCCGAGCCCTGACCGAGCTCCGTAGCTGCGCGTGCGGCGTAGTAGGACTGCAAGTCCTCGATCTCCACCGTGAAGGGGATGCTGGCAGCAGTCAAGAGGGCCTGTTCGGCATCGGTGGCATAAGCGCGAGCCATACCGGTATTGCCGATGGCCTGGTGGTCGTCGACATCGCTGAGCAGATTTTGCAGCTGCTGATATTCAGCCACACTGGCGACTGGAATCTTGACGAGGTCCTTTGTGGCAGGGGCGCTGGGCGCACCCTGACTGAGGCAAAGGCTGAGGATGAGGAGAGAGAGGGTATCCATGTTTGGGAAGGGGCACTCCAGCCTACCAAAGGTAGCGCGAAATGGGGGCGACGCCGATAGAATGGGCGGTCCATGACACCCACCGCGACCTCTTCGGATCTATCTTTCCTCAAGGAGCTCGGCCTCGAAGGTGAGCAAGCTGGCGCCTATTGTGGCGAGTGGCTTTCTTGCTCCGGCTCCATTCTTGATGTCTACGCTCCCGCTACCGGCGAAAAGATCGGTACCGTGAAGCAGGCCGACGCCGGCGACTATGAAAAGGTCGCTGCCGCCGCACACGACGCATTCCTGCGTTGGCGCGAACTGCCTGCTCCTCTGCGTGGCGAATACGTGCGCCAGATCGGCGAGCAGCTGCGCAAGTACAAGGAGCCACTGGGTAAGTTGGTTTCCTTGGAAATGGGCAAGATTTACCAAGAAGGCCTTGGTGAGGTGCAAGAGGCGATCGACATCTGCGATTTCGCCGTTGGCCAGTCGCGCATGATGTACGGCTTGTCGATGCACTCTGAGCGCCCACAGCACGCCATGCGCGAGCAGTGGCATCCACTCGGTGTGGTCGGCGTGATCTCCGCCTTCAACTTCCCATCCGCCGTTTGGGCATGGAACTCGGCACTGGCATTGATCTGTGGCGACTCCTGCTTGTGGAAGCCTTCATCGAAGACTCCTTTGACCGCGATCGCCATGACCAAGGTCGCTGCCAAGGTTCTTGAGCCTGTCGGTTTCGGTGCAGTGATCTCGCTGGCAGCGGGCCGCGGTTCGGAAGTCGGTGAGTTGCTGCTCAGTGATAAGCGCGCACCACTGATCTCGGCAACTGGTTCTTGCGCAATGGGCAAACGCGTCGCTGAGAAACTCGCACAGCGATACGGCCGTGCGATCCTTGAGCTTGGTGGTAACAACGCCGTGGTCGTACTCGAAGATGCCGACCTGGAAATGGCTTGCCGCGCGATCATGTTCGGCGCCGTCGGTACTGCTGGTCAGCGTTGCACCTCAACGCGTCGCGTCTTGGTGCAGAAGAGCGTGCGTGATCAAGTGGTCAACCGCTTGCTGGAGCTTTACTCCAAGGTCAACATCGGTCACCCGCTCGATCCAAACACCCTGATGGGTCCAATGATCGACGATGGCGCAGTCCAAGACACGCTCGATTCGATCGAGAAGGTCAAGGAAATGGGCGGCGAGATCCTCTGCGGTGGCGAGCGCTACCAGCCAGAGGGTTGCGAAGGCGGTTCCTACATGACTCCATGTATTGCCACTGCTCAGAACGAGTGGCAAGTGGTACAGGATGAGACTTTCGGTCCTTTGCTTTACATCATCGAGGTCGATGACCTTGACGATGCCATCGCCAAGCACAACGATGTGCCACAAGGTCTGTCGTCGGCAATCTTCACCATGAACATGCAACACGCCGAGCGCTTCTTGTCAGCGATCGGTAGTGACTGCGGTATCGCCAACGTCAACATTGGTACTTCCGGTGCTGAGATTGGTGGTGCATTCGGTGGTGAGAAGGAAACCGGTGGCGGCCGCGAATCCGGCTCCGACTCCTGGAAGGCTTACATGCGCCGTCAGACCAACACGGTCAACTGGAGCTCCGAACTGCCACTGGCACAAGGAATTTCGTTTGATGTCGACTAATCGTTGAAGAAATAGCCGAGAAAGTCGTTAACACGGCACCTCCTCAGCGCACTTGATAGCGGAGACCATCGTCTCCAACTTGTGTGTAACCTGGAGGTGCCGTGTTTCTTTTTGCTTTAACCTTGTCTGCCACTGCTCACGGAGCAGCTGTTGATGCCGACGCCCTGCTCGGCCCCCCCGGCGATTTGCCAGCCCTTCGAAATTGGTAAGGCCGAGAGCCTGCCGTGGAAGGAGGGACCTTTCGGAATCGATCATGATTTCGACCTGGCGACCTTGAATGCCGAGGTCATACGAATCCTCGATGCTGACTCCAGCACTTTGGTGCATATGGAGACCATCCGCCGCGCTGTGGTTTACACCACAGGCTTCAGTCGCAAGAAGGATAAGCTCAGCCTGGCACAAAAGAAGCTGGGTGTTGAGAGCTTGATCGCGATGTTACGTGCGCGTGCCTTGGAGCCCCATTTTGGTGCAAAAGCTGCGACTGAAGCGCAGACTGCGCCGCGCTTGTTTGACCTTGGCTTTGCTTTGGCGGCCCTGGAACAACTGGATTGGGATCGTGAGTTGGGCGACCACTTTGGTTCCGGCAAACAGGAACTGACGCGCGCCATGCAATGGGGCAAGGCCGATGCAGCCATGCATCTTGGCACTGCATTGGGCATGTGGATGTCGGCAAAGGATGATCAAGTAATCTTCCGCCACTTCCTGAAGGCTGCTGAACTCGCCGGAGACAACGATAGTTTGGCTTCCACCAATCTGGTGCTGTGCGGCAAGCGCTTCTACGGCGCGGAGTCTAATGATGAACTGGTCTCCCTGTTGACCAAAAGGATTGCCAAAGCCTGATTCGAACTCCGATTTCGCCTTGGTCGCCGCCGCAAAGGACGGCGACCGAGAGGCGTTTTCGGTCCTACTGCAACGCCACGCAGCCAAGGTGCACGCCTTTCTGCTGGCATTCGTGCCACCCTCAGAGGCCGACGACCTGATGCAGGAAACGATGCTTGCCGCGTGGCGGGGACTGCCGACCTTGCAACGACCAGAACGGGTGGTGCCGTGGTTGATCGGCATCGCCCGCAACTTCGGGCAACGACGCCTTGGTGGTGAAGTTGGAGCAGCTATGCGAGGACTTGCGATGGCAGGGCGCGTTGCCGGCGCTGGAGTTGGAACAACCGCGAGAGCAGTTGGTGCGTCATCCATGGTCGCGTGGAATTGGGCTATTGGCTGCCGCCAGTGTGTTGGTCGCAGGATTGTTGTGGCTGTTCGGTTCTCTTGGCGATTCCGGATTGAGCCCTTATCGCTTGCAAGACACTGCCAGTTTGGTTGCGGGCAAGCAACCGCTGCAAGTTGGGGAAGCCTTGCCGTTCGAGACCGTGCTGATCGTGAAGGATGATCAACAGAGCAGGTTGGAGATTGGTGATGTTGGGCATTTGCAGCTTGAAGGGGGAAGTCGTTTGAAGATTCAACGTCCATTCGATCGATTCGGCGACGGTCGCCTGCGCGTGCATCTCTTTGAGGGGGCGGCCGAGGTGTGGTTGACGGCTCCGGCGCGGGCTTTCGTGGTGGAGACTCCGTGGTTCCAGGTGTGGGACTTAGGCTGCCACTATCGTCTGCAGGTCGATAAGGCGGGCAACGGCTCCTTGACCGTGGTCAGTGGCGCGGTGCAGTTCCTCAACAAGGACCAGGATTTGCGTTTAGCAGCTGGCCAAAGCCTGCTGATTGAGGCCAGGAAAGCAAGTCGCAAATAGGGTGCGAATCGGCGGAAACGGCGTAGTTCAAGGGAATTAGGCCGAATCGCCGATGGGGAATAGAGCCGTATCCGGCTTGGAATGTCCGCTATGACCACCCTTCAGCACACCCTTTTGACCACTCTCGCCGCCAAGAACGCTGGCGATTCCGTACATGTCGCCATGCTGCTCGACCGCGTCGAGGCATCGCTGGGCCTGCTTCTGGACCAACTCGAAGCCCATGAAGGGAGTGCCGACGAGATCGACGAGATCGCAGCCGCAGTGGAGCGTTTCTACCCACGTTACGACGCTGAAGAGATTGTTGCCGGAATGCAACTGGCGATGCAGCGCAATTAAGGTGTACAGTGGAACATGGCTCCCTTGTAAAAGGAGGGTTATTCCATGTTCATCAGTTTGTTATTTTTTGCATTGCAGGACTCAGCCCCACAGGCTGAAGCTGAGCCGCTAACGTCGGCTACGATCCTCAACAAGATCGAAGAGGTCTCCAAACTATTCTCGGAGACAGGGACCAAGCTCAAGGAAGCTGTTGAGCAAGTTGAGGAGCCAACGACTCCGACTACCCAAACGCGCCTGCAGGAAGCGCTGCTTGCATCGGAACATCTGGTGGCCGAGATGGAGGCACTGCTGAAGTTATTGCCGGACTGAGGTCTGGGCCAGCCATGAGAGAGTGGCGAACATCCTGGCCGTGGTCAGGAAGAACCAGAAGTCGGAAATAGGAGCGCTAGAACAATCCCTTCGGGACAGCCTCCGCCTGCACCGCGGGTGGAATTCTTGCGTCACCCTAGGCAGAGTCAATGGGGCAAGCTGCCACCGCGCCTGCAGGCCGCTTTAGACAATGCCGTCAGTGAGGACCTGCCTCTGCGCTATTGGCGTTGGATTACCGATTACCATCGAAGAAGAGGTTGGTTCGGCCAATTTAATGCTGGAGTCGCTTAGCTATCATTTGGGCCCTAGCCCGCGCGGACACAGCGTCGTCTTGCGTGGGCTATTCTCGTTGTGCCCATGAACCCAGTTCCAATCACTCCCACGCAACTGACTGTCAATCGTGAGCGCCTGCCGTTGGCGTTATGGGATTATGGGGGTAACGGGCCAGCGGTACTGTTCTTGCATGGCTTCCTCGATACCGGTCGTAGTTTCGAAGATGCCGCTTGCGCCTTAGCCGCAGACGATATCTGCCGCCCTTTGTGTATGGACTGGCGGGGCCACGGATCCAGTGGGCGCATCAGTGCCGATGCCGCCTACCATCAATTGGATCATCTGAAGGATCTTGCAGCGGTGTTGGATGAGTTGCAGGCCGACGGCATAGAGATCGCTGCGGTCGTCGCCCACTCGATGGGGGGCACGGTCGCGTTGATGCTCGCCTCCTTTGCACCCGACATGATCCAGCACTTGATGCTGGTTGATTGTGTTGGTGGTTATGCCGCAGATGCAAGTACTCAAGTCGACCAGATGACAGCACTGCTGGAGCACAACCGTCGGCCGACTCCACCATTCCGGAGCTTTGCAAGCCGCGAAGCCGCCATGGAGCGGGTCATTGCTAACAATGAGGGACTCAGCCTGGCCGGTGCCGAACGCATCGTGCGCCACTACCTCGATGAACAGGAGGATGGCCGCTTCATGGTGCGTTTGGATCCGCGCTTACGTGGCCCGAATCCCTATCGATTCCCGGAGCACCATTGGCTGGAGATCTGCGGTCGGGTAACCGCCAAGGTTCATCTGTTGGCACCGGAATTCGGCTACATTCACCGCATTCCTGCCCTTCAAGAGCGTTTCGAGAAACTTCCTCATGCTACCCGACAGGACTTGCCAGGGGTAGGGCATCACGTGCACGTAGAAGCGGTGACCAGCTTCGCCGACGCCGTGAAGAATCTGCTTAACGCAAAAGCGTAAGGTAGTTAGGAAGCGCGTTCGCAGGCGCTTTGTGCGACCTTCTTCTCGCGATCCAAGCCCCAAGCCATTGCCATAGTGTCGCGCAAGATGCTTGGCGTCACTGGCTTGGCTAAGTAAGCGGAGAAACCCGCTTCGCGATATTCGCGACCTCGACCAGCACCGGCTTCTGAGGTGAGCAAGACCATGCAGCACTCGGCCAGGACCGAATCAGATTGCATCATCATGCCGAGACGTTTGCCGTCCATGTCTTCCAACTGGTGATCGATGATCGCCAGCTCGAATGGGCAACGTGAAGCGAGATCCACGCGCATCATCGACAAGGCTTCCTGACCAGAAGAAGCGAGCACTGGTTGCACGCCCCAACTCATCAGTTGTTCGACCAGAATCTCACGGTTACGTGCGTTGTCTTCCACGACCAAGGCCTTTAGGCCAGCCAAGTTGCCGGAGAACAGGTTCTGCACCTTCGGCTCACGCGAACGCGGTAGCTTCAGGGAGAACCAGAAATCGGCTTCTTCGCCGTCGCCATCGAAGCCCATGTCGCCGCCCATCAAGCGCACGATGCGCTGACTGAGTGCGAGGCCGAAACCACTATCGGATTCGGTGGAGGAACCATCTTCATCGTTACCCTTGAGCATCTCGCGCAAGGCTTCACATTCACCCTTGTCCAGCGCAACTCCAGAGTTACGTACATGGAAACGCAAGATCGAATCGTTCTCGTCGCGATCGGTCTCTTCAACGTCGATCAGCACATGACCTTCTGCCGCATGCTTCACGCCATTCTTGACCAGACTGCCCAATACCTGCTGAATTCGGCCGGAATCACCGGTGTAGAAGCGGGGAGTGTCCGGTGCGAAACGCAGCAGGACCTCGAGGTTCTTGACCTCGGCCATGGTCGACAAGTGCTTAGCCACACCTGCGACCGCCACTTCGATATCGAATGGCTTGTACTCCAGCTGCAACTCGCCGGATTCGATCCGCGAGAAGTCGAGCACGTCTTCGAGCAGCTCCAACAAGGCACGGCCGGAAGATTGAATCGCCACGGCGTAATCCTTCTGGACCTGGTCGAGGTTGGTGCTGTTGAGCATACGGGTCATGCCCTTGATGCCGTTCAATGGAGTGCGCATCTCGCTACCGACCTTCGCCAGAATCTGGTTTTGGATCTGCAGGGTCTGGTTGGCGCGCTTGTCTGCTTTCGTGCGCGCACTGCGCTCCTCATCAAGCATGCGGTTGGTCTTTTCCAGTTCGTCTTGTGCGCGTTTGTGTTCGGCAATGAAGCCGGTCACGAGATAAGCCACGCCAGCCAGCAACAATAGGTTCTCGAATAAGCGATATACGTTACGGCTCGACTTCGGCAAGGCGTCGGGAACCTCGATACCGAGGTTCCCGAGCTGGCCGATAATCAACAAGGAAGTGAGGCTGACGACGGCCCAAGCCATGCCGGCGCGATAACCACACAAAAGTGCTGCACTCAGTGGCAGCATCGAATACCAACCGATCGAAGTCGCTTCGCCGCCGCCGCTATGCAGCGTGACGAAAGTGGCGGCCATGAACAGGCCAACGGTAGTGACTTGGCCGATGGCTTCCACCGACCGACCTTGGCGTAACATTGAGCGCACGCAAGCTGCCAAACCGATGACGCCAGCCATCGCAACCGAGAATCCCGACGGGCCATCGTCGCGGACATCCAGCACGATATAGAACAGGGCAACCCCTGTCATGGCAATGGCCATTCCAGTCACGACCCGATACTTGGTCAGACCAATGGCACAGGCGCCCCTTGTCTTCACAGGGGGACGCAATAAATCCTTGAGGAAAGCAATCACGAGTTGATGGCGGCTTGAAACCCCACAAAACCGGGGGGCTCAAGTGCTTTTTCGGCCACCTGAGGCGTTTTGCTGTAGCCCTAAAGGCCTCACTAAGGAGAAATTAATCCGATTCTGCGCAAAGGGCGGCGCCGGTAGAATCAGCAGTTGATTTTCTCGGCCTAGCCCCATGGATTCCGCAGCAAACCTCACCTCCGCTACTACCCCTCAGATCGATCTTGAGACATGGCGTGCTCAGGTGGAACAAGAGCTGCGCGGCGCCGATTTTGAGCGGGCTGTCGTCCGTAAGAGTGTTGAAGGAGGGAGGATAGAGCCAGTCTATTGCGCTGGGAATAGCCCTGAAACCACTCCTGGCTTGCCCGGCCAAGCTCCTTTCCTGCGTGGCAGCCGTGACAATGGCAGCTGGAGCAATGCTCCGCGCTACGACATTCCGCATGCTGCGGCGGTGCGCAAGGCTGCTCTGAAGGACCTGGAGGGTGGTGCCAACGGCATGTGGCTACAACTCGATGCCTGTGCTCGCCTTGGATTGGCCCCAGATTCCCCGATTGGCTCTGAGGCCTGGGGCGACGGCGGCTGCATGGTCTGGTCGCTGGATGGTTGGCGTGCACTGATGGCGGATATCCGTCTCGACATGATGGATTTGGCACTGGATGCCGGCGCCAACAGCCTGTGTAACTTTGCTGGTCTGGTGGCTTTGGCTCGTGAGCGCGGCGAAGACATCTCGCAGGCCCGTTGGAATCTGGGCTTGGACCCACTCGGCAACCTGGCGCGCGACGGCTTCCTGCCGTTGGGCTCGCGCTGCATGATGCACCAAGTCGGTACTGCCATCGCTTGGACCAAGGAGCATATGCCGAATACGCGGGCGATGTTGGTCAGCACGGAGGTCTACCACATGGCCGGTGCCAGTTTGGCTCAGCAGCTCGGCATCATGGCCGCCACCATGACTCACTACCTGACACTCGGCGAGCGACTTGGTATGCCGCTCGAGGACATCGCGGCCGGCATCGGTTTGCGTTTAGTCCCAAGTCGTGAGCTATTCCCCGGAATCGCCTTCTTGCGAGCTGCGCGTTTGATCTGGTCACGTATTCTGAGTGAATGCGGTTTCACCGAGGAAGAGATGCCAGCCCCTTGGATCCATGCTGTCAACTCGCGCCGCACTTTGACCCGTGCCGACGCCTGGACCAACCAGCTGCGCGGCACCACCCAAACCTTGGCAGCCATCTTGGGTGGCGCCGACATGATCACGACCTTCGCTTATGACGAAGCACTCGGTCAGCCTTCGCCGTTGGGGCGCCGTGTCGCACGCAATACGCAAAACATCCTCGGCGAAGAGAGTCATCTGGATCAAGTGGTCGATGCTGGTGGCGGTTCCTACTTGATCGAGTCCTTAACCGAATCGATCGGCGCTGAAGCATGGGCGATCTTCCAAGGCATTCAAGCGAACGGTGGCATGCCCAATGTCCTGACCACGGGTTGGATCCATGACCGTCTGGCGCAAGAGCGTATCTTGGCAGAGAGCGCGGTACGCAAACGCGAGCAGCCGATCTCGGGCGTGAGTTCCTATCCGTCGAAAGATGGCAAGGTTGAAGAGGGCGAACCCTACCTCACGCAACGCGACGAAGAGCGTGTGCGTGACTGGATCCAGAGTCGTGATCCTGAAGACCGTTGCTGCGTGCTTACGGTCGCTGGAGGTTTCGAGGAAATCATCAGCGCCAGCCAAGCCGGCACCGACGTTTTCGCCTTGACCGAAGCTCTCGGTGATTTAGCTGGCAATCATTGCGAAGGGCCGAAAGCCGAACCGTTGCCGTTGATGCGCGATGCTGCTGGATTCGAGCGCATGCAGGAACGCGCCTTGGAGCTGCGTGCGGCAGGATTCAAGCCGATCGTGTTCTTGGCAACTTTGGGCACGGCGTCGGAATATTCAGCGCGTTTGTCCTTTGCGCAGCAGTTCTTCACCGTCGGTGGATTCGAGTATGTGATCGGTTCTTCGTTGGAAGATTTGAGTGAATCCGGCGCCGAGATCCTTTGCATCTGCGGCAATGACCAAGCTTATGCCAACATGGAGGTCTCACACCTGGTGAGCTTCAAGCAAGCCGGAGTCAAGAAGCTACTCCTTGCCGGTCGACCACCGGATGTGACCACCGGCAACACCTGGCAACAAGCAGGTTTGGATAGCTTCATCGGATTGGGATGCGATGCCCTGACCATCCTGTCGAATCTTCAGGAGGTGTACGGATGAAACATGTTCCTGACTTCACCAAGGTTTCCTGGCATGGACCGATCTCGGTCGGTTCGGAAACTCCGGTCACCATCAAGGAACCGCAGTCGATTTCCTTTGCGCGGCCGGAAGGCATTGAGGTGCAGCAGCTCTACTCGCCAACGGCTTCCAGCAAGTTGGCGCATCTTGGCTCCATGCCCGGTTTCCCGCCGTTCGTGCGCGGACCCTACTCGACCATGTATGTGCGTCGGCCGTGGACGATTCGTCAATACGCTGGCTTCAGCACTGCCGAGGAATCCAACGCTTTCTATCGTCGTAACTTGGCAGCAGGTCAGAAAGGCTTGTCGATTGCCTTCGATTTGGCCACACACCGTGGATATGACTCCGATCATCCGCGCGTTTCCGGCGATGTCGGCATGGCTGGTGTGGCGATCGATTCGATCCTCGACATGCGCATCCTATTCGACGGCATCCCGTTGGATCAGATGAGCGTATCGATGACCATGAACGGTGCGGTGTTGCCGATTTTGGCTTTGTATATCGTGGCAGCGGAAGAGCAAGGGGTGAAGCCCGAGCAGCTCGCCGGCACGATTCAGAACGACATCCTCAAGGAGTTCATGGTGCGGAACACTTACATCTTCCCGCCCGCTCCTTCGATGCGCATCGTGGCCGATATCTTCAGCTACACCTCGCAGCGGATGCCCAAGTTCAACAGCATCTCGATCTCTGGCTATCACATGCAAGAAGCCGGTGCGACTGCCGATATCGAATTGGCCTACACCCTCGCGGATGGGCTGGAATACGTGCGTACGGGCATTTCTTCGGGAATGTCAGTGGATGACTTCGCGCCACGCCTGAGTTTCTTCTGGGCGATCGGCATGGACTTCTTCATGGAAATCGCCAAGCTGCGCGCCGCACGTCTGTTGTGGAGTCAGTTGATGGCTCAGTTCGAACCGAAGAATCCGAAATCGAGCATGTTGCGCACGCACTCGCAGACTTCCGGTTGGTCGTTGACTGCACAAGATGTGTACAACAACGTAGTACGTACTTCGATCGAGGCGATGGCAGCCACCCAAGGTCACACACAATCGTTGCACACCAACTCGCTCGATGAAGCCCTGGCTTTGCCGACGGATTTCTCAGCACGCATCGCACGCAATACGCAAATTCAACTACAAGAGGAATCCGGTACTTGTGCACCAGCAGATCCTTGGGGCGGGAGTCATTACGTCGAGGAACTCACCGCCGATTTGGCGGCGCGCGCACTGGAACACCTCACCGAGATCGAAGGTCTTGGCGGTATGACCAAGGCGATCGAGGCGGGCATTCCCAAGCTGCGTATCGAAGAGGCTGCTGCGCGTGCGCAAGCACGCATTGATTCCGGACAGCAAACCATTGTTGGGGTGAATAAGTATCTACTCAACGAGCAAGAAAGCATTCCGGTGTTATCGGTGGATAACCAGATGGTGCGTGATGCTCAGTTGGCTCGTCTTGCCCAGCTACGCAAGGAACGCGATCAAGCCAAGGTCGATGTGGCATTGACTGCGCTAACCACCTGTGCACAGGGAGGCGAAGGCAACTTGCTGGAGCTTGCGGTCCTGGCAGCACGCGCCAAAGCTACCGTCGGTGAGATCACCAGCGCCCTAGAAGAAGTCTTTGGGCGTCATCAAGCAACCGTGCAGGCCGTGTCCGGCGTGTACAGTGGGGCCGTGGGTGACAACAAAGACCTCGATAAAGTCCGCGCCAAGGTAGAGAGCTTCCTTGCCGACCACGGCCGACGTCCGCGGATCTTGGTCGCCAAAATGGGCCAAGATGGGCATGATCGCGGTCAGAAGGTGATTGCTACATCCTTCGCTGACTTGGGTTTCGATGTCGATATCGGTTCACTTTTCCAAACGCCGGAAGAGACCGCGCGCCAGGCAGTTGAAAACGATGTGCACATCGTTGGCGTGAGTTCCCTCGCTGCGGGGCACCTGACCTTGGTGCCAGCATTACGCGAAGCACTGAAAGAGCTTGGTCGCGAAGACATTCTGGTGGTCGTTGGCGGCGTGATTCCGCCTCAGGATTACGACACCTTGCTGGAGATGGGAGCGGTTGCGGTTTTCGGTCCAGGTACGGTGATCCCAGTCGCTGCGAGTGAGTTGCTGGAGCGATTAGGTCATGGAAGCTGAATAGTGAATCACGAATCTTGAAAAGGGGAGAAGAGACTACGGAGTGGTAGTTGTTATGGTTCATCATGAAATGCGCTTTCCTCTCTGCTGTTTTATTGTTGGAATATTCGCCTCCGATTCGACCTCTGCGCAGGTGGCACCTGGAACGCCAGAAGCAGTAAGGGCCTTCACCTCCTTCGGTAGTGGTATCGGTCAGGCCGGATTCGTGCCTTCGACCGCCCCTGGCTTGAATGAGATCTACATGGATGGCGATTTCTTCGGCAACTTCTGGCAGGCCCAGCGATTTGAGCCAGGTACTGGACAATTCGTACAGACCTTCGCAAGTTCCAACTACAACGTGGATGTCCTGCGACTGTTCGTTGCTGATGTCCACCCTACACCTGGTGATGAACTGATCGTCGTGATGTCCAGCGGCTACATTTACTTGCACCATCAGGTGACCAAGGAGGAAATCGAAGTCATCATCACCGGAGCGCACTATCTCGACGCTTGTGACATGGCCGACATGAATGGTGATGGGAGGCAGGAATTCGCGATGCTTGGCGACTATGGTCTGCAGATCTTCAACTCACATGGCTTGTTGACGTCTCATTACCCTACGATCGAAGGAGATGATCTAGTCATCGGAAATATGGATGCCGATGCAGGCATGGAAATTGCCCCCGGCGACGGCACCGTTCTCGACTTCGATAGCGGCACGATTCAGTGCAGCAGGGGTAACGGCTTCGGCTCCGAGATGGCCTTGAGCGATATCGACAATGATGGAATGGATGAACTGATTTACGCAGAACAGTACTACACGATTCGCGCATTCGATGTGGATACTTGTCTGCCGAAGTGGTCGATGTCGGTCCCGCAGGTCGATGCCATGACCATTGCTGACTCCAACCAGGCTGGGGTCGATGAACTGATCATCGGCGAGGGTCAATTCGGTGACATCTCTGCCTAAGATCTCGCCACCCAGACGGAGATCTGGTCGATGGATAATCCTGAGCATGGCACTACTTCAGTCACCTTGGCCGATGTCGACGCTGATGGGCAACTCGAAATCGTTTGGGGAGCAGGCCATTCCTCGTCCGGCAAGGACATCATGTACGTCGCCGATGCAGCTACCTTGGCGATCGAATGGGAGAGTCTCGACCTACGCGGGCCTTTCATAGGACCTGTACGCGGTGTGATGTTGACGGCGATGGAATCGATGAGATCGTTTCGGTTTCCAACGGTTCGGATTCGGGTTACCGTACCGGAAAGATCGTGGTGCTGGAACAAGACAGCTATACCACGCATATCTCGCAAGGAACCATGCTGGATAGCATTGGGGACAGCGTCAACGCCATCAAGCTTGTCGATATCGATGGCGATGGTGAACTGGAAATCGCCGTCCTGTTCTACGGTGAGAGTGCTTACGTCTTCGAAAGCGATGGCATTTTCAAAAGTGAGATCTTCGGATCCTTCCGTTCCTTGCGCGCCGGCCCCGAGAATCAATGGCCGCCACGCCCTCTGATTCTTGGCGGTGAATATGGCGACTTGACCGGCTATGGATGGAATGGTGTTAGCTTCAGCAAGTTGGGATCCTTGGATTACATCGATACGAAGGTTGGAGGATTCTCGCTGTCGCCATGGAATCGACGATTAGTCCATATAGGTAGTGAAGGTCGGCTCAACATCCTTCACCGAAGCACTGGCAACATCCTGTGGCAAAGTGGCTACTACGGTTGGGATTTTGGCGAGGGTGTCATCCCACTCGATAACGGCGACATCGCTACAGCCGGTTCCACCGGCGTCTTCATTTTCGGCATTCGCTAGTCCAGGACCCTTTGCTCATGCGCCCCTATAATCAGCGCATGAGCAGGACTCCAGTGTCAGCCACGGAGATGGCCGAAGGCATCCGTGCCGGTGATCGTACCATGTTGGCGCGAGCCATCACTTTGGTGGAGTCGCAGCGTGCCGACCATCGGCAGCAGGCGCAGGAGTTGCTCACCACCTTGCTAGGGGAGACTGGCGGTGCGCAACGCATAGGCGTGACCGGCGTGCCGGGTGTTGGCAAGAGCACCTTCTTGGATAGCTTCGGCATGTACCTGGTGGAGCAGGGCCACAAGGTGGCGGTATTGACGGTGGATCCATCCAGTTCGCTCACTGGCGGTAGCATCCTTGGTGATAAGGCGCGCATGAACCGCTTGGCCATGTCGGATCAAGCCTTCATCCGACCAAGCCCATCCGGCACCACCCTTGGCGGAGTCGCCCGACGCACTCGCGAATCCATGCTGCTATGTGAAGCGGCGGGTTTTGATGTGGTCTTGGTCGAGACTGTTGGCGTTGGCCAATCGGAAACGGTGGTCGCCGACATGGTTGATTTCTTCCTGGTGCTGATGTTGCCAGGGGCCGGCGACGAACTGCAAGGAATCAAGAAAGGCATCCTCGAACTGGCAGATGTAATCGCAGTCAACAAGGCCGACGGCGACAATCTTGGCCGTGCCAATTCCGCCCAAGCGGATTACTCCTCGGCTTTGCATTATCTGCACGCTAAGGCCGAACTGTGGCGGCCTCAAGCGATCTCGATCTCCGGCATGGAAGGCAACGGCCTTGAGGAACTGTGGCTGATCATCCAAGCGCATCGCAAGGCCATGCTCGATGGCAAGGAGTTCGAACAGAATCGTCGCGATCAAAAACGCAACTGGATGTGGTCGCAGATCGAAGAGCGCCTGCTCGAATCCTTCCAGAATCACCCCAGAGTTGCTGCCCAACTTGCTGCGGTAGAGGCAGCCATCGCTAGTGGCAGCCTGCCACCCTCACTGGCGGCGGATCAATTGCTTGAAGCCTTCACGAAGGGCAATTCATGAGTGCAGAAGCGGCCATCATCGCCACCTTGGTGGTCTATAAGTTAGTCCTACTCGGTGTCGGGTTCTGGGCCTCCAGACGCACCAAAGATGATGCCGATTTCTACTTAGGCGGACGCAGTCTTGGCCCTTGGGTGGCGTCGTTGAGTTCGGCGGCATCTTCCAGTTCAGCCTGGACCTTGCTCGGCGTCAGTGGCGCGGCATACACCATGGGCTTGGGCGCCGTTTGGCTGTTTCCGGCCTGTTTGAGTGGTTTCCTGCTCAACTGGTGTGTGGTCGCCAAGCCCTTGAAGCGCGCCGCCGACGCCAGTGGAGCAGTCACCCTAACGGAATACCTGGCTGAAGGCGGTTCGCCCTCCCTGGCACGCAAGTTCGTGCTCAGTGCCAGCATCATCATCCTGTTGTGCTTGCTGGTCTATGTGGCTTCGCAGTTCCAAGCTGCCGGTGAGACCTTCGCCACTACCCTGGATATGAACTTCATCACCGCCGTGGTCGTCGGCGGAGTCATCGTGTTGCTCTACACCACGCTTGGCGGTTTCTGGGCGGCATCGGTGACCGACATGATCCAAGGGCTGGTGATGGCAGCTGCAGCGATCGCGGTGCCGCTGGTTGCGTTGATCAAACTCGGCGGTTTCAGCGCCATGTTCCACGGCCTCGAAGATGCCGGCGCGCAATATGTGGATTGGACTGCGGGCAATAGTGGTTGGATGTTGCTGGCCTTCTTGGCGGGTAAGTTCGGCATTGGTCTTGGTTATCCAGGCCAGCCGCATGTGGTCAATCGCTTCATGGCGATTCGTTCCGAAAAGGAAATCAAGCGCGGCACCATCATCACCATGACTTGGGGCGTGATCATCTACGGCGGCATGTTGATCACCGGTTGGTGTGGTCGCGCTATGGTCAGTAGCATTCGCAATGACGAGACCATCTTGTTGCACTTGACTACCGACCTGTTCAGCCCGATTCCGGCTGGCATCATCATCGCCGCAGTGCTGTCGGCGATCATGTCGACGGCGGATAGCCAACTGCTGGTGTGTGGTTCGACCGTTGCCTATGACATGCCGCGCAAACAAGGCAGGCAGCGCATGATCAGTAACCGCCTCACCATGATGGGCCTTGGGGTCGCCGCGATTCTCGCCGCGATCCTGATCGACGACACCATCTTCAACACGGTGTTGTTCGCTTGGTCCGGCCTCGGCGCTGCCTTTGGCCCGCTGTTACTCGTGCGCCTCAGTGGCCGCAGCGTCGACCCGCGTTATGCGCTCGCCGCCTTGTGGATCGGCTTCGTGACCAGCATCGTGTGGTTCTACACGCCGGCGCTGAAGGGCATCGTTTACGAACTGGTTCCGGCATTCCTGCTGGCGCTTGGTGTTTGCCTCGCCGGCAGTCGTAAACTAGCGCCATGAAGATCCCGCCCGGCGTGGTTGACGTCCATGTGCACATGCAGCCTTGGCAGCAGATTCGCGCCGAGCCACGTGCCACCATCGAGAACGGCCGTTCCGATGTCGACAAGATTCTCGAGTTCCAGTCCAATCCTGCAGCCCTTGCGGAGTACATGCAGGATCAAGGCGTGGCGCGCGTCGGCCTGATTAACTACGTTTCGCCGGACTTGATGGGATTCGATGCCAGCTGCAACGATTGGATCGCCGAGTACCGCGATCAGGATCCTTCCAAGTTCATCGCATGGGGAGGTGTGCATCCTGGCTTCTGTGATGATGTGCCCGCCGAGATGATCCGCCTTCTCGATGAACTGAAAATCGACGGCATCAAGATCCATCCACCGCATCAAGGCATTCGCGCCAACGCCTATCGCACCCAAGACATCAAAGGCCTGCGCGATGCTTACGCTGCATGTGAAGAACGCGGCGTTCCGGTGATGATCCACACCGGTACCTCGGTGTTTCCTGGAGCGCGCGCGCGTTACGGCGATCCGATGGACGTCGACGATGTAGCGATTGATTTCCCGGATCTACAGATTGTCATGGCGCATTGTGGTCGGCCGTTTTGGTACGACCAAGCTTTCTTCGTGGCGCGCCGCCACCCGAACGTATGGCTGGAGTTGAGTGGCATCCCGCCGTTGCAACTGCCAGAGAAACTGCCACGGCTCGAAGTCATTGCCGATCATGTCCTGTGGGGGACCGACTGGCCTAGTCCAGGTGTCTTGAACCTGCACAAGAACCTCGAGACCTTCTGCAGCCTGGTGACCTACAGCGATATCCTCAAGCACAAGGTGCTGGTCGAGAATCCCAACAAGCTGTTCCCGCCTCGTTAAGGCTTAAGCCAACCAAGCCGCAAGAGGAGCTGGCATCCTTAATCGAAAGGTTGGACTTCAATCGCGAAGGCGTCGGCCATCCACGTGATCCGTTGCGGCACGCTGGCTAGATAAAGGTAGGGGACTTCGCTTTCGCTCGGCTCCGCTAGGTCCTTCAATGGAGCCTGACGGTACTGCTCTTCGCTGCGCCGATAAGTCACGGCATTCTGATAGGCAATCGATGCGTGCATCGGCAGGATGCGGCCACTCAGCTGCAAGGTTTGAACTTCTTCCATCTCTGGTGGAGTGGCTAGCAACACCATCAGCACACCAACCGCAAAGCCGCTGTTCTCTGGATCATCTTGAGCCAACACCATATGCAGGCGATTCAATTTCAAGGTTCTCATGCTCTGCAGCGCCACATCGTCGTTCGGTAGCAAGTGGCGGCCGATGATTTCCAGCTGTTCGCAATCCGCGGGTAGCAGCATGGAACCAGCAAGCTTGCGCGACGAAGCCCGACGCACTTGGATGGAACCGCTGGCCCAATCAAGCAAAACCGGATCATTATTAATGTCGGCGAAGTCCCAAAGAAAACGCAAGGGTTCTTGATCGGCGCCAAGAGCACCGGCGGCGCGAATCTCAATCTCTAGGCGATGGCTAGCATCCGACGGGATCAACTTGCCGGACCATTCAGCCTTTGCAATACCGGCTGGCGGTGGCACTGCAGGGCTATCCACCCACCAATGATCGCCACTGCGCGCCAACTGTGCTTCCACGTTGCAATGCTGGAGCATCTCCATCAGCAGATGGGCGCGATCCAGCTCACTGCCGGAACGTTGCCACAAGGTGGCAACGGGACCGCGCAAAGAACCTTCATAAGGTGCATCCTTGATCTGTTCCTGAACGAAGGCCAGCACTTGAGCCGGATTCCGTTGCAGTAGGCCAGTTTGGTGCTGCACATAATCGAACTCGACCTTCTCGCGCAGCCGTGTGGCCAGGTCTCCGAGTGCGATCATGACTCCAATCAAGACCACCAACAGCACTCCGAGTCGCACCAGGCGCTTGCGATCCTTGCCACCGTCGACCAGCATGCCGGATCCCTTGTAAGCCATCCTGAAACTCTAGCTCAGGCGCGCCGCGCCGTGAATGCCGGCATCATTGCCGAGGCTGGCTTCAGACAATTTGAAATCCTGCGCCGTGCGGCCGAAGCAGCGTTTCTCCAACTCCTCTAAGGCATGCGGTGCCAACAGATCCAAAGTGGGGGCGCCACCGCCACCGACCAGGAAGATGCGCAGGTCCAGTAATAAAGCGACCTGGGCCAAGGCAATGCCAAGCGCCAGACCAGAGGTGCGGAAGACCGACAAGGCATCCTTGTCGCCTTCGCGTGCGGCCGTGGCCAACTCCTTTAGTGGTAAGGGGCGGCCAAGATCCTGCGCTGCCAAAGTCTCCATGGCGCGCGCCGATGCGATGGCTTCGAGGCAGCCAACGGTGCCGCAGCCACACTGGCGATCATGGCCAGTCGTCAGGTGGCCGATCTCGCCAGCCATGCCACCAGGACCGTGGAAAGGATGGCCATTTAGAATCACGCCGCCGCCGACTCCAGTGCCCAGGGTCAGGAACAGGAAGTCCGGCACGCCACGGCCGGCGCCGACTTGTGCCTCGCCGAAAGCCGCTGCGTTGGCGTCGTTCTCAAGGAAGACCGGACAGCCAAGCCGCTCACTGAGCATGTCGGCAGCGGGCAGGTTGCCAAGGAACTCCAGGTTCGGTGCCTCCATCACGCGGCTGCGATCCAAGTCGATCACGCCGGGTAAACCAATACCCACCGAAGGGATCGAATCACCCGCAGCAAGTTCGCGCACAGCGTCGGCGATGGCATTGAGACACAGCTCGCCATCATGCGGTGTATCAATTTCAAGACGCTTCACCAACTGATCGCCTTCGACGCGACCGAGTTTGATTGCAGTGCCACCGAGGTCCACACCGAAGCGTGGTTGGGTGATCGAGTCAGGCATGTTCAGCGGTCCTAGCGGTTGTTTAGAGCGCGACGGTACAGCTTGTTAGCTTCCGGCATTAAGGCCTGCAGCTTCTGAATGCGCGTCTCGGAGCTTGGGTGCGTGCTGAGCCATTCCGGCGGAGCACCACTGGAAGCAGCACCCATGCGTTGCCATAAGCCGATCGAAGCTTCTGGGTTGTAACCGGCGTTGGCGGCCAGCATCAAACCGATCTCATCTGCCTCGGATTCATGACTACGCGAAAACGGCAGCATTACCCCGACGTTCGCGCCCACACCCAAACCGGCCATGATCATTTCGCGATCCTCAGGGTCCATATTGCGCGTGCTCATGTCTGCGCCCAACATGCCGAGCTGCATGACCATGCCATGGCTCATGCGTTCGTTGCCGTGACGGGCGATGGCGTGTGCAACCTCATGGCCCATGACGATCGCCAGGCTGTCTTCATCGCCAGTGATTGGCAACAAACCGGTGTAGACCGCAGTCTTGCCGCCTGGCAAGGCCCATGCGTTGACCATCTCCGGCGAATCGATCAGCTTGAACTCCCAGCGGAAGCGCTTGGCGTCGGATTCCGGCAGCAACTCGATGGCAGATTGAGCAATGCGCTCGCCGATCATCTGCACCATGGCTGCATCATTTCCTGAAGTGACGATGCGCTCTTGAGCGAGCATTTCGGTGTAGGCCTGTGCGCCGAGTTGCATTTCCTCGCCGCTACTGAGCAGCAAGAGTTGCGAGCGCCCAGTGCCGGGCACGGTGGAACACGCGCCGACCACGACGGCGAGCAGAAGAGAGATGAGCAATGCACGCATGAGGTCTCTATCGTAGTACCAAACCGTCTCCAAGACACCCCTCCTGACCGTGGAAACCAAACACCCAACCCTGCTCATCGTCCTGGACGGCTGGGGCTACGCGAAAGCCGGCGCGCACAACGCCATCACGCACGCTCCTGCCGAAAATTTCCTGTCCTGGTGGGAGCAATATCCCCACGCCCTGCTGTCCGCCTCCGGCAAAGAAGTCGGATTGCCACTGGGCTTGATGGGCAACTCGGAAGTCGGTCACACCAATATTGGTGCCGGTCGCATCGTCTACCAGACCATTTCTCGCATCGATGAATCGATCGCCAGCGGCGAGTTCCGTCGCTTAGGTGATTTGCGAAATGCCATCGACCACGCACGCAGCAACAACGGCAAGCTGCATCTCTTCGGCCTTCTCGGCGATGGCGGCGTACATGCCATCGATAGCCATTATGTGGAGCTGCTGTCCTTGGCCAAGGAAATGGGACTGCCAAGTGAATCGATTGTCTTTCATGCCTTGCTGGATGGTCGCGACACGCCGCCACGTTCTGCCGACGGCTACCTGCGCCAGTTGGAGCAGGCCTTGCAGCAGCATGGCGGTCGGATTGGCTCCCTATGTGGGCGCTACTTCGGTATGGATCGGGATACCAACTGGGAGCGCACTGCGCAGTTTTGGAATGTGCTGGTGCATGGCCGCGCGCCATTTCAAGCGGAGTCTGCCAGCGCCGCGTTAGAAGCTGCCCGCGCGCGCGACGAGAACGATGAATTCGTAAAACCCACTTTGGTCGGCGCTCCTTGCCCAATGCACGCCAATGATGCGGTCATCTCGTTCAACTTCCGCGCGGACCGCGTGCGCCAAATCACAGAGGCCATGCTTGCCAAGGAAGCCTTCGACGGATTCGATCGAGGTGCGGTGCCGGCGGTGCATTACGTCACCATGACTCAATATCGCAAGGATTTCTCATGCCCGGTTGCCTTTCCGCCGCTTGAGTTGCATAGCCTGTTCGGGGAACTGGTTAGCGCCAAAGGTCTGCGCCAATTTCGCTGCGCCGAGACAGAAAAATATGCCCACGTCACATTTTTCTTTAATGGTGGGCGTGAAGATGTCTATAAGGGAGAAGAGCGTCACCTGGTCGCGTCGCCCAAAGTGGCGACCTATGACCTGAAGCCGGAAATGTCGGCTTTCGAGGTGACTGCTGCTGTGCTCGACCGTCTTGAGCGCGGTGAACATGATTTGTATGTGATCAACTTCGCGAATTCGGACATGGTCGGTCACACCGGCATCGAAAGCGCCGCCGAAGCTGCGGTACGCGCGGTCGATGCATGTCTGAAGCAGATCGTTGACGCAGCACTGGCCAAAGGTGGCACGGTGGGCATCACCGCTGACCATGGCAACGCCGAACAGATGGTCGATCCCGTCTCCGGCGAAGTGCATACAGCACATACCGTCAATCCCGTACCATTTTTGCTTATCGGTGAGGGTACTCGCGGTGCTAAGTTACGCCCGATGGGCGTGCTGGCAGATGTCGCACCTACTTTGATGGACATCATGTCTATCGACCAACCTGCGGTGATGGACGGTCAATCGCTCCTCGTTCCTTAGATTCATGAAATCAACTCTGCTCGTTTTCTTGTTGGTCTTGTGCGGTGCTGCATCGGCGCAGGCACAGACCGAATTCTTCGTCGACCCTGCTAGCGGCAGTGATGGTTCTGCAGGTACACAAGGCGCGCCATTCAAGACCCTGACCTTCGCGCTGACCCAGACCTCGGCAGGAGATTCGGTGACTTTGCGCGCTGGAACTTACAGCGCGGTCAATGAAACCTTCCCGATCCTGCTGCTCAACGGCGTCGATGTCGATATCTTCCAATCGGAAACACCAGTCTTCGATGGTGGCGGCAGCGGCACTTTATTCCGCCTCAGTGAGAACGTGTCGACCGTGACCACCTTGCGTGGTGTCGACATCACCGACTGCAACGTGGGGGTGGAGATTCCAGCAGGCACGGCCGTCGATGGCTTCGTCATCCAGCAGTGCAACTTCAGTGGTTTTGCCGATAGTGCTCCGGGCGCCAACGATGGCTACGGCGTGCTTGCCATGCTCAGCAGTGGTGGATTGACGGAAGACTTCACTGTCGATCAGTGCACTTTCGCTGGCAACACCGCGCGCGACGCGATCTCGATTCAACTATCGAACGCCACCATCATGAATGCCGGTGGCGTGTTGGCCAATACATCTTCCGGTGGTGTTGACCGCACCTTATATCTGCTTGCCGATGAAGCTTCGACCGTGGCCGGTACTTACAACGTGCACGACAATGTCTTCGCCGGATACAGCGAGGCAGGAATCTACTTCCACGCCAAAGGGGGCGGTGGCAATCCACTACTGGTCTCCACGATCAACTGCCAAGCCAACGGTAACTTCTTGACCGGTGCCGGCGGAACTGAGAATGGCTTCCAGTTGCGCGCCGAACATAACGTGGTCGGTCAAGGTGGCGTAGTCTCGCCTTGGATCTGCTACAGCCGCGTCACCGGCAACCAAGTCAACGTGCTGTGCGAGACCATCAACGGCAGTGGTCATACCGCAGACATCTTGGCGGACTTCTATGGCAACCGCCTCGAGAACGCCACACGCGCCGGTGTAGAGCTGACCACCTTGGTCCCAACTGCTGGCAACGACAACAACGATCCTGATTTCGGTCCTGGTCACACTGGTCGCGCTTCATGCTTGAACACCTTCACCGGTAATGTGCAGGATTTCCGCATTGGTGCTGGCGTCATCAACACCATCAACGCGCGCTTCAACTTCTTTGCCGATGGCCCGCCAACCGCAACCGGTGGCGTGCCTGATACTGCAGGAACCCTGACCAACACCATCAACGGCTCCTTCGCATCCAGCGTCCCGCCGAACGCTGCCGCGCAAGTACAGCTCAACGCCGCGGCCGATTCGGCCTTCGTCGATTACGACGGCAGCGCCACTACCGGCCAGATCGAAGTCGTGGTCGATGGAACGCAGTTGGATCAAGCCGACATCACCGAGATGGCTTTGGGTGCAGGCTTGCTCCTGCAACTGCCAGCCTTGACCGCTGGCAACAAGACCGTGACCGTCACCAACCACGGTGGCCAGACTGGCACCTTCACCCTCAACGTGACCGCGTCTGGTTCCGGTGGCGGTGCATCGGAAGGCGGTAACGACTGCTTCGTCGCAACTGCAGCGCATGGTGATTACGGTTCTCACGAGGTCGTCGCACTGCGCCGTTTCCGTGATCAATACCTGAAGTCGAACTCGGTCGGTCAAAGTTTCGTCGACTGGTACTACGACAATGGTCCCACTGGTGCCGCCTTCTTGCTCGAGCATGAGTGGGCGCGCAAGTCTGCACGTGTCGCGCTTGCCGGCCCAGCAGCCGTCGCCGACGCCATCACCAGTTGGAATCCTGGCCAACGCTTTGCAGCCGCGATCCTGCTTCTTGGTTTCATGTTCCGCCTGGTTTGGCGGCCCCGTAACGCTTGATTTGATCTGAAACCACGGTGTACATCCCCGACCCATCAAACCGCCCGCGCGAGGGGGCATGGAGAAGTTTGCGTGGTGGGCCGGTGGTCGTATTTCGTTGGCGCAACGAGCCGGGTTGGCCGGTGGAGTTCGTCACGCCGAACGTCTTGGACATGTTCGGTCATAGTGCCGAGTCGCTGCTGAGCGGCGATGTACCTTATGCCAGTGTGATGCACCCAGATGATCTGGAGCGCATCGCCTTGGAGGTCTCTGAGGCCGTGTCCTTGGATCTCTAGAGCTTCGAGCAGGCCTACCACTTCGTGCGCGCCGACGGCAAGGTCCGGCACCTCTATGACTACACTGTCGTCATTCGCGATGAGGAGCTGGACTCACGCAACTTGGTGCAGATCGCAGAGATCCTGGCAGGTGACTTGAGTGGCGGTCGGTGTGCTCATTTCTCGATCGCCAACCGGCGCAATGAGCCTCAACTCGAGGATAGCCCGCGTCTGCGTCGCTTTCTTTCGCGATTGGGTGTGCTCCTTGCCACCGCCTTGGATCGTGCCGCCACCTTGATGGAGCAACTGACTTTGACGGAACAGTTGCACCAGGCTCACAAGATGGAAGCCGTCGGCCTGTTGGCTGGTGGCATCGCGCATAACTTCAATAACACCCTGACAGTGATTCTCGGCTACTCGTCGTTGTTGCTCGATGATCCGGATCTTCGTGCCGAGAAACGCGCCAAGCTGCAAGCTATCTTCAACGCCGGCGAAAGTTCGGCCGCGGCGGTGCGGCAACTATTGGAGTTCAGCCGCAAGCAGAAATCACTGGATCCACAATCGGTGGATGTGGGATAAGTCTTGTCCGGTTTGGAGTTGATGTTGCGGCCGCTGATCGGCGAGACCTTGCGTTTGCAGTTGGAGTTCGGCGACAAGCTCGGCTCGGTCTTCCTGGAGCCAGGCGAACTGGAGATGATCATGATGAACTTGGCGGTCAATGCCAAGGATGCCATCGGCCTGAAAGGAACCTTGAGGATTCGTGTGTTCGTCGAAGACGGGCTTGCCGAATCCGATCGACCAGCATCCGTGGTCTTCGAAATCGAGGATGATGGTGGTGGCATGTCCGAGGAAGTTCGCCGACGCATCTTCGAGCCGTTCTTCACCACGAAGGAAGTCGGCCACGGCACCGGTCTTGGATTGTCAGCGGTCTATGGTGTGATGAAACGCGCCGGCGGCGAAATCGAGATCGAAGATGGAGAGAGCGGTGGCACCTTGTGCCGCTTCCGACTTCCGCAATTGCCCACAGAGGCGGAATCGCCAGTGGCGGTAGAGGATGAGCCCGTCCCTCTAGCTCATGGCTGTCGCATCCTCTTGGCGGAGGATCAAGAACCTGTGCGTCGCTTTGCTGCCGATAGCCTGCGCCTGCAAGGCTTCAAGGTTGTGGTGGCGAGTAATGGCGAAGACGCTCTGCAGCTCGTAACAGAAGCCAACCAAGCATTCGACCTGTTGGTCTCCGATGTGATCATGCCCGGCGTCGATGGCCTGGAACTAGCCCGACGCTTCGCCAAGTCCTTCCCGGATGTGCCGATCTTGCTGATGTCTGGCTTTGTCGACCGTGTCTTCCCTGATGCTAAGCCCGAAGCGCAGGGGATCCCATTCTTGCGCAAGCCGTTTACCGCCAGCGAACTGCTCGAATCGGTGCAGCAAGCCTTGAATCAACCGGCCTAGTCGCTCTGAATCGGGGCGCTTTGCTCGCCTGGGGACCTGCGCCGGATGGCCAGGAATGGGTACAATGCCGGGTCACATGAGCGTCTCCTGCGGCATCGTAGGGCTTCCGAACGTCGGCAAGTCCACCATTTTTAGCGCCCTGTCTTCTGCCAAAGCAGAGGTCGGCAACTTCCCGTTCTGCACCATCGAACCCAACGTGGCGGTGGTGGAAGTACCCGATGAGCGCCTGGAGATTATCCATGGATTCATCGAGACCCAGAAAGTCCTACCGGCGGTCGTCAAGATTGTCGATATCGCTGGCTTGGTGGCTGGCGCGTCGGAAGGCGAGGGCATGGGCAATAAGTTCCTCGGCAACATCAAGGAATGCGATGCCATCATGCAGGTGGTGCGTTGCTTCGGTGGCGAGAAGGTGCTGCGCGAGGGCGATATCGATCCCATCGGTGACATCGAGGTCATCGAGTTGGAATTGGCCATGGCGGACTTGGAGACCTTGCGCCGCGCCGCTGACCGGGTGGCCAAGAAAGGTCGTGCTGGTGACAAGGATGCGTTGTTTGATTCCGAGACTTTCGAAAAGGCGATTGCCATGCTCGACGCAGGCCAGCAGCTGCGCGAATTTGATTGGAACGATCGTCAGCGCCTGTCGTTGAAGCCGTTGTTCCTGATGACCATGAAGCCAGTGCTCTACGTGGCCAACGTTGGCGACGATGACCTCGAAGGCGACAACCAGTGGTGCAAGCAGGTGGCGGAGCATGCCTCCAAACAGGGCTCGCAATGGATCCCGATCTGCGGCGACCTGGAGCTGGAGTTGCGCTCGATGGAAGAGGAGGACCGCGCCATGTTCATGGAGGATCTGGGAGTGAAGCAGCTCGGTTTAGAGCGCTTGATCCGCACCGTCTATCAGTTGCTCGGCCTGCAGACCTACTTCACCGCTGGTGAGAAGGAAGTGCGCGCTTGGACCATCCACGCTGGCGATGTCGCGCCGAAAGCTGCTGGTGTGATCCACACCGATTTCGAGAAGGCCTTTATCCGCGCCGAGGTCTACTCGGTTACAGATTTGGAGGAGCTTCACTCTGAATCTGCCATTCGTGCAGCTGGCAAGCTGCGCACCGAAGGGCGCGATTACCAGATGCGGGAAGGCGACGTCGCGCACTTCCTGCTGGGTAAATAGGGCACAGATTCGGGCCGATTAGGCTAGGAGTGGGTCGAGCTTGCCTTCCTGCTCCAAGGCAGCCAGGTCGTCGTAACCGCCGATCAGCTTGTCATCGATGAAGATCTCCGGCACGGTCATCCTGCCACCGGCGCGCTCTACCATTTCGTCGGTGCGCTCGGGGTTCAGGTTGAGGTTGATCTCCTCGAAGGCCTGACCTTTGCTCTCGAACAAGCGCTTGGCCATGACACAGTAGGGGCAGGTAGTTTTAGAGTAGATTTCGATTTTTGCCATCGTTCAGATTCCTGTCCTAGAAACGGACCTGGGCACTTTAGTACCAGAAAACGGGGGTTGGTTCCCGAATCTGGACTCAACAGGATAAAATACCCAATCGATGGAAGCTTCCGCAGTCGAAAAAATTGTCATGGATGGCCTAGAGGGCTCATCCTGCGTTGCCACAGACCTGACCGGCACCATGGATCACTGGAATCTCCAGATCTCATGGGCTGGCTTTGAAGGCCTGCCCCTGCTCGAACAGCATCGTAAGGTGCTCGACGTCATGCGCCCCTTCATGTCCGAGGGCGATAACTCGGTTCACGCCGTCCAGATCAAGACCACTTGCCCAGCAGCATCATGAACATCAAAGAATCTCTACAACAGGCCATCGCCGAACAGCCCATCCTGGTGTTCGCCAAGGGCAACAAAATGTTTCCGCGTTGTGGCTTCTCGAAGGCCGTGATCGACATCATGAACAGCATGCAGGTGCCCTTCGAGGTCATAGATATCTTCCAGCATGAAGGCATCAAGCCAGCACTGGTGGAAATCAGCAACTGGCCAACCACGCCGCAGATTTTCCTCGGCGGTGAGTTCATCGGCGGCGGCGACATCCTTCACGAGCTCCATGCCAACGGTGAGTTGCGCGCCATGCTCGACAAGGTCTTGCCGACCGAAAGCACCAGCTGAGCTGCCGAATCAGGCAGAGCTTCCGAGGGTCGATGGCCTTATAGTTGGGCATGCGCTTACTCGTGGTCTACCGCGGTTTGCCCTGGCCGATATCGGAGGGTTACCACCTACGCATCCTGCATATCTTCCGCAGGCTTGCGCAGCGTCATGAGATTCACCTGCTTGCCCTCAACCACGAGGACGAGCAGCGTGCCAAGCTAGGCGGTGTCGAAAGCCAAGGCATCTTCAAGTCCATCACCATGCGTGATGTGCCGGCGCGCAATGTGGTTGGGCGCTTGCGCACCAACTTGGGGATCGCACCGGTATCGGCTTTCCACGCCGAATACCCAGGCTTCCGTCAAGCCCTACAAGAGGAGGTGCGCGTCATGAAGGCCGCTCTTGAATTGGATGCGGCTTATGTCTTTGATCCATGGGCGGACTTGTGGTTCAGCGATGCCGCCTTGGAGATCCCTACGCTGTTGGATGTTTGCGACTGTCGCACCATGTTCTACGAGCGCAGGCTTGAACGCGGCGCTCTCGGATTCAAGGAGCGTTTGCGCACCAAGCAGTTGCTGCATCGTTTCAACCGCTACGAAACCTTCACTCTGGAGCGCTACCCCATGTCCACAGTGGTGTCGCCGTTGGACCGCGATTGTCTGCAACGCTTAAAGCCGGGTTGTCGCGTCGAGTTGATTCCGAATGGCGTGGATCTGGAGATGTTTCAACCCGTCGAAGGAGTGGAGGAGGAACCAGGCAACCTGATCGTATTCGGCAATATGGATTTCCTGCCCAACTACGACGCAGCGATCCACTTCGCCACCGACATCCTGCCAATCGTTCGCAAGACGCATCCGCACGTCACCTTCACAGTGGTGGGGACCAACCCGCTACCGGAAGTGCAGGCACTCGCCGAGATCCAAGGTGTCGAAGTCACCGGACGAGTCGAGGACCTGAAGCCGTGGATCCAACGCGCCACCATGTTGGTCGCACCAATGCGTTTCGGTGCAGGGATCAAGAACAAGGTGCTGGAGGCGATGGCGGTCGAAAAGCCAGTCGTCACCAACTCCACTGGCGTTGAAGCCATGCACTCCGAGGTCCGTGACTTGCTGTGCCTAGCCGATCACCCAACCGACTTCGCCAAGGCGGTGTGCGTGCTCTTGGATGATGAGGCCAAGCGTAAGCAGCTCGGTAAGCAAGGGCGCGAAGTGATGGCGCGCCTGCATTCTTGGGATAAGGCAGCCGAAGCCTACGAGCTGCTATTCCAGGAACTCGCGGCCTCAAGTTAAGAAGCCCTGATTCACGCTGTTGTGCGCGAATCAGGGCTTCTTGATTTTGCCGAGCGGCAGACCCTAGAGGATCTGCAAGGTCAGCATGTTGGTGGTCGTTGGAGTACCACCGCTGGTTGCGGCTTCCAGGTAGACCGTCCGGCCACTTGCGATTGGTGGAATCGTCTTGGTGTAGGAAGCATCACCGTTGCCGTCAGCCGAGCCGTTGTGCAGCAGCACCCAAGGCGCGCCGATCTCGAAGCTCAAGCCGGAGATCACCGTGCCACTATTGCTGAAGCTGTAGAGCAACCACCATGGGCTGTTGCTAGGAGCATTCGACAAGTCGATGGTCACAGCCGAGCCGGCATTCACCGAACCAGGAGCAGCGAGGGTTGGACCGCCAGGGCCACCGACAGGCTCCAAGGTGTAGAGCTCGAAGTCGTCGATGTTCCAGCCGCCATATTCCAGGCCGCCGTCGGAATCGAGGTGGAAACGAACCGAAACCGATGGGTTGCCATCGGCGATAGCAGAGATGTCGATGTCTTGGATGCTCCAAGCGTTATCGAGCAAGTCACTGCCGGTTGGGTTCGACCAGACCGTTTGGCCATTCACTTCAATGCGAGCGTGGTCGTAAGCGCCATCTTCAACCGTCAACCAGCGCGCGAAGCGCAGGTAAACACCGCTTGCACCGGTGCAATCGAATGGAGGCGAGTCCAAGTGATTGTTGGTGTTGGTGGCGTAGGTGCCATTCCAGCCGGACAGGCCAAGGTCGTTAGCCCACACGTTGGCGCCCGAGTAGGCACCACCTGGATCACCGCCGTTGCCCTGAGGCGTACCGCGCTGCCAGTCGTCTTGGGTTGCGACCTGCGTGTGAGTCCAACCGTTGTCGCTGGCGCCATCGAAGTCGTCGAAAGCGATGCGGTTGTAGATGCCGATGACGAAGCGGTGCACGCTGTCACCTGGGGCGAAGCCTTCAGGAGTCCAGATGCTGCGACTGTTGGTGTCGGTGGCCACGATGTAGTACTCGACGCGCGCCGGGCTGACCTGACCAGGAATATCGCCGGACCATTGATCCGGAGTTCCAGTCGGGCTCATTGCCACGCTGTTCCAGTTACCACCTTCAAGGCGCCAGTTCAGTTCCACGGTATTGACCGAAGCTGCGGTCTGCGAGACCACATCGGCGGTTGCCACGTAAGGACCGACTTCATCTTGGGTGTTGCCCAAAGGCGAGTGGCTCAAGGTCATCGACACTGGGCGAGCCAGTTCGGCGACGGTTGCCAAAGCACCTGCCGTAATCATCTCAGCCAAGACGAAGTCGTTGGCGGAAGTGCCGGTGACATCGCTTGAGGTGTGAATGTAAGGGCTGTATTGCCCCAGGTCCTCGAATGGGAAGATTGCCGGGAAGCCGTGGTTAAAGAAGGAGCGGTGGTCACTGGTACCGCCACTCAATGGGCCGATGTTGATCGGTAGGGTTGGAACATACGCGGCGTAGACGTCCATCGCGAAGTTGTTCATGTTGGTGTCGGTGTCGTTAGTGATGAAACCGACCGAACGCGTATCGCCAGGAGCGCGGTAAGCGGTCATATCCAGCTGCACCATGCCGATCACGTTGGCGTTGATGTTGTCCAGATGCGCGGCGTAGGCCTCGGAACCGAGCAAACCCAGCTCCTCACCGGAGAAGGCACAGAAGCGGATGGTGTAATCGAAATCATTCGCCGCCAAGATGCGAGCGATCTCCAAGACACCGGCGGTACCGGAAGCATCATCGTCAGCACCTGGTGCCGGCGACGTGGCGGAACCTTGCCAGTTCACCGAGTCGTAGTGAGCGCCAATGATGACGATCTTGCTCGGATCGGTAATGCCCTGCTTCTCACCGATGACGACATCGGCGTCGCTGTCGTAGCTGAAGGTGGTCGTGGTCAGGCCAAGACCGTTCATTTCGGAGACCAACCAGTTCTGCGCGTTGATCGAACCAGGTTGACCGTGACGGCGTGTGCCGAAAGCCTCCATGGTGGCGATGTCCGTGGCGATGTTGGTGTCCGATACCTGTGCTACCCAAGAGGCAATCACAGGGTCAGGGGTGATGGCGTTCAGGCGACCGCCATAACTCTGTGCCGAGACTGGCTTGATGGCGTTGCCACCGATCTGGCGGACTGCGCCGTGGCAGCGGAAGCCAGGGTTGACCATGGTGGCCAACTGTGCCTTGGTCAGGGCGCGCAAACGCACACGACCATCCTCGGAGCGCCAGATCTCGCGGCCAGAAGAGGCTACGGGACCCGCTTCCTCTTCATCATGGTGAGCTACCAAGGTGAAGAGTTCTTCATCGGCGGCCAGGGCAGGCAGCACCTTCATCGGCACGCCCAGACGTTGGGCGAGCTGTGTGTCGGTGCGACCGGCGATCAGGCCGCCCATGTCATCGTACATCTCGCCGTTGCGAATCAGCTGATCGCGCAAGGCGGTGTCGGTGCCATAGGTATAGACAGCGATGTCGCTTTCCGTGGTTGGGACTTGAGCCGTCGCCTCGGTCCCTGGAGGGGGACCGAGAACGTCGGCTCCCTGCTGAAGCAGGGAGGCGAGAAGTAGAGGTAGGAACATTCGCGTTTAGTTAACAGTTACGCTGAAGAGATTGGAATCGACGATTCCGCTGGAAGATTGCGCACCGACTTCAAGATAGCCGACCGTTCCGGATGGAAGGCTGGCTGGGATCGTGAAGGAGACTGCGCCATCGCCGGAAGGGGTAGCAATGCCGGAACCGAGCTGACGGTATCCAGGACCGATGTCGAAGGTGTGACCGAAGATTACACTGCCTGCGTTGGACAGACCGCCAATCATTTGCCAAGGACGACCAGCTTCCATACCGCTAAAGGTGTAGGAAACCAGACCACCAGCGTTGCCGTTAGCGTCGCCAGTCAGCAGGATCACGTCGGTGCCGCCACCTGGGACGGAATCCAAGGTGTAGAGCTCGAAGTTATCGATGTTCCAGCCACCGAACTCAAGACCACCATCACTCTGCATGGTGAAGCGGACCTGAACGGATGGGTTGTTATCAGCGATTGCCGAGATGTCGTACTCGACCATGGTCCATTCCGAATCGGTGGTGTGGCCGTTCAAGGGGTTAGCCCAAACGGTGGTGCCATTGACGCGGACGGTTGCCTGGTCGTAGATGCCTTCTTCCACCGAGAGGTGACGAGCGAAACCCAAGGTCACGCCGCTCGCACCGGTGCAGTCAATGACCGGAGACTCAAGGTAGTTGTTGGTGTTGGTGGCGTAAGTGCCGTTCCAACCGGACGCACCAAGGTCGTTTGCCCAGACATTGTTGCCCGAGTAAGCGCCACCTGGGTCGCCGCCTTGGCCTTGAGGCGTACCACGCTGCCAGTCATCTTGGGTTGCGACTTGTACGTGCGTCCAACCTTCGTCGGTAGCACCTTCGAAGTCGTTGAAGTAAACCTGCGTGCGTACACCGACGACGAACTCGTACTCGGAGTTGCGTGGCAGACGCTCATCGTTACCCATGGAATCCTCAGCGGTGATCCAGTAGGTCAGGCGAGCTGGGGAAGCTTGTCCAGGGATGCCGGCGGTCCAGTTGGTGCCGGAAGGGTTGGACATTGCAACGATCATTTCAGCACCACCATTCACGGTGTAGTGCACTTCAGCGCCAGTGACGACGGCACCAATGCCGCTGTTGATGTCAGCATCAACCACGTAAGGACCGGCTTCACTGAGGCTGTCACCGAGTGGAGTGTGGTCGATTTCGATCAAGGCAAGATCTACGCCTGGGAAACCCTGGTCGCGGAAACCACCATCGATGTCTGCGAAGTTCGGCGTACCGTTGAAGATGTTGCCGTCGTTGTCGTCCAATGCGAGCCAGTGCTCTTCGATGACAGTCTTGATCTGGCCATCGTTGTAGGAGTTCATCCAAGCTACCCAGAGGGTGTTGGCCGTTAGGTCGCCTGCAGCGTTACCCAAGGTAGCGTTGAGGCGTTGACGCACCTTCCACATAGCACCACCAAGGACCTCGCCATCAGCGTGGACTTGGCCGTAGCAGCCACCGTTATTGTCGCCACAGAACTGGCGGGTGTTGTTGCCGGTGCGGATGATGCCACCGTTGGTGAAGAAGTCGGAACCGATCACAGCGACGTCGTAGACGTACATCCCAAGCACGTCGGCGTTACCTTCACCGAAACCATCGGCGCCGTTGCCACTGCCGTACAGGGAGTTGGCCCAGTGACCTTCTTCGTGCGCGACCACAGTGCTGAAACCAGTGTTGTTGCAGCCACCGCCGGAACGGTACATGTTGATCGAGACACCATCGTAGTAGGCGTTACAGGTCGAGTTCAGGTTGGCGTTGGTGCGCACCTGGAAGTCGAGGGTGTTGTCGCTCGGGTCGATCGACTTCAACCACGTACGTACATCCAAGACCGAGTCAAAGCACGATGCCTCAGAAGTAACGAATTCGGTCTGCCCGGTGTTCATGGTCAAAGTGCCAGGAACGCCAGGGGTGAACGAAGTCGTGGTGCTGTGATCGCCACCGGCCTGGTTGTAAACGCGGCAGTAAGGACCAGCGTAAGTCGCGGTGATATCCAGCGGGTTGCTGTTACCAACGTTGATGCTGAAGTTGCCGTTTTCATCGGTGGTGGTGTTACCAGCACTCGAAGTCAAGTTCATGAACGGCATGATCTGCACGGTCGGAGGGTTGCTCGCGGAGGGAGCAGCCGTTCCTGGAGTCGCGTAAGACTCGATGGTTCCGCTTGCCTGCTGATGATGAATCAGATTCTTCTCTTTCAGCATGACCAGCGAAGAATCGTCGGCGGAGATGAAGATCTCGCGACCAGCAGGATTCTCAGGGTTCTCGCGGTTGCGTAGCTCGAAAGCCCAAGCCAAGCGACCTTCGATGTACTTACCCGAAGCATGCTTGATGATGACTAGTTCTGGATCGCTGACCTCGAAGGGCTCGCGTTGCTCCAGATTGATGTAGTCAGTGACTGCAGCGTTGGCAGCCTGATAAGCGTTAGATGCTGGGCGGGTGCGGAGGTTCTCAACTCCGGCGATGGCCAAGCTGTCCAAAGCAAGCAGCTCACCCTGTAGGGTGAACAGGGCCTGGACCGAACCATCAATCACTGGCACGCCGTTAACGGCCTGCATGAACTCGACGGCAACCTTATCAGTGGTGCCGATCTGACTCAGGGCCAAGTGCTTCACCCGGATTGGGATCAGAGTCTGCTCGCTAATCGCGAAGACGTCGTAAGCCTGGTCGAAGGACTGCAGAGCGAGCTCGTACCAGTCGGCGTCGAGGACAGGGGTGAAAGGAGCTGCGAGCTTGCCGCCATACAGGAATTGACCGGTAGGCTGATCAGTGTGGCGTGTGAGACGCCAAGCCATACCGCTGTCATCTTGCCAACCTTGGAAGGCTTTGGTGACAGGGTCGACGGATTCCTGACTATTTTGGGAGTAGGCGGGTGCATTCAGCGCCAAAGCGCCAAGCACGGCCAAAGAGGCTGCTAGGGATCTTCGAATCATTGGAGGATTGGTGAAAGGAGAAGGGGAGAAAGCACTTATCCATTAGATGGGACGGCGGTTTCGCTTATTTGTTCCAACTCCTTTCTAACATCTGGGGGATTTGTTGGAACCCATAATTACGGGGGTTTCGCGTCTTTTGGGCCTTTACGACATCCTAGCGTTTGTAAACAAGAATTCCTGGGAAATTTCTGTGAACCAATGACTTAGGCAATATCATTCATACGAAATGGCATTCACAACGCACTCTTTCGTTGCGGATTGCCAAACTGGATCTTCACTCTCGCACCAGTCACATAAACGAATTCATGAGTACCCTCTCACGATCACTTTCCCTGCCAACACGCAGCCTTGCAGTTTTGTTGCTCGGCGGTTTTGTCGCATGCTCGCACCCCGGTCCTGGCGTTGCCAATATCACCGGTGGAGCCACTGGCGGCGGCACGGTTGACCCACCGCCGATTGTCTTCTCCCTCGATGACATGGAAGGCGACTGGTTCGGCCAGCTGACTCCAGACAGCCTTGCCAGGGATGTACGCAACTTCTACTTCACCGTGGTCGGCGGTCAGATTGTGGAATCCGCCGATAGCCTTGGTAACCAATGGACATCGATCGATACCACTAGCCTCGATTTCAACGTAGACGGAGTCATGGCGGCCAACATCGAATCGGTTTTGGTCACCAACAACTTGGTCCTGACGGCCCAGATGAATGATGCGCTATCCACCCTCACCGGTGAGTTCAGCCACCTCAACGCCGCCGACATCTTGATCGAAGGAAGCTTCGTGCTGAAGCGCAGCATGGGTGCTGGCCAGTTCAGCGCAGACCTGATGGACGGAGTCTGGAAGGGTACGGGTGCCAACAGTCGCGGCAAGCGTCGTTTCATCGAACTGACTCTGGATGTAGCCGGTGCAGTGCTATCCGGTCAGATGATTCGTCCTCATGACAGCTTCGTGCAACACACCTACTCGGCCAGTGCAGCCAACGTGTTCACCTTGACCAACGATTCTGTGGGTCGTATGGACAACGTGCAGATCAACGCCGACGATGGCTCGGTGTTGTTCTTCACCTACGCCTTGATCGACGAAGACGGCACCTTGATCGGGGGCCCAGGCTTCGACTCGCTGTTGGGTTCCGGTGTCGCCGGACTGAGCAAGGTGGATCCTGCTCCAGCTGCGGAATAAGCTGATTTCATAGCAAGACTCTTTGCGTCCGCGCCCGCGGACACTAGGCTAAGGGGCTCATGGCGAGCCCCTTAGCTTTTTTAACGGACTTCGATGGAGTCTGGACCAACCCGTGGCGCGAGCTGCAGGCCGTGCACACCACCGTGCGCGATGAACTGGCACGTCTAGCCGGCATGTCTCCCGACGAGCTGCAGGGGGCCTATGACAGCTTCCGCGCCGCCGTCTTGGCCTCGCCGGACCAGCATGGTTGGAAGATCGAGGGCCGCTTGAGCTCCTATGTGGATGAGGATTACTTCGCCGTGCCCACTTCGATCGGCCAATACATCGATCAAGCGCCATGCAAGACCACAGGCAGTTTGAAAGAAGCGGTGCTGCGTGATTTCGGTTCGGTGTTGGAGTTCCTCGACTACTGCTACCACGACACTTGCGCGCGTTTCCGCGCCGAGGTCGACCACGATCTCACCGAAGGCGCCGAGCGCGTGCTGCAATGGTTGTGCAGCAACGATGTCCATGTGGTCTTCGCAACCAATGCACCGGCCGAGAAGATCGTCGGTTGGTTCGCGCACCATGGTTTCGGCGTGGCGGATGCAGCCACTACCGAACCCGGTGAGGTACCGCTGCGCGTCTACGGTCGTGCCGGCAAGCAGTGGCTAGGCGATAGCCATCAAGTGATGGACTTCGCCGGGCGTGAGGTCCATGTTGATCGCCCGCAGTATCGCGCCATCATCGAGCGTGAGAACCCAGACCTATTGGTTGGGGATGTACTTTCCTTAGACCTTGCCATGCCATTGGCAATGCGCGCTGCCGGTGAAGCCGTCGCGCCACGTGGCATTGGCATCATGCATCTGCCGCATACACCTGATTGGGTGTTGGAGTCGGTAGGTCCGCGCCCGCAAGACATCGACTTCATCGTGCCGCATGTCACCGCCTTGCCACGTTTGGTCAATCGCCTGCGCGAATCAGCTCCGTAAGCTCGAGGGCCGGTTCGACCTTGTTGAAGGGGGCAGCAACCTGGAATCCAGCGACCTTGCCCTGCAAATCTTTGATGGTCTCGGTTGCGATCAGCAAGCCTTCCTCGGCGGCACGCCCGGCATCCTCGGCCTTACGCATACGCTCCAGTATCACTTGCGGTAATCGTACGCCAGGAACCTCGGAATGCAGGAACTCGGCATTGCGCAAGCTGCGCAGCGGCCAAATGCCAGCCAGTACGGGCGGCATATCGTCGGGGAAATGCGCTTCCATCTCGAGTAAGGAAGCGGCGTCGAATACCGGTTGAGTGATTAGGTAGTTCACGCCTGATTCAACCTTCCACTTCAGACGTTCCAACTCGCGCTCCATGTCCAGTGCAGTATGGTTCAAGGCCCCGCCGAAGCAGAATGCGGTGGGGGATCCCAATGGGTTGCCGCCAAGGTCCAGACCACGATTCAAGTTGGCGACGATGTTGCACAAGCCGATGGCGTCGACATCGAAGACCGCGGTCAGATCGGGATAGTCCCCTTGATAAGGTGGGTCGCCAGTCACGATCAACAGATTGTGCAAACCCAAAGCGGCAGCACCGAGCAGGTCTGACTGCATGCCTAGCAGGTTGCGGTCGCGGCAACAGAAATGCAGCAACGGTTCAATCCGGGTCTCGCGTAACAATATGGTGGCGGTGGCCATATTCGACAAGCGTGCCGATGCTCGCGGTCCATCCGGCAAGTTCACCGCATCCACGCCTGCAACATGCAATTCACGCGCAGCATGGATCAACTTACTGGTATCGGTGGTGCGCGGTGGCACCAACTCCACACTGATCACAGTGCGTCCACTGGCCAAGGCACTGCCGAAAGCCGAGCGGCGCTTCAGCGGTACAGGTTCCACGCCAGGGCTTGCTTTCTTCGGCTTGGCGCTGACCTGATGTGGATGCGCACCGACATGGTGCATATGCTGACGTCCGGCGCGGGCTGCGCGGGTAATGGCGCGAATGTGCTCCGGGGTCGTGCCGCAGCACCCACCGATCACCTGGCCGCCCACCTGCAGGAAGCGCCGTGCGAAACGTGCGAAATAATCCGGGTCGTTCTCGTAGAAGATGCGCCCATCCACTTGGCGCGGCATACCGGCATTGGGCTTGGCGCCGAGTGGCAGTTCAATCTCTTGACTGGCTTGGCGCACCGCCTCCAGCACCACGCGCGGGCCACTACTGCAGTTGAAGCCGACCATGCTGGCGCCGGCATTTGCGGCACGCACAGCGACTGAGGAAGCCGTTGCACCATGTTGGGTGCGCGTGTCATCGCCTACCGTCAGGAATGCCATGACCGGAAGGTCACTGACTTCACGCACAGCGCGAATCGCTTGCTCGAGCTCGGCGATGTTATCGAAGGTCTCGAGCGAGAAGCCATCCACGAAAGGCGCCAAGATCTTGGCACTCTCGGCGAAGGCCAAGCGCGCCTCGGCTTCTTCCAGACGTCCGATCGGTTCCAGCTCCACACCTAGCGGTCCAAGCGAACCGATCACATAAGCCTGATCGCCGGCACTTTCGCGTGCCAAACTGCCACCAGCTTCGAGCAAGGCCTGCAGCTGATCGCCAAGTTGGTGGCGGCCAAGGCGATAGCGGTTGGCACCAAAGGTATTGGTTAGGATGGCGTCGGCGCCCGCTTGCAGGAAGGATTGATGGACTTCCTGCACCCAGTTCGGCTTGTCGACGTTGGCGGTCTCGAAGCTACTATTGAAGGCGATGCCGCGTTCGTGCAGTTGCGTGCCCATGGCGCCGTCGAGCACCAGGATGCTGCTTTCGAGGGTGGTTTGAAGGTCGGGCCGTGGTGGAGGGCTTGGATTCATGAAGAATGCACCACCGACGGTAGGAGAGGACTCCCGCATCGCTTCGCCGCAGCGAAAGGCATTGCCACCGTGCTGTGCCGGTTGGCCGAGATTCGCAGGGCCTTACCCTCCTCCCGTCTAGATGCAGGGGCGATTCTAAGCGGTGCGCGGATGCAGCACAACTCCCACCATGCTTCCACCCAGCAAAGCCGCAGGCCGGCGCTCGACAAGCGCAGGCGCGGCTATGATGTTGTGCCGATGGACTTGCCCTTTGATCGCGTTTGGTTGCCGTACATCTATCTGTACGGAGTTGGAGGCTTCTGCTTCTTCAGCGGCATCCTGCTGGTCCTGAAGAGCGGCGCGTTGGATTGGAAGCGCCGTTCACATCGTCGTTGGCTCGGCGTCTTGCTCTTCGGCTTCTGCTGGTACGCAGCCATCCACGGACTTGGCACTCTCGCCGCTATCAATCTGTAGCCTGATGAACCTGCCCTTGATGTTGCTGCAACACGCGGCCGAGACTCCATCCGATGCCGCCTCGCAAGCCGCCGCGGCTGCCGGCGAATCGCCACTGTTCTGGAGCATCCTGATCGGTTACTTCGTGGTGGTGCTTGGTTTCGGTTCTTACTTCGCCAAGTTCAACCGCTCCACCTCGGACTTCTTCTTCGGCGGCCGACGTTTCTCCTGGTGGCTGATCACCATGTCGATCGTCGCGACCGGCGTCGGCAGTCATAGCTTCGTCAAGTACAGCGCCAAGAGTTTCGAGAACGGGTTCTCCGGTTCAATGGCGTACATGAACGACTGGTTCTTCATGCCGTTGTTCATCTTCGGTTGGTTACCAATCGTCTATTACATGAAGGTGCGTTCGATCCCGGAGTATTTCGAACGACGCTTCAATCCCTTCGTGCGCCTGCTCGCCACCTTGGTGCAGCTGGTCTACATGATCGGCTATGTGGGTATTGGTTTCTTGACCATGGCACGCACCTTGGAGCCCATCGTCGGAGGCGCTCTGGGTTGGAGCCTGATGGACATCATCTGGGTGGTGGCGGTGGTCGCTGGTGTCTACATCACCTTCGGTGGACAGACTGCGGTGATCTTCACCGACCTGCTGCAGGGTTTCATCCTGCTGTTCGCTGGCCTGATGCTCTTCCTGCTTGGATTGAACTGGTTTGGCGGTTTCGACGCCTTCTGGAATGCCTTGCCCGACGAGTTCAAGTTGCCACTGGCGAACTTCAACGATGACCCGAGTTTCAACTTCGTCGGCATCTTCTGGCAAGATGCGATCGCTGGTTCGATCGCATTCCTGTTCATGAGTCAGGGCTTGATCATGCGCTTCATGGCATGCCGTTCGGTCGATCATGGTCGTAAGGCTGCAGCCTTCAACGTGCTGTTCGCCTTGCCGCTATCGGCAATCGCAGTGTGTTGTGCCGGTTGGATTGGCGCAGGCATGGTCGAGACTGAGCCCGGCATTCTCCCTGATGACATGGCACCGGACACGGTGTTCGTGATGGTCACGCAACTGCTCACCTCAACGGCAGGCTTCGGCTTCTTCGTGGCAGCAGTGACTGCGGCTTTGATGTCGTCGGTGGACACCTACATCAACGCTTCGGCAGCGATCGCGATCAACGATATCTACAAGCCGATTATGAAATGGCGCAACAAGGAACGTGGCGACAAGCACTTCCTGCGCGCGGCCATGATTATCTCTGCCATCGGCACCTTGATTGGTGTGGCAGCGGCTTGGATGTTTGCGCAGTTCGAGGACCTCTACACCGCCCACGCCTTCTTCCAGAGCACCATCTCGCCACCACTTGTGGCCTGCATCTTCCTTGGCATCTTCTGGAAGCGTTTCAACTCCGCGGGTGCAATCGCGACCTTCGCTGGAGGCATCTTGTTGATCATCCTCGGCCGCACTTGGCCAGAACAGATCATCGGCTTGTTCTCGCATGGCATCCCATTGCCGGAAGGGGGTAAGGCGCCGTACACCTACATCGGTGCGCTCTACAACCTGTTGGCCTGCTTCGGCATCGGCATCATCGCCAGCCTGCTGACACCCAGCAAGGATCGCAAGCTCGAGGGCCTCACGCTATGGACGTTGTCTTACGCGCGCCGTTACTTCAAGGGTGGTGAACCCAACGATACGCCCGGCTTCAAGTTGCCAATGACCTGGGAAGTCGATGACAGTCTGGCCGAAGGCACGGTCTGCGTAGACCCAGAAGGCATGCACCACTTATCCGCCAATGAAGGCGACCTGGTCTACCTTTGCGACAGGCGCTGGTGGTTAGGTGGCCTACGAAGTGCGCATGCCAAACTCCAGGGAACGCATGGTTTGGGAGAGACTGTGAAGATTGCTCCGGATATCGCCAATGCCGGACACTTCATGCAGGGCAAGCGCATCACGGTCGAGAAGGAATTCTGATCGGCTAGATGCCGTAGTCCCAATCGTCGGGAAGCTCTTCGTGGGTGGGGTAAGTATGCTCCTCGGCCGGGAAATCACCGGTACGCATATCATCCACCAACTCACCCAAAGCCGTGCGCATGATCTCCGCTACATTCGCGTAGCGCTTGACGAACTTCGGTGCTGGCCCAAGTGACAATCCCATCACGTCGTGGAAGACCAGGATTTGTCCATCGCAACCACCACCAGCACCGATGCCAATGGTCGGCACGGTCAGACGTTCACTGATTCTTTCAGCAACGTTGGCCGGAACACCTTCGAGCACGATGGCGAAGACTCCAGCTTCTTCCAGCGCTAGGGCATCATTCAACAATTGCCGGGCGCCTTCGGCAGTCTTGCCTTGCACGCGATAACCACCGCGCGCGTTGACGGACTGTGGCAACAAACCGATGTGACCCATTACTGGGATATCGGCGTCGACCAAGGTGCGCACCAGATGTGCACGTGCTTCACCACCTTCCAACTTGACTGCTTGAGCACCACCTTCGCGAATCAAACGCAGTGCGTTACTCGCGGTATCGGCAGGCGACACGTGGTAAGTGCCGAAGGGCATGTCGGCCACGACTAAGGGCCGGTCTGCAGCGCGTTTCACTGCACGCGTGGCACTGATGATTTGGTCCAAGGAGATCTTCAAGGTGCTGGCGTGGCCTAGCACGACGTTGGCCATCGAATCACCGACCAGGATCAAGTCGAAGCCTGCTTCATCTACCAGCCGCGCAGTGGGGTAGTCATAAGCCGTTAGGCAAAGGATCTTTTTCGCCGTTCCTTTGCGGGCAACCAAGCTTGGCACCGTCACTTTGGACGGCATTTGGCGCTCAGTTGGGGCCGTTTCCGAAGTGGAACCGTAGACCGGGTGCTCAGTGTTGTCAGCCATTCTTCCACTCCTGTGGGCAGGCATTGTATCTAGAACCACCGACTTCGGGTCTTTTTGGCCTATCAAAAAGCGGGCAAAAGTCATCGCTAAGCTTGGATTTGGACTGTACTTGGGTATCCTATAACCTAGTTTTCATACGCGGTCGACGCCCCGTACTGGCTGCACCCGTAAACGAAGTGACCATCATGTTAATCACCGCTCAACTCCTACTTTTTGCACCGCTGCCGCTATTCCAGGAGCCGGTCGAACCGGTCGTCGAAGAGGGACCATCCATCTTCGATGCCTTGGTGGCCGACGAGCCGCAGGAGCCGCAGGAGCCGCAGGAGCCGCAGGAGCCGCAGGAGCCGCAGGAGCCGCAGGAGCCAATCGTCGTAGAAGTACCAATGGGCCTAGAGCCGCCTGTCACCGATGTGGAGGCTGAAGCCTTAGCTGCTTGGTTGGCAGAAGACGGTCCCGAGTGGGATTCCCCGACCGGTCGTTTCATCCGCGACATGTCCTTCGGTTTGACCTTGGATTTATTCGCCGAGTTCACCGAGAAGGAAGACTCGATCGAGGAGTTCAACGACTTGCGCATCCGTAGTGCACAGATCAACTTCGCAAGTCCTGTTTATGGCACGGGCCACGCCTTCGCGACCTTGGATTTCTCCGACGGTGGCAACGGCACCGACTTCGTGTTGCGCGAAGCAGGTGCATGGATCGAAGACTTCGCTGGTGACTTCGTCCCCGGCCGCATGGATGCACAAGTCGGTAAGTATCTTGCTGACCTTGGCGCATGGAACACCGTGATGGCGAATGAGTTCGCAGCACCTTCCTTGGATGGTGTACGCCGCTCCTTTCTCGGCGGCAACATGGTCATGACTGGTGCCGAACTGCACCACGGCATGCCGATCGAGGATGGCTACTTCCGTTGGTCGGTCGGTTTGGCTGGCGACGTCGAAAGCCAAGACGTCGATGGCTTCGGTAACGGTCTGGATTCCAGCGGGCCTGCCGGCGTCGGTCGTCGCGGCTTCTCCAACTGGGCAGGTACCGCACGTGCTTCCTTGCAGTTGAACTTCGGTAGTGGCATGAAAGGGCGTGCCGGAGCCAGTGCTTACTACGCTCCAGAACAACCGCTGTTCACCGACTTGGGTGGTGGCTCCACCGAACGCCTCGACGCCCGCAATACCCTGCGCGGTTTCGACCTCGGATTCCTTTGGGAAGTCCCCGATTCGACCATGTCGCACGAACTGTCCGCCGAATTGTGGATCAGCGATGCGGAGTTCCGCTCCGGCCCAGGCACCTTGGCAGATGATGAGTCGCGTGGTGAATGGATGATGTACGAATTCGTCTACGATGCCAGTTGGTCCGCAGGTGCGTTGCTGTCTCGCAACGACGTGCTCGGTATCGCTGGCCCTATCGATAACGATGCCTCTTACCACTCTGGCTTCGTGACCTACTCGGTTAACGAGAACAACCGCTTCTCGATGTTCATGACCCACACAAACCCAGGTTATGTGGAAGAGAAGTTCTTCACCGTTGGCGCACAATGGGTCTTCGACCTCGGTGCCAAGCGCGAGAACAGCATCGCACGCTGGCACTAGGAACAGCTAGCGGAGCAGACGCACACTGCTCGGCTATTCATCAACCGCGGCTAGACGTTGAAAGACGTTGGCCGCGGTTGTCTTTTGTCCATGCGGCGCCAAGTCTACCGGGCCGATCCACACGGGTGCCATTTCTGCCGACGATGGTGGGCGTCCGTGCGAACCGCGCACCAAGGAAGTATCGGTGGGGATGACGTTCATCATCGTGCGTTGACCGAGCTTCTTGCCGAGCAGCTTCAAGGCTAGCCGTGGCTTCAGCCATGAGATGTTCGGATCGAACAGCAACTCGCATGGGTCGTATCCTGGCTTGCGGTGGATGTCGACGGTGCGCGCGAAGTCCGGTTCTTGATCATTGCCGGTCCAATAGGGGTAGGCAAACCAGAAACCCTGTTCTGCAACAAGGACCAGCTCACCGCTACGCGCATGGGCCAAGCCGAGTGCCTCCAGTTCCTCACTGCCATAACACTGCTCGACGCCTTCCAGATTGCTCAGTAGTTCGCGCACTTTAGCCAAGTCGGCAGGGTCATCGACATAGACATGTGCGAGTTGGTGATCACAAACCGCGAAGGCGCGTGAGTTGCCCGGGTCCAACAAGGCACCATTGCGTGCAGGATGAACTTCCAGCAAACCGGCATCACGCAAGACATGATTCGGGAACACCGCTTGGTTGACTTCCTCGATGCCATACTCGCTCAGCAAGATGACTTCATAACCGAGCAACTCGGCTTCTTCGAGTAGGCGCGCGACTTCTTTATCCAACTCGGCGGCTGCGGCCTTGGCTTGCGAGGAGTTCGGACCATAGCGCTGCAGGTCATAGTCCAAGTGTGGCAAGTAACCCATGACTAGGCCGGGCTTGTGCTTGCGCATGGTGTGACGCACGGCCTCGGCGATCCAACGCGTGCTGGCGATGTCAGCACCCGGTCCCCAGAAACGGAACAGCGGGAAATCACCCAGCTCTTCCTGCAACTCAAGGCGATACGACGGCGGCGAGCTATGCGTATCAGGGCTCTTGCGGCCGTCGGCATAATAGGTGGGGCGCGGCGTGATGCACAGATCGGCATGACCAGGCAGGTTCCACCACCAGAATACTTGGGCAGTCGTGGACTCGGGGTAGGCGCGCTTCCAGCGTTGGAAGATCGATTCGAGTGCACCGTTGCCGTCAATCAACTTGACCGATTGCCGCCATAGCCACACTTCCGCGAGGTCACGGAAGTACCAACCATTGGCCACACCGCCGTGCTGATTGGCGTTACAGCCCATCATCATGTCGGCCTGAGCTGTGCATGTGACCGCTGGCAAAGGAGGCACGACCTCAAGCAGCCGCTGCTTTTGGGCATAGGCTTGCACCGCTGGCATGGCGCCAGAGTCGATCAGGGCGCGGTTTAGCCCCACCAGGTTCAGTACAAGTACATGCTTCATGCCATCACAGGTTAACATCGCTCAGCGGATTCTCCGCTTTGTCTACGACCATGAAACTTACTTCTTCAACATTTCTTCTCGCGGTCCTGATTGCCGCGCCTTTGCTTGTCGTGTTCGCACCACGTGCCGCCACCGTAGAAGGCTACACCAATTATGCAGTCGTGCCACAGCGTCAGCCGATCTGGGATAGCATCCGTTTCGAAGAGAACACCGAGACGCAGCTGCTCGTGGTGCCCGATGGCTTGCGCTTCGTGCTCACTGACATGTGGTTCCTTTCCTACGAGGATGAGATTATCAAGATCAACCACAGCGATCGTCTGTGGATCGAGAGTCGCTACGAGCGTGATCGCCGTGTGGTCTTCGATTCACCCATGCGCGAGCTGCCTTATCCATTGCGCTGGGAGACCGGCGTCTGCTTCACCAGCGGTCGTGAAGTCTGGATGCACTATCGTTCGTCGCCAGTGAACGAATGTAACCGCAGGATCTTCTTCAGCGGTTACTTGGAAGCCGACGCCATGGCGCCAAGGAACTGATTCTTATCCAAGTAGGCGATGACGGCGGGGAGTGGCATCGGTTTCGCGAACAGGAAACCTTGGCCGAGGCCACATCCCATGCCGGACAGCTGTTCGCGTTGCTCGGCGGTCTCAATGCCTTCGGCGATGATCTCCATATTCAATCCTTGGCCGAGCAGCAGGATCGATGAGATGACCTTGCGGCCGGTGCTGGAACGGTCCATGCTGACTACGAAGCTGCGGTCGATCTTCATCGATGATGCGGGCAATTGGTTCAAGTAACTCAAGGAGCTGTAGCCGGTGCCAAAGTCATCCAAGCTCAGTTGAATGCCGGCCATCTGGAAGGACTCCAGGATCGGCAGCACATCCTCGCCAGGGTTGATGGCGTCGCGCTCGGTGATCTCGTATTTGAGATGGCGTGGCTCGAGTCCATGCTCGCGCAAGATGTCGCACGTGCGTTCCAGAATCGACGGATCACCAAGTTGTTTTGGCGACAGGTTCACGCTGACGTAAAGGTCATGCCATTTCTCGCCAAGCTCGTGGCACATCTTCAACATAGCGCTGGCCTTGCGCAACATCGTCCACGAGATTTCGCCGATGCTGCCGTTATCTTCGGCGATCGGAATGAACTGCGCCGGTGGGATCATGCCGCCTTCCGGGTGCGACCAGCGCGCCAGCGCCTCGAAGCCGACGGGCGTGCCACTCTCCAGGTCAACGATCGGCTGCAACCAGGCATCGATCTGATCCTTCTCAATGGCGTTGTTGAGTTCCTCCTCAAGCTTCCAACTGGAGAGGATGTGGGTGTGCATGACTGGGCGGAAGACCTCGGCAATTGCACCACCTTTGCGCTTGGCTGCCACCATGCCGGTATGCGATTCGCGTAACCAATCCTCCGGTGCCTTGTGCTGCTCCGACGACATCGAGATGCCGATACTGGCGGTACATGCAATGCGGCGCCCGCTGACGGCGACGCCACTGCGCAGGGCTTCCTGCGCTTCCGCGGCGATGCTGGTGATCTCGTTTTCGGAGCGCACGTTCTCGATAAGGACCGCGAACTCGTCGGAACCGACACGCGCGATCAAAGTCGCTGGCGAGAAGAAATCCTTAAGGATTTTCGCGACTTGGCGCAGCACCTCGTTAGCGGCTTCCATGCCGAGCGCATCATTCAGCGGTACGAAGCGATCCAGGTCGAAGAACAAGACTGCAGCTGATTGCGAATGATCGAGATATCGCTTGTCGATGAACAAGCGCAAGCGATCCAAGAACAAGCTGCGGTTTGGTAGCAGCGTGACTGGATCGTAAAGCTTGGCCTGGTTTAGCTGCTCCTCGACCAAGGTGCGCTCGGTGACGTCGGTGGCGATCACGATGAGCTTGTCGAGCTTCTGGAACTCAGAGAAAACTGGCGTGTAATAACTGTCGAAGACGCGTTTGCCGAACACCACTTCGGAGCGGAACTCTTGGCCAGAAAGGCCTTTCTCCAGGTCCAGCAGCATCTGCGGCGATTTGCTCAACAGGTCAAAACCAGACTTTCCAGGCAGTTGGCTGGTGATCATGCCAGCACGTGCGAGGGCACGTCCAACAGCTAGCAGAACTTTGCCCTGGCGGTCGAAGACGAACATAGCTACTGGCGCATAGGACAGCAGGGTCTCGAACTGCTGGCGGTTGGTTTGCGCTTCACTCTCGGCGGTGCGGTGCGAAAGTTCCGAAGCGAAGATCTCAGACACGGTACGCAGTACGGCGGTCTCGTCGTCGGACCATGTGCGTTGTCGGCGCACGCTATCCAGACCGATGAAACCGATGACGTTGTCGCGGCAGATCATAGGAACTGCAACCAGCGATAAGATTGATTGTTGCTCCAGTACGCGGCGAAAATTCTCCGCCTCCTCTGGGATCCGTGCGACCACCGGAATTTGTACGACTTGGCGTGCCAGGATGCGATTCACGAACCAACCGAAATCGCGAATGTTCAAATCCTGCAGGCCATCCTTTTCGGTGAGCAGAGGATCTTCACACCACTCATGGGTATTCGACATGGTCCAACTATGCATGTCGAACATGAACACATAAGCGCGGTCGGTGCGCATGAAGTCACCGAGCGTTTCCAGGCCACGATCGACTACGTCATCGACGTCGTCGCTGTGGCTACGAATGAATAGGCTCGAGACCTCCATCAACATAGTGTTGGAGTTCGAACGATAACGCAGTTGCATCAAGTCACGTCTGCCGCTTGCGAGTTCATCGACTAAGTGATGAACTCGGCGTCGCGTTTGACGCTGCTTATATATCTGGATCCCGATAACTACTAAGCTACCGACAGCCAAGGCTTGAGAAGCGATGAGCCAAAAATCGGGTGGCATGAAATAAGCCTACCACGAAAAAAAGGCCTGCTACTGTTTTCTGGCATCTCGCAAATCCAACATCTTACGGTAGACCCGCTGCGAAGCGTCTTCGTCGAGAGCTTCGGTGGCATCTTTAAGGCTCATCCAGCGCAGTAGGTCACTTTCGCCATCGGCTGGATTGAGTTCTTGGCGGTCATCGGCGACAAACAGGAATCGTACGTCGTAGTGCAAGTGCGCCGCCATCTTCGGAGATTCCGGGATCGGATGGATATCCAGATCGAAGAAGGCGGGGTCGCCGAAAAAATCGAAGTGCTGCAAGCCGCTTTCCTCGACTAACTCGCGCAAGACCGCCTTGGCCGGATGTTGCTCGCCTTCATCATGGCCGCCGAACTGCAACCAGCGATCTAGCTTGCGATGAAAGTGCAGCAGCAAGTTATGCAGATCCGGTGAAACCACGAAGGCGCTGGCGGTGATGTGTCCGGGCAAGGTATCGCGATGCCACCAGGCCTCTTGCGCATCGACCAAATCGATCATGTCGCGACGGTGCTGCTCCTCGGTGGAATCAGCAGCGGTGTAGCCATGCAGCTCCGCCAAAAGCAGTTGCTGTTGCGGCGACTTGGAATCGCTCAAGATTCGATCTCGATCAAGGCTTGGCCGTCTTCGACGTCGGCGTTGTCATCCACCAGGATGGCCTTGACCTTGGCCCGCGGCGGATGACCCGGCTGCTCGGTGTACTTGACCGGACTGAAGGTCTTCATGACTTCCAGCAGACCGACCGTGCGGCCGTACTCGATCTCATCGCCGACTTGCACGAAGGGTGGGCTGTCGGGATCAGGGCGTTGATAGAAACGGCCATCTTGCGGTGCACTGATGTAATGGCCAGCAGTCTCGGCGGCATCGACCGCGGTCTTGAACGCCGACGCCACGGCATCGGTGGCTTCTTGAGCAGTGAACAGCACTTCGCCGTAGCCGCAGGAGTGCAGCCGTTGACTGCGATCCACGGAATCTGTCACAAATCCTGCAACGCCAGAAGGAACCAGCAGGCGATGGCGTACGCCAAGGATGTCGATGGCACCACATTGCTGTCCGGGCACCAGACGTACTCCGGGCATGGGCAAGTCGACCACGCGTCCGACCGCTGGGCAGTGCAAGCTCCAGCCTTCGCCGTCAGCGGAAGACTTGGACAATAGTTCCATTGCGCGAACTTCCATGATGGTAATGCTTATGCACCTCCAGAGATGGCTGCAAGATCATGCAGCGACCAGATGCGCGGGTTCTTGACGCGGCGATAGCCTTGCGCTTGATAAGCCGATTCGACCAAGCATTCCAACCAACCGCGCAGTTCCGCCGGCGACACGATTTCATCGGTGTCACGTTGACTGGCGGCTTTGTAGGGATCCATGTCGCCTTCGATGCGCTCTTCCACGGCGGCCATGCCCTTGGCGATGGCTTCGCGTTCGGCTTCATCTTCGCTGGCGATGTTGAAGTCATCATCCAATTTGGTGTTGTAAGCGGCGATCGCCAGAGTGCGCCCTTCCATCACCGATTGGCGCGCGATGGTGGTGCTTAGTTGCACCACGGGCTCGTAAGGCAGGCCCGCCATGGCGTAGTAACCCGCGCCGCTGGCCTTGCGCATCAGCACAGTGAACATGGGCGTTTCATTGCTGCTGTTGGTGTAGATCAAGTTGGATCCATAACCGAGCAAGCCGCGCGCTTCAGCGTCGGTGCCGATGTCGAAGCCAGAGATGTCTTGCAACCACACAATCGGGATGCCGTCGGAGTTGCAAGCGCGCGAGAACTGCGAGATCTTGGCAATGCCGTCGCGATACAAGATGCCGCCAGGGCGCACCTTGCCGGGGCGCTCTGGATCAGGCACTGGACCTTGCACGTTGGCGATGAAGCCACAGTAAAGACCATTCACGCGACCAACGCCAACCACCATCTCTTGACCGAAACCTGGCATCAACTCCCAGAACAAGGAGCGATCGACCAAGCGCGCCAGCACTTCGCGGGAATCGTAGAAGGTACGGTGGTCCGGCGGGAATAAGGTATCCAACTCGGTCGCTTCAAAGCGTGGGGGAGCTGGCTCTACGCCGCCACGTCGGAAGTCGGCGCCGCTTGCGGCAGTGCGCGCGACTTCTTCACGAATGGCGCGCAGGCAAGCTTCATCATCCGGTACGCGTTCATCGGCGCAACCGGAACGACTGACATGGACTTCAGGGCCACCGATGCCGAGCGAAGTCAGATGTTGAGACTTGGCGCCTTTGATCAAGGCTGCACCAGCGATCACCATATAGGCCTGTTCGGTCATGTAGACGCGATCGGAGATGATCGGCATATAACCACCACCGGCAATGCAGTCGCCGAATACGCCAGCGATCTGTGGCACGCCCGCAGCCGACAGCTGCGAGTTCTTCATGAAGATATGTCCAGCACCGGTTTGGCCCGGGAAGGACTTGGCTTGTTCCGGCAGAAACAGACCACTGCAGTCCACCAAGTAGACCACCGGCAGACGCAAGCGCAGGGCGATCTCTTGGGCACGTTCGATCTTCTCAGGCGTTTGTGGCCACCAGGAACCGGATGCAACCGTGTTGTCGTTGGCGATCACCATCACCCAACGATCCTCGACCTTGGTGAATACCGTGACGACTCCTGCGCCAGGAGCCTGCAGGATGCGTCCGCCCTGATCGAAATCGCGCTCCCAATTCACGAAAGTGCCCAACGGATAAACCGGGGCACCTTCATCTTTGAGTGCTTCGACCCGTTCCCAGGCCGTGAGCTTTCCTTTGGCGTGAACACGCTCCACATACTTCTCGCCCCAGCCGGCTTTCACCTTGGCGCGATTGGCGGCCAAAGTTTCAGCAAGGCCGGCCATAAAAACCGAGTTGCTCTTGACCTCTTTGCGGTCAAGTAAGCGTTCCTGTGGGCTTCCGAAGGGGTGGAGGGGGACAATCGCCATGGGGCAAAAGGGTAACTCCGCCGAGGGTCTTACTTGACCCGCGTATATTCAAATTCCATCACCATCACGTCGCCGTGAGGGGGATGGTATCGAATATCTGCATCAACTGGTGATCGTCGTCTTTTGGCGTGGTCTCGTGGCGGTAAGGACGGCCATCTGGGGTGATTAGGTCCTTCATCAAGCCTTTCATGACCATGGCACCGGCATCGTTGTGGTTGCCAGCAGCGCGCGCTGGCGACGTGGAGAAGTTGTCCATCCAGATCGACTCGTACTCTTCGGTGAGGTTGTTTTAGCCGAGGATCAGCAGACCTTCGAATTTGCCCATCATGCCCAACTCAGCCGAGAACTTCTCGATGATGTAGCGGCCGCCAAGGGCCTTCTGAATCTTCGACTTGCCGGTCTACTCCTCCCAAGGAGCATCAGGAGCCATCTTCATCTTGATTTTGGTCTCCCAATTGCCGGCCATGGCCATCAACGCCTTGTGTGGCTCGCCAGGCTGGCCAACCTTCATCATTTTGGCCATCAGCTCCATTGGATCCATATCCGCTGGATTCTGAGGGGCAGGCGGTTCTTGACTGGCTGTAGGCTCTTGGAAGGACAGGCTGACGACAGCAAGGCCAGCCAGCAGGAGGATTGCGAAGTCCTGCTTCATGAGGGTTTTCAGGGGGTAAATCTAGCTACGTTCAAGGAAATCTGTCAGCCAAAGGGTGTCAAAAGCCCCTTTTTGGAAGTCCTCACAGCTCAGAATGCGTGTATGCAGCCCTGCGGTGGTGGGCACACCTTCGATCTTGGTCTGCTCCAGAGCACTCAGCATGGTGCTGGTGGCTGTGGAGCGATTGCTGCCGTGGGCAATGACTTTGGCGATCAGCGAATCGTAGTGCGGCGGAATCTTCGAGCCGGTGGTGAGGTGGCTATCGACCCGCACGCCTTCCAGATCCGGAAGATCGAAACAATCCAAACGACCAGGTGCCGGACGGAAATCTTGCTCGGGATCCTCGGCATTCAAACGCACTTCAATGGCATGACCATTCCATTGCACATCTTCTTGTTTGCATGGCAAGCCTTCGCCGGCAGCAATGCGAATCTGCGCTTGGACCAAATCGATGCCAGTAATGCATTCGGTGACCGGATGCTCCACCTGCAAGCGCGTATTCATCTCCAGGAAGTACAGCTTGCCGTCGTCGGCCAACAAGTACTCCATAGTGCCAACACCGGCGTAGTTCCATTGCGCGGCAGCCGCTGCAGAAAGGCCGCCGTAGTAATCACGTTGCTCTGCGTTCAGCGCAGGAGAAGGAGCTTCTTCCAACAACTTCTGATGCCGACGCTGGATCGAGCACTCGCGTTCGCCGAGATGGATTGCGTTGCCTAGACCATCGCCAATGACCTGGAACTCGATGTGGCGTCCGCCGACCAAGTACTTCTCCATGTACAAGTCACCATTGCCGAATGCGGCAAGGGATTCACGCGCCGCGGATACGAAGGCTTCTTTGATCTCGTTGGAGTTGTCGCAGCGGCGGATGCCGCGGCCACCGCCACCGGCATCGGCCTTCAGTACCACTGGGAAGCCAATGCTTTCGGCCATCGCCACAGCTTCTTCGACACTGGTCAACATGCCATCGGAACCGGGTACCACCGGCAGGCCGGCAGCACTGGCAGCGGCGCGCGCGGCGACCTTCAAACCCATCTGATCCATCACAGCTGGTGATGGTCCGATGAACTTGACGCCATGCTGTTCGCATAAGGCTGCAAACAAACTGTTCTCGGCCAGGAATCCCCAGCCTGGGTGCAGAGCCGTGCAATGGCTTTGGCGTGCGGCCTGCACGACTTCCTCCATTTTCAGGTAGGAATCCGCAGCGGCACCAGGGCCAAGGCAAACAACCTCGGCGGCCTGCTCAAGATAGGGGAAGCCAGCGGCTAGGTCGGGTTCGGAGGCGGCGCAAACCGGCTCGATTCCCATGTCGCGGCAGGCGCGCACCAATCGTGCAGCCACCTCCCCACGGTTCGCGATGAAGACGCGGTGGAACATGGCGGAGAGCCTACCCTTACTCGGCCGAATAGGGAAGGCTCAGATGCATTTCCTGCTCTCCCTTGACCGCCACGACATGCCTCACTGGTGGGTTGCCGGGGCGATAGAGCTGGATCAGGTAGTCCCCATCCGGCAATGGACCGAGCTTCTGTTCCCCACCGCTGAAGAAAGCAGCGTTGGTCGCTTGGGTCTCTTCTTGGCTCCACAGGTAGGAGATCGGCGAGCCTCGGCGATCCAAGGCGGTCGCCAAGACACCCGATTGAGGGGCGCCGCTGGCATCCGTCACGCTGACGTAGACCACGGTGCCACGTTCCAGTTGGACCCGTTGCTTGGTGGCTTCGCCGGCCTTCAGGTTGACCTGGATCTCCTTGCTACCCAGTTGCGGATGACGCACATGGATGATGCCAGGACCAGCGGGCAAGCCAGTCATCTCGGCCACACCTTTGCTATTGGTTCCTTTGAAGGACAGGATGTTCAAAGGCTGGCCTTCGGCATCGAGGTAATGCATATGCACTCCTGAAAGCAGATTGCCTTCAGGGTCGGTGACCTGCACCTTGAAAGTGGCTCCTAATTGCAAGGCCATCTCGATCTTCTGGATGCCGGATCCTTCTTCGATAAAAACGTGACTCTTCTGCAAGGAACCGAAGCCGGCTTCCGACGACGCCAAGAAACTGGCGGCGGCATTACCGGCCGAGATGATGTACTCACCTGCGGGCAAGCTTGGGAACCTAACCACGCCAGCTTCATCAGTCAGACCGAAATCGCCACCGGAGATATTGCTGCCATCCATTGGCCGTACGGTTACTGGAATGCTAGCCAAGCCTATGCGATCCGCAGCGCCGATCACGGTGATCTCAACACCAGCATTGGGTATATCGATATCGCGCGTAATGGTGCCTTCGTGATCGATCGCAATGTAATCGTAGAAGGTCGAACCACCGCGTAGCGGTAAGCCGGTGCGAACCAGGATGGTGTAAGCGCCAAGTGGCACACCTTCAATCTTGTAGGCACCCGTCTCATCGGAACTATCAGTCTTGATGCCACTATCGGTGATGATGGCGACGGTCGCGGCATTGATCAACTCACTGCCCATGCGCACCACACCTTCGACGTCGGCGCTGAGGATCGGACCACCAAGGACCACTTCGACTTCTTGGTTCTCTTCGACCGTGACGAACTTGAAACGGACGTCGATATTGCCGGTGTTGTTATCGGTATCGAAGGCAGAGATGTCGGTGAAGGCGATCTGGTAGTTACCGGGCGCGACGTTCTCGATGCGCGCCAATCCCTCTTCATCGGTGTCACCAGTCAGCACTTGCTGCGCTTCGGTGTTGACGGCTTGCACAGTAGCTTCGGCGATTCCAACACCATCACTGTCCAACACCGAAACCAACAGCGTTCCACCGGGGTGCATCATCACGGTGATGTTCTCGACGGCGCTGCCTTCGACCGTCAGCGGACCGACTTGGGTCTCGGCGAAGTCGCTGTGACGCGCGATCAAGATGTACTCATCACTTGGCAGGTGGGCAAAATCGAATTTGCCATCTTGGCCACTGGTAGCATCCCAATCGGAACCACGAATCAAGGCACCGAAGCCCGAGTTGTTGCTGGTCGTATGTAACTCGAGGCTGGCGTCCGCGATTGGCATGCCGCTGCGCCCATCAATCACCGAACCGGCGACCGAAGCACCAACTTGAAGTACCACCTCGAGCGGATCATTGGTCTTCTTGGTGCGACCGGAGAAATCATGCTCCAGGACTAAATGGGCATAATCCGGATGGGTCAGCTCCAAGGTGATCTGCGCAGCAGGCAGACCACGCAACTTCAAGACACCACGATCATTGGTGGTGTGTTGTTCCACTGTGCCGCGACGCCTAGCTTCCACTAGGTTGCTGCCCGCATTGCGATACCAACGCACGCTGACATCAGGCACGGCGATCGCCTTGGAATCAACCACCACCAAGTTCAAGCCGAAGCCGAGCTCCATCTCGATATCGCCGCAATCGGTATTCTCATGCGCAATCACGGTGATGGGGTCGGCGCTGATCAACGGCAAGAAACCCTCAGCCGCGACCAGGATCTGATACTCGCCGGCGGCAGCTAGGCTCAGCTGGAAGTTGCCGTTGGCGTCGGTGGTGGTGATGTTGAATGCTTCTACGGCGTCGGGCATTTCGCCGACACTGCGGAAGTCATCGAGTCCAAAACCAAACAGGTTGTCTTGGAAATCGGCGGAAAGAAGAGCGACGGTGGTTTCTGCCAGACCTTTGCCCTCAGAAACGATGCGCCCCGACGTACTTCCAGAAGGCTCAAAACTGACATCCAGCGAATGATCGCTTGCTTCTCTGAGGTCGATCGACAGGGTTTGCGGCACATGACCTGCCAAGGTCAAACTGCCTTCGTAGACCGCCGGCGGCATTTCTTCGAGTCGGAAGGTGCCGGTGGTGTCAGCATCCATCTTGGCGCTGGCCAGACTGCTGCGTAGATAACTGACGGCTACGCCGTTGATAGCTTCCAGGGTGAGCTTGGCATTGGCGGTGGATACGCCATCGCTGCTGTGGCTGGTGATTTGGAAACCAACGCGAGGTTGATCCAAGGTGACTTGCACATGCGGGGTGCCGTCAATATCTTCTGCATCGGCAACCGCGTACATCTTGGACCATCCCTCCGGTCCACGAGCACATACATATTCGACATTGCTGATATTCGCCAGGTCGACATGTTCGGAACGCTGATGCAAGGTGGTGATCTCCTCATCGAAATCGACTAGCAACAGATCGAAGGAATCGGCGGTCGTTCCTTGGCTGTCGAGAACCACGTCGACGATCAGCGCCGCGTTGGAGAATTCAGAGCGCTCCAGTGCTTGTGGCTCGAAGCTGAGGTCCGAATCAGGAAGCGGGATATCGCTATTGTTTTCGAGCTCTGCCTGCTCCAGTTCGGCGTTTTCGCCGGAAGCAGTGGGAGGGGTTGTGCCACCACCATTCGTGGTGGAATCGGGGTCGTTGATCGATCTGATCAGATAGACAGCAAGTGCAATGACGCCGGCGACCAGGAGTAGGGGGATTAGTCGTTTGTTCACCTTGCTCATTGTTACGCACTAATTCGCCAATCGCGGGCGATATTTTGCGAAAATGGCGTGAACAGAAGGGTTTAGAGCACTTTCCCGACCAAGAAAACGCCAATCACGACCACGATGCTGCCTAGCCAGCCACGCCAGCTCGATTTCTCGTGCAGCAGCCAGATCGACAGCGGCAAGGCGAACAACGGCACCGTAGACGCCAGACTCGAGGCCACGCCCTGTGGCGCCCATTTGAAGCCGGCCACATAGAGGCTCATGCCGACCACCGTGCCCAGAAAGGTAGGGAAGGCGAACTTGCGCCAACTATCCCAGGTGCCGAGCTTGCGTATCTGCTGGCGTAGTTGTCCGCGAAACAGGAACCACACGGCGAATCCGAAGGTACCTGCGGCCAAGCGCAGGGCGCCACCGGTGACGGCGCCGGTCTCGACCAGGCCCTTGCGAACCAACAGGTTGCTGAGAGTCCAGGCCAAGGTTGCGGTAAGGCAGGAGAGATAGCCCACCTTCAGGGAGCGCACCGGTGCCAGGCTTTCTTCTGCAGCGGCGGCGCCTTCCTTCTCATCCTGGGGCTCAGCAGCGGCAGGCTTCAGGCGTCGGCTCTCGACCAGGATGCTGCCACCGACCACGCACAAGATGCCGATCCATTGGCCGACGATTAGGACTTCGCCATAGATCCACCATGCGAACATGGCGGTCAATGCAGGAGTTGCCATGGTCAAGATGACCGAGCGACTGACACCCAAATGGGTCAACGCGATGAAGTACATCCAGTCGCCGATCCACATGCCGAACAGGCCAGAGGCGAGGATCCAGCCGAACTCATGCATAGCCGGTAAGCCGCCGCCATATTCGCGTCCGATGACCAGAGCGATCAGGCCCAGGACGACGGTGCTGATGAAGTTCTTGAACCAGACGGCGTCGTTGGTGCCGCCCTTGCGAAAGGACTTGGCGTAGAGGATCGAGGCGATCGCCCAAACCAGCGCGCCACCAAGAGCTGAGAACTCTCCGGCACCACGGAATGGCGGCTCAGCCGCTTGCATCAACAGGGCAATCACTGTTCTAGTAGACTAGGCGCAGATGCTGATCGCGCGCGTTCGGTAGCACTTCGACCGGGTGGAAGCGAGGCTTCTCACCGGGGCGGAACATCTTCACCGAGTAGCTGCTTGGTAGCAGTGGCCCCAGTTTCTGCTCGATGCCACGCAAGTAAGCCAAGCGGGTCTCTTGGGCTTCTTTCATGGTGTTGAGACGGCCGATCACGCGGCCATCTTTTTCGACGATGGTGGCAATGACTCCAGTCAGCGGGCGGCCGTCGGGGTCGACCATCTGCACAAAGACCAAGGATGCGGGCTGCAAGGTGATGGTGCGCGAGGCACGTTGGCCCTCGACCAATTCGATCGGTGTGCGCGACAAGCCAAAGCTTGGGTGGCGCGCCACGATGACGCCGTTGCCCGGTGGCAGGCCGCGCAGCTCGATCAAGCCATTGGCGTTGCTGCCAGTCATCGACATGCGATTCAGCACTTGACCTTGTTTGTTCTCGTAATGCAGGTGCACATTGTCGAGCGGACGACCTTGGATGTCGCGGACATTGGCGGTGAAGGTTGCGCTGCGCGGGAGACGAAGGTCGAGGCGCTGGGTGTTCTTTTGCCCAGGCTTGATCTCGATCTCGGTCATCTTGGCACCGAACATGCCGGTGCCGCCGAAGAATGGCATGGCGGCCTCGCCAGCGCAGACTAGGTATTTACCCGGGCGCAAAGTCTTGAAGGTGGCGACACCGTTGTCGTCGCTGGATTGGAACTGACCGCCAGCTACTGCGGTGCCGTCGGCGGGGCGCAAGTTGATCGGAATGCGCGGAACTGGTCGGCCGCCGCGGGCATCGGCGATATGGACCTCGAGCTCGGCTGAGGGCAGGATGATGTCGCGATTAGAGATGGCGTCGGAAGTGACGCTGACACTGCCGAAGAAACTCCCGCCGAGCGAGGAAGCGCCAGTGGTGACCTGGAACAGGTAGTTACCCGGAACGAGATCTTCGAACTGATAGAAACCGCTCTGGTCAGAAGTGGCTATGCGCGTGCCATCATCAGCCAGCAACACCACGCGTCGGCCGCTGACGGCCTTGCCGCCGAGCAACACGAAGCCTTCGAGGGTGGAGAAGACTTCGCGGCCGCCGAGCAGCACCTCGCGATTCTCCAAGTCCATCAAGCTGCAATATTCGTAATCGCGGTGCAGGCGCCCGGACCTACTGGTGGCCTGCGCGACCGAATCGGCTTGCATGACTTTGTAGGTGCCAGCGGGCATATGCTCAAAGCGAGCAACACCGCCTTCATCGGTCTGCTGGCGACGGAAATCCTGGTTCACTTCACCCAGCGCGATGACCCAAGTGTTGGGCAAGGGCGCACCGGTGGTATCGAGCAGTTCCACCGCCAAGTTGGCTCCTGGGGAGATGAACAATTGGGTCTCATCACTCATGCCATCGCCGACCGCGATCGATGGCGACAAGGTCTGCGCGTACTCCGAGTGGTGGGCGATCAGCAGGTAATCATCCGGCGGCAAGCTTGAGAAACTGAAAGCGCCGTCTTCATCGGTGATGGCCTCGGTAGTGAAGCCCGGGCCAAAGCCGGCCAGGCTGCGCGTGCCGCCCATGCGTGGCACGATCTTCAGGTCGACTCCTGCGATGGGTACCTCGGTGATGATGTCAAGCACGCGGCCGTTCAACTTGCGGCCTTCATGGAGTACGATCTCCAGCAGTTCTGGAGTTGCAGGATCGGCTTGGATGTCGATTGCTTGTTCGGCCACGGCAAAGTCATCATGGACCACTTGCAGGTGAACGCGGCCATTCGGCAAGCCAGCTAATAGACATTGGCCATTGGCATCGCTGGCCAGTGGCGAAGAGCTGGCTTGTTGTGGCAAGGCGCGCCCCGATGGCGGCCGCTTCATCCAACGAACGCTGGCACCACTGACGCTCTGGCCATCGACGCCAACCAGATTCAGGGTGAGGTTGAAGCCAGCGACGGGTGTCAAAGTGCCGGTCTTGGCGGTATCCGCGGAAACCACTTGAATGGTGCTGCCACCAACTAAGGGGCGATAATCGCTGGCATGCACCAGCACCGTCCAATCGCCAGGCGCCAAGTTCTCGAATCGGAAACTGCCGTCTTCAGCGGTAGTTGTACGCAAGCTTGAATCCAAGCGTGGGAAGAAGCCGTAGGTCTTGAAGGCCAACAGCGGATCTTCCAAGGTGGATGCTCCTTCGCGCTGCCACAGTGCGACTTGTGCACCGATCAACTTCTCGCCAGCGGCGTTGGCGACCTCGCCGCTGATGCCACCACTGCGTTGCAACTCAACCGGCATCTGCGTCGCTTGTCCGGAAGTCAAGCGGACCTGCAGTCTTTGCGTGACACAATCCTTATGCTTGATTTCAATCTCATAAGGGCCTGGCGGCAGGTCGACCCAAGACAGCTTGCCTTCCGATCCTTGGAACAGGGAGCTTCCGGCACTGATCTCCTCGAGATACATCTCCGCGGCACTGGCCACCAACGATTCATCGACTGGGTGGATGGTGGCATGCGGCAGAGCCATTTCCTCTTGACCAGCCACGCTGACGTTCAGTTCTAGATCCGAGGCCGGAATATCCAGGTTCAGCAGAATCTCTTCGCTGACCGTGACGCTGGCTTCTGGCAGCTCCACGACCGCAGACCAAGTCGACAAACTCAAAGCGGCTACGGGGGTGGTGGCTTCTGTATTCAATGGAATGCGCGCCCAACCACGTCCGGCTTCAAAGCGCTGGGCACCTTCGGAAGTACGCGCGAAGAACACCACATCCTTGGCTTGCTCCTCGGCGGATTCCATCGCGACTACGCGTTTGCTGGTCTCGAGCTGAGCTTCTTCCTGTGGGGGAGCGCCCTGCTCCAGCTCAGGATCGACATCGGTGATCTCGTTGACCGGGGTCTGGGGGCCGTTGAAAAGGCCGAATGGGTCAAATACAGCCACGACCAGGATCAGCAATCCTGCAATTCCACCAGCGAGAATGGGATTCTTGCGCATAGCCGCGGCCATTCTACGCAAAAGGCCGGTAGCGATTCCAATCGCTACCGGCCTTAATGGGGATTAACCTGCTGATTACTTCAGGACAGCGGTCAATCTCACCGTGGTTTCACCGCGCAAGACCTTGATATTGATCTCATCGCCCTTCAAGCCACTGGCGAGCGCACGGCGCAGCGCCATCATGTCGATAGTGTTGCGGTCATTAATCGCCAGCAAGACGTCGCCGTCCTTCATGCCGGCTTCAGCGGCCGCACTGCCATCACGGACGGAATCCACCAACAAGCCGTTGCCGACCACGTCGCCAGCTCGCACGCCGAGCTTGCCCTTCATGCTTTTGCGCTTGGCAATACTGCGGTAGTGCGTGTTCATGCGCGCCATGAAATCCTCTGGCATGCCCATACCGCCGTGATTGCGGAAGGTCAGCGAAGGTGCGCCATCGAGCTTGGCGATGACCCGTTGCACCAAGTTGAGCACCTTGACCTCGCCGACGTAGTTGATGCGCTCGGCATCATCACTTGGCATGTGGTAGTCCTCGTGAATGTTGGTGAAGAAGAACAGCGCCGGGATACCACCGTGGAAGAAGCTGGTGTTGTCCGAAGGGGCTTCGCCGCGATCGTCGAGCTCTAGATCCAATTTGCAGGCCTCGAAGACAGGATCGAGGTAGTCATGCAATTCCTCTGCGGTTCCGAGCCCACCGACGAACAGCTTGTCTTCCGTCAGGCGGCCGATCATGTCGAGGTTGACCATGAAGAGGATGTCATCGTTCGGCAGGATGCCACTTTGCACCAAGTGCTTACTGCCCAATAAACCACGTTCTTCAGCACTGAAGGTCATGAAGATCATCGAGTGCTTGCTTGGATGAGCGGCGTAGTACTCGGCCAACTCCAAGACACCCGAGGCGCCCGAAGCGTTGTCGTCGGCGCCATTGTGGATCTCGTAGGGGAAACCCATGGCTCCGGACATGCCTGAGCCCAAGCCCGCATGGTCATGGTGACCACCGACGGCGATGAACTTCTTGGAGAGTTCCGGATCGGTTCCCGGCAAGATGCCGACCACGTTGTAAGCGGTGTCCTTGCGCAGGGCGAAGGGCAGACGGTAAGAGCCTTCCTCACCGAGAGGCTTCAAGCCCAGGCGGCGAAACTGGTTCTCGATGTAGCTGGCGGCAAGATGGGCGCCACGCTTGCCCGCTTCGCGGCCTTCCAGCTCCTCGCTGGTGAAGAAACCGATGTGGGCTTTGAGGTCAGCTACCCGAACCTCGGCTTGTAGCGGCTCCTGAAAAGCTGCCGCGGAAAGAAGAATCGTGCTTAGAATCATGATGATGGTTGCCCGCAACTTCTCACGGGACGGAGAAGGATACGGGAATATGACCCCAATGCAGGATTTTTTTGGCTAGCGTCTGTCGCCAGGCTTCTTGGCCTTCTGCATCAGCGTTGAGCTGAGGTCGACCTCAGAATCTTGGCCTTCATTGAGGAAAATGCTGCGCTGATCGGTTTCTGGCGGGAACATGAAGCTGTTCTCGGCAGCACTTGGTAGAGCCACCACTTGATAGGAACCGGCCTTCAGTCCGTCGAAACGGTAGCGACCACGGGCGTCGATGGTGGTTGAGCGGTGGAAGAAAGCGTTGCTGTCCTTGCTGGTGAGATTGACGCTACCTCCAGTCAAGAGGTTGCCATCGTGATCCTTGGCCACGCCGAAGATTGACGAACCGCGGTACAGGCGTACATCGCCAAGTTCGTTGAGGCCACCATTGCTTACAGAGGACGGAACCAACTGCGGTAGGTAAAGCTGATGCTTGACCATCACTTGGACTGAACCGAGGTAAGCGTTTTCGAGGCGGAACTGGCCGTCGCGACCACTGCGCACTTTGGTGGTGGGAACGTTGTTGGGATCACCCAAAGATGCACCGAACAAGGAGTTCAACTCGTCGGGACTGTACTCATCGCCATGCAGGCTGACCTCAGCGCCAGCGATCGGAATGCCCTCCGCATCAACTACACGACCAGAGATGATGCCGCCTTGATTCATTGGGATATCGATGCCGTCGACCATGTCGCGTTGCACCGAGAATCCTGCAGAGTAGGTTGCGGCCAAACCGTCGGCGCGGGCAAGCAAGATGTAGCTGCCGGGATCCAAGTTGCCAAGCGAGTAACTGCCGTCGGCACTCTCCAGGCGATGGACCAAGCCAGTCAAGCTGTACATGGCGTTACCGGAGCGGGTGCGGAGAACCTCAAGGGAGAACTTCTGCACCGGGCTGCCGTTGGCATCGGTGACCCGACCGCTAACGCCACCCTTCACTTGCAGCACCATGATCAAGTCCGTGGTGTTGGCATCAACGCGGCCAGCGCGCCCGTTGGAGAAACCTTCAGCTTGGGCGGAAAGGCTATAGATGCCCTTTTGCAGGCCACGCACATCGAATTGACCGTTCTCATCACTGATGGCGTCGGCGGTGACGACCGGACGAGGTTGCGCGCGCGCAACATTGATGATGGCACCGGCAATCGGATTCTTATTCTCATCTTGGACGATACCAGCGATGTGGAACTCCTCGCCTAGCTTGATGAGGATCGGTTCGGTGCGTGGCCGCGGCTTCCCATGCAGGGAGATCGCGTTCTTTGGCGAACTGGCGTAGCCTTCCAAACGTGCGGTGACATTCCAGATGTTGGCGGCCAACTTGTTGACCTTGAAATTGCCTTGCTCATCGGCGATGACCGTCAACAAACGCCCCATGCCTTCATCCACTTCGCGCAGTTCGGTACTGCTACCGAGGCGGAAGGCGTCGTTGGGTTGCATGCGCACTTCGACGGCGGCGGCAAGCGGGTTGCCGGCTTCATCGGTGACGGTGCCGTGAATGCTGAATCCCTCAGTGAGGGTGATGTCGCCAAGATATTGGGCCTCGCCTTGCAACGAAGCGAAGGGAGGGCCAGCGCTCGGTGCGTATTCCGAGTGCGCCACCCACATGTTCATCTCGATCCCGGCCGCTAGGTTGCGGAAGTGGAACGTTCCATCGGCACCACTGGTAGTTTCGAAGCGTTCGCCGCGGTTGTAGCCACGCATCAAGGTGCTGTTGGAGTAACGCTGGCTCAGCGTGATGGCGGCTCCGCTGACCGCCTGACCATTTTGATTCACCACGCGCCCACTAATGGCAGCACCAATCAAGTCACCAAAGTCATCCACCTTGCCAGCTCCGGGCATCACAGTCGGGGTACGCTCAACCTCGGTGCGGCTCGGGCCACCATTGGCTAGATTCGGATCCAAACCCGGGACATCTTCGAGTTCCTCTGTCCCATTGGTCTCGGTGACCAGATTGGTCTCCTCAATCGGAGTGGCCGGGTCACTAGACATGAAAACGAACACCGCTGCAGCGATGATGGTGATGGCGACGGCGATGAGGCCGAGGACTTGTGAGGTGCCAGACTGAAGACGAGACATGGTGGTTGTCGGGGCGTAGGGTGCCGTCGTTGTGACGCACCGGGAGCCGGGAATCTTGCCTTCTTTATCGGCAATCCTGGACTTCCAAGTGCTGGATTTCTCAGAGGTTCCGCTAAAATCACCGTCTGCCATGCTGGTACTCCCTTTTTTACTGGTCATTGGGGCCGCCCTGCTGGGCTTTTGGGCCCAAAACCAGGTGGTGCGCAACTACAAGCGCTACCTCCAGATTCCCAACCGCGCCGCGATGACCGGGGCTGAGGTGGCAGCAGCCATCCTGCGCCGTGCCAGAATTGATGATGTGACCATCGAAAAGTTGCCGGGTGGTCCTTTGCGAGACCATTACGACCCGAAAAAGCGCGTGCTGCGGCTGACCGAAGAAGTCCACGATGGCCGTTCCGTCGCCGCGATGGGGGTCGCTGCTCACGAAGCCGGCCACGCCCTACAAGATGCCATGGCCTACGCGCCGCTGACGGTGCGCAGCTTGGCCATCCCGAGCGCCCAACTGGGCAACGCCATCGGCCTGCCTTTGCTGCTGTTCGGCGCAATCCTGCACATTCCGCTGCTGGCCATCCTCGGAGCGCTCTTCTACCTCGGCGTCATCCTCCTCCAGCTCATCACTTTGCCGGTCGAACTCGACGCCTCCAAACGCGCGCTGGAAAACCTCGATGAGCTGCGCCTGCTTCAGACCGAAGAAGAGGCTCATGGCGCGGCTGCCGTCTTGAACGCCGCCGCCCTAACCTATGTGGCCGCGGCCTTGGCTGGAATCGCCATGCTGCTTTACTACCTGTTCATGATCTTCGGAGGAAGACGAAACTGATGGCTCTGCACCTCGACCTTAGTGGTCTCTTTGACCCAACTTCCGAGAGCGCTGGGCGCCTCACTCGTGAGCAACTTGCTAGCGCCATGCCGCGCGCGATCGCTGCCCGTGAAGCCCATTTGGCCAACCTTCCCAAGTGGCGCAGCTTGCATGCACAAGGTGATCTACAAGCCGCCTGTGATGCGCGTGCCAAACAAGTCAAAGCAGCCGGCGACGTCGATTATTTCGTGGTCCTTGGCATTGGTGGTTCGGCCCTAGGCAACACCGCCATGGTCTCTGCCTTGGCACCAGTGTTCCAAGAATGGAATCCTGAACCTGGCCAACCGCGCGTCTTCGTGTTGGACAATGTCGATCCGGATTGGTTGGGCGAGTTCTTCGCCAGCGTGCCACTGGAGCGCACGCACATCAATGTAATCTCCAAGTCCGGTGGCACCATCGAGACCAGTTCGCAGTTCCTGATTGCTTTCGACGCCATGAAGCAAGCTTGCTGTGGCGATGAAAATGCAGCGCGTGCTCGTTTCACCATCACCACCGATCCCAAGACGGGACACTTCCGTGGCTTCTGTGATGAACTTGGCTTCTTCACCTTGCCAGTACCCGATGGCGTCGGCGGACGCTTCTCGGTGATGTCGCCAGTGGGCATGTTCACCGCTGCCATGGCTGGTTTCGATTGCGCATCGATTCATGCTGGTGCAGCGCGCGTGGATAAGAACTTGGCGGAATGTGCGCCGGAAGACGATCCAGCCTTGCTCTACGCGCTGGCGCATGTGTTGTACATGGAAGGCGGAAAGCCGGTTCATGTGCACTTCGCTTATGCGCATCGCTTGCGTTTCTTGGCCGATTGGTACAAGCAACTGTGGGCAGAATCGCTGGGCAAACGCTTGAATGCCGCCGGCGAAGTGGTGCATGTGGGGCCAACGCCGGTCAAGGCCGTAGGGCCAACCGATCAGCACAGTCAGGCTCAACTTTACGTGGAAGGTCCTAACGACAAGGTCTACACCATGCTGAAGTTGCGCAAGTTCGGTCGCGAGGTCGAAATCCCCGAGCCCTTCGTCAAGTCGCAGGCCTTCGAGCACTTACGCGGGCGCAAGCTCAGCGAGCTGATGGAGCAGGAGCGTTGTGGCACGGAAGTGGCGTTGTTGGACGCCAATCGGCCGGTGTGCTTGATTGAGATGTGTGGCATGGACGCCTTCCACCTTGGTCAGTACTTCCAGTTCCTACAGATCGCGACCGCTTATGCCGGTGGCATCATGGGTATTGATCCTTTCGATCAACCCGGTGTAGAAGCTGGCAAGATCGCCGCCTTGGCGCTGATGGGTTGCGAAGGATTCGAGCAGCGTGCTGCCGAAATCCAAGCCACCTTCGCCGCGCGCGAAAGCTTCCAGTTGAGTTGCTAAGCGCCCGCTTTAGGGCTTACTTCTTCGACCAAAGCGAACGCAGACCGATCTCAGCAAGGAACTGCTTACGTAGGTCGCGATGCTGTCCGCGTCGCACCAGGGCGCGGAACTGTTCTGACGTTGGGCCTGGATCGAAGTCCTGTACCAAAATCAAGGCCATGCCGCTGGTCGGGGCGAATGGGTTCGAATCGACGATCTTGACCGGCCCATAGATGCCAGGCTTCTCGACTGCGAAGGCGGCGTCGCACAAGGCTTGTGGAACCCCTTCCTCACTGCGGTGGATGCGCCCAAGCATGCCATCTCGGCGCCGCGTGACTTCATGCTCGGAGTAGTCCGACGCGATCTGGTGGAAATCCTTGGTCGAGCGGATGCGCTCACTGAGTAGCTTCAGCTCGGCGGCGGCCTCATCGAAATCGAGGTCCAGTTCATCGGCCTTCTCTTCGAGAGCGTGCAACAGGATCCAGCCAACCATGCGGCTTGGGCCGAACATGGTATCGAGCTCCAACTGCTGCTCTTCACTGAGCTCGGCGAACCACAGATCGGGGAAACGCTGCTCGGCCAACAAACGCATATAACCCGCAACGCGCAACTCCTCAGACTTCAACACGGTTTCAATGGTGGCACCGCGCGACTTTAGCAAGTCTTCATAGCTGACTCCGCCGTAGGCCGGGTTCTCTTCGACCCGCTTGCGACGCCATTCGATTTCCTCGTGCAGGGTGACGTCGGTCAAGACCAACTTCTGCTGCTGGGCCCACTGCGGCAAGGTCAAGCCAAGCACCAACTGATCGACGCGATCCTGCAGATCACGATCGCCCATGGTGCGGCGTACGGTGGTGCCGAGTTTCTCCAAGGTGATGTGGTAGGGGGCAACATCGAGGGCCATGCCGGCGGGGGCGACGGCCGAGGCTTCAATCAGCGAGGCGATACGCTCTTGGCTCCAAGCATTGAGCATGTCGGGCGTGACTTCGGCGTTGTCGGCCAGGTTATTGGTCTTACGCACCAGCTTCTCGTGCAGCAGTGAGTCGGCGATTAGCTTGCGAAACTCCTTCTGGCTCAGTTGGCGAGCGGCGAGAATGGCATCGAGGTCCTGGCCGGCGGCCTCGATCTGACTGCGGGCGTCTTCGATGCGGGCATCCACGGCAACCGGGCTGACGGTCATTCCGGCCTCGGCGGCTTCGAACTCGACAAGCTGCAGTTGCAACATGTGGGTCAGCGCATCATTACCCTGCTGCTGGCGGTGGGCATGCTGGCCCAGGAAACGGTCGAACTGCTTGGTGCTGACGGAACCGCCGTTCCATACGGCAACCACGTCTTCACCCAATTCGGGCGTTTGAGAGGGCGACGCAGCAAGCGCCACTGGCAGACAAAGGAGGAGGGCAGCCAACATTTGGCCACAGGATAGCCCGTCTGCGGATTTGGGTTACGCCCCGATTCGTGTGGGGCCGAATCTGGAGGTTGGGACGCTTCCTGACGGTGGATCAGGCGGCAGCACGCAGCGACAACTTGCCACCACGCCAGCCGGCGTAGACCGTCGTTCCCGGAGAGAACTCGCCATCGAGAATCGCGCTGGATAACGGTTCTTCGACCATCCTTGCCAACGCTCGACGCACTTCACGTGCACCATATTCCTCGCAATAACCGGCTTCAGCCACAGCAGCAGCCAAACTCTTAGACCAGCGCAGGTCAATGCCGGCGTTATGCATACGCGCGTTCAGTTTCTGCAACTGCATCTGCGCGATGCGCGTGCAATCGTCATTATCCAAGGCGCGAAAAGTCAGCGTGCCATCCAAGCGGTTGAGCATCTCAGGCTTGAAGTTGGCGCGCAGGGCAGCGTCGGTGATGGCATGGAAGTCATGCTGATCGAGACCAGCATCGCGACCAAAGCCGACGCGATTCGAAGCAGTGCGGTAATCCGCAGTACCTACGTTCGACGTCATCAATACCAAAGCCTGGTTGAAGACCACGGTCTTACCTTTGCTGTCGGTCAAACGACCTTCATCGAGGATCTGCAGCAACATGTTGTGCAGCTTCTCGTGCCCCTTTTCGATCTCATCGAACAGGATCACAGCTTTCGGATCACGCATCAGTGCCTCGGTCAAGGTGCCGCCGTCGTTATGCCCAACATATCCAGGGGGGGCTCCGATCAGTTTGGCGGTCTCGTGTGGGAGCGCAAATTCGGAGCAGTCAATACGGATCAAGTTGTTGCTGGCGAAGAGATGGCGTGCCAGCGATTTGGCTAACTCGGTCTTGCCGGTACCGGTACGCCCGACCAGCATGAAAGAACCGATGGGGCGCAATGGATCGGCAATCCCCGATGCCGATTTGCGCACAGCGCGGCAGATCTTTGCCACAGCCTCGTCTTGGCCAACCAATTCCTGCAACACATTCTTCTCCAACGATGCAGCGCGCTGGAAGAACTCTTCATTGTCCTCGGCCTGAACGCCTTCTTCAGATTCGGCAGGCAGCGCCACAGAATGGATCTCAAGGTTGGGGTTCACATCGATGACGATCTGGTAGAGCAGATCCTCGGCGGCGACGGTGTCTTCAGGATAGATGGCATGCACCTTCGGGAAGACGTCGTCGGCGACGCCTACCACACAGCTTTCCACCACCATGCGACGGTATTCGCGGCGACTAGGGGGCTCACCGACGCCTTTCTGCAAGGCGGGTAGTGATTCCTCCTGGGAGAGTATCCGAACCCTGATGAAGCCATCAATCAGGTCGAAGTATTTGTAGACGATTCCTGCGCTGTTAGACATTTGAAGATGGACCGCGGTTTGGGTTGTTGCCCGCCGTCATGGTCTTTTCGGGAAAGTCGTAACTGTTTCTTGAGTCGCAGAAATCTCAGCCGAGCGGCTTAAGTTCGCACATTGGAAGCGCCGATATAGGATGTCAGCTTCATGTCGGCTGTCGACCCCGCCCAAAACCAGGATCAGGATTTCTTGGTTCAACTCGTACACCGTGGCTTCTTGCCACGTGAGCAGGCGCAGCTGGTCATGGAAGCCGCTAAGGAGGTTCCCTTTGATGATGCCCTTGGTGCGGTAACCGATTGGGATGATCAACGCATTGATTATTTGCGTAGGACCAAGGCCATGACCCAGCCGGAGATTCCTGGTTTCAAGGTAGAGGCCATGCTTGGCACCGGTGCTACTGCAGAAGTCTTCAGTGCGCAACGCCAGAAGGATTTCAAACGCGTGGCCTTGAAGATCCTGCGCCCGAACCTTGCAAAGGATCCGGTCGCGGCCAAGCGTTTTGCCCAAGAGGCCAAACTGCTGAAGGATCTCGATGTTCCTGGTGTTGTGCGTGGTTATCGCGCCTTCCGTTTCATGGACACGATCGTCCTTGAGATGGAACGTGTACCTGGTCGCACCTTGGAAGAGATGCTCGCCGAAGGGCAGCGCTTCTCCGAAGTCGATGCTTTGAGGGTCGTCGTGCAAGTGGCCGAAGCCTTAGAGGGCATGCGTGCCAGTGGTGTGGTTCATCGTGACTTGAAACCTGGCAATGTGATGATCGACAAGAACGGTGTTGTCAAGTTGATCGATTTGGGATTCGCCGGCGAAGGCATGGAGGGCACCCATGGTGCCGGTACTACCTTGGGTACTGCGGCTTATCTCGCGCCTGAACAAGCGCGCGGCGAAGAGTCCTTGGATGGCCGCGCTGATATCTATTCGCTGGGTGCCACTCTTTATCACTTGGTGATCGGCGAACTGCCTTTTAGTGCCGAGGACGACCAAGAGATGGTGCGCGCGCAAGTGCTGGAAAGCCTGAAAGGATCGGCTTTGAAGGGGCTTGGTATCTCGCCTATGCTGCACTTCTTCATCGAGAAAATGATGGCCAAGGATCGTGATGTGCGTTACTCCACGCCGACCGAGTTGATCGAAGACATTCGCGCTCACTTGTCGCGATAACCTGTGGCATTCGTGTTCCCAAGTCGCACTGATTGATGGCCACGTCTTCGGAATCAAATTCCACGCCGCCGTTTTACTTTTCCTGTCAGCGTTCGGGCAATTGCTGCCGCGTGGGCACCGGTCATGTCTGGATCAAAGCAAGTGACCTTGCAGAATACGCTCAGTTGACCGGCACTAGCACTCAAGCCTTTGTGGATTTGAACGTGAAGCAAGTCGGCGAGCGCCTTTCTTTGCGCGAACGTGCCGACGGCCGCTGCATCCTGCTGGATGGCCAAAACCGTTGTTCGATTTACCAGCAACGTCCTGAGCAATGCCGCAGCTTTCCTTATTGGCCGGAGCTGTTGGATGACCCACAGGCCTTGCATCGCGCTGCGCAGTATTGCCCAGGCATTCAACGCTTCCCGGATCCTGAGATGGCCCTGCAGGTCTTGCCGCAAGTTGCGCAAGTCTTGGATGCCTTGTTGCAGCGACAAGAGCATGAGCTGGTGGAGCGGACGGAAGCAGGTGAGACGGTCCGTTGGGCTAACAGTCTTGAGATCGACTTGTTCTTGGCCAGCGGTGTCGAGCGTCACATCTTCGACCCGCAGTTGCTGGTGGAGCTTGGACAGCAGCTTCAAAACCTTGCCAGCGACAGCGGTTATCCTTGGTCCAGCGCCGCTTGGCCACGTTTGCTCGCTGACCGCAAGGAAGGGTGGGCCGAGCGCGGTGGCTTACCTCCGTTGTCATGAATCGTCTCCTCACCCTCCTGTTCGTCGTGCTATTGCTCGGTAGTGGAGGTGTTTGGTTGTGGATATCGCCCGCACCAAACGAAGAGACCGTCGAGCCGCCGATCAGCAATGGCGGCCTGCAGCGTACCGAGGTTCACCCCAAGCAACCCAAGGAACAAGCGCCGGTCGCTACCGAGTTCAACAGTCAGGATGCCTTGCCGGATGAAGTCTTCGCACTCAACCGCAAGGGTTTGGCGGCCTTAGATAAGGAAGAGTCGCTAGCCGCAATCGAAGCCTTTGAAGCCGCGCTTGCGCTTGCGCCGCAACATGCCACCTTGAAGCTGAACTTGGCGACTGCCTTAGTCTCGTTGGCGCTCCAACAACAAGAGGGAGGCGACCATCGTGCGGCGATCGAAACCTTAAAACGCGCCGTTGCCCTGCAGACCGAAGACCCGAGCGGGCCATATTGGTTGGCGCACCTCTATCTGGGGCAAGGTGACCGCGACGCCGCCAAGGCCGTACTCGATGAAGCCTTGGACTTGGGAATCGAACATGCCTTGCTGTTGCGCAAACGCGCCGACTTGGCCGCCGTCGAAGGGGAGTTGGATCAATCGGTCAGCTTGATTGATCAAGCCTTGGCACTCGATCCCGAAAATGCAAATCTGCAGGATCGCGCCGATCAACTGCATGCCGAGCGCGATGCCTTCCAGAATTATCTCACCGATGCCACCGCACATTTCGATAGTCGCTACAACCCCCAAGACCGCGCCATTGTCGATTCTTTGACCGACTTGAACCGCGACCTTGAAGATGCGTGGCAGGATGTGGTCGACGTTTTGGGCGTGCAGCCGCGTGATCGCTTGTTGGTGATTTGGTTGGATGCCGAAAGTTACCGTTGGCAGGCGCCAGAGTGGTCTGCTGCCCTTTTTGATGGCCGCGTGCGCATCGTGATCGAGGACTACGAACGCCAGAAGGCTTCGATTCGCCGCACGCTGCGCCATGAGTTAACCCACGCGGTCTTGCACACCATGGGCACGCCATTGCCGACTTGGTTGCATGAAGGCATGGCGCAGTCGGCAGAAGGGCGTGATAGCCACGCCGCCGCTTCTTACTTCGCCGACGGATCCCCGAAGTTGAGCCTGGAGCAGATGGATGGCAACTGGACTACCTGGACCGACCGCGATCAAGTCACCGAGGCTTATGCCTATGCCTTGGCCTTCTGCACCTGGTTGCGCCAGGAGTACAGCGAATCCGTGATGGCGAATCTATTTCTCAACTTGGAGGGGCGCTCCTTTCAAGACGCTTGGCTGTTGACCTTCGGCGTAGACCTTGCCGCCGCCGATATGTTGTTTCGCGAACAACTATAAAGACCGTGACCGCGGCGCAGCTGGACCGTCATCGCTGCAGTATGTCGAACATTCAGGTTAATAAGTCGCAGCTCGAGGAATGGAGCAATCAAGAGCTGTTGAAGCCTTTCCAAGTGCAACTGCCTTTGCAGTTCGAGCCTTGGCGCGCTGCAGGTATGGAGCCAGCCGAGTTACAGGAGCAACTAGGTTGTGGAGCCAAGGCTTCCTTTCAGGTGGCGGCAGCCTTCGAACTTGGGCGCAGGGTGGCGCGGGCCAATCAACATTTAGGCGAGCCGGTCCGCGGTGGAGAGGATGTCTATCACTACTTGGCTCCACGGCTGGCACATTTGCGCTGCGAATGCTTCTACGTGCTGTACTTGGATACCAAAGGGCGGCTGTTGCATGAACAAGAGGTCAGCCGCGGCACGCTGAGTTCGTCTTTGGTCCATCCGCGTGAGGTTTTCGCACCCGCGTTGCTGCGCCGTGCTGCTGCCATCGTGGTGGCGCATAACCATCCTTCCGGCGATCCCGAGCCTTCGGCCGATGATCGCACCACCACCCGCAGGCTGCAGCGCGCCGGGCGTCTATTGGGCATTGAGCTGCTCGACCATGTGGTGGTGGGCGCGGGGCGCTTCACCTCATTCTTGGAGCAAGGCTGGCTCTAATTGCAGCAAGCGCTGAGTCGAGGGAGCTGTTTACTGACCCTGGCGCGACAAAAAGTGATGTTGGCAAATTCCTGCCGCCAGCGGACCAGCGGCCTCAATGCGCAAAATCGTCGGGACCAAACCGCAGAAACTGAAGCCCAAATCCCGCAGTATGGTTTCTTCGGCGGGGCTGAAACCACCTTCTGGACCGATCGCAATCAGCACCGAGCTGGGTTGGTGCAGGTCCAATTCCATGCTCAACGGCCAAGTTCCGGGCACCAAAGCAATCGGGTGTGCGTCGGGGGCAAGGCTGCGAATCTCCGCCAATGGCACTGGATTGGAGCTGATTTGGGGCGGCTCAGGGCGTCGGCTTTGTTGGCAAACCTCTGCCGCAATCTTGGACCAGCGCTGCAAGCGGGAGGGGCTGAAGTCTCCTCGGCCAACCACGCTGCGTTCGCAAGATATTGGTGCTAAATGGGTTACGCCACTCTCTGTGGCCCGCCGCACAAGCTCATCGCCGCGTGAACCCTTGGGCCAAGCGCTGGCCAAGGTCAGACCCAGTAAGGGTAGGACGGGCCGAGGCTGAGTGCCCTCTAGCTCCACCAACTTGGGACTCTGGAATACGGCAACGATGGCATCTCCGCTTGGCGGTAGCAGCAGCAGCTTGTCGCCGGGCTGAAATCTCAGAGCACGCAGATGGCGGCCGAGCTCCGGACCAGGGTTCCAAGGTCCGTCGGTGCTCTGCGGTGCTGTGGCAAGGAAGAAAAATCGCATTGGCACGTAACAGGTTACTGTCGCCGGGGTTGGCCCTATCTATAAGCTGCCCGGTTTGCCCGTGAAGTCGGGGTGGCCTAGACTCCCTTGTCCCGGAGTCACGCCGGGACGCACCTTTCCCACATGGTTCAAATTGAGATCCTAAGTGGTCCTGAAAGCGGTCAGATTTTTGATCTGGGCGTTGGAACACATACCCTTGGTCGTGCTGCTTCGAACAGCCGCGTCTTGGGTGTTGAATCCGTTTCAGGCCGACACCTCGAGCTGACGGTCAGCGCGGCGGGCGAAATCCGCTTCCGCGACCTCGGCTCCACCAACGGTACCTGGTCCGGCGGCGTGCAAGTCGCCGAGGGCGAATGGTTCCCAGGCAGCGAGATTAAACTCGGCAAGTGCGTATTGCGCCTTGTTCCAGAGGGCGGCGGAGCGTCCAGCTCGTCCAGCACGGCCAGCAGCGAGGTGGAAGACGATGATTCTGATATCCATCGCCGCGCCCGCGAGGCCGCCATGAGTAGTAAGCGCAAAGGTGGTCCACTGCAGATGGCGCTTGGCGTGGTGTTGGTCCTGGCCGCAGGCGGCGGCGCTTGGTGGACCTTCGGTCGCGGAGGTGCCGCTGAAGAAGGCAATCCAGGCAGCGGCAATACGGCAGCTGCCAACGGCGGCGTCAGTAGCCAAGCCCTCGATGCCATCGATGGCCTTGGAGATTTCCAAGAACCAGAGGCATGGAGTCTGAGTAAAGGCACAACCATCGAAGAAGGGCGCTTGAGTGCAGGCAGTGGTCGTTCGACCGCGCGTTTGGGGCGTAACTTCTCTATGATGGATACTGCTTTAGAGATCTCGGCTAGCGTTTCGGGCAACCAAGTCTTTCCTCAGATCAGCTGGGGTAAAGGCGAAGAGAGCAGCCAGCCCGTCGGCACATGGGAAGGCGGCGACCTAGCAGCAGGCAACGTGACCTTGAGCCTGCCCGCAGATGCTGAATGGTTTCAGATTGCGCTTCGTTTGGAAGGCCAAGGCAGTCTTAGCGAGTTGAGCGTGGAAACCACTTCCCGCGCGCCGCAGAAAGTCTCGTCGCCAATAGGCACGGCACTGCATGAAGGCGCCAACTTGATGATGTCGAACTCTTCTGGTGCTTTGCTGACCGCGCGCGGCCAGAACGGCACTTGGAGTGACGAAACCGGCGGCTTGCTCTTCACTCCGAATGGTGAAGCCAGCGTGGTCTTCAGTGCCTCTGGCGATTTGTTGGAAGCAGGCGCCTTCCTGCTGTTGGCCGACGGCGGCCCAGTCGGTCTCGCTCCTGGCGTGATCGTCGAATCCAGCCCTGGCATCTTGCTCGGCGGTGGCGCCACGCGCCTGCTGCTGACCTTGGATCAAGCCAGCAGTATTCGCTTTGAAGATGGAGGCGCGAGTCTGACCACTACTGAGCCATTCCATCTGCATTGGGATTTGGCCGAGGCCATGACCCAAGCGGCACGTCTTTCTCAAGCGATCACCCGCGCCGAGCGTGAAGGAAACGATCGTCAACTATTGGCATCCGCTGCGGAACTACTGCGCGATCTGCCACTCGATGAGTTGAAGGTGCAAGAGGCTTTGTTGCGTTCACAAGAGGCTTTGGAGCGCGGCCGCGCAGACTTGGCGAACTTGCAGATTCAAGCAAGTGGCGCGGTCTTCGTGGGTGCTGGTTCGCTGATGTCGCAACTCGCCAACGATGCACGCGACTTGGCTTCGCGTTATCCCGGAACGGTCGTCGAACCGCAAGCCACCGCGCTTGCCGCTGACTTGGAGATCGGCGCGGAACAAGCCGCACAAGGTAGCCAAGAGGCTGCCTCGGAATACCGCGAACGTCTGCAAGGTGCGCTGACGACTTCTTACCCCGTACTTGCCGCTTGGCTGAAGGAGGTGAACTGATGGCTAGTGGCTGCGGAATTGATTTAGGACACTCGTTGGTCCGCCTTGCCATGGTGGACTCGCGCAAGGGAGCCCACACCCTGAAGCGCTACTTGGCCGCTGCCCCAGAAGGTGGCGAAACTCCAGTGGAAGCCGCGCGTGCGGTATTCAGTGGTGCCAAACGCTCCGGCTCGGTGCACGTCGGTTTGACCGGCGCCGACCTGATGATGCGCTACTTGCCTGTGCCGGCGGTAGAGGACTGGCGCCTGGAGCGCCTGATGGATTTTGAGATCCGCGAGATCGAAGGCCGTTCCGGTTCCTCGATGGCGTCGTCCTACAACTTGTTGCCGGTGCCGAAGGGGCTCGACGACGAGGACACCATGCTGTTGAGCCTGGTGCGCGAAGACCTGCTCGATGAGACCATGAGTGGCATTCCCGGGATTGCCGTCAAGGCTTTCTCACCGAACGCGATTGCCTTGTACAACTGTTACCTGGCCTTGGGGGATCACGAGCAATCCACCACCTTGATCGCCAGCCTTGGCAAAGGCACCTTGGACCTAGCGTTGGTCAATGGCACCGACCTGTACTTCGCACGTTCGGTCACGACCAGCTTGGAGAAGCGCGACCAGACTTTGGCAGCGCAACTTGGCATTGATGGCGAACGCGCCAAGGGCTTAATCCATAAGCACCTTGATTTGCGCCTGGCTACCGGCCAACGATTGGGCACCGATGCGGAACGCGTCACGCGCCCACTGCTGCCTCTGTACGAAAGCCTGCCTACCTTGCTTGGTGGTGTGGTCACTTTGTGTAAGGCACAAACGCGCTTGAGCGAGTTGAACTTGGATCGCGTACTGCTCACAGGCGGCGGCGCCAACGCCAACGGCCTGGTGGAGTTCTTGAACGATCGCATGCGCGTGCCGGTCAGTGTTTGGAACCCGGCAGAGATGATCGATCCAAGCGAGTTGCCCGAAGACGAAGCCGATCAGCTTGAAGCCGATGGCCCAGGCGCTGCGGTCGCGCTCGGATTGGCCCTCAGTGCCGCCGACCCAGACCTCTACGCCCTGGAGATCCTGACTGCCGCCGCGCGCAAGAAGAAGGCCTTTGCCGAGCGTGGCATCTTCAACATCCTGATGGGTGCTGCCGCGGTGATTTTCTTGGCGGTGAACTTCATCGTGATGGGTGGGCTGGCTGATGAAGCGGCCACCGCATCGGCTGCCACCAAGCGCACCCAGAAGGCTCTCGATACCAGTAACTCCGAAGCCGTGGAGTTGCTCGAACAGATTCGCGAACAAGAGTTGCTTTACCGCGACTTGGAAGCGCGTTTCGCCGTCAACCGCAGTGCTGCGGAGTTCATCGATCACCTGCGTACTTCCTTGCCTGACAGCTTGTGGGTCGAGCAGGTGCGTGTGACGATGACCGATGGCAAGGAATGGGAGCGAGAGGATCAACCCGTTCCGATTCTGCAGGTCGAAGGTCGCGCCGAAGACGACGTGCGTGCGGCAAGTTCCGCTTTCGGCGTGTTCGTTGTCGCGTTGGAAGGCATGCTTGCAGATAAGACTTACCTGCAACCCAGTTCGAATCCGCGCGGCAAGGTCCTGGAATGGTCAATGCGCGCTCAACTCCTCGAAGAACGAAATCCCTCTGAAGAAGGCGAGGAGGACATGCAATGAACTTTGACGCATTCTGGCAAACGCATCGTCGTTTCATCATGGGCATGGCCGGTGGACTGGTCGTGTTCTTCATCCTGCTCGCCTTCACCGGCGGCGGCGCCAAGGATCGCTTGAGCAGGTCGCGGATCTCGATTTCGAGAGCCTCGCGAACGATGGCAAGCAACAACCTTTATGCAGCCAATCAAGTCTCCGAATTGAAAGAGCGCTTGAGCATGTTGCAGGATCGCAATGAGCTGTTGGCTGAGCGCAATCTGCCGGCCTTCCGCGAACGCTTTCAGGTTCCACCTGGAGGATCGGCAGCACAGCATTACATCTCGCTGACAGGTGAGATGCGTGACGAACTGATCGGTTGGGCTTTGCGACGCAACTGTGAAGTCGATGATTCCCTTGGCTTGCCACCGGTATCGCCATCGCAACCGCAGCAAATCGATCGCGTGTTGCGCGGTTTGGATGTGGTCGATCGTGTCGTGCACTTGGCAGTGGATTTCGGAGCCTCCGAGGTCGACAAGATCCGCATCGCACAAAAGCGTTCGCGTCGGAGTGGTCGCAACGTTTCGCCGTTGGACATCACGCCGATTACCTTGGAGGTAACTTTCGCGCGCACCAGTATCGCCCCGTTTTTGAACGCGCTGCTGGCCGAACAACAAGCCGGGCGTCCATTGGGGCTAATGGGTTTGGAAGTCTTGCCGCGAAATGAGAAGCGTATGGAGCAGAAACTGCTTCTTGAGTTTGGAGTTGGCGCCCTTCCCGCGCCGCAAGAAGGGGAGGACCTGCAGTGAAAAGAGAACCAATCATGTTCGTGGTGGTCTTGCTGATTCTCGGCTTGATGACCTACAGTTTGTTGCAGGAAAAGGCGCCGCGCAAAGCTCGCACGCCGAACCCGCAAGCTCTTGAAGAATTCCGCATGGGTTCCGAGGACCCGGTGTTGTCCTTGGGAAGTGGTCCAGGCGGACGTGACTTGTTCAAGCGCCCGGCCGCCGATGAGCCTTTGGAGCCATTGCCGTTGCCAGACCCGCAGTTGGCACCACTTGCCGTGTTGATGCCTCCACCGATGCCGGATTCCGGTCCGAGCTATTGGAGTGAGCATCTGTTCCAATTGGCCCCATCGTTGTTGGGTGACTTGAATGACTTGGTCGATGCTGGCACGGTAGAAGACACCGCGGGCAGCAGCGATGAAGACCTAGCCAGCGTCTTCCAAGACGAAGCCGACGGCTACAAGGCTTCTTACGATTGGGTGCGTCTCGATCCGTTGACGATTCTCTACGGCCACTTGGTTGGTGAAAACCGTTATGACTACAAGAAGGGCGAAACCCTGCAGTTCCAAGAGGTCAACCCACGCACCGGTACCGAGCGTTTTGGCTTGCGCCCATTCACTGCCGAGGAATACACCACCTTTGGATTCGCTGAGAACCTCCATAACGAGGTAGAACTCGGAGTGCGTGAGCAGCGCGCACGCCTGTCACCTTCGCGCATCGCTCCTTTGCGCGACTACGTGCGTTGGTTGTTGGACCAAGGCTTGGCCGTGCCAGGTGCCTTTGTCTACGCCGAAGAGCTAGCGATCGCCAGCGTCAATTTGGATCAGGATGACATCGACAACTGGATGTTGCTCGGTGAGGTGTGGGAGCGTACCTTCGACTTGGACCGCGCCTTCGCTTTGTACGCCACCTTGAGCGGCGATCGCCTGCCGCTGCAGGTCGAAGACTTCGGCATCGAGGTGCCGCAAGGCCGTTTCGACAAGCGCAGCGCACCACGCGTGCGCATGGGCATGATCCTACGCAGCCTTGATCTTGATGAAGTGGCGGAGCCACAGCTTCAGGCTGCAGCAGATCTCAATGATGGAGATCCAGCGCCGTTGTTGGAGCTGGGTATCTTGTTCTTGGATAGCGATCGTGTTGCGGAAGGCCGTGACCTGCTCGAACGCGCCATGGGCTTGCAGAAGCATCGCAACTCGAACTCGGGCTTGCGCAACAGCTTGGCGCTTGGCGAAGCAGCATTGCGTTCCGGTTCTTGGGCGGCCGCATCGACGGCCTACGCCGAAGCCGAACGTGCAGCAAACACCAATAAGAGTGCAGGTCTGAATGCACGTCGGGGTGCAATCGCAGCCGCTTATCTGGCCGGTAACTTCAGTGAAGCGAGCGAGCAAGCTACGTCGGCACTGCAAGAGTTCGGCACCGACGCCACCTTGTTGTACTTGCGAGGCATCTCCGAAGGCGCCGACGGTGGTTCTGCCGGTGAAGTCATTCGTGACTTGCGCGCCGCCGCTGCCGCTCAGCCATTCGATGCCGCTCCAGCGCTATCGGCGATGGCTTTCTGGTTGGACCGCATGGGTGAGCGCGAACTCGCCGATGTCGCCCTGGCCGATGCCTTGGACTTGTCGCCGCAACACTTCTACTCGCGTTACTTGAAGGCCAACTGGGCGGCGCGCGATGGCGACAGTGAAGCTGCTCGTGAAGAGCTGCAGTCCTTGGTTCGGATTCAGCCGAACTGTGCTGCAGTTCTCGCCGAGTTCAGCTCCTTGCTGTACAGCGATGGTTCGCAAGTGCAGGCCGAAGTGGCTTTCCGCCGCTTGGAAGAGTTGTTCCCTGAGGGCGTGCTGCGCTCGCAATCAGCACCCGCTTGGGCTGGCCTGACTTTGCGTCGTGGCTTGAACTTCCTTGCCTTGGGTGAGTTGGAGTTGGCTATGGGTTCTTTTGACCAAGCCTTGTCGATGAATGCCGAACTGCACGCCGCGCGTAATGCCAAAGGAATGGTCTATTACCGTGAGGGTGATTTCGATGCCACCATCGCCGAGTTCGCTTACTTGCAAGACAGCTTGCGTGACACCGAAGGGCATCCACAAGCGGAATACGCGCAGATCTGGCAAGCGCGGGTTGAAGAGCATGCCAAGTTGCGCCTATGGGTCGATGCCTTCGAGGGCAAGCGATTGCGTGCAGGTTGGGATACTCAAGAGGCTGCACGTTTGGGCGTGGAGCCACGCCTTGAAGATGGTGCCTTCTGGATCAGCGGACGTCACTCCGGCGTCGGTGAAACCAAGGCCTACCGCACCGTACCCGGTATTTCCTTCCGTGACTTCACCACCGATTTGACCATCGGTAGTGGCCACCGTGGCGAGGCCGGTGCTTACATCGCCTTGCAGAACCGCAACAAGGAGACTTGGTACTTCCGCGTCTTCCGCGATCGCGAGAGCAAAATCACTTACGAAATGTCGCGCGGCTCGCGTGTCGATCCGCCAGTGGTCACGCGTTTCCAGTTGCGTGAAGGTGAGAGTGGCTTGGTGCGTTTCAGCGTCAACCGCGAAGGCACGCAACCGTTGCTGACCGTGTGGTTTAACGACGAGGTCCTGTTTTCCGAGCAGGTCTCGAACTTGCGTAACCCGACCGGGCGGATGGCATGCGGCTTGTTCGTCGCAACTTCTGGTGCCTTGGATGTCAATGCCAGCATCGATAACGTCGAGATGATTTTTGCCCAGCAATGAAAAACAGAGCGAACGGATTTACCTTGTTGGAGTTGATGATCGTGCTGGTCATCATCGGTGTGTTGAGCGCCGTGTTCGTTGGCTTCGGCGGCAACATCTTCGGCGATAGCAAGACCAAGGCGGCACAAGCCAAGCTGCGTTCGCTGGAGGCGATGATTCGCGAGTACCGCAACATAGAAGGCGAGTACCCCGATGACCGCCTGATGAAAGGCGTGGCCATGAATGCCAAGAACGCCAACGCCGAGGCACTTTTTCTGGCCTTGTTCGATTCCAAGTACACCGGCTCGCGCCCGTCGCAAGAATGGCTGGTCAACACCGATGGCGATGAGGCTAATCGCGACCTGACCATGCTCGGCACGCGCGCTTTGTTCGAGATCGGCGATGAATGGGGCAACCCGATTCTTTACTTCGAGAGCTTGCACTATGCCGATGAGAACGGCTGCGTGGCCTTAGCTGGTGAAGATGACTACTTCGAAGAAGATGTGGTGTTCGCACAGCGCAGCAGTGTGACCAACAGCTTCCATGAGCCGAATGATTTTCAGCTCATCTCGGCTGGACCAGACGGCTACTTCAACACCGACGACGACCTCTACTCGTTCACGGATTGATTCAGGATGTCGGTGACTCCCTTGCTCAAATCCTCATCACGCTCACGCTCCGCAGGCTTCACCCTGCTGGAGTTGATTATCGTGATGGTGGTCTTGGGAGTGGTGGCCGGAGTCAGTGTCGCCGGCATCGATCGCTTCGACCCCGGTAACCGTGGCTTGCGAGTCAGTATCGAGACTTTCCTGGAAGGCAGTCGTGATCGCGCACGCATCTCTGGTCATCCAGTCAGCGTCAAGCAGATGCCAGCCACTGCAGAGCGGGAACGCCGTCTGATGCGCTTCGTCTACCGACGTGCACTCGAGGCTTCCTTCGAACCAGACTTCCAGTTGCGTGAAGGACTGCAGTTCACTGGTTCGGCCGCGATTGGCGCTACCGGACGCTTCGGTACTTGCGGTGACTTGCGCGAAGGCGGCACCATTAGTATCGAAGGGCGCGGTATGCCGGATCTGACCCAAGGCTTCGGCCTCGATATGGATATCTTCAGTGAGCTCGGTAACGGCGGCGACTTGCTCGGTTGGGATGGCTTCCTGAACATCGAGATCCGTCGCTCCGGAGTGGTTGCGGCCACAGTACGCGCCGGTGACGGTGATTTCTTCCAGGACATGTTGCTGGAGTCACCGGCCGATAGCCTGAAGATCAATCAGTGGCAGCATCTGAAATTGGTCGCTGCCGAACAAAGCTTCGTGATGGCCATCAATGGGGTGGAAGTCGCGCGCATGGAGATTCCACCGATTCTGCAGGCCTCGCGCTCGATACCGATTCTTGGCAACGACGAGGATGGCTGGATTGGGCTGGTTGATGAGTTCACCGTGTGGGCTCGTGTTGGTGAGTTGGGACCAGAAGTCCCCGAAAACGTCGAGATCCTGCCGGCTGGTCTGCCCTTGTTGTTCGACCGCAACGGCATGCTCGATGCCGCAGCACATGCGAGCTCGGTGCCGGTCGTAATCCTTGAGTTGGATGAAGAAATCGGCTCCTTCGTGGTCGGACGCTTCACCCAGGAGGCCTCGCTATGAGCACCGCATGGATGTCCACCGCCGTCGGCCGCCGACGTGGCGCCGCGTTGCTGATCGTGTTGATGTCGTTGGCAGTTCTGTTCTCGCTCGGCGTTCCTTTCCTGTTCGCCAGTCGTATGCGTTCGGAAGCGGCCAGCGAAACTTATGACCGTTCGCGCGCACGCATTGCGGTCGATTCGGCTTCGCGCGTGACCGCCTTCCACGAAGCCTTGAGCCATCCATCGATGGATCCGACGCCGCTTTGGGATTCCACCGATGAATGGGATGGCAGCATTCTTGGACCGTTGCCGCATAGCCTTGGCGATGATTGGTTAGGTTCCACCGAAGCATGGGGCGCTGAAATCGAAAGCCTGCAGTCGAAGGTCTCTTTGGCCACAGCGCCGGTGATGCTGCTGCAGAACTTGATCCACCCGTGCTTCCTGACCGCCGATGCAGCACACGGCGACAGCGAATTACAAGTCACCTCTACCGACGGCTTCCCCGAAACCGGCCTGTTGTGGATCGGTTCGAAGTGGGTGGTCTATGGTGGCATCGAGGCACGTAAGTTCACCGAAGTCCAACAAGACTTGGATGCGCCAGAAGACCTTGATCAAACGCGCTTCCGACGTGGCCGCGAGATTCAGGATCCGCGTGTGCAAGCTTTGGTGCTGTCGCGCTTCCAGACCGGCCAACATCATGCACCGGAGTTCTTCGGCGACATGCTGAACTTCAACTTTGGCACTGCCGATGCCGAAGTCTTACCCGAGGCCGATAAGAGTCGCATCCAGTCCTACTCCAGTTTGGACACTGGTTCCTATGGCAGTGCCGAATGGGAACCCGGCGGTTGGCTGACGCGCGCGATCGATCCGGAGAACCCCGAGATCATCTCGATCAGCGACGCCACTTTGTTCAACGCCGGAACCGTGGTGCGCATCATCCCGGAAGACGGCGATTTGATCGATGCCGTCGACCGTCTGGTGATGGTGGCCAATGGAGGGCGCTTGTTGTTGTCCGCGCCGGTGCCAACTTGGTTCGTGCCGTTTCAAACGCGCATCCATCCGTTGCGCCGCGAGCCGATTGACATCAACGCATGTCAGCCAGAGATCATCACTGCCATGGTCACGGGCTTGGCCTTCCGCGGCAATCCGCCGGTGATCAGTGATCGTCAGACCAGTGGTGCACGTGGTCGCGAATGGGTCAGTGAGACCGAAGCACGCGCTTTCACCGAACGTGTGATGGCTGCGCGACCGCTGCAGGGTCCAGCCGATTTGTGGGGCCGCGTACTTGGACCGATGGCTGACGAAGGCGGCTTGACCGACATCGATGCCTGGGCAATCTACGTCAACAGCATCGATCCGAACAACGGCACTCTGCGCCAGAGCACCACATCGTTCGGTTATCGCACCGGCAACCTCTATCAGCATCGCGTCAATGCCGCGATCCGCTCGCGACTCGGCCGCACCTTGGCGCGCGCCTCCTATGAGCAACGCGTGCATGCCGCCCCGAGTGCGCAGTCGGATGCAGCTGTCTCCTTGCTGAACAACCAAGAGGTCTTTGAAGACTTCGGACGTTGGTCGCGCGGCTTGCATGGCGTGACGACCTTGCCAAACGCGATGGGCAGTTTTACCAACGAGTTCGGCCAGCCGATGAACGGCCCAACCATGCAAGTGGGGGCTTTGACACGCCCTGGTCGCAGCCTGCCAGAGAAAGATTATGAAGTCAGCTCCGTGGTGCCGGTGCCGGCGCGCGAAAGCGATACATTCCCGCACAATGGTCGTGGGCGTACCGAACACTTCGATTACGAAACCTCTCCGCTTGGTCGCAACATCAATGAGTTCGGCCCGTACAACCAGCCGCTCAATGAGTGGGGGGTCGGCGAAGGCAATTCCATCAGCAATATTGAGCCGCTGCACTTCCAGGGTTGGTTCCGTGCTGACAACCTCAACAACGGCCATGTCTTTGACCTTGCCGGTTTTGAGACCGATCGCAACCGCGTCAGTGTGGCGATTGAAAACAACGAGTTAATCGTGCGCTGCTGGAGCACCATGGGCGAAGATCCAGGTGATCCATTCTCGCTGCAGGAGGCGGTCACCCAGCGCTTGGATTTTGCCGAGTACGCGCTGACCAATCGATGGTTCCACATCTCGGTGACCATGCGCAACCAATCGGCGCGCGGCATTCAGGTCTGCATCGACGGCGTCCCACGTGGCGAGATCGATGGCTTCACCCATCTGACTGCAGCCATGGATGCCTTCACCGCCGCCGCGGGTGGTGAGATTTACGTCGAAGGCACCGAAGGTTTCCCGGACCGCGGCGTTTTACGGATCGGCAATGAGCTGGTCGATTACAGTTCCAAGACTTCCAACTCCTTCGTGCTTGATTGGGATCCTGGCTTGTTCATTGGTGGTCGCTCCTTGCGCGAAGGCACCGACTTGCTCGCCTTATCTACCGGTACTGAGCATCCGCTGGGTGCGGGCGTGGAGTTGTACGGTTACTCGGCCGCCATCCTTGAGCGCTTGCCACCAGGCGGCCATACCTTGTCGGGCGAAGTCGGCCCATGGTCGATCGCAACTTGCACCACCGGTATCGATGAGATCATCGCCTTGATTCCACCGTTGTTGGTGCCAATCGGACTCGGCCAAGGCATCTCCGGCGATTACCTCGGCCCGATCGAACTAAGCCCATTGATGCGTTTCGACGCCGAGGATGAGTACTACGCCGAAGCCTTCCAGAGTGACGGCGGTTTCGCCTTCATGTTCCAAGGCCCGTTGGCACTGCGCAACGCCGAGGACGAAAGCCGCATCGGTGGTTGGGAAGTCGTGCGTTACAGCTCGCGCACCGGCACCACGCTAACCTTGTCCGAGCGCAACGTGCAGACTCCTGGCGTGGTCGAAGCCACCGATGGCGTCTTCAATGAAGCTGGCAACACCTTCGTCACCAACTGGGAGGACAACCTACAGCTCGCCGATGGGCGCATGCTCAGTGAGATCCACCAGCTCGATGTCTACATCGTGCCGATCTCATTGAAGACCACCGGCGCCACCGACGTGACCTACTCACCGGGCTTGCCGAACCGCTCGGAGATCGTGCAGATCGCCGCTGCCGGTGACCCTGCCAACACCGAGTGGGTGCGTTACGACAACATCATTGATGGTTGCTTCGTGCGCGATGAATGGGGTGCTCTGTATCGCATGCAGGAAGGCTTGGTTTGGGATGACGAAGAAGACGACGTTGAGCCTCCATCCGCTCCGCCTGCGCCGTCAGGGCCCGATGCACCGAATGCCCCTAACGCACCGTTGATCGTGTCGCCTGCGTTCTACGACATTCCAGAGCCACCGGCGCTGCAACAAGACCCAGAGGATATCTGGGCAACGCGCCCGACCATCGGCATTGCCGAAGAGGGGCGGGACACCGATGTCGCTGGCGAGACCATTTGGCAGCGGTCATGGCGCTTACAGTTCCGTGGCGTCATGGGCACCCACGACCACCCGCACACTGCCGGCGATCGTGCCGTGCCGGTGTTCAAGACCATCCGCCCGTTCTCAGGAGCGCAAGCACTCAACAGCATTCCTGGCGAAGGTTATGTCGGTCGTTTGGATCGCGTTGCGGTCATGGATCCAACCAACACCGGAACGCCATTCTGGTACACCGTGCAATGGGCTACGGCTGTGCGCGAGAACGACGGCCGCCTGGAATCGCGCTGCACCTACATTGCCTTCGAGGATTCGACCGTCAACCCGGTGACCTCGTTCGACTACCAGACCCTGGTGCAGAACCCGCTGTTCTATTCCGACTGGCGCGAGTTCCCACGAATCTGCAAGTTCCCGAACCATGAACGCCCTGCGAATCTGGCCAACTTCATTGTTGGTGGCGATACCAGTGGCGCAGCGCCGGAGTTCAGCGGCATGGTCGATGAAGTCTCACTGCATAACGTCGGCGGCATGGGCAATGTGCAAGGTGCCTTCGCGCGTGGCGCAATGATCCTGGAAATGGATTTTGATGCCACCTACTCTGGCAACATAACAGTTAACCGCAGCCAACTTTCGTTGGATGGGCGGCGCTGGGGTTCGCCGGGTGTGGCGCAAGGAACTTACCTTGGGTTCATGCCACAGTCGGGCATCCTCGATATTGATGGCGAGCGTATCGCTTACAACCAGATCGACGTCGGCAATGGTGAGATCACCATCGCACCGGATGGTCGTGGATTGATGGGCACCGAGCCACGCGGCCATGGTCGCGGCGCACGGGTGTGGATGGTTGATGGCCGTGCATCTGTTGCGCTTAACGGCGGTATGGGCATCGGCAGCGAAGTTGTGCCACTGACCAACACCAACGGCTTCGCCACCAGCGGCATGATTCTGATTGGTCAGGAGTTGATGCACGCACCTATGCGCGGCAATGGTTTTGTTGGAATGCCGCGTACGCGTGACAACGGCGACGATGACCCTGGTATGGGCTTGTTGCGCGGACGTTTCGGAACCGATCCCGCCAACCACGCCGATGGCGCGGTGGCGATTTCCTTCCCCAACCGTTGGATGGATAACTACATCCCACGCTCCGATAGCGGGGTCGGCGCGTGGTACCAAGTGAGCTTCGAAGAACCGCAAGCGCATTGGGAATCCATGTCGTATCAAGCCGAACTGCCGGATAACTCGATTACTGTGCGCGCTTTGGTGCGTGCTGGTTTGGCGAACTGGGAAGACGATCCACGCACCACGCCAGGCTTGCTGGAGTTCCACCGCGGGCGCACCGCAAGTGGTGGACCGCAGACCCTGCAGCTGAACAGCGATCGCCTTGATGCGCGCTTCATGTTCGATTGGGGACCGGGTGCATTCGACCCAACCACCTACACCGCGACCGGCTGGACGATGGAGCCGCGTCTGCGTCATGTCATGTTCGATTACTGGGCAAGCACCCGGATTGAGAACAGCAAGGAGGTGGTCGAATGATCCGCAGCGATCAGAAGCGTCGCGGCATGACCTTGCTGGAACTGGTCATCGCACTGGCCTTGTTCGGCATCCTGTCGGCCTTCGTCATGCAAGTGATGAACTCGGTGGTCAACCTGTGGTCGAGCGGTGAGCGCCGCGGCCAGGGGGACTTGGTCTTCGCTGCGGCAGTGGAACGTTTCCGTGGCGACTTGAATGCTCTGCACACCGGTTCCCGCGGTTGGCTGATCGTCGATCAATGGGAAGCGCGCTCCGCCAGTGAAGGCGTTGCGGCTTGGTATCTGCCACGCATTCGTTTCCTAGCTGATGGTGCTGCCCTGACGGATGTGGATCCGACCAACCGCGAGCCTGTTGAAATCATGTGGACCATCGTGCCGGAAGACCCCAATTCCCGTTTCGGGCGCTTGGTGCGTTTTACCAACATCGAGAACCCGCAGCGCAGCGTGCGTGATCGCGGCACCCTGCAAGAGATGATCCGTGGCGACGAAGGCCTGACGGTGATGGACGGCGTATTGTGGACTGAGTTTATTGCCCACGACACCGATGGTCAGCTGACCAAGAACGTGCGCATCGATAACGACATGCCTTTCGACTTCCCGTCGAAGATCGATCTCACCATTGAGTTCGTTTCCGGTAACGCGCGCAAGCAGCCCGCCAACCTCGATGATCCAATCGCCGGCGAACCGGAAGCCGTGCGCTTGCGTGGTATCGCGCCGATTCGCCTTCCGGAATATGCGCTGGTTGGCAACGAATGGGTACGCATCGACGGCAGCTTCCCGAACATTCGCTTCAGCGCGCGCGGTGAACGCGACACGCTGCCAGGCGAATATTCGCAACGCACACCGGTCTACATGCCGTCGCGTTATCAGAGCACCAACCGCATCGCTGCCGACGGCCGGAGGCTTCCTTGATGAACTCCGTCAACGCAACCATCGCAAAACGCAAGGCGTCGGGCTTCACCATCCTTGAAGTCATTATCGCGATTGCGATCTTCATGTTCGGCATCACTGCCATCTTGGGCTTGTTCCAAGTCGGTGGCAACCTCGAACAAAGTGCTCGCGTGCGCGCCGAACTGGCGCCCGCCATCGAACCGCTCATCGCCGAGTTACGCCGCGATGCGTGGTTGCTAGACGAATCCGGTGCACCCACCGGCTTACGTACCTACACTGGCACCGAGGTGCCAGGCGCGTCTGGATACCGTTTCGACTTGATCGTGCGGCCTCCCGGCGACAACCCGGCTTTACGTCGGGCAGAATTGCGTTTCTACCGCAAGTCACCAGAGCGCGTGCTCACGCGTGTTTCCTTTATGCTTGAAAGGGATGTTCCCATCGAGCGACGCACCAAGCGGCCATGATCATGATCCTTCCACTTCTGTTAACCACCCTGCTACTACCTGCCATGCCTCAAGATGGCGGCGATCAAGTGGTGCGTCTCCGCGACGGCCGCATGTTGGTGGGGGCGATCGTCGAGCATGACCTCGATGGCTTCATGCTGACTACTGCTCGTGATGGCGGCCGCTACACCTTGGTGTGGAGCGATTTGTTCCCAGGCGAAGCCGATCGTCTGCGCGACGCCTTCGGTTACCGCAACCAGACTCAAGTGCCCATGACCACGGCGCACCGCATCTTGCTGTCGAATGGTCGCGAGCTGATCGGTCGCATCATGCGTCAAGACAACCGCAACATCCAGTTGCGTTCGCGCGACACCACCACCTTGGTGCCGTTGAACCAGATGGCCGCGCCGCCGGAATCGGTCGTTGTTGAAGCCGCTTCGATTCTCACGCCGGAGCAATTCTACGGCGAGCGTTTGCCGCAGATCGATGCCACTGATGCACTCGCCCAGTTTGAGTTCGCGCAAGAGCTAGAAGTCATGTTCGCGCTCGAGCAAGCCTTGGCGCATTACATCCTGTGTGGCACCCTTGCGGATGCCGCTGGCGACGATGCCTTGAGCAAGCGTGTCGCAGGTGCCGTGACAAAGGTCGAAAAGTTGGTCGCCAACCGCGCCGAGGCCGAGCACTTGGAAAGCGTGCGTCACTTGATGCACCGCGAGCGTTTCACCGAAGCCGAAGAGATGTTGACCGAATACGACGGTTTGTTCCCAAGCGCTGCCTTGCGTGGCGAGTACTTGGACATCGTCGACCGCTTCGGCGAACGTCGCGATGCAGCAGTCACACGTTACCTGGAGCGTCATTGGTTCAACCGCGCGTTGAAGGTGCTGAAACGCAAGGCTCTTGATAAGGACTTGCGTATGGATGAGGTCACGCCATGGCTCGAAGGCGAGCTGCCAGTGATGATTCGTCAGCAGTTGCTCACCGAGATCACCTCGATGGACACGGACTTGAACCTCGACACCATCGATGAGCGTTGGTTGGCGCGCCTTGATATCCAAGCCACCGTGCATACCGCTGGATTCGGCGATGGCTCGTGGGTACTTGGCGAAGAACGCGCCAAGGCAGGTTTGCATGATGCCGAAGGCGAAGACGAGAACGACGGCAAGTCCGAAGAGCAGCGCAAGATGGAAGAGCGCATGAAGCGCTACATGGACAACTTGGAAGCAGGGCGTCGGGCTAAGGCCAACAAAGATGAGGACATCAGTCCTGAGGATTGGTGGCGCCGCGCAAGTGTTACCCAACGCTTCCAGTGGTTGTTGGCTTACTACGCGGAGTTCTCTGGCGATTATGAAATCGTCAATGTTCGCTTCGCACTGTGTGCCTCCTGTGCCGGCCAAGGTTTCCTCGAGACCATCGAGGTGTCTTCCAGTGGCTCGGGCAAGAAACGTCGCAAGTGCCCAACATGCCATGGTGTGCAAGTGAAGCGCACCGTGACCTTCAAGTGAGTTGGCGACCTGCGTCGCGCTTCGCCTGTGGTGCCGCTAGTGCGGTGCTGTTGTTGAGTGCCTGCCAGTCGTCGCAACCGAGCGACCGCGTGTTGCTGCAATCCACCCGCGGGGTTTTGCTCGATGGTGTGCGCTTGCAACAGAGCGGCTTGGACATGAGCGCTTTCGTGGCCGAAATGCAGTTCGTGTTCCCGCAGCAGAGTTCCGAGATTGTGCGCAGCATGATGCGGTCGGAGTTCGCCCATCGCGAAGCCAAACGCTTGAGCATCCGCCTCCCACAAGAAGCGGTCGAGCGCACGGTCGCCGATCTGGAGAACAACCTGCTGCAAGGCATGGGCCCGGATGAGAATCTGGAAAGCTGGTCGCAGCAACAGCATCAACAAAGCTGGGCCAAGATGCGGCCGCTTTATGAGCGCCATCTGGCCGACAACCTGCTCTACCAAGTGGTACTGCGCGCCGACGCCATCCACAGCGGGCGCACCAAGATGTGGTGGTTGATCGGTCGCAGCGAGGAACAAGCCCAAAACTGGGTACGTAGTCTTGAAAGTGGTCGCGATCCGGCCTCCATGCTGAAGGAATCGCTGATTCCCGGTCCCGAAGCGGATGGCAGTTACCCACCGATCGCCATCTACCTGCCAGGCGCGGCGGGGGAGGCGCTCACTCAGACCGAGGCCGGTCAAATCCTTGGCCCGCTGCAGCTGCCCGGCGACTTCACATGGATGGTCGGTCGCGTGATCGAAGTCCTGCCACCGCGCACCGAACTGCCGCCCCTCGCCGTGCTGCTCGAGGACATCCGTCAGCATCCCGTCGGCCCACTTGAGGCGCGGGCATGGTTTGAGGAGATGTCCCGTCGTTATACTGCCAGCGCAACCTTTGCCCCCATCTCTGCACCCCTCGAAGCTTTTGTGCCCATCCGCTGAAGAAGCCGCCCCGGCCCCGACCTCCATTCCTGAGGATCGTTTGCGCCTTTTATTCGCCCTGCTGTTCTCCTCGCCGGAGGCCGTGACCTTGGATCGTATTCGCCAGGTCTTGTACCCAGCCCCTGCTGAAGGGAGCACGGAAGAGACTCCGGCTGAGCATTTCAGCCCGCGCCAGCACCTTGAGGCGCTGGAACTATGGCTGGCCGCTCGTGACCTGCCGCTCTGTCTGCACCAAGTCGGTCGCAGCTGGCGTCTGCTCACCTCCGAAGACCTTGCCGACGACCTCGCAAGCGCGCGCAAGACCGCTACCAAGGAGAAGCTCGGTCCCGCCTCACTCGAGGTCCTGGCCCTTGTGGCTTACCGCCAACCCGTCTTGAAGGCCGACATCGATGCCATCCGTGGCGTCAAGTCTGGCTCGCACCTGCGCCACTTGCTGGATCTACGTCTAGTCAAGATTCTTGGCCGCGCCGAGCTACCTGGAAGGCCATTCCTATATGGCACCACCAAGGAGTTCCTCGACCGCTTCGGCCTGCGTGATCTTGAGGATCTGCCGGAAGCCGGTCGTCTTGCCGCACCTGCTGAGCAGGGAGTGGGCATTGAGCCAGCCGCGCCGGCTGCCGCAGAAGCCACTGCCAAGCCGAAGGAAGCTAAGGCTGGTGGAGCTGAGCAGACGGAAGAAGGCAGCGACAAGGCCAAAATGGCCGATAGTGAAGCTGTAGCGGAGTCTGCCGAGGGCGCTCCAGCTGCAAAACAAGAAAGCCCAGCTGGCGCAGAGGCGTCGGCCGTGGAAAGCGCTGGCCTAGAGCCAGAATCACCCGCTACCGAGTCTTCGACAGGAAAGTAGGCGATTCGGCTCGGAGGGGGTAAACTTCCGGGCTACGATTCGCCGCGTCTGACCCGATGAGTAAGAATAAACAAACCAAGCCCAAGCCTGTGGATCAGCATGAGGCTGTTCACACCGACACCATGTCTCCGCTCAAGCGCTGGAGCATCATTGGTGTTGCGGTTTTCTGTCTGCTGATTTTCTCGGTAACTGGCTCCATGACTCAGGTCCTTGGAGGCATGTTCGGTGGTGGTCCGCCATTGCGCGCGACCGTCGAGCTACCTGAAGGTGGCCACACCGAAATCAATGTAAACACTTACCGCACCGCGGTTTCGCTGAAGCACTTCGCTGGCAACCTGCCTGCCCAGATGCGCTTGGATCCTTTCTTCGGTCGCGATACTGAAGAAGACATCCTGACCTACTGCACCTTGATGCTGCTCGCCGATGACCTTGGCGTGATGGTCACTGGTGACCAGTTGCAGGGAGTGTTGTCGCCCTTCGCCGCCGCTGGTGAAGCTGGTTACAAGCAGTACTACCGCAATTTGGGTTACGGCACCGCCCCTCAGTTCGAGGCTCAGATCGCCCGCGCCTTGAAGGTGCTGATCGTGCTCGACCTGCTGTCGGCTGCCGCCGTGCCGACCGAAGCCATGGTTTTCGATACCTGGACTAAGGACAACGAAGAGATGGATGTGCAGTACACCGTATGGCACCCCTCGCAGTTTGAAGATGCGGCGGCAGCCCTGGAGCCTACCGAGGAAGAACTTCAGACCTTCTTCGACGAGGACCTCGGTGCTTACGAGCGTGGCAAGTTGGAGATTCCACAGGCCGTGACCTTCGAGGCCGTCCTGCTCAGTGCCGATGCACTGGAGTCCGACGCAGTCAAGGCTTGGTTCACCCCAACCGAGCCCACCGAAGAGGAGCTCAACGGTTTCTACCAGATCAACAAGTCGCGCATCTACCTGCGCCCTGAGCCTGAAGAAGGCGTCGAAGTCGATCCAGAGTTGGGTCGTCTGTTGAGCAAGGAAGAGATCGGCGATGACCTTCGCAAGGATTACTTGCTGAACCAAGCCATCGGCCAACTCGGTCTGGATTTGGTCGGCGCAGAAGACAGCGCTGCATTCGCCACTGAGAAGGGTGCCGAGCACTTGGTCTACGCTGAAATGGTTCCGCCATCGGAGCTGGTCGATGTGGATCGCATCGGCGACTTGCAACTCAACGTCTTGTTCCAGTCGGAAGCAGGCACTTGGTCAAGCCAGCCGCTGAAGAAGCGTGGCATGACTTACTACGTGCGCGTCACCGAGAAGCGTGAGCGCACCATGCCAGAGCTGGTTGACATCCGCGAAGACGTCGTCGCCCTGTGGCGCGATCAGCAGAAGGAGCGCTTGGCTGAAGAAGCCGCCGACGCCTTCGTAGCTGCCTTGCCACGTGGAGAGGACTATGTCGAAGGTGACCCGGTCACCGTCGATGCAGAGACCTTCGCCAACGCCGTGGGTTCCGAAGGACGCGCCTTGGAGCAGATGGGGTGGTTGTCGCGTCAAGCACGCCGCACTGTTGATCCTGTATGGCCAACCGATGCCACCGTCTTGCGTGGCCTACGCAGTCGCGTTGGTTTCGAACTTGATGACCTGCTCGATACCCAGATTGTTGGCCCAGAAGACTTTGGTGAGGATGGCATTGCTGTCGCACACCTGAAGGGGCGTCGCGATGCTGATGTCGATTCGATGTGGCCTGCCGAGCTGGACAATGCGCGCGCCCGCGCCATCCAGACCGCGCGGACCGAGTTCATCACCGATCAACTGTCCTTCGAAGGCTTCGCTGATAGCTACGGTCTGAAGAAGGTGATCATCGAGGTCGAAGACGAAACGGCTGAGTAATCAACCTTTGGTGGGGCTAAGTTCTGCACGATTCAGCGGGCCATCCTTCGGGGTGGCCCGCTCTTTTTGTTTGCCGCGAAAAAACGGTGTTGCTGGCACCAACCTAGGCTGCAGCGAGCTGGGGTTGGAGGGCTGCCAGGGCTAGGCCCCGTGGGAACGTCGCCACGAGATCAGCACCAGCCAGAAGGCGAAGCAGAGGGTTGGCAAGTCCATATCCGCGCTCTCCAACTTGATCTTGGCATGTCGAGTGAAGACATGGTTTGGCTGCATACGCGCGATGACTTTGCCGCTGGCTTCGAGCTGAAAACCCCGTGTAAAGATGGTCTCTGCCACCAGGCGCAGCTCACCCATGGGGCTGGAAATCACTACCGTCCTAGTGAAGGGCGACGGCTTCTTGCCCGACGCATATTCCTTGCCTCCGAGCTTCAGGCTCCAATGGCCACTCATTGGGCCATGCTTGCGAGTCTCGAAGTCCTGGTCTCCGAGTTGGATGGAGCCTTGCTCGGTCAACCAACGGATATTCAACGCAGCGCGCCAACCGTCACCCTCCAGGAAGAACCCGCTCGCCAGGAATCCCTGTGGTCGGCATGTGATCACGCGGATTCAAGGTGGGGGAACAGCATGCTCCTACCTTACAGGCATGGGCACTGGGAGGTTTCAGGCGTGGCCACTGGACGATGCCTGCGGCATCGGGACGAAAGACCCGTGCGACCTACAAACGTGGCCAAGTCGGGAAGATCTCGCGTGTCAGCTTGCCGATGGTCTGCTGATCAATCTCTTCCTTGCGCGCGGTGCGCTCCACCAACGCTTTGTGACTTGGCGCCCACACCGAAGCGCGGTACAAAGCCTTGGAAGCGTCATCGCGACGCCCTTCCGCAGCAGCGATTTGTGCCTCTGCCAGGAAGGAAGCTGCCCACCACAAACCTGCATCGCGCGCACCCGTTTGTACTCGGCGCGCCGCCTCGACTTGGAAACGCTCCTGGTGTGCGGTTAGCCAGGCAATGCGTGCTTCGATGACCGAAGGGTGCTTCGGCGCGAATTGTTCGGCGCGCGCCATCAGAGCCACGAGATTGGCTTCGGTGCCGTCGGCGGCTTGCATCTCGACGCGCATCAAGGCAGTGATTGCCGACAGGTTGGTGGCGTCGTACCAGATGGCTTCATAGAAGCAGTCACGCGCCCATTCCCACTCTTGTCTGGCGTAGTAATAGCTGCCCAACAAGACCCAAGCTTGGGTGTCCCATGGCCGCGCCTCGGTGGCGGCGATCATGTGCTCGGCGAAGTGCCCTTCGTCTTGAGCGGCTTGGGCGACCAGTTGTTCGCCGCGGAGTTGTGCCCAGGCCGGGCGCACGGTGACAAGGGCTGCGACCATCACCACTACTGTTGGCAGGGCGCTGCGCCAAGCTGGCTGCGCAGCCTTTGCCGAGGCGGTAGGTTGGCTGGCCAAGGCGGCGCGAATGTCGAGGCCCATCAGCAGTGCTGCAAGACCAAGGGCGGCGGGGTTGTCGGTGAAGGGCGAACGCACCGCCGCTGAGATCAACAACGCGATCCACGCCGGCGTAGTGTCGAAGAGGACATGTTGGCTGGTGGCCAGCCGACGTTGACGCCACAGCAGCCACAGGCCACCGACAAGCAGCAGGGAGCCTGCCCATCCGAGTTCGACCAGGGTCATCAGCGGTTCGCTGTGAGCGGTCTTTGGCGTGCGGTGCTCATGCAGAGTCCAATCCCTGGACAGCAGGCGCGCGGTCTCTTCCGAACGCCACTCTGGGAAGTCACTCTGAAAGCGTCCGATGCCGATACCCAGCGGATGGGTTGCCGAATGCACCAAAGTATCGGCATAGAGGCTGGGACGGATGGACTCGCCTTGCGGGAGTACGTCGCCGGTGTTTTGGCCGCCGCCAAAGAGGGCACGACACAGTTCTCCGATCAGTACCAAGACCAGCGCGATGGCGGTGCCGGCGCGACGGGCGGGGATAGCGCGCAATAGCAGCAGGGCGCCGGCGATCAGACCGAGGCGTCCGGCGTTGGAGCCGATTACGCCAGCGTGGATGGCCAGCGGTGCGACCACCAGCAACCACAGGCGCGGTGCTTGCGGCAGGGTGGGTAGGGCGGCTAAAGCCAGCAGCAGCATTGGAACCACCACTTCCACCGCATGAATGATGCCGGCATAGGGGAAGGACGGGCGGACAGTAATGGCCTCCCAGCCAGGCGGAACCCAGCCGAAAGCTTGCGGCAACGCGTAGAGCGAAGCCAGTGCACCGACTACCAACACGGCTTGCAGCAGCCTGGCTTTATCGAACTCGCGCCAGCTGGCTATCGCACAAGCAAAGATCCACGCGCTCAGCAGAGGTGCGCGGTCGGCCAGTCCGCCAAGAGCAGGTGCCCAGCCGCTGGGATTACCCGACAGGATCATCAATGGAATCAGGCCGCACAGTAGCGCAGCACCGAAGAACTTAGAGCCGGCCACCAATTCCAGGCGGCGCTGCTTCCACAAGGTGAAGGCGGCGAACAACAACACCAGCAAGGAGAACATGGCGCCGTCGGCACGCGGTTCATCCAAACGCCAGTTGGAATAACTCCATAGCGGAACCAGCACACAAGCTGCAGCCGCTAACTCAGGAAACCTCAGCTGGGCCTTCAGGCCTCTGCCTCCGCACTGCGCGGCTCCAGGATCGCATCGAGGAACTCTTCTGGTTCGAAGACTTCGATGTCATCCATGCCTTCGCCGAGGCCGACGAAAAGTACCGGCAGGCCGAGTTGGTGGCCAATCGACAAGGTGGCGCCACCCTTTGCGGTGCCATCCAGCTTGGTCAGGAAGACGCCGGTCAGCGGCACGGTCTCGCCGAACTGGCGAGCTTGTTGGACGGCGTTTTGGCCGGTGGTTGCATCGAGAACTAGCACGGTGTGATGGGGGGCTCCATCAATCTGACGCCCAATCACACGCGAGACTTTCTCTAACTCGGCCATTAAGTTCTTCTGCGTGTGCAGACGACCGGCAGTGTCGACTAAAAGCACATCGACATTACGTGCTTTGGCGGCGGCGGCGGCGTCGTGGGCGATGGCAGCAGGATCGGCGCCTTGCTGGCCCTTGATTACTTCCACGCCGGTGCGCTCGCACCAAATGCTCAGTTGCTCGACCGCGGCAGCGCGGAAGGTGTCGCAAGCGGCGACCAGCACCGACTTATTCTGACCGCGCAACCAATGAATCAGCTTGGCGATTGAGGTGGTCTTGCCCGAACCATTCACGCCAACAACCAGCACCACGCACGGGCCATCAATCGCTTCCATCGGCAGTGGCTCACCTTCAGGGCCTTTGCACACATCGAGCAGGCGGCCGCGCAACCAAGTCGGCATTTCACCAGCCTTGGCAAGATTGCCTTTCTTCAGCTGGCCTTCGGCTTCTTCGAGTAGCTCGGTGGCTAGCGGGCCGACGTCGGCCGTGTAGAGTACTTCTTCGAGCGCCTCAATGGTGTCAGCGGCACTGGTGTCTCCGCCAAGACGGCGCATCGCATTGGAGATGCGATTACGGGTGCGGGTCAAGCCCTTACGGAATCTCGAGAAAACCATGTCTGCTGAATCTTGGTGGTCTAGTCTTCGTGGCGGCTGTTACGCCCACGCGGTACGGGCGGATTGAAGCTGGATACCGAGGTGAAACCGTCGCTCTCGGGTTCGATGGGGCCGCGCGGGGCAGGCACTGGCATCGATTTCATCGCGGCGTTCTTCGGTGGAACCGGGTGGCCCTCGTTATTAGCACGCGATTCTTCGATCAGGATGCGTGCGCGGTCGAGGATGCCGTTGACGAAACTGCCCGACTGCGAGGTGGAGAAACGTTTGGCGATGTCGATCGCTTCGTTGATGACCACCTTGTATGGCGTATCGGCCTGGAAGACCAACTCGAAGATCGCGATGCGCAGGATGTTGCGGTCCAGATGCGCCATGCGGTCGAGGCGCCAGTTGCGTGCGATGGCTTCGATCCAGGTGTCGATTTCCTCGCGGTTCTCGACCACGCCGCGGGCTAGAGCCAAGGTGAACTCAGCGACCTCGCCGCGACCTTTGGTATCGCGACTGCCCTTGGTGTGGTGCTCCACGAAGGGGATGAGCTCTTCCATGGCATCGTTGCCACTCAGCTCCAACATATAAAGGAACTGCAGCGCCAGCTCGCGGGCGCGGGTTCGACGACGAAGAGGTACAGCCATGATTCTGAGGGGTTCAAATCTTGTCCAGCAAGGCCACCATCTCCAAGGCGGCTTCAGCAGCTTCCGCGCCCTTATTCGAGCGTGGAGTAATCTTTTCGGTGCGGTCGTCGGCGGCTTGATTGCTGCCGGTGAGTACGTCGCGGTCGGCGCGGAACTGAGCTTGCTCAAGGGTGTCACAAGTCAACACGCCCATCATCACTGGAAGCTTATGAAGTAGTGCAACATCCATGATGCCGCGACTGGTTTCGCCACAGACATAATCGAAGTGCGGAGTGCCGCCGCGGATGACACAGCCAAGTGCAATCACGGCGCGATAGCGGCCGCTGGCAGCAAGGCGTTCACAAGCCAGGGGTAGCTCAAAGGCTCCGGGAACCCGGGCGACATCGACGTTGCTGGTTGGGATGCCGGCGCGCTCGAAAGCGTGCAGACAGCCATCAAGCAGGGACTCGGTGATGTCGGAGTTAAAACGTGCAACTACGACCGCGTAGCGGCCGGTAGTGAGAGTCGGAATGCCTTCAAGGAACGTCGCCATGACTGGTTAGCCGCATATTGTACGGCATTGCCAGCGTTACGCCATGGCCGGAGGGCTCAGGAATTCGGTTTCGGCGTGGTGTCGCTTTGCGGGGTGTCCTCACGCAAGGCCCACGGCAGTGGCCGGCCCATGAAGGCGTTGGCGAACAGGTGGCCGAGGTCGCGCAATAATGAGAAGGACAGCGGTACGACTGTCAGCGTGAAGAAGGTGGCGACGGTGATGCCGCCGACGATACCGATGGCCAATCCTTGGAAGGAGAAACCGTTGCCGGTCGGCTCCGACAGCGCAATCGGCAGCAGGCCGCAGACCGTGGTCAGCGCGGTCATGAAGACTGGGCGCATGCGGTCGCGCACGGCCGCGAGGATGGCATCATTGACCGCCATGCCGCTGCGCTCAAATTGCAGGATTCGGTCGATCAGAACGATGCCGTTGTTGACCACCACGCCAGCCAAAACGATCATGCCAATGAACTCCATCGGGCCGACTGCAGTGTTCATCATGAAGAAGGCCCAGTCGGCGCCAAGGATGGCGAAGGCGATGGTGGTGAGCGCGGAAATCGGCAACACCACCGAGTTGAACAGCAAGCCCATCAACAGGAACACCAGGCCGACGGCAAGCAGCAATGCGTACATCAACTCCTGCATATCGCTTTCCGCTTTCTGCCAACCACCGTCTTGAGTCCAGCGATACCCCTCGGGGATATCAATGTCTTCCATCAAGCGTGCTGCTGCGACATAGGCTTCTTTGACATCCTTGCTCTTGGCCTTCAGGCCAACGGAATCCGACAGCTTGCCATCGCGACGGAAGATTCCACTGCGCGAGCGCGAATTGGTGAACTCGGCGAAGGTCGAGAGCGGCACCAGATTGTTGGCGGTGGCGATGACCATCTCCTCGAGCTTGGAACGGTTTGGGTTGACCAGTTTGTCATGCTCGATGATTAGGGGTAAATCCAAGTTCGGAGTCTCGAAACGTGAAACCATGAAGCCGCGCATGGTCCATTCGATATTGCCAATCACGCTGCTGCTGTTGATGCCCAAACGGCTCATGCGGTCGCGGTCCATGCTAACCAGGATCTCGCGGTCCTTACTGCGCTCCTTGCTGACTTCGGTGAAGTCCTTGCTGCTGGCCCCGGCGATTCGAATGTCATCGATGATGCGCTGCACGGTTTGGCTGTCCTCACCTTCGACGCGGATGCGCGTCCATTCGACGTCGTTGCTGGCCCCTTGGTTGAACTCCTTCTCAAAGCGGTATTTGACGCGTGCGCGCTTCGGCAGCTTCTCCTTCATGTAATCCATGAGCTCTTCACTCTCTTGGACCTTCAGTGGGCGCTCTGGCCAGATCATGATCTGGCCCATAGTCTTGTTGAACCACAAACCGGAAGCCACGTAGGGGAAGCGTTGCTTGAACTCGGCCGAACCGATCGCGGCCTCTTCCATCAGCTTCACTTCTTCATCACCGTTCAACAGGGTGGTGCCTTCGGTGAAGTCGAAACTGACTTCGATCTGACCGTCGCCGTCACCACCGCTACCTGCTGCAGCACGCCCCGCCTTGGCGATGGAGCTTGACATGAGGATCAACGCGCAGAACAGGATCGCACGGAAACGATGGTGAATCGACCAGTTCACCGTCGCCAATAATGGCCTGGTCATCCAGTCCGGCATATGGCCGGCGTTCTTGGCATCTTTCTTGCCGCGCTTGCCTTTATGTTGAAGGAAGCGTGCGGCCACAGGCACCATCACGATCGACAACACCAGTGCTGACAGCAAGGCCACGATCAGCGGCATGCCGATGGCGCCGGCGACCACGCGCTGGGTGCGGTCTTCGGTCAGGAACATCAGCGGCAGGAACACCACCACCGTGGTCAGTGTGGCGGTGACGATCGCCAGCATGACTTCGGCTGGTCCACGGCTGATGGAGTCGTTGGTGGAAGCACCGGTCTCGCGACGCTTGAAGATGCTCTCCACGATCACAACCGAGTTGTCGACCAGCATGCCGATGGAGATGGTGATGCCCATCATCGACATCAGGTTGAGACTGCGGCCGCTGAAGTAAAGGAAGCTCAAAGCGATCAATACCGCAAACGGAATCGACAGCGTGATCAGCAGCGTATAGGAGAAACGTCGCAGGAATAGGAACAGCACGATACAGGCGATGCCGCCGCCCAATAGCGAATCATCGACCAGGTTCTCGATGCTTGCGCCGATCATCTCACCCTGGTTGAAGTAGATCAGGTAATCGAAACGCCCGAGCACCGGATCTGCCGGGAACTCCTCTTCGAAAGCGATGCGCAACTTCTCGCATAGGTCGAAAGTATTGGTCGAGCTTTCCTTGGTGATCTGCAAGGTAGTGGCATAGACGCCATCAAAACGGAAGAAGAACTCCGGTGCGCTGCGCACCTGCTCAACACGACCGATGTCCTTGATCAACAGGCCCGGCCGTACCGGGAAGTTCTCGATATCTTCAAGGGTCTTGAAGCGTGAGTCCACACGAATGATGGTGCGCGCACCAGAATCATCCAAGTCGCCGACCGGGGCAGAGATATTGTCGCTCTGCAGGCGTCGCACCAAAGCTCCAATGTCGACGCGGTTGGCGAAGGTGCGTTCCTCATCCAACCAGATGCGGATCGACAAGGGCGTCAATCCCATCGACGAAGCACTCGCTACGCCATCGATCGCTTCGACGCGCTTGACCATCACATTGGAGATCAGGTCCTGCGCCACGGTGCTGTCCATGCCGGGGTATTGCACGCCGGCGAACATGACCGGAATCTGGTCCATGCTTTCCTTGCGGACATTGATTCGGTCGACCTCGGTGGGCAGCAATGGTCGCGCCCGTTCGACGCGGTCGGCGACCTCGGCATAGACCAAGTCCATGTCCAGGTTGCCAGGGAAGTCGAGATTGAATCCGACCGAACCGTCCGACGCCCAAGCGATGATCTCTTCCAGGTTTGGAAGCGTGCGCAGCTCCTTCTCCAAAGGCTTCAAGACCTTCTGTTCCAACTCACTGGGGTTGGCGCCATCCCAAGCAGCGTTGATCGAGATCGAGGAGTTGGTCATACCGGAGGGGACCAACTCCAGCGGGATCCGTTTGGCCGCGATGAAGCTCATGCCGAGCAACGCGATCGAGATCATCAGCACCCCAATCGGGTGCTGCACCAGGGTGCGGAAGAAGCGCACCAGGGTCGAGTTCTCGCGATGCTCGTGAGTATTATCCATTGCTGGTCTCCGGCACTTTCTTGCGATCGATCTTGGCCAACAGGCGGTAGCCAGTCGGGATCACGATCAAAGTCAATAAGGTGGAGGAAATCAGGCCGCTGATCACCACCAAAGCCATAGGCGTGCGCAGTTCCGCACCCTGTTGTCCGCCAAGGAAAGGAATCCAACCGGTCATCGGCAGCATGCCCAACACCGTGGTGGTGGTGGTCATCAAGATTGGGCGCAAGCGTGTGCGTGCACCTTCTAGGATGGCATCGTCAACGCTCATGCCGGATTCGCGGTTGCGGTTGATTCGGTCGACTAACACGATCGCGTTGTTCACCACGATGCCCGCCAGAATCACGGCACCTAATAAGGCCACTACCGAAATCGGCGTGTTCGTCACGATCATCGCCCAGATGGCACCGACCGCGGCGAGCGGTACTGAGAACAGAATCAAGAATGGTTGCAGCAAGCTCTCGAACTGCGCAGCCATCACCGCGTAGACCAGGAACACAGCCAGGCCCAAGGCGAACAACAAGCTGCTCAGGGCTGACGCCATCTCATCGGTCTGACCACCGACGGAGACCGACACTTCCGGCGGACGTGGTAAGTCTTGCAGGCGTGCCTCTACAGCTTCGCCGGTCGCTCCAAGGTCGAAACCAGAAAGCGAGGCGGACAGAACCGCCGCCCTGCGTCCGCGGATATGGCGAATATCACTAGGGCCGTCTTGAATCTCGAAATCAGCGACTGCGCTGAGTGGCAGAGGGTGATCGGCATCGGGGTTGACCGGCAGATCCTTGAGCTGTTCGATGTGCTTCAGGGCATTGGTGTCGGCGCGCACACGAATGTCGATGCGTTCATCACGACCGGGGAAGGTGGATGCGGTCTCGCCCTCTACCGCCAAGCGCAAACGATTGGCGACTTGGGCTGCGGTCAGGTTATGCCGTGCAAGCTTCTCACGATCGGGTGTGATACGGACTTCAGGGTTGCCGCGTCGCAATGACGAGCGCACATCGACCAATCCAGGGATGTCACTCAAGGCATCTTCGGCATCACGCGCGACCTTGCCGATGGTGGCTAGGTTGTCACCGATAATATCCACCTCGAGTGGTGCATTCAGTGCCAACAAGGTCGGGCGACGCAGGTTGTAACGTGCTAGCGCCGGTTCCTTGCCGAGCAAAGTACGAATCCGTTCTTCAGCGTTGAGTTCCAAGGCATGTGGATCCTTGCCGCTGGTATTGAGGCGGATTGAGATGCGTGAAGTATGCGGGCCGGTCTCTTCCGTGGAGACGGTGTCACGGTCGGATCCCGACGTAATCGCGGTTTCCTCGACGCCATCCAGTTTGCGAATCGAACGCTCCAAGCTCGAAGCGATTCGGTCCGATTCGGTCAGCGGTGTTCCTGCGGGGAAGAATAGCTCGGCAGTGAACTCGCCTTGCAAGACTTCCGGCAGCAATTCGCGGCCCATGTTGCCGGCGGCTTGGAAGGTGCCGTAGGCGACGGCGGCAGCGAGTAGCAAGACCAGGATCGGTGCACGAATCGCACCCTTGAGCACCTTCGGGTAGATCGCTTCATTGGCGCGGAAGACTAGGTTGATGAGAGCTGCCGGTATCCAGCAGATCGCCCATACGACGGCCAACAAAGCAGCGAAAATCGCACGTACGTAGAAGAAGGCGACGCCGAACAGGTCAAAGGCGAAGCGCGCGGCCAAGGTGGTCAATGGAACGATCACCAACCAAGCCAGAGGGATGAAACATGCGTAGGCGAACAGTTTCACTGCTGCAATGGTTTCGCGTACCTCGGGTGGAACCGGACTCCAATTGCCTTCGATCTTGGTGCCTGGCTTGATCCACTCATCATCCATGCCAGGGATAATGATCGCGAGTAGTGCTCCACCAGCGGCTAGGCCAGCGATGGCAAGGCCAATCAGTAACTTACTCTTACTGAGGCCGGTGTTGCGGAAGAACTTGCCCGAGCGCATATGCGGGAACAGTTCACCGGTGATTTTCTTCCAAGTGCTTTTGCCTTTATCCGAGTCCGACAAGCGAATCCGCGCAGCCAAACCAGGGATGAAGAACAATGCGACCGCCAGCGAGATCAGCAAGGAAGCGACTACCGTCAGCGCTTGGTCACCAAAGGTCTGACCAGCAATCCCTTCCACGAAGATGATCGGTGCGAACACCGCGATGGTGGTCAAGGTACTTGCGGTCACCGCACTGCCGACTTCCGATACGCCACGGATGGCGGCGCGGTGGGGAGAATCGCCTTCTTCCCGACAGCGCGTGATCGATTCCAACACCACGATGGCGTTGTCGACCAACATGCCGATTCCGAGGGCAAGACCACCCAGGGACATGATGTTCATTGAAACGCCGGAGCTGTACATCGCACCGAAGGTGGCAACGATCGAGATCGGCACCGCTAGGCCAATGATGAAGGTGGTGCCGAAACGGCGCAGGAAGAAATAACAAACCAGCACCGCGAAGATGCCGCCGAAGATGGCGGCGCGATTCACTTCCGAGATGGCGTCGGCAATGAAGGTGGACTGGTCGGAAAGCAGGGTCAGCTTGACGTCGCTCGGCAGCTTGGAAGCGACGTGGGTGGGGGGAGCTTGCGGTCTGCCATCTTTTGGCGGACCGCGCTTCATCGTGACAGGCTTGCCGAATAGCTTGACGCGCACTTCCTCAGCCACGGCCACGATGTTGGCACCAGCTTCACGATAGACGGCGATCTCGACCGATTCCTCGCCGCCAACACGTTGGATTACGTCGCGGTCCTTGTTGGCGCGCTTGACGGTGGCCAAGTCGCGCAGCTTGACGATGGTCTGATTGACCGTCTTGATCGGCAAGGCCTCGATCTCCTCAAGGCTGCGGAATTGGTTCAGGGTCCGCACCACATATTCCACCGAGCCTTCCTCAAGCTTGCCGCCTGGCACGTTGAGGTTCTCTTCTTGCAGGCGTGTGCGGATGTCTTCGCCGGAGACCTTGAACAAGGCCAAGCGTTGCGGGTCGATCAGCACGTGGACTTCATCTTCCAGTCCACCTTTCACACGCACCGCGGCCACACCAGGCAGGCCTTCCAGTTGACGTTCCACTTCCGACTCGGCGATATCACGCAGGCGCACCAAATCCGAACCGCCGGAAAGAGCCACGCGAATCCCCGGATCCAAACTTGGGTCGTAACGCAAGATCAGCGGCTTATCGACGCCATTCGGCAGGAACACACGATCCAAACGTTCGCGCACATCCTGTATCAAAAACGGCAGATTTGAACCCCACTCGAATTCCATGAGGATCTCGGAGACTTCGGCGCGCGAACTCGAGGAGATGTTCACCAGATGACCGACGGTGGACAACATGTCCTCCAAGCGTTCGGTCACACGTTCCTCGACATCTTCCGGCGCCGCGCCGCTGTAGGTAGTGCGCACCGTCAGTGACGGATAGTTGACTGGCGGCAGCAAGTCCACCGGCAGTTTCTGCAAGCTGATCCAACCAAAGACCACCGCCGCAGCAACGATCATGCCCATGCCGACCGGGCGCTTCACACCAAGGGCGAAGAGCCCGCCGATGCCGCTACGTTGTTCCGAGTCGCTCATGCTTAGCCGTTCTCCGAAGCGGTCTCTTCAGCTTCTTCGGTATTTTCTTCAGCAGAGCTGGATTCCTCGGATTCGCTTTCCTCCGAGTCCGTATCTTCCGCGATCGCGACTTCATCGCCATCGCCAAGACGGTCGGCGCCGACCACGACCACCATGTCGCTAGCCAGGAGCTCAGTACCTTCACCAGCTTCAATCTCTTCATCCGTTTCATAACCGCCGAAAATCTCTACGCGAACTGCCTTGTCTTCACGGACCACGAAGCAGTAGACGTAATCGCCTTCATGGAAGAGCGCCTTCTTTGGAATCAACAGGGCGTCTTCATGACGGTCTAGGACCAACTCCAGCTTGACCAGAATTCCTGCAGGGATGCGTAGTTCGCCAGGTTCCAAAGCGGCGGTCACCTTGACGGTGCCCGTCTCCCGGTCGATGGTCGGGGCCACGCGTTCGATCTCGCCAGGAACGACCACTCCGGGCAGGGCTTCGGACTTGGCGGTCAGGCGCTGGCCAACCTTTAGGTCCATCAACTCGCGCTGCGGGCGGTACATGATCACCTTCGGCTGCGACAAATCAGTGATCTGGAAAACTCGGGTTCCCACCGAAGCCATGTCGCCAATCGAGATATCACGCACGCTGATGGTGCCAGCAATCGGAGCGACCAACTCACACTGGGCTAGATCCAGCTGACTACGCTGCAGTGCCACCTCGGCAGTCTGGAAAGCGGTCTTGGCGGTCTCCCAAGTTTGCCGACGTGTCTCCAGGTCGCGGTCGGAAACGATCACGGTAGGCCCGGGATTGTCGACCAACTGCTGGTCACGCTTCAACTCGCGCTCAGCCAAGTCCATGGCGAACTTCGCTTCGGTGACACGCACCTCAGCCTCAGCGACGGCCAACTTAGCATTGGAATCTCGCAGGCGCGCCAACACTTGGCCCTTTTTCACAGCATCGCCCTCTTCGACCAATACAGCGGTCACCGGTTCGGCGCGTTCGGGCATGACGTCGACCACATCCAGGGACTCGACATTGGCGGTGGCCTCGAGCAGGCGCTCGACTGGGCCTACGCGTAACGGCGCAACCCGTACCAGTTGTGGATCCTTTTTCTTGGCCTGCGGGGAATCACCTTCGCCTTGGTCTTCGCCCTCGTCTTCCACATTGGAGGAAGTGCCCTCTTCTTGGCTGGTGGTACCGGTTTCTTGGTCCCCGGAATCCTCTGAATCCGTGAAACGAGAGCAAGCAGGTGCCAGCACGATAGCGGCCAGCAAAAAGAGTGGGAGGGGGTGTGCGATCATCGGGTAAGGAAGCTGGCGCAAGGTTCCTCTATTATGGTGTATCTTGCCGCGTTGACGGGGGGAACAAATGGAGAGTCAAGACACCAAAAGCCGGGGATCCGACAGGAAACCTTTGCTCCCTTACGCAGAGGCCCTGTCCTTGTTGGAGAGTCGCTGCAAGTCTTTTGCGCCGACGGTAGCGGAAGTCTCACTTCCCGATGCCTTGGACCGCGTATTAGCCGCCGAGGTTGCACTGGATCGCGATGAACCCCCGGTCCGACGTTCCGCAATGGATGGATTCGCCGTCATCTCCAGCGATGGGGCTGCACCACGCAATATCATTGGCGTGTTATATGCAGGCACATCCGGACTTCCGACCATCCAAAGTGGCCAAGCGATGGCCGTCATGACTGGCGGAACCGTGCCAAATGGCGCCGATACCGTGGTTCCAGTGGAGCTCACCCAGCGTGAGGGCGACCAACTGCTGCTCGAAACCGCGCCGCCTGCCAATAAGCATGTGCGGGCTGCTGGCGAGATGGGGCACAAAGGTCGTGTCATCCTGAAAGCGGGCCGTCGACTGACTGCAGGGGACTTAGCTGCCGCCGCTTCTTGTGGAGCGAGCAAAGTGCTGGTCTATACGCAGCCAACCGCCGCGGTGTTGGCCACCGGCGATGAGGTCGTGCACTACTCGGAAACACCGGGGTTGCACCAAGTACGCGATAGCAATCGCTTGGCCTCGCAGTTGCAACTGCAAGGCTTCGGCGCCAAGGTCACCATGGATCAGCATGTGCCGGATCAGGAAGAGGCCTTGATGGAGGCCGTCGGTAATGCGCTGGATCAATGTGATCTGGTCATCACCATAGGTGGTGTGAGTATGGGCGATAAGGATTTCATGCCGCGCGTCTTCGCCCAATGCGGAGTGGAGTTCCTATTCCATAAGGTGGCGTTGCAGCCAGGTAAGCCGGTATGGGCCGGCATCCGCGGCAACACCATCGTGCTTGGCTTGCCGGGCAATCCGGTGAGTTCCTTCACGGTCTTGGAGTTGTTCGGACGCTTGGTGGTCGATCGCCTCGGCGGTGCCACCACTTCTTACCCGCGACCTTTGCGATACGGCACCACCACCACCGAGTTGCGCAGTCATAAACGTCCGCGTTGGTTGCCATGCTTCCTCAGCGGCGATCACGATGGCACCGAATTGCAGGTCACGCCCTGTCAAGAATCCGGCTCCGGCGATTGGACCTCGTTGGCTTATGCCAATGCCTTGCTCTACTTGACCCCTGGCAGTCATCTGCATGCTGGCGACCGCGTGGCTTATCTGCCGCTGGCCAACCCTTAATCACGCTCTCTGGCTTTCATCTTCGTGCCTACCTGGCTCTTCTACCTTCTAGCTGCCCTGTGCCGCGCCGTGGCAATGCCCGGCTGGCTCGGCGGTTGGGGCTGGCCGCTGATCTTCGTGGCGGTGGCCCTGCGCTATGTCGGGTGGCAACGCAAATCGAATCTTTGGTTCGACTATCTAGCTGGGGTGGTGTTTTGGGGCTTGTCCTTCGTTTTCTTGGTGCATGTGCATCCGCTCGCACCAGTCGGCGCCGCCTTCATCTTGGGTAGTTGTTGGTTCGTCGAAGGTCTGCTCTATCGCTTGCTGAGTCGCCGTCTTTCCAGTCATCTAGCCGCCATGTTTGCCCTGCCTGCAGCGGAGTACATCCGCATGACTTGGTTCTACCTCTTGGTAGGAGGGGTTCCATGGGCGTCGCTCGGTTTCGCACTGGAGTCCTCGCCATTGATCGCGCTTGCGGACGTGCTCGGCGAATCGGGGCTGGTGTTGTTCGCGAGTTTCGGTGGTGCCTTGCTGTTGGTGGTAATCGGCCAAGCATCTAAGACCTTGGCCATTCCGGCGATCGTGTTGTTGATCGTCGCGCTGGTCATGCATCGACCACCTGTCCAGGCCGAGAGCACGCTGAGCTGCCTGAGCATTCAGCCGGTTGTAAGAGTAGAGGACAAAAACCGCATCCTGTCGGCGTCGGATTTCTTCAAGGTCCAGATGGAGGTCACCGACTCAGCCTTTGAGGCGGGGGTGCAACCTGATTTACTCCTGTGGGCCGAAACCATGTGGCCATTCCCGGGCGTGGAAGAGGAGGCCGTCGGCGAGATGCGTCGGCCTTGGGCTGGATTGCCGAATGAGGTACACAGCATGGAAACGGTTCGCACACGCCAAAAGACCATGGTCAAAGTGGCCTTGGAGCTGGCCACCAATCCGCCTGAGCGTCCGGTGTACTTCCTGACCGGCGCGCATTTCTACTATCCAGTAGCAGCCAGCGCCCCCGACGGCGAGTATTCGCCGCGCAACACCGAGTTCGTGCTGTTTGACCGCTACGGCAGCCTGATCCAGCACTTCTCGAAGCAGGAGCTGGTGCCGTTTGGCGAGAGCCTACCTATGGGAGGGGCCCTTCCCGGAAGCGCCGGCTTCGTGCGCTGGGCGCATCGCACTTTTGGTCTACGCCCAGACTTCGGTCGCACCGAGCAGACCGGTCCGCTGCAGGCTACGGGCCAATTACCACGGCTTGGCGGCGCAGTTTGCTGGGAAAACGTGTTTGAAAGCGCTTTTCGCAGCCAGGCAGACGATGGTGCCCAGGCCTTTGTGATTTTATCCAACGAGGATTGGTTCGGTTACGACGGCATTGAGATGGATCAAATGGTCTCTGCCACCCGATTGCGGGCCCTCGAGAGCGGTTTAGCCATCCTTCGGTGCACCAATACTGGTCAAACCTGTCTGGTTTACCCCGACGGCAGTGTCGATTTAGGCCCCGCGCCCGGAGAAATTTCATGGTGGCAGGCTGATTTGCCAATCGCTCCAAGCTCCGGGACCGCTACGGCCTACCGCAGTTGGGGGTGGGCATTGCTGCCTCTTTGGACCCTATGTACGGCATTTATTGGGCTAATTAGCCTGTTTGGCCGCAAGCGTCAGGTGGCCGCGGCACAGCCAACTGATGGTTAACTCAGATGCTTGCTTGACCCTTTGCGGGGGCATAGATAGATTTTTCCTTCTAACAGGCGTAAACCCAATGCCCGAGAACGCCTAGACTGGCACCCGCGCAATCCTGCGCACCGCCTCCCCAAAAAAAACCCGTCTGAACCACCTGGGATGAGTACCATCGGAAAATTTTTCGTTGTCCTAAACCTTGCACTAGCAGCGCTCTTCGTGGGCGTGTCTGCCTCCTTGATTGGAGAAAGCGACAGCTACCGTAAGCAGTATGAGACAGAAGTCCAAGCTAAGGCTGACCTTGAAACTTCCCTTTCTGAAGAGAAAGAGAAAATGGCAAGCCAACGCGATCAAGCTGTTCTTGAGTCCCAGCGTCTACTTGCTGACAACAGCAACCTGAATGCTGAGAAGACCGCTCTTACCGAGAGCCTTGAGACCGAGCGCCAGCAGAACGCTGACCAGCGCGAAAGTCTTACTGGCATCGAAGGTAAGCTGAGTGATCTAGAAGGCACCAACGGCCAACTGGCAAGCGACCTGGATAGTGTTCGCAACCAGTACGAGAAGGTACGTGAAGAGCGCGACGATGCACTGGATGCACGCGACGCTGCGAACTCCACCGCCAACTCGGCAACCGATTCCATGAACATGGCTGAAGGTCGCGCAACCGACCTCGCTCTGCAGCTGGCACGCTCCGAGGAGCGCGCAGCAGTCGCAGAAGCCAAGCTTCAGACTGTCGTGAGCCTTTACAAGGTTGACCTGCAAAGCATCGGTGCACAGCCTCAAATGGAAGGCTCCGTGTTGAGCGTCGACACCGTCGAAGGCACCACCTACGTCGTTATCAACCTTGGCAAGCATGATTCCGTGCAGCCAGGCTTCACCTACGATGTCTACAACGGTTCGACCTACAAGGGGCAGATCTACGTTCAAACCGTCAACGAGTCCAAGTCTGCAGCAACGCTGGAGATGGCTGGTAACGGCATGATCGCTTCCGGCGACCGTGTCACCACTCGCCTGTAAGGAGCTGATTGATGGCAGCACGTCGTAAGAACGCAAAGAAAGCCGCACCTAAGGGTGGCGGTAAGAGGGCCAAAGCGGCTAAGCCAAAGAAGGCTAAGGCAGCCAAGGAGCCTAAGGAAGTAAGCCCAGGCCCTCCAATCGAGGTCGTCATGAGCATTGTGACCGGCATCATGATGATTGCCGCTCTCGTCCTGGTCGATTATGCAAAGGGCCACCAGTTTGGTTCCGGCATGATGTTCAAGGACGGTTACGAGGCTTCTGAGTAGAGCCTTTCGGCCCCAGGTGAAAGAAGGTCGTCCCTCAATGGGGGGCGACCTTCTCCTTTTTGGTTTAGCGGTTTAACCAAGCCCCGCCAATCCCTATACTCCTCACAAGCATTAACCGCTTCTGGTTCCCCGCTACACGCAAACATGGATTGGCTTTTCCGTCGGTTTTCCTTGTCCGAAGATCTCGGCATCGATTTAGGCACAGCAAATACGCTGGTGGCCTCTCAGGATCGCGGCATCCTGCTTGATGAACCCTCTGTGGTCGCGGTGTACAAAGGCACCAATGAGGTGATCCTTGATGGCATGGGAGTCGGCGACGAGGCCTACCGCATGCTCGGCAAGACGCCAACCAATATCGAAGCAGTGCGCCCTTTGAAGGGTGGTGTGATTGCAGACTTCGAGATCACCGAGAAGTTGCTGCGCTATTTCTTGCGCAAGGCTCATGAAGGTCGCTCCTGGGTTCGCCCGCGCGTGGTGATCTCGGTGCCTTCCGGAATCACTACTGTGGAGCGTCGCGCTGTGATCAATTCGGCCGAACGTGCTGGCGCGCGCAAGGTCTACTTGGTCGATGAGCCTATGGCCGCAGGCCTTGGTGTGGAGTTGCCGATTACCGAAGCACAAGGTTCGATGGTGGTCGACATCGGTGGTGGTACCACAGAGGTCGCCATTCTTGCACTTGGTGGTCCAGTCACGGTCAAATCGGTAAAGGTCGCTGGCGACAACATGGACGACGCCATCGTCGATTTCGTGCGCAAGACCCACAACTTGCAGATCGGTCCACTGACCGCGGAGCTGGTCAAGAAGACCATTGGTTCGGCTTGGGCGTTGGATAGCGAAAAGACCATCGAGGTCGCTGGTCGCGATTCCTTGAACTTGATGCCACGGAAGTTGGTGCTCAATTCTGAGGAGATCCGCGATGCCTTGGATACGCCGTTGCGCGGCATCATGCGTGCGGTGTTGGACTGCCTCGAGATGGCTCCACCGGAAATCGGTTCGGACCTGCTCGAACAAGGAATCACCATCGTTGGTGGTGGCGCGTTGTTGCCAGGCTTGGATCAATATGTTTCCAAGAGCACTGGCCTGCCTTGTGCCATCGATTCGGAACCACTCACTGCAGTTGCGCGCGGCACTGCTAAGTTCCTCGAGGACTTGGACCTGTACGCGACCTTCCTTTCCGACGGCGAGGACCTGGCCTAGTCCAGGGAGTAGCGGCGCGTGTTTTTGCTGCCAGGGGCCGAGCGCTACCGGCGGGTGATGTTCTGCGCTGGGGTAATCGTGGTGCTGATTGTGCAGGCGGTGTTGCCATGGCAACCGCTTGAGGATGGCTGCAATCGTTTGTTTGGGCCGCTGACTCGACCGATCGCAGAACTGAGTGCTGCGGCCTCCGAAATAGTCTTGCCTACTGCCGAGCCCGCCAACAGTCTGCAGACCTTAGATCATTCGGTGTTGGTGGAGATGGAGCGACGCTTGGGCAAACCCGAACCACTGCCCGGCATGGAGTGGCTGGAAGTGCCAGTCCTGTCGCTCGATCCAGAGGTGGGGCGCATAACTTTGGCGGCTGGTTCGGACTTCCATATCGCCAGTGGCCAAGTCGTGGCTTATGGCGATCGCTACTTAGGGCGGGTCACCGATGTCAGTGCCCATCAAGCCGTGGTCGAGTTGGTGACGGCACCGAACGTGCGCACGGGAGTGTTGCTGAAGGATGAGATGGGTGTCACCAGTAAAGCAGTGAGCTTGGGGAGGGGGCGTGCTGGTCCAGCCGTATTGCCATGGCTGCAAGAGGCCGATCACATTTCCGAAGGGCAGGTGCTGACTTGGCGGTCGCGGCCGTTGGATCCTCCGAACTTGCACGCGGCCAAGTTGCGTTTGGGTCAAGCCCAGCGGGATGGCGACGAACAGCGCGGCACAGCGGTCTGGACCATCGATGGTGATTTGCCTGCAGCTGCAGAGGGCCGCCTCTACGTCGCCGCCAGCGCGGTCGGGGAACGCCTTGTGGCAGAGCCCTTGCAGGTCCGTACAGAAGCTCGCCGTTTACTGCTGGATGATGCGGTGCTGGGGAGTGGTTGGTGTGCGATTGCCGCCGATACCAGCATCAAGCCGGCAGTCTATGCCGATCAAGGCCAGGTCGGTGGTTGGTGCAGCAGTTGGCGCGGCAACTGGGGCTGGTTCCGCATTGCTGAACCTTCCAGTTGGCAAGGGCGCGCGGTAGCTCTGCACGCAGAAAGTAGTTCGGTACTGGACTGCACCGATTGGCAACAGGCAGAACAGGCCTTGCCATTGTTTACACGTGGTGGCCACGGAGTGCCGCGCGGTTTGTGGTTGGGCTTTCGCGATCAAGCGGCACGGTTGCCGTCGTCGGCCTTGACTGTCATCGTGCAAGCGGATGATGTTGTGGGAGAAACGCAATGAGAACACCACGTCTTCGCATCATTGTGCCGGTGGCGATCCTGCTGACAATCTTCTCGCCTATGTTGCGCTTGTTGCCCGGCGGTAGTGGTTTCCCTGATCTATGGTTGCTGATGTTGTTGCTGGCGGTGCCGGTGCCAGCCCCCGATTCCTGGCGGCGCCCGATCCAGCTGGTCTTCCTATTTGGTCTATTGCGCAGCAGCGTGACCGTGGTCTCACCCTTCGTGGCATGGGGCGGATTGGGAGCGGCGCTTTTCGTGCGCGAAGCCCTGTCGCGGCGTTTGAATGAATATCGATTCCTGCCGCGTTTCCTGACCGGTTTCTGCGCCGCCATCCCGTTGACGGTGTTGGATCGCCTGGTTGCCGAGCGACTTGGCACACCACTAGACGGCGCCGACGTGTGGATGCGTTGCCTTTCGGTTGGTTTGTTGGTCGCCCTGTTCACTCGTCCGCAGTTGAAGAAGAAAGCCTTCAGTAGGGGACGTTCATGAGAGCGCAGCGTTTGCAGCGCCTTGCCTTGGTGTTTGTGGCAGTCTTGTTGCTGTTGATCGCGCGCCTGTTCCAGCTACAAGTGTTGGAACATGAGTATTGGACCGAGACCGCGCGCAATAGTCGGATTGGACAGAACACCATCCCGTTCCGACGTGGCCGCATCCTGGATCGTAATGGCGCGGTCCTCGCCGCCGACCGCCAAGCTTTTGACCTCTACTTCCGCTACCGCGATTTCCGCCGCGGCTTCGTGGCGGCACAGCTGCTCGAGGCCCTGCGTCTGCTCGAATATCCGCAGGCTGGCTTGGTCGATTGCTTGCAGAACGGCGAGCAGTTAGGCGAATGGTGTTTGTTGCTGAAGCCAGAGAACTTGGCCGGCATGGATACGCCGCTGCAGGATGACTTGCGTTTCTACCTGACTGGCCTGACCGGTAATCGCAGTTTCGCTCGCCGCACCGCGGTGCAGGATTGGTTCGATCAAGGCAACACCACCTTTGCCAGCGCTTTCCCCGATGCCCGCGACTACTTCCATCAGAGTCTTATCGAGGCGCGCCATAACCTGCAATTCCTCGAACGCCTGCTGGAAGTCGAAGAGCCAGGCTCCTTGCTGCAGCGCCTGGAAGATCGCCGCCAGCAACTCGAAGTGATGGTCGCGCGTGCTGCACTGCAAGATGCCGCAGCTAGGGTCTACAGCAGTACTTCCTCATGGGTGCGCACACAGTTGTCGAAGCCGGGCGAACAGCGTGAAGAGATCCTTGGTCACTTGCATGAACGCTGGGAGTTGGATGGAACTCTGGCACACTTCGGCACGGTGTTGGCGCCTATGTCTCGTCGCCACAGCATCGCCGAGGAAGGCGAACCTTTGAGTGCCGACCAACAAGCCTTCGAAGACTTTCAGCAACTGGAGCCGCTGCAGCAGGCGCAAGTAATCGAGGCTGTCCTTGCCCATCTGCGCGTGGTCGCGCTCGATGATGTCAGTGGCGTCTTGCGCGCGCAGACTGGCCGCATCCATCGATTGCGCGTGATTGCCCTGGAGCGAGATCTCGATTTTGATCTGGTCGACCTGCTCTCGCAACAGCCTGACGATTATCCCGGCCTATATCTGCAGCAAGTTACGCAACGCATGTATCCGATTGAAGTCGCGCGCATGGTGGTCGGTTCTTTGCGCTTGCCCACCGAGGATGACCTGATCGAGGACCAACTCAAGCGTGAGCGATTCCAGGATCTACGCCGGCAGCTATTCCGCACCGATGCCGAGGAGGCAGAGTTCCGACGCCTGCGTGATTGGTGGTGGAGTGATTCCTTGGCCGCCAATGAGCGCAAAGGCCAAGAGGGCATCGAGAAGGTCTATGAGCCAGTGTTGCGCGGTAGCCGTGGGTATCTGCAGGAACTGGAAGGCGGCGCCGACGGTGAACTGCCGTTGGAGCTGTTGTTCTCGCCACCGCAGAACGGCATCGATATCAAGCTTTCGCTAGATGCCAACATGATTGCTGCTGCTGAGCGCGTCATCCCTAAGGTCTATCGCGATACGGTGCCGCGATTGCATGCACAGCGGCCCGCCAATCTCACCAAGGCTTTGCAGCAATTCAATCCGAATGCGCAGCGGGTCGGTTTCGTGATCCTCGATCTTGAGACGGGTGAGGTGCCGGTCTTGGTCAGTACACCAAACGTGTCGCGCCAAGAATATCGCGACAACTACGACCAGTTGAAGGATATGCGGGATGGCACGCCGTTGCGCAATCGTGCTCTGGGCGGTGGTTACTACGGCAACGAACAGCCGTATCCAGGGTCGACTTTCAAGCCAATGGTGGCTGCTGCGGCGATGGCTCTGGATCCCAGCACTTGGAATCGACGCTACACCTGTACCGGCGCGATCAAGCCTTCGGCAGCCAATAAGCCGATCCATTGCGATAAACGTACGGGCCATGGCGAGATCGACATGCGCGAGGCCTTGAAGAAATCATGCAACGTGTATTTCTATGAGCTTGGCAACGATCTCGGCGCCGGCGTCCTGCACGAGACTGCTAGCAAGCTCGGTTTCGATAGTGCCCAGTCCGGCACCGGTCATGAGTTGAGTCTGGCCACGCGCTTGGAACGGAAAGCGAACTACTTTGCACCTTTGAAAGAATTGCAGCGAGATATCCTCGCGCGCATGCGAACCTCGATCGGCCAAGTCGGTGTGCTTGCCAGTCCTTTGCAGATGGCGCGTCTCTTCGGCTGGCTGGCCACTGGAGAATTGGTGCGCCCGAAGCTAGTGCTGGAAAGTGGAGGCGCCTCACCAGCAGTGGAAGCCTTGCCGCAGTTAAACATCTCGTGGCAAACGCGTGAACGCATCGCTGAAGCATTGTCGGCGGTGGTTTACGAAAACGGTGGTACTGCTTATCGCACCGAATTCCCAGCGGAATGGCAGATTGTTGGTAAGACTGGCACTGCTGAAGTGGCCAAGAATGTTCCCACGCACGCCTGGTTCACTGGATACTTCCCAGCCGATCAACCGCGTTACGCATTCGCCGTCCTGTGTGAAAACACTGGATTGCATGGTGGGCAGATCGCTTCGTATATCCTCAAGGAATTCCTGTTCACTGAAGAAGGCAAGGTTTTGTTGGGTGAAGCTGCATCCAACACCGCCAACGGCAACGAGGAGGCTCCACGATGAAAGGCCCGTCGTTGCGCTACCGCCTGACCTCTTTCTTGCGCCGCACTTGTTGGCCGGTCATACCCATCACAGCGGCCATCATCATGGTCGGCGTGATCTTGCAATGGAGTGTCGACCCTGACTTGCAGCTGCCGTCGGGCCATGTCTTACGTGTAGGTGTGTTGAGCTTTTGCGCTTTCGCGGCCGTGGCGTGGAGTGCTAAACATTGGCGCAACCCGGCATTCCTGTTCTATGCAGGTGCTTTGGTATTGTTAATCCTGGTGTTATTCGTGGGCCGCGCCACCAATCATTCGCGCCGCTGGATCGACGTCGCCGCTGGCTTCAAGTTGCAACCCAGCGAGTTCATGAAGCTGGCGTTGATCCTGACCTTGTCGCGTTGGTTCGCCGATCATCCACGCCCTTCGAAGTTGGAGCATATCTGGAAACCGGGCTTGCTGGCAGCAGTGCCGGCTTTCCTGATCCTGATCGAACCGGACCTCGGCACTGCTTTGGTATTCGCGCCATTGTTCTTGTCGATGGTGTGGCTGGCGGGGCTTCCTTGGCGGAGCTTCCGTTGGTTGCTTCTGATCCCGTTGTTGATCGCACCTGCTGGTTGGTTGGTGATCCAGGATTATCAGAAGGAGCGCATCTTGACTTGGTATCACCAGGATGAACTCACACAGGAGCAATTGGTTGATGGTGGCTTCCACCTTTGGCATTCAAAGATGGCGGTCGGCTCCGGTGGTGTCACAGGTCTTGGTTGGGGAGAAGGGCCGCAAAACCGCCTCGATCGTCTACCGGAACGTCATAACGACTTCGTGTTCCCGGTGTTGGCGGAAGAGTTCGGCTTCATCGGCTCCACTTTGTTCCTCTTGCTCTATGCCAGCCTCGGCTTTTCGTTGCTGGCTTTTGCCGGCAGGTATCGCGACCCCTTCACGCGCATGACGCTGGCCGGCATCGGCGTGCATTTCCTTGTGCATTTGTGTCTAAATGTCGGCGTAACCTTGGGGGTTTGGCCAACAACCGGCCTGCCGCTACCGATGGTCAGCTTTGGAGGCAGCTCGATGATCATCAGCGGGCTTGCGGTGGGCGCAGCGGTCGCCGTGGGGGCTGAACGAGCGCCGCTATTCTCGGCGAAGGCCTTCGAGGCATAAGCATTTTCGCCGCCACGCACTGCTAGAATCTGGCCAATGCGTGCAATCCAGATGGCCCGACCCGAAGCGGGGGCAGCCGTAGTCGTCGACGACCTCGACGTTCCCACACCCGGCCCATGCGAGGTGCGCGTGCGCATCGCAAACACAGCCATTTGTGGTACCGACCGGCACATCTTCCACTGGGACCCTTCGGTGTCTCATATGCTCACGCCGCCGGTCACCATCGGTCATGAGTTCTGCGGTTATGTCCATGCTTGCGGCGATGGCGTCGAAGGATGGAATCAAGGTGACTACGTCTCGGCTGAAATGCACATCGTGTGCAATCGTTGCCGCGCATGCCAGGCGAACAATCATCACATCTGCGAGAACACGCAGATCGCCGGCCTGCACCGCAACGGTTGCTTCGCTGAGTTCGTCGTCGTGCCCGCCACCAACTTGGTGCGCTTGGATCCATCGATCGTGCCACCGCACATTGGTTCCTTCCTTGATGCCCTTGGCAATGCCGTGCATACGGTGCAATCCGCCAGTAGCATCGCGGGTCGTCATGTGTTGATGTCGGGTTATGGCTCGATCGGCGCGATGGCCGCAGCGGTCGTGCACTTCGAAGGCGCTAAGAGCTTGACCATCACTGAGGTGCAACCGGGTCACTTGGAGCGCGCGCGCAAGTGGATCGATGGCTTGGATGATCGCATCCCGGTCTACCTGCATAACCCCGCCGAAGAACCAGATCTGGTCGACAAGGTCAAGGAGCAGACTTGTGGCGGCGTCGACGCCGTACTCGAGATGTCGGGCGCGCCTGCAGCGATTCAAGCCGGCATGCAGATGCTTTACCCAGGCGGCGAAATGATGCAGCTCGGGATTCCGTCGGCAACCGACTTGATGGTCCATGACTTCTCCAAGGATTTCATCTTCAAGGGCATCACTTGGCGCGGCATCCTTGGCCGACGCATGTTCGCAACTTGGGATGAGATGCTTAGCCTGCTGCAGCGTGGCTTGAATGTAGAGCACATCGTCACGCACCGTTTGCCGTTGTCCTCCTTCCACGAAGGCATGGCGCTGCTTGATGGCGGCCATGCGCACAAAGTGGTCCTAGACCCAACCTGTTGAAATGACTGATTCCTCCCCAACGATCACCGCTGGCAAGAAGGCTTTTCTCGCTGGCATCGAACAGGAACTGCATGAAATCCGCGAAGCCGGTCTATGGAAGTCCGAGCGCGTAATCGTCACTCCACAAGATGCTGACATCGAGGTCGCTGGTGGCGCCAAGGTGGTGAACTTCTGCGCCAACAACTACCTGGGTCTGTCCGATGATCCATCGTTGATTGCCGCGGCACGTGACTGCCTGGATGAACGCGGTTTCGGCATGTCGTCGGTGCGATTCATCTGCGGCACGCAAGACATTCACAAGCAGTTAGAGGAGTCCATCTCCACTTTCCTCGGCTTCGAGGACACCATCCTCTACACCTCGTGTTTTGACGCCAACGGTGGTCTCTACGAAACCTTGCTCACGGTGGATGATGCGGTAATCAGTGATTCGTTGAACCATGCATCGATCATCGATGGCATTCGTCTTTCCAAGGCCAAGCGCTTCCGTTACGCCAACAACGATATGGCGGAACTGGAATCGTGCTTGAAGCAGGCTCAAGAAGCAGGCTCACGTCGCATCTTGATCAGCACCGACGGCGTTTTCTCCATGGATGGATTCGTCGCCAAGCTGGATGAAATCTGCGACCTGGCAGATAAGTATGGCGCCTTGGTCCATGTCGATGACTCACACTCCAGCGGCTTCATGGGCAAGACCGGTCGCGGCACCCATGAACATTGCGGCGTGATGGGTCGGGTCGACATCATCACCAGCACCTTGGGCAAGGCTCTTGGTGGTGCCAGTGGTGGATTCACTTGTGCATCCAAACCAGTGATCGATTACCTGCGCAACAAGTCGCGTCCTTATCTGTTCTCGAACTCGGTGGCTCCGCCGATTGTGGCTGCAAGCCTTGCCGTCTTCGAGCGTCTTTCGGCAACCACCGAACTGCGTGATTGCCTTGAAGAAAACACCATGTCCTTCCGCAAGCAGATGACCAAAGCTGGCTTCGACATCAAGCCTGGTGTGCACCCGATCTGCCCGATCATGTTGGGCGACGCCAAGCTTGCAGCGGATATTGCCAACGACATGCTTGAAGAAGGCATCTACGTGATCGGCTTCAGCTTCCCTGTGGTGCCGCGTGGCCAAGCACGGATTCGCGTGCAGATCTCCGCTGGGCATACACCCGCGCATATCGATCAAGCTGTGGCAGCCTTCATCAAGGTCGGTCGTAAACACGGCGTGATCTCCTGAGCAAAGCCATGTCAGAAATCCTGTGGCAGCCAAGCGAAGAGGCCGTTACTGCCTCCAACATGACCGCATTCGCCAAACTGGCGGGGGTAGAGTTGGTTGGTGAGGACAACGGTTACGACACCTTGTGGCAATGGTCGACCGATCATCGCGAACAGTTCTGGTCGTTGCTATGGGATTTCACAGGCGTAGTCGGTGACAAAGGCGAACGTACCTTGGCCGCCGACAGCATGCCGGGCGCAGCTTGGTTTCCCGACGCTCGCCTGAACTTCGCCGAGAACCTACTCGCACATCGTGGTGAGCAAGCGGCCATTCTGTTCCGCGGCGAAGGTGGCAATCGCCAAGTCATCAGTCGCGATGAACTGGCCGAACAAGTGCGCTTGATGCGCGGCGCTTTGCAACAGTGGGGCGTGAAGGCTGGCGATTGCATCGCTGGCTTCCTGCCGAACTGCCCAGCGGCAGTGATCGGTATGTTGGCCGCCTCGAGCTTGGGCGCGGTGTGGGCTTCCTGTTCACCAGACTTTGGCGTGGCAGGGGTGCTGGATCGCTTCAGTCAAATCGAACCGAAGGTCCTGCTCGCAGCCGATGGTTATCTGTTCAAGATCAAGCGCTTTGATTGCTGCGAAAAGCTCGATGCCATCATCGCTGGCTTGCCGACTGTCGAGAACGTCGTCATGTTGCCGTTTACGGATGACGAAGCGGTGCGCGAATGGCGTCGGGCTGGCAATGCTGGGGGAGAAGGACCGCAGCCAGCGCGCCATACATGGGCAGAAGCCTTGAATGTGGCGCCAGCAACGGAGTTGAAGTTCGAGCAACTGCCCTTTGATCATCCTTTGTATGTGATGTTCAGTTCGGGCACCACCGGCCAGCCGAAGTGCATCGTGCATGGTCAGGGTGGCACTTTGCTGCAACACCGCAAGGAGCATGCCTTGCATTGCGACCTGCGCGAAGGCGAGAAGCTGTTCTACTACACGACCACGGGTTGGATGATGTGGAACTGGTTGGTGACGGCGCTTGCCGGCGGATCCACCATCGTTCTGTTCGACGGCAACCCTTTCCGACCCAGTGCAGTGGCCTTGTGGGATATGGTCGCTAGCGAAGGCATTCAGGTCTTCGGCACTTCTGCGAAGTATCTCGATGCATGCAAGAAGGCCGGACTCGCACCGGCTAACACGCACGACTTAAGTGGCTTGCGTTCCGTTCTTTCCACCGGTTCGCCACTGGTGCCGGAATCCTTCGATTGGATCTATGAGTTCGTCAAGGCCGACTTGATGTTGGCCTCGATCACAGGCGGCACCGACATCGTGTCGTGCTTCGCACTTGGTTGTCCGATCGCTCCGGTGCGCCGCGGCGAATTGCAGAAGCGTGGCCTTGGTATGGCTGTCGATGTCTGGGGCGATCTCGAACAGAGTCTTGTCGATGAACCCGGTGAACTGGTTTGCACCAAGTCCTTCCCATCCATGCCAACCGGTTTCTGGAACGATGCCGATGGTAGTCGCTACCAAGAAGCTTACTTCGACTTCTTTCCGGGCATTTGGCGCCATGGTGATTGGGTCGAGCTCACCAAGAATGGTGGCTTGATTGTCTATGGCCGTTCCGATGCAACCTTGAACCCTGGTGGCGTGCGTATCGGTACCGCTGAAATCTATCGTCAGGTGGAGCAGTTCGCATCGATTGAAGAGGCCATCGTGATTGGCCAAGACACCGGCGATGGTGATCAACGTGTGGTGTTGTTCTTGCGCTTAAGCAAAGAGCAGCAACTCACGGAAGAATTGGTGGTTCAAATCCGCACTGAAATCCGCGCCAACGCCACGCCACGCCATGTGCCGGCGGTGATTTTGGCGGTCTCTGATATCCCACGTACGCGTAGCGGCAAGATCTCAGAGATCGCCGTGCGTGATGTGGTGCATGGTCGCAAGATCAAGAACACCGAAGCGCTGGCCAACCCTGAGGCGCTCGATTTCTTCCGCGATCGACCTGAGTTGAAACTGAGCTGAGCCTCAAGCAATCCTCGGCTGAGAGCAACCGGTCAAATCGCAGGATCCTATTTCCCTGCGGTTAGCCTTAAACCTCGCGCTTTTTCTGCTAGTATCGGAACAATGCTGGGCGCAATCTCGTTGCTTTCCCTGCTCCCCTCTGTTCTTGCCTCCCTCCCCCAGGACCAACTGGGCAACCCGCCCCCCGGGGTGCGTTACCTGGATTCGATGTACGAATCCGTCGTAACCACCGACATCGACTACGGCACCGTCTACAACCCTTCTTTCCAGAGCATGGAGACTCTGAAGTTGGATATGTACGAGCCTGCCAACGATCCGGACCCATTGCGGGCTGTCGTGGTTTGGGTACATGGTGGCACGTTCTCAGGCGGAGACAAGTCGGATCTCATGCCTCTTGGCGAGGACTTCGCTGAGCGTGGATACGTGGTCGTATGCCCGAACTTCCGTCAGGTTCGTTTGAGCGGAAGTCAAACCATAAACCCGGCTTATGGTGCCGGCGACGTGGCTTCGGTCGCACGTTGGCTACGCGCCAATGCTGCCACCTATCGCATCGACCCTGCCCGCATCATGTTGGGCGGTTCCAGTTCCGGCGCCATCAGCGGCCTAGCCGCCGCCTTTGATGACCTGGTCATCGGCCTCAACATGAATCACTGGGGCTACTCCAGTCGATTCCAGGCCCTGTGTGAGATCAGTGGCCGCCTCGTGCGGATCAATGAGTTGGACTCCACCGACCCGCCCTTCTTGATTGTGCATGGACTGCGCGATCCATCGATCCTGATCCAACACGCGATCGACTTGGCCAATCGCGCCGACGCCGTCGGCGTGCACCACGAGGAACTGATCTTCCCGCAGGCCGGGCATGGGATCCTGAATTCGCACTACGACCTAATTACACCCGTGGCCCGAAATTTCTTCTTTCGCCACGTGATTCGCTAATTGGACCGATTGACCCCATGGAAATCCGTTCTGCGTATCTCCATGGGGTCAAAGTCTAAACAGGGCGTTCGCCGCTAGGCCTTGGTCGAGGGCGTGCTCTAGATCCTTCCAGAGGTCGTCGACATGTTCGATGCCCACGGCCACCCGTAGCAATCCTTCCGTAATGCCGCCGCTATCGCGACCTTCTTCGGACACGATGCGGTGGGTGAGGCCCGCCGGATGTTCGATCAGACTATCGGTGGTGCCAAGGCTCACAGCCGGCAGGAACAACTCTGTTGCCAGCATGGTGCGGCCGGCAGAATCAAAGCCACCCTTCATCTCGAAGGCAATGACCGAGCCCGGACCCTTCATTTGGCGCCCGACGATGTCGGTTGGGTCCGAATCGCCAAAGCCGGGGAAGTAGACCGCAGAGACCGCTGGATGAGCGGCAATCTTGCCAGCCAGGATGACGGCGTTTTCTTGTGCCTTCAAGACTCGCAGGGGCAAGGTGGGCAGGCTTCGATGCAGCAGGTAGGCTGCCATTGGGTGCAAATTCGCGCCGGTCAAGATGCGAACCTGGCGAATGCGTGCCGCCCAAGTCTTGTCGGTTGCCACCAGTCCGGAAAGCACATCACCATGGCCTCCGAGGTACTTGGTGCCGCTGTGTACCGAGAAGGTCGCACCTAGAGCCAGCGGCAGCTGCAGTACTGGAGTGGCGAAAGTGTTGTCGACCATGACCGGAATATTGCCGGCTTGGCGGACTACATCGGCGATGTCGACCAGGTGCAAGGTGGGGTTGGCAGGGGTCTCAATCACCACCAGCGCCGTTTGTTCGGTGATGGTGGCGGCAATCTGGTCCGGCTCGACCCAGTCGACATCGTATCCCAGCAATCCGCAGGACAGCAGGTGATCGGTGCAGCCATAGATGGGCCGGACCGCAACGATGTGATTGCGGTGCACACCTTCTTCCATCTCGCGCACGCGCAGTGCTTGGAACACTGCGGTGATAGCGGCCATGCCGGATGCGAAAGCGATGCCGTCGTCGGCGCCCTCCATGCGGGCGAAAGCCACCTCATAGCGGTGCACCGTCTGGTTGTGGAGACGCGAGTAGATCGCGGAGTCGGCGCTCGCGGCACCTTCGGCGAGTTGATCGATGCTGTCTCGCCCGCTGGCAAGACTGCGAACCGGGTGAGTGGTCGAAAAGTCCAGCGGGGGTGCGTGGACGCCAAGGTCGCGGAGGTCGTCGCGGCCTGCATGAACAGCCTGGGTCTGGAGGTGATAGTCCATGTCGTAGCTTCGCCCGGAATTCCATTGCAGTCCATCGAATAGGTTGCGGATTATGCGGTAAGATAGCCGTATGGACAGAATCGACTTCGGAATCATCCATGAATTGCAGAATAATGCACGGCTCAGTAACAAAGAACTGGCCGCCAGGGTCAAGTTGGCTCCATCCAGCTGCCTAGAACGCACGCGCCGCCTGGCCGCCAGTGGAGTCTTGCGCGGTTTTCACGCCGACGTTGATCCAGCTGCCCTTGGCGTTGGCCTTCAAGCAATGATCCAAGTGCGTTTGGCACGTCACTCACGGGGCCACGTTGAAGACCTTCAGGAGCATTTAAATGGTGTTTCTGAGGTGATTGGCTATTACCACGTGACTGGTGAGTTCGATTTCTTGGTGCACGTGGCAGTGCGCGATGCAGACCACTTGCGCAATCTGGCCCTGGACTCTTTCACTACCCGCAAAGAGATCGCGCAGATTCAGACATCGCTTATTTACGCGAAGTTGAGGAAATTAGTTTGGCCTCGTCTGAACCAGGCCGATGATGAGGTTTTGGAAGCCTAACTCTTAACCTCTTCCAAATAATGCCTTTACGTCGGCTGTATTCCGGTGTAGGGTGGAGGCACGGAGGAAATTGAATGACAGAACTTGAAAATCTGGTTGGTAAACAGAAACGCGTAGTTTCGATTAGCAACCACGTCACCGTACGCGATGCCGCCAAAGCTATGGCTGAGGCCAATGTTGGGGCCGCTGCGATCATGGATGGAACGAAGCTTGTTGGCTTGTTCACCGAGCGAGACGTGCTGAAGCGCGTCCTTTTGCGCAACCTGGATGTAGATGAAGTATTGGTCCGCGACGTAATGACGCGCGACCTAATCTGCGCCGAGCTTGGCCACACCACGAACGATGCGCGTTTCCTATTGAAGCGTCATCACATTCGCCACTTGCCGGTCCTTGATAACCAAGGCAACCTGGCTGGCGTGTTGTCTATTCGTGATTTGATCAAAGATGAAGTCCGCGAAATGCGCGACTACATCGCTCAGGCGGAAGGATAAGGCTCGGGCGCGGCGGTGCGCGAAGCCCGCCATTCTCTAGTCCCGCGGCATTCCCCCAAGTCGCTTTGCAGCGCGGGTTATGGCTGCACCTTGAACAGGAATTCCCTGTTGCGGACGTGGCTGACCTTGCCGACCCGCTTACCTTGCGGGTTATGGATACCGATGCGCGCCCCCACATAACGGGGGTGGTCGCGTTCGATGACGCTGACCTTGCCGTGGGCTCCAAGGATTTCCTCGAGCTGACTGCGCTGCAGATAACCTTCATCGCTGAAGGACACCAACAGCTGCTTGCCGGCTAGAGCTTCGACCACTTCGCGGAAGGCGCCTGCGAAAGCCGGACGTGAGTTGAAGGCACTACGTCGTTCGCGGCAATCGATGCGTTTGCAGGCCACGCCATAGACCTCGGGTTGATCCCATCGCACCAGGGTTTCCCAAATGTGATAGTTTCCCAAATAGGAGTGCTGGTTGTACGGCGGATCCAAATAAGCCAAGTCACCGCGGAAGCGTGCGGCGGCGTCAACGGCTTCCGAACACCACGCCTCACAGGCACCGTGAGTTGGTTGTGGCAGTAGTTTCGGCAAGCGCAGCTGTAGCGCATTGGATGCGCGTGGTGCCCAACTCTTAAGATAAGCCATCTGCAAGCCGGTAGTGGAATCGACGCGGTCGGCGGCTTCCATCAAAGAAACTAACAGCACCGCTTTCAGTTGCGGCTCCAGGTCAGCTTCGGCAATGGCGTTGCGGATCGCCTCGATATGCGCGCCGTTTTCTGGTTTGAAGAAGCGACTTTGCTCGCAATAGGTTTCGGTGAACCAACCAGCTTTGGGAGTGGTGTCTTGCAGCTTGTTGATCCACCTTTGCGCTTGCTCGGCAAGAGCCTCGTGATCGCACTCGACATAACAACGCGCCAGCGTGGCGGCGTATTGATTAACGTCATTCGAGACCACGCGATAATCAGCCTCTTTCAAGGCATGACCAACACGCGAAGTTCCGGAGAACAGGTCCAACACGGTGCCGCTTGGCAGCATGTCCTGCACGACTTCAACGATGGCTGGAATCAGCAGCCGCTTGGAACCAAGGTACTTGATCAATGGCGACGATCTCCACGCCAACGCAGGCGACGCAGGACGTCGGGGTGAAGCAGCACCAGCACGGTCACCAGTTCCAGCCGCCCCATCCACATGCCTAGCGACAGGATGATCTTGGACATTGGATGCAGACTGGCAAAGTTTTCCATGGGGCCAACCGCGCCAAAGCCAGGACCGATGTTGCCGACGCAAGCTAACGATGCCGTGAAGCCTTCAACCAAGCCGGAGCCGAGCATGACCACTAAGGCACCAACGACCAGGTACAAGACGATGTAGGTCAGTACCAGGTTGATGATCGCGCGCATGGCGTCTTCAGGAACCGCATGGCCGCGGTGGCGCAACGGGATCACGCCACGTGGATGCAACACGCGTGTGAACTCGCGCCACATGAACTTCAGCGACAACAAGTTACGGATCGCCTTCGGGCCACCGGCGGCCGAACCGGCACAACCGCCGATGATCATCACGAACAGCAGCAGGATGCGCATACCGTCGGTCCACGGAGCTTGGGCATAATCGACACTTGCGTAGCCGGTAGAACTGATCAAGCTGGCCGACTGGAACAGGCCGATGCGAATCTCATCCAGACTTGGCAGGCCGCTGGCGAGCATGGCGGCAACACCGAATGCACCGACGCCCATGCACATCATGTAGAAGCGCCATTCGCCATCGCGAATGATTTCTTTCGGACGGCGGGTGAAGCCTAACCAGATCAGCGGGAAGCTCATGCCGCTGAAGATCATGAACAGGATGATGATCCATTCCGCGGCCGGGTTGGCGTAGCCGGCGATCGAAGCACCGTTCGGCGAGAAACCGCCGGCCGACATGGTGGTCAGCGAATGGCAGACCGATTCGAACCAGTTCATACCGGCGACCATGCGCAGCAGCAGCATTTCCAGGCCGGTCAGGAAGCAATAAAGGATCCACAAGCGTCGTGCCGATTCGCGCACGCTCGGTGAGATTACATCCGTAGTCGCATCGCTGCCTTCGGCGAACAGAATCTGGCGACCGGCGATGCCAAGCTGCGGCAAGACGACCACGAACAAGGCGATTACACCCAGGCCTCCGAACCATTGGGTCATCGAGCGCCACAGGAAGAAGGCGCGACCATGGGCATCGAAGTCCGTGAGGATGGTGGCTCCAGTGGTGGTCAGTCCCGAGATGGACTCGAAGAAGGAATCCACATAGCTAAGGCCGGCGAACATGTACGGCGCTGCGGCGAAATGCGCGATCACCATCCAGGTGCCGGCGACCACCGCAAGGGCTTCCGCGCGTCGGAAATCAGCTTTCGGCACGAACAGCTGCGAAGCGAGCCAGCCGCTGCACCAGGTGACACCCAGGGAAATGCCGAAGTGTCCGGCTTCCGTCCAGCTGCCATCACCCTGCCAAGCATCCCACGCCGCCAAACACAATGGCGGCACGAATGCGAAGCAGAAGATCTTCAGCAGGCGTCCAATGACGCCAAGGACGAGCGCGATGCGCATGGTTTAGGTATTGGCTTCCAGTGGTGGAAGGTTCTCGAAGAAGTGGCGCGTGCTTTCGGCATCGTCGGCCTTACAGAAGACCAACAACTGATCGCCGCCTTGGATGGAGTCACGGCCTTGCGGGATGATGACCTTCTCATCGCGCAGGATCGCGCCGATGATCGCGAACATCGAAGCCTTGACCAGGTGTAACTCTTGCGGTTGCTGATCGGCAGGTACTTCAATGCGCAACACCTTGACTAGGCCATGCTCGAACTCGGCCATCAAGTCATTCTCGGAGCGGTTGGTGCGCTTGACCACGGTGCGGATTGCCGCGCCGGTTGCCGATCGCACCACATCGATGCCGACGCTCTCGAACAGCATCTCATTGGATTCCTTGTCGGCTCGCGTGATGATGCGCTGCACACCTTGTTGTTTGGCGAGCAGCGAGACCAGCAGGTTCTTCTCATCGTTGCTGGTGACCGCGATCAACACTGGGTAATCCGCGATGTGTTCTTCGCGCAGGAGTTCGAGATTGGTGCCATCGCCGTAGAGGACCAAGGACTTCAACTGCGGCGCGATTTCCAGCGCACGCTTCTCGTTGGCCTCGATTAGCTTCACATCCCAGTTGGCCTTCTCCAACCCTTCGGCGACTGCGAAACCGACCGCGCCACCACCGACGACCAAAGCACGACGTGGATCACGCCCATGTTTGCGGTTGGTCAAGTAACGCGTGAGCAGGCGGTTGATGCCCTGCATGGTTCCCATTGCGGTGATCAGGTCACCCTCCTGGAAAGCGGTGTCGCCACTTGGGATGAAGGTCTCTTTGCCGCGCTGCACCATCACCAGCACCACATCTTTCGGCACGCCGATTTCTTTCAGGGTGCCTTCGGTGAAGTGCGCATCTTTCTCGATACTGCGTTTCACCAAGCGCACCTTGCCATTGATGAAGGCTTCGGCTTCCAAGGCGCCGGGCACCATCACGATGCGCAGGATCTCGCGCGCCAGGCGAGCGGCCGGCAGGATTACCTGATCGATGTGCAGGGACGTGGCAAGCGATTGCGCTTCCGATTCGTTGGTCTGCACTTCATGGCGACGCAAGAAGCAAGTCACGCTCAGCGCACCCAAACGTTTGGCTTCAGCACATGCCACCAAGTTGCGTTCGTCGGCAGGGGTGCACGCAACGAACAGGTCGGCTTGGCTGACTTCGGCAGCCTTCAAGGTCTTGCCGGACGACGTCGGACCGTGGATGGTCTGCACGTCTAGCTTCTCGAGGGCCGTGTCTCTCGTTCCCTCAGGAACGATCAAGGTGACCTCGTGATCCGCCATCAAGGCCTCCGCGAGACGGAAGGCGACAGCGTCTTCTCCGCCGATGGTAATCCTCATGTCTGGAAATGATAACAACCCGCAAGGAGACATTCCTTGCGGGTCGTTGGGGGAGCTGAAAGCCTAGGGCCTAGCCGTTCTTGCGGTTGCCGGCGTCGAGCTTCTTGAGGTTGTTCTTGGCGTCGCGCAGGGCGACCTGAATTCGCTCCAGATCGGCCTCGGCGACTTCGCCGCCATCCAGCATTTCCTGGGCCCGGTCGATGGCCTTGGTGTAGAGCTCACGCGCCAGGTCATCTTCGGTATGCAGGTAGTAGTGGTAAATCACCGCATAGTCGTTCATCAACTGCGGGTCGGTAGGGTTCAGCTTCAGCGCCTTCTCGTAGGCGGAGCGCGAAGGCTCGGCCTGCCCGGTATCGCGGTAGATCAATGCCAGGTTGTTCCAGGCATCGCCGAAATCCGGGTTGGCGTTGGTCGCGAAACGCAGCAGCGTGATCATGTGCTCCGGGGCGCGCACCTTGCCAGCCAGCCAGTTCATATTGGTGGCTGCATCGTTTAGCGCAGTGCCGCCAGCTGCCTTTTGCTGATTGAAGTAATCACCGCCGAAGTCTTTCAGGTAAAGCGCCCAGTATTTCCCAGCAGCGCTGTAGGCCTTCTCGGCAGTCTCTTGATCGCCTTGACCGGATAGTTGAGCACCACGGCCCATGGCGCCATTGGCCATGAAGTAATAGGCGTTGGTGAAGCCCGGGTTGAGCTTCAACACCATCTGGAAATCGTCGCGCGTATTGGTCCAGTAGTCCGGGCCGGCAGCGTAGTAAGCCGAGCCGCGGTACCAATAGTGCAGCACTTGCTCGGGCTGCTTCTCGACCAGGATGTCGAAGACCTTGACCGAGTCGAAACCCATCCAAGCGGTAATCAGACCACCGTCGACGCCACTAGGCTCACGTTCTGCAGCCAACTTCCAGAGGCTGATGGCCTTTTCCTTGAGGGCTGGATCGCCGCCTTCTGCGAGCAAAGTCCATTGCAGTTCGGCCAAGCGCATGCATGGTGCTGCGGTCTTAGGAGCGGCATCCATGGCCTTGCGGAAGGCTTGTTCGGCGTTTTGGTAATTCTTCGCGCCATTCTTTTCGTCGCCCATCTCGAAACTTGCGCGCGCTTGCGCCATCGATACGCGACCTTGTTGCAGCAACAAAGGTGCGGACTTGGCGTGCAGCTTCAAACCGTCATCGCAGGAGCGCAGACTGTTCTTGATGTCGCCGGCGTTGAGCAAGGCTTCCGACCAGTTGACCCAAATGTCAGCAGGTGCATCGCTCAGCTTGGAAGCGGATTCGAAAATCCATGCCACATCGTTCCACGCATCAATGGCATCCAGACCCGTGATCTGTCCACTGGCGATGCCGGATTCGGTGAGGCGGGTGGACCACATGCCATAGGCATTCCATGCGGTCGCGTCGTCGGATTTCTCGACGCCGGCGTCTTTCAAGAGTTGCACGGCACCCTTGAAGTTTTGCTGTTCACCAAGTGCAGCGGCGTCGGCAATGGAAGTTTCCATGCCGCCGGACTGCATGGCTAGAAGGATGAGGGAGCTAAGAATCATCGGTTGTTTTGTCGCAGTTCTTCGAGCTTGGCTTGCAGCGGTGGGATGCCGTCGCGCTCCTCGAAGGGGAAATGTTTGAGACTATTCTTGATGTAGGTTTCGGAATCGCCGATCTCACCTCTGCGGATAAGATTGAGGAAGGCTAGGTTCTCCCAGGCATCGCCAACGGCCTCTTCGAAGTATTCACGTTCCGCCTGGGGAACATCTTCGGTCATTTCAGCGAGGGTTTTGTTGCCTAGCTCTATCGCTCTATGCAACTCCTGTTCCGCGAAATCCCAATGCTCATCCAAGTAGTAGATCGAGATCAGCGCACGATCATTGACCAAGCGGGCGTCATCGGGGTTTAATTCCACCGTACGGCTGTAAGCTTCCCACGATTCCTGGAAATATTGGGCGGCCAATTCTTCCGCGCCACTGGCTAAGGCAGCGGTGCCGAGGTCTCGGCAGAAGAAGCCTAAGTTATTGGTCCAGTTGGAGTTAGCGTCATGGATGGCGCACACTTGGCGGAGGAATCCACGCGCCTCCTTGAGACTATTGGTGCGGTAGAAATCAGCGGTGATGGCATCAATTCCAAGGCGCAGGCTGTTCGGATCCGACTCCGCTTCCAAGCGCGAGGGGTCGGTCTGCAGCGTGTTGATGAAACTGGAAGCAGCATCGGCAATCCGCCCTTCATCCCGCAGGGTCCAGCCTCGTTGGGTTCGGACAAAATGCAACCAATCGCCGCAAGTAGTTTCGAAGTAAGAGTTTAGGGCCGCAGCCTGCTCAAAAGACTCTTCTGCGCGGTCCCAGCATTCCAAAGCCTTTAGATAGTCAGCTGCGGCTCGGGCGTCGCGCCCTTGCCAGTAGCGCGCTTCACCCAGGTACCACAATGGGGTGGCCTCGCCTGGGCAATCCAAGCGCAGCTTCTCAAGCACTTCCACCTGTAGGTTGCGGTTGTTTGGGCCCAGGTTCTGCACTCGGCCGAACAGGGTCAGGTCATCGGGAGTCAGTTCTAGGCCCTGACAAAGGATCTCCAGTGCCAATTCAGGCTCATTTTGCCATGCGTAGAGGTCGGCCAAGGGTAGAGCCGCCCCGATAAAACCCATGCCCAAGGCGGCCTCAAGGGCTGCAGCGGCCTTGTATGCCGAGGCTGGCGGAGGATCACCCGATTGCACCGAAGCAACGGTGAAATCCAGACCGGCGAGACCAATGTCGAGCAGGGTTCTCGAGGCAACATATTCTCCAGAAGCAAGTTGTGGCTCCACACGCTCGAATAACCACTGCCCAGCTTGCCAGGCGCCCTGGGGGTCTCCAGCTAAGCGCCGGGCGTTGAGCATGCCGCTGAGCGCTTCGATGGGGTCCGCGCCAAGCTCAAAAGCCTGTTGGTAGGCGGATTCTGCTTCAAACATCAGATCTTCTGCCAAGGCTGGGCTGAGGCTGCCGTCGGCGGCTTTCTGACTGAACAGATTCATGCTGGTGTCACCGAAAAGCATCGCCGATTCGGCATCCAGTTCGTCGAATTTATCCAGCTCATTGAGGGCTGCAGCGGCGTCCTGGGCCGCTAGAGCGCGGATTTCCTCGATCGACGCTTGCTGCTCGGGCTCCACCTGATGGTCGATTTCCGGGGTGGATGGGTTCTCCGGAACCGGCGGCGGAGGCTCCGGTGCGGTGGTCTTTGGGTGGCTTCCTTGGCACCCGCCAATAAGGCCGGCGAGGCAAAGGATTGCAAGAGACTGAAATTCTGGGCGGAAACTCATCGTGGTTTGCGTCATTATAGGTGGAAATCATGCTGGCCAGCCGCACCTCGTCTATTGCAAGCCGCACATTACCGGCCTTCGCCCTGCTCATCACGCTGGGTTTGTTCGCTGGTCCATGTGGAAGTACCGGTAACCCGAGTACCTTTCTCGACCCTGACAACCTCGGTGGAAGCTCCGGTGGTGAGGGTGGTGGTGGCGGGGGAACTCCGCCTCTCGAGGATGGTCCTTCGGCTGCTCCTATGGCAGGCGCCATGCTTCAAGATGGCCCTCCTTCTTTAGCAGCCAGTGCTCCGGCCAGCTCTGCTACCGGCATCGATCCCAATGCCGCCTTGGCCTTGTGGTTCAGCGAAAGCTTGCGCGCCGACACCATCACCAACACTTCCTTATTGTTGCGTCCGGTCGACAACCCATTGTTGGGTGTGTCGCTGACCTTCACTTGGTTGGCTAGTGATCGTTGTTTGGTAGTGGAACCCGTCGGCACTTTGTTGCCGGACACGCTGTACGAAGTGGTGGCCACTACGGATATCACCGACTTGGAAGGGGAGCGTATCGACATGCCGCGTAGTGGCTTGTTGTTCCGTTTTCGCACGTCCACTTCCTTGGCTGGCATTTCACCACAGGTGTTAGGTTCCTTCCCACCTGCAGGCAGCGTCAATGAGCCGAACGATACACCGGCGATTGTGGTGTTCTCAGAGCCGATGGATTTCACTGGCCTTACTGGGGCAGTCACGTTCACCAACCGCACCACAACTGGCGCTGGTGATTACGACACCGCAGGTGACCTCGAGTTCCGTCATGTCGGCAACCGTGTGTTCGAGTTCCCGCATCTCGGGGATGGCAACGACCTTGGTGTCACCATGCGCCTTGATGTTGACACCAGCATTACGGATGCCGAGTTCGTACCGCAATTCTTGGCCGAGGCTTACCGCGCAGAGTGGGATACGCTCGCTTTCGGTCGCCCGTCTGCGATCGGTTTCGACGATGTCGATTTCGCGCCCTTTGATCCTGCGGTCAATCTGCAGAACGTCGACCTGCTGCCCGTCGAAGTCACTACGCCAGTCTCGGTGTTGAGTTCTGACACCATCACCTTGATGGTGCATGAGACCAATGAATCGGATTTCGTCAGCGCCTCGATGATCGCTGGTGGTGGGCTTGCTGCCTTCGACTTGGATCTCACCGGAGCCTTCGGTGCACCCGTGTTCTCTTCCAGTGCCGACTTGGTGCTGGGCGGATACGTGGAGCGTGATGGCTTACGCAGTTCGGTGCAGACTTATCGTGATGGCGATGGCAATGAGGCAGTGGTCGCGCATGACACCGTGCGCCCTCTGTTGTTCAGCTACGGGCCGCCATCGGGCGCCTTCGGTAGTCAGTTCATTACCGATACTCCGTTCTTCCGCCCATACGGTCTTGCCAGTGAACGTATCGCTCGCATCGAGGCATCCTTCCCGCCAGGCGTCGGTGCCCAAACCCGCGACGTAGCATCACCATCCACCGCTAACTTCTTCATCGGCCCAGCATTCAATCCGTTGGTCATTGCCGAGGGACCGTTGGCTTTCGATATCACGCTAACCGACAAGGCTGGCAACGCCGCGTCCAGTGAGTCGCCAGGCGTGGTCGAGTTCCGCGGTTTCCTTTCGGCCAGTCCGATCACTGGCGGTGAAGTCAACGTCGTCGCTTTCGATCGCGAAGGCCTTTACCAAGTCAGTGGTGCAACAGTCTTCATCGAGGACTTCGGTGGTGGCAATGAAGACAGTGCGAACACCGGCAGTAACGGTTCCGTCACCTTTACTGGCCGCAGCGGTGCGCAGACCATCACCATCCAAGCCGAGGGCTTCCACGCCGTCAGCTTGATGGGCTTCGATGCCGGCGAGCTGTCGATCCCAATGATCGCGAAAGGCCGCGTCACCGCATCACTCAGTCCATTGATCACTGGCTTGAGTACCGGCGTCTCCAGCATCAGTAGTAACTTGCTGACCACCAACGACGGCGAACCAGATGCCGATGGCCTCCAGACCTATGACTTGGAGAACTTGTTCGCAAGTGGATTGGATGTGCGCTTGAACCGCCCCGGTTGGTTCGCCGCTTTCCACGACGTGGCCGATTTCCCGGCTGCCAATCGCTACTTCCGATTCGTTTCGCTTGATAGTCGCGTGCTGGTTGATCCAACTTCCGGAAGTACCGTTGTCACGCCAGAGTTTGACATGGTCGAGAGCACTAACCAGATCGCTGGCACCACCAACTACATCTACCCGATCCAAGCTTCGGGTGGCACTGGCCTTTCGTTGCCACCGGTGTCCGGTAACTCGCTGATCACCACCAGCATTCCAGGAATCACGGGTCCATGCGCCGTCGGTGCAGGGGCGGTGGATTTCTCTAGCGGGGGCATCAATGGTGCTGCCGAGTTGGAATTGACGCTGTTTGATACCGCAGTCGCCGAAGGTGCGTCGGCCGCCAGCGTGCAGTTGCAAATCCACGCCATCGATAGTGATGGCGACCAGGCTAAGGCGCGCGCCACCCTCACGGTGGAAGCCGCACCGGCAGCCACGCCAATCGCCTTGCCCGATGTACCGGAAGTCACCGCAGCATGGGGGGGCGCCAGTTATCCCTTCAGCCGCGACTTCACCGACACCCTGACGGGGGATCAGGGCTATTACCGCCTAACCATCACCGACAGCGCTGTGGAATCCAGCAGCTGGCACATCTGGGTGGCCGGAAGTGCTGGCGTCGGCGGCAGCTTGACTTTGCCTACCCTGAAGGAAACTACGGGTGGTACGGTCGGAACTCCGCCACTAGACACCTCGAGTGGTGGCAACTGGACCGCCTCGATGGAGGCCTTCAGCATGTCCTTTGGCTTCATTGAGCGCGGCTTCTTCTTCTCTCAGCTAGAGCGCGATTACGAAGCCTGGGCCCAGTCGGCCGACTCGCCAACCCTGGATTTCTAGGCAAGCAGGCAATTCACAGCGAATTCCGGGCTCGAAGAGCGGAAATTCGCTGTGTCGGCGGTCGGTCGCTATAATCCTCCGTCCTCATTTCTGGAAACCTCGTTCTGGGTTTGAGGCGTAGTAGGCAATCCGCCTACGCCGACGAAGCAAAAGAGGAGAAATCATGCCCGTCATCGATAAAGAAGTTAAAGCCCAAATTGTTAAGGAATTCGCCCGCTCTGAGGGTGATACCGGCTCCGCTGAAGTTCAGATCGCCTTGCTCACGCAAAGCATCAAAGAGCTCACCGAGCATCTCAAATCTCATAAGAAAGACAATGGCACCCGCCGTGGCCTCCTTGGCCAAGTGGCGCGTCGCCGCCGGCTTATGCGCTACTTGAAGAACACCGATTCTCACCGCCATCACGAGCTGGTTGAGAAACTCGGCATTCGCGGCTAGCACTCTGACATCGGGCATCGCTTTTGCGGTGCCCGAATCACTTTCCAGGGCCGACGTCAGAGGGCCCGCCGTCTGCAAACAATCGGACTACAAGTCCACACAGACGGTTTTAGCGGAACGATAGAAACAACAACAAAAATCCTGAACGGATAAAGCGGAAATGACGATCTCTTCCAACAAAAACGTACGCTCAGTCTCACGCGAGATTGGTGGCCGTACGCTCACCATTGAAACCGGTTGGATTGCCAAGCAGGCAACCGGCTCCGTTATTGTCAGCTATGGCGAAACGGTAGTAATGTCCACAGTCGTGGACGGCGGTCCAAAGGACTTGCCATTCTTTCCCCTCACGGTGGATTACCGTGAAAAAACTTATTCCGCAGGCAAGATTCCTGGCGGCTTCTTTAAGCGCGAGGCAGCTCCAACCCTGAAAGAGGTTTTGGCCATGCGTATGTTGGACCGTTCGGTCCGCCCGATGTTCACTGCTGGCTTCCAGAACGAAGTCCAGATCATGTCGTCGGTACTTTCCTTTGACCAGGAAAACGAGCCAGAAGTGTTGTCGATGATCGGCGGCATGGCTGCGATTCATCTTTCGCACATTCCTTTCGAAGGTGGCATGGGCGCAGTGCGCTTGGGCTACGTCGATGGCAACATCATCATCAACCCGACCAAGTCGGTGTTGGAGATGGACAACAACATCCTCGACCTGACCATGTCCGGAACTGCAACTGCAGTCTGCATGGTAGAGGCTGGTGCAAAAGAACTTCCTGACTCCGAGGTCCCAGGCGCACTCGCCGCCGGCCACGAGGTCATCAAGGAGATCATCACCATGCTTGACGAGCTGCGCGACATGTGCGGCAAGGAAAAGCTGGCTGTAGAAGCTCCAGTCGAAGACACTGCCACTGCCGACGAAGTCCTCGCCAAGTACGGCGAAGAGGCCGTCGAGAAGGTGCTGCTCACCGAAGGCAAGTTCGAGCGTTACGGCGCCGTCGATGCTTTCGTCGCACAAGTGATCGCCGAAATGGCTCCTGAGGGCGATTCCGAAGAGGATGAAGCTGAGCAGAAGCGTTACAAGAAAGGCGCTAAGAAGGTTGCGAACGATATCGAGCGCAAGATGACCTTGAACAACAAGCGCGTCGATGGTCGTGATGGCAAGGACATTCGCCAGATCGATATCGAGACCAGCTTGCTGCCACGTGTACACGGTTCGACCTTGTTCACCCGTGGTGAGACTCAAGCGATTGTTGCTACCACCTTGGGCTCGGTCGATGACGAGATGTTCATCGATGGCCTGAATGCAGAGAAGACCAAGAACAAGTTCTACCTGCACTACAACTTCCCACCGTTCTGTACTGGCGAGGCAAAGATGCTGCGCGGTACTTCGCGTCGTGAGAAGGGCCACGGCAACTTGGCTGAGCGCGCACTGCGCCCAATGCTGCCAGATCACCATGACTTCCCTTACACCATCCGCATCGTGTCGGACATCACCGAGTCGAACGGCTCGTCGTCGATGGCTTCGGTTTGTGGCGGTTGTCTTTCCATGCTGGATGCCGGTGTGCCCATGAAGGCACCAGTCGCTGGTATCGCCATGGGTTTGATCATGGATGAGGAAACTGGGCAGTACAATGTTTTGTCCGACATCCTCGGTTCCGAAGACCACCATGGCGACATGGACTTCAAGGTCACCGGTACTTCAGACGGCATCACTGGTCTGCAGATGGACATCAAGGTGAAGGGCCTCAGCAATGAGATCCTCGCCGAAGCCATCGGTCAGGCTAAGGATGGTCGCTTGCACATCTTGGGCAAGATGGCTGAGGCACTCGATGGTGCACGCGAGAGCATCTCGCCATACGCACCTGCCAACAAGTCGATCAAGATTCCAGCCGAGAAGATCGGTTTCGTGATCGGTCCTAAGGGTGCCAACATCCGCGACCTGCAGGAGACTTTCGGTGTCAACGTCAACATCATGGATGACGAAGGCAACGTTCAGGTTTCCGGTACGCCTGTGGAGAACGTCGATGCTTGCATCGAGCGCATCCGCCAGCAGACACGCGTCATCGGCATCGGTGAGCGCTTCACTGGCAAGGTCACCGGCGTCAAGGACTTCGGTTGCTTCGTCGACCTGGGTGGCGGCCAAGAAGGCATGTGCCACATCTCCGAGCTGGATGTCGAGCGTACCGAACAGGTCGAAGACGTCTGCAACGAGGGCGATGATCTTGATGTCATCGTGGTCAACGTCGATGAGCGCTCCGGCAAGATCCGCCTGAGCCGCCGCATCGCCATGCTGCCGGAAGAGGAAGTCGCAGGTGCCATCGAGGCAGCCTCGCGTCCTTCGCGTCCGCCACGCGGCCGTGATGATCGTGGTCGTGGCCGTGGCCGCGACGATCGTGGAGGTCGCGGACGTGACCGTGACGACCGCGGCGGGCGAGATCGCGACCGCGGACGCCGCGAACGCGTGTAATACCGCCTTGCGGACAGCTTTACGGCCAGACTCTCTTGTGGGAGTTTGGCCGTTTTTTTTACTAGATGTAGTAGTTGCTAAAGGGAATTACTAGAAATTGCCGAGAAAAGGCCCTTAGGGTGGAATTTCTTGCAAATATTCTTCCGTTAGCCGCGTTACAGGAATAGACTGTGAACTTAGGTTCCTGATACGAAATGAAAATCGCCTTACTGACCCTACTCCTCGGACTTTTGTCTCTCTCCGTTGTTGCACCTCAGGTGCAAGCTGGTGTGGAAAATTCCATCATCAGTATGGAAGAGGTCAAGCTCGATCGGACCAAGGTGCGTTGGGGTAATGCTTCGAAATTCGATGTCAAAGGTACTGCCACTGTTGGCACGGTCCGTTCTACGGACGTATACGACGAAATCACCGCTTACAAGACCATCAGGAAAGAAGGTCTTGAGAAGGGTAGCGCGCGTTACAACAAGTTGATTGGCCAGGCCACCAAAGCTTATAAAGCTGCCCTGAAAAAAGTCGCCAAGGATAAGGGTTTCACCCTCATCGTCGAAGAAGGCGGCATCTCCGGTTACACTCACGTGACCGATGCTACTTCAGACATCATCGCGGCCCTTTAGGGGAGCACCCCTGAATACCCATAGCACCTTTCACCGCTGGCCCAACCTGCGGTTCGGGCCTCTGGTTCTAGCGGTGTTTCTACTCGGATCCTGCTCATCTTTATTCGGTGAGCGAGATGAACCGATGGATGCTGAAGGTAATTCGATTGAACAAGAGAGTGAAGCCTCTGGTATCGATGAGAGCTTCACCTTTCAGGATGAGTTCCAGTACATCCGGATGTTGGATCATCTGGATGGTACTTACACCGCCATCATTACAATTCCGAAAGGAAGTTCCACTGATGTGACCGGTAGCTTGACCTCCTTCGCTTCTTGTCTGCAGGGTGAGAATCCGAGTGCCACCATCGAAGCCAAGCCGAACGGTGGTTTCGTTTACAACGGTTCCAATAAGGCATGGGATGGAGGCGGGAAATTCGATCCTATCGAAGACCTCATCCTGGTTACGGGTGCTGAGAATGACTTACGCGAGATCTTCTCCATTATCGATCTTTGGTTCAACTCTGGTCCCCAGATCGAGATTCAGGCCGAGGTCTTCGAGACTCGCCGTACCGACAGTTTCGAACGTGGTGTTTCGGAGCTAGCTGGCGTCGACATCTTCGCCGATGAAGATGGTCAGACCTTCTTGCGAGCTATTGGCGGGTCCTTCCCGACACCGACCAGTGGCGGCACCTTCGAGATGGGTATGCTCGATTCCTCATTCCAGATCAGCGCTGCCCTGAAGTTGCTAGAGAAAGAAGGTTGGGTCGATATCTTGTCTCGCCCGCGGATCGTCACTCGAAATGGTGTGGCCGCCTCCGTTCAGAACACTGAGAACATTCCCTTCCTTGAGGTCGCTGGCATCACCGCCAACAATGTGACTTATAAGGTCAACAAGAATGAAATCGGTATCACTATGAACGTAACCCCATTTCTGGTTGGCGCGGACACGATTCACCTAGTGATTGATGTGAACGTCTCACGAATCGCTGGTGAGTTTGAGCTGGGGCTTGCAGGGTCTGATGCTATTTCCGCACCATCGACCACTACCCGAAAGGCCCAAACTGAGGTCTATGTACGGAACAGGGAATCGGTGGTGATTGGCGGTATGGTGCTGACCGGTGAACAGGTCAACGAGAGCAAGGTTCCTTTGCTCGGCGACCTGCCAATCATCGGCTGGCTGTTCTCCTCGCGAGAGACTACCGAAGACAAGACCGAGGTTTTCTTCGTGATTCGTCCGATTCTCAAGGATCGTCCGTCGATCAACCGTTTCGGTGACCTCTTCGATCCATTCGACGAAGCAGGTTCCACCGAATAAGCTCGCCGAGTGTCGGGAAGAAGCACGATTTGCCAAGCGTCGGAATGACGTCGGCAAGGCGTTATCCTGGCAGCTGCCTTCCTCATGCGAACCTCTCCACGAATCAGCGCATTAAGCACCGCCCGTCGCGGTGAGCGTGGCGTCGTATTGATTCTGACACTGTTCGTATTGTTCCTGGTCATTGCCCTGATCGCACAACTGACCCTCGGCGCCGAGGTCGCGCATCAAGCGACCATGAACCGCAGCAATCGCCTGCGCATGCGCTTGGCGATCCGTTCGGCTTCGGAAGAGATTCTCACCATGATCTCGGATGATGCCACCGGCGAGGCTTCCGGTGGTCTCGGCAGTGCTCTTGGTGGCATGGGTGGGATGGGAGGCATGGAGGGAATGGCCGGCGCGCTTGGTGATTCCGGTGGCAGCGGCTTCGGCAATGGAGCTTCCGAGACCGGTTACGGTGACGAAGGCAGCGGCGAGGAAGGTGAAGATGAAGAGGAGGATGCCAGCAACTCTGATTCCTTCGAGGATGCTTGGGCTCGCCCTTTGCGCGTGATGATGGATGACATCGAGGTCACCACCTTCGTTCAAGACGAGAACTCCAAGTTCAACCTTCATCTACTGTTGGTGAAAGATGAACAGGAGGCCACGGAAAACTATGAACGCGCCGTGCGGATTCTGGATTACCTGCGCGAAGACATGGATGGCGATTTGGGTGAGACCGATGCGCGCATCATCATCGATGACATCATGCGTTGGATGCAGGTCGGCGGGCGCAACCTTGACCTGCCACAAATGCCGCGCCACTCCTTAGATGAGGAAGATGAGTACATCATGCTTTCCTCGCTCGAGGAGCTGATGCTGTTGGAATCGGTCCCAGCATCATTGTTCTATGACCAGCTAGGTGATTTCGAGATCATCGCCCCTGGTTTGGAATCGATCTTCACGATTTGGACCACGCCAACCTTCGATGGGCCTGGCACCGGCAGTTTGGAAGACGATGCTGCTACCAGCGACTCGGGTATCACTGATCCGGAGAGTGCACCGGCTTCTGCAGATGCTGGAACCGGTGACACCGGTGACACCGGCGGAATCGATGGAAGCCAAGATGAGACGGATACTCGCGATGGTGAAGGTGGCATGGAAGGTGTGCTGGATGGCGAGCCTCCGATTGGAACCAAGATCAACCTCAACACAGCTTCACGCGCCGTGCTGGAGGGTTATTTCTCTCCGCAGGATCTGTCACCTGCAAAGGTGGAACGCTTGATCGAATGGCTCGATGAAGTCGACGAAGAAGCTCTTGAGGAACAAGAGAACGCCGAAGAGGATTCCGAAGATCGCGAGTTGCGCCAATCTCTGTATGGCGAGCTGGAGCCGGAGCCCAAGCATTTCCTCAAGACCATCGAAGAACTTGCTGAGGTCGATGGCTTCGGTGCCGAGGAACTTGATCAGGAAACCCAAGCGCGCGTACAGGAGTTACTCGGCGTGCAGTCCGATGTCTTCTCGGTCTATATCTACGCGAGTCGCAAGATCAATCCCGAGTGGCAACCGGAGCACCGTTATCAGGAGCCTCCTGGTCATAGTTTGCGCATGAAGGCGGTGATTTGGCGTCGCACGACTGCCGATGGCGTCAGGTTGGTTTTCCTAGAGCCTTGGCATGAAGTGCCATTCACGCGTTGGCGGATTCCGCCATTCCAGCGTGACCTGCCGGTTTTCATTGCGCCGCGATTCTACTAAGCGCAAGGCGCATGACGCTGTGCTCCGCCGTGGGCTCAAGCATCTTCAGCATGCACAAGATGGCGCGCGCTTCCTTGCGGTGCGCCTTATGGGCACCATCAATCGCCGCAGCGGACAGCAACCTAGCCGCACGCTTGCGCAAATCTGCAACGTAACGTCCGTCGGCGAGGGCTTTGAAGAGGGCGCTGTTGCGAAGACGTGTTAGGCGTCTGGAGCCACAAAGGGCTGCACCATAGTCCAAGCGCCCTTGTGGACCACCCTGATCGAGGTAGCTCTGTGCCCAAGCCCACAGGTGGCGCGGCAGGTCCAACTCTTCTGCAGCCGAGCCCGTAGCCGGTTGTGGTGGCGGTGCCGAGCTCAAGGGACTGCTCAAGGTGGCGCCCAGGCCAACATAGGGCAGCCTCCAGCCGCATTCGTGCTCGCGGTAGAGCACACGGCGCAAACAGCGATAACGCTGCTCCATGGGCTTGGCACAGGCCGCCAGCTCTAGCCAAAGGGCTCCAGCTAGGTCGTCGAGGATGTCGGTGGCACTTCCAAGCGCCTCGGGCCGCGGCAGACGTTGTCGCCAGCGCTGCACCGCCAACTCCAAATCAGGGCGTTGGAGCAGCAAGACGCGGGTTGCGTCGGCAGCGGAGGTGGGGGGCATTTTTCCATACTAACCCAAGATTTTCTGGAAGCCGAAGCAAGCACTTGCCATCCTGGGCGGTGAGGGGACAATCTCCTCTTCCGCGTTACGCGAACACCCTCGAACACATGCCCTCCACCGCAGTCATCGGTCTCCAATGGGGAGACGAAGGTAAAGGAAAGGTCATCGATAGCCTCGCTGCCGATGCCGATCTCGTTGTCCGTTTTGCTGGCGGCAATAACGCCGGCCACACCGTTTGGGTGGGGCAAGATAAGTACGTCTTGCACCTCATCCCAGGCGGCATCCTGCACGAAGGAAAGACCAACCTGATTGGCCGTGGAGTCGTCGTCGACCTGGAAGCGCTGATCGAAGAGATCGACGGCCTCAAGGAGCGCGGCGTGCCGGTCGAGGAGCGCTTGCGCATCGACGGTCGCGTGCACGTGATCTTCCCGTATCACTGCCAGATCGATGGTCTGGTCGAGACTTGGCGTGGCGAAGGTCGCATCGGCACCACTGGTCGCGGCATTGGCCCGGCTTATGCTGACAAGGTCGCCCGTACCGGCATTCGTTTGGCCGACGTACTCGAAGCGGAAACCTTCGAAGCTCGCTTGCGCGCTGCGTTGGCTGAGAAGACCGCCATCATGAGCAAGGTCTATGGCGTCGAGCCCGAGCCTTACGATGACTTGTTTGAGAAGACCCGCGCGCTTGCCGAACGCCTGCGCCCGCTGGTTGTCGATGGTGGCGACTTGGCACGCAAGGCACATCAAGCTGGTCAGAGCATCCTGTTCGAAGGGGCTCAAGGCGTGATGCTGGACCTTGATGCCGGCACCTATCCCTACGTGACTTCGTCATGGACCGGTGTTGCTGGCATTGCCGGTGGCGCTGGCTTCCCGCCGAACCGCATCGATCGTTCCTTGGCAGTTTCGAAGGCCTACTGCACACGCGTAGGCGAAGGCCCGTTCCCAAGTGAACTGCATTGCGAGACCGGTCAGAAATTGCGCGACCAAGGCAATGAGTATGGCGCCACCACTGGCCGCCCACGTCGTTGCGGCTGGTTCGATGCACTGCAAGCTCGTTACTCCTGTGCGTTGAATGGCCTGGATGGCGTGTTCGTCACCAACCTCGATGTGCTCAGCGGTTTTGAAGAGATCAGCGTGTGCGTGGCTTATGAGTTGCCCGATGGCACCCAAGTCACCGACTACCCAGCCGAACTTGGTTCGATCAACGAGATCAAGCCGGTATTCCAATCCCTGCCAGGTTGGAGCGAAGACATTACCCAGGCAACCTGCCTCGAGGATCTGCCTCCAGCATGTCGCGATTACGTCGCTTTCATCGAGAAACAGATGCAAGTGCCTGTGATCTGCCTTTCGGTAGGTCCCGGCCGCAAGCAGATGTTCGAATGCGATCCGGCGCAAGCTCCCGCTTAAGCTACTGAATGGCCGATCCCCTCAAGCCCAACTTTCCAGTCCCGCGCCACGTCGGCGTGATCATGGATGGAAATGGGCGTTGGGCGCGACGTGCCGGTTTGATCCGCTTGCGTGGTCATGAAGCCGGTATCGATGCGGTGCGCGATACGGTTGAAGCAGCAGCGGAGTGGGGTATTGAACACCTCACCTTGTTTGCCTTCTCGGTCGAGAACTGGCAGCGGCCACGCGCTGAAGTCAGTGGCTTGATGCGCTTTCTTGAGAAGTTCCTGCGCAAGGAGAAGGCCACCATGCTGCGCGACGGCATCCGTATGCGCGTGCTTGGCCGCGTCTCTGACCTGCCGGAATCGGTGCAGGCCGAGATCCGTGATGTCGAAGAAGCTACGGCGCATGGCACACGTATGACTTTGCGTTTGGCTTTGTCCTATGGCGGTCGCCAAGAACTGACCGACGCCATCCAGCAACTTGCAGGCGATGTGGCTGCCGGTCGCCTGAAGCCGGAAGATGTAGATGCCACCAGCATTGAAAGCCGTCTTTACGATCCGCAAATGCCGGATCCGGATCTGATCATCCGCACCGCAGGGGAAGTACGTCTGTCGAACTTCCTGTTGTGGCAAGCGTCGTACGCCGAGTTCCACTTCCTTGACATCATGTGGCCGGAGTTCCGTCGCGAGCATCTGCTGCATGCGCTGCAGGATTACGATGGCCGCGTGCGCCGTTTCGGCAAGGTGTTGAAGAAGGATCCAGCCGTCGAGGGGCATCAAGCATGAAGGACCTGAAACAACGGCTGACTTTCGGTCCCATCCTCATCGCCGCGGTCGTTGGCTTGTTCATCCTGGATCGCGACTACCTGCCAGGCATTGCCATGGTGGTGTTGGGATTGTTGACCTTGGCTGCACAGCATGAGTTCTACGGCATGCTTGAACGTCATGGTTTGCGCGCCCGCCGCGCCATGGGTGCATTGTTCGGTGCCGTGACCCTAGCAGCAGCTTGGTGGCTCGACTCCTCCTATGGCCTGCCCTTGTTGGTCGGCATGTTGGTGTTGTTGTTAGTGGTCGAGATCCTCGGTCGCAACCCCAAGGATGCACCCACGCGCATCGGTACCACTTTGCTTGGTTGGCTGGTCGTGCCGCTGTTATTGAGTTCCGCGGTGCATATCCGTGGCTTCGAGAAAGACGGTTGGGATTGGCTGATGCTGCTGATCGTGTGCTGCAAGGTCGGAGACAGCGCCGCCTATCTGGTCGGAAGCGCCATCGGCAAGCACAAGCTCATCCCCGAGGTCAGCCCAAATAAATCTTGGGAAGGCGCAGCAGCCTCGCTGCTGGGAGCCGTGATCGGTGGCTACTTGGTCATGGAGTGGGCATTTGGCGGTCGGGTCGAAGCTGCGATTTGGATTCCGGCAGCCATCATCACCAACGTCGGCGCGCAGTTCGGCGACCTCGCGGAGAGTCTGTTGAAACGCGGTTGTGAAACCAAGGACTCCGCATCCACCGTGCCGGCATTCGGCGGCACCTTCGACATGGTCGATTCTTTTCTGATTGCAGCGCCAGCATTGCATGGTTACCTGCTTTTGACCGTGTATAGTTCTTAAGAAGGGCGGCGCATTCGCCACAAGCCCTTCCATTCATCTTGGAGACCCGCATCCCACTGCTTTCCATCGAAGAGGAGCAACTTCTCTTCGGCCCACACGACCGCAACGTCAAGCAAATATCCCGACGTTTCAAGGTTCGTTTCAGTTCGCGTGGCGGCACCTTGCGTATGCAGGGCCCCGACGACGTCGTGTCCGTACTTGCCGGTCGTGTTGAGGAACTGCTCGAGCGGATCCGTAAAGGCAAGGAGCTTTCGCCCAGTGATATCGCCAACCGCCTGTTCGGCCGTGATGGCAATGGTCATGGCAATGGCTTCCACGGCAATGGTAACGGTAACGGTGGCGGCAATGGAAACGGCAACGGTAGCGGTAACGGCAGTGGCCATAGTCATCATGACCGCAATGGCGTGAGTGATGGAGTCAGCAGCGTGTTGCTGTCGCGTGGCGACGGCTTGCCGACCGCCCGCACCAAGACCCAGCAGGTCTACCTGGATCTGTTGGCGGAGAAGGAGTTGGTGTTCTCTGCAGGTCCTGCCGGCACCGGCAAGACTTTCCTGGCAGTCGCAGCTGCCGTGCGTGCCTTGCGTGATGGCAAGGTGCAGCGCTTGGTGCTCACCCGTCCTGCCGTCGAGGCCGGCGAGCACTTGGGTTTCCTTCCAGGTGACCTGGAAGACAAGGTCGATCCTTACTTGCGTCCGCTGTACGACGCCTTGAACGACCTACTCAGCCCTTCGGCGGCCCGCCGCATGAAGGATATGGACATGATTGAAGTCGCGCCGCTTGCATTCATGCGTGGTCGTACCTTGAATGACAGCTTCGTGATCCTTGATGAAGCGCAAAACGCAACCAAGGGGCAGATGAAGATGTTCCTGACCCGCCTTGGTGAACGTACCCGCTCGGTCGTCACCGGCGATATCTCGCAAACCGACTTGCCACGCGGTTCCAGCGGCTTGCAAGATGCCATGCGTCGCCTGCGCGGCATGGAAGGTGTCGGCATGGTCGAGTTCCGCAGTGAAGATGTGCAACGCAGCAGTCTGGTGCAACGCATCGTCGAAGCTTACGGCGACGATGACTAAGGAAATTGGACCGCGCTTACGCCTGACCGCGCGTGCACAGACCAGTGATCACGCGGGCCTTGAGGCGCTCAACGAGGAGCGTGTCCTGCAGTTGCTGCAACGTGCCTGGCAGTTGTTCGAAGGCCCTGACAACGCATTAGTCGAAGTTGTTTGGATGTCTCAGCAGGAACATTGCGAATTACACGCAAGATTTCTTGACGACCCGTCACCGACCGATGTGATGGCTTTTCCTTATGGCGACGAGGACCTGTTCGGCGAAATCCTGGTCAATCTTGATATGGCGGCAGAGCAGGCGAACGAGCGCCATTTGCCGATTCAGGGCGAAGTTGAATTGTATGTGGTGCATGGCGCCCTGCACTTATTGGGTTTCGATGACCACGATGACGACACTCGTTCAGCGATGCGCACGGCTGAATCGCGCGTACTTCAGGGCTAAGTGGCGAAAAGTTTTTTTGCGTTTCTCTTGTAATGCGAAATGGAATTCCGTCCAATCGCAATAGCAGAGGTGGCTCCGGCTACCCTGCTAACGAATTCCTGACCCTGCTTGATGGTAAAACGCGCGCGCCTCGACAAAGATGTCAACCGAACCTTGGTTCGATTGTGGGGCGAGTACCGCGACAGTGAACGGCTCGAGGCACGCAATGCCTTGATCGAGTATTACCGTCCTTACGCAGTGATGGTGGCGCGCAAGGTGAAGGCGCGTTTGCCACGCTCGGTAGAGTTCGGTGACTTGGAAGGCGCGGGTGATGTCGGCTTGATTCAAGCTGTACAGAGTTACGACCCAGGTCGTGGCGTTCCCTTCGAAGCCTTTTGTGAGTATCGAGTCCGCGGAGCCATCTTGGATGAGCTGCGTCGTCATGACTGGGTGCCGCGTCCGGTGCGTAACCGCCTCAACAAGTTGAAGGGCGTGATGGAGAAGTTGCGCAGCACCTTGGAGCGCGAACCCAATGAAATCGAGATCGCTGCTGATCTGGGAATCGACTTGCAGGAATACCACCGTCTTTACTGTGGTGGCCGTGACACGCCGGTGTTGGCTGGCGGTAAACCAGCAACTGACCAAGGCGATGCCGAAGGCACATTGGATTTCTATGAAGACCCGCGCGACTACAGCCCCGATGATGGCGCGCACTCCAGGGAACTGCTCGAGTTGATCTCGCAGACCCTCGATGCTGAAGAACGCGAGATCCTGTTCATGCGTTTCTTCCTCGACTACTCCTTGCGTGAGATCGGAGAAATCCGTGACATCTCGCAATCGCGTGTGTCGAAGATCCTCGGCCGAATCATGGAGCGCTTGAAGGTCCGCTTCGAAGAAAAAATCTAGGCAAGGACTCCCTGGAGGCTCAGCCGATCAGGCCTGCCCAGCAACCGCAGCGCGCACCGCCAAAGTGGTCTGCAAGATTCCACGCAGGTGTTCCAGCGGGATCATGTTCGGACCATCGGAAGGCGACGACAAAGGGTCATCGTGCGTCTCGATGAAATAGCCATCGAAGCCAGTCGCGGAAGAAGCGTGCATCAACAGCGGTGCGCGTTTCCAGTCACCGCCAGTCTTGCCTTGCATACCACCGGGAGCTTGCACCGCATGGGTGGCATCCATCAAAACGGGATAACCGGCTGACTTTAGCTCTGGCAGCGAGGCAAAATCCACCACTAGGCGGCCGTAGCCGAAGAAGGTGCCGCGATCGGTCAGCAAGATGTTCTCATTGCCACTGTAAGCGACCTTGGCCGCGGCATATTCCATGTCGGCCGGCGCCAGGAACTGACCTTTCTTCACGTTGACGGTCTTGCCAGTCTCGCCGGCGGCTACCAGCAAGTCGGTCTGGCGGCACAAGAAGGCTGGAATCTGCAGCACGTCGACCACTTCGGCGACTGTGCCGCATTGCTCCGGCAGGTGCACATCGGTTACCAGTGGCACCTTCAAGGTCTCTTTGATCTCGGCAAGGATCTCGAGTCCCTGATGCAGGCCAACCCCGCGTTTGGAGCCCGCTGAAGTGCGATTGGCTTTGTCGAAACTAGCCTTGAACACCCACTGGAAGCCCAAGTCCTGAATCTGCTCAGCGATGCGCTTGGCAAGTTCCACAGTCTGCGGTCCTTCGATCGCGCATGGGCCAGCGAGCAGCAAAGGTGCATGGCCTTTGCCGATGAGCATGTCAGAACAGATGGAAACGGTTTTCATTACGGGCGTGCGACGAGCATGGGGACCTGCAGCCCGTCGACTTGGAATTCTAGCGGCGTGGTGCCGACGTAATCGCCATCGACCTGCAACGGCGAGGACTGTTCACCTTCAATGCGCACTTGACGCACTTTCAGCCGACGTACATCTGGCAGTTTCTCAAGTTGGCCACCGGCGGCGGCCATCGCCATCAAACCACCACGCAGCAGGTTGATGTCCTTGAACAGGAAAAGCTCCCAAGCGCCGTCGTCGAGGCCGCACTTGCCGAGCTTGATCAATGGACTGCCGTAAATCGACACACCGGAGATGAGGCCATAGATGTACTCACCGCAATCGACGCCGTCGGCAATGATGCGCTGCGGCTGCGGCTGCCATTTGCGCAACACATCGCCGAACATCTTCAGGTACTGGGCCTTATGAATAGGACCGGAACGCTGTTCGTGCATCATGCGCATCAGCTCGCCGTCGTAACCGAAACCCAAACACAGGAAGGCGCGACGTTGGCGGCGCATGCGGCCATCCATATAAGACACACAGGGCAGGTCCAGTGCTTGGCGTTGACCGCGCTCGACCAACACCACGGTATCTTCCGGTCGCTTGGTGATGCCCAACTCATGCGCCAACATATTGGCAGTACCGAGCGGCGACAGGGCGATGGGGGGAGCATCTTGCGGCAGGCCATTGACGACCGCGTTCAACGAGCCGTCGCCGCCAACAATGACCAGCCGTTCCGCCACCCGACAAGCATGGGTGGTCCAATCGATGGCGTCGTTGCGGTTGCGTCCCATCTGCACGCCAACGTTGTGGCCGCGTGCGCTCAGCAGCTCAGCGATGCGGCTGGCGCGTTCGGGTCCCATGCCTCGGCCGGAGGATGGGTTGACGAGGATCTCGACTTGCATGCGGTGACTGCAGCTCCGGCCTGACCGAAGCTGAACAGAGTTTAACGCCCGGGAGGTGGATCGGCTCCAGCGCCGGGGCCAAGAATCACTGCGTTGCCAAGCAGGCGGGCAGTGCCGCGCCAGGCGCCGCGGAAAACCGGATGCTGAGCGAATAGGATCACTTGGCCGCGGCCGTGGGATTCACGCATCAGCCACACCGAGTCCGCGAGGCGTTCGCGCGCCTCGGGCCACAATAAACCGCCCAAGCGCAGTTCGAATTCAGCAGCGTATCGCCCAGCAACCTTTCGAGTCGAAAGGAACACGCTGCGGCCGGCAGTGTGCACCGGAATCTCGGCGTTGCGACCGACGGTGAGGAAGGACTCTTGGTCCAAGGCCACGCGCAGAATCGAACCCTGCGGAGAGAAGCGTCGCATCCACGCATCTCGGCGTTTCTTATCGCTATCGACAGGCGTCTTATCCGTTTTGCCTTGCTCCTGTTCTTGTTCTTGTTCCGGCCTGACCTCTTCATCATCCAAGCTGCCCCAAAGATCTTCAAAGTCAATCTCACCGCCGGCAGCGCGTTGCTGCTCAACGGCGAATGCGAAGTCATCCAATTCATCTAGCGCACGACTGCGTAGTTTGACCGAAGATAGGTCTGAATCGGCAATCGATGACGCCGCACTGCCGATTGCGATCAGAGTGCCACCATTACGTACCCAGGTGCTTAAGGCGCGTTCCGCTTCACCAAGAGATGCACCCGGTGGCGCAACAATCACGTTGTACTCACGCAAGTCTGCCCAGCCGAGGCCATCAAAGTTAAGCAGGGCCAATGGAATGCCGAGCTCTTCGTCGAGGTACTGCCAAACATGGCCGAAGTTACTGGTGCCGACCGAAGGGCCAGCAAGCAACGCGACATGCGGGCGCCGCAAAAGGTCAAAGTGGTGGCCGCCTAGGTCAGCCTTCTCCAGATCAGGTGCACGGCCAGTACTTAAAGCGATGGCTACCACACCCGTTTCAAGAGCCACCTCGGTCACCAACTTATCCAAGTCGATGCCTTGATTCTCATGGCGTCGCAGCAGCAGGGAGCCGCGGTCGAATTCGAAACTCTCCTTGTGATTGCGGCCGACGAAGGCTTCATCACTTAGATGCAGTTTCAAGCCACGCTCCATGGCGCGTGCAGCAAAAACCAACATGCGGTCGTCGCTGGAGTTAACGGCCCAGGCGAAGGCTTGCTCTACATGGGGTTGATAGGCAAGTCCTTTGCTTGGACCCAAATGCCACAATTCGGCACCTTCTAAGCCATCGACGTCGGCCCACCATGCATCCAGGCCATAAGCACGACTCAAGTCCCACGCGGTGATGTCGTAGAGCTTTGAGCCTTCATCACTCTCCAACGATCTGCGTTCTTCGATTAAGAGCTCCTTCGACATACGCGGATCAAAATCCAAGTACGCGCGTACCAGTGCTCCTTGCGCTTGACGTGCATGAATCACCACGGTGTCCTTGGGGAATTCACGTTGCTCGATTCTGCTGCCCATGCTGTTGACGGCATCGGTGCCCGTGAAGGTTTTGGTCGCAATGGAGACTTCAATGCCCTGGGCAGCAAGGGTCGTCAAGAAAGTGCGCACGCGAGAATCATGCAAGGACATTGGCAGGATGAATGCGCGCTTGCCGTCGGGGCCATCGCTGGATAGCTGTTGACGGCGGTGTGTCAGGTAATCGGTCAGCACCGCCTGGCGATTCTTGGCCAGCGTCTTCAAGTTGGAGATGGAGGCCAATGTCTGAGCATGAACTGCACGACGGTAAGGAACAATTTCCCCAGAAGGACGTTCATAGGGCTGACCCGCATAGCGCCCTTGCTCATAAAGCATGCCGATCGCGCCATTCAAGGAACCCCAGGCGTCGGAATAGCCTGGGTACCAAGCATCGGCCCATTCACGGGTGTAATAACCCCAACCGTAACCATCAAAAGCGGCGCCATGCTCGTCGGCGAAAACACCTTGCCACTTCAGTAATTCAGCAGGCAGCTCGGGGTGACGCGGTTTGGCTTGTGGGTACATCAGGAAGGTGTCACTGCCTCCTTGTTCATGCGCATCCACGAATAGTTGCGGACGCCACTTTTGATTGACTGCCCAGCGCCCTCGTGTTTCCGGTGCGATGCCAGCCATCCAGTCGCGGTTCATGTCGAACAGATAATGGTTGCCACGACCATAGGGCCAATGGCCGCGACTCATTGATGCAGGATCCAGGCTGGTGCGGAAGCCTGCCAGCTGTTCAGTCATGGGCACGATGCGCATGCGCCCATCTGGGTTCATGCATGGATCAAGGACTACGATGGTGTTCTTGAGAATCTGCTCGGTCTCATCACTTTGTTCCGCAACGAGGTGATAGGCCACTGCCATCGAGGCGTCGGCGCCCGAAGTCTCATCACCATGAATCGAATACCCCATCCATGCCACAGCCGGAAGTTGCTCTACCAATCGTTTGCCAGCGGCTGCCGAAAGATCGCGCGGATTGGACAAACGTTGGTTGCCAGCACGCAGCTCCTCGATTTGCGCGTGGTTGCTGGCCGCGGTGATGACGGCATAGACCAACGGCCGTCCTTCGTAGGTGTGCCCGTACTCGAACAGCTGAAGGCGATCGGATTGCTTATCCCACAGGTGGAAGATCTGCAGAATCTCGTCGTGATGAGCGAGTCGACTTCCGAGTTGTTGCTCAAGGATTTCGTCGGGGGTCGTGATTCCATCCAGGTACTGGCTGCCGGGAAAGAATTCCTTGGTCCACTCATAGCCTTCCTTGTCACCGAACTGAACGGGTTGGAAGGGGGTGGGTTGGGAAGGATCCCAAGGCTGTCCGGGTTGCTGAGCTTGGCAGCCGACGGCCAGGAGGAAGATCGCGATCAAAGGTAGGAGAGCAGGCATGGTGCGTTTTCGAGTCTAGCCTGGTGGATGACATCTTTGGCGGGGGCAGGTAGCCTGTGTCGATGCGGGAGAGTAGGAGATTTGCGCCATGGTTGATGACCGGGATGGGTGGCGTACTGGGCTTAGGCGTGGCGGCTCAGCCTCCACAGGCCATTCACGTGGTCGCGGGACAAAATCGCCCACCCGCGTGGCCCGTGACTCCGGCAGTACGGGTGAACTTGGCCGCCCGCGGCGAGTTGGCGCGCATAATGGGCGAATTGCGTCCCGGCGTGGTGATTCATGCTGCATGTGTTTCGCGCGCAGCCGATTGTGAGCAGCAACCAGAGCATGCTCACAAGGTCAATATCGAGGCGGTCGAGGAGCTCCTCGCCAGTGCTGTGTTCGCCGATAGCTTCGTAGTCTACGTCTCCACCGAACAAGTTTTCGACGGCTATGCCGAGCGCTACTTTGAAGATAGCCCGGTCAGTCCACGCACCGTCTATGGCAGTACCAAAGCAGCAGCGGAGCGCAGAGTTCTGGAGTTTGGGGGCGCAGTGGTGCGTCTACCGCTGCTACTCGGCGGTTCAGCCGGCCCAGGGCGAATGGGGGCCGATACGGCGGTAGTCCAAGCGGTCCGAAGCGGCAGGGCGATGAGCCTCTTCACCGATGAAATCCGCACTCCGGTTCATGTCGATTTTGTCGCACCCATGCTCGAGAAGATTGCGCGCGAAGGCCACACCGGAATCTTCCACTTGGCTGGATCCCAGGCCGTCAGCCGCTACGAGCTGGGGCAGCGTGCCTGTGAGGTCGCAGGAGTGGAGCCTAACTTCGAAGCCAGCTTGGCCGCCGAATTCGACGGCCCGCCACGCAGCCTGCGCTTGGAGCTGGATTGTGAACGAGCCATCAAGGAACTCGTATGGGAGCCGCCGGATTTGCGACAATCCCTCTCCCGCACTTTCGCCACCCCCTTTGAGGCTGTGGCGAATGATTGATTTAGACCGATGAGCGACACTCCAGCGAACACTCTTTCCACCCGTTACACCCCGGCAGAATTCGAGCAGCGCCTCTATGCCGAGTGGGAGCGGAGTGGTCTGATGTCCCCACCAGCCGAAGGCGGCGACCGCCCAACCTTCACGGTGATGATTCCGCCGCCCAACGTCACGGGCGTGCTGCATATGGGCCACGCGCTCAACAACACCATGCAGGACATCGTGATCCGCCATAAGCGCATGAGTGGATTTGATGCCTTGTGGGTGCCAGGCACAGACCACGCTGGCATCGCCACCCAGGCGGTAGTCGAGAAGAAACTCTTCGCCGAAGACGGCAAGACCCGCAAGGAGATGGGCCGCAAGGCCTTCGTCGATGAGATCTGGAAATGGCGCGAGCATCACGGCGACGTAATCCTCAGCCAGCTCAAGCGTTTGGGTGCGAGCTGTGATTGGTCGCGCACCAAGTTCACGCTGGATCCAGATATGGCCCATGCAGTGCGCGTTTCTTTCGTGCGCCTGTGGGAGAAAGAGAAGATCTATCGCGGTGCGCGCTTGGTCAACTGGGACTGCAAACTGCAAACTGCGGTTTCCGATGATGAGATCGAATACGTCACGCAGAAGAGCTCGATTTGGACCTTGCGTTACCCGGTCAAGGATTCCGATGAGTTCTTGAGCGTGGCCACCACCCGCCCAGAGACCATGCTCGGTGATACCGGTGTGGCCGTGCACCCCAACGACAAGCGCTTCGGGCACTTGGTCGGCAAGAAGATCCTGTTGCCGTTGACCGATCGAGAGATCCCGATCATCGCTGATGAATCGGTCGATCCGGAGTTCGGTACCGGTGCTGTGAAGGTCACGCCTGGCCATGACCCTGCGGACTACGAGCGTGGCCATCGTCACAACTTGCCGATCATCAACATCCTCAACAAGGATGGCACGATGAACGCCGAATGTGGTCCTTACGAAGGACTGCCGCGTGAAGAAGCGCGCAAGCAAGTGATTGCCGCATTCGAGGAACTGGGCCTGTTTGAGGGCGAAGCGAGCATCACCAATAACGTCACGATCTCCGATCGCTCCAAGACTCCAATCGAGCCCTTGGTCAGCGAGCAGTGGTTCGTGAAGATGAAAGAGTTGGCGCAGCCGGCTATCGGCGCAGTCAAGGATGGCACCCTGAACTTCAAGCCCAAGCGTTGGACCAAGGTCTACCTGGATTGGCTTGAGAACGTGCATGACTGGTGCATCTCGCGCCAGTTGTGGTGGGGCCATCGCATCCCGGTGTGGTACGACGAGGACAATGTCCCGGTCGCATCGGTCGAAGACCTTGAGATCGGCGCACCACACCCGCAGACCGGCAAGCCCATCGTGCGCCAAGACGAAGACGTGCTCGATACCTGGGGCTCGTCGTGGTTGTGGCCATTCGCCACCCTCGGTTGGCCGGAGCAGAGCGCTGATATGAAGCGCTATTACCCAACCCAGTTCCTGTCCACTGGCCGCGACATCATCTACTTGTGGGTGGCACGCATGGTCATGGCCGGTTACGAGCTGTTGGAAGACCTGCCGGAATCCAAGCGCAATCCGTTCTCCACGTGCTACATCCACGCCACGGTTTTGGATGGCCATGGCCGACGCATGTCCAAGTCTGCTGGCAACGGTATCGATCCGGTCGTAATGATCGACAAGTACGGTGCCGATGCGGTGCGTTACTCGCTGATGATCCTGACTCGCGAAGGGCAAGACGTGAAGCTGGCAGAGAACCGCTTCGAGTTGGGCCAACGCTTCTGCAACAAAATCTGGAACGTCGCGCGCTTCGTGCTGCAAAACTTGCAAGGCGCTAGCGATCTCGGTCAAGCGGGGCAGGTGCCACAGTCGGATGCATTGGAAGACCAATGGATCTTGTCGCGTCTTGCTGGCGCCACCGAGTCCGTATCCACAGCATTGGATAACTACGACTTCCACGATGCAGCCCAAGCGCTGTACCGCTTCACCTGGGACGACTTCTGTGATTGGTATGTTGAAGCTGCTAAGCGCCGCCTATGGGATGGCGAGGGGGCTGCTGAGGGCTCCCCTGAAGCCGCCAGTGCTGCCGCAGCCCGTGCAACCCTCGGTCACACGCTCGCAACCCTCCTGAAGCTGCTCCACCCTTTCACACCGTTCCTCAGCGAAGCCCTGTGGGCCGAAGTTCCGGAGCAATTGCGCGGTGGGGAAGACATGCTGATGGTCGCCAGTTGGCCAAGCGTGGATCAGACTTCCATCGATACCGCTGCTGAAGAGAACTTCGCGCAGGTTCAAGATGCTGTGCGCGCCATTCGCAACGTGCGTGCACTGCTGGAAACGCCAAGCAGTGACAAGCCGTCCGCGGTCGTCGTCTGTGGCGATGACCGCTCTGCAGCGAACTTCCAGACGCAACAGCCACTGGTCAATTTCTTGGCTCGTCTTGAAACCTTGGAAGTGCGCAGTGACGGCTCCAAGCCTGCCGCCCACGGCACCGACGTGTTCCGCGGTGGCTCGGTCTTCTTGCCGTTCAACGACGACACCGACCCAGCCAAGTTGCGTGGCTCCCTGGAGAAGAAGCTCAAGAAGATCGAAGGTGGCATGCGTGCCATCGATGGCAAGTTAGGCAACGACAAGTTCCTCGCCAACGCTGACCCGGAAGTGGTCGCCTCAGAACGAGAGCGGCGAGTCCTGCTCGAAACAGAACTCGCCACTTTGCAGGCCAACTTGGAAGGCCTAGCGGTTTAAGCTTTTGCTTTACTGAGGGTTCCAAGCAGCTGGGCTGCTCAGGTCATTGCCGTTGTCATCCACCGGGGTGATGGCGAACTTGAAGCCGTAGGCGTTGCCGCGGCCACTCGGAAGCTTGAACTCGAACTCGATGGCTGCACCCTTCTTGGCTTTGGCCTCGCGGAAGGTGATCTCGTTCGGGACCTTGTTGTCACGAGCGTAGGCAGGGTTGCCAATCACTGGCAGCGCTGCAACGGCCACTCCTTCGTTGTTGACCAGCAGCATGTGGCGAACAGTAGGGATCAGTTCCACACCGCTGATGTCGACAGAAGGCTTGAACTTCTTGGCCTCTTCCTTCTTCTCCTTCTTCTTGTCGTTCTTACCTTCTTCGGCTTCGGCGGACTCTTCAACGACCTCTTCTTCGACGACCACACGCTCGGTGCCCTTGACCCAGCCACCCCAGATCTCGATGTCCTTCATCTTCAGACCAGGCATGTAGACCACGCTGTAGGCGCCAGCCTCCAAATCGGTGTCTGCGAAAGAGACATCGGTGTAGAGGGCAGCCACAGCAACCATAAGACCAGACTTCTTGATGGTCTTGTCGATTGCGCTCAGCTTGGCGTGACCGTGGTGCTTGAATGGATCCTTGATCGGAGTCAGGCTCAAGCTGGTGTGCGGACCGAAGACCGCGTACGTGTCCGGCAAGTTGACCTCGCTGACGTCGTCGTGAGTGCCACGCTTGGCCTCAACGGACGCCATGTTGACGTAACTGTGCTTCTCGACGCCGATGGCCTGCTGGTAGTTAAGGATGGTGGTTGGAGTTCCACCCAAGACGCTGGAGCGCAAAACTTGGCTACGCAAGTAAGCACTGTCCTTGACCGGCAGCGCGCTCGAAGCAACACGGAAACCAATGATCGAAGCGGAAGAATCACGCTCAAAACCAATGCGGGTATCAATGCGGCAGTTGGTCTCTTGGTTGCGGTAGCTACCACCCTTAATCAAGATGCGACTCGAATCCCAATCTGGAGCAGGGTAGATGGTATTGTCGACCTTGCCCTTGTCATTGAGGAAGTCAACGCTGAAGGACTTCCAATTATCAAGCTTGGTGGCACGCGAATCGGTGAACTCGTGCACCAGACCAACCTGGTCGTAAATGCCGAATGGCGAAGCGTTATCCATAGAGCACACCGGCAGCAACTTGTAGGAAAGGTTGCTTGGCTTGGTTGCGTTGTGACTGACCTTGTTACGATCGAACTCAGGGCCGAAGGGGTAGTCAAACTCGGTGTCACCACGTGCTGCGCGAGTCCACTCAGGCTCGGTCGGCGGGCGAAGACCTGCCCATGCACAATAAGCTTGGGCTTGCAGGAAGGAGATTGATACGACCGGCTCAAGGGCGATGGCAGGAGCCATCTCCCAGCCTTGACCCTCGTCTTGCCAGTGGCTAGTCCACCAACGACCTTTGGTCTCGTCGTCGAACTTGTAGCCCGGGCCAAACTCTTCTTTGCCGGCTGCAATCAATTCCGCGCGGCGCTCCTTGCTGATCACGGCCCACGCCGGTGGTGGCATGGCACCGGTGGCGTTGACGAACTCCAAATACATTTCGTTGGTGACCAGGGTCGGGCTGATGTAGAAGGTATCTACCATCATCGAACCGCGTGGGCATTCGCCAGCCAAGACACCGGCCGAAGCAGGCATCTCGTGAATACGCTCGATGGTGGATTCCAGATCCGCGCCAATCACGGTATTGCCGCCTGGGATCAGGACTAGGCCGGGGCGTTGCTCAGGTGCTTGCTGCAACGCGAGGGGAAGGCTTAAGAGTAGAGTGGTAATCATCCTGTATGGGGCTTTGAGCCGCAGGGGAGCCGGACAATGTACATTGATTTGCGCGACTCGCCAAATGCGGAGGCGAGGGGCCAACCGCGACGGCTAAGCTGTTCTAGACTGTTGCGCGACCTCGGTTTCGCTCTACCTCATGTCTGCCAGCAGCTTTCGCGCCACTATCCCTCCTGAATTTCACGGAAAACGCCTCGATAAGGTGATCGTGGAGTTGCTCGGAGGAGCCTATTCGCGCTCGCGATTGTCCGGCTGGATTCGCGAGGGACGCCTGCAGGTCGATGGCGAAGTCCTGCATAAACCGGGGGTTTTAGTCGAAGTTGGACAGCAATTGCTGCTCACGCCGCCTAGTCTTGAAGTGCCTGAACCGGGCTCGGCCTTGGAGCCGTTAGTCCTTTATCGCGACGAGTTTCTGGCAGTTTTGGATAAACCTGCGGGACTGCCCATGCATGGCAATAGCGCGGGCGACCCTCAGATGAGTGTGGCCAATTGGCTAGTCCAGCAATTTGGGCCTGATTTGCCCATCGGCCAAGGCGCGGAACGGCCCGGAATCGTGCACCGCCTCGACCGTGGCACCTCCGGGGTGTGTGTTGTGGCTTTCGATCGCAAGACCTTCGAGGATCTGCAGAGCCAATTCGCCGAGCGCACCGTCGAAAAGGAGTACCACGCCATCTGCTATGGCAAGCCGCGTTTCCGCTCCGATTGGATCGAGAAACGCCTCTACGCCGATCCCAAGCACCCAAGCCGCGTGGCATCCACCAATTCCCACAAGGCTGGCACCCGTGACGCCATTAGCTACTGGGAGGTCATGGAAGACTTCGACGGCTTCGCTTTGATGAAAATCCAGCCGAAGACTGGACGCAAGCACCAGATTCGCGTGCACCTCACTTCCGTCGGCACGCCAATCGTGGGGGATCCCTTCTATACCGCACGCAATTTCGGCCCTGGCATGCTGCCGGATACTTGCCCAGAGGTGGATCGCACGCTGCTGCATGCCTTTGGAATCCACTTTGAGCACCCCATGGAAGGCGGGCAGATGCATTTCCGTTCGGATTACCCGACCCTAATGCAGACGGTGCTTGATACTCTACGACGCGAGAAACCTGTTCAAAGCGATTCCTGAGTCCCCCTAGATCCGTAGATGCCCCGACTGCTGCCAGCTGTATTCCTTCTTTGTTCCCCCGTTTTGGCCGCCCAGCAAGGTGGGGAACTGACAGGCATTTCGCCAATTTCGGCAGGTACCGCGGGTGCAGGCGTGGCCGGCGGCGGCAGTGCACTCGATGCCTCAACCAATCCGGCGAGTTTGATGAACCTGTTCGGGTCGCATACGCGTCATCCGAATGCGCAGAGCCGCTTTGAGTTGTATGGGCGCTTTGTCGATACCCAAACCGACATCACTGATCGCAATGGCAACGCTATCGACGTCAGCCAAGATGCCGCTATCGGTCCTTGGTTTGCTTTCGCCCAGCTGATCGACCCCAACGTGGCGTGGAGTATTGCTTTTCAACCTACGCTCGGCGCCGACTTCGCGGCCACCCGCACGACCGATTTGAATCTTGTCACGGTCAACCCCGATGGCAGTGGCGGCCCGATGCAGGATCAGGTGCCCATGGAAACTCAGCTGATGCAGTTGGCTTTGGAGCCTAGTCTCGCGTGGCGCGTCAATCGTGATTGGAGTTTTGGCGTTGGCTTGTCGATTCGCGATACCAACCTTGAAACCACCGCAGCCACCGAACTTGGCTTGTCGAAGTTACAGGGAGATATCCCGGTAGGCTTGGCCAACGTCTTCGGGGACATGAGTTGGGGTGATCTGATTCAGCAACTGGGTATGGACCGTGGTGTGGATCGTTTTCAGACCGAGTTCAGTGGTGAAGCCGACAGCGGCATGCCAACCATCTTCTTGAAGTTCGGCGGCACATGGCAAGCGACTGAGCAGACCCAGGTCGGCTTCTGGTTCCGTCCACAATCCACTGCCACCGATATGGAAGGCAAGGTCGATGTCGACCTGTCCGCCGACTTGGGCGCTTTCGTCGAAGGTCTGGAAGACATCTTGAGTGAGGATTTCCTTGATGATCCGCGTTCCAGTTACGACTTCGAGTTGGCAAGCATCGCTTTCCCGCGCCAAGCCGGCATGTCGGTCGCGCACCGTTTCGATAACCATGACCGCTTCCACGCCAAGTTCGTTTGGACCGATTGGTCCTCGACATTCTCCGATTGGAATGTGCACCTGACCAACCCGAGCAACCCGGAGTTCCAAGGCTACCTAGGCGGCGATGGCTCGGTTGATGTGGACTTGGGTTTGAACTGGCGCGACAGCATCGTGTTGTCGGCTGGTTATGAGGCCGACGTCGGCGAGCGCCTGACTTTGCGCGGCGGTGTTGGCTGGTCGAATAACCCGGTGCGTGGTTCGGTCTTCTCAGGGGTTGCTCCTTACAACACCATGCACGCAGCGGTCGGCGCCACCTTGTGGGGTGGACCGCAAGATGTCTTTGACTGGCACCTCGCCGTGATTGCCGCCCTGCCAGAGAAATGGACTAGTGGTGATAACACCGTGCTTTCGGATCTCTCACGTGACGAGTTCAATCAGCAGGTCCTGTCGGTGATGTTCGGTTGCTCGATGAGCTGGTAGGTCCAGCAGCATTCCATAGCATGGCCGGCCGAATGGCTTAGGGGGCAGGAAAAAAGGCGTCGCTGTTTTCACAGCGACGCCTTTCTCATGGTCTCGGGAGCAGCGAATGCTTCTTTCGTTCTAATCGGAGAACGAGACCGCGGTGCGTGTCGACGCACCCGTATCCGATTCGCCACCACCGCAATAGACGGTGCCATCCTCGAACACAGTGACCACGCCACCTGCGTGACTCTCTGGCAACGACGTTCCTGCAGTCACCAACCCCGTGCTGTCGTCGTAGATCCAAACGTTGTTGATCGGGATCGGGTCGACCAAGTCGCCACGTGCACCACCGACGACCATCACGCGGCCGTCGGCCAACAACACGGTGATGTTGAAGGCCGCGTCTGCCGAGAGGTTCGGCTTGGGCGTGGTGTTGTCGGTCGCGGGGTTCCAGACCTCGGTCTTCTTGATCGGGCCAATGTTGAAGATGTCGCCGCCAGCACCACCGGCGATGAAGACCAGGCCGTTATTCATTTGCGCCACACCGCCAAGCGCACGCTTATTACGCAGGCTGCCGGTGTTGGACCAGTTGCCGGTGGCCGGGTCGTAGATCTGCTGGTTGTCGGAGAAGTCCGGAATTGGAATGCCGAACAGCAGAGTGTGGGTGATGCCACCCGAAACCAACCAGCGACCATCCTGCAGGACCAAACCGGCAGCACCTGCCTTGTACTCGGTCAGTGATGGGCCCGAACTCCATGAGTTGGTGGCGGGGTTGTAGAACTCGGTCGACTTCAGCGCAGTGCCGAGCAGGTCGACGACATCGTGCATCTCGTGTTGGTTGTTGCCGCTCGTACCACCGGCGACGTAAACACGGCCATCGGGCAAGACCATCGCGGTACTGCCGGCGCGGTGTGTGCCCATCGGTGCGGTGGCGGTCCACACGCCGGTGGCTGGATCGTAGATCTCACAGCTGTTCAGCACCTTGGTGTAATGGTTGTTGCCGCTGCCATGAGGGCCTTCAATTCCACCGATTGCCATGAAGCGGCCATCTTGCAGTTGGACCACTTGGTGGAAGGCGCGACCAGCGTTCATCACTCCAGGCAAGATGGTGTGACGGCCGGTGACGGAGTTCACTTCCCAGCAACGGTTGATGGTTGGGTATGGCGTGGACACGTCGACCAGCAGCGCGGGGCCGCCACCACAAACGAACAGCTTGGTCGGGCGGCCATGGGTCTCGCCGGTTTCTGCGGTGCAGTAAGCCAAGTTGGAACTGGCGATCGACGCCCGGTTGTCGGTCGCTTGCCAACGGTCCGCATGATTCAGGCTCATCAGACGAATATTGGAGAAACTATCGTTGTGGCCAGCACCGCCACCGCCGGGGCGACTGAATCCCTGCCAGTAGACATTGCGGTCGAGCAAGGCCGGGTTGTTCGGCAAGGCCAAGTTAAAGCTGGCTTCACCTTGGGCGTTGGACATGGTGGTGAAATAGGTGCCATTCATGGCCAGGTCCAGAGCGACCGTCAACACATCGTTGGGGTCGCCGGTCTGTCCTACCAGGAAGGTGCTTCCTGTATTCACGAAGGACGGAATCAGGAAGGTATTGGTGTTCGGCGTAAGGTCATGGAACTCAGCCGAAAAAGGCTGGCCAATGATGTCGCCATAGGTCATCAAGGAGCTGGTGGCGTTGGACTGGGCTGCAAGCGGTGACGCGAGCAAACCCACTAGAGCAAGGCAAAGGGTGCGGTTCATGCGGATTTTGGTGAATCGGGGGGGAGGTCCAGCTTAGCAGGCCACAGCCAAGTGCACCAACCTACAGGCCTTCGAATTCAGCGATCTTGTCGCGGAAAAAGGCCGGCATTGCCGCACTTCCGCCGTTTTCTGAATCCCAGATCACCATCACGGCTTCTGCCTCAGCCCACACTTCATGGCTGCCTGGCGTGCAAATCCGGTAGGCCTGATGGAAGGAACGCGAGCCCAGGCGCACCGTGGCAATCTGGATCTCGACATCCGCAGGGCCGTGGCCGGGTGCTAGATGGCGCAGATTGGTCTGCCCCAAAACGAAGGTGAACTGGTTCTGCACGCCGATTAGCCCCAGGTGCAGGCAATATTGGTGGCGGGCCTCTTCGAGTAGGGTCAAGAACACCGCGTTATTCAGCACACCTTGGTTGTCCTCATCCGACCAGCGCGTGCGACTGTGGGCACGAAAACGGATCTGATCGGCAGGGGGGACGCAAGGAGCTTGCATGGCTGGTGGCGGTGGTTGGGAGCTCATCGAGGCTGGACTATACTCCTCTCTTACGACCGGGCCCCCTTGCCAACCATGACCAACATCCTCGGAGTCGATCACATTGCCATCGCCGTTGAAGATCTCGACGTCGCCACCAAACAATGGTCCGAACAGCTCGGATTACGCGCGGGTGGTCGTGAGGTTGTCGAGGAACAGGGCGTCGAAGTGCAGATGATGTACGCCGGCGAAACCCGCATTGAGTTGGTCTGCCCGATTTCCCCCAGTTCACCGGTACGCAAGTATCTCGATAAGAAAGGCCCTGGTCTGCACCATGTGGCTTTGGCGGTCGAAGATTGCGCGGCAGCGATTGAAGACGCCAAAGGCAAAGGCGTGCGGCTGATCGATGAACAACCCCGCGGCGGTGCGCACAGCACCCGCATCGCCTTCGTGCACCCGGCAGCGACCGGCGGCGTCTTGACCGAGCTGGTCGAGGGCGGCGAAGGATTCACTAGCGATTCATGAACCAAGATCCCATTGAGAAACTGGAGAGTTTGCGCGCCGAAGCGCAACTCGGTGGTGGCGAGAAACGTATCGCGGCGCAGCATGCCAAAGGCAAGCTGACAGCCCACGAACGCATCGAGCTATTGCTTGACCAAGGCTCCTTCGAGGAGATCGACGCCTTCCGACGTCATCGCAGCTCCAACTTCGGTTTGGACAAGCAGAAGCCCTTGGGCGACGGCGTGATGACCGGCACTGGAACCATCGATGGTCGTGCGGTCGCGGTGTTCGCGCAGGACTTCACCGTCTTTGGTGGTAGTCTTGCCGAAGAGCATGCGATGAAGATCGTCAAGGTCATGGACCTGGCCATGAAACTTGGCATTCCGATGATCGGCTTGAATGACTCCGGGGGTGCACGCATCCAAGAAGGTGTGGTTTCCCTGGCCGGTTATTCCGAGATCTTCCTGCGCAACACTTTGGCCAGCGGCGTGGTCCCACAAATCTCCGCGATCATGGGCCCATGTGCCGGCGGCGCGGTCTATTCGCCTGCTCTGACCGACTTCATCCTGATGGTCGAAGGCAGTGCCTACATGCATATCACTGGCCCGGATGTAGTGAAGACCGTAACCCATGAAGACGTGACTTCCGAAGACTTGGGTGGCGCTCATGTGCACGAGGAAATCAGCGGAACCAGTCACTTCACCTGCGAAGACGACGCCGAATGCTTGGCGCGGATTCGTCGTCTGTTGTCTTTCTTGCCCGCCAACAACACCGAGGAGCCACCGCTGCATCACACCGATGATCCAAGCGATCGTTGCGAAGCGGAGTTGGATTCGATTATCCCAGAATCTCCGAACCAGCCTTATGACATCAAGAAGGTCATCACCGCAGTGGTCGATGATGGTGACTTCATGGAGATCCAGGAAGGCTTCGCGCGCAACATTGTGATTGGCCTTGCGCGCTTGGCCGGGCGTTCGGTCGGCATCGTTGCCAACCAACCAATGGCAATGGCAGGCGTGTTGGATATTGATTCCAGCGAGAAGGCCGCGCGCTTCGTGCGCTTTTGCGATTGTTTCAACATTCCAATCGTGACCCTCGAGGATGTTCCTGGCTTCATGCCAGGAACGGTGCAAGAACATGGTGGCATCATCCGACGTGGCGCCAAGTTGCTCTACGCTTACTGCGAGGCCACTGTGCCTAAGTTGACGGTAGTCACGCGCAAGGCCTATGGCGGCGCGTACTGCGTGTTGTCTTCTAAATCCACGCGAGGGGATTGGAACGTCTCTTGGCCAGGTGCTGAGATCGCCGTGATGGGTGCCGAAGGCGCAGCCAAAATCATCCATCGTCGCGAGATCGCTGCGGCCGATGATCCTGCTGCAATGGAAGCGCAGAAGATCGAAGAGTATCGCGAGATGTTCGCCAATCCATACTTGGCGGCCGAACGCGGACTAATCGACGATGTGATTATTCCGTCGCGCACGCGCCCACGTTTGATCCGCGCGCTCGAGTTGCTCGCTACCAAGCGCGAATCCAACCCGCCGAAGAAGCACGGCTCCATCCCGCTGTAGGAGAAAGAAAATGACTCTCTCTCCTGACTTCCCGATCAAGAAGGTCCTCATCGCCAACCGCGGTGAAATTGCAGTGCGCATCTTGCGTTCCTGCCGTGATCTTGGCATCGATACCGTGGCGGTCTATTCCGACGCCGACCGCAACGCACTACATGTGCGCTTCGCCAATGAAGCTTTTCCTCTGGGTGGCAACACTCCTGCGGAAAGTTATCTGCGCGGCGATGCCATCCTCGCAATCGCCAAACAGTGTGGCGCCGACGCCATCCACCCTGGTTTCGGTTTCCTTTCTGAAAACGGTGCGTTCGCGGAAGCAGTCGAAGCTGCTGGCTTGCGCTTCATCGGTCCTAGCTCACACGCCATGGCCGTCATGGGTGACAAGTTGGCCTCGCGCAAAGCGATGGTGGCTGCCGATGTGCCGGTGGTGCCAGGTGGTACCGATGCGGTCAAAGATGCAGCAGCTGCTGCGGAAGCCGCAGAAGAGATCGGTTACCCGGTCATGCTGAAAGCCTCTGCCGGTGGTGGAGGCAAGGGTATTCGCGTGGTCGAAAACCCCGAAGAAATCGAGACCGCGTTCACCACCGCGAGTGGTGAAGCGCAGAATGCATTCGGCGACGGCCGCATGTACGTCGAGAAGTACCTGGTCGAGCCACGTCATATCGAGATCCAAGTGCTCGGTGACAAGCATGGCAACGTGCTGCACTTTGGCGAACGGGAATGTTCGCTACAACGTCGGCATCAGAAGCTGATCGAGGAAGCTCCTTCGCCGGTGATCGATGAAGCCACCCGTCAGCGCATGGGCTCTGCAGCAGTCGCCGCAGCTAAGGCTGTGGATTATGTTTCCGCTGGAACGGTGGAATTCTTGTGGTCGAAGGGTGAGTTCTACTTCTTGGAGATGAACACGCGCATCCAAGTCGAGCATGGCATCACCGAAGAGGTCTACGGGGTCGATTTAATCACGCAGATGATTCGCGTTGCCGGTGACGAGACTATTGAGGATTGTGTTGGCCTGATTCCGCGAGGTCATGCCATCGAAGTGCGCCTCAACGCCGAGGACCCAGAGAACAACTTCCTGCCGAGTTTGGGCACCATTCGTAATTTGCGCTGGCCCGGCGGCCCTGGAGTGCGCATCGATAGTTCGGTCTATCGCGGCATGGATGTCACGCCTTATTACGATTCGATGCTTGCCAAACTCATCGCTTATGGGCGTGATCGTGAGCAGGCACGGCGCCGCATGTTGCGCATCTTGCAGGAGCTGCATGTTGGTGGAGTCAAGACCTCCGCTGGTGTTGCGTTGCAACTATTGCAGACCAAGGGCTTCCGCGAAGGCAACTACGACACCGGGTTTCTTGAGCGCTACATGGAAGACCAAGATGCTCGCGAAGTCGCACGGGATCTGCCCGACGACCTGGAAGAGATCGCCGTGATGGTCGCTGCGATTTATCGCCAGCGTGCAGGTGCGCGTAGGCATATCAAACCCACCGCCGATGGCCATGCGACCAACTCATGGGTGGCGCAGGCGCGCCGCGAGCAGCATGGAGGTCAAGTCCGATGAAGTACTTCCTGAAGACCCAAAGCGGTCGCGAGTTTGAACTCGAGATCAGCGCCGGGAATGCCGACAGCTACTCCATCAAGATCGGTGACCGCACCATCCAAGCCGATTTCACTGACGTAGATCGTTTAGGTCAGCACGCAGCCATCTTTGATGGCCGCAGCTTTGCTGCATCGATCGAGGAAAGCGATGAGCAGCATCTGCTGGTCAATATTGCGGGTGAAACCTTCACCATCATCGCGCAGGATGAGCGTGAGAAGGCTGCCGATGCTGTAGCCAGTCAAGGCCCACCCAGAGCCGAAGTGGTCAAGGCTTCGATGCCTGGTGTCATTGTGTCCTTAGCGGTTGCCGCTGGCGACGTGCTCGAGCCCGGCGCACCTGTCGCCGTGTTGGAGGCCATGAAGATGCAGAACGAGGTTGCCTGCTTGCATGGCGGCGTAGTTGAAGAAGTGTTGATCGAAGCCGGCCAATCGGTGGAAGCCAATCAGCCGTTGATTAAATTGGCGCCTGCTCCTCAGGAGTAGGTACTGCTCCAGCGGGCGAAGCACCTGCTTCTCAGGAGTAGGTAGCTTGCTCAGTCGCGTACGATCTGCTTGCGGTTCGCCGCAGGCACAAGGTTCTCCATGCCAGCTTCGAGCACTTCGAACTTGGCAAGCTTGACCTGCTCCTTGATCCACTTGCGCACATCCTTGCCTTCCTTCTCGAGGGCGATCATGCCTGGATACATGATCAAGATATGGCGCATGGTGCTCTTGTCATCCGCTGGCATCTGACCGCGCTCGTAGTCCAAGACTTCCACCAGGTGGAAACCGTAGACCGTCAAAAACGGTGGCGATAGCTGATTCAGCGGCAGGGTGAAGGAGTAGCGATCGAATGGCTGCACGGCGCGTTCACGCGCAAAGGTGTAGCGACCGTCGTCGGTCGGAGCTTCGCTGTCTTGTGAATAACGAATCGCCACGGCCTTGAAGTCTTCACCACCGACGATCGCGGCGTAGGCGTCGTCGACCTGATCGATCATGGTCGGGAGATCATCTTTGAAGTGCGCCGACATCACCTTCAGCGGAATCAAGGCTTTGACCGCTTCCGTGAGTTGCATATCCGAGCGGCCCGGACGATAACTACGGTAGTACATCACCAAGTCATTGATCTCAGAAGCGCGGATCGGCACGCCGTTGACCTTCAGCAAGGTGCGGTTGTGATCGAAGGGTGGCTTCAGATTGTTGTCCATAGGGCGTGGGCCTTTGCCACTATCCTGCAGCTGCTGTGGGCCGAAGGCTTGGTTCTGCTGGCCACCACCGAATGCTTGGATGGTGCCTTGTTGTGGAGCCTTAGGGCGAGCCGGCTTGGGCGTTTTTGGCTTGGCGGTCGTTTTGTCGGGGCCTTTAGGGCTGGGCTCCGTTTGTGCCGGCGGCGGGATCAATGGCTTCAAGCGAGTTGGCTCATCGATGGGCTCTTGTGGCAGTGCGAATAATGCGAGGGTCAGGAAGGAAATCATTGGGAATCGCGGTCTTGGAAGAATTCGTCAAGCGAACCGTGGAACTCCTCGAGTTCTTCATCCACGGGTGGTGATGGTGGTTGCGCAGCGCCGTAGACATTCTGCGGTTTGCTGCCACCGAACAGAGGATAGCACGCACGTCGCCAAACCTCCGAGGAAGTCAAGGTGGGGCGCTGGCCCTCACGCAGCATGACCTGCACGAACTCCACCTGGCCACTCCACCACAGGTAGATGGCCAGGATCACTCCGATCCAAAGTGAACTGCCCCAGAAGCCGAACAGCAAGGCCAGCAGCGCGATGACTTTGGCAAGGCGTACTGAAGCCAAGGTGGCATCGACCAAGGGAGCCCGTCGGGCGAGCCATGCACGCAACAGGCGGCCGCCGTCGAGCGGGAAGGCGGGAACCAGGTTGCCGAGGCCGAGCACTAGGTTCATGAAGAAGGCTGCTTTGGCGATGTTGCCGGGGATGAAGGCGCAGATGGCGGCCAGCACCAAGTTGGCCAGCGGACCCGCAGCAGCCACCATCGCTTCGCGCGAGGAATGACCACTCAGGCCTTCCATACGCGCCATGCCGCCAAGCGGCCAAATGGTGATGTCGATTACCTTCAGACCAAGTCTCTTGGCTACCAAGGCATGGGCGAACTCATGCACCAGCAGAGTCACGGCCAGAATCACCAAAGCCAGCAATACGCTCAAGGCATGCGTATTCGATTCGCCGCTTGCGGTGATGATGGCGACCAGCACCAAAACGAACACCGCAGGGGCCACCTGGATTGGGATTCCGAACAGTTGGCCGCAGGAAACGGGGCGAAAGAAAAGGCGAAGCATGAAGTGGCGGCGACGTCGGGCTGCAAGGTGGGGCGCAGCTGGGCCCTAGACACAGAGTAACGCCAAGGCGCATCGAGGGAGAATTCGCTAGTCTATGAGTATGCTGCGCTTCCTCATCGTGCTGCTCGTTTCGGTTGGCTTCTGTTCCGCCAGTTCCGCCCAAATCTACGCCCTCGAATTCAAGGACCCTAAGTACACCAAGTCGTACAAGAAGAACCTGTACGAATGGAATGGGCGCCAGGTCGTGCTAGTGGAGATTCGCGGTGGCTTCGAAACCCTTACGCCCAACTTCACTTGGCAGCCCGACGCTCGCCTGGAGTTCTTCGTGGCGGATCCAGCAGATCCCTTGAAGCTGCCCTACGTCTTGGATGATGGTGGCGTCAAGAAGGCGGTCAAGAAGCAGGTCATCGGTGTTGCCGCCGAACGCTTCCATGGTTTGAAGCCTTTCATGACTAACGAGAGTTTCTACACCTTGTCGGTCGAATACCAACGCCGCCTCGACACTCTCGAAGCGTTGAAGACCCAACGCAACGATGCCGCCAAGGGCAGCCAGGAATGGTTCGCCGTGCATTCCAAGCTTGTGATGACTTTGGAAGGCTTGCAGATGTGGCTGAACCAGTGTGGCTATGTGAAGGCTGCCAATAAGCTGGAACGCGACTTGATGAAGGCGACCAAGCTAGGCGAGGCCGCCAAGAACGAGCGCATTGAGGCGGCCTTGGAGTCGATCAAGACCGTACCTGCCGACGACAAGCTGAAGGCTGCTGCCACCACCGTTGGCGGCGCGAACCTCGAGTTCAAGGTGCAAGAAAGCATGCACATCCGCATGATTTACCACAGCGGAATTCCTGATGCGCGAGTTACCGCGTTGATGATGTTGGGGGAGCAGGCCATCGATGCCTTCCGTGTCGGTATGGTCGACCCTTACGCCGATGAAGAGTTCAAGGACAAGATCCCCGACACCTTGTTCATCGAGTACTTCTTCAACACGGAGAGCCGCGTCCATCAAGAAAAGATGATGGAAGAGTATTACGGACTCGGTTGGGGGCAAGGTGAGCGACGTCAGCGGTCACTGGATATGACTGGTTCGGCGCGACGTATCGCCAAGCGTGCCATGTCTTATTGGCGCACCGACGAAGCCACCGATTTTGAAGGCGTGGTGGTCCATCGCATGGGCCATGAACTGGCTCGTCTGCATTACGACATTCGCAGTGACGAGCAGGATTGGCTGGAAGAAGGCGTGGGCTACTACCTGTCCTTCAACCTACTGAACCGCAACAACGTGACCTGTTCCGCTTTCAAGCCGCCTAAGCGCTTGGAAGGTACCGTCTCCAAAGGTGGGCCGAACTCAAGCAAAAAGTCGAAGGGCGAGACCAGGACCCAAGTCGTGATGAAGGGCTTGCGCGAAGTGATGGCCGGAGTGGCTTATCACGCAGGCACGCCGATGTCGCAACTGACGCCGAAGAAGCTGTTCGCCTTCGAGAACGAGGATATGGCCAAGTCCTGGGCATTCTTCATATTCATCAACGAGGCCTGCGGTAAGGAAGGCCAAGTGTGGCTACGCGGCATCAGCAAGATTGCCTTGCAGGATGATTTCCAGAAATTGCTGCGCGAGCATACCGAGAAGTGCTTCGCCGATATCAAGGGCGATGCCGTGACGATCCTCGAAGAGCGGTGGAAGGAGTATCTGCAGAAGACTTACGACTTGTAGGTCTTCTGCGGCAGGAGGCCGTTAACCCTTTACGGTTTCGGTCGCCTTCAACGAACGCAAACGCATCTTCTCGCGCAACTGACGCTTACGCAGGCGCAAGGATGTTGGCGTGATCTCGAGCAGTTCATCGGTATCCAAGTACTCGAGGAACTGTTCCAAGCTCATCTCGCGTGGCGCACGGATCTTCTCAGTGAAGTCCTTGTTGGCCGAACGGATGTTGGTCATCTTCTTGGCACGCACCACGTTGATGGCGATGTCGTTGTCCTTGTTGTTCTCACCAACCACCATGCCTTCGTAGATCGGTACACCTGGGCGCACGAAGAAGACGCCGCGGTCTTCCAATGCTGCCAAGGAGTAGGCGGTGGATTGACCTGTGTCGGATGAGACCAACACACCGTTGTGGCGTGTTTCGATGTCATCGCCTTTCGGGCCGTAGCCGGCCAGCATCGAAGTCAGAATGCCTTCGCCGCGAGTCAGAGTCAGGATCTGCGTACGAGCGCCAATCAAGCCAGCGGTCGGCAGTTTCAAGAACAGGGAAGCACGAGAGCCTTCGCGGGTCATGTCGGTGATCTCTGCGCCACGACGGCCGAAGAACTCGATGACCTTGCCCATGGTTTCTTCAGGCAGGTCGACGCGAGCATCCTCAAAGGGCTCATGAACCTTGCCATCGATCTCTTTGAGCAACACGCGTGGCGAACCAACCGCGAATTCATAACCCTCCCTACGCATGTTCTCGATCAGGATGCCGAGGTGCAACACACCGCGACCTGCGACCAAGTAACCACCGGAGGGCCCAATGCGCACGCGCAAAGCTGGGTCAATCACCGAAGCGCGTTCGATACGCTCCTGCACCTGACGGGAAGTCACGTAGGTGCCTTCCTTGCCAGCGAATGGGGAGTCATTGACCATGAACTCCATCTCGATGGTGGGGTCTTCCACGGTAATCGGTGGAAGCGGTTTGACATCGACCATGTCGCACAAGGTGTCGCCCAATCCAAGGCCATCGATGCCAGCGATACAGGCAATATCTCCGGCTTCGACCTTGTCAGTCTTTTCACGCTCCATACCAGCGAAGTGGTAGAGCTCCTTGACGCGGCCACGCTTGCGTTTGCCGTCGTTTGCGACCAGCATGATTTCATCGCCGGCCTTCAACACGCCGCTGGTAATACGGCCAATACCGATGCGGCCGACATAGTCATCCCAGTCGAGCGTGGCGATTTGATACTGCAAAGGACCACTCGAATCGAGAGTTGGTGCTTCGAAGTTCTCCAAGATGGCATCCAACATCGGTGCCATATCGCCTTCGCGAACATCTTCCTCAAGACTTGCCCAACCATCGCGAGCGGATGCATAGACCACCGGGAAATCAAGCGCCATTTCCTCGGCACCCAACTCCACGAACAGGTCAAAGACCTCGCCCAAGACGGCGTCTGCGCGCGCATCTTGACGGTCCATTTTGTTGACCACCACCAGCGGACGCAGCTTGTTCTCGAAAGCTTTCTGCAACACGAAACGCGTCTGCGGCATGACGCCTTCGAAGGCGTCGACCACCAACAACACGCCGTCGGCCATCGATAGCACGCGCTCGACCTGACCGCCAAAGTCGGCGTGTCCGGGAGTGTCGACCAGGTTGACGCGTACGCCATTCCAAGTCAGTGCAGCGTTCTTCGACAGGATCGTGATGCCACGTTCCCGCTCGATGTCGTTGCTGTCCATCAAACGGTCGGAATCTTCCTGACCGCGGTTGAGGGTTCCTGCTTGTTTGAAGAGTCCGTCAACCAAAGTCGTTTTACCGTGGTCGACATGCGCGATGATCGCGATGTTGCGTAGCTGCATGGTGCTGTTATCAGAAGGTGCCGAACAGCAACTGTGTGAAGGTGCTGATCGGTTGCGCCTCGCGGGCGTCTTCAAGTTGGTTGTTCAAGGACTTCAGGGCAATCAGCAATTCGTCGTATGCTTGCTCTTCGGCGAGCAGGCGTCCTAGACTGCCTTCGCCATCCTTGAGGCGCCGCGTGACCTCGGAAAGGTCCGCCAGGAAGTTTGCGGCATCGGAGGCCACTTCCTCATCAGCAATGATTGTACCAAGAAGTCCCTTGCCCTCGGTAGCATCTACCACGACCTTGCTCAGGCGCGCGGCGACGTCATCAAGGTTATGCACCAGATTGAGTGATTCATTACGCAAATTAGGGTCCTGAAGCAGGGCCCCGAGCAGCCCCTCGCCATTCTTGGCAGCGGCACCGATGGAGCGGATATCGGCCACGGTCACCTGCGTATCCTCCATGATGCCAACCACCTGGCTGCGCAGATCCTCATCCGAGAGCAGTGCACCAAGGGTTCCACGGCCAGCACTCAGGTCTTCCATCATCTTGGTGACGTCGTCGATCACCGCGTTCACATCGGTGAGCATGGCCTCATCGTGCAGGAGAGCGCCAATCACGCCGCGACCCTCCGCCAAGTCCTCGGTGGTGGTGCGCAGATTGGCGACAATGGCACGAAAGTCCTCGGAGTTGTCCTCTAGCAGCTGACTGAAGCTATCCAGCGCGGTTGGCTTGACGATACCCACAAGCTCGGCACCCGCTCGGATCACTGGCGCCATGCCCGGACCAGGCTCGATCTCGATCACGCGGCCACCCAGAACCGTAAATTCAGCAATGCTCATCATGTAGCCCTCATGCAATGTGGGTGGTTGGGTGAACTCCATGGTCACGCCAATGCGGCGGTCCGACGGCCGTTCATCATCGAAAACCACTTCGCGCACCGTGCCGCTGGGACGGCCAGCGACCAGAATGGCGTCGCCCTCCTTCAGTCCACGCGCATCCGGGAACCACGCCTTCATGTAGGTCTTCTCGGAAAACGAGAAGCCAGTCAAGACGATGGTGTAGTACAGCAGCAGGGCGATGGTGCCAAAGAACACCAAGCCCAAGATGAAGTCGCGGCGGGCAGTATTGTTAGTCATGTCAATCGAGCTGGGCACCCAAGAACTCGCGCACGCGTTCGTGCTTCGAGTTGAGGACTTCCGTCGGAGGTCCTGAAATCAAGAAACGGCCTTTTTCGAACACGGCCAAAGTGTCGGCAACGGTGAGTGCGCAACTCACGCTGTGGGTCACAGTCACCGACGTCATGCCATGCTCTTCCTTGAGCTCACGCATCATGTGACTGACGCTGGCCGACATCTCCGGGTCGAGACCAGCCTCGGGCTCATCGTAGAGGATGATGTTCGGTTCGGTGACCAAGGCGCGCGCCAGGCCGACGCGTTTCTGCATGCCGCCAGAGATCTCCGATGGCAGCTTGTTTTCGGCAGCGCTGAGTTGCACCAAGTCAAGCACATGCATCACGCGTGCGCGGATCTCGGAATTGGACATCTTGGTGGTCTCGCGTAGCGGCAAAGCCAAGTTGTCGAACACTGACAACCAGTTGATCAAGGCCGAGTGCTGGAACAGATAACCCATGTCGCGGCGTAGCTCGCGTAGGCCACTGCGATCCAACTCCGCAACATTCTTGCCCATCACCGAGACGCGGCCGGCGTCGGCGTTCAATAGGCCAATGATGTGCTTCAGGATCACACTCTTGCCGGAACCGGATGGGCCCATGATCACCAGCGAATGGCCCTCTGGAACGTGGAAATCCACGCCATCGAGGACTTGCTGAGTGCCGAATGCCTTCTTGACTCCTTCTAGTTTGATCATTGGTAGATGATTTTGCCGAGGAAGAAGTTGAGCACGATGATCATGATGATCGAGTTTCGTACGGCAGCACGCGTGGAGTTACCCACGCCACTTGCGCCATGGGTGGCACGCAAACCGTTGGAGCAACCAATCACGCTGATGGTGAAGCCGAAGATCATCGCCTTCATCAAGCCGGTGTAGAGGCCGCGCGGCACGCCGAAGAAACTGTTGTCACTGAGTGCTTCCAAACTGGCGCGCAGATAACCGTGGAAGTCGAGACCGAGTTGCGAATAGGCAATCAGGCCGCCACCCAAGATGCCGACGATCGCCGACAAGGTCGTGAGCATGGGAGCAATCAAGGTCAGCGCCAAAACGCGCGGCGCCACTAGATAGCTGTAGACATCTACCGACATCACTTCCAGTGCGGTGACTTCTTCCTGCACACGCATGGTGCCGAGTTCTGCCGCCATGGCACTGGCTACCGATGCGGCTAACACCACTGCGGTCATCATGGGAGCCATCTCACGCACCATCGCCACCGATACCGCCAAACCGACGGCTTCTTGTTGACCATAACGTGCCAACTCGAAACCGAGTTGCAGCGCTAGGATCATGCCGATGAAGAAGTTCACGAACAGCACCACGTGCAGGGATTTGATCCCGCATAGGTGCATCTGATCGAGCAGCGGACGCCTGCGCTTCGGGATATGGCTGATACGCGCCAATGCGGCCAAGCCCAAATGCATGGTGAAGCCGGCGCCAACCACGGGCGGTGCCATCAGGGCAGCACCAACACGTTGGAATGGATTCACTCGAGCTCCTCCGCTGCCACGGCGTGAATGTCGGGCCAACCTGGGCCAGGGAAAGCAGGCGACTGCATTCCGCCATTATCGCCACTGCGCCAACGCAAGAGGCCGAGCAGCCACGAGGAATGTGTGGTGCCGTCGGGTTCCGTCCATTGGCCACCAATAAACGGCAGGCTCCAGCGCTTATGACCGGCGGCCTCGGTTTGGTGATAGAGATTCAACCAAGCGCGCTTTTCCTTGACCACCATCGGGTCCGGCTTGAAGCTCTCGCGCTCGAACCAGAATTCGTAGATGAAGCCGAAACTACGTGCCAAAGTGTTGGGGTTGAGCACCTTTGGCAAGCCCAGATCAAGGAAGCGGGTCTGCTCGAAATCACCTTCCTCGTACTCATAACTGAACAGCGGCCAGAGGCGGAAATGGCGGCCGGTGGTGCCATCGTCGCGCTGGGTCTTGGTGGACATGAAGAAGGGCACGAAATAGTTGCCGACGCGCTCCATGTCGTTGAAACGGTCTTCGCGGTGCCAGAAGAAGGGGAAAAGCCACACCGAGTATTCGGTCTGTTCATCTTCGTAATGCAACCAAAATGGTAGGAAGCGTTCCACTTGGCGTGGTGCTGCGTTGCCGCCGGATTGGAAATTGATTAACGGCCAGAACTGCCACGAGGAGAAATCCGTGGAGGGGCGCTCAGCCCAACCGAAGAACGGGGGCAGCACGGTGGTGGCTTCGTAATCATCTTGATGTACTTTCCCGTAAAAGGGGAACAGCATCCAAGAGGTGCGCGGCTCAGGTTTGTAGAGCTCGTCTTCGGCGTAATGCCAAAACGGCCAAAGGGTGTAGCTGCGACGATACTGACCTTCGACATCGGCTACTCCACGCAATGGCCAGATGTGCCATCCTTTTTCCGAACCTTCGGCCTTGCCGAAGAAAGGCCATAGCCAGTGATAGCTATCGCGTTCTTCCTTGTGGTTCTCCATGTACAAAGGGAACAGGAAGAACTTGAACTCATCGAAGGTCCAGAAGTCACGGCCGGTGCCGAACAGCGGGAAGATCCAGAAGTAATCCTCGAGCGCATCCGAGCTGGAACCTCCAGCAATTAAGTAAAGCAGCGCGGCCCAATCGGTATCGCGGATTCCATCCGGGCGAATCTCACTGCGGTAGGACCACAGCGGGAACAAGCGTGCATAGCTGCGATCGCGATCGTATTCATAAGCGCCAAGACCGCCAAGGAACGAGGCATTGATGTCGCCGTGACCGTTCTTCTCGCGATAGACCAAGGGACTCAGCGCCCACTCGACCGTGTCGGCCTCGCGGTGGTAGCGCAGGATGCCACCTAAGCCCTCCGCATGTTGGTAATCGGGAGCCGTGTGCCGTGAAAATATCGGTGCAAGGTGGATTTCTGAATCCGGAGCAGCGCAGGAACCTATGGCCAGCGCGGCAAGCAGGCCCAGGCGACGCAGAAATGTCATGCGGGGATTGTAGGCTACTGCGGTGGGCATTTCTCGTCTGACCTTATTCCTGGCCGTGCAACTCCTGTGGTTGCCCTCTTGCGGGCTGTTCGTGGGCGAACCATCCTTGCCTAGCCTCGAGGATGTCGCGGAGGCGCGCGCCGACGAGGCCGAGGATTGGCAGCTGCTGGAGCAAGCTTGGTTGGCAAGCTCGGAAAACACCTTCAACCCGCTGCAGACGGTGGCGGCCCTGCGCCTTGACCATCCAGATTCTGTGCGCTTGGCCATCTTCGAGCAGGACTTGCAGGGGGAGCACCTAGGTGCCGCCCAGACCCGCGATCTTGCTGAAGCGCTGTACCTTCAAGCGCCGACCGCTCTCAACACTTACCTTTGGGCACGCGTGGTCGATGATCCGGCTCGCCGCGACAGCTTGTTGGTGGAAGCCCTAGACCTTGATGATGAACTGGTCGACGCGCGCGTCTTGCAGATTGCCAGTGCTGCCTTCGCTGGCCAGACCGATGTCATCAATGATCTGCTTGGATTGATTGGCGACCATCCGGGGTCGGCAAGTGCCTGGCGCCTATTAGGCACCTTGGCGCCGTTGTTCGATCGCCGTGACTTGGCGCACGCCGCCGCCGAGACCGAACCATGGTCACCCTTTGATTCGGAGAATCGCGCCACCTTCGCCGAAGCACGCCGCGCCCTGCAGGATGGTGCGCATGAGCATGCCTTGGTGAAGTCGCATGAGTTACCGCAAGGAGAATCACAGACCATCAACTTGCAAGTGGCAATCTTCGCCGCCATGGGCAAGGCCGACGTCGGCCTGCAAGTCTTGGACGAGTTCCTGGAAGAGAATCCCAATGATCTGGTGGCCGTGTTCAATCGCGCCTTGCTGTTGCGTGAGTATCTGAATCGCGCCGACGAAGCCACCGCTGAGTTGGAGCGATTCCTACAACTCGATGCAGAGTTCGGTGGTGCCGATTTGATGCGCCGCATGCAGGCTGAGTTGTGGCTCGGCCGAGGACCACAATCTTGAGAGCAATCGTGCAGCGTGTGCGCTCGGCGCGGGTCGAGGTCGACGGCAAGGTGGTCGGTCAGATCGACAAGGGATTACTGATTTTGCTCGGATGCCAGGTGGGGGATTCGGAGGCGTCGGTGACCAAGATGGTCAACCGCTTGGCCAAATTACGGATCTTCGAAGACGACCAAGGGCTTACGAATTTGGATATTTTCCAGGCCAAAGGCGAAATATTGCTGGTCTCTCAGTTCACCTTGGCAGCTGATCTACGCAAGGGAAATCGCCCGTCCTTTACCACCGCATTGGCCCCAGAACAGGCCCGTGAACTTGTTGGAGAAGTGGCGCAAGGTCTTGAAAATAAAGGACTTAAGGTGGAGAATGGTGTGTTCGGTGCGAGCATGGATGTGCATAGTTGCAACGCCGGTCCAGCCACATACTTACTCGAGGCTTAATCACAGGATGGGAATAATTCCCTCTTGAATCCACCCAACTATTGTCGATAAAAGGAGTAAGGTTAAAGTAGGCTAACTTAATACCCAACCATCGGTATGGAACCCAAAGAGCAGCACACCGTCACCAAGCGCGATTTAGTTCAGCGCATTTCCGACTCGACCGGCCAGACTAAGGTCTTGGTCCGAGACATTATTCAACGTTTCCTGGACGAGGTTTCGCAAGAGTTGGTGGAAGGTAACCGCCTTGAGTTCCGTAAGTTCGGAGTGTTTGAGGTGCGTCAGCGCCCGGGCCGTATTGCCCAGAATCCGAAGACTCTGGAGAAGGTACCTGTGCCACCCAAGCGCGTGGTCAAGTTCAAGGTCGGCAATGTCTTGAAGCTGCGCGTTGAGAAAGGCAAGGAGCCGCAGATCACAGCGGTCAACCCCCCGAACGAAAACACGCCTCCACCGATGGGCGGCGGCGGTTTCCCAGGCAACTAAACGGCCTTCGTTTCCCGCGGGCTTGTGCAGCCCGACTTGAAAACTCTCATGGATCAGGAATCCATGAGAGTTTCTTTTTGGGTCCGTGCTTCTCAGATCTTGGCCAGAGCCTGTTCCAAGTCGGCGATCAAGTCGGCAGCGGATTCAATCCCGACCGACAAGCGCACCAAGCCATCTTCGATACCGATCTCGCGACGTGTTTCGGGCGGCACCGAGGCATGGGTCATAGGCGCAGGAAGTTCGACCAAGGACTCCACACCACCAAGCGACTCGGCCAAGGCAAACACCTTCAAAGCGCAGACTAAATCGCGCGCGGGTTGTTCGCCGCCTGGTAGTTCAAAGCAAACCATGCCACCAAAGGCATTCATTTGCTGTTTGGCCAGTTCATGTTGCGGATGACTGGCAAGGCCTGGATAGATGGTCTTGGAAACCTTCGGGTGCGCCTCGAGGAAATCAGCCACCGCTTGGGCGTTGTTGCAGTGGCGCTCCATGCGCACTTCGAGGGTGCGCAAGCCACGCAAAGTTAGGAAGGCGTCGAAGGGGGAGTTAACCGTGCCGGCGGAATTCTGGTGGAACCAGATATCTTCTTTGCGCGCTTCGTCGCGAATGATCAAGGCACCGCCCACTACATCCGAATGGCCGGCAACGTATTTGGTGGTGGAGTGAATCACATAATCCGCACCAAGGGCGATCGGTTGCTGCAGATAAGGCGTAGCGAAAGTGTTGTCTACCGCGATCTCGGCACCGACCTTATGCGCGGCATCGATCGACATCTTCAATGGCGTGAGTTTCAGCAAAGGATTGGATGGAGTCTCCACATAGACTAAGCGCGTGTCTGCCGGTAGGTCTTGCCAGGTGGCTTCGTTGGCGGCGTCGACGTATTCGAAGATCAAGCCGAAGCGCGCGGCGATCTTATTGAACAGGCGATGGGTGCCACCATAGAGATCGTTGCCGGCAACGACGCGATCGCCTGGCTTCAAGGTCAGCAGCAAGGTGTGGATGGCTGCCATGCCAGAAGTAAAAGTGAAGCCAGCGGCGCCACCTTCCAGCTCCGCCAGCGCATCTTGCAGCGCGAAACGGGTGACGTTTTGGGTACGCGAGTACTCGAATCCGTTGCGTGGCTCGCCCGGGGCATCCTGCACATAGGTGCTAGTCATGTAGATCGGCGGCATGACGGCACCGGTGGGGTCGTCGTCGGCGTGCCATCCAGCGTGAACAACGCGGGTGCCGAAATCGTGGTCCTGAGTATTCATGGCGAGCATTGTAGGCGTGCTGAGTGGGACTGGCATATTGCGCGGAATTAGTGATAGACTTGAAAAGTTCCGTGGAATGGTTCATCTCCTCCCATGATTTACCGACTCAGCCTTTTCTCTTTGCTGGTGGCTTTTGCCACGACTGGTGCCTTCGCCCAAGGAAGCCAGACCCTGCCTGCTGGATTCGACACCAACTATGGCGTTTCGTCGTCGTCCTATCCCTTCAACACCGCATCTGATCACAAGTGGCATTGGCACTACGACAGTGAGCAGTTCGAGCAGGATGGCCCGATCTTCATCACGCAGATCTATGTGCGCCCGGAATCGACCATCACCAGCTTTGACTTTCCGTCGGTCGAGATCTTGATGGCTTCGAGCCCGACCGATTACACCGTGAATGGCAATGGGGTGCAGGATGGGCATAACCCGATTTTCGATTTGAACTTGAATCCCGACGCCATGATCGTGCGCGCGGCGGCTCCTTGGACCGGCACTAACGTCACGGCATACACATGGTTGTCCTTGGAATTGGACACCCCATTCCTGTACGACCCCACCTTAGGCAACGACTTCGTGGTGCAGATTCAAAAGTGTGGCACCAACTCCACTTGGGGTTCCTCAATCGATGGGCAAAGTGCCGGCGCCGGCGTGGTCGGAGGCAATCGTTATGGCAATATGAGTTCATGTACCGCTACGACTCAGAGCACGAACAACAACGAGTTCGTACCGCTACTCAAGATCGATTGGGAACCTTCGGATCCGCGTTTCACCATCGATGGGATGGTCGGTGGGGCACTATCCACTTTCACGGTGGAGTACATCGATCCACAGACGCCGGTGACCTTCTTATGGTCCACAGCCGGTCCGGGACCGCTCACCACTGGTTTGGGTGACTTGCTTCTGTCACCACCGATCTCTCGTGCTTTCCCTGTCTTGTCTCAGCCCGACGGCACCCTGGAACTCAGCAGCATGATTCCTGCAAGCCTTTCCGGCTCGACCTTCTTCGCTCAGACCATGGTCACGCGAGATGGCGACGTGATGTTCTCGAACGCATTGCAAATTCCTGTTTTGTAGGCAGTTTTCGGGTTTGATGCCTCCCTCGAGGGCAGATTACGGTTAGGGTGGAACCTAGTCATTTTATCCTTGGTCCCCCACACTCCGCCCATACATGAATGTAGTCTTACCTTCACTACTCCTCAGTTCCCTCACGGCTATTCCGCTCGCTCAGGCGCTGCAGGCTGATGTCCTTCAACGCGGCGATGTCGTCGCCGAAACATGGACGACCACCGATGCCGGCATCGAGCAGGACTGGTACCGCTTGTCACTAGACGGCGGTGAAACTTTCGGCCGCGATCGCGCCACGCATTATCGCATTCAGTTGCGTTACGGCAGCTTCGATCCGCTGCGTCAGGCAGCACCTGTCATCGACGACGGCTTGGCCGCAGATGCGACTGACAACGAACTTTGGATCGTGCAGTACATCACCAAGGGTGCTGAGCCTTGGCGTGAAGAACTGCGCGCACTCGGTGGCGTCGACCATCGTTTTCTTGGCATGCATGCCAACATCTGGCAGATGACTGCCGAACAGGCAAAGCAGGTTTCTGAGTTGCCATTCGTGCGTTGGGTCGGTCCGTTCCATCCTGCCTACAAGTTGGAGAATGAGATCCTGCAGGAAATGCGCAATGGATTCGTACCTACTCGTCGCTACAACATCGTGGTCGGCGAATGGGGGCCTGAACAGAAGGCGCCCCTAGTTGCCATGATTCAGCAAATGGATGGCACTATCCATTCAGCAGTGGATGAAGGTTGGAAGGTTTCCGCCACCTTGAATCAGGACCAGTTGCTGGGAGTCATCCACAGCTCTTTGGTCTTGGGGATCGATCGTTGGGGTGCACCACAGACCGATATGGACAAGGTGCGCACCGTGATGGGTGCCAACTACCTTGAGACTGTCGCTGGCTACACCGGTCAAGGTGTACGCGCCGAGGTCATGGACTCGGGCTTAGATCTTTCCCATGCCGATTGGGCTACCGCGCCAGTCAACCATGGCAGCGTTTCTTCCAGCTCGCACGGCACTTGCACTTACGGTATCAACTTCGCCAGTGGTAACTCCACAGCAGGTGGTCAGACCCGCGGCGTAATCCCTGATGCAACAGGCATCTTCGCCATGTACTCCGGTTTCGGCAGTCGCTATGTGCACACTGCAGAGTTGGTCAACCCAATACTCAACTACCGCGCGGTGTTCCAGAGCAATAGCTGGGGCGGCAGTCGTACCTCGCAATACACTTCGGAATCGCAAGAGATGGATGACATCATCTTCCTTAACGATTTCTCGATCCTGCAGTCGCAATCGAACGCCGGTAGCACCAGTTCACGCCCACAGGCTTGGGCCAAGAACGTGATCGCCGTCGGTGGTATCCGCCACAACGATGATACCAATGACGGCAACGATAACTGGTCCTTTGGCGCTTCGATCGGCCCAGCTGCCGACGGTCGCATCAAGCCGGATATCGCTGCTTACTACGATTGGGTTTGGACTTCCGATGCGGATCCAGGCGGTTACACCGGTGGTGATGACTACAACAACTTCGGTGGTACGTCGGCTGCCACGCCGATCGTCGCCGGTCACCTTGGCCTCATCTATCAGATGTGGGGTGAAGGTGCTTTCGGTAACACTGTCGGACCTGGCGACATCTTCGATAACCGTCCACACAACACCACTGCTAAGGCCTTGTTGCTGAACTCCAGCAAGCAATGGACCTTCTCGGGTACCGGTCATGACTTGACGCGTACGCACCAGGGGTGGGGTAAGCCAGACCTGCAGAGGGCTTATGACAACCGCAACGAGACCTTCGTCGTCAATGAGGAATTCGTGCTAGCTGATCAAGGCTCAGTCGCATGGGACGTCACCGTTCCAGCAGGTGCATCTGAGTTCCGCGCCACCATGATCTACTCCGATCGCGCCGGTACGACCGCCTCCAACATCCACCGCATCAACGACCTGTCGATGCGCGTTACCGATCCGGGCGGCAACGTCTACTGGGGTAACAATGGTTTACTTGGTTCGATGACCAGTACTGCTGGTGGCGTGTCCAACACCAAGGACACGGTCGAGCAGGTCATTCGTGCGAACCCGGCTGCGGGTATCTGGAAGGTTGAAGTCTTCGCGGACGAGGTCAACCAAGACACCCACCTTGAGACCACAGGTATGGATGCTGACTTTGCGTTGGTCATCACGCCGGTGACCTCCTTCACGGGTACGGAACCAACCAACACCATGACCTTGAGCGGTTTCACCAGTCCTTGGGGCGGCTTGTCGGTTCTTTACAGCTTCGCCAACGCGCAACCGAACGCCCCAGTGTGGTTGCTGGCTTCGCCGAACCTCAACGGTACGGTCTTTGCCGGTCACGACTTCGACGTTGGCGCTCCAGTTAGGCAGTTGCAGAATACGACTGCATCGGCAAGTGGCGACGGCGATTTCGTGCTGACTGCACCTGCTTCGTTGTCCGGCACCACCTGGTACCTGGAAGTCGCGTCGGTGTCTGGCGGCATGTGGTCCGAATCGGCACCTCTGCAGATTGACATCCAGTAGGAAGTCAATCGAGATTCGCACTGTAACTCAGATGGGTGGTATCGTTACGATGCCGCCTGTCTGCCTTTTGGTAGGGAGGATTTCCCTGAAAGTTGCAACCGGGATCTATTCCTGGTGTTCTGGAAAGGAACAGCCCATCTGATGACAACTCTCTCCGCGAAACCTCAATACGCGATCTGGCCAATCCTTCAGTTCACCTTGGTGGTGGTTGGCCTTGTGATCGTGACATCGTTAATCATGGTTCCCGTGCTGGGTTTGCATTTGCTTTGGGATGTGCTCATCCCGGCCGCACCCTTATTGTTCGTACTTGTTCCAGGCTTATGGAGGAACATCTGCCCGGTTTCCACAGCCGGGATTTTGGCCCAGCGTCTTTCGCTTTCACGTCGTCGGAGCATTCCCCCTGGTGCAGGGGTCGGCTTGACCTTGGGAGGAATCGCCTTGCTTTACATTGCGGTGCCATTGCGTCATGCGATCTTCGATCTGAATGGAATGGCCTCAGCGATCTTCCTGCTCGTATCAGCAAGTTTGGCCTTTGTTCTGGGCAGGTCATTCGCTTGGAAAAGCGCCTGGTGTGCCGGCCTTTGCCCGGTTCGCCCAGTCGAATCCCTCTACGGCTTTCGACCTGCGGTGCAATTCGCGAATGCACACTGCGGGAGCTGTGGTCAATGTTCCATACCTTGCCCAGACTCAACTCCGGCAACAATTCTGAAGCAGCCTGATGGATCATTGGCTAGCAAGCTCATCGACCTACTGATGGTCGGCGGATTCGTGGGTTTCATCTGGGGGTGGTTTCATGTCGCAGATTACTCGGGTATGCAAGGATGGCAACACCTGGTTGAGATCTACGCTTGGCCCTTCATGGGTGCGGCCGTCACTGGTGCGGTCTATTGGCTCTTGATCACAACCGCCCCGAAGGCTTCCCATGCAACAATCCGCAGACTGTTCGCTTGCGCTGCCGTCAGCTGTTATTACTGGTATCGCTTGCCGATGCTGGTGGGCTTCGGCCTCTTTCCTGGCGACGGCATGCTGGTCGATCTGAGCGGCACCCTACCTGTGTCTGTGGCTCAAACCCTGCCATTTTTCACCACCGCTTTCTTCCTTTGGTGGATGGTGCTGCGCCCTCAGCATGGAACCTCCTGGTTGATTCGTCCCAAGATGTTGCCAGAGGCTGAACGCATCCACGTCTGAGCCTATGATGCAAGGGATGGAGCGTCGCCATTAAGCAAGCCAGGGCCAGCGTCTAACCAAGCTAAGGTGGCACCGATGGCGGCACCAAAGACGGTGGCGATGGCTGCGGATGACCAGAGGTCTCGTCGTAGGCCTTGGCTCAAGTTTGGCAACATCCACGAGAAGCGGTTGTAAAGCAATCCCTGCATGGCAAAGTTGACCACCACGCCGATGACCGCGCCGGTCAACAGGCAAGCATGAAGGTCAAGGCTCTCCGGTGCGATGTACAGCTCTGGGCTTGCGGCAACACTGCCGAATAGCTTCAAGCCGATCTTGGCACCCATCAGCGACAGCACCACGGCGAACAAGGCGGTCACCCCGAAGTCATAGACCACGCCACGTCGGCGCATCAAACGAAAGAGGGGATAGCGAGGCATTCGCGTCCTTCTCCTAAGTCGATCATATGCGGGAAGATCGCTTCCAAGTTCAGCGCGCGATTTTCCACGCTGACGTTATGACGTTGCTCGAAGGCACTGCGATCCTGTGATTCGTTCTGAACGATCAAGTGCGTGCTGTGACCGTCGCCTTGTTGCGACAAAACGAAGGCTTCTTGGAAGGAGCCAGTCAATCCGTCATAGCTCTCGAGTAGTTCATCCAGCTCGACGTCAGCCACGATGACGCCCTTCTCCATACACACCACATGGTTGACGATGCGTTCGATGTCACGCAACACATGAGATGAGATAATCGCGGTGGTGCCACCTTCGCGCACCATCTCCAACAGGAAGGTCAGCAGCTTTTCGCGCGCGATTGGATCCATAGCGCTGACCGGTTCATCGAGCAGCAGCAACTCAGGGTGGTGGCAGACCGCCAGTACAATCGCCAACTTCTGGGCGTTGCCGGGCGACATCTTGTGGATCAGCTCGGCGGGGCTAAGGTCCAGTTCATGCAGCAGGGATTGTTCGCGCTGCAGATCTCAACCCGGATGGAAAGCGGCGACGTAGCGCAAATGTTGCTCTACCGTCATCCAGCTCAGCAGACGGTTCTCTTGATGGACCAAGCCGATGCGCGCCAGCTCTTCGGGCCCAAGCTTGGCGACTTCTACGCCGAAGGTCCGGCAACTTCCGAAAGTAGGCAAGCGCAGGCCGACGATGTGATCGAGCAGTATGGTCTTGCCGCAGCCATTGCGTCCAATCAAACCCACTACGGTCCCTGCGCCAAGGGTCAGGCTCACATTGTTCAGGGCGATGGTTTCACTATATTCGCGGGTCAAACCGCGTGCTTCGAAAAGTGGGTTCATGATTGTTCTCCTTTGCTTGCTTCTTCATCCAACATCTCGGTGAACATCTGCAAGGTTTGATTGCGGTCCAGACCGAGTTGCTTGGCGATCACCAAGACGGGGGCCAAGGCGGCGCGGAGTTGCTCCACCTTTTGCGATTCCAGTCCTTGGGTGAGTTCTGCCACCACTAGGGGCCGACCAGGGCGCCTCATCAGCAAGCCCTCTTGCTCCAGGAAGCCATAGGCTTTGGAAACGGTCATCGGATTCATGCCCAGTTCGGCCGACAGGTTGCGGGTGCTGGGCATCTCGTCGCCCTGGCTGAGGACGCCGCTGGCCACCTGGAATCGGATTTGATCCATGATTTGGCGGTAGGCCGGAATCCCGTTGTGGCGATCGATGAGGAGGAGCATGATGGGGTTGGTTGTCGGAGTGCCTTAGTGAACATATATACCAATGCGCTGGGCCGTGGTGCATCAATCCGAGAAAAACTGGGGTGTCGGCCGCTACACTCGGCTGGTCTTGAGCGTTCCTGTTGCTGCCCCCCCCACGTCAGAGCATTTCATTGCCTGTCACGGCTTCCCGCCATATATGCACTCCATCCTGGAGGCGCTGGCGTTATTGCCTGCTGGCTCGCGCATCCTGGATATCCCGTCTGGCCGAGGCCAATTCAGCGACGCACTGCGCGAAGCTGGTCTGGATGCGGTCTCTGCGGATTTGAATGGCCAGCGTGAGGATTACCTACCTTTGGATATGAGCGCTCCGTTGCCGCTGGAAGACGCCAGCTTTGATGCAGTCGTATGCACCGAGGGCTTGGAGCATCTGCTCGCGCCACAGTCCTTGGTAGAGGAGTTGGTGCGCATCGTCAAACCGGGCGGCAGCATCTACCTGTCGGTGCCCAATGTGCACAACTTCTACTCGCGCTTGCAGTTCCTGTTCACCGGCACGCTGTTTCAATTTCAGGCTTACGACGTACCCGACACGCCGCGCACCTACCAAGGCGATCGTTGTCATGTCACACCGATCACATTCCCGCAATTGCGTTGGTGGGCGTGGATGGCCGGTGCCGAAGTCGTGGAGTTGCTTGCTGATAAGGAAAAGCGCAAGCTTGGCAAACCACTGTATTGGATGCTGCACCAACTCGGTCGGCCATGGCGTCGAAAGTTGGAAAAAAGCGGTACGGTCGAGTTAGAGGCGCGCAATCAGCGCTTACAGGAAATGCTCAACAGCAAGAAGACGCTCTACGCACGCTCCTTAGTGTTGCATCTGAAGCGCAAGTGATCTACTGCAGCAGGACTACATTGCTGTAACCGCAACTGGTCAAATCCAACGCTTGCAGATAAACCTGACCGCACGCGCCCGCAGGTACGTTGGTCGGCAAAGTCAAAGTTCCGGCAGCGTTGGCGCTCTGCCTAAGGCCAAGGGTGACGCTGTTGTCGAGTCCGAGTATCGTGCCGGCGCAGGGATAACCATTCGGGATCGCAAAGGAACCGGTGCCGAAAGCGTAGAGCAGTGCGACCTGACCATTGGCAACAGCACCATCAATCTCAAAGGTCACGCTTGGGCAGGAGCCGCTGATGCTCAATCCCATTTGTAGCTCGGGCACGATGCGGCCGCTTACGAAATGGCCTTAATGACTGATGCCTACTTCAACATCAAATTTGCTACGCACTAGGTCCAAGTTGGGGACTTCGGTGGGAGAAAGATCCTCAATCAAATGCATGGTGATATCCACGCCGAGGTTGTGCCAGTTACCTGGCAACACCATCTCGATCGAGTTGAGGTCGAAGGTGAAGTCCAGCGAATTGACATCGGTGCCATACCAAGGCACATCCATAGCGGTGTATTCGCCGCTGCCGTTTTCGAAATCACCGACTACGTAGGTCCAGGTGAAGGTGCCGGTCATTGGATAGACCGTGGTCGAGCCTAGGTGGCTGTTGTCGGCACTTTGATCCGGGTCTTCGATCCGCATGGGCAGCCGGTGGTGGGCGCTTCAGTCTTTCCGTGGTTAGGTACCGAACTGTGGCGCGAACGCATTACCAATGAGCAGGGCGAAGCTTGGGCCGAAGGTTTGATCGGTGCCGGTGGTTTGGTGGTCAAGCTCCCGGGGTGGCGGCCCGGGAGCAAGATGATGGTCTTTGATGGAGTATTGGTGGAGGAATTCGAGGTTAAAGCGGGTGAAATCAGCGAATTACTTCGCGATATTTAGACAAGAAATAGGGTAAATTACGATGATGCAAATCCTCCGATTTCGATTAAATTGGTGGCTTCACCCTTACTCATGAAAACACCCTCCATCCTCCTCACTTTCGCCGCCCTGGCTTTCGGTAGCTCCAGCGCCGCTGCACAAACCACACATCAAGTTGACCTGGTCGGTGCCTCGTTCTCACCCGCGCATATCACCATCCAAGAGGGTGATACCGTGCATTGGAACTGGGTCTCTGGTTTGCACAACGTCGACTCCGACGACGGCCTGTTCAATTCGGGTTTCCCGATGAGCCCACCGTTCAGCTACTCGCTGACCTTCGATGCCGCCTTCTTGGCATCGGCACCTGCCAACGGCAACTACTACGGGTATCACTGCGACCCGCACCTCGCCTTTGGCATGGTTGGTTCGGTAACGGTACAGACCAATAACCCCGTGTTGCAGGTCGACAACTTGCTTGCCGGCCAGCAGGCGCAACTGATCGTGCGTCACGCCACCCCAGGCGCAGCTGTCGGTTTCGCTTACTCGGTGACCGGCCCTGGTCCGACCACCTTGACTGCGGGCCCTTGCGGTTTGCTCACCGCTTCGCTGAGTGCACCCGTCAAGGTCTTGCCGCAGTTCGTGACCGCCAATGGCTCGGGTGTTGCAGTCTTGCCAGTGAACGTGCCGCCCGCAGCAGTCGATGTCTACATCTGGTTGCAGGCATTGGATCTGGGCAACTGTGAGCTGAGTAACGGCGCCACCATGCGCGTCGGCCTGTAGATCACCGAATCGCACAGCAAACAGGGCGCATCGTTTGACGACGATGCGCCCTGTTTGATTTCATCGCCTGTTAGGATGCGAGCATGCATTGGCTGCTTCGCATCCTATTAGCCACCCTCCTGTTACCCACGGCTTCTATTGCCGTTCAGGAGGCTCAGGAAGTTGGAACCACACAAACAACTCAGGAAGCTCCGTCAAAGATCGGCATTCTGATCGACGAGTTACCTGGCGATCAGGCCGAGAAGATCTGGGAGTGGACCCAAAAGCTAATCGACAGCGGCCAGATCGCGGGTGCGTCGGCGCAGATCGTGCGCAAGGGCAAAGTCGTTTATCGCGGCGTACATGGTGAATTAGAGCTAGGCAGCGGAAAGCCGGTCGAAGGTGATTCGCTGTTTCGAATCTACTCCATGACCAAGGCAGTGGCGTCGGCGGCGTGCATGCAGTTGGTTGAGCAAGGCAAGCTGGAATTGGATGACCCGATCCACCAGTACCTACCTGAGTGGAAAGATGTGACCGTTCTTACACGCGACGAAGACCGGTCTTGGATCGAAGTGCCGGCGGAAACTCCGATTACCGTGCGTCATTTGCTGCGTCACACATCGGGCTTGACCTCCGCGTTGATGGACAAGGGCGAGATCGCCAAGCGTTATCGCTTGGAACAACGACGCGGCGGGGTGAAGTCCTTGGAGGAACTATCCCAACGCCTGGCTACCTTGCCGCTGAAGCATCATCCGGGCATGGGCTGGACCTACGGGCAGTCGACCAATGTGCTGGGGCGCTTGGTGGAGGTCGTTGCCGAACAACCCTTCGATGATTATTTGAAGGAGCATATCTTTGATCCGCTTGGCATGGTCGACACCAGCTTCCGTGTCAGCGACGAAGACTTACCGCGCTTGGCTGCGGTACATCAAATCAATGATGAGGACAAGGTCTCAGGCGTCGCGCCCGGCTATCTAGCGTCGTACCGCGAAGCGCACCCTGTGCCAATGGGCGCATCCGGTTTGATCTCCACCTTAGAGGACTACGGTCGCTTTCAATCCATGCTGCTTGGCAAGGGCTTGTTCGGTGAAGTGCGCTTGTTGAAGAAAGAAACCGTGGCCTTGATGCTCGATCCCAATGAAGGCAGGGAGCAGGTCCCATTCGCGCGTTTTGGCTTGGGCTTCATGCTCAAGGGCGATCGCAAAGCCCCATTAAAGGTGCGCTATGCCTCGTGGTCGGGGATTGCGCGTACCTATTTCATCAACGATCACCAGACCGAGACTGGCTCCTTGCTGTTCACCCAAACCATGCCGTTTTCCTTCCGCCCGGGCAGCGACTTCGCGATCATGCTTGAGAATGTCTTGGTGATGGAAGAGGCCACTGATTAGGATCTAGAGATTCCACGGCACGATTCCTGGACTGAGACTCACCTGGGATTCTTCTTTGTTATCATGCTGGGGCACTCTGGAATCCTTGTTTCCGCTGTCAGCATGAAAATGATTACCACTCTTGTCGCGAGTGCAGCACTCGCGTTCACCGGTTCTGCCAATGCGCAGAGGTCTGGCACCATGCCAGACTTTACCGACGCCACCTGGTTCAACACACCGCCGATCTCGGCGCAGGATATGGAAGGCCACGCCGTCATGGTGGAAGTCTTCCGCACTTGGTGAGGCCCTTGCCTTGGCCAGATCCCGCACCTGAACTCCGAATGGGAAGAAGGAAGTGCGAAAGGTCTGGTCGTCATCAGCGTGACTGATGAGCCTGCAGAACTCGTTGTGCCATGGATGGAAAAGCATGGCGTGACGCACCCGGTAGTGATCATGCCGAACAAGGAACTGGAGAAGGTCATCGGCGTCAGCGGATTCCCATCCAGTGCGGTCTTCCTGGGCCGCGAGATGCAGTGGACGGGCCACCCCAGTTCTTCCAAGAGTGCGTTGGCCGCCGCCCAAAAGAAGGGCAGTAAAGACAGCGTCTATCCGAAGAAATTCAGCAAGGTGATCAAGTCCTACAACAAGGGCGATTACATCAAGTCGTTGTTGGATTTGCGCAAGTCGATGGAGAAACTCGAAGGCGACGACCTCACTTGGGGTCAGCAGTTCGAGCAGTTCCTGCTTGATAAATCAGCCAAGGCTTTCAAGGCTGCGGATAAGGCGATTGAGGATGGCTTCTGGATGCAGGGATTGACCACCGCAGAGCCTTTCCTGAAGAAAGGTTCCCCGTTTCCGAACGTCGAGGAAACCAACGCCAAGTTCGAGGCCCTGAAAGAAAATAAGGCATACGCCAAGGAGATGTCCGGCGGTAAGTTGTACATCAAGGCCAAGGGCTATGAAGATGCCAAGGAATACGTCGACGCGGTCAAGACCTACAAGTCGATCATGAAGAAGTGTGCCGGCACCGAGATCGCCAGGCATGCAGAAACCGCCGGTCAGAAGTTGATTACCGATCGCCGTCCTGGTCACAAGCCATCTTGCCCTGCCTGCCGTCGCGCCAAGGGTGCTGCGTGCAATAAGCACCACGAAGAGATGAAGCTCTAGGCAGAGCTGTTCTCAACTAAAAAGGCCGCTGCATCTCGTCGATGCAGCGGCCTTTTTCATGGAGTCAGAGCGGTCTCAGCCAACAATCGTCACACTAACACGCCGACGATGCGCTGCCGTTCGATGTTCGTATAGATAGATTCCCTGCCAGGTACCCAAATCCATGCGCCCATCCCGAACCGGGATACTCAAACTGGTTGCGGTCAGCACGCTACGTACATGCGCAGGCATGTCGTCGGGGCCTTCATCGATATGACTGAATAGCGCATCGCCATCCGGCACCGCGCGTGATAACCACGCTTCAAGATCGCGACGCACTTGAGGATCGGCGTTCTCGCAAAGAATCAACGAAGCAGAGGTGTGGTGCACGAATAGGGTGGCCACACCGTGATTCAACTTTGCAGCTGCAACACACCGTTGAACATCTGTAGTTATATCCAGGGTGCCGCGGCCGGGCGTATGGAACTGCAGCTGCTGTTGGAACATAATCGCCTAAGCGCTGTGATCCAAACGTTTCAGCGCTTGCAGCAAGTCACGACGATCCAAAGACAAGTACTCGCCGCGCACATCAACCAACACGGCCTCGCAATGCTTCAGTGCCTCAACAGCTTCTTGCCATGGAGCATGCGCATCCAGCACGGTGGGGGCTGGTGCCATGCAATCGGCAACACTCATTGCATCTAGGTCTTTGCCTTCCGCCAACAAAGCCAAGGCGCGGTCTTCATGGAACACGCCGAGTAGTTCCCCGCCCAAGCCGTCTTGGACCGGCAACGGACGTACGCCGCGTTCGCCAGCTTGACGCACTGCCCAACTAACATTGTCGATGGAGAACAACACGGCCTTGTTCTTCTCACGCATCAAATCAATGACGGTTGCGTTGTTGATTCCAACCTTCGGCAGGTAACCAAAGTCACGCAGCCAGTCTTCACTGTAGACCTTGCTTAGATAGGCCTTGCCGTAGTCAGGCAAGATGGTCACCAAGCGGGCATCTGCGGGTAGAGTGCGGGCGATTTTCAAAGCCGCCACCAAGTTCATGCCACCCGAGCCGCCAGGGAAGATGCCGGTCTCTGCAGCCAAACGGCGTGCCATGGCGAAGGATTCAATATCCGGCACCACCTCGTAACTGTCGATGATGTGCGGATCCCAAGCACCGGGCACCTCTTCCTCACCCACACCTTCGACCGCGTAGGGGCCGGAATCGCAGATTTCCTGGTGCTCCCAGTAATGCGCCAGGATCGATCCGGGTGGATCCACACCGATGATCTTCACATTCGGGTTCTGCTCCTTGAAGAAACGGCCCATGCCGCTCAAGGTACCACCGGTGCCAGCGCCCGCCACGAATACATCGAGCTTGGCGCCGCACTGCTCCCAAAGTTCCGGAGCGGTGGAGTAGTAGTGCGCATCGGTGTTGTCGCGGTTGTGATACTGATCAGGCCACCACGCGCCCTCGATCTCCGAGGCGATGCGACCAGCCACCTTGGTGTAGTGCATGGGGGATTCGATATCGACATTGCATGGTGTGACCACGACATCCGCACCCAAGGCGCGCAAGGCAGCGATTTTTTCCGACGACATCTTGTCCGGAATCACCACGGTGATGTCATAACCCAAGGCCGCAGCCACCACGCACAAGCCGGCGCCTGTGTTGCCGGAACTACATTCAACAATCCGACCACCTGGCTTTAGCAGGCCCTTTTTCTCAGCCGCGTGCACCATGTGCAGCGCAATGCGGTCCTTCATGCTGCCGCCCGGGTTCAGATAATCAACCTTCAGAAGGACCTCGCACTTGACCTCAGGATCAAAATCCTTGGGCAGGCGGACCAGTGGCGTATTGCCAATAGCGTCCAATATCGTGTCGCAAATCTGGGTTTTGTCGTTCATTAACGTATTCTCCATGCGTCATTCATTCTAGGGCGAAGTGACCGCGCTTTCAGCACTCATGCGCGACAAAGCTTGCGCGCAAAGCGGCTTAGATTGAGGCAAAAAGGAAAAAGGCTCGGACCTCCGCGGAGAAGTCCAAGCCTATGTTGCTAGCAAATGACTCTGAGCCTGAGCTTGGAGCCGTTACCAGCGGAGGTACCAAGGGGGACAGGTACCCAGGCCGCAGCAATGGGGAGTAGTCATGCGCAAGCCAGTGAAGGCAACGGTACGAGCCTGTGCGCAAGCCCGCAAATTTTCCCCAGGGAAGACCCCGTGTGCGGATGATTTGAGGATTCCTGCTTTATTCTCATGCTGGAAGCCAGATAATTAGAATGCTGGGCTTATCGCGCAAACGATTTCCAGCCCACCCCTCAACCCCATGCCAGATTTACCCACCACCGCAGAAGACACCCTCGAAGCTCTCGAGTGTGACCAGGTTTTGCTGTGGATGGCGGAGAAGGCGGTCACCAGCGCCGGCCGGGATTTGCTCGCCTCTTTGGCCACCGAACATGGCTCCGAAGGCATTGCAGCCCGACGTCAGCGTGGCGTAGAGGCTCTGAAGGCCCAGCAGATGGAGAAAGCGCCATCCTTGGCCCGCTGCACGGATCTGCGCGCTTTGACTACCAGTGCCCGCAACCGGGTGCTCGAAGGCATGGAGCTGATCGCGGTGGCCGAAACCTTGGAGCGGGTCGCTGAGCTACGTCGCTGGGCCGACGCCAACCCGCAATTTGAAGCCCTGGGCGAGACCATCGCCGCGGCTTCCTATATGCCCGAGTTGATCAGCCTAATCCGCACCGCCATCGATGCGCGCGGCAACATCAAGGATGAAGCGCATCCAGGCTTGCCGAAGGCGCGCAGCTTGATCCGCAAGCTGGAGAAGCAGCGCAGCGAGAAGCTTGAGCAGATTGCCGAAGGCATGTTCGCCAAGGGCATGTTGCGTCAGCGTCAGCCGGTAGCGCGTGGCGAACGTCTGCTGTTGGCAGTGCGTGCCATGCAATCCAGCCGCCGCGCCGGTGTGGTCCATGATCGTTCGCAATCCGGCGATACGCTGTTCGTCGAACCGAATGCGATTCTCGAGCTATCCAACCGCGTGACTGAAGCGCGCTTTGCTGAGCGGCGTTTGGTCGAGCAGATCCTGCGCGAGCTGAGTATCGCCGTGTTGCGCGCCGAGCCACGTCTGCAGGAAATCCAAGACCGCTTAGCTGAGGTCGATTTGGCAATGGCGTCGGGTTTATGGGCCACGGAAGTCGAAGGCAGCTACGCCGACGCTGTTGCGCAAACACGCGGCATGCGCTTGGTCGATGCGCGCCATCCCTTGTTGCTGCGCACCATGGCGCCCAGCGAGGTGGTGCCACTGACTATGCAGCTTGGCACCGGCTTCGACTTGCTGGTGGTGACCGGTCCAAATACTGGGGGCAAAACCTTGGTGCTGAAGACCGTTGGCCTGTCGGCGTGGTTGGCCAATCGCGGTTTACCGATCGCCGCTGCGGATGGATGTGAGATTCCCGATTTTGCTGCCGTGCTGGCTGATGTGGGCGATGCCCAATCGCTCCAATCCAGCCTTTCGACCTTCTCCGGCCACCTTACGCGCATTCGCCGCATTCTTGCTGCAGCCAAGCCGGGCGCTTTGGTGCTGCTCGATGAACTGGGCACCGGCACCGACCCTGAAGAGGGGGCAGCATTGGGTCAAGCGGTGTTGGAGCAACTGCTCGCATCTGGTGCATGGACCATCGCCAACACTCACCTCGGTCAGCTCAAGTTGTTTAGCCTGGATGTGGCGCGTGCTGAAAACGCGTCGATGGAATTTGATCCGCTGACCTTGGCGCCGCAGTTTCGTTTGTTGATTGGAGTACCCGGTGCCAGCCACGCGGTGGAAGTTGCTGAACGACTTGGCCTGGAAGAAGAGATTCTCGAGCGCGCGCGCCAGTTGTCTTCGCGCGGTACCGGCACCGAGCAGCTACTCGCAGATGTGGGTCGAGTCCGCAGAGAGGCCGAGATTCTGCGCGAATCAGCCAGCAGCGAGGAACTGAAGATTCAGCAACGTTCGCGCAAGTTGGCCAGTGAAGAGGCGGCTTCGGATGAACGTCGGCGATTGCGCGAAGGCGAAGCCGAAGAGCTGTACCGTCAACACTATCGCGACATCCATGACTTGCTCGAAGCCGACGGTGAGTCCTTGCGTGGCGGATTGCCCGCTGCCGAACGCAAAGATGTGGATGCCTTTTTGGTGAAGCTGCGCGGCATGCTGGATGAAGACAAGCTCAATCAACGTTGGGCCAGTTTCGTCAAAGGCTTGAAGAAGGGCGACCGCGTCTATGTGCCAAGATTCCGCGAACGCTTATTGGTGATCAGGGTGGAACGCAAGCGCGAGCGGGTTAAAGTGCGGCATGGCTCCATGGAAGTGGAACTGCCCTATCGCGAGTTGACTTGGGTGGAGCCGCCCCCGGGAGATACGAGTTGAAGCAGATTTACGTGGTTGATAATGACCCTGGCATGTGCCAGCTGATGTCGATGGCCTTTGAGCAAGCCGGTCATTCGGTGATTGCCACTGGCACCCCCGCGATCGCCGAGAAAGCGCTTGAAAGTGGTAAATGCGCGGCGCTGCTGATGGATTTCCATCTTGGTGCCGGCGAGTCCGGTGGCGCTTTGGTGGCCTCGTGGGCTGATACTCATGGCTTGCCGCCAACATGGATCGTGACCGGCACGCCGAATGATCCTCGTCTTGCCGAGATGCATGCCACACCCGGTTTGAAAGGGGTGGTGTCCAAACCTTTCGCAATCATGGATTTGGTCGCACGCGTGGTTCGGGCTTTGGAAGGCACCGAGGCCACGCCTTCCGGTGGTGAGGCTCAGTCCGGCACCGACAGCGCGGCGGTTCAGGCGGAGGCTCAAGAGTGAATCCAGCCACGCCGGGCACGGTAGGTTTGCAATGGACCACGGCTGGAGAATCGCACGGACCTTGCTTGATTGCCCTGTTGGAGGGTTTGCCAGCTGGTTTGCGTATCGACGTCGATGGGGTACGCCAGGAGCTGCAACGCAGATGGCTAGGCCATGGCCGCGGTTTGCGTGCGGGTTTCGAGAAGGATGAACTGCAGGTGTTGTCGGGCCTGAAGTCCGGCGTAACGATTGGCTCGCCGCTGTGCTTGAGCCTCGGAAACTCTGACACCCGCATCGATTCCATGCCAAACCTGAAGGCGCCGCGCCCAGGGCATGTGGACTTGCCAGGCATGATGCGCCACCAATCGCGCGATATCCGCGCTCAACTGGAGCGCGCTTCGGCACGTGAGACTGCTGCGCGCACTGCCTTGGGCACCGTTGCCCGCCAACTGCTGGCCGAATTCGGCATTTTGGTGGGTGGGCGTGTGGTCTCAGTGGCTGGAATTCCTGGTGAGCAAGTCGAAGATTGGCATGCTGCCATCGATGAAGCCAAAGAGAAGGGGGATTCCCTCGGCGGCGTAATTGAGGTGGTCGCCGACGGCTGTCCGCCTGGATTAGGTGGCTTCGCCCAGGCTGGCGACCGTTTGGATGCTCGTTTGATGGGAGCGTTGGCCTCAATTCCGGCCGTCAAGGGCGTCGGAATCGGCTGTGGCATGGCCGCAGGCGATTCGCCCGGCAGCGCTTTCCACGATCCGATTCAGCTCGATCCAGACGGTTGGGCGGGCATTGGGCGCGGCTCCAATCACGCTGGCGGCATTGAAGGAGGTCTCACCAATGGTCAGCAGATTCTCTTGCAGGCCGCGATTAAGCCTATTCCAACCATGCGTAAAGGCATTGGTTCAGTGGACTTAGCCAAAATGGAGGAGTCTAAGGCGACCTACGAGCGTAGCGATGTCTGCGTGGTCGAGGCCGCGGTGGTGGTGGCCGAGGCGATCCTCTGTCTAGAGTTGGCGTCGGCCATATGCGCACGACTTGGCGCGGTCAGTCTGCGCGAGATGCGGCAAAGATTTGAATTACTGGGAAAAAACGCCTCTCCAGCGGATTGGCCGAGCGACACCGACGGGCTAGACTAGCCGCCCGCTTTTACGTCGGACTCCTGTCATGGACATGGAATTCCGGTCAGCGGCATCGAAAATCGGCTTTGGCACGATTTTCGTAGGTTCTTTAGTTGACGAGGGAAGCGTTGGACTTATCATGTTCTGCCCTTTTCCACGCTCCGACGACTGCTAGCGTAGCTCAGTTGGTAGAGCTTCCGCCTTGTAAGCGGACGGTCAAGGGTTCGAGTCCCTTCGCTAGCTCCAACCCCCTTTTTCTGGGGATTTTGGGCTGTTTAGGGCGCGTTCCTTCATTAATTCACATCATCAGGGTAGAAGCCTTCGGGCTTTTCGGGGAGATACCTAAGTGGCCAACAGGGATGGACTGTAAATCCATTGGCTCAGCCTTCAGAGGTTCGAATCCTCTTCTCCCCACCAGAACTCTTAACTCGTTTGGGCGGGTGTAGCTCAATGGTAGAGCCCCAGCCTTCCAAGCTGGTCACGTGGGTTCGATTCCCATCACCCGCTCCACTTGTACTTCGGTACTTACTTGGACTGGATCAATCCCTGATAATCCGCGCGAGTCACGCGTGGATTCACGCTGCTTTAGCTCAGGGGTAGAGCACTTCCTTGGTAAGGAAGAGGTCTCGGGTTCAAATCCCGAAAGCAGCTCCAAAAACACAACTCATCTCACGCTCATGTCGGGCGCGAGAGTCACCCACAAAAAGAAATAAAACCTCCGCCGAGCGGAAACACCCAGGACAATGGCAAAGGAAGTCTTTGAAAGAACCAAGCCGCACGTCAACGTTGGAACCATTGGTCACGTCGACCACGGTAAAACCACGCTGACCGCTGCAATCACCGGTTACCTCTCGCATGCGAGCGGCGGCAAGGCAATGGCCTTCGATGAAATCGATAAGGCCCCAGAAGAGAAAGCTCGTGGTATCACGATCTCGACTGCGCACGTGGAGTACGAGACGGAGTCCCGTCACTACGCACACGTTGACTGCCCAGGACACGCTGACTATGTGAAGAACATGATCACCGGTGCTGCTCAGATGGATGGTGGCATCTTGGTAGTTTCTGCCAACGATGGTCCTATGCCTCAAACGCGTGAGCACATCCTGCTGGCTAAGCAGGTAAACGTGCCAGCACTTGTCATCTTCATGAACAAGTGTGACATGGTTGATGATGAAGAGCTCCTTGAGCTCGTTGAAATGGAAATCCGCGAGCTGCTCTCTGAGTACGATTTCCCTGGCGACGACATCAGCATCATTCGTGGCTCCGCACTGAAGGGCCTCGAGGCTGTTCAGGCTGGTAAGCCAGTTGACGATCCAGACATGGCATGCTTGAAAGAGCTCATGGATGCGGTCGATGCGGATATCCCAATCCCAGAGCGCGATCTGGACAAGGACTTCCTGATGCCTGTTGAGGATGTCTTCTCGATCGAAGGCCGCGGCACTGTTGTGACCGGCAAGATTGAGCAGGGCGTCATCAAGATGGGTGAGGAAATCGAGATCGTTGGTGTTAAGGAAACGAACAAGACCACTTGTACTGGTGTTGAGATGTTCCAGAAGACCATGAACGAAGGTCAGGCCGGCGATAACGTTGGTTGCCTGCTTCGCGGTGTCAAGAAAGAAGACGTCGAGCGCGGCCAAGTATTGGCTAAGCCCGGCTCCATCACTCCACACACCAAGTTCGAGGCCGAGGTCTACATTCTGACCAAGGAAGAGGGTGGCCGTCACAAGCCATTCTTCACCGGCTACCGCCCTCAGTTCTACTTCCGCACCACCGACGTGACTGGCACTTGCGAGCTCGCCGACGGAGTAGAGATGGTGATGCCTGGCGACAACATCAAGATGGTTGTCGACCTACTTACCCCGATCGCTATGGATGAGCAGCTTCGCTTTGCTATCCGTGAAGGTGGTCGCACTGTTGGCGCTGGCGTAGTAGCCAAGGTCATCGAGTAACCCAATCCCTTGGCCCCGCTTCATCATTCGATGGGGCGGGGCTGAGAACCAACCCGCCTGGTCATGAAGAACAAAGAACGCCACGTCTTCCTCGAGTGCACCGAGTGTCGTAACCGCAATTACACGACCAACAAGAAGCCTCGCGCAGACTACAAGCTCGAAAAGAGCAAGTACTGCCGCTTCTGCCGTAAGCACACGCCTCACCGCGAGAAGAAGCTCTAGACCCACAAGCTCTGATGCTGTACCGCCACAAGCCCGAAGAAGGACGAAACGCCCGCCAGACTGCATTCTGGCTGGGTGAAGGAATGATTTTCTTCGCCTGCTATTCCTTGAGCGGAACGCTTGAGAGTTGGAAGTCGTTGCGGGCTCCTCTGTTTGGTGATACTCCCATTCAGATCCCGTTGCTCGGAATCGAACTGACTGGCGCCTTCGTGGCTGCCACCATCGCATTCTTCGCAATGTCATTCTTCTTCCTGCGTTACCTCGCAGCCGAGAAGATCGCTGACCACCTCATCGAGGTCGAGTCAGAGATGAACAAGGTGACTTGGCCTAGCTTCGAAGAAGCGACCAACTCCTCGATCATCGTCATCATTACCGTGCTGATCTTAATGGGCTTCCTCGCTTTAAGCGACTTCGTCCTGAGTCAAGTCTTCGAGCTCATCCTGTGGGGTGGAATCAATGGCACTTGAGTGGTACATCATTCGCGTTCTGACCAACCGGGAAGAGCGGGTTCGCGAGAACCTAGAGCGTCGCATCAAAGCGGATGCTCTTACCGATCGCGTGCCACAGGTGCTTGTCCCCTGTGAGAAGGTCACTGAGATCAAGAACGGCAAGAAGCGGGTCGCAACCCGCAAGCTCTATCCTGGTTATGTCCTCATCCAAGCCGACCTCGGTGATTGGGAAGGGGCAGAGAAGCCAGGCAAACTTGAGGACCAGCGCGTCTGGTTCGCGTTGCACGAAACCCAAGGTTTCGGCGACTTCGTGGGTGGCCAAAAGCCACCTGCCCCAATGACCCCGGATGAGGTCTCGGTCATCCTCGGCCAGATCGAGGAGACGGCTAACTCACCGCGTCTCGCAGTGAGCATCAAACGCGGCGACGCCGTCCGCATCAATGAAGGTCCTTTCGAGGGCTTCGACGGCACGGTGGAGGAAATCGTAGATGGCAAAGGCCTTCTGCGCATCTCCGTCACCATCTTCGGACGCTCCACGAGCGTCGAAATTGAACACTGGCAGGTAGAACCGGTCTAAAGCCGACCGGCCTGTTTGTAACCCCGTCTGCACCACACTCGTGGGAGGGATAAAATGGCTAAAGAAATCACAGGAAAAATCAAGTTGCAGTGCCCTGCGGGCGCAGCAACCCCGGCACCGCCGGTGGGCCCAGCATTGGGTTCGCATGGTGTGCCAATTGGCGAATTCGTCAACCAATTCAACGCAGCGACCGCCGATAAGCGCGGCATGATCATCCCGGTGGTCGTGACGGTCTATAAGGATCGTTCGTTCAGCCTCGAGTACAAGTCTCCACCAGCCGCAGTGCTGTTGCGTAAGGCCGCTGGAATCGAGAAGGGCGCTGGCGCCGTCGGAACCGAGACTGTCGGTACCGTCACCCAGGCTCAACTCGAGGAAATCGCCGAGACCAAGAAAGAGGATCTCAACGCGGCGTCGATTGAAGCGGCTGCTCGCATCATCGCTGGTACCGCCCGTTCGATGGGCATTGAGGTGGAGGGCTAATCGTGGCCAGTCGTCGTTTCCGCGAGAACACTGAGAAGCTAGACAACTCCAAGGTCTATGGCGTCAAGGATGCCATGCAAACCTTGAAGGGTCTGCGTCCTGCCAAGTTCGACGAGACCGTCGAAGTGGTTGCACGCCTCGGTGTCGATCCCAAGAAATCCGACCAGATGGTTCGTGGTGCAGTCAGTCTGCCGCACGGCCTTGGTAAGGATGTCCGTGTCATCGTCTTCGCTGAAGGTGATGCAGCTGACGCAGCTCGTGAAGCCGGAGCCCTCGAGGTTGGTGGCGATGAGCTGGGTGAGAAGGTCGCCAAAGGCTGGACCGAGTTCGACATCGTGATTGCACACCCTGCAATGATGCGTGTCGTCGGTAAGCTTGGTCGTACCCTCGGCCCGCAAGGCAAAATGCCTTCGCCGAAGTCCGGCACCGTGACCCCGAACGTGGCCCAGGCCACCAAGGAGTTCAAAGCCGGTAAGGTTGAGTTCCGCGTCGATTCCGGCGGCAACGTTCACGTGCCAGTCGGTAAGTTGTCCTTCTCTGCTGAGCAGCTTGAAGACAACGCGCGTACCTTCCTTGACTTCATCAACGCCCTGCGCCCGCCGTCGGCCAAGGGTACTTACATGCGGAACATCTGCGTTTCGTCTTCCATGGGCCCCGGTCTGAAGATCGAGTACGCCCACTAGTCGCAGTGATTCAGGAGAAAAACAATGGCTAGTTTTGTAAATGAATGGATGGTCCAGGCCTACACAGGCCAGTTCGGCGACCGCGAAGGTGTTGTCCTGTTGAGCCTTGACGGGCTTTCCGTGGAAGAGACCCAGGCTCTACGTACCGAGATTCGTAAGACCGGTGCTGAGATGCGCGTGACCAAAAACCGCCTCGCTAAAGTTGCGTTGAAAGAAGTTGGCATCGAGTTCGACGATTCCGGTTGGGGCGGCATGTGCGCTCTGCTGGTCGGTGATACCGAAGCTACGATCGGCGCCGCGAAGGCCATCGAAGACCTCTGGAAGAAAGCTCCAGAGCGTAAAGTTAACTATCGCGCCGCCATGCTTGATGGCGACGTGATGAATGCGGAGCAGGCAGCGTTGATCGCAGAAATGCCTGATAAGAACACTCTCCGCGCAATGATGTGTGGTGCCATTAACGGCCCCGCTCGTTCGCTTGCCTCGCTTCTGCGTGAGGTTCCTGCATCCACAGCGCGCGTGCTGCAGGCCCGCGCAGACCAGGGTTAATCTGTCTCAGCGCAGAACCCAGAAATCACGAACACCGAGTTTTTTTACTCAGGAAATTAGACCAATGTCCGACGAAACCCAAACCGTAGAGCTCGACGAGGAGCTGGAAGCCATCTTCACTCAGCTTGATGCTCTGCCAATCGGCAAAGCAGCAAACCTGGTTAAAGCAATGGAGGAGCGCTGGGGCGTTTCCGCCGCTGCACCTGTAGCCGTTGCCGCAGCTGGCCCAGCTGATGGTGGCGATGCTGCTGAAGAGAAGACCGATTTCGATGTGATCCTTGAGAGCTTCGGCGACAAGAAGATCAACGTCATCAAGGCTGTCCGTGGCATCACTGGCCTCGGCCTCAAAGAAGCCAAGGCACTCGTAGAGGAAGCACCAAAGCCAATCAAGGAAGGTGCAGCCAAAGACGAAGCCGAAGAGATCAAGAAGACCCTCGAGGAAGCTGGCGCTGTCGTCAAGCTTGCCTAGGTCCACTTGTTGGCCTGAGGCTGCTGTCCTCTTGCAAGCCATTCCCGCCATCACTTTCACCCAGTGTGTTAGTGGTCGCGGGATAGGTCTGTATGGTGGTGGCCCATCTACTGATTTTCTGATCAGTTCCGCTGGAATCGCGTGTTAAGTCACAGCGCTTCCGGTTTTCCTGCTTTCCGTTCCCTACCCTTCGCCAGCGTCGTTTGACGCAACTCGGAATGACTGTTCAAAGCAAGCCAATCGCGGACTTCGAGGTTCGTGACTTCCGCTCATTCGCTTATCGCGATGACACCCTCCTGCCAGGTCTCTCGGACCTGCAGGGTCGCGCCTATCGTGACTTCCTGCAACTTGACGTGCCTGCTGGGCGCCGCAAGATGCAGGGGCTGCAGGCGTTGTTTCACGAGATCTTCCCGATCGAGAGTCACGACAAGACCCTGGCGCTTGAGTTCCATGGCTACAGCCTAGGCCGCCCTCGTTATACCCCTGACGAGTGCCGCGAGCTGCGCTACTCCTACGCTTACCCATTGCGGGTACGCATGGGTTTGCGTCGTGGTGAGCAGTGCATCGAAGAAGAGATCTTCCTCGGTGAAGTTCCGGTGATGATGGGTGGAGGCGAGTTCATCGTCAACGGTTCTGAGCGCGTCATCGTGGCGCAGCTGCACCGTTCTCCTGGTATCGACTTCTCGGTTGAGCGTCATACCGGCGATAAGTTGCTGCACTCCGCACGCGTCATTCCTGAGCGCGGTTCTTGGGTAGAGATCATGGTGTCCGGTAAGGGCACCCTTCAAGTACGTATCGACCAACAGGGCAAGTTCTCTGCACTCACTTTGCTGCGTGCTTTGAGCCCTGATTGGGGTACCGATGAAGAGATCCTGCGCTTGTTCTACGAAGTGGAGCACGTCACGCGTTCTGCGCGTGGTTCGAAGGCTAAGTTCGCCGGCGAGATTGAAGGGCGTTTGGCACTTGGTCAGGTACGTGACATGCGTACCGGTGAGGTCTGGACCGAGTCCGGCCAGATGATCACTCCAGAAGCAGCCGAGCGTATCGCTGCTTCGGATATCTCCGACCTCGACCTGCTCAAGGATCCAGAGGACACCCTCATCCTTGACTCGCTGAAGGAAGACACCGCAACCAGTCACGAAGAGGCACTGGCTGCGATCTACGCCAAGCTTCGTCCTGGCAACCCGATTCAGCTCGAGAAGGCTCGTGAGTTGCTGCAGGATCGTTTCTTCGACGCCCAGCGTTACAGCTTGGGCCGCGTCGGCCGTTTCCGCATCAGCCGTAAGTTCAACCGTCCTGCGGAAGCAGACAAGGGTCCTAAGACCCTGATCCCAGAAGACTTCCTCGACGCCGTCCGTTACCTGCTTGGCTTGCGTCAAGGTCTCGGTGAGGTCGATGATATTGACCACCTCGGTAACCGTCGTGTGCGTACCCTCGCAGAGATGGCGCACGATGATTTCCGCAAGGGCCTGTTGAAGGTCTCGCGCGCCGTGGTCGATCGCATGTCTCAGGAAGATGATTCCGAGACCCTGACGCCACGCGCGTTGATCAACGCCAAGCCATTCAGCACATCGGTGGAACAGTTCTTCGCACGCGGCGAACTGAGCCAAGTGGTCGACCAGACCAACCCGCTGTCGCAGCTGGCTCACGAGCGTCGCTTGTCGGCTCTGGGCCCTGGTGGTCTGAACCGTAAGCGCGCTGGCTTCCAGGAACGAGATGTTCACATCTCTCACTACGGCCGCTTGTGCCCGATTGAGACTCCTGAAGGTGCCAACATTGGTCTGATCTCGTCGTTGGCTTTGTTCGCGATGGTCGATGACTATGGCTTCCTGGTCACGCCTTACCGCGTGATCACCAAGGGTGTCGCCACCGATGAAGTCGCCTACCTGCGCGCCGACCAAGAGTTCGAATGCGTGTTTGCTCCGGCAGATGCCAGGATCGATCCGAAAGGCAAGCTGATCGTCGACGAAAACGGCAACGTCATGTGCCGTCACCACGGTGAATTCGCACTGCTGCCTGTCGGCGACGTGCAATACCTGGACATCGACCCCGGTCAGATTCTTGGTATCTCGGCATCGCTGATTCCATTCCTCGAGCACGACGATGCAAACCGTGCATTGATGGGTTCGAACATGCAGCGGCAGGCTGTGCCGCTGATCATTACCGAGCCACCTCTGGTAGGTACCGGTATGGAGCGTCCTGTTGCGGAGAACTCCGGCTGGGTCGTCAAGGCTCGCAAGGCTGGTACCGTCGAGTTCGTCGATGGCGTCACCATTCGCGTCAAGGAAGATCCCGAGCCATACGCCTTGCGTAAGTTCCAGGGCACCAACGAGCACACTTGCCTGAACCAGAAGCCTCTGGTCCGGGTGGGGCAGAAGGTCAAGAAGGGCGAGATCATCGCTGATGGACCTTCCACCCATAACGGTGAACTTGCCATCGGCAAGAACCTGTTGGTCGCCTTCATGTCTTGGGAAGGCTACAACTACGAGGATGCGATCGTGGTATCGCAGCGTCTGGTTAAGGACGACGTCTTCACTTCGATCCACATCGAGGAGTACGACGCCGAGATCCGCGAGACCACCCTCGGTAAGGAAGAGTTCACCCGCGATATTCCTAACGCAGGTGAGCGTGCCTTGCACAACTTGGATGAGTTCGGCATGGTTCGCGTCGGTACGCGGGTCGGTCCTAACGACATCTTGGTCGGCAAGATCGCACCGAAGTCGAAGACCGAGCTCACTCCGGAAGAACGTCTGCTGCACGCGATCTTCGGTCGCGCCGGTGAAGACGTGAAGAACGTATCGTTGAAGTTGCCCGCCGGTGTGCGCGGTATCGTCATCGGTGCACAGAAGTTCACCCGTAAGGTCAACATGACGCCTGCCGAGCGCCGCGAAGCGCACGAGCAGATCCGTTCGATCGAATCGGAATACGACGAAGTGTTCCGCGTCGAACTGCAGTCCTGTATCAATGAGCTCAGCGAGTACATCGGCGAGCCTTTGGTCGACCCATCGACCAAGAAGCCTGCGGTCATCACCGAGGCCACCTTGTTCGGTGACTTGCAGCGCATCCAGGAGTTCCTCAAGACCTTCCCAGAAGGTCTGGATCATCCGTCGCGTCGTGCCAAGGCTGAAGACCTGATGCGCGCGCACATGAACCGCATCGAGGATAAGGAAGCCTGGAAGATCAAGATGTCGAGCCGCCTGTCGCGCGGTGATGACCTGCCCAACGGCGTGTTGGAGATGGTCAAAATCTACATCGCGACCAAGCGCAACCTGTCGGTCGGTGACAAGATGGCCGGTCGTCACGGTAACAAGGGTGTGATCTCCAAGATCCTGCCCGAAGAGGACATGCCGTACCTCGACGATGGCACTCCTGTCGACATCATCCTCAACCCACTGGGTGTGCCTTCTCGAATGAACGTAGGGCAGATCCTTGAGACCCACCTCGGCTTCGCAGCCAAGAAGGTCGGTTGCAGGGCTTACACGTCGCCATTCGATGGTGCATCGGAAGCGGAGATCGAAGAAGTACTGGAAGAGGCAGGCATGGACCTGACCGCCACTAGCGAGTTATTCGATGGCCGCACCGGTGGTTCCTTCGAGCAACGTGTCTGTGTCGGTTACATGTACGTCTTGAAACTGCACCACTTGGTAGACGAGAAGGTGCACGCTCGTTCGACTGGTCCTTACAGTCTCATTACGCAGCAACCGCTGGGTGGTAAGGCGCGCTTCGGTGGCCAGCGATTCGGCGAGATGGAAGTATGGGCGCTGGAAGCTTATGGCGCCGCGTACCTCCTGCAGGAACTCCTGACCGTGAAGTCTGACGACGTCGATGGACGTACGAAGATCTACGAAGCCATGGTCAAGGGCAAGAACATCCTCGAGCCAGGCACTCCGGTGTCCTTCGAGGTGTTGATGAACGAGATCCGCGGCTTGGGCCTCAACATTCAACTTCACACCACTGAGCAGCAGTGATCGAGGGCAGCACGATGAACGAAACTCAGACTCCTGAAAGCACTCCAGCACCCGACGCGCCACGGCAGGTCGGCTACATGGGGGATAACCTCTCCGTCTCGATTCGGTTGGCCTCTCCAGAGGACTTCCGCGGCGCTTCCTTCGGTGAAGTGAAGAAGCCGGAGACCATCAACTACCGTACTTTCCGTCCGGAGAAAGATGGTCTTTTCTGCGAGCGCATCTTCGGCCCAGAGCGGGATTACGAATGCGCCTGTGGTAAGTACCGTGGCCAGAAACACATGGGCATCGTTTGCGACAAGTGTGGCGTTATGGTCACCACTTCGCGCGAACGTCGTAAGCGCATGGGCCACATCAACCTGGCCGCACCTGTGGCGCACATCTGGTTCTTCTCGGTAACTCCGAGTCGCATCGGCAACTTGCTCGGCATGAAGAAGACCGAGCTCGAGCGCGTCATCTACTTCCAGGACTACGTGGTCGTCGATCCAGGCGAGTCGGAGTACAAGAAGTGCCAGTTGATCACCGAAGATGAATACCGCCGCGCGCGCGTTCAGTTCGGTTCGTCGCTGGAGGCCTCGATGGGGGCAGAAGCCGTACGCGATCTGCTCAACGGCTTGAACCTCGAGAGCACCGCCAAGGAACTGCGCGAAGGCATGAAGAACTGCACTTCGAAGCAGCGCCTCGCCGACATCATCAAGCGTCTCCGCACAGTCGAGATGCTGCGTGATTCACCAAACGATCCTGCTTGGATGATTCTGGATGTGATCCCTGTGATCCCACCAGAACTGCGTCCGCTGGTTCGCCTGGATTCGGGCAACTTCGCTTCGAGTGACCTGAACGACTTGTACCGTCGTTTGATCAACCGTAACAACCGTCTGAAGCGTTTAATCGACTTGAACGCGCCAGAGGTCATCATCCGCAACGAGAAGCGCATGCTTCAGCAGTCGGTCGATGCTCTGTTCGATAACGGTCGTTGCAAGCGTCAGGTGATGAGCACCTCCAACCAGCCGCTGAAGTCCTTGACCGACATGATCAAGGGTAAGCAGGGTCGCTTCCGCTTGAACCTGCTTGGTAAGCGTGTCGACTACTCCGCTCGTTCGGTGATTGTCGTTGGTCCTGAGCTGAAGCTGCACCAGTGCGGTTTGCCCAAGGTCATCGCGCTGGAACTGTTCCAGCCATTCATCATTCGCCGCCTGAAGGAACTGCGTCTCGCAGAGACCATCAAGGCAGCCAAGAAGATGCTCGAGCGCCGCGAAGAAGTGGTGTGGGACATCCTCGAGCAGGTCATCGGTGGACACCCAGTCCTCCTGAACCGTGCTCCTACGCTGCACCGAATGGGTATCCAGGCTTTCGAGCCGGTACTGATTGAAGGTAACGCTATCCAGCTGCACCCATTGGTTTGTCAGGGCTACAACGCTGACTTCGATGGTGACCAGATGGCAGTCCACCTGCCGTTGTCCTTCGAGGCACAGGTCGAAGCCAGCACCTTGATGCTCGCGACCAACAACGTGTTCTCGCCGTCCAACGGTAACCCAATCATCTCGCCACACCAGGACATCATTCTGGGCATGTACTACATGACGGCAACCCGAAAGGAGAGCCGCAATGAGTGGACCGAGGAAGGGCGTGCCTTGGCAGGTTGCTACTCCTCCATGGAAGAGCTGCTGCTGGCCTATTCGGCCGGTCACGTCGAGACTCACTCGGTCGTCAAGGTCCGCTTCCCAGCGGGTTCGTTGCTGGCCGACAATTTCGGCAAGGCTTTCCGCACCTTGAAGCAGGATGAAGTCCTGCTGACCACCGCTGGTCGCGGCATCATCAACGATGCGCTGGCCACCGGCATGCCGTTCTACAACTACCCGCTCGACAAGAAGGCCATTCGTGACTTGATTCACGATTGCCATTCCTTGTGTGGCCGCGATGCCACCCTCGTCTTGCTCGATGACTTGAAAGCTCTTGGCTTCAAAGGCGCAACCCGTTCGGGCCTGTCCTTCGCCAAGGATGACATGCGCATCCCAGCGAAGAAGTGGGACATCATTGCGGAAACGCAAACCGAGGTCGACCAGATCCGCGAAGACTTCGTCGAAGGTGCCATCACCGACAACGAGCGTAACTCGAAGGTCATCGACTTGTGGACTTCCGCAAGGGATAAGGTCTCGCAAGTGCTGCTCGAAGAGTTGGAGCACGACACGCGCGACGGCAAGCCTTACTTGAACCCGGTCTTCGTCATGGCGCACTCCGGTGCTCGTGGTGGTGTAGACCAGATTCGACAGCTGTCCGGTATGCGTGGTCTGATGGCCAAGCCTTCCGGTGAGATCATCGAGACTCCGATTCGTGCAAACTTCCGTGAAGGACTGCACGTGTTGGAATACTTCTCCTCAACGCACGGTGCTCGTAAGGGTCTGGCGGATACGGCACTCAAGACTGCTGACTCCGGTTACCTGACTCGTAAGCTTGCAGATGTTGCGCAGAACGTAGTGGTCGTGAACGATGACTGCGGCACCCTGAACGGCATTGGCAAGACCGCGGTCTTCCAAGGCGATAAGCAAGTGCTGTCGCTGCGCGAAGTGGTTCGTGGTCGTATCGCTCGCGACACCATTCGTGACCGTGTCACCGATGAGTTGGTCGTGGAAGATGGCCATGTCATCACTGCGGTCGCTGCACGTAAGATCGAAGAAATGGGCTTCTCGAAGATTCGAGTGCGCAGTCCTTTGACTTGTGAGCAGTCCGACGGCGTCTGTGCACGCTGCTACGGCGAAGACCTCGCACGTGGTGAGCTGGTCGAGCTTGGCTTGGCTGCAGGCATCATCGCTGCACAATCGATTGGTGAACCTGGAACCCAGCTGACCATGCGTACTTTCCACATTGGTGGTACTGCAAGTCGCGCGCTGGTCGAAAGCACCACCAAGTCACGTCGTGCAGGTAACGTGGAATACCACGAGCTGCGCACCGTGAAAGGACCGGAAGGCAAGAACGTCGTCCTGTCCAACACTGGTGAGATCATCATCAAGGACAACCGTGGCCGTGAGTTGGATCGCTACGGCGTTTCGCTCGGTTCGATTGTCTACGTGGAAGATGGCGGCAAGGTCCGCAAGGGCACCAAGCTCATCTCGTGGGACCCTCACTTCCTACCGATGCTGGCGCAATACGACGGTAAGGTTCGTTTCGAAGATGTCGTCGAGGGTCGCACCTTGGTCATCGAAGAAGACGAGAAGACCGGCATTAAGCGTCGCAAGATCGTCGAGTCAAAAGGCGACCTACACCCACAGGTGTTGATCATCGGCGACGAAGGCGAAGTACTGCACTACTTGTCCTTGCCTGAGAATGCTTACCTTGAAGTCAAGGATGGCAAGAAGGTCAAGGCCGGTACCCTGATGGCGAAATCGCCACGAGGTGTAGGGGGTACGCAGGATATTACTGGTGGTCTGCCACGAGTCACCGAGCTGTTCGAAGCACGAATTCCTAAGAGTCCTGCAGTGATGGCTGAGATCGACGGTATCGTCGAACTCGGTGAGAAGCGTCGTGCTAAGCGCGTGATTAAGGTCACCGATGCATCGACTGGTGTCGAGGTCGAGCACCTCGTGCCGCAGTCGAAGCACTTGCGCGTCCACACTGGCGACCCGATTCGCGCTGGACAACCACTGGTCGATGGACCGCTGGCTCCAATCGAGATTCTCAAGATTCTCGGTGAGGAGAAGGTTCAGAACTACATGATTCATGAGATCCAGAACGTGTATCGCGCCCAGGGCGTAATCATTGATGACAAGCACGTCGAGGTGATTGTCGGTCAGATGATGCGCAAGGTCGTGGTAGACAAGCCGGGTGATTCCCTGCTGCTGCCCAACTCGCTCATCGACCGTCACCAGTTCCGTCGTCTGCGCGACAAGATCGACGCAGAAGATAAGGAGCCACCAACGTCGAAGCCCGTCATCATGGGTATCACCAAGGCCTCGGTGCAGTCCGAATCCTTCATCTCGGCAGCATCCTTCCAAGAGACCACCAAGGTCTTGACCGAAGCGGCGCTGAAGGGCAAGTCTGACGACCTGCTCGGCCTGAAGGAGAACGTCATCCTGGGTAACTTGATTCCTGCTGGAACCGGCTTCCGCTCGTTGTTGCGCACGCGCGTCAACAAGAAGGTCGACTTCTCGCAGTTCGCCGATGAGTTCGAGAATTTCGCCCCAGAAGGCGAGGCTCTCGAGGAAATCGCTGCCGACGCCGCTCCAGGAGGGGCCTCGGAATAACCAAAACCAACCGGGGACTCTCCTGAGCCCCCAATTCCGCAAGCAGAACTTGACCCCTGCTGTGGAAACGTTAGACTTTTACGCCCTTTAGCCCGATTCCCCGGGTTACGAAAAGGAAACGCTAGCATGCCAACGATTAACCAACTCGTCCGCAACGGCCGTACGCCGATGCGACGCAAGTCCAAGAGCCCTGTGCTCGACAAGTGTCCGCATAAGCGCGGTGTTTGTACCCAGGTGAAGACCATGACCCCGAAGAAGCCGAACTCGGCGCTTCGTAAGGTTGCTCGTGTCCGCCTCTCAAACGGTAAGGAAATCACCGCCTATATCGGTGGTGAAGGTCACAACCTTCAGGAACACTCCATCGTGCTCGTGCGCGGCGGCCGTGTTCGCGACCTTCCTGGTGTGCGCTACCACGTAGTGCGCGGCACTTTGGACTGTGCAGGCGTCGATGATCGCAAGCAGGGTCGTTCCAAGTACGGCACCCGTAAGGGCAAGTAGGGAATAAGAAATGCCACGTAGCTACAAGTCCACTGCCAAGTACCAGAATCCAGATCCACGTTTCGGATCGATTCTGGCCACCAAAGTCATCAACGCAATCATGCTTGATGGTAAGAAAGCCGTCGCCATGGAGATCTTCTACGAAGCCTGCGACATGGCTTCCAAGAAGCTCGATGAGATCGAGCCTAAGGATGTATTCGTGAAGGCGCTCGAGAACGTGCGCCCAGCCGTTGAAGTTCGCTCCAAGCGAGTCGGCGGTTCGAACTACCAGGTACCTCGCGAGGTAAACCCTAAGCGTGCACAAGCTTTGGCCATTCGTTGGTTGGTCGGCAATGCGCGTAAGAAGAAGGGTATGCCAATGGCTAAGCGCCTGTCGATGGAACTGGTCGATGCCTGTAATAACACTGGCGCTTCGGTTCAGTGGAAGGACAACGTCCACAAGATGGCCGAAGCCAACAAGGCTTTCAGCCACTTCAACTTCTAAGTTATTTGAAGTTTCACGGCCTTGCGCCGTTTGCGGGCCTCCCTCACCAAGGGTGGCCCGCTCTTCAATTACCCCAAGATCACTGAGCCGCCGAGAATTCCATGGATCCAGAAATCATCCTCATTCGATTACGTAAGGAGTCACCGAAGAAGTGCAGCCTGACGCCATTGCGTAAGCGTGATGACTTGCTGATCGAATGGATCCATTGCGATATCGGTGATCCGATCGAGGTGGGGGAAGTCACTTTGCTGCACCCCGATGGCGAGCCGTTGAGCCCTGCCGATAACGACCGACCACTGTTGCTGGTAGATAGTTCCTGGCGAGACTTGCCGCGTGTGCTGGAGACCGTCAGCGGCAAATTCCAAAAGCGTTGCTTGCCGAAGAATCTGCAGACGGCCTATCCGCGCAAGTCGAAGTTGTTCGAGGATCCGGAGACCGGGCTGGCCAGCATCGAAGCCTTGCACGCTGCATTGACCTTGCTTGATAAGCGCGACGACAGCCTGCTGGAAGGCTACTATTGGGCCTCTACCTGGCTACAGACCAACCCTGGTCTGTACGTGTAGACGCCACGATGAAAGCCGCTTCCTTCCGCAACCTGGGCATCCTTGCCCACATCGATGCTGGCAAGACCACCGTCACCGAGCGGATCCTGTTCTATACCGGAGTGGAGCGACGCATGGGCGAGGTCCACGATGGCACCGCCACCATGGATTGGATGGCAGAAGAGCGTGAGCGCGGCATCACCATCACCGCGGCCGTGACTCATTGCCCATGGCGTGATTCAATCCTGCAGCTGATCGATACGCCGGGCCATGTTGATTTCACCGCCGAAGTGGCGCGCGCGCTGCGGGTGCTAGATGGTGTGGTAATCGTGCTCGACGCCGTTGCCGGCCCGCAAGCGCAGACCGAGACGGTCGTGCGTCAGGCCGCCAAGCATGAAGTTCCCATGCTGTTGTTCGTCAACAAGATGGATCGCCCCGGCGCCAACTTTGAGGTGGCGGTGGAGAAGGCGGTCGAGCGTTTGCACCAAGGCGTAATCCCGGTGCAGTTGCCCTTTGGTCAGGGCACCGAGCTGGAAGGGGTGCTGGACCTGATCGAGCAGAAACTTCTTCGCTGGAAGAAGGCCGACTTGGGCGTGGAACTAGAGGTCTCGGCGGTTCCCGAGGCTGAGCAAGAGCGCGTCGCCGCGGCACGATTGGAACTTTGTTCGCGTGTCGCCGCCCTTGATGATGGCTGGGCCGACATCTTCCTGGACAACGACGACCTGCCCAATGACATCCTCAAGCAAGGATTGCGCCTGGGCACCATTAGCCGAGAACTGGTTCCAGCACTGTGCGGTTCGGCGCTGCACAACTGCGGCATTCAGCCCTTGCTCGATGCTGTGGTGGATTGGTTGCCTTCGCCGATGGAGGTTGCCGCGCCGATGGCTATCGACCCGCAGACTGGTCGCGAGATCGAAGTCCAGCCGGACCTAAAGGCACCGGCAGCAGCCTTGGTCTTCAAGGTGGCGCATGAGGAGCATGGCAACTTGGCGTACCTGCGCGTCTTCAGCGGCATGATCCACAAGGGCGATGCGCTGTTCAATACCCGCACCGGCAGACGCGAGAAGTTGCAGGATCTCTACGCCATGCATGCCGATCACCGCGATACTCTTGATTCCTGCGGTCCAGGCAGCCTATTCGCGGTTCCGGGCATGTCACGTTTGCGCACCGGCGACACCCTTTGCGCTAGCGACCGCCGTCTGCTTTTGGCCTCGATCGAGTTCCCGGAGCCGGTTCTGCAACAAACTCTGGAAGCGAACGATGCCTCCAGTCGCGACCGCTTGGGTGAACTGTTGGCAATTTTGGTGCGCGAGGATCCCACCTTGCATTTCCAGGAAGATGAAGAGACCGGGGGATTCCTGCTGTCGGGCATGGGGGAGTTGCACCTCGAGGTCAACCTGCACCGCCTGCAGCGAGAATTCAAGTTGGATGTGCGCGCTGGCTCGCCGCGGGTGAACTACCGCGAGGCCGTCGGCGCGGAGTGTTCTGCCAGCGGTCATTTGGAGATTCCGGGCGATTCCGGCATGCGCATCGACGTCAGCGTGCGCTTAAGCCCCTCGGAGGAGGTGATCCCGCAGCTAATGCTGGCGCCGGGGCTGGATCCACTGCCGCAATCCGTGCTCGATGAACTGCAGAAGCCGCAGATCCTGCAGGGTTGGGTGGGGGCTGAGGGCTTTCCGCTGGCTCAAACCCGCGTCCTAATCGAGTCTTGGAGCGCCAGCAGTGAGCGACCGCCAAGCCTGGATTTCTTCCTAGGGGCGCTTCAGTCGGCTGTGGCGGCGGCCATGGGCGAAGGAAACGTGGTTTTGGAGCCGCGCATGGATCTGCACGTTGAGGTGCCCGATGAGCACCTATCCGCCGTTTTGGCAGATTTGCAGAAGCGTCATTCGGAAATCCTAGAAATCACCATGGAAGGGGATATTCAGCAGGTTCACGCGCGCGTGCCGTTGTCTGACATGGTGGCCTATTCCACCGCTCTGCGATCGCAAACCCAGGGCCGCGGCAGTTTCCAGATGGCCGCCGACGGTTTTATGCCCAGAAGTTGAGCTTTAGCGCCCCGAATTGGGCGTTAACGCTTGACCTGGAGTGGTTTGCCCTTAGAATACTCGGCCTCATTTTGGGGGCAGCCTCGTTTGAATCTGGACCTAACCACGCACTTCGGCGTGGCGGATAGATCAACCGGGGCTTGAAGTCCATCTACACATGGCGAATCGAATCCAAATCCGACTCGAGGCATACGATCACGAGGCAATCGACCAGGCGACTGAGTCGATCATGGAGGCTGCACGTCTTACAGGCGTCAAGGTCTCTGGCCCGATTCCGCTGCCTACCCGCATTGAGCGCTACACCGTGTTGCGTTCACCGCACGTAAACAAGAAAGCTCGCGAGCAGTTCGAGATCCGCACCCATAAGCGGCTCATGTACCTGCTAGAGCCAACTCCTCAGACCATTGACGCGCTTAACCGGCTCGTGCTGTCTGCCGGGGTCGACGTCCGCATCAAGCTCTAGACGTTGATTCCTCCTTCCCGCATGTACCAGGTGGTACCTCTGCGAATTTCCCGAAATGGATCACGGGGCACCTCAAATGACTGATAAAAAATTCCTGCTAGCGAAGAAGAAGGGCATGTCCCAAATCTTCCGCGAGGACGGCAATGTCGTTCCCGTCACAGTACTGGAAGCCGGCCCGTGCACGATCACTGGCCTGCGTACGACCGAGAAGGATGGCTACACCGCTGTTCAGCTTGGCTACATTCCTGCACGTGACAAGCATTCCAACAAGCCACAACGCGTCGCTGCCAAGAAGGCCGGCGTCAAGGCTCACCGCGTACTGCGCGAGTTCCGTGTCGATGACCTGAACGGTTTCGAAGTCGGCCAAGAACTCAAGTCTGACCTATTCGAGATCGGTGATGTCGTCGACGTCGTCGGAAACTCCAAGGGTCGCGGCTTCGCCGGTACCATCAAAGCGCACGGTTTCCAGCGCGGTAACGAGACTCACGGTTGTATGAACGTGCGTCGCCCTGGCTCGATTGGCCAGTGTGCTTACCCTGGTCGCGTGTTCAAAGGTCAGCGCATGAGCAAGCACTTCGGTGCTTCGCGGAGCACTGTCAAGAACCTGGTCGTGGAAGCGATCGATGCCGAAAAGGGTCTGATCTTGGTGCGCGGTGGCGTTCCGGGTCCTCCTAACGGTCTCATTCAGATCTGCACCGCTAAGACCGGAGGAGCTAAGTAGTCATGACTACCGTCAGCACATACGATGTCGCCAGCAACAAGACTGGTGAGAAGGAGATCTCGCTGGACCTCGGCGATCAGGTGCTTTACCGCACCCTGAAAGATGCAGTGGTCATGTATCAGTCCAACCGTCGACAAGGCGATGCCCATACGAAGAACCGTACGGAGTTGGCTGGTCACACCAAGAAGCCTTGGAAGCAGAAGAAGACTGGCCGTGCACGTGCCGGTGACCGCCGTTCCCCATTGTGGGTAGGTGGTGCAACCACTTTTGGTCCACGCAACAAGCGTAACTGGTACTACAGCCTGCCTAAGAAGCAGCGCTTGGTGGCCTTGCGCTCCGCTCTGCTCGGCAAGTTGCAGGACAGTGAAGTCCGCATCGCTTCCGGCCTGAGCTTTGAAGCACCTTCCTCCAAAGCTGCCCGCGCGGTCATCGCCGGTTGTGGTTTCGAAGGCAGCCTGCTTGTCGTAACCGCCGACCAGAACGAGAACGTGTGGAAGAGCTTCCGCAACTTCCCGAAGGTCAGCATCTGTACCGCCGCTGAACTCAACGCGCATTCGCTGCTCGCCCACAAGTGGGTGCTGGCAGAAGAAGGTGCTCTTGATGTCGTCGCCGGTCGCCTCGGTAACTCCAAGGAATCCTAGAGGGAATAGCCATGTTGAAGAGCGAAGCCTACCAGTTGATTCTGAAGCCAATCCTGACCGAGAAGTCCACTTCCGAGCAGGAGCGTCTGAACTCCTACCGTTTTGAAGTCGCCGGCGGTGCAAACCGTATCGAGATCAAGAACGCCATCGAAATGCTTTTCGAGGTAGAAGTGGAAAAAGTCAACACCATGCTACGGTCCGGCAAAATGCGGCGCCGTGGTGCATCCTACTTCCGTCAGCCGAGCACGAAAATCGCGCTCATCCGCCTGAAGGAAGGAAGCAAAATCGACCTGCTGTAATCAGCAGGATCCGAACCAGACCAAGAGAAAATGGGACTCAAGTACTACAAGCCGACTTCACCAGGCCGCCGCGGCGGTTCTGTGTTGGATCGTGCGGAGCTCACCAGGCAGACCCCCGAGAAGAGTCTGCTGGCGCCGCTTAAGAAGACCGGTGGCCGCAACAACCGCGGTCGGGTCACTGCGTGGCACCGTGGAGGTGGCCACAAGCGTCGCTACCGCATCATCGATTTCAAGCGTAATAAGGATGGCGTACCTGCCACCGTCGCGCACATCGAATACGATCCAAACCGCACCGCGTACATCGCGCTGCTGCACTACGCCGATGGCGAGAAGCGTTACATCCTGTGGCCAAAGGGCCTGAAGCAGGGCGACATCGTTTCGTCTGGCGAAGATGCAGAGCCGAAGACCGGTTGCGCCATGAAACTGAAGGACCTGCCACTGGGTCTGGATGTGCACAACATCGAGCTGCGTCCTAAGCAGGGAGCCAAGATGGTTCGCTCTGCTGGTGCCAGCGCCCGTTTGGCTGCACGCGAAGGCAACTACGCCTTGCTGTCGCTGCCAAGTGGTGAAATGCGTCGCGTTCATATCGAATGCCGCGCGACCATCGGTGAAGTCGGCAACTCCGACCACCAGAACGTCACCCTCGGAAAAGCTGGCCGTTCGCGCCACATGGGCAAACGCCCACATGTTCGTGGTGTCGCAATGTACCCAGCCGCACACCCACACGGTGGTGGTGAAGGTCGCACCATGGGTAAGCACCCAGTGTCGCCATGGGGCAAGCCTGCTAAGGGTCAGAAGACTCGTAACAAGCGCAAGACGACTTCCAAGTTCATCGTCCGTCGCCGTCCGAAGGGAGTGAGGTAACAAGCAATGACCCGCAGCATCAAGAAGGGCCCATGGATCGACCCGCGCATTCAGCGCAAAGTCGACAAGGCCAAAGCAGCAGGAGATCGCAAGCCCATCAAGACATGGGCTCGTGCATCGACCATCACGCCGGAATACGTCGGCATGACCTTTATGGTTCACAACGGCCGCCAATTCCTCAAGGTGTATGTCTCCGAGGATATGGTTGGTCACCGGTTGGGAGAATTTGCTCCTACCCGGACTTTCCGCGGCCACGACAAGAAGTAGGAGTTAACCAATGGAATTCCGCGCTTCTCACCGTTACGCACACATGTCCGCTAGGAAGGCTCGCCCAGCTGCGAACCTCATCCGCGGCCTAGATGTCAACCGTGCGCTGATTTTGCTCCAGGGTCATAAGACTCGCGGCGCAGCAATCTTCAGCAAAGTTCTTAAATCGGCCATCGCAAATGCTGGTCAAAACGACGCAGTCAACGTCGACACCTTGGTGGTGTCGGATGCACGTGTCGACGAGGGTCCCTTGATCCACGGTCGTCCGCGTTTCCGCCCAGGTCCAATGGGTCGTGCAATGACCATTCGCCGTCGCACCTCGCATTTCCGCATTTCCGTCTCCGAGAAGGAGGTCAGCTAGTCATGGGACAGAAGATTCACCCAATCGGATTCCGCATCGGTATCAGCGAGCCTTGGCGCTCACGCTGGTTCGCTCGCGGTAAGGATTACCCCGCAAAGGTTCTTATGGACTACAACGTCCGTAAGCTCATCAAGAAGCGTTTCCGCAAGGGAATCATCTCGCGCATCGACATTCAGCAGCGCAGTGATCGCATGACCATTGGTCTGTTGGTGACTCGCAAAGGTGAAGTGATCGGTCGCGGTTACGCAACGCGTGACCAACTGGTCGCTGACCTCGAGAAGATCACCGGCATGGAGATCAAGCTCGACATCCAGGAAGTCCGTCACTGGGACCTGGACAGCCAGACCGTCGCCGAGAACCTTGCAGCTGCGATCGAGCGTCGCATCTCGCCTCGCTTCCAGATGAAGCGCATCATGGAGAACACCATGAACGCTGGCGCTGAAGGCGTAAAGATTCAAGTCTCTGGCCGTATCGATGGCAAGGAGATGAGTCGCACCATGACGACCCGCACTGGTCGGGTACCTCTTTCCACTTTGTCCGCACGCATCGATTACGGATTCGCTGAAGCTGAAACCAGCTACGGCATCCTCGGTGTGAAGGTGTGGATCTTCACTGGAGAACGTACCCGCGACTAAACCTCACGGTTTAGGAACAGGAGAATAAAGCCATGATGATGCCTAAAAGAACGAAGTACCGGAAGGTACAACGCGGCAAGATCAAAGGAACTTACAAGTGCCAGAAGCCAGACGGCAAAGGCCCTGCAGGTTCCAACATGCACCGGCGTGGAATCAAGACGCCGAACAAACGAGTCGCTACCACTGAAGCAAGCCGCGGCAACCGCGTCAGCTTTGGTGATTACGGCCTACAGGCTTTGGAGTGGTGCTGGCTCAGCTCGCGCACTATCGAGGCTGGTCGTATTGCTTGTAACCGCGCAATGGGTGAGGGCCGGATGTGGATCCGCGTCTTCCCACACAAGCCGGTCACCAAGAAGCCTCAAGAAGTTCGAATGGGTAACGGTAAAGGCGATGTAGATCGCTGGGTCGCCGTCGTCCTACCCGGAACCGTCATCTACGAGATTGGCGGCACCGACATCGAAACCGCCCGCACTGCGTTCAACCGCGTGGCACACAAAATGCCAGTCCGTTGCCGCATGATCACCAAGAAGACCATCTAGCGGAGTTAATGATGAAAGCAAACGAAGTACGCGGCAAAGAAGATGCGGAACTCCGCTTCGACACCGAGCAGCTCGAGAAGGAGTTGTTTGACCTACGGTTCCGTTCCATGGTTGAGGCCAATTCGGATCCATCCAAGATTCGTCGTAACCGTCGCGATATCGCGCGGATGAAGACGATCCTCCAGGAGCGCCAGCTCGGCATTCGCGGTCAGGAATCGCGCTAACGCAGGAATCTACTGATGACTGAAGAGAAAGAAGTAGTCCGCGGAACCCGCAAGGTTCTCAACGGCAAGGTCATTGCCAACAAGGCAGACAAGACCATCACCGTCGAGGTCGAACGGACCTCGCAGCACCCGCTTTATCGCAAGACCATCCGCATCCGTAAGAAGTTCTACGCTCATGACGAGAAGAACGAGGCACAGTTAGGGGATAAGGTCGAGATCATGGGCACACGTCCGCTCAGCAAAAACAAGTGCTGGCGTCTGGTCAAGATCACCGAAACAGCACCACAAGACTGATAGGAAGCTAAGAAGATGATTCAGATGCAAACCCGACTGAAGGTCGCCGATAACTCCGGCGCCAAGGAAGTCATGTGTATCAAGGTGTTGGGCGGTTCAGGCCGTCGCTTCGCCAGCATCGGCGACGTGGTCGTAGCTTCTGTGAAGAAGTCTGCTCCAGGTGCCGACATCAAGACCGGTGAGGTCGTGCGTGGTGTGATCGTTCGTACGAAGCAGCGCGTCCGTCGCAAGGATGGCAGCTACGTCAAGTTCGACGGCAACGCCCTTTGCCTGGTTGATGGTGAGAATAACCCGCGCGGTACGCGTATCTTCGGAGCTGTGGCTCGGGAGCTTCGTGAGCGCAACTTCATGAAGATTGTTTCGTTGGCTCAGGAGGTTGTCTGATGCACATTAAACAAGGAGATGAGGTCCAAATCCTTGCCGGTAACGACAAGGGTAAGCGTGGCAAGGTCATGAAAGTGATCGATAAGACTGACCGCGTTTTGGTGGAAGGCGTGAACATTCGCGTCAAGCACCTGCAAAAGACCCAAGCAAACCCAGAAGGTGGCAAGGTCGAGAAGGAATTCCCGATCGCCGCATCTAACGTCCTCATCTGGTCTGAGAAGGCTGGCAAAGGCGTCCGTACCAAGAGTGTCATCGAAGGTGACAAGAAGATTCGTGTCGGGGTTCCCTGCGGCACCAAGTTTGATTAATCCATGGCACGTCTAAGCGACCAGTACAAGGACACGGTAGTACCAAGCCTCAAAGAGCGCTTCGGTTACCGCAACGTCAATCAGATCCCTCGCCTGACCAAGATCGTGGTCAGCATGGGTGTCTCGAAGGCGGTTGAAAACAAAGCGGCAGTTGAGGCTGCCGCCAAGGATTTGACCAAGATCACCGGCCAGAAGGCGGTGATCAAGCGCGCGACCAAATCGGTCGCAAACTTCCGCTTGCGTGAGGGCATGCCAATCGGCTGTGTCACCACCTTGCGTGGAGCTCACATGTTCGAGTTTATGGACCGTCTGATCTCAGTGGTTCTTCCTCGTATTCGTGACTTCCAAGGCGTCAAGGACAAGTTCGACGGCCGCGGCAACTTCAGCCTGGGTCTCACCGAGCAAAGCCTCTTCCCTGAGATTGACCTCGACCGCGTGGAGTTCCCACAGGGTATGAACGTCACTTTCGTCAACACTGCTTGCACCGACGAAGAGGGCCGCGCCCTTCTCGAAGGATTCGGCATGCCTTTCCGCCGCCGCAACGAAGAGAACTAGACATGGCAAAAACCAGCGCAATTTACCGCGAGAAGAAGCGTCAGCGTCTCGTTGCAACCCACGCCGCTCGCCGTGCCGAGCTCGTGAAAGTCATCAAGAATCCCGAGGCAACCCTCGAGGAGAAAGATGCAGCTTATAAGAGCATCCAGAAGATGCCACGCGACGCCTCCAGCGTCCGTTTGCACAACCGTTGTTCCATCACCGGCCGTCCGAAGGGTTACTCCCGTCGTTTCGGTATCTCCCGCTTGGTCCTGCGTCGCTTGGCGCACGAAGGCCAGCTCCCCGGTGTTCGTAAGTCCTCCTGGTAGGGGGATACTGCCTCCTAAAAGGAGTTTTCATCATGACAATGACCGACCCAATCGCCGACATGCTCACGCGGATTCGCAATGGAATCCAAGTGCGCCGCAAGTCGGTGGACATGCCAACCTCGCGTGTGAAGAGCTTGATTGCTCTGACCATGAAAGAGGAAGGTTACCTTTCCGACGTCGAGGTAGTCGATGAAGGCGGACCACGCAGCACCCTGCGTCTCCACCTGAAATACGACCGCGACGGCAACTCTTCGCTTCAAGAGGTGGTTCGCATCTCCAAGCCTGGTTGCCGCGTTTACCGCGACGCCGCTAACGTCCCGATCGTTCGTCGCGGTCTGGGTACCACCATCATCACTACTTCGAAGGGCATCATGAGCGGTCGCAAGGCCCGTGAGCTCGGCGTCGGTGGTGAAGTCATCTGCACCCTGTTCTAGACCATGTCACGAATCGGCAAAAAGGAAGTCGCCATTCCTGCAGGCGTCACCGTGACCCCTTCGGCAAACAGTGTCGAGGTCAAGAGCGATAAAGGCTCATTGACCTTCCCTGTGTTCCCAGAGGTCAAGGTCGAGGTCGAGGACAACAGCGTCCGTGTCTCCACGACCGGCGTTGGTGCACCGAAGAACGCTTCGGCGTTGCACGGTTTGGTTCGCGCGCACATCGCCAACATGGTGGTCGGTGTGACCGAAGGTTACTCCAAGACCTTGGAGATCCACGGTACAGGTTGGAACGCTAAGCCGTCCGGCCAAGGTATCGAGATGCAGATTGGTTTCTGTCACCTGGTGAAGTGCATGCCTCCTGAAGGCGTCGCTGTCACCCTCACGAACCCGACCACCATCGTGGTGAGCGGAATCGATAAGCAGGCCGTTGGACAGTTCGCTGCCAACATTCGCCGCGTCCGTCCACCTGAGCCTTATAAGGGCAAAGGTATCCGTTACTCTGACGAAATGGTTCGTCGCAAAGCTGGTAAGTCCCTCGCCTAATCATGGACCATCTCCAACAGAAGAAAAAGTGGAAGCGCCGTTCGCGCAAGGCCATGGGTGTTCGTCGCCGTTTGGGCGCATCCTCGGATCATCCGCGGCTTAGCGTCTTCCGTAGCTCCAAGCACATCTCGGTGCAAGTCATCGATGATCTTGCGGGTACGACCTTGGCATCCGCTAGTACCCAAGAGGCCGCCCTGCGCGACCAGTGTGCTGGCAAGACCAAAACTGAATGTGCTGTCGTCATTGGCAACACCGTTGCCGAGCGTGCGAAAGCCGCTGGCATTGAGGCGGTCAAGTTCGACCGTTCTTGGTACCTCTATCATGGCCGCGTGAAGGCCTTGGCCGATGCCGCTCGTGAAGGTGGCCTCAAGTTCTAGGCGAAATAAGACATGTACAACAAACTGCCTGAATTCCTCGATCGCACCGAAGCAGAGAAGCTCGGTGAGCTAAAAGAGGAGCGCGTCAAGGTCAACCGGTCGGCGAAAGTCGTCAAGGGTGGCCGCCGTTTTGCCTTCTCCGCGCTGACTGTAGTCGGTAACCAGGATGGCATCGTCGGCTTCGGCTTCGGTAAGGCGAAGGAGATTCCTTCCGCCATGCAGAAGGCCTTCAAGGATGGCCGCAAGCATCTGGTTCGCGTTCCACGCGTTGAGACCACCATCCCGCACGAGATCGAAGGCATCTACTGCTCTTCGAAGGTGCGCTTGATTCCTGCTTCCCCTGGTACCGGCATCATTGCTGGCTCCACGGTGCGTGCAGTACTTGAGCTCGCTGGCGTGCGTGACGTACTCACCAAGTGCTACGGCTCGACCAACCCAATCAACCTTGTTAAAGCTACTATCGTCGCTCTCGGCGCCCTCCGCACTAAAGAGGAAATCGCTGAGCTACGAGGAGTTGAAATCTAATGCAGATTCACGACGTAACAGCCCAGGGCAACAACCACGATAAGCGCAAGCGCGTCGGACGTGGTGTCGGTTCCGGTAAAGGTAAAACTGCTGGACGTGGCCACAACGGTCAACGCAGCCGTTCCGGTGACCACCCACGCATCGGTTTCGAAGGCGGTCAAATGCCGATCTTCCGCCGTATGCCTAAGCGCGGTTTTACCAACGCCCGTTTCAAGAAGCACTACACCTTGGTAAACGTAGAAGCCCTCTCCGCATTCGGTGAAGGTGACATCGTTGACCTCCAGTCGGTGCTGGACCATGGCCTCGCCCGTAAAACCGGCGACATGCTGAAGGTCCTTGGCCAAGGCGAGATCTCTGCGAAGGTCACCGTCAAGGCACACAAGTTCTCCGGTTCCGCCAAGAGCAAAATCGAAGCGGCGGGTGGCTCTGTCGAAGTGATTTCCTAATCACCAACTATGGACAAGTTCCTGACCATTCTGCGCGTACCTGAACTGCGCTCGAAGTTGATCACCACCTTCGTGCTGCTGTTCATCTACCGTTTAGGCTTCCACATTCCTCTTCCAGGCATTGACCTGGAGCAGGTAGCGGTGGCCGCAAACAAAGCCGACGAAAACGCATTGTTCGGCATTATGAACGCCTTCACCGGTGCCGGTGTTGGTCAGGCCGTATTGTTCTCGTTGGGGGTCATGCCGTATATCTCGGCATCGATTATCTTCAGCCTCCTCACCAAGGTGGTTCCATCGCTCGAAGCCCTCTCCAAGGAAGGCGCATCCGGGCAAAAGAAGATTAGCCAACTCACACGACTGGCTACTGTGCCGATCTGCTTGTTGCAGTCGGTGTTCGTAGTGCAGGCCGTGATCTACAACCCATCGTTCAACCTGATGCCAGGTGGCGGTTCGTTGTTCTACACCTTGACCATCATGCTGGCGTTGACCGCGGGCACGATCTTTATCATGTGGATCGGTGAGCAGATCACCGAATACGGCATGGGTAATGGTGTTTCGTTGATCATTATGGCTGGCATTATTGCCAACCTACCTTCCACGGTTACCAAGGCATTCAGTATGCGCGAGGACGGCCACCAGTTGGCAGTAACCCTCGGCCTGATGTGGCTCTTGATTGTCATCGTGGTGGTTTATCTCACCCGTGGTCAGCGTCGGATTCCGATCCAGCAGGCCAAGCTCACACGTGGGCGTAAGGTGATGGGGGGGCAGAAGCACTACTTGCCCCTGAAGGTAAACCAAGCAGGCGTAATGCCGATCATCTTCGCTTCGGCGTTGTTCATCGTGCCTAATGTCCTGGGAGCGATGCCTGGATTCGGCTGGCTGCAGAGTGCATTCAACCACTCCGGCTTCGTATACCTGGCCTCATACACGGCAATGATTATCTTCTTCTCGTTCATGTGGACGCGATTGATGTTCCAGCCTGATGAGATTGCCACGAACCTCAAGGAGAACGGTTCCTTCATTCCTGGCATCCGCCCGGGTAAGGCGACCGCTGAGTACCTGAGCTTCGTCCTTGACCGCATTACCCTCGCGGGTTCGGTCTTCCTCGCGGTGATCGCCGTCATGCCGAACATCTTGATCGGCAACTTGCACGTCGATCCAATGATTGCCTACTTCCTCGGTGGTACTTCGATCCTGATTGTGGTCGGTGTTGCCCTCGACATGGTGGACCGCGTCAATGCCCAATTGGTCATGCGTAACTACGATGGCTTCATGAAGGGCAGCAAGAGCAGCTGGACCAAGAAACGCACATGATTGCCATCTTGCTAGGTGCGCCCGGCGTCGGGAAAGGAACTCAAGCAGAGTTGGCCGCAGAGGCCAATGGCTGGGTCCACCTCTCCACCGGCGAGTTGCTTCGTCAAGAAGCAGCAGCGGGCTCTGAATTAGGCCTCAAGGCCAACGAATACATGAGCCGCGGAGATCTTGTCCCTGACGAGGTCATGGTCGGTTTGGTCGTCGCACGGATCGAATCACTGAAAGCAGACGATGTTCTGCTCTTGGATGGTTTCCCGCGCACTTTGCCACAAGCTGAGGAACTCGGAAAAGCCGCCCCTAGCGGCTCAATCGGCCTCGCGCTATACTTCATGGCTTCCGACGACGTCCTCACAGGGCGTTTGTTAGGCCGTGGTCGCCAGGATGACACCTTAGAGGTCATCCAGCACCGTCTCACGGTTTACCGGGAGACTACCGAACCTCTGGTGGCGTATTACCGCGACCAGAAAATACTCCGTGAAATACAGGCAGACCGCCCTGTAGAGGCCATCCAAAAGGATACCTCGCAGGTCGTGAAGTCCGTACTCTCACAAAAGGAATCGGCCTAATCATGGCCAAAGAAGAGCCCATCAAGTTGACCGCGGTTGTCCGGGAGACCCTCCCGAACGCCACTTTCAACGTTGAGCTTGAAAACGGCCAGCAAATCCTGGCACACATCTCCGGAAAAATGAGGATGCACTACATCCGAATCACTCCGGGGGACACAGTAACCATCGAATTGTCGCCTTACGATCTCACTCGCTGCCGCATCGTGTACCGAGGAGAACGTCGTCGCCGTTACGGTGGTCGCCGCTAGGCCAAACCAAGATACAACTCAGAAAGAAGATGAAAGTACGCGCCTCCGTCCGCCGCATTTGCGGCTCTTGCAAGGTGATCCGTCGCCACGGCAAAGTTCGTGTCATCTGCAGCCGTGATCCTCGCCATAAGCAGGTCCAGGGCTGAACCGGGTTTTCCTACCAAGAGAAATCAGAAATAGATCATGCCACGTCTCATCGGTGTAGACATTCCTAACGATAAGCGCACAGTAATTGCGCTTACTTACCTCTTTGGTATTGGTAATACCACGGCGAACAAGATTTGCGAGGACCTCAACCTCGACAAGAGTCGTCGCGCAAAAGAACTTTCTGACGAAGAGTTGGCCGCAATCGCCAGCTACGCAGAAAGCAACCTATTGGCAGAAGGTGTATTGCGGCGTACCAACGCGGCAGCCATCAACCGCCTCCGCGATATCGCTTGCTACCGAGGCCTGCGCCACCGTCGTGGCTTGCCGGCTCGTGGTCAGCGCACTCGCACCAATGCTCGTTCCCGTAAGGGTCCCAAGAAGACTGTGGCTGGCAAGAAGTCCGTCAAGTCCATGAAGTAACCGGTTGATCGGCTACAAGCTTAAAGATTAAGACATGAGCGCAGCACGCAGCAGCAAACGGAAGTTGAAGAAGGTCGGTGCCCGAGGCATCGCCTACGTTCGTTCGACTTTCAACAACACCATCATCACCTTGACAGACGCCAAAGGTAACACGATCGCTTGGGGCTCCCCAGGCAACGTCGGTTACAAGGGCTCGCGCAAGTCCACTCCTTTTGCCGCACAGCAGGCTGCCATTCGCGCAGCTGAAACTGCATGCAAGATGGGTCTTCGCGAAGTGGAAGTCCGCGTCAAGGGCCCTGGCTCCGGCCGGGAAAGCGCAATCCGTGGTCTCAACCATGGTGGTTTGCGCATTACCTCTATCGAGGATTTCACGCCGCTGCCGCACAACGGCTGCCGCCCACCGAAGAAGCGTCGCGTCTGAGCGACGTCGGTCCTTCATCAAGGTTCTGAAACCCAAACCATCCAGATACCATGCGAATCCGTTGGCGTGACTTTGAACTTCCTTCCGGTGTGGTGCACGAGCAGTCCACCGCAACCGACTCTTATGGGAAATTCCTCATCGAACCCTTCGAGCAGGGGTTCGGCCATTCAATCGGTAACGGCTTGCGCCGTGTGCTGCTTGGTTCCATCGAAGGCACTGCGGTCACCGCAGTCGAGATCGATGGCATCGAGCATGAGTTCCGCTCCATCGATGGCGTCGTAGAAGATGTCACCGAGTTGGTGTTGGCATTCAAGCGTCTCTACGTGAAAGTCGAGACCGCTGAGCTACCGGTTACCTTGACCCTTGAAGCCAGTGGCGACGGTGTCGTGACTGCCGAGTCCATCGAATGCCCAACCGGCGTCGAGGTCATCAACAAGGATCTACACATCTGCACCTTGAACGGTGCCTCTGCCAAGGTGTCGGTCAAGTTGACCGTGCGTCGTGGCCGTGGTTACGTCGCTGCCGATGAGACCGGAGAGGCCATGGACGAAGTCGGCCTGATCCCATTGGATGCTGCTTACAGCCCAGTGTTGCGTGTGCGTTACGGCGTAGAGGCAACTCGTGTCGGTAAGTTCACCAACTACGATCGCCTAGTCCTGGAAATCTGGACCAACGGTACCGTCGAGCCCATGATGGCTTTGGTCGAGGCCGCCAAGATCTTCCGCAAGCACTTGAACCCATTCGTGCAGTTCAACAACGCTATGCAGGGTCGTTCGGTGGTTGAAGAAGTCCAAGCTGTCGATGCAGCTGCTGAGCGTCGCCGCGAGCGCGTCGCCGGTCTACTTAATGAGCCGATTGAGCGGCTCGATCTTTCCACCCGGGCACGTAACTGCCTGGACGTCGCAGAAGTCCGCATTCTCGAAGACCTGGTCTTCAAGACCTCGGATGAACTGCTGGCAATCAAGAACCTTGGCCAGACCGTCCTAACTGAGATCGAGCGCAAGCTCGGTGATCTGGATCTGGGCATCGGCATGGACCGGGAAGAGCTTCTCGGCGCCGTCAACTAGGAGCAAGAACATGCGTCACCGCGTAAAGACCAACAACCTTTCCCGTACTGGCTCCCACCGGCGTGCCCTGGCTCGTAACATCGTGATCGCTTTGATCGAGCACGAGCGCATCGAGACCACCGTTACCAAGGCTAAAGTCCACCGTCCATTCGCCGAGAAGTTGATTACTCTGGCGAAGGAGAAGAACCTTCATAACTACCGTCGTGCCCTGGCAATGCTCGGCAACAACCGCACGGCAACCACCAAGCTCTTCGATGTACTTGGCCCTCGCTTCAAGGATCGTCCAGGTGGTTACACTCGCATCCTGAAGTTGGACAAGACCCGTCTCGGCGACCAAGCTCCCATGGCCATCTTCGAGTTGGTCGAGCGTTCCGAGCCTGACTTCGAAAGCGACGAAGGCTAATCACCACTAGGTGATTACGGCAAAAGCCGGTTGGTGAAAACCAACCGGCTTTTCTTATTCCGGCCAAGGCCTCCATTTCAGCACCTTAAGAACGGGCACGGAAGGCTTGGGGAGTGGAATGGGAAATGAATCGGGCGATAGACCGTGCGAAGTCTCAGAAGTGGGCAGCCGGAGTCGAACTCTAGTTGCGGCTCCAAGCCGGACCGCGCTCACGTTTGACCGTACCGCGTTCCATCGACAGCTTAGCGCTGTCGGCACCGAGCAGCAGGTTCAGCTCATCGACTAAGGTGCTGCTGAGCTTCACCGACCATTCCTTGCCGGCGCGTACGAAGCGCGCGCCCTTCTTACCGTCATGGACGATGAAGCGTACGCGGTCTTCACCGGCATGACGCAGCAGGATTTCCTGCATCTCCTTGATCGGTGGAGATTGGTCACTATGAAGGCGAACCTCGAGGCTTCCTTGTAGACGCATGTCGTCCTTGCTGCCGAGCGGTTCGATCTTGTCGACAATCATCTCGGCTTCATCGTTACTGACCTGCAGGCGGCCGTGGAACAAGCCTACGAAGTCCTCCTTGATGAACTCATGCACTTCTTCCCATGTGCGTGGGAAGATGATCGCATTGGTGGCTCCATGCAGGTCTTCGACCTTGAACTTGGCGTACTTCTTGGCCGGGTCGTTGCGTGTGCCTCGTACGTTCAGTTGACTGACGATTCCAGGTAAGGCCAAGATGGCGTCGCTGCCGGCTTCCTTGGCCGAACGGCTATCCCACGGCGAGACACCGCCGAGGATGTCGCGGTAGTTGTCCAGCGGGTGCGAAGTCAGGTAAAAGCCGAGTGACTCCTTTTCATACTGCAGCAGTAATTCCTGTCCGGCGGGATCGAGCTCGGCAGCCGAACCGTGGGGGGGGGGCGAGTCGCCCTCGGCGCTGGTCACAGCCGGCGTGGGAGATGGGGCCGCATCGAACAACAACCCCTGACCCTTGGCGCGGTCCTTGGCCAAGGCCGACGCCACGCGGATGCGATCTTCCAGTTGCGGCAGCAGATGTACGCGACTCTCGGAGAAGCTATCCATGGCACCGGCCTTGGTCAGACTCTCAAAAGTCCCGCGGTTAATGCTGGCCGCCACTCCACCAATGAAGACTTCATCGGCATTGGTGAAATGTCCATTCTCCTGCTCCTTGCGCAGTTCGATGATCGAATCAGCAGCACCGCCACCGACTCCTTTAATCGCTTCCAAACCAAAGCGCACGGTCTCGCCGTCGATTACGGTGAATCGGGAATCCGATGCGTTCACGCAAGGTGGCAGCAGATGCACACCATGGCGACGTGCATCCTCGATCAAGGAACGCAACTTGTCGGTGTCGCTGGCTTCATAGGTGAACGAGGCTGCGAAGAACTCGGCGGGGTAATGCGCCTTCATCCAGGCGGCCTGATAGGTGACCATTGCGTAGGCGGCGGAGTGTGACTTGTTGAAGCCATATTCCGCGAACTTGACCATCATGTCCCAGATTTCCTTGGCGATCTCCGGGGGCACATCGCGCTCAGCACCACCCTCCAGGAACTGGCCTTCGAAGTTACCCATCATGGCGGCGTCCTTCTTGCCCATCGCCTTACGCAGTGAATCCGCATCGGAAAGGCTGAAGCCACCCATGAACTGGGCCACACGCATGATCTGCTCCTGGTAGATCAACACGCCGTAGGTCTCGGCAAGGATGTCCTCGAGGATCTCGTGTTGGAAGGAGACCTTCTCCTCACCATGCTTGCGTCGCGCGTAGGTCTCATGCAACCCTGAACCCAGAGGGCCAGGTCGGAACAGTGCTAGGACTGCGATGATGTCCTCGTAATGCGTGGGCTTGATCTGCGCCAGCAACTTACGCATGCCCCCTGATTCCAACTGGAACACGCCTTCGGTGTCGGCTTTGCGCAGCAGCTCATAGGTGTCCTCGTCATTGAGCTCAAGGTCATCGAGAATGATGGTTTCGCCGAGACGGCGCTCCACTTGATTGACGGCCTCTTGCAGGATCGACAGGGTGCGCAGACCAAGGAAGTCCATCTTCAGCAGTCCGAACTGCTCAGCGTACTTCATATCCCACTGTGTGGTGATGTTGCCGGACACCTTGGCCAGCGGCACGATCTCACGCAACGGTTGGTCGGCGATGATCACGCCAGCGGCATGGATGCCGGAGTTGCGTGGCAGGCCTTCGACCTTCAGCGCCAAGTCGAACCACTTCTTGTGCAGCTCGGATTCCTCAAACCACTTCTTCAGGTCAGGTTCGTCATCGATGGCCTTGCCAAGCTTGACGCCAGGGCCTTCGGGGATCTTCTTGGTGACCCTGTCGACCTCAGGAAGCGGCACCTCCATGATGCGGCCCATGTCGCGCAATGCGTTCTTGGCCTTGAGCTTGCCGAAGGTGATGATCTGGCAGACGTTTTCGTCGCCGTAACGCTCACGCGTATAGTGAATCATTTCCTCACGACGATCCTTGCAAAAATCGATATCGATATCAGGCATCGAGATTCGTGCAGGGTTGAGGAAACGCTCGAAGATTAAGTCGTACTCCAATGGGTCGATACGCGTGATCCCCAGCGCATAAGCCACGATCGAGCCTGCGGCTGAACCGCGCCCTGGGCCGACGGGAATTCCTGAATCGCGCGCGTAGCGGATCAAATCCCAGACGATCAAGAAGTAGGAAATGAATCCCATTTCGGTGATCACGCCAATCTCATACTCAAGACGCTCGCGCGCTTCTTGGGTGGCCTCGGGGTACAACTCCTTGAAGCCGCGTTCGCACAACTCGCGGAACAACTGTTCGGGAGTGCGTCCATCTTCAGGCGTGAAGACCGGCAAGCGCAAGCGCCCGATTTCGAGTTCCACATTGACCTGATCGGCCACCAATTGCGTATTGCGCAACGCTTCCGGGATGTCGGAGAAGATGCGGTTCATCTCCTCGCGGGTGCGGAAGTACAAAGTATCGCTGTCCATGCGCCAGCGATCCGGATCGTCCAAACGCGAACCGGTGTTCAAGCAAATCATTGCATCTTGTGCGGCACAGTCTTCGTGGCGCAAGTAATGAATATCATTGGTTGCGATCAACGGCGCATTCATCTGACCCTGCAGGCGCGTCATGCCCTCGGTCATCTTGTCCTGCAAGGCGATACCGTTGCGCATGATCTCCAGGTAGAAATGCTCCTTGCCGAACATGTCTTGCAGCATGCCTGCGGTCTGGATCGCACCAGGCTCATCTTCGACGCGCAAGCGCTTGTTGACCGGGCCACTCAAACAACCCGACAAGCAAGTTAATCCACTGGCACGCTCGGACAGGTAATCCATGTCGATGCGCGGGCGGAAGTGCTGCCCTTCGATGAAACCCGCCGACGACAACGCCATCATGTTCTCCCAGCCCTTCTCGTTATGCGCCATCAGGGTCAAGTGGCTGTAAGGATTGGCGCGCCGGCTATGCGGCTTCAGCATTGAATCCTCTGCAATGTAGAACTCGCAGCCCAGGATCGGCTTCACGCCACGCTTATGGCAAGCCTGGTAGAACTCCATGGCGCCAAAAAGGTTGCCGTGATCGGTGATCGCGAGGGCGGTGTGGCCATCGGCGACGGCAGCGTCAACCAACTTTCCGATCGGGTTTGCGCCGTCCAGAAGGCTGTATTCGGTGTGTACGTGAAGGTGAACGAAGGGTTCCATCGACAAGCATCTAGCCTAGCAATACGCTGCCACTCAGAGGTGGCTGAAGTAGAATTCCGTTTAGCTCTTGACGGCAGCCGCAGGCGACTGTGAAATCTGCCTCTCAAATACGCGCCCGTAGCTCAACTGGATAGAGTACTTGACTACGGATCAGGGGGTTGGGGGTTCGAATCCTCCCGGGCGCGCCACTCACTCGTAAGTTCTTCCCGCAGGCGGGAAACTTACTCGCTCGCGGGGCGCCGCGGAATCTTGAGGCGGTTGGCATCGCTTCGCAATGCCGGCTCCGCCTCGAATCTTCCCGGGCGCTACGTCAGCAGAGAACTTGCGGGCGACTTAGTTGCCTCAATCAGTGAGTGATGAGCATTTGAGGGAATCCGCTAGGCTTGGAGCATGACTTTACTTTTCCCACTGCGTGAGCCAGAGAGTCAGCGTGAACGTGATGAGGCCATCATGGAGCTGGCGTTGCGGCAGGCGCGAGCTGCGTGGGAGGCGGAAGAGGTGCCTGTGGGTGCCGTCGTGGTGCGTGGCAAGCAGATCATTGGCCGTGGTGCTAACGGCGTCGAGGCACTGAAGGATGCGACTGCCCATGCCGAGATGCTGGCGCTTTCGCAGGCCTTTGCGGCAGCGGGGGAGAAACGCCTGGTCGATGCCGAGCTCTACTGCACGCTCGAGCCATGCATCCAGTGCACCGGTGCTTTATTGCACGCGCGCATCAAGCGTCTGGTTTATGGAGCAGCCGATCCTAAATTCGGTGGTGTGGAATCGCTCGCAAGGTTGTTGGAGCTGCCAGGACTGAATCACCGCATCGAGGCCGTCGGCGGGGTGCTGGCTGAAGAATCGGCCGCACTTTTACGCGAGTTCTTTCGTCGCAAGCGCGCCAAACAGCCACTCGCGGATGCTCCAGAGCAAATCCCGCCAAGCAGTCAGGAATAGGGGCTTTCCTCGTAAGGTCGGCACGGGTATCATCCTCCGCCCAAGGAGAGGTGCCAGAGCGGCTTAATGGGCTGGTTTCGAAAACCAGTGTGGTCGAGAGGCCACCGAGGGTTCAAATCCCTCCCTCTCCGCCAATCCCTCATCGGGGGGATTCGTTGTTTAACCGAATACGTGGAGAGGTGTCAGAGTGGCCGAATGAGCACGCTTGGAAAGCGTGTGTATCGTAAGGTACCGAGGGTTCAAATCCCTCCCTCTCCGCCATTCGGTCTTTTGTAGGAACCGGGGGTCCGGCGCCACGCGGCGAGACTTTCTTGAACCGGGTCAGGTCGGGAACGAAGCAGCCCTAAGGGGAAGTTCTCGGGCGCCGTGGATGTCCGGGCCTCCGGTTCCTACAAAAACCCCTCCCTTGGGCCTTAGCGTGGGCTTTTTGCCCCCGACGGCAGCGCGAGTTTCGGCTGCTAGGATATGCAAGTGAGCGAGCCCGCCCCGACCTACCGCGTTTTTGCGCGCAAATATCGCCCGCGTACGTTCTCCGAGGTCATCGGTCAGGAGCACATCGTGCATGCGCTCAGCCGCGCGATTGAGCGCCAGCGCGTGGGCCAGGCCTATCTTCTGATCGGGCCGCGGGGTGTGGGAAAGACCACCACCGCACGGATCATCGCCAAATCGATGAACTGCGAACAAGGGCCCACCGTGGAGCCTTGTCTGGAATGCAACATGTGCCGCGATATCGAACGCGGCGGCGATATTGATGTGATCGAGATCGATGGTGCTTCCAACAACGGTGTGGATGATGTGCGTGGCATTCGTGATGCTGTGCAAACCCAGCCGATTCGCGACCGCCGCAAGATCTACATCATTGACGAAGTGCAGCGCCTTTCCGGTCAAGCCTTCGACGCCTTGTTGAAGACGTTGGAGGAGCCGCCGGAACACGCAATGTTCCTGTTCGCGACCACCGACCCGCACAAGATTCCCGACACCATCGTGTCGCGCTGTCAGCTGTTCGAATTCCGACGCCTGCGCGAGATCGATATTCAGGCCAAATTAGCGCGCGTCTGCGAGGCCGAAGGCATGCAGGTCGATCCCGAAGTGCTGCAAGCAATCTCGCGTGGATGTCGTGGCGGCATGAGGGATGCAGAATCGATGCTCGATCAAGTACTCGCCACCGCCGGTGAGAAAGTCACTTTGGATGACTTGGAGAGCGTGGCTGGTCTGGCCCGACCCGAGCGTTGGTTGACTTTGTTCGAAGCCATGGCTGCCGATCAAGCTGCAGTCATCCTGCAAGAGGTCGAAGGCTTCTTGGAACGCGGTGGCACCGAACGTGATTTTGTCGAGCAAGCGGTCGATGCTTTGCGCGACTTGTTGCACGTGGCTTTGCTGGGAGAGGATGCACTCGGTGTAGAGCCTGCTCCGGAGCGGCGCGCACGCATGATCGAGTTGGCCCGCCAAATGGGTCGCGACAATCTTGAAGGTGTGCTCGGCATGATGTTCCATCTGGAAAACCGCATGCAGAAATCGCCTCTGGGCGCGCGCGCCTTGTTGGAATGGACCTTGTTACGAGCAGCGCGTGTTGGGCAGTTCTTTGACCTGGCGCAACTGCTGGGAAAGAGCCAGGGCAGTGACTTTGTAGCGCCGGTCGCTGCCGCCCCAAGCGCTGCGCCACAAACTGCGCCGCCTGCGCCCGTAGCAACTCCAGCACCTGCGCCAGCCGCTGCGCCTGTAGCTCCTGTGCCGCAAGCAACGCCAACACCTGTTCCGACCCCGGCGCCTATGCCGCAGTCGCAAGCACCTACAGTGCCGGCGCCCGCACCAGCAGCGTCAGCCGCTACAACTCCGCCTGTTCCTGCAGCACTAGCACAACCAAGTGTTGCGCCAGCGGCAGTGCCGCAAGCAAGTGCACCTGCACCCGCAGCAACTTCGGCGCCCGCACCAACGCAAGCACCCGCGGCCACCACACCCGCAGCACCCAGCAGCGTCGTCCTGCGCGACATCGAAGCACTGCTGCAACGCCTCGAAAACGAACGCCCAACTTTGGCCGCGGTCGTGCGACGCAACTACGTCGCCGGTGTGCTCGAAGGCGACACCGTCGTCATCACCTTGTATCCCTTGGAACAGCGTGATCGCAATCTGGTCGAAGACCCGATTGAACTGAAGGCATTGGCCCGCTTGGCATGGAGTCCCGGGCCGTGGCGTTTCACTTATGACACAGGCGCCAGCGTGGAGCAGGATCCGGTGGTCGACAGTCTGCTCGAATCCTTTGGCGGACAAGAGGAAATGCCCTAACCAAACACACAAAAGAAAACGATGGCAGGAAGTCTCGGTGATCTTGGCGGTTTGTTGCGCCAAGCTAAAAAAATGCAGCAGCAAGTTTCCGACATGCAGGATGAGCTCAACAAGAAGAGCTTTGAGGGCAGTGCCGGTGGTGGTGCAGTGAAGGTCTTCGTCAGTGGCGCGCGCGAATTCCAATCGATCAAGATCGATGCGGAAGTCGTCGACCCGAAGGAAGTAGAAATGCTCGAGGACCTCGTCGGTGCAGCCGTCAAGGAAGCCCTGAAGCAAGCCGAAGCGGCCCACTCCGAAGCGATGAAAGGTGTAACTGGCGGCATGGGCTTGCCAGGCATGATGTAAGCGTGGCCTTTCCGGAACCACTAGAGCGATTGATCCGCGCCTTGGAGCGCTTCCCTGGCGTTGGCGCGCGTAGTGCTGAGCGGATGGCTTTGCATGTCTTGCGTTCCTCGCGTGAAGAGGTCGCTGACCTGGCGATGGCTTTGCGCGATGCGCGCATCGAAACCCAACGTTGCGAGACCTGTGGCAACATTACCTTGCGTTCCCCCTGTGCGATCTGTTCCGACGAGGGACGTGATCCTTCAGTAGTGTGCGTGGTCGAAGGTCCACGTGAGGTCGAGAAGCTCGAGAGTGCCGGCGTTCACGAAGGTTTGTATCACGTGTTGTTGGAAGGTTTCGCACCGCGTGAAGGTGCCGAACCCGACGCCAACGCATTGAACGCATTGCGTCGGCGTGTCGAACAAGAAGGCGTGACGGAAGTCGTGCTTGCGACTGCGCCCGATCGTGAAGGCGAGGGTGCTGCACTTAGCGTGATGGAAGTGCTCAGCGATACCAAGGCCAACATCACTCGTCTGGCGCGCGGTTTGCCAGCGGGCGCACGCTTGGAATACCTGCACGGCGAGATTCTTGCCGACGCCTATCGTGGGCGTCGTCCATTGGATGACTAAGGATCCTGCTGCCGACTTCGTCGCGCCACGCCGCGTTGCCATGATCGTCAAGTACGACGGTGGTGCCTTCTGTGGTTTTCAACGGCAGCCAGGTTTCCGCACCGTGCAGGAGGAGTTGGAAACCGCATGGACTGCGGTTTCGGGTGAAAGCCAAGTCGTGCATGGCAGTGGCCGCACCGATAGTGGTGTGCATGCTTTCGGCCAAGTGGTGCACTTGCCGGCCGTGAAACGTTTGTCGGCCGACAAGATCGTGCGCGCCATGAATGCCTACTTGCCCGATGACCTGGCGGTCCGTTGCGCGGCGGAAGCGCCGCCAGGATTCCACGCTTGCCAGAGTGCCGTCGGCAAACACTATGTCTACTTCGCAGCGACCGGTTCCGAACGCCCGGTATTGCAGCGCGGCAAGGTGGCGTGGATTCGTCGCCCGTTGGACATGGATGCCATGCGCCAAGCGCTGCCGGCCCTGATTGGCACCCACGACTTTGAAGCCTTCGCCGCTGCCGGTCGCAGTACCACCACCACCATCCGCACGATTACCTCGGCCCACATCAAACCGATGCGCGGCGGCTTGGCCTTTCACTTCCGCGGCAAGGGCTTTCTCTACCGCCAGGTGCGCAATATGGTCGGCACCCTGTTGGAGGTTGGCTACGGAAAGCGCGGGCCGCAGTGGGTGACCCAGGTGCGGGATGGCCGCGATCGCCAACGGGCCGGCGCAACCGCCGCAGCCGAGGGTCTTTACCTATGGCGCGTGTTCTACCAACCGGATCCCTTCACGGGGCTTTGCCAGGACTAGGGGAGCACGTATCCTTAATGGTGGTGGGACATCTCCTGCCACCCCCGAGAAACATGAGAATCGAAACTACTTGTCGTCACGAGTCCTTCCCACAGGCCCTGTTGGAGTATGCCCAGAAGCAGCTCAACCATATTGAGCGCCTTGGAGAAGAGTTTGAGAAGGGTGAGGTGGTCTTTGACCATGATGGCGGAGACGTCACCTGTGATGTCATCATTCACCGCAAGCGTGGTGAATCTTTTGTTGCCTCTGATAAGGCATCCGACGGCCGCACGGCAGTCGACGGCGTCGTCGGCAAGATCGAGCGCCAGTTCCTCAAGTCCAAAGAAAAACAATCCGCGAAGGACCGTCGTCCTCACTAGCGGAACATCAATACTCCATGAACTACGTGGATCTCTTTTCCGAGCAGACTGTACTGCTTGATCTTCAGGTGTCTGACTCTGACAGCGCCTTGTCCGCCATGGTTGACCAGATGGCATCCAACAACCCGGCCTTGGCCGAGCGTAAGGATGAGCTCTTGGCTGCCTTGATTGCGCGTGAGGCACAAGGGTCCACCGGCGACGCTGGTGTAGGCATGCCGCACGTCAAGCTGGCTGGCATCACCGACGTCTCCGTCGTCATCGGCATCCATAAGGAAGGCCTCGACTTCGCTGCCCTCGACGGCAGCCTGGTGCAGGTCTTTTTCTGTGTGGTACGCCCTGAAGAAGGTGCTGAAGAACATCTTGGCCTGCTGCGCTGGTTAGCCGGCATCGCCAAGCACGAGGATTTCGTGTCGTTCTCGGTACAGGCCAATGAAGCTCAGCAGGTGATTGATCTCCTGTCCGAGCTTGCAGCGGCTTAACTCAAACCAAAACATGGTTGAGACCATCGTCCGCAAGGCGAAGGTCGTGAATACACATGGCATCCATGCTCGTCCGAGCCATGCCATCGTGTCGGCGGCAATCGACTTCGAAGCCACCATCGAATTGCATTGCGATGGGAGGGTGGCAGATGCACGCAGTATCCTTTCGGTCATGACCCTCGGCGCCGCCCATGGCGCTGAAATCGAAGTGCACGCTTCGGGTCCTCAGGCCGAACAAGCCGCCGTCAAGATGGTGGAGATACTCTGTGCCGACCAAGGCTGAATAAATGTCAAGGTCCGGAAACATGCTGGTGGTCAATGCTCGTGACCCCGAAGAGGTGCGCATTGCTTTGCTTGATCAGGGGCAGATCTGCGATTTGCGCAGTGGCCGCCCCGATGCCGGCTCGATGGTCGGCAACATCTACCTGGGTGTGGTCAAGCAAGTTGAGGACAGCCTCGACGCCGCATTCGTTGACTTCGGCGACCGACGTGCAGGCTTCCTGCATGTCGGCAATGTGCATCCTGCTTATCTTGATCCAAGTGCCGATGCGATGGCTGCAGCGACTGCGGTCATCGAGCGTCCAGAGCGGGTCAGTGAAGAGGGTGCCGCGCAAGCTGAGGTTGAGGAGAAGGAGGCAACGGCTGAAACAACTGATGCAGAGCAAGTCGAAGAGGCGGACGCCGAAGCTGAATTCGAAGCGCCTGCACGGAACCGCATCTCCGATCTGCTGAAGGTCGGACGTCAAGTCGTGGTGCAAGTGGTGCGCGATCCCGTTCGCGGCAAAGGCGCCACCTTATCGACCATCATTTCCTTAGCTGGTTTTGGTCTGGTGTGGATGCCATCGCTTGGTCGCATCGGTGTCAGTCGTCGCATTGAGGAAACAGAAGAGCGCGAACGTCTGCGTGAGATTCTCACCGAGCTTGGTGGCGGTGCAGAGATGCCAGTGATTGCACGCACGGCCGCAGCGGGGGAACCCAAGCGCGTCTTGCAAGCCGATATGACGCGCATCCAAAAGCGCATCAGCAATATGACCAAGACGGCGTCGGCGGCACAAGCACCTGCCTTGTTGGTGGAGGAAGAGACCATCGTGATGCGCGCCATTCGCGAGCTGTTCCACGCCGGGATCGACAAGATTCAATGCGACGAACAGAAGGGCTTTGAATCAATCGCTGCATTCCTCGAGCGCAAAGCCGCGACCGAACGCGTTGAGCTGCGTCTTTATGAAGATGATGTGCCGTTGTTCGAGCAACTTGGTTTGGAGACCGATTACCAGCGCTTGTTCCGCAGCCGCGTGCCGATCGGGCGTGGCGCGTCGATCGTGATCCATCCGACCGAGGCCCTGACCGCCATCGACGTCAATAGTGGCCGGGTCGAAGGCACCACCTTGGAAGAGACCGCACTGGAGACCAATCTGCTGGCTGCCAAAGAGGTTGCCAATCAGGTTCGCCTACGCGATCTGGGCGGCATCATCGTGGTCGATTTCATCGATATGAGGTCCCCTGACAACCGTCGGCAGGTCGAAGAATCCATGCGCGAGGCCCTACAGGGCGACCGCGCACGCATGAAAACCGGGCGAATCGGCAGCTTTGGGCTGTTCTCCTTTACCCGCCGGCGTCTCGGCACCGGGCCCGCCCGCGCCGCCGACGCCATGTGCCGCAGCTGTGGTGGCAGCGGCAACTACGCCCACCATAGTGCCGGCGCTTTGCGCGTTTTACGCCGTTTGAGGGCCCTTACGGGCGCTTGGCAGGTGCGAATTCGTGCTCAAGAGGGGGTTGTACACCAGCTCCGTCGCCATCAAAACGCCCTCCAGGATCTACCTCACAAGGTCGAGTTCGTGGAGGATCTGCAGGTTCCCTCTGGAGAATCTGTCCTAGAACCCATTACTGCTCTTGCCGATGCACCGGACCCTCGTTAGAATGTCCGCCCCTTTTGCATAGGAAAAATACCTTGTACGCAATCGTCCGCGACCGCTCCCGCTGCCTTACTCTCACGCCTGGTGAAGACCTGTGGATTGACCGCATGTCCACCGTTGAGGCTGGCAGTGAACTCGTCTTTGATCAAGTCCAACTCCTGAAGAAGGAGGATGGATCTGTCGAAGTCGGCACCCCTAATGTCGATGGCGCCTCCGTGGTCGCCGAAGTCGTCGGTGAAGTTCTTGATAAGAAGATCACCGTCGCCAAGTTCCGTCGCCGCAAGAGCAGCCGCTCGAGCGTTGGCCATCGTCAGAAGTACACTCACATCCGCGTGAAGGAGATTCGCGCCTAAGGCGTCTCCTAGCCCAAACAGTTAAACAGAACAATGGCACATAAGAAAGGTGGCGGCTCGACCAAGAACGGTCGTGATTCCAACGCGCAGATGCGCGGTATCAAGAAGTACGGTGGCCAAAAGGTCCAAGCCGGCGAGATCCTGATCCGCCAGTGTGGAACCAAGCATCACCCAGGTCGCGGTGTCGGCATGGGCACCGATTACACCCTGTACGCACTGTGGGATGGCACTGTTGAGTTCCAGTCTCGCCGTCGGGTGCGCATCGTCCCTCCTCTCGAGGGCTAAGCATTTCAGCCGCGCGTGGATCACGCGGCCTTGAGCCTGGGAGTCTCACGACTTCCAGGCTTTTTCCTTGAGACAGCGCTGAGGCTATTCTTGCCCCGCAGTCTTTTTAGCTAGAGCAGCAGGGCTACCTGACCAGGACAAAAACATGGGACAAAAGATCGAGAACATGTTCCGCGATGAAGCGGTCATGATCGCTAGCGCCGGAAAGGGCGGTGGTGGTTGCCGATCCTTCCACCGTGAGAAGTACGTCAATATGGGCGGTCCTGATGGCGGTGATGGTGGTCGCGGCGGCGACGTCGAGATGATCGCGGATGGCCAAGAGAACTCGCTGTTCCGGGTGTCGCGTAACTATCACGCGCGCGCTGGCGATGGTCAGCCTGGTGGCGGCAATAACCGTACCGGCAAGTCCGGCGAGAAGTTGGTCATCAGTGTTCCTGTAGGAACGCAAGTGTTCGATTTCGAGCGCGGCAACCTGCTCGCCGACCTGGATGTCGATGGCGCCAAGGTCGTGGTCTGTGCCGGTGGTAAGGCTGGTCGCGGCAACGCGCGCTTTGCGACCTCGGTCAACCAAGCGCCCGAACGTGCCGAAGACGGCATGGATGGGGAAAGCCGCAAGTTGCGCCTGGAGTTGAAGCTGGTCGCCGACGTCGGCCTGCTCGGCCTGCCGAATGCTGGCAAGAGCACTTTTATTCGCCGCGTGACGGCTGCACGCCCACGCGTGGCGGAATATCCCTTCACCACCCTGGACCCTTCTTTGGGGATTCTCGATTTTGGCGACTTGGAACGCCAGATCGTGATCGCCGATATTCCCGGGTTGATCGAGGGTGCCCATGAGGGCAAGGGCTTGGGCCACCAGTTCCTGCGCCATGTCGAACGCACCCGCGTTTTGCTGCATCTGGTGGATTGCTCGTCGATGTCCTCAGATCCACCTGAAGAAGCTTACCGCGTGATCCGCGGCGAGTTGGATGGCTACAGCGCCGAATTGGCCAGCCGCCCAACAATGGTCGTCGCCACCAAGGTCGAAGACGAGGAATCAGCCCAGATCGCTAAGGATTTCTTCGTTGAAATCGGCCATCCGGAGCGCTGCATCTCGTCGGCAACCGGAAAAGGGCTGGAACAAATGCTTAAATCCCTGCAGTCCTTGGTCGCTGAAGGGGAAGAAGCCTAGGCTCTAGCGCGTCGCAATCGCTAGAGGACACCGCTAAGATGCTATTCGTGAACGAAAAACTCATCCGCCTTTTGCTCGTACTTGTGGGCATTGCAGCTCTCGCCGGCTTCGGTTGGAAGATGGCTGACTATGGTCTGAACCAGGAGAAGATCATCAGCAGGTTGGATTTGAATAAGGTGGATTCGCAGGTGAAGGCACCGATCGGTGGTCAAGGGATCACGCACTTGAAGCCTTACAACCAATACGCAGTCCTGCAGGAACTCAATGTCACGGGTTATGTGGCGCCACCGCCAGTGCCAGAGGACAACAATCCCGTGGTCGAGAAGGCTGTTTTGGCAGCAGAAGATGTCGAGGTCCCTCTGATCCAGTCGCCGAACGCGGCTTGGATCCAAGCGCGCGGCGAGACCGCCGCCGATGATAAGTTCATTGGTAAGTTCCTGGTCGTGGGCGAAGTCTTCGAGCTGAAGGGCAAAGAAGGACTAAAGATCCGTCTCAAGGAAGTACAGCCTGGTTGGGTCGAGTTGGAGTTGGTCGAAAGTAAGGAGATCATCAAGGTCTACGCTCTGACCTATGAGGTCGACGCCGCCCAGGTCTTTGCCGATGGCAAGAACAGGGATGGTGCCACCGATGGCAACACCGAGGCGGTCGTCACCGTCGCTCCGGATTACACCAAGGAGCTCAGCGAGGCCAATAGCTATGCCGTCGGCAAGAAAGATGTCGAGGTCCTCGAGTCCATGTCTCAGGAAGAGATCTTGAGCTCGCTGCCGCACCGTGTGCAACGCGACCCGCTGTCCAACGAGGTCATCGGCTTGCGCATCAAGAGCGTGCCGGCCAACTCGGTGTTCGAGCGCCTCGGTCTGCGCGCCGACGACATCGTGTTGGATGTCAACGGTGAACCAGCCACCAATCGTGATCAGCTTTTCGAATCGGTCAAAAACCTCGATACCAACCTGATCACCGTACGCATTGAGCGTTTGGGCGGCGTACGCACCTTGTCCTACAGGCTGCCGCGCTGATCGTGACCAAGCCTGTCTTGCTGGCGGATGTTGGCAACAGCAGGGTGAAGGTGTGCTTGCTTGGGCACAGCAGAGTCACCGCATTTGATTGGCAAGCCGGTGCCGGCCGACGTGAGTTGCGCGCCTTGGTCGAGGACTTGCAGCCGCAGTTCATCTACGTGGCCAGTACCTCGCCGCGCGCCGACGCCTTCCTCAATAACGAGTGCTGGTTCAGCTTTCCGTTGCAGCAACTCCGCGCGACCGACGTGCCGTTGGAGATCCTCACCGAAGGCACCGGCATGGATCGTTTGCTCTCCGCTTGGATCACATGGCAGCAATGTCAAAGTGCCGTCTTGGTTGCTGATTGTGGTACCGCCTTCACGGTTGATTTCGTCGATGCCGAAGGGCGCTTTCAAGGCGGTGCAATTGGTGCTGGCTTGAGCGTTCAAGAACGCGCCTTGGCCGAGGCGTGTCCGCATCTGGATGCACCCTTGAATAGTGCTGCGGCTATCCCACCGAATACCGCCGGCGCCGTCTTTGCCGGAACCTCATTGGCAATGTCTTATGCGATCGAAGGCTTGGCGCATCGCTTCGAACAGGAGCAGACATGCCAAGCGCAACGATTCTTGAGCGGTGGCGATAGTCCACGCATCCAAGAGTTCTTGCCTACATGGCAACGGTGCGAGAACCTCGTGCTGGAAGCCCTTGCTGCTTATGCCCGGCGAGAGCATTAGGCAACCACGCTATCGGCGACTATCTGCTGCTGGAGCCAGCGCATTGTCGATTTGGGAGCTGCGTGCTTCGGCCGACAAGATGCAGGAGTTGCTCGGCAACGGTGAGGCGATGCAAGTCGGCAAGGTGGTATTGATGCGCAATCGCTTCGCCTTTGATGAAGCCTTGTGTTGGTGTCGCGCAGTCGGCGGAGAACAGCAGCGAGACACTGTGATTGAGCTTCACATGCACGGTGGCTTTGGAGTGGCCGCAGCCTTGCGTGATTTCCTGCATCGACTCGGTTGGGTCGAAAGCGAAGAGCTTCTTGATATGGAAAGGGAGGGTGCAGTAACGAATGCAAGCAATGCGGAACAAGCAGCCTTCTTGCAAGCCACTTCGCCATTGGCCGCGCGCATCTTCAGTGCACGTTTGGCCACTCCTTGGAACACGGAGTTGAAACGCATCAGCAGGTTGCCGGAGCCGCAACGGCAGCAACAAGTCGCAGCGTTGCGCAAATGGAATGCGTGGGGACAAGTCTTGGCGCAACCACCAACCGTGCTGATCGCCGGTCCACCCAACGCCGGCAAGTCGACGCTGTTCAATGCTTGGTTGCAGGAGCGGCGCGTGACCGCCAATGAAGCGGCCGGCACAACAAGAGACTTGGTAGCCGCACCCCTGCAGCTTGGTCTGGATGCCGAAGCCTTCGTGGTGGAGTTGGTCGATAGCGCTGGCGTTTGGGAGCAGGCGCAGGGCGTCGACAAGGCGGCGGTGAAGATGACTGAGCAAGCATTGACGTCGGCCTGGCGAGTCATCTGGGTCTTCGATGCCGCCGAGCCACCGAGCGCGCAGATCCTCGATGCCGTTGCCCGGCGTACCGAGCGGGATCCGTTGGTGGTCAACCGTTGCGATCGCAAGGCAAGCTGGACGGCCGAGGAAGTCCTGCCGCGCCCGTTTTTACGTGGCGAACCGCAATCTCAGGTCGCCTTGTTGCAGGCCTTGGAGCAGCGCCTGCTGGGGCAATTGGGCTCGCCGCCTCCGGTCGGGCAGTTGGTCGCAGTCAGCCTGGCTGAACGCGACGCCCTGGAAGCTCTTTAGGGGCATTCCCGTCGGCAGGTTGTGGGGGTATCCTGTTGTTCGCGTGGTGGTACTCACCCCCTTGCTGAAACGCCCAACGGATTCCCTGTGATGCAACTCTTGCCGGTTATGGAAGGTCTTCATTCTGCTGAAGCCTTCAACCCTGCGTTTCTGGAAGCGTTTTTTCAGCGCGCCCGTGAAGTCGAGAACCGGCCATTGGAATTCAGCGAAGCCCTTCGCGGGCGCATCATTGCCACCGTCTTTGCCGAGCCGTCCACGCGAACCCGCTTGTCCTTCGAGTCCGCCGCGCATCGACTTGGCGCCTCGGTGATCTCGGTTTCGGACCCAAGCACCACCAGCGGCACCAAAGGAGAGACCCTAGCTGATATGGCTAAGGTGGTCGGCAGCTACTGTGACTTGCTGGTCTTGCGTCACCCCAACGATGGCGCTTCACGTTTGGCCAGCCAATATGCCGGAGTACCGGTGGTCAACGGGGGCGATGGTCGACTTGGACATCCCACTCAAACCCTAGTTGACCTTTACACCCTGTATCGCAAATGGGGTGAGTTCGAAGGACGCACAGTGGCCTTGATGGGGGATTTGCGCCATGGACGCACCGCCCGCTCGCTGGCCTGGGGCCTTGCCATGTTGGGCGCACGTATCCTTTTGCTGCCAGGCAAAGGTCTTGACTGGGAAGCCAGTTTCGAGCGACGCATCCTCGATAAGTTCGATTACCGCCTGCGTTGGGGCAAGCACCCATTGTTTGCGGAGTGGACCGGTTCTACAGAGGCGCGTGTTCTGGAACCGAAGGGTTTGGTGCAGAAAAGCCTATTCCGCGAGGACCCGCCCGAAATCGACAGGCTCGACGCCATGTACCTGACACGCATGCAGGCCGAGCGCGGCGCTGAGGTCGGTTCTGGGGGCTATCCGGGGGTCACTGCGGATCATTTGAAGAATCCACTGATGGAGTCTTGCCAGCTATTGCACCCGCTTCCGCGCTGCGAAGAGTTGCCCGCCTCGGTCGACCACGACCCTAGAGCCCTGTACTTCGAGCAGGCTGCAATGGGCCCAGTCGTGCGTCAGGTGGTCTTTTTGGCCATGCTGGGAGAGGATAAATGGCCCTTGCCGGCTTTGGCTCCACTTCCTGCTGGAAGCCAGGAGCACGACCTAGGTCTTTGCCCCAACGAGGGTTGCATCACTCGCTCAGAGGGGATCACCGCTCCCTGGAGGGTCGTCGGCCTGGCTCGTAGGACCTTCCTGTGCTCCTACTGCGATTCGCTGCTACCGGTCGATTATGCCGGCTGCCGATCCACTCATCGTGTGCACCCCGCGCACTCCCAGGCTGCATTGCGGATTTCTCCAGAGAATTTACGGCCATTCTTGCGCCGTGACGAAGCCACTGCTGCGGGCTACACCTGGGGCGGATAATGCCGAAAATGGGACTCCATACGGAGCCTGTGCGTTTCCGCACTTCATGGGCGCTCTTGTCCACATAAGGGCCTTCCAGGCTACTTCTTAGGGCTGGTACGGGATTTGCTCATATGACCCAAGCGAACAAGCATGCGCACCTTTAGGATAGAAGGTCTGTGTCATGGCTCACGCGCTTTGTCACAGACCGTCCCATTGAATTCGAACGACAGAACCCACTCAGGATGAAACTTTTCTCGAGAATTGCACTCCTCAGCCTCGCTGCTGCCACCGTTGGCGGCGGCTGTATCACTGGAGGCTCCGACTCTGGAAGCGGCATCGGCAGCTCCAACCAAGAGACCCTAGGTCTATTCCTCGAGAGTGTTGACTGGGGGCGTCTTGTCGATGTCCATGATGTCAATGGCACCCTCATCGATGCAGATGTGGTGATCAATCACCTGCTCGATTCCGACGGCATCAACTACGAGTTGTCCACCAACCCTGCAACGCAGCGTGAAACGCTGACCATCTTGCAGGCATTCGGTACCTCGGCATTCGACACCTTGCTGGCGTCGGCCGAAGACAACTTGCAGCATGTCACGGCTAAGAAGACAACAACTGCACCGCCCATGAGCATGATCGCTCGTAACGGCGCGGTCCGTCTGCAGTTCTCGCAACAAGTCGATCCCAACACCGTGGACTTCACCACGGTTCAGGTCTACGTTGGCGACCCACCTCTGCTGTCGTTCGCAGGGCGCTATGTGGTTGATAACGATTCCGTGACGGGTAAGGGATATGTGATCTTCGATCCAACAGTCTCGGCACAAGAGGCTGCTCAAGAGGCCATCCCGCAAAACGCGGTTGGTTTTCCTGGTTCGGTCGACACCTTCTCGGCGAACATGGCTTTCCGCATCCCAACCGTGCCGGATCCATTGTTCGGCCAGCCGTTGGTGCTGAAGAGCCTCGATGGCCGTCGCACACCAACTGTGCAGAACCCTGCAACCGAGCCTTTCGAGGAGTTCATCAGTGGCAAGCCTGTCTTGGTGCGCGCCGCACGCTCCGGTAACGAGGTCGATGCCTATCGCGGTTTCCTGCGCGATGCCACCCGCCCACACCTGATCGGTGTGCAGCAGGCAACCATCTCAAGCGTGACTGCCGCGACCAGCGCAACCGCCGATGTGGTCTACAGCGTCGATGCCGTGCGTTGTCAGCCTATGTTGCCCAAGGTGGGTGACATCTTCGAGGTCGGCACCGGCTTGTTGTTGGTGACCGATGTCTTGAACTCCAGCAACCCAGCTGCTTACCGCGTACGTACCTCGATCGAAGCTGCAGATACCAGCATCATCACGGGCGCAGCAAACTTGTCCGCGCGTTACACCACGCGTTACACCCCAGTCGATGCGTCGGTTCAAGTCTGTTACTTGGACATTCAACCGCCACCTGTCGTGGCTGGCGATTTCCCGACCACCAACATCGATCCGAACGCCACCGTTACGGTGCGTTTCGATGAGCCAATCGACCCGAACTCGATGCGCTCCATGAAGACCTTCGTGGTTGCCAGCCCAGACGACACCGCAACGGGCGCGATCAACGAGCCCTTCGAGATCGAAGCAGCTTGGTTCCGCCAGATCGAGAACGCGGAAAGCGTCGGTGATTTCATCGACCGTCAGCGTGGCTTTGATTTCCGTGCAGTCGCAGCCGGCGCCGACCCAGCTTCTGAGTTTGGTGGTCGCCTGCTGTTCGGTTCCATTGAGGCAACCGACGGCAACCGTCAGTTCACTTTGGCACCTTCCGCTGGCTGGCGTGACCCAGGAACCGACCACGCATTCGTGGTTGCTCTGCGTGATGGCGCCGATGGCATCAAGGACCTTTCCGGTAACCCCATCGACTTGTCGAGTTTCGTCGCAGGTAACGACGGTCAAGCGGAATCGATTACCGTCTCTTCGATTGATATTGGCTACAAGAGCTTCGTGCTCTCCGCCGCATCTTTGGATGAGAACGGCGACGGCCTTGCCGAATGGGCTGGCCAAGTCAACATCATCAATGCCGGTGAAGTCACTGGTCGCGTGCCTGAGCGTTTCTCGCGTACTGCGGATACTTCGCGTGAGTCGATCTCAAACCGCCCACTGGGTGCTCCGGTCAACGAGCCACTGACTCCGGCTGGTGCCGTAGTGATGGGCATGCACCGCGCACACGACTTCGGCTTCGGTTACACCGATCCGACGGAATACAACGTCACGGTCGTGGGCTGGAACTGGGCACCGAACAACGGTGTGGTCTATGACGAAACCTTCGCCGACATCTCCTTGTCCTTCGCGCACTCGGAGTACCAGCCGGACGAAGTCCTCGACATTCAAGGCAACCCTGTGAATGCACAATCGGGTCTGGTCACCGAAAGCTTCGATGCCAACATCCTCGGTTATCAAGAGGGCGTCGACACGGGCGTAGATGAGGTGGAAGTGTTCCGCAGCAGCTACTTCACCCAGTCGATCAACACCTTCGTGACCAATGGTGTGAACTACCTGCCATGGCCCGAGTTCACCAGCAACTACGTCTGGCGAGACACCACCATTCCTCAGATTTATCTCGGTGGCGCTCAGGCAACTACGCCAGGCCCTCAATACTTGACGGACTCCGGTGAGATTTTCGCTTGGGACCCCGGCTTCGCACCTTCGGTTGCCTTGCCTTTGCTGTATCGCTACCGCACCTTCCCGCAAAGCAACACGTTGGGTTTGAACTCCTTCATCGTCACGGACATCGTGCCGCAGGGACGCAACCCGCTGTACTCGCCAATCTGCCGCATCTACTCAGTAGGTGGTCAGAACAGCAGTAGCCAATGGGAGCAGGTTCAGCCAGACAACCCTGCCAAGGGTGGTACGCGCCCTACCGGTGGTTTCTTGCCAGGTGGTGGCCCAACGCCATCCATCGGTGACCAAGCTATCTACTGGGTGCAAGCCGACTTCGCCCTCGACGTCTCGCGTATGTACAGCCACTGGTTCGACCTTGGCGCCAACCTCAGCCCTGATGCTGTGGTCGACGTCGTTGTGGAACCACCAGCCGCTGCACAGCCGACTGGTACGTCGATGGTCGTGGAGTTCCGTGGCGCTGCAGCAGTCAGCCACGAGAACAACGACCCAGAGGGCAGCCCATCGCCGTTGACCACCGCAGATACGCCACTGGATAACTACGGCGACTGGGATGGATTTACCGGTAACGTCAGTACGCCAAGTGTTTGGACCACCGACTTCGCTGACCTTGAAGGACTTGGCTACAAGTACTTCCAGGTACGAGTGACCTTCAACTCCAACGCGGACCTGGGCTTGCGCCCAGCGCTCGACGGTTTAGGCATCGTTTGGAAAAACTAAAATGGATTTCACCGTGAACAACCTCCTGAAGAAGACTTCACTCCTCAGCCTTGCCCTTCCAGCAATCTTGCTGATGGGGTGTGGTGCCGCCAAGAATGACCTTGGTTCTGCTGGTAGCAGTACTGGAGCCGGCAGTGGCAAGTCCACGCTAGTCTTGGAAGACATGCAGTGGGGGCGTTTGGTTGATGTCTTTGACAGCACCGGGCTGTTGGTAGAGTCCGACGTCCTGATTCGCGAGAGCGTGCAGAGCGATGGTGTGATCTACAACCTCGGGCTCAACCCAATCACCCAGCGTGAAACCCTGACCATTGAACTGGAGGATGGCACCGCCGCCTTCAACGCCGCCTATACGGCAGCGACCAACGGACTCGCATCACTGCAGTCCAAGAGCTTCGATGCTCCAGCACCGTTCACCAAGGTGGCGCGTAACGGCTGCATCCAGTTGGTCTTCAGCGAGTTCCTCGATCCAGCTACGGTAGACCGCCAGACGATCCAGGTTTTGGTCGGTACCAGCAACGAAACTTTCCAGAGTCTTGAGTTGCGATACATCGTCAAGGAAGGCATTGGCCAAGACGGTTCGCCAAGAGGTTTGGTGATTCTTGATCCGACCATCTCGCGTAAGGACTCGGAGACCTACAGCATTCCTGAGAATGGTGTTGGTTTCCCTGAATCGGTTGGTCAGGTCAACCCGAACGTCAAGGTTCGGATCCCAACCGCGCGCAACCCGTTCTTGAACCAGAACATGTTGCTGACCAACAAGGCTGGCACGCAGACCTTCGATGTCGTGCGTGATTCCAACGGCTCCTCGATTCTCGAGCCCCATGAGTTCGCCGGCTTTGATCCTGTTTCCGTCCGCGCTTTCCGTACTGGAAACAACTTCGACGTCTTCAACGGCTTCCTGATCGATAATCTGCGCCCTGACCTGATCGTGAGTCAAGAGATCACCATCTCTGCCGTCACCGAAGCTGGTTACTTGCGCACCTTGACCTACGCGATTGACGCGGTCGGTTGTCGTCCGATCACGCCGAAGGTCGGTGACGTCCACGAGGTTGGCGATGCGCTGATCCAGGTCACCAGCGTCGTCAGTGCAGTCGATGACAGCGCTTATGTCGTGACCGGTACCTTGTTGTCCGGATCACTATCCGCAGGTGGCTCCGGCATCAGTGGTCTGTTGACCACCAAGTACACGGTGGCTGATGCTCCTGTGCAGTACTGCTTCGTGACCATCACTCCATCGCCGGCTTCCTTCCCGGCTACGGATGTCGATCCTTTCGCAACCTTCTCCGTACGTTTCAGTGAGCCGATTGACGTCGGCACCGTACGTTCCCTGGATTCGATGGTGCTCGCCAGCACCGACGACGCCAACGTAGAAGTCGTGGATGATGAGTGGGACCAGCTCGGCGGTGAGGCCGTCGCTGATTACATCGACCGTTTGCCAGGCTTCAGCCCAGGTGCAGGTTCCGGTGCGATTATGTTCGGTCCGGTTTCGGTATCCGGTGATGCGCAAAGCTTCACCATGGCTCCAGTTGCAGGTGTCACGGACCCATTCGGTCTTGGTGCATTGCAGCAGATTTCGTTGGCTCTTCGTGATGGTTCCACCGGTATCCTCGACTTGTCGGGTAACCCGATGAACTTCACTGGCTTCGTTGCAGGTCACTCCAGCCAAGCGGCTGGACAGTTGACCTTGGACGATACCGGAGCTGGTGTCCCAGCAGACGCTTACTTCGCCTTGCGCGGTAACGGTGCTGATGAAGATAACGATCAGGCTCCTGAATACGGTGGTCAGCTAGGTCCTCAACTTGGCGATGGTGTACTCCGCGGTCGTTCGCTGACGCGTTTCTCGCGCCAAGCTGACCAGACCAACCTGTACATCGGTAACCGTCTGAAGTTCACCGCTGGCATCATGACGCCATTGGTACCTTCCGGTTCGGTCATGATGACGGTCTGGGGTTATCACCACCTTGGCTTCGGTCTGACCTCGAACTCCGAGTTCAACCTTGATGTCGAAGGCCTCAACTGGTCACCATTCGAAGGCGTCTTGTTTGATGACACCTTCGCACGTTACTCCGTTGCGCTCGCACACTCGCGTCGTTTCCCGGATGACTACATCAACCCGATGACCGGTTACCCAGGACACAAGAACTCGGGTCTGCGTCGTCTGACTTCGAACGGCTTCGACGAGAACATCTACGGCTACGGTCAGAACCCAAACACCTACGCGGACTTGGATGAGGTGATCTGCTTCGATAGCAGTTATTCGATCTCGACCATCAATAAGTTCCAGACTCCTGGTGGTGTGTTCATGTACCCATGGCCAGACTTCTCGACGACTTACACGTGGCGCGATACTTCCTTCCCGAAACCCAACGGCGGTAGCTTGGAAGGCGGTAACCCACTGGATGGATGGGGCGTGCCACCACGCGTGGTCTCCGCAGCTCCTCCGACCTACAACAAGGGTTACTACCCAAGTATCGCCCTGCCACTGTTGATGCGTTACCGTTGCTACCCACGTGGTGGTGAATGGGGCTTCAACGGTTTCCAGGTGCAGATCATGGTTGGTTCGTCCAACATCCCGGCCTTCCGCGTGTTCAGCGCCGGTGGTCAGGACACTGCTCCTACTTGGCAACTAGTTAGCCCTGACTTGCCCCCGAAGGGTACGCACCCTTATGGCGGCTACGTGACTTCTGGTCCAACCCAAGGATCCGTGACCAAGGGTTTCGGTCCTGAGCTCTACTGGGGCCAGGTCGATTTCGTGACCAAGGTCAGCAAGATCTACACCCACTGGTTCGACTTCGGTGGTGATATCCAGTCGCTGTCTTCGGTGACTTTGGAGCCAACCTCCACTCAAGCCAACCCAGGAACCTCGGTACTGGTCGATTACCGTGCTACGACTCTGGTCCAGGAAACTGGCTGTACCGACCTCGCATCGCCCTTGGACGATGCATCGTCCGGCTTTGACGCCTACGGCGATTACGACAATACTGCCTGTGGCAACGTCGACCCACCAACCGATTGGTCCGACGATGCAGCAGACTTGGTTGCCTCCGGCAAACGCTTCTTCCAGCTACGCTTCACCTTCGTCGCCAACATCGACCAAGACCTTGAAGCAGAACTCGACGCCTTTGGCTTCGCTTACACTACCAATTGATGCTCCCATCTCGTTTTCCCATCCTGCGTAACCTCCTGATCGCGGGCGGCGTACTTAGTGCCGTCTTCGCGGGGGGATGTAAGTCATCCTCGCCGACAGTCGGCACCTTCGAAGCCCTGACCACCAACATCAGTGATGGCGACATCTGGGCTCTGAACCGTCCGATTCAGATCGTGTTCAACAGTGCGATCAACCCGGCTTCGATCGGCTTCGCTTCCATCATCATTCGTCCTACGGATGCAGGCGGCCTTGGCCAGCCAGTGACCGGCACTTTCGAATTGACGGCGGATACCAGTGGACGCGCTAATCGCATGATTGTTTTCACGCCTTCCTGCCCGACCAACGCTGGCAACACCAACGGTGGCCTAGTACCTGGCGGCAACAACTACGAGTTGGTTCTGCCTACTTTGGGTAACCAAGGCTCGTCGATTTTGCGTGATACCCAGGGCCATCAATTGGCCACTGGCCTGACCCGCGACTTCAAGACGCCTGAAATCGGTGAGGCTCTTTTCGCAGATACCATCATCGGTCCACCAGCTTTCGACACCGTCGAGATTCCGAACTCTCTCGGTTTGCTGTCGCAGGACATGACCGAGATCGTGGTGACCTTTAACCAGTCGATCAACCCGTCTCCGGACAACCTTGCGCTGGATCGTCTTCACGTTCAGTACTCCAACGCAGTGGGTTTGTTCCCAACCTCCGGCAACATCGTTGCAGGTGATTGGTTGGTGGTGCAAAACTGTGGCGACGGCGCAGTCCTTCACTTCCGTGTAAGCGGCGTGTTGTTGCCAAGTCGTTCGATTCGCGTCGTAGCTTCCTCGGACTTCCAGGATATCGGCGGTGCGACCAACACGACCGCGGTCACTTCCTTGCCCGTCAGCATGCCGACCTTGGCACAGCTATACGCTGATGGCCCAGCGTTCACGGAGACCGATGTCACCGTCGATGAGTTCCGCGATGAGTTCCAAGGTCCTAACGGCCTCGACCTCGATGCCTCGCTGCCACAACCAACCGCAAGCGTCTCTCCGAACTTGTTGTCGGCGGACTTCGAGTTCCCAGGTTCGGCAGTGGCCACCGACGAAAACCTCGTCGTGACCGCCACCCAGGGTCTGTTGACCTTGACCACGGATAACGGCAGCCATGACTTCTCCGATGGTAATGGTCGTACCTTCACCATCACCGATGGTGTTCTTGAGGTCAATGACTTCACGATCGAGTCAGGTGCCACTTTGCGCGCTGCAGGTGACAACCCATTGATCATCTATGTCGCTGGCGAAGCCAACCTGCTCGGAACGTTGGATGCAAGTGGCTTCAATGCTGCTGCACCTGATGGTGGTGCTTACCACCCGGAACTGCCTGGCCCAGGCGCTGAAGGCGTTTGTGGTGGTGGAGATGGTGGTACTTCTTCGCAAACCATTGATAGCTACACTGTTCGCGGTGAGACCGGCAACGGTCCATTCGGCGCAACCTTCGGTGGCGGTCAAGGTGGTGAAGGTGGCTTCCAACAGTACACCGAGTTCGCCGCAACTGGTGGTGGAGCTGGCCGAGTGACTGCTCAGTACATTGTTGCTGGCGGTGGCGGTGGCGGCGCATTCAGCCTTGGACGTACTGATTCCGTTTTCTGGGATCAATGGAGCGCACTGGAGAACCCGCTGAATTTCGACGACGCCGGTCCAGATTTGCGCGCCGATCGCCACACCGCATTTGATGGCGGCACCACTCTCGATGAAGATGCAATCTTCACTGGGGCAGAAGCAGGCCTACGGGGTAGTGCTCGTGGTTCCGGTGGTGCAGCAGCAGGCCCAGGTGCACACGGCACACACGGTTACGAGGACTTGCTTGAAGATGGCGACGCTACCGACAACGATTTCTTCGATCCAGCCCGAACGACCGCCAACATGAGCTATGACATTGGTAGCTTGACCAATGGTCCAGATGGTGGCCTCGCTGGTACTTCGGTCTTCTCTGATGGCGACCTGAGCAACGACTTCTATGGCAACCGTTTCTTCTGGGATGGTGGCGTCACCGACCCAGTCTTGGTTACCGGTGAACTGATGGCTCCCTATGCTGGCTCCGGTGGCGGAGCAAGTGGCGATATGCAGCAGCTATTGCGCTACATCGATGATGGCACCGGCATGGGTATTGCTTTGCCATTGATTGATCACTGGCCGGACCCAAACTTCCCGAACCACGGTCCAGCCACACCGGCTTACTACCGTGGAGCTCCTGGAGGCGGTGGCGGTGGTCAGGTTCAGATCCATGCGCTTGGCGCGATTACTCTTGGCCCAAGCACTACGCTGAGGGTCAATGGTGGCGCAGGTCATGGTGGTGAAGCTTCCTACGAAGGCACCGTTTCGGGAACTACCACGCAAGTGTCCGGTTCCGGTGGTGGCTCTGGTGGCCATATGATTCTCCATACCACCACGGGGCTGAATGTCGCAGCAATCGATGTCGGAACGGCTGGTGACCCAGGTGTCCCAGCGACCTTCTTCGATAACCTGGCCGGCAACCACGTGGTGCAAGCCATTGGTGGTCGTCGTGGTTGGGCTGTCAGCACGGCTTCGGCTACCTTTAATAATGGTGGTGCTACCAACGACACGGATCTTGATGGCAACGGTCCTTACAGTACTGGTCGCGGCGGCGCAGGTGCTTCGGGTGTGATTCAGGTACACGTACCGAACCCACTCACCGATATCACTTACCACCCGACGGTGGATGCAGCCTTCAAGCAGTACATCTCCGTCGAAGACTTGGACAACCCACCGGTGTCCGATCGCCAAGATGAGATCTTGGGTCTGTACACCATGCCACAGGCCTTCACTTTGGTGCCGTTCTACTCGCCTGAGTCACAACTGCAGTCACAGTGGATCGATACCGGTTTGGCTGGTCTGCGTACCAACAGTGGTGCTGGAACATACCCTGCCTACTTGGACGCCTTGCTGCACTTCGATGGCATCGATTCGGACACCGGCATGGTGATTTCTTCGGCCAACAAGGTAGTTGCAGGTGACACCATCGGCAGTGATGCTGGCGCAGGTTCCGCAACCTTCAGTAACTACTCGGTCACGATCGCGAATCCATCCAACTCCTTCGCAGCTGAGTTCCTGCGCAACCCGAACCTGCTGGTCGGTTTCGATGTGCTGCCTAACGCTGCCTTAGGCAACGCCAGTACCTTCGAGATCATGGAAGCAACTTACACCGCAAGCCCTGAGACCTTGGTACTGACCACACGCGTCAGTGATGGTCCAATGGCTTTATTGGCAAGTGCAAGCTGGGTCGTGAAGTCCAAGTTCTTCCGTGTCAACACCACTGACACTAAGGATCGCCTGCCAGTTTCGGCAAGTGTTCGGATTCAGTTCCAGGGCACCGATGCCATCACCGGCACCAACGATCCTGACCTCAGCGCCAAGTCGGAATGGACTGGCGACGGTGGTACCACGACTTTGGCAACGCTTGATGGCTCGCGCTTCATTCGTTATCGCTTGACCTTTGACATCGATGCATTGGACTCCGGTCCGACCGTCGACAAGGAGCGTCCAGGCATCGAGTACTTGAAGCTTCCGTTCGCCTGGTAATCCAGCGCGAATGCTTTCAACCCCTGTGGCTCCCCGAGCCACAGGGGTTTTTTTGTATGCTGCTGTAGCTATGACTCAAACAGGCTCTGGTGTACATCGCTTTGCCATCTCACTCGGTGGGCGGCTTTGGGCCATGGCCCTCATAAGCCTCCTCTGCGCTTGTCAGGAGAGTGAGTCCGTCGTGCCTTTTACGGTGGTGTCGTGGAGCGGTAGTGATGGTGCTGCCTTGCCACTGGATCAGGAGCTGGCGATCGAGTTCAGTGAGCCCCTGCACCAACCGCTGCGTCAGAGCTCCGTCAGCCTCGTCGATGAGTTCGGCAACGTTGTGCATGGTGTGAAGGTCAACGCCGTCGGCAGCTGGCTACGGATCAAGCCGCAGTTGCCGTTGAGCCCCAGCCTGGAAGATGGAAGCTTGCATCCAGACCGACGCTACGAGATTCGGCTGCATGGCTTGCCACGGCTTGGCGCCATCACCTCCACAGCGGGCGGAGTCCTTCCTGGTGAGTTGGCGCTGCCTTTCCGCACTGCTGCGGCTAAGGATCCAGGGGCTTTGCTGGGCAGTGGTGCTGAATTTTCGGTATTGGCCCTGGAAGGAGTGCAGCCCGGCGGGGGCCTGGCCTTTGCTGCCAATACCCCAATGATCCTGAAGTTCCGCGGCGGCCTGGACCCACGCTCTTTGAATGGCGTCGCAACGCTGCGTAGCCAGGGCAAGGCTGAGGAGGTGCCGTGCGCGCTGCGGCTGTTGAGTAACGGTCTGGACGGCGCTCGCTTGGAGGTGATGGTTGGTAGTTGGAGTGGCTGGGGGGTCTTGACCTTGCCTGCCGAAATGGAGGGACTGGGAGGCTGGCCGCTGCAGGAAAGCAGTCGCGTCCTGCGGGTCCATCGTGTCGCTCAATAGGGCCTGAGACCTCCAATCACGGCTCTGCGCGTATGAATAAAGCAGAGCCTTCTTGGAATCTACCTGCCGAGAGCGCACAATCTCTTGGATGTCCTGGCTGCAAGACCTGCAACAAGTTCCACTTCTCTACGGCGTTTTTCTGGCCGTGGCGGGGGCTATGGCGGGCTCCTTCGCGTCGGCGGCGATCTATCGCATTCCGCGCGATGGCATGTCGGTGGTCAAGCCTGCACGCTCGCATTGCCCTAAATGCGATGCCACTATCCGCTGGCATGACAATCTGCCGATCATCGGCTACCTGATTTTGATGGGCCGCTGCCGTGCCTGTAAGGCCAGTTATGGTCCTGGATACATGGTCCACGAGATCGGTTTGGCGGCCTTGTTTTGGCTCGCCGGCCAGACTTGGATGGCAGATCCGGCGCAAGGCGGGGGGGCTTTGGCTCTGCTTTTCGGCTTCGTTGCGTTCACCGGATTATGGATCGCGGCGGCCGTCGACTTCCGTTTTTTCATTTTGCCCGATGGAATTACCATCGGTGGAGTGCCATTTGGCCTGCTCGCAGCGGCCACCGTTCCAGCTTTTCATTTCTGGCCTGGATTAGACGGATTGCCGCTAGGCCTTGACTTGCTTGGACTTAGCGCCGACCGCTCGCCAAACAGCCTGGCTTTGATTTCAGGAATCCTTGGAGCCGTGATTTCTTTCGGGTTCCTGTTTGGAATTGGTCGCCTTTTTTCTTATCTTTTAAAGCAGGAAGCTCTGGGCTTTGGAGATGTCAAGTACATCGCCGCAGTTGGAGCCTTCCTCGGCCTCGAAGGTTCCCTGTGGACTTTGGCGGTCGGCGTCTTCGCAGGCGCATTGTTAGGTGTGGTGAATGTGTTGCGCATGATTCTGGTGGTTCGCCACCGGCGTCGCACGCAAGGCAAGAACCATACCTACGTCCATTCTTTCACCTACATCGGCTGGCAGGCTGGACGAACCATCCCCTTTGGTCCACCCCTAATCCTGGGAACCATGCTCGTCATGCTGGATCCCTTAGCCGTTCACAACTTCTTCTTAGACACCTGGCCTCGCCTGTTGTCGAGTTGATACCCCCAAAGCCCTAGTCCTTAGGCACCCCGAAATGATTAAATCCACGCTTTTCATCGCCATTCTCGCGCTGATCGCTCCATCCTGCCAGAGCAGCATGCAAAAGCAGATGCTCGAGGACGCAGACCAGCAAAACGCAGCCTTGATGGCTGAGAACGATTCGACTCGCGCACAGCTAGCACGCATCCGTGCAGAGGGTGACGCCCTCGAGGAGCAGCTACGCTTCGAGCGCGACCGCGTTGCCCAACTTGAGACCGCTGGCGCAGCACGCGATGCTGCTTTCGCCCAGCAGAACGCCGAGCTCGATGAGCTGCGTCGTAACCTGCCCCCAGGTGTCGATGCAACCTCGCGCGGCGGCATGATTGTCCTTGACCTGCCTTCCTCGTTGACCTTCGCTTCCGGCAAGGCTGACCTGAATAAGAAAGGTAAGGAGACCATGAATCAAGTGGCTCAGATTCTCAAGGACAGCTACGGTGGCAATACCCTGTGGGTAGAAGGCCATACCGACAACGATCAGCCCAAGAAGTCCGGTTGGAAGAACAACTTGGAGCTCTCGGTGCAGCGCGCCATGTCGGTCGCCAACTACCTGATGGACCAAGGCGGCTTGGCTGCTGAGCAGGTCCGGGTCTCCGGTCACGGCGAGTTCAACCCAACTGGCGACAACGCCACCAAGGACGGTAAGGCCGGCAACCGCCGCGTCGAAATCCTCATCCTTCCATAAGCAGGGATTTGTTACTCTTAGAGCGTCGGGTGGATTAACCACCCGACGCTCCGTTTTTTTCCCCTAGAGCGTCATAGAGGACCATCCCCGGAACATGTCAGCCAAGGACATCCACAACATCACTTTTCTCGGCTCAAGCGATGCCGGAAAAACTACCCTTGTCGAGCGAGTCGCGCATCATTTCGGCGCGACAGAGCGAGTAGGCACCGTTGAGGATGGCACCAGCCTGTGTGATTTCCTCCCTGACGAGCGCGAGAAGAAGCACAGTCTTGCCGCCGCAGTGGTCCACCTTGAGGCCCCACACGGCAAGCTCAACCTTATTGATACTCCCGGCTACCCGGATTTCGTAGCCGACGCCATCACTTCGATGGGCGCAGCAGGAGCCGCCGTAGTGGTTGTGCCCGCGCGCGATACCGGTGTTCCTTTCCACGCTCTGCAGATGTGGAAGCTGGCCGGTGAACTCGGCTTGGCACGCTCAGTAGTGGTAACCCGCCTAGATGGAGACAACCTGCACCTGGATCAGGTGGTCGAGAACATCCGCAACCTGTTCGGTCAGCGGGTCGTGCCATTCACCCTAGCCAATGGCACCGGCAGTGACTTCACCGAAGTTGCCGTAGTGGAGAATGTCGCTGGCGAAGATCGCGAGCATCTGGTCGATGCCGTAGTCGAGGCCAACGATGAGCTGATGGAAAAGTACCTCGAAGAGGGCGACATCAGCAACGAGGAACTTGAAGCCGCCATGCCAGCCGCAATGGCGCAAGGCACCTTCGCTCCTTTGTTCTGCATCGATCCAGTGCGCAACATCGGTGTCGATGAGTTCGGTGAGTTCATGGTCCGTGATTTCCCGACCGCCGCCATGCAGGTCAACGCCATGCATAGCGAGAACATCGAGAATGGCAGTCCAGACGAACGCGCCGTCGCGCGTGTCTGGAAGGTTATGACCGACAAGCACCTCGGCCAGATCTCATACTTGCGCGTGCTGCAAGGAACCATCTCGCCAGATACGCAGTTGATTGATCCGCACACCGATAAGGGCGTGAAGATGAACGGCTTGTCGTACATCGTCGGCGAGAATCTGGAAGGTACGAAGAGTGCCGGGCCTGGCGATATCGTTGCCGTCTCGCGTATCGATGACCTGAAGGTGGGGGATGTCCTGGTCAGCGAAGGCAAGGCTGTCATGCACCACTTCCCATTGCCTGAGCCATACACCGCTCTGGCTGTGATTCCAAAGGACCGCACCGCAGAGGCAAAGATCGGTCAGGAGCTGCATAAGCTTGAGCGTGAAGACCCATGTTTCCGCATGCGTCACGATGACACCACCCACGAAACCATCATCGAAGGCTTGAGCGAGCTGCACTTGAGGGGCTTGCTGCATCGCCTTGAGGTCCGTGGCGTTGAGGTCGAGACCCACCTGCCACGCATCGCCTATAAGGAAACCATCACCGCAGCTGCCGAAGGTCACTTCCGTCACAAGAAGCAGACCGGTGGTAAGGGTCAGTTCGCCGAGTGCTACATTCGCCTGATCCCTGGCGAGCGCGGATCCGGCTTCCAATTCGTCGACAAGGTCGTCGGCGGTTCGGTGCCACGCCAGTTCATCCCTGCCGTTGGTAAGGGTGTCGAAGAGCAGATGACCAAGGGCGTCATTGCTGGCTCCAATGTCATTGACTTGGTGGTCGAGCTTTACGATGGCAAGTTCCACGCCGTCGATAGTGATGAGCATTCCTTCAAGATGGCCGGTGCGCGTGCGTTAATGGAAGGCTTCAGTAAGGCGAATCCGATTCTGCTCGAGCCAGTCATGGAAGTAGCCATCACCGTCCCAGCGCGTTACTTCGGCGACGTCTCCGGCGACCTAAACTCGCGCCGTGGACAGATCCTAGGTATGGACACCGATGGTGATTTCCAGACCATCGAGGGGCAGGTGCCGTTGGCAGAGATGCAGACCTACGCGACTTTGCTGCGTGCCATGACCCACGGTGAAGGAAGTTTCACGATGAAGTTCATGCGTTACGATCAGGTACCTTCGCACTTGCAGGCCGACATCATGGCTGCGCAAGGCGAGAAGCTTGCAGTTGATTAATCACATTGATTCCCAGATCCAATAGCTCCAGGAGCATGAAGGCTCATGCTCCTGGATTCGTACTCGGCGAACTGCTTGCCTTCGTGGTGCTGTTGACCGCATTGTCTGTTTGGTTGTTGCCGCTGGCCCTGGAAGCGCGCCAGAAAGAGAACGAAAACCATGCGCGTGAATACCTGCGCATGATTGCTGCATCGGAACAGGTGTGGCAGCGCGAGATGGGGTCTTTTGTGGACCTGCGCAGGCTCTCGGAGTCAGTGCCGAACCCACCTGAGCACCGTAATCATCTGCGCACGCCAGGGTTGGCCTTCGATTCGCCGATGGTCTTTGACGGGGAAGGGATCGCGCACCGCGGCGGTTATCGCTTCCGTATCGGCATGAATGAAGAAAGCCGTGCGGTGGGGTGCTGGGCTTGGCCCAACCTGCGTGATTACTCTGGCTACGACACTTACTGGATCGACTTCGAAACAGCCAGAGTCTCGATCAGCCCAGTGGCCGCGTCGTGGAACGATACGCCAGGCACTTTGGCGCCGGACCGCGTGGGCCTACGCCCAATCGGCGATTAGGGATTGCAGGGGCAGGTTCCAGCGGTTGCCCGTGTGCCACAAAAGGCGAGCGCAATCAAGTGCTCCCTTGTCCGCCGTGTCGGAATCAGGACCAATGCAAGTTGAACAACTTGCTCGCGTTGCTCGAAGTGGTCAGCGCTAATTCGCTGGCATCCAGACCGCGTAACTCCGCCAACACCTGCAAGGTGTACGCCACATAAGCAGGCTCATTGCGTTTGCCGCGTTTGGCTTGCGGCGCCAAGAATGGTGCATCGGTTTCGACCAGCAAACGATTCAGTGGCACCACTTGCGCGGCATCGCGCAAGGCCTGCGATTTCGGGAAGGTCATATTGCCGGCGAAGCTGACATGCATGCCCAGCTCGATCAGGCGTTCGATCGGTTCGGGGCCGTCGGAGTAGCAGTGCATGACGCCGTTCAACTTGCCCTCGAAGTTCTCCAGTACCGGTAGCAATCCTTCGATGGCGTTACGGCAATGCAGGATTACTGGCAGGTTGAACTCGTGCGATAACTCCAGGTGGCGTTCCAAGGAAACCACCTGCACTTCTGGCGAAGCCCAATCACGAAAGAAATCCAGACCGGTCTCGCCGATCGCCACCCAATCCGATTCCTGCAACATCGAATGCAGCTGTTGCAGTTGCGGTTGCAACTCCTCCATGCTGCCGACGTCATTCGGGTGAATGCCAACCGTCGCGAAGACGTCGTCTTCTTTTTGCGCCAAGGCTTGGCAACGCCCTGCACTTTCCAGATCGGTGGCCACGCAGACGAAGCGTTCTACACCCGCTTCGCGCGCCCGCTCTAGTTGCGGACCGGGTGGGTTCTCTTGTTCACGCCACACCAAGTGGCAGTGCGTATCGATCAGGCGCATCTTAGTCTTGTGCAGGGGAGTCGAGGTTCTCTTGCTCGCGCAGGGACTGCATGAATTCCCACAGGCCGGGTTCCACCGAGCGTTGTGGCATGCGTGTATTCAGCATGTTGTGCGCGCGTGGTGGATCGAGCTTGAGGATCGACAGTAGTGCTTCTTTGCGTACCAGAAAGTTCACCGACTCCGTGTCGAAGACACTTTCGAGGATTGCGGGAGCTTCCATGGAGCCGCGGTCTCCTAGGGCACGAATTGCCATGGTGCGAGCGCGCGATTCCATTGAGTCGTCGGCGGCGACATCCAACAACAAGTCGGTGGCGAATGGGTGGGTGGAAGGCAGGAGGATTTCCTCGACGTACAGCGGGCGCATGCGGTCGCTGGCACGCGGACGTTCGCGGAACAACATCTTGTTGCCACGCGCCAAGGCCTCGTTGGGGTCCAGGCTCCACAACATGCGGTGCGAAACCAGGCGAACCTGGATCGGCATCTCGCGGATATCGGTGGTGCGCGCCACCAGCAGGGCGGCTTCGTCCTTGAGCAGATGCTCGGCACAGAGGATGTACTGCTCGGTTAGTTCCGGAATCGTCTTCCAGGTGTCGTGGATCCACTGGTTCCACGGCAGCGTTTCGGCGTTGGGGAGGGCGGCCAAAGTGCGCACATATTCCTCCAACTCAGCCTGCAATCCTTCCATCTCGGCGACCGCCACACCTGTGTGGAGTCGCTCGGCCACTGTGCGAGCCCGCACTTGCATCTCTTCGATGGCATCTTTCGAGCTCTCAAAAGAGTCGGCCAAAGTACGTGAAGCCTCTGAAATAAAAGAACTTGCGTCGGAATTGCCCGAACAGCTGCCGAGCAGAAGTGGCCATAATGCAGATATGGCCAAAAGCCAGCTCTGGCACGCTATTCGCATAGAAATGTGTGGCTTTGGTAACTGCCTCGGTTGATGTACGTAAGTCTGTGTGCCCATGGTGTTTACTCTGCTAAACTTGCCCCACCGAGAAACCTCGTCGACGACTGTCAACGGGGGGTATCGGTTTGTCCTGCTCAGGTCATTGTGAAGATGCTTTTCCCTACAAGCAAAACCCTTGCCGTCGCCAGCATGTTACTCGTGCTTGGCGCTTGCGGCTCCAGTTCCACCGACGGCGCTGCCGTTGAGTCTTTCGGCGTGTCCGTGTGCTCCTTAGGGTGCAACGGTGCCTCGTTCGCCCTCAACTCGCACCCAGCCAACAAGGATCTCTCGTTCACCTTCAACGACAAAGTCGACCCGAACTCGGTCAACTTTTCGTCGATTTCCATCGTCAATCTGGCTACTGGTGCATCCCCAACCGGCAGCTTCATCGTCAGTGGTAATCGTGTGATCTTCCGCCCAACGTTGGTGGAGACTTCCTCTGGTGTGCAGTTCGGATTCCTGGATGGCGCGGTCTATCAAGTGCGCTTGTTCGATGTCGACAGCCCTAACGTGGTTCGTGCAGCATCCGGACGCGCCAACGAGTCCTTCATCACCGGCGACATCACCATCACTGGTGTGACTGACCTTGTGCCTGGACCTCCTTGCCTGACCTCAATCACTCCCGATGATCTAACCGCACCGACCGGCCGTGACTTCGAGATCGTAATGGTCTTCGACGATGTCATGTCGACTTTGCCAATGGCGAACCCAGAAACCGGTGAGAGTTTGCTGATCACCATTCAGTCTTTCGATACCACTGCAGGTTCGATTGATATTCCGGGGACCTTCGTTGCAGTTGCAGACCGCGACGCCTTGCGCACCACCGTGACCTTCACGCCTAATGTGCCATGGCCTAGCTCCAACAACGGCGAGCGCCAGTTGCGCATCTCCTTGTCGCAGCAGATTTCTGACCTGGCGGGTAACACCCTGTGCAACCCAGGAATCAAGACGGCCTTGCTCCCTGACTTGCCTACCGTCGTCGGTACCCTGAGCGAATCCTTCACCGATTCCGGCAAGCTCGATGACAACGGCAGTACTGCTGGATTGTGGGCCACCAGTGGCGCACCAGGCACGCTCGATAGTGGCCTTGATGTCACCACCGGTTTGCACAAAGGTGGCGGCTCTGGCGTGTTGGGCTCTTACACCCTGCCAGATGGCTTGACCACGCTTGACACCGACAGCATGGTGATTGCTTCCGAGTTGCTGGGCGAGAACGTTACCGTGACCGGTGGCATGTTCCCATTCTCGGAACTGATCATTAATCAGGCTGCGCGTCTGGAAGCAACCGGCACCAATGCCGTACGCGTGGTCGTGCGCGGCCGGGCCTTCGTCGAAGGCGTGATTGACTTCTCTGGTGCAAGTGCGCAGTTCAACCCGAACGGCAAGTTCTTTGCCCACCAGGAGTGGGACAACGGCACCAGCACAGGGTTCGGAACCTTCAACGAGTCGGATCTCGGTAAGGGGGCGGCCGGTGGCGTGGGCCTTGAAGACAAGGCACTCGGTACTGCAGGTGCTACGGGCGATTTGAGCGCCGGTGGTGGCGGTATGGGTGGTCAGTCGTGGTACTACGACAGCATCCGTTTCGTCTTCGGCGGTGGTGGCGATGCCTACCTCAACACCTCGAAGCTGATGTGGGAGCAACGCTTCCTCGGTTTGCCAGGTGATCCGGATTCATCGCGCTTCAAGCGCAACAAGTCCGGTGATGAGTTCAACGGTGGCAACGGTGACGGCGTCGGCGGTGTAGCCGCAACCGGTTCTGCTCTTGCTGGCAGCGCCAACCTGATGACTGATTACCAGCTCGGTTCCGGAATGGGTTCATGGGCTTGGCCGCCGCACAGTGGCAACATGCCTTTGGGTAACTTCACCAACGGTGCTCCGGTCTTGACCCACCCAACGGCTTTCTCTGGTGGTAGCGCCAGTGCATTCGGCGATTTCTCAATCCACCGTTCGCGCGGTGGCGGTGGCGGCGGTTACTGGACTCACGGCGACGTCGGCGAGTACTACGATGCCACCAGCACCAACCCGTCTGGCGCAGCGCTGGATGAGCCGATCATCGACCTCGATGGTGGCGACAACATTCGTGAGTTCAACGGCGACGGCGCAGGCGGCAACTACTTCATGTGGGATGCTGGAGCCGATGGCGTGATTCCTGATGCCGACGGCGGTCACTACAGCCTGCCATTGAACATCCACACCGCAGACCCAGAAGCAGGTTTGCTGCTCGGCGGTAGTGGTGGTGGCGGCGCAGGCATGTCGATTCACGGTTCGATCTTCGACCGTTACACCGGTTCGGCTGGTGAGATCGGTACTTACCGCAACTGCCCTGGCGCAGGTGGCGGTGCCGGTGGTGGTGCAGCACAGATTCACGTCGGCTCGCGCTTGACCATCGAAGGTTCAATCCTCGCCGAAGGTGGCGATGGCGGCGACAGTAACTTCATGCTGTCGGTTCCATTCTCTGATACCAACGCAATCGACTACGGCCCTCCTGGAGATGCAGGTGGCGGTGGTGGTTCCGGTGGTTCCCTGTTGATTCAGGTCGGCTCGGTATTGCAGGCTGGACTGGACTCAATCTCGGTAGCTGGTGGTTCCGGTGGACTTGGTGCCGCTGGTAACCATGGTGGCGATGGAGGCAGTGGTTTGGTCCGTGTCGAGACCGGTACCGGCCTCGAGAGCTTGTCCGCGCTGCAAGGCATGATTGCACCTGACAGTGCTGTGGAACTGACCCCAATCGGTTCTCCTGGTCAAGCCAACATCGGTCAGATGGCCGTGGCTTTCAGTGGTGGCGACGTCGTCGCTGATGATGGCACCACCTTCAACGGCAACGCCAGTGGTGTTCGCAGTCGTTGGTACGAGCCTGCTTCGACCGTGCAGGAGTTGGTCTTCGACAGCTGGACTGTCGAGTACGAATGGTCGCCTAACGGCGCCACCGTCAACACCGGTAGCTACAGCAACGCCTCGCCAACCGATCCTGACACCACCCCAATCTGGGTCGGATTCCAGAAAAGTTGGATGGAAGCAGGACAATCGGCTTTGGCGAACCCAACGCTGATCAACCAGTCGGAATGGATCATTCCAGGCTTCAACGGTGTCACCGATGGTCTTAGCGAGCTGAGTGGCTCGATTGTGCGTGCCTTGCGTTACTTGGTCGTCTTCGACCATGACAAGATCGAGACGCTGATCGGTACTGGCGCAGGCGCTTACTTCCGCGTGACCGAAGTCACTTTCGATTACACGGGCGATTGATCCAAGATCGTCTCTGGGCTTTGCTGCCCGACGCGCTCCTGCAGGATTCGGAATCCTTGCAGGAGCGCACTGCTTTAGTGGTCGATCCCACTGGGCAGATTCAGGCTGTCACTGCAGCTGCCGCGTTGCCTGCGGATTTGCCGGTGAAGGAGTTTCCGGGCGAGTTGTGGACTGCAGCGCCGGTGATGGCGCATGCCCACCTTGAGAGCTTTGATGCACCGAGCGCCGATTGGCGTGGCGTGGGTTTCAGCGGCTGGGTGGAGCAGCTGCTGTCCTGGCGTATGACTGCGCAACGACTTGACGCCGCTTCCAGTGCGGCCTTGTCGCTGGCGGAACTCGCGCGTTACGGTTGTGGTTTGGTCGCCACCCATGTCGCTGAAGTTGGTGCCGACGGCCAACAGCAGGTGCCCGGGTTACCGCAAGTCCTATCCATGCCAGAGGTCTTCGCTCCAGCAGACTCCGATTTTGATCCACAGCTGCTGCAGCAACTCGCCCAAGGACAAGCGTTGTCATTGCACGCACCGTTCTCGATCGCTGACGACGTCGCCCGCAAGGTCTTCGAAGCCGCTCAAGGCAGCTTGGTCTCGATTCATCTTGGCGAACATCAAGAGGAGCGCCAACTACTTGCGCATGGCAGTGGGCCGCTGGCGGAGCTGTTGCAGAAACGTGGGCGAGCCTTGAAGTCACAGCAGTGGGCTTCGCCGGTGGATTGGTTGCAGCATGTCGGTGGCTTGCGCGCTGGCACCTTGGTCGTGCATGGCGGCGACTTGGATGCGGGGGAGTTGCAGCGCCTTGCAGCGGCCAAAGTGGGGGTGGTGTTCTGTCCTGGAACGCATCAATACTTCGAACGCCCTGCTGCGGCTTTCGTGGAATCAGGCACGCCGCTGCCGGCATTGGGCTGTGATTCCAGGGCGTCGAATACGCGGTTGGATCCCTTGTTCGAGCTTGCCTTGGCCTTTAACGCAATGCCCAGCGCCGGAGCGCAAGCTTGGTGGCATGCGTTGACCACACGTGGAGCCGAAGTCCTGCAGCAACAAGATTGGGGCAAGCTGACGGTGGGCAAGACCGCCACCGTGCTGCGCCTGCAACTAGCTGATTCCGAGACTCCGCAACTTACCGCCCAATCCGTTTGCACTGCTCTTTGTGAGGGCTGGTGCCCGCCCCGGCAGGTTAGCGCGTGGCCAAATCGCTTCGAAACTGCCTCTTAATCGCAATCCGTTAGAATCTCCCCCGTGTTGGAAGCCGTCAGCCTTGTCAAGGAAAGCCGCCGTGTGCTGCTATCTGGTCACCTCCGTGCCGATGGCGATTGCCTCGGTGCGCAAAGCGTGATCTTTCATGCCCTGAAGCAACTGGGTAAGGAAGTCGAAGTCATGTTGCCGAACGCGCCTGACAATCGTTATGGCTTCCTCGAGGCGCATACGCCGTGGACCTTATACGACGGCAAGCTGCCAGAGGCCGATCTCTTGATTGTGTGCGACTGCAATACGCTGGATCGCCTTGGCTCAATGGGCAAGGCGGTTGAAGCCAGCGGTATGGCGCGTCTCGTCATCGATCACCATCCCATGGGCGAAGACCTTGGATGGGCCGCCAGCGTGCATGATTGCAGTGCGGCTGCAAGTGGCATGTTGGCCTTGGATTTCGCCGACGCCCTTGGCGTCAAGGAGTTGCCACTCGAGGCATATGAGGCCGCATTTGTAGCCCTGATGACCGATACGGGTTGGCTCAAGTATTCCAATGCCAACGCCGACGCATGGGCCGCTGCTGCGCGTCTGGTCGCGTATGGCGTCAACACCTCGCGCATCTATGACTTGGTCTACCAGCAGGCTGAGCTTGGACGTCCGCGCGGAATCGCCGCCGCGCTCGAGAGCCTTGAGTATCACGCCGACGGCCAGATCGCGATTGCGTGGGCCAGCCAAGCGCATCTTGAGAAACTTGGTGGCAGTATGGACGACACCGACGATGTACTCGACCTGCTGCGCTCGGTGCGCGTGGTTGAGGCCGTTGGATTGTTGACAGAGCGCCATGGTGGCATGGTCAAGCTAAGCCTGCGCAGTAAGCATCGTCTTGATGTCAATCAGGTCGCACGCCAGCTTGGTGGCGGTGGACATGCGCGCGCGGCAGGCGCCACCTTCCCGTCTGGAACCAACTTGGCCGATGCCGTCGAGCAAGTGCGCAACGAGTTACTGCGCGCCTTGGACTAGACAAGAATACGCAAGCTTAGGCCTTGTCGAACTTTTCGCCGCGCTTGAACATGCCAAAGAAGGCATAACGTGCGAGCTTCGGATTCTTCTTCAAGCGCCGCGTGACATACTTATGCCAAGCATCGCCGTAGGGCACATAGACACGCACTGGCAGACCGGAATCGCGCACGCGCTGACGCATCTCTTCACGCACGCCAAGCAGCACTTGCACTTCGGTCTGTTCGCGCCAAGCAGGATTCTCCGCGAGCATTTCTTCCAAGCCAGCAACCAGCAAGTCGTCGTGCGAAGCCACAGCCACGAAGGCGCCACCTTCAAGCAAGACGCGCAGGGTGCGTAGATAACTGGCGTTGACCAATGGGCCTTCCTGATAAGCGATATCCGCGGGCTCCACATAGATGCCTTTGACCAAGCGAACGTTCAACGGTTGCTCGCTGCTAGCGACCAGTGCATGCGCATCATCCTCGGTGCGGAACAGCATCGATTGAATCACGATACCGACCGTATTGCCATAGTTGGCGTGCAACCTCTCGAACACGCGCAAGGTGCCATCGACCGTGAACGACTCTTCCATCTCGAAGCGCACGAAGGCACCGCAAGATTGCGCTTCCTCGAGCACTTTGGCCATCGAGTCATAGCACAAATCTTCTGAGATGTTCAAACCCATCTGGGTGGGTTTGGTGGAGATGTTCAACTCCAGATTGCCCTCCTTTAAGTCGGCCAACAAGCGCAAGTTCTCGGCGACGGCCTCGGCCACTTCGGCCTCATTGCTGACGGCCTCGCCGAGTTGATCATAGGTCACGCGATAACCGGCACGCGCGAGTTGGCTGCCACGTTGCAAGGCGTCGGCGCGTTGTTCGCCAGCGATGTAACGGGTACTGAGCCGACGCATGATCGACTTCGGGACCAGAGGGATGAAAGAGGCAGTGAGTGAATCGAACCAGGACATGGGTAGTGCTGTCGGGCTATGCCATAGTCTAGCCATCTGCTTGCTTATACTGGGGGAATGAACCGCAAGCTGGTCTTGATGTTTGGATGGATGACAGCCCTTTTAGGTGGCTGTTCCGGCAACGATTCGGTAGGCCCGCAGGGGACTACCCTTGCGCCGCTGGGCATCCCCGAAGAAGGGGTGCTGGGGGCCGCGAAACCACTCGATCTGGTGGTGGTCTCGATCGATACTTTGCGCGCGGATCGCCTGCCGTTCTACGGGGCGGAGCGCGCCACTGGCGGCGACCCTGGGCAGAAGTGGTCATTGAGCTGGGTTGCTGCCAATAGCACCTTGTTTGAGCAAGTCTGGGCGCCGGCTGGCATGACCCTGCCATCCTTTGGGTCGTTCTGGACCGGCCTCAGTGCGCTGGAACATGGAGCTTTGCGCAACTTCCATCAAGTGCAAGCACCCACCATGGTGGTGGAGCTCGAGAAAAGTGGTTGGCAAGCACACGCCAGTGTCGCCAACTATTCGCTCAGGCCGGAAGAGGGCGAGCAACCGGGCTCGGGCTTGGACCCAGGCTTCAAGAGCTATCAAGTCTTTCGCAAGGAACTTGAGCCCAGGGGGCCCGCCGAGTTGCTCAAGATGACCGCAGCGGATATTGCCGCTAGCAAACGCAGTTTGATTTGGGCGCATTACATGGCGCCACACCAGCCTTATCAGCCGCACCCGAACCACCTTGGAACTTGGAGCAAGGCTGACGGACCTGCAGGAACGCGCGAGATTCTAGATGTGATCCACGCCGACCCCAGCGTCGCCGACGCTGCCACGTTGGATCATCTGCGTAGCCTTTACGACGAGGAAATCCTGACCGCAAATGATTACATGATGGAGTTTCTAAGCGGTTTGGAAGTGCAGTACCAACAAGCTGGTCGCGGCAGTTTGTTAGAGAATGCCGTGGTCGTGGTGATGAGTGACCATGGCGAGGAGCTTGCCTTTCATGAAGGCTACTTCATGCATGCCAAGAGCCTTTACGCCGGTGTGACGCAAGTACCGTTGATGGTCTTGGGAGGCACATGGGGGAAGGGCACTCGGATTGCTCGAGGAATCTCATTGCAGGAGATCCTGCCGATGGTTTTGCATGGTGTGCAGCCACAAGCCACGGTGCATTTCTCGACCTGGGCTGAAGGTTACTTCGCTGCGCGCGACGAACGCTGGACCTTGATTCATAATCCAAGCGGCAGCGCCCAAGGGCCGAAGGAGCCACCGAAGGCCGTTGACTTCGTCTACCCCAGCGTTGCTCTGTTCGATCGTCTTGCCGATCCACTCGAGAAAAACAACGTCGCGAGTGCCCATCCTGAGGAAACCCGGCGTTTGCTCGATGCCTTGCATGATTGGTATTACGGCTTGGATACTGAATCCAATCGCAATAGCAAACCACTCACACCAGATGAGATCGCCAACCTTGAGGCCTTGGGTTATGCCGTTGGCGACGACGGCCGCCCGATCGATTTGAACTTGCCTTGGCCAGGTTCGCAGTGGAGTCCATGAGAAGCGCGTTCTATCACTTGATGTTGTTGGCGAGTCTGACCGCATGTTCTGGAGAGCAGGGCAATGCTGGGGGAGGCGGTGCCGGATTGGAAAGTGGTCAAGCCCTTGCCCCAAACATTGCCAACTCGGTGGAAATGCCGAGCTACTCCTTGCTCGACGCACCAACAGATTTGGATTTGGTGATCGTTTCAATCGACACCTTGCGCGCCGATCGCCTACCGTTTTATGGCGGAGCCAACGCCACTGGTGGCAGCGTTGAGGAACCGTGGTCGCTAAGTTGGTTGGCGCAACAAGGCACGGTGCTGGAGCAGGTATGGGCGCCGGCCGGATTGACCTTGCCATCCTTCGGCAGCTTCTGGACCGGACTTGCACCGTTGGAGCATGGCACCACCACCAACCATGGCAAGGTGCGCGCGCAGAACTTCGCCATGCAGTTGGCGGACCAAGGTTGGATCAATCACGCGGTGGTCTCCAATGGAGTGCTGAACCCAAGCTGTGGTTTGCGTCGTGGTTTCTTGACTTATCAGCTGAGTACCAATGAGCAAGAGGAGCAGGCGTCGGCCAAATTGTTGTCCAAGACTGGCAAGACCGTGGCGCGTGGCCAACGCAGGTCCTTGATGTGGGCGCATTACATGGCACCGCATCAACCCTATACACCGAAGGCGGAACACGTCGGCAGCTTCTCGAAGGGGCTTGATGTGGCTGGCGATCGTGAGACCTTGGAACAGTTGTTCGCGCAGCCGGAGTCTTTTGATGCCAGCGCCCGTGAGCATCTGCGTGGCCTGTACGACGAGGAGATTTTGACCGCCAATGACTACGTGGTGGAGTTCTTAGGTGGGCTGGACCATCAGTACCAAAATGCTGGCCGCGGCGGACTGCTGGATAATGCCATCGTGGTGGTGATGAGTGACCACGGTGAGGAGCTTGGCGACCACCAGAACTATTTCATGCACGCCAAAAGCATCTATCGCGGCGTGACCCAGGTACCGCTGATGGTGCTCGGCGGCGACTGGCCACAGGGAGAAAGGCAGGCCGTCTCTCTAGCTTTGGCCGACGTCTTGCCGATGGTCATCTTTGGAAAGCAACCGCAGCCAGGTTATTCTTTTTCCTCCTGGGGCAGTCGCTTCTTCGTCGCGCGTGATGCGCGTTGGACTTTGATGCACAATCCCAGTGGCAACCTCCTCGGGCCTGAAGCCCCACCGTTGGATGTGCCCTTCCATTACCCACAAGTCGCCCTCTACGATCGCCAACTAGATCCCTTGGAACAACACGACGTCGCCGCCGAAAACCCGCAAGTCACGCGCCAGATGCTCGATGCCATGAGCACGTGGTATCGCCAACTCGCCATTGATGGTGAGGCGCCAATCGTCGAGCTGAGCGACGATGAACGCGAACAACTTGAATCTTTGGGCTATGCCACTGGCGGTAGTGATGGAGCAACGGATCTAGACCAACCATGGAGCGGCGAACAATGGAACCGTTAAGCACGCAACCGTCGATGCGCGATCGCATCACCCCGTGGATCGAAGGCGGTCTGCTTGCCATGGTGGTGATGGCGGTGGTAACTCTTGGCGGCGAGGCCGTGCGCACTTCCTATCACGGCTATCTGCACACAGCGATTGGTGAATCGGTGTTGCGCGATGGCTTGTTGCCCGAGAACCCTTATCACGCTGGCTCGGACCTGCGCTATTACCTGCTTTACCCGTTGCTCGGCGTTCTGCTCGGGCGCTTCGGTGGCGGTCCTTTGTGGGGATTCGCGATCTTGAACATCTTCGCAGCTGCCTTGATGGGGCCAGCCTTAGATGCACTCGGCAAACGCTTCGGCCTGGATTACCGTGCCCGACGTTTCGCCTTTGCCGCCATGGTGGCCGGCTTCAACGGCCTTGGATGGATTCTGATGAAGATGTCCGATGCGCCGGATTTACCGGAAGGCGCCATGCCCTTGGCGGCGCTGATGGATTCCACGCGTTTGGATAGTTTCCGCTGGGACGGGCGCCTGCAGTCCTTCCTGCCGAAGTTCTTCAATGTGTCATCCTTCGCCTTGGCTTTGCCTTTTGCCTTGTTCACTTTGTCAGAGAACTTGAAGCCTGGCACGAAAGCCATGTGGTTGTGCGGCGCCTTGCTCGGCGTGACTACGGCAATCAATCCCTTGGTTGGTTTGTTCGTGGGGCTGTTGGTGGTGGCACGCAAGCTGATGGCCATGAAGGCTGGAGAAGCGAGCTTCCTGAAACTACTGCCGGTGGGGGCTTTGTCGTTACTGCTTGCCCTGCCGTTCTTGTTGCCGGTGTTGTTTGCCGAAGCGGAGCGCGACCCCAATGCCGTCAGTCCGCAGTTGCCCTTCGAAGGTGTGGCGTGGGCAAACTTGTTGGGTCCGTTGCTGTTGTTGCTATTGCTCGGCCTACCCGGTCTTTGGGCAATCCAGAATTGTCGCTCGCATCTGTCGTTGGCGATCGGGATTGCTGCGGCATTCTCCTTTGCGAGTTTGCCATGGGGCAATGAGTACAAGTTCCCGCGCATGGCCGGCATCTTGCTAGCCATCCCGGTGGGGCATTTCCTCAGTCAATGGTCGAAGCGCTGGCCCGGTGCAGTGGCCGCAATTGCGGTGCTGGGAATCTGCGTGCCTATGTCTTGGCAGACCGTCAAGGTTTACTCTGCTTGGGGCGACGGCGGTTCTTATCTGCTCGATCATGTCGAAGAAGGGCGCTTGAAGGTGCGTGAAGAAGCGCGTTTAAGCAGTTGGCCAAAGTCGGTGGAAGATGCGGAACGAAACCTGCCCGCGGATGCGGTCTTGATGATCCATCCGCGCCACCCCAATGTTGGAGGTGGCCAAACGGGTGCCCAAGGCAACCAGCTTGCACCCACCTTGACCCACGCCCTGTTGGTGGATTCCCCACAGATCCACAACAACGATTTGGCTGATCGCCAACAACGCTTGGACGCATGCCTCGGTTTTTGGGAAGGACGTCGCTGGGCCATGAAGGCTCTGGCACCCACACCGGCTTACGACAACGACGAAGCCTTGCTGGCTGCGCGCAGTTTTATGCCGCAACGGCCGTTGGCGGTCATCAGTCGCCCGCAAGTGGTGGAGACTGGGCAGCGCTTGCAGGCTTCCGGCGCGACCATGCTTGCCCAGGAGAATGGCGTGGAGCTGTGGCTGTTTCCTGCCCTACAGGCAACGGCCGAAAACTAAGCGCCTTGCGCATGTCGCTGGCACGAATCTGTGGGCAGCAATCCAAGTCCGCAGCGGTGCGCGCCACGCGTAAACAGCGCAACATGCCGCGACCACTGAGCGGAATCACCGTAGCTGCTTGACGTAACAAGGTGGCTGCCGCCGCCTCAAGTCCGGCACTGTGGATGGCGTCGACCTCCGCCATCGATGCCAGTGCAAAGCCGCGTTGCCTTTGTTGCTCCTGCTGGAAGGCGCGAGTTTGTTCCAGTTGTAGGTGAAGATCCTCGTCATGTGGTGGAGTGGAATCTTGCTGTAGCTCCTCGGCGCCGACGGGTCCCATCTCCACGAAAAGATCGAATCGGTCCTGCAGTGGCCCGCTGATGCGATTGCGGTAAGTTTGCAGGCGATTCGGTGTGCAACGGCAAGGGATCTTAGGGTGGGTGACGAATCCACATGCACACGGGTTGCTGGTTGCCACCAGCATGACGTCGGCGGGATAGGTGGCCCATTCGCGGGCACGCTGTAGGCGGACTTCTTTCTCCTCTAGGGGTTGGCGCATGCCTTCCAGCACTGGCCGGGTGAACTCCGGCAGCTCGTCGAGGAACAAGATGCCGCCATGGGCGCGCGCAATTTCACCTGGGCGCAACGGCATACCGCCACCGAGCAGTGCTTGTGCCGAAACGCTGGTGTGGGGAGCGCGGAAGGGGGCCATGCTTGGGATTGCCGGCACAGGGCCCAACAGGGCTTCGACCTTGGCCAGTTGCAGGGCTACCGATTGTTCGAGGCTTGGCAGAAGACCAGGCAGCCGACGTGCCAGCATGGACTTGCCTGTTCCTGGCGGACCTTGCAGCAGTAGGGAGTGGCGCCCTGCCACAGCGATTGCCGCAGCCTCTCTTGCGACGCTCTGCCCGCGCAGATCATCCAGGCGCAATTCGGGTGATTGGGCGTGAGTGGCGCTTGCAGCAGTCGTATTTCCGGAATGTGCAACCCTTCCGGGATTCTGGATGCCTGACAAATCTGCTGGTCCTGCAACTTGCACAGGCTGGAAAGCGCTGGCTTGGCGCAGGAACTCCTTGACCTCTTGCAAGTCGACCAAACCATAGGCTTGAATACCGGGAGCGATGGCGGCTTCTTGGGCCGATTCCGGTGCGGTGATGACCGTGGAACATTGCTCTTCTAGGGCGGCAAGGCTGGCCAACAGAGTTCCTCTTGCCGGTGGGCGCAGACGACCTTGTAGATCCAACTCAGCCAGGAACAGGATTGAGGACTTCAGCTTGGGAAGCTGCCGATCCTGAATCAATAACGACACCGCCAAGGCCAGGTCCAAAGGCAGGCCGCGCTTGGGCAACTGCGCAGGCACCAAGTTGAACAGGACTTTGCCCTTGGGAAAACTAAAGTCATGACGGGCCAAAGCAGCGGGTAAACGTTCGCGCGCCTCACGCGTGGCGGCATCTGGCATGCCGACCATGATGACCCGCGATAAGCCACGCCCCATACGGGTCTCCACCCGCACCAGATGTGCGGAATCGCCGAATAGGGTTGCACCAAAGACCGCTGCTGTCATGCCTGGATGACGGTTGTTACCGACTGCGGTTCGCTTTCTTTCTGGTGCCGTGCAACTGCCGTTCCTGGGGTCTGCAATGCATTCGCAAGCAACAGTGCAGAATCAATCCTCAGCCAAGGTCCACTCCAAGCCGTGATCCAGGGTCGAAACCAATGGCACCCCTAAGTACTCCAATAACGGTGCCACCGGCAGCGGATAGTTGCGCGGCCCCGACGACGTCCACGCCAAGCGCGGTTGCAGGTGGATTAAGAGCTCCGCGAGGCCGTCGGTGGTCAAACCATGATGTGGCACCAGCAGGATGTCGATCGGCCCGGGATCCAGTTGCGGGATCAGTTGGCGCAAGCTGTAGCCGGATTGATCGCCAAGCAAGACCATGCGGAAGTTTGGTGCCTGAACATGCAACACATGACCACCATCGTTGCTCACACCGATGCGTGCTGGACGGCAACCGATGACGTCGATCTGCAACGGCTCGTAACCCTGCAGCCGACGCTTCTGATATGGAGCAATCGATATTTCCTCGACTTGTATGCGTTGCCGCAAGAACGGTAGCGCATTGATGTGATCGATATCGCTATGCGAACGCACGAACTGCTCTGGCATGGGCCAATGGCGTGCACCCAGTGCGGGCATATAGCTGCGCTCGAACAGGCGCTTCGGGTTGACGTCGCCACTACCAAGGTCGTAACTCAAGCTGCGATGCTGACCATGAAGGATGACCGCCAAGCCATGACCGCTGGGTAGAGCAAAGATTCCTGGTGAGTTTGGGATTGGAATCAAGAATCCACTGAGTAACAGCAGGAAACCAAGGCCACGACCGGGAGCAGAGAGCTGTTGCCAGTTTCGACATAACCACAATCCACTGATTGCACTGACCAGCAACAAGCATGAGGATAGCTGTGGTGCGGACCATGGGCTCAAGAAGGCGCCATCCAAGCTCTGGAACAAGGCTTGTTCCAGCTTGGCTACGGCACGCAGAACCCAATCCATGATCGACGCCAATCCTGGAATCAGGGCCAACAGGCTGGCGAACAAGCGGATTGGTAATAGCAAGGCCAGCAATGGACTGAGCAGGATGGTCCATGGCTCGATGGTGGATTGAACGGCGTGCAGGGTCGGCATGGATCCCAAGAACGCAACCCAGGAAGCGCCGAGGGTCTTGCGCCACCAGCCGCCACGCAGGTGAATGGTGCCCACGATCAGGAATGCGGTTGCGGTGTACGAAAGGGCAAATCCAAGGCCATCCGTGCGCGGCGCGAACAAGGCTACTTCCACTGCCCAGGCTGCGGCCCAAAGATGCAATCCGCGTACTGGCATAGCCATTGCTGCGCTGGCGTCGCGCAACAATACGACACTGCAAGCGCGTACCACCGGAGTTGTGCCATTTGCTAAGGCGGCCGCCATTAACAGCAATGGCCAACGCGCACGCGCCAAAGGGCCGCGCAAGATTCGGCGCAGCAGCAGGTCCCACAACCAGAAGTGCAAACCGGAGACCGCAAGCAAATGGATCAAGCCGAAGCGTCGGTAGTCGTTGTGGATCTGTTCGGGCACATCGCGACGTTCACCGAGCAATAGGGCAAGCGCCAAGCCAGCTGCTTCGGCCGACAAGGTTGCTTGCAATCGTTGGCGCACCCAATTGCGCAGCATGGTGATGGGTGGAGCACGGCCATATTCGAGTAGCTTCCAGCGGAAGCGCTCCAGGCGGAAGTAGTGACCGTCGTGGCGCAGTTGACCTTCCAGATCAACCCAAGCTCCTGCCGACGGCGGTCTTTGCTGTCCGGAAGCTACGCCCAACAAGCGAACATCTGCGGCCACCAGCTCCAAGGATTCTGCGGCTGCACCACTGACCGACTGCAATCGATCAAAGATTGCCCATGCGCCATCCTCATGGGTGTGCCACTCCAACAATCTGGCTTGCAGAACCACTGGTCGGCTCTCAACGAACTGCAGCTCAAAATCTTGCGGGCTGCGTTGCAAAGCCAAACACGCACAGGCCAGGATCAACAAAACACGCGCCGGCAACATCAGGAATCGTTGCGCCGCCGCCAATATGGCCAAAAGGAAGGCGGCGATACCAGCAACCTTGGCAATCTCTGGACTTGGTGCCTCGAACAACAACACCGCGACCACCACCACTAAGTGGCTGGTTGCGCAGCAAACGGCGGTGGGCAGCGTTGACCAAAAGGCGGACATGGACAGGAGCGAAAGCGCTTGCGCGCACCAAGAAGGACTTGGCGCTGCGGCAGCCTCTGCAGGAAGACGCACCGCGCCGGCGTCGGCACCCTACAATCGGCCTCATGAGTGACCCCGCCCCGCGTGCCTTGTATGCAGGTACCTTCGATCCCATGACCTTGGGCCATCTGGATCTGATCCGCCGGGGAGTGAAGTTGTTCGGCTCGCTGCTGGTTGCGGTGGCCGAGAATCGCTCCAAGGTGCCGCTGTTCACGCCCGAAGAACGCGTGCAGATGATCCGCGATGAAGTCGGCGATCTGCCGGTGGAAGTGGTGTGCTTCGATGGCCTAGTGGTCGACGAAGCGCGCAACCGCGGCATCTCGATCTTGCTGCGTGGTGTGCGCACCTTCACTGACTTTGAGTATGAGTACCCAATGGCCATGACCAACCGACGCCTCAACGAGGAGATTGAATCGGTGTTTGTGATGCCGAGTGAACTTTACGCTTATGTCTCGAGTCGCCTGATCAAGGAGGTCTATGCCGGCGGCGGCGAGATCCAGCAGTTCCTACCTCCAGCGATCCACACCGCACTGAAGAAACGCCTGACCTCTGAATCCTGAAAGCTGAATCCATGCAGATCATTCACACTGAAAATTCCTCGCAGGCCATTGGTCCTTACAGCCAGGCCATCAAGGTCGATGGTTGGGTCTACACCAGTGGCGTGGTGGGCATGTGCCCCGACAACAGCATTGCCGGCCCGGATATCGTTGCGCAGACGCGGCAGGTCTTTGCCAACTTGATCGCCGTGCTTGGTGCTGCCGATTGCACCTTGAAAGACGTGGTCAAGGCCACCGTCTACCTGGCTGACATGGATGAGTTCGCGACCATGAACGAGATCTATTCGGAGTTCATGGATGGCCACAAGCCAGCGCGTTCGTGCGTGGAAGTGCAGCGCTTGCCGCGTGACTTACGCGTAGAGATCGACGTCGTCGCGCGCCCGCAGGCTTAGTTCTTCGCGCTGGCGCCGACGCGTTGCAGTGCTAATAAGGTCAACGCCAAGACGCCACTCGGTAACAGCATCAACCAAGCTGAACCGACCAATGGGTTCATGGCGGCCAAGCCATCACTGGCCAATCCACCCCAGGAGACTGCCGGTGGTTCCACACCTAATCCGAGGAAGCTCAAGAAGGCTTCCATCAGGATTACACGTGGCAAGGTGAGTAACAGCATCACGCGCAATGCCGGCATCATGTTCGGCAGGATGTGACTGCGCAACAACGGCCAGCCGCGCATGCCTGCGGAACGCGCTGCCATCACATAGGGCAGTTGGCGAATGCGTAGTGCTTCGGCACGCGCAACGCGAGCGGTGGGCAACCAGAACAATAGGCCGATCGCGACCAGGAAGAGTTGCAAACGCCCAAAGCCGACAAAGGCAAGTTCAGCGCGATACTCCTGCAGGATCGACATTAAGAACAGCACAAACACCACCATCGGAATGCTTTCCAATGCATCCGCCAAGCGCATCAGCGTACGATCCCAGCGCCCACCGCGATAACCGGCAAAGGCACCATAAGGCACGCCGACTAACATCGCGACGATGGTGCCGAACAAACCCACGAATAGCGAAATGCGTGCGCCCCATAGCAAGCGCGCCAACATGTCGCGACCTTGTGCGTCGGTGCCGAGCATGGGGGCGGTGGTCCATTGCGGCGCGACTAAGCGTGCGTCGGGATCCATGGCGCGGTAATCCGCGATTGGCAACCATGGCGCGATCAAGGACAGCACGGCCAGCAATGCCAAGAAAACCCAAGCCGTTCGCGTGAGCCACTTGATCTTCATGACAAGGCCTCCACGCGCGGATCGAGTTTGGCCATCAACAAGTCGGCAATCAAGGTGCAGCTGCCGAGCAAGGCGGTGTAGACCACAGTCACGCCAAGCGCCAAGGTGTAGTCACGCGCCAGTGCCGCCTGCACGAAGAAGGTGCCCAACCCCGGCAAGGCGAAGACTTGTTCGATCACCAGCGACCCGGTCAATAAGGCAGCGGTGGCGGGGCCGAGGAAAGCTAACACCGGAGTGAGACTGGGGCGCAACACATAACGCTTCAACAACACTGCGGGCGCCAATCCTTGCGCCACTGCACTACGTACGGCGGCGCCTTGCAAGGTTTCGGTGGTGCGGGCGCGGACTAGCAATGCGATCTGCGCGGCTAACGGCAGAGCCAGGCATAACCATGGCAACAACAGATGGCGCAGTTGTCCAAAGCCAGCTGGGGGCAACCAACCCAGGCGGAAACTGAACAAGGCCACCACCACTCCGGCAATGACGAAGTTCGGGATCGCCAGCAGCAGGGTGGAGCAAGTTGCGGCGATGCCGGCGCCGAGCGGATGCCGTTTGCTGGCGGAAAGCAGGCCAGCCGGAATGCCAATCAACAAGGCCAACAGCAAAGCGCCACCACCTAAAGCAAGGCTGATCGGCAGGGCGTCGGCAAGCAACTCCGAGACTTGGGTATCGCGATAACGCAATGATGGGCCGAAATCGCCGCGCAACAAGCCGCCGACGGCGCGTAGATACTGCACTGCCAAAGGATCATCCAAGCCATAACGTTGCTCCAATGCCACCCGCACTTGCGGCGACAGCGAACGCTCTTCATCAAAGGGCCCGCCGCGTGTGCTGCGCACCATCATGAAGGCCACCGCATGGACCAACAGAATGCTGATTAACAGACTGAGCAGACGTTTTGCGAAGCGCTTACTCACTGCCGTCCTCCGACGTGATCCGCAATGCTGCCCAGTCGATCACTCCAGCGGCGTTGCGATGGAACCCTTGCAGCCGCGGACTGGCCAACTCCTGACTGATGTCCAACAACAAGGGCAACACTACCGCCTGTTGCAGCAACATGGTCTCCGCTTGCGCCAGCAGTTCGAAACGCTCACTGGCGATTGGGCGTGCGGTGGCCTCATCGAGCAGGGAATCGTAACTGGTGTCGGAGTAGCCGGTGCGGTTGTTGCTGCTCTGGGTGTGGAACAATTCCAGGAAAGTCAGCGGGTCCAAGTAATCGCCGATCCAACTGGAGTGCGAGACTTGGTACTCCAGGCCACGTTGTAGCGGACGGAAACTCTGGTTCTCCAGGTTCACCAAAGCCACATCCACGCCGAGCACCTCGCGCCACTGTTGTTGCAACACTTCCGCCACAGCGCGGTTCAACTCCGACGACGGGTAGATGTACTCCAATCGCCCGATCGAGCCGCCCATGGCGTCTTTGGCTTTTTGAAAATAAGCGCGCGCCTGCTCTGCATCAAAGCTGGGAGCAGCCACCTGCTCATAACCTTCCACCAATCCCGGCACCAAGGTCGCTGCCGCTGGCCGGCCACCACCGGCTTGCTTGGCAAGCGCTTCGCGATCGATCGCATGACTTAATGCCAGGCGCAGATCTTGGTTGTTGAAGGGCGGCTTGCTGGCATTGAAGCGCAGGAAGTAAGTCGCGAACTGCGGCGCAGGTGTGTAGATATCCGCATGCTCAGCAAGTAGTTCCGGTACCGCCAACGACGGCACATTTGGGGTGTACAGGACCTCGTCGGTGAGGAACAGGTTCAGTGCGGTGAACTGCGAATCGATGGTGCGGAAATCAATCGTCTCGAGGCCGACGGAATCTGCGCGCCAGCTGAAGGGATTGCGCTCTACGCGAATGCGGTCGCGGATACGTCGTTCGAGCAAGCGATAGGGGCCACTGCTCGGTAATGGGTCCGGCAGGCTTCCTGGTGCAGCCTCACGCAGGGCCTTGGGGATCGGCGTCAAGGCGTGATAGGCGCACATGCGATCGAACAGCGGCATGGGGCGCGTGAAGTAAACCACCACCCAGCCGTTGTCGTGGTAAGTCTCGATCCGCGTATCACGCATCCAATCGGCATAACTGGCGCCGGTGGCAGGATCCGCCAAGCGTTGCCACGACTCGCGTACGTCATCCAGGGTCAGCGGCGTGCCGTCGGACCATTGCAGGCCTTCGCGCAGATGAAAGCGCCAGTTGGTGGCGGACTCATTGGATTGCCAGTCATCGGCCAGGCCCGGCAGGACCTCTAGGGTGACTGGGTCGAGGCGGGTCAGGCCCTCAAATAGTGCCTGAAAGACGCGTGCGGCAGCAGTGGTGTTGGCCAGCTGCGGATCGAGCACCTCCACGTCGGGGCCATTGGCAATCACCAGCTCGGCACGGCTAGGCGAGCATGCCGCGAACAGCAGCAGCAAGGTCAGCCAACGTAGATTCGCCATCACCCGCAAAGGATAACGATTCTGGGGGGGCGGTTTCACGCCTGCTGTGCTCGTACAATCGCCACGTGCCTGAACAACCGCTACTCACCGTGTCGCAGCTATGTCTTGAAGTCGAGACTGCGGGTGGCATGCGCACCTTGGTAGACGATGTGAGCTTCGAGATTCAAGCAGGTCAGGCGCTTGGCCTGGTTGGCGAGTCCGGCAGCGGTAAAAGCTTGACGGCCTTGGCTTTGTTGGACTTGATGCCCATGCAAATCAAGCGCCGCAATGGCAAGATCCTCTTTGATGGCACCGACTTGGCCGGCCTGTCCGAACGCCAGTTGCGGAAATACCGCGGCGCACGCGTGGCCTACATCTTTCAGGATCCATCGGCAGCGCTGAACCCCGTGATGCGCGTCGGTGCTCAGGTCGAAGAAGTTCTGCGCGCCCATCAGCCACAACTCAACCGCCAGCAGCGCCAAAAGCGCCTAATCGAGTTGTTGCAAGAGGTCGAGTTGCCGGAACCGGAGGTGATGGCACGCCGCTATCCGCATGAGATTAGCGGTGGCCAACGTCAGCGCGTGTTGATCGCCGCGGCCTTGGCAGGGGAGCCCGATCTGCTGATTGCAGATGAACCCACCACCGCCTTGGATGTCACGGTGCAGGAGCAGATCCTCAAGTTGCTTGAACGCCTGCGTGTGGAGCGCGGCTTGGCCATGTTGTGGATCAGTCACGACCTGCAGCTGGTGCGCGCCTTCTGCCAACAGACAGTGGTGCTCTATCACGGCAAGGTGGTCGAGAGCGGTACGCCGGAGCAGTTGTTCGAGGATCCCCAGCATGAGCACACCAAGGAGTTAGTGGCTGCAGCCCTGGCTGGCGGCTCAGCCACGCAGCAAGACCAAGAGGATGGCAGCACCGAAGCGCCGTTGGTCTGCAAGGTCACCGATCTTTGCGTCAACTACGTGGCTGCTGGCGGATGGTTGGGGCGCAAGAAGATCGCCACCGAAGCGGTCAAGAAGATCAGCTTCAGCATCCAACCTGGCGAGACTCTGGCGCTGGTTGGCGAATCCGGCAGTGGCAAGACCTCGGTGGGGCGCGCAATCCTGCGTCTGCTGCAAAACGTCAGCGGCCAAGTTGAGCTCCATCTTGCTAATGGAAGCAAGATCGATTGGCTGCAACTGCCAGAATCCGCGGCCAGACCGTTGCGTAAGCATGTCTCCATGGTCTTTCAGGACCCGGTTGCTGCCCTAGATCCACGCATGCGCATCTGGCGTAGTGTGGCCGAACCGCTGACCATCCACGGACAAGCTCAGGGAGCCGCTCTGCGCGCGCGTGCCCTGGAACTTCTGTCGGATGTTGGCCTCGACTCAGAGTTCGCTGACCGCCTCCCAGGCGCTCTCAGCGGCGGCCAATGTCAACGCGTGGCCATCGCTCGCGCGATTGCCTTGCAGCCCCGCTTAGTGGTCTGTGACGAAGCCATCTCTGCCCTCGACAGCAGCATCCAAGAGCAAGTCCTCGAGCTGCTAGCCACATTGCAAGAACGCTATGGCATGGCGTATCTGTTCATCACCCATGACCTAGAGGCGGTGCGCCGATTTGCCCATCGCGTGGCGGTCATGCGCCAGGGCGAACTCCTCGAAATTGGCAGCACCGACCAAGTGCTGAACGACCCACAGCATGACTACACCCGCAGCCTCCTTGCCGCCTCTGCTGCGGTACACTCAGCCTCGTGACTGATACCTCCGACCTCAAGGTCCTTTTCCTTGATATCGATGACACGCTGTTCGGCACCACCGATTTCGTGCAGAAGGCACGGGCGGCGGCCGTCGACGCCATGATCGAGCGCGGTCTACGCGCGGACAAGGAACGTGTGCTGAAGTCGCTCGCGGCGGTGGTCGCAGAGTTCGGCTCCAACGATGACCACCACTACAACCGTCTGCTGCAGCGCATGCCGGCTTCCTGCACCAGCGGCGCCAATCATGATCTGTTGGTCGGTGCGGGCGTGATCGCTTATCACAACACCAAGTGGGAGGAACTGCGCATCAAGCCAGAGGCCGAACAGCTGTTGCGCGATCTGGCAGCCACTCCGTTACGCCTTGGCGTGATCAGTGCCGGCTTGGTCCACAAGCAGGTGGAGAAGGTGTTGCGCTTAGGCATTGACCGCTACCTGGATAAGGATCTGCTGTTCATCACCCATGCGGTTGGTATCGCCAAGTCCAACCCGCGCCTCTATGAGCGATGCATCGAGCATGCTGGGGTGGCAGCTGGCCAAGCCATGCATGTGGGGGACCATCCCTACCACGACGTCGACGCGGCCAATGCCGCAGGCCTGCGCACCGTGTGGCTGCGTGGCAGTGGCAAGTACTCGACCTTGAAGCCGCAGAGTGAACCCGATCACGTGATCGATGAGTTCGTCGAGCTGCGCGCCTTGTTGCGCGAAAACTACGACCTAGCTGTCTGAGTTCTCCGGGCCAAAAAGAAAACCGCCCTCCCTGCCGAAGCAAGGAGGGCGGTTTTGTGTGAGCGCTGAGCTCTTAGCGGCCGAGGCTGGAATCGAGCGCTGCCTTCATTTCGTTGGCATCGACGATCTTGGCGCGGATCATCAGGATGATGTCCTTGTTCTCTTCTGCTTCACCTTCCTTCTTGAACAGCAGGCTAAGCACTGGGATGTCCGAGAGGAATGGGATGTCAGCACGCTGGTCAATGTTGAACAGCTTCTTCAGGCCACCGATCACTACAGTGCCGCCGTCTGGTACCACAACCGTGGTGTTCGCCGACGAGATCTGAAGTTCAGGAAGTTGCACCGTAATCGGCACGGTCAATGCTGCCAGGGACGAGGTGAACTCGGTGATTGGCTGCACGATGGTGGCGATAGTCGGACGCAGCTCCAAAGTGATGTACTTGCGGCTCTGCGAGATGGTTGGGCGAACATCGAGCACGATGCCGTCGGAGATCACACCGATGACAGGGTCAGCGATGAAGGACGCCAGCGCGACCTCAACATCAAAGTCCTGCACGTAAGTAATCTGGTTCAGCATGGTGGCGTAGGCGCGCAGGGTGTTCTGAGCCGACAGCGAAGTGCTGGTGAGCTCTTGAACGTTCTGACGCTTCTCTACAGCTTCCAGGATCAGGCTGTACTGCAAGTCATCCAAGAAGGACAGCTGCATGGCCAGACCGCCGGTGACGCCGAGGCGCGAGCCGTAGGAACCAAGGATGTTCTCGGTACGACCACGAATGTCGCCGTCGCCGAACTCGTCGAAGTAAGCACCTGCCGATGGGTTCGAGTCAGCGCCAGAAGGCAGACCAGGACCATCGTTGTCCAGACCCAACGAAGCGTTGTCGTCGAAGCCGGAGGTGACATCATCCAAGTTGACCAAGTCGAGAGCAGTGGAAGTACCACCGTTGCCGCGCCAGTCGATACCTACTTCCTGCAGGTAGTCGTTGGTGATGGTCAGGAAGCGAGCTTCGATGTTGACCATCGAAGAGGTGTAGCTGCGGAAGCTCTCGAGGAACTCCTCGATCTGTGCGTGAACCTCTGGGGTGTGGCGCACGAACAACTGACCGTTCAGCTGTGCGATCGATACGCCTTCGATCTCTTCCCAAGACGAGGTTGCAACAGCTTGCTGAACCAAGGTCACCAGGTTGTCTGGATCCATCATTGGCAGGCTGTCACCGATCGGGCCACCGAAAGCAGCACCGTCTTCGTCGTCATACTCTTCATCCGGCAGGCGGATGTCGTTGAGCTTAGGACCAGCCATGTCAACGACCACTGCAGTCAGGTCACGAATCTCGTGAGGCTTCAGGACCAGGTTGCTGTGGGCCTTAGCGGTGGAGGTGATGTAGACCACACCATGCTTGAAGGTGTAGGTGACACCAGCGCCTGCGACATCAGTGATGATGTTCAGGGCGTTGGCGACGCTCAACTCGTGGGTCATGTTGAGGTTGAACTCAATGCCTTCATCATCGACTGCTGCGATTGCATCCGGAGTGATGACGAAAGGAATGCTGGTGAAGGTGCGCAGCTGATCGATGACGGTCTCGAGCGAGGTCTCGCCTTCGAAGATCAAGCTTGGGATGCGCTGACTGTGGATGTCTTCCAGCAGTGCCAGGTTGAGTTCGGAATCTGCGTCGCCGCTTTCGGTCATGCGGAAGCGCTTGCGTAGTTCGGAGATCTCGGCCCAGTGACCTGGATCAGGCAGGGTCATAATCTCGCTGTTGAGGACGCGTGCCTCATCGATGTCTTCCAACCACTTCTGGAAACGCTCAGAGCGGATTGCCAACCACTCTTCCTCAAGTGCGCCATGGCGAGCCTTCTGCGAGGCATCGACCAGTTCACGTGCGCGACCGTAAAGAGGATCCTCGCGGATGATGTCGTCACACAGTGCAATCGCATCGTCGTACTTGCCTTCATCGAAGTTTGCGATGGCATCGGCGAGCATGGCATCGAGGCGCAGGTTGCGGCGCTCAATCTCCAAGCGGCGCTGGTTCTGCAGGGCCTCGAAGGTGGCGCGTTGCTCATCGGAGCGTTGTGATGCCAAAGCCAAATCGCGCTCGGACTCAGCCTGAGTCAGCAGCGAGTTGACTTCATCACCCATGCCGTTCCAATCAATCTGTAGGTCAGAGCCATCGATGATGCTCTTAGCCAAGTGCAGTTTGCCGATGGCAACGTTGTAGTTGCCTTCGTTCAAGTAATTGCGGCCAGCGGTGAGGTTCGCTTGGGCGTCGGCGCGTTGGCGTTCAGCGCGAGCCATGGCTTGCAGACGAACATCATCCGAGGAACCGGTGATGTTGGTATTAGCTTTGCCAAGTGCGACGTGCACATCTTCCAGCAAGGCGCGCGCCTCGTAGGAGGAGTTGTCCAGGCCCAATGCGGCGACCAACTCGTTTTCTGCTTCAAGCAGGCGTGCGTCGTTGTAAGCCATGCGAGCTTTGCGCACATGCTCATCGACCAACATTGCAGTCTTTTGGTCGCGCAGGCTCTTAGCAGCTTGGCCTTCTTGGAGCAGTGAGTCGCCAGGCTCTTGGTTCATACCCGCAGCGCTTGGCTGGGTAGGAGCGGAGTCTACGAAAAGTGGTGCGTTGTCAGACGCGACCAATGGTGCCGGTGCGAACTCGGCCTCGGGACTTTCAGAGGATGCACAGCTGAAAGTGATGAGGGCGAAAGGTAGCGAGAGGCACGCAGCCGATGTAAGGGTTCTCTTCATGGGGAATGCTGGTTTTCCAGACTATTTGCCGGAGCAGGCGGTTAGTCAACCGTCGGACCCCGGCTACCGTCTTTTGAACGGTGGGCAGGGGAAGAATGTAGCAGTGCCAAGGGAGGCACGCTACGCCCTTTTGCTGACAGATGTTCGGGATTTTGATGAGCCGAGGAATTCGCCGATGAGTGGCCGCCAGGCGGTCAAGCAGGGTAGTCAAATCAGGGGCGCTGGTAGCAGGATTTTTTGGCCGCATTCGATCAGGGGAGGGGCCGAAAACCGGCCTTCACGCCCCATCAGAGGCAGAGTTCCGTCTTAGACCGCTACGGACCAGCCACAACGGACACCATTTGAGCGAAATCGCTCAGGATTACTGGGCTTCGGTTAGGAATTTCGAAGTGCCCCAGAAATTGAAGGACTCCTCCCCAGCCGGAGCTGGGAAGGAGTCTGAGTACACAGGAAGGAGAGTGTTCCTCCCGAGTGGAAAGCGAAGCTGCCTAGTCTTGCTCGAAGGTACCTGCGAAGGAGACCTTCTCGAACTTGGCACGCACGATGACGTCGAGCACAACCACTACGTCGCCGTAAACAATGCCTTTACGCGCGTCGATGGAGACTGGAGTCTCGGTCTTGTCGTAAGCGTCGTCTTCCAGGAAACGAGCCAAGTCTGGCAGCGGATCCTCGGTGTTGCGTTCTGGGTCGAATGGCTCGTAGTACCACTTCTTGGCACCAATCTCGATGCGGATGCGGCGGCCTTCGTAGGACTGCAGGCCAGTTGGCTTGCCGGTCTTTGGGTTCAGGTCATCTTTCAGTTCACCTGGGTCAGCCACGAAAAGCATGATGTCGATCTTCTCGATCTCTTCAGCTTCCGACGTGCTGGTACCACGGTCCTTCGGAAGGGCAGCGTCCAGGCGCCCCTCCAGAACTTTGAACTTCAAGGTCACGATGAAGAAAATCAGCAGCAGGAACGTGACGTCAATCATTGGCGTCATGTCTGGGTTGATCTCTTCGAACTTCTTCTTTTGCCTTCTAGTCATTGCTCAGACCTCTACTTGCTCTTCTTGGCCTTTTCACGGGCATCGACGACTTTCGGGTCTTCCGATGCAGCGAGTTGAACCTTCCAGATGAAGATGCCTTCACGAGTGCAGACTTCCATGATCTTCTGGATGTACTTGAACGGAGTGTTGCGGTCAGCCCGAATCAGAATCGGGTCATCGGGCAAGATCTTGTTCAGCTTGTCATCCATCTTGGTAGCCATCTCAGGCACCCAGACGAACTTCATGGTCTCTGCAAGCTTCCAGTAATAGTCAGGACGGCCCTTACGGATAGGGTCGGTACGACCCTGAGTGTCCATGAACGGGTAGTACAGGATGTTGCGCTTCCAGACAATGTCAGACCATTCCTGGTCAGGAGGAACGCCAATGCCTAGTTCGGCATAGTGCTCAATCACGGATTTCGGCACGCCGCCAGCTGGGAACCACCGTACGTTGAGTACGGGGCGATTTTCTGGTGGGTCGTCGTGACCAGCTTCCATTGCGATTGGCAATTTCAGCTCCTCCAGATCCTTCTGCGACATATCGTTAACGATAATGAAGAAGATGATCAGCAGGAAGGTCATGTCAATCATGGGGGTCATGTCGACTTCGGTTTCGGTATCTGCTTCGTGCCTTGACATTGTTTTTTGAGCCTCAGCTCAGACTAGGTCGTGGTTAATCAGTCGGTAACGCTTTTTGCGTGCTTAGTCAGCAGCGCGGAAACGCTCGAACATGTCCTCAACCACAGCACCGATTTCCAGCGAGGTCATGGTGACCTTGTTGCGGAAGTAGGCGTAGAAAGCGGTGGTAGGGATAGCCACGGTCAGACCCAGTACGGTGGTCATCAGTGCCAAAGAGATGTCTGCTGCAAAGTCAGATGGGTTTACACCACCAGCTCCAGCAGAACCAATCGTCGCGAACGCGCCAACCATTCCGGTAACCGTTCCGAACAGACCCATCATTGGGCCGATACCTGCGATCAAGGACAACCAGCCGATCTTTTGCTGGAGCTTGATGCTCTCTTCGTCTTCCATCTCTTCGATCGACTTCTCGATCGCTGCGAATGGGTGACCGAGCTTGCGGATACCCGCGGCGGTCACGTTGGAGAAGAAGCAAGGGCTGGCTTCACAGGCCTCAAGAGCCTCTTGGTAGTTGCCTTCCTGGAAGAGCTCTTCTACTTCGTCGATGACCTCTGGTGGAGCGAGCTTCTCGCGCTTGAGGGTCATGAAGTGCTCAATGATCAGGGCCATTGCGACCACCGACATGACGATAATCAGGTAACCAATGGTACCGGAGGCCTGAATCGCTTCGAGGAAACCGGTGCCACCTTCTTCTTCAACAGCTTCCTGCGCGAAAAGTGAGGTGTTGGTAGCAATGAAACCGAGCAAAGCCGGCATGAGGTAACGGAATCGGGACATTTTGGTTGGACGCTTGTGTACTTGGAGCATGTGCTCCAGGGAAGGAGGATTCTAGCAACTTGTCGCTCAGGGGGAACTGCTCGACACTAGGACTGGGGATTTACCCGGTTTGCGGGTTCAATTCAGCAAGTGAATCGGGGTGGTTTAGCGAACTTTGGCGGCCCAAGAGGTACTTGGGTAACGCTCCAGCAGGCGTTGATGATAGGTATCGCCAGAGGTTGGGTTATTCCCTAACTCCTTAGAAACCTCGCCGAGCTCATAAAGAGCACGAGCCATCATTTCATCGCTGGCGGGCAGAGTAGCCACCACCTTGGCAAGTTGAAGCTGAGCTTCACGTGCTTGGCCCTGTTCGCGGGCATTCTGGGCGATACCGATCCAAGCAGCGGCGCGCACGTCGGCGCTAGCATTGCGATCTTTGGAAAGGCCTTCCCAGTAGGTTGCTGCGGCACGACCACCATCCTTTGCGTAGATGGCATCGCCGAGCAGCACTTGCGAACTGGAGTAGAGGGAAGTCAGCAGGCTCTTGGCACCAACAGGGGTGTCAGGAGACTGGACAGCCTCGCGGAGTTTGGTGACCAAGTCGCGTAGGCGAGCTTGGGCAACCTCGGCTTGACCGCCGATCAGGAAGGCCTCGCAACGTACCAGGTTGACGTGGAGCTCCACGTGACGACCTAGGTTCTTTTCGAATGCAGTATCTGAAAGTTGCTGCATCAGCGTGGTGGCGCCATCGACATCGCCGGACATTGCCATTGCTTTGGCCTGGCCCATCTGGGCGCGTGGTAGCCAGAAGCTATCGGCGTTGGCGTCGGCCCAAGTGCGGAAAGCCTTGGCTGCATCACCAGCACGACCGCGGTCGGCATTGGCCCAAACGAGCAAAGTCTCAGCATGACGCAGGCTTGCCCATGGCTTTACCCAGAAGGCACCTTCCTCAGCAGCGGCGGCCTCGAAGGCGTTGGCTGCGTTCTGGAAGTCTTGGCTGAGAATGAAGGACTCACCTTTGCTGATCAACTCAGGCAAAGGACCAGGAGTCAGCGAAAGGACATCCTTGGCTTCGAGGACCCGGTCAGCATCGCCAACCTTGAGGGTGACGCTGTCGAAGCCCGCGGCGGTCAGTTCACCAGAAACACTACCGCCGTCAACTTTGCTGACGCGGCTCTGCGGAAGCTCCGCAGGCATGAGTAGGGGAAGTAGAAGTGCAGTACTAAGGATCATCGTTCTAGTGGACCAGGAGCCAACGGAGTGGTTCAGAGATACGTGGGCCTGCGCCAGGCAGTTCGCCAGCAAGAGTTGGATCTTGGCGCTGTAGGCCTTCGACCATCTTCTTGTGCTTGCCGACGTCTTCGGCGATGGTTTGACTGCGTTGGTACAGCACGTAGGCCTGCATCAACTTCGCATCCCACCAAGCGGGGTAGTAGTAGTAGTTCAGCGGCGGCTCAATCTTGCCGGCGTTCGCCTTGGCAAGTTGCACCAGCTTGGTGACCATCTGCGAGGCCAAAGCCAGTGCTTCTGGAGTACCTTCGCCAGGAACTTCGATGACCTTCTCGTCTTCGTAGACCAGGAAGCCAGCCTTCACCTTTACGACCGCGTTCATCACGCGCAGGTTGTTCGGCTTCTCGGCCATGACCTTCTCGACCAGCGGTGCGGCCATGCCGACCTTGCGAGTCTGGAGCAGGGATTCGATCAAACCCATGCGGACCTTGAAGTCCATCGCTGCAGAGTAGCTGGCGTCGCCGCTGTAATCATCCATCACGCGTTGGAACAGCACCACGGACTTATCGAAGGCACCAAGTGCTGCCCACAAGTCTGCTTCCGCGACCAAGTTGCCAAGCCAAGGGCTGCGGCTGTAACGGTTGTAGTACTCCATGTACTTGGCTTGCTCTTGCAACCAAGCCAACTGTTCCGCAGGGTCGACGTCTTCCGGAGCTTCTTTGATCAGGCCGGTGTAATAGCTGTACAAGTAGAAACCAGCGATCGACAGGCGCGACTTGACTGCAGGCACAGCCAACATCAACTCGTATTCGGCAATCGCAAGATTAGGCTTGCCCATCTTCAGGAAGGCATCGACGCGGTAGCTCATGCCAGCGTGCGTCAAGTCCGGCTGCTCCGGGAAAGCATCAACGAAGCCTTCGTAGCTTTTGATGACTTCTTGCCAAGCACCAAGATCGCCAGCCTTGGCCATTTGACGGTAGGTATGACCGAGGTAGAAGATGCAGCTAGGTTCCGTTTCCTTACGAGTCTTGCGCCCGAAGGGATCTTGGGGAGCGTTCGCCGGATCCGTCAAGTAGTTGTTCTTGAAGTCAAGCAACAGGGCCAAAGCGCGGTCAGCAGCCGTGGGATCAAGAGGAATGCTCTCGTTCTCGCAGATGGCAATCGCAAGAAGGGCGCGCTCATAGTTAGCACTATCGGTGCTGACCTTCTCATAAGCGCGGATCGCTTTGGAGTAGAGGCGTTTGATCTCGCCGCCATCAGCCTTGGCGCGTACCGCTTTGGTGGCTTGAGAATGAGCGTTCTTGGCCTGCTGGAACTGCAGGTCGTCACCGCCAACGCCGATCTCTTGAGCTTTCGCCACAGCATCTTCGTTGTACTTGGCGAGGACCTTATCGTCGGTGTTGCGGTTGTAGAACAAGGTCGCAGCTTGCTGCCACTTCTCGACGTTCTTCTTGGCCCATTCCTCGTCATCTGGATAATCCTCGACGCCGATCTGGTGAGAGACCGCAGCGAGCAGAGGCATGTCCAGACGAGCCCAGGAAACACCCAGCAGGTAGTACGCATGTGCACCGTATTGTTCGGCGTCACGCGATCCGGCAAGGCGGGGGAGCAGCAAGCGGAAGCCGTCGATGGCAGCGGTGAAGTCCTTCTGGAAGAAGGCACCCTCAGCAGCGCCGTAGAGCACGTCCAGAGGAATGTCTGCATCCAGTGGGGCTACAGCGATTGCACGTCCCATGACAGCGTTTGCCTTCAAGCGCAGTGGGCTGTTGGCGTTGTCTTTGGCGATCATGTCGGACAACTCGATCGCTTCAATGGCGCGTCCCTCGAGCACCATCTGATCGGCAGCGGTGAGCATGGCTTCATAGCCTGAGCGCCCAGCATCGATGCGTTCCTCGTCTAGCCACGAGATCATGCCGTTGTAGACTTCCCAGAATTGACTCAACTGACCAGAGGCTAGCGCCATCTTCATCATGCCGTGGTTGGTCTCTTGCACGACTTCATTGAGCAAATCGCGGTAACCCGCATCCAACTCATTGCCTTGCTCGCTGACGAGCTGGTGAATGTTGTCGACCACGTACATGTAGTAATCGCTGGCATCCTCGTAAGAAGACAAGGTGACATAGCAATCACCCATCGCCTTGTAAGCCAACTGCGACTGCAGGAATGGCGCACCCAAAGCGAAATCACCAAGTGCATCGATCGCCTGGTTGGCGCGTTGATCGCGATCCAGGGACCCAGCCTCATGCAGTTGCGCCCAATACAGGTAAACCATTGCACGGTTGAACACGGTCGGGAAGTAGATCGTGTAACGTATGAGGTTCTGGGTATCCTCATCCGCGTTCTCGAACTCATTGATCACGGTGTTCATGCCGGCCAACGCAGTCTTGAAGATCGCCGCTGCAGTGTCAGTTGCGGCTTGGCGCTCGTCGCCAGTAATCGCGCCGTCTTCAATCATGCGCACCAGAGTCTCGCCGTAGGACTTCGACAAGGCGCCGAGGTTCTTCTGTGCGGAGACCGTGCGTTCCGCGCCAGGGGAGCTGGCGAGGAAGTCGACATAGGCAGTGCCGGCGTCGCCAAGTGCAGGCAAACGCTCGTTGTCGTTGATCTTGCGGTTTGCCTTCAGTCGTAAGACATCGCAACGGGCAAGCAACAACTCGGACTTCCCTTCGGGGCTATTGGCCTCCGCTAGGGAACGCTCAAGCAGCTTCTCCGACCAATGGTCAAGACTGAATTCTGCGGTAATGGCCCGTGCCGCTTCGGCATTTTTGAAGGCCATGGTGTCGGCGCCGCTTTGCGGTATCGCCAGGAGGCTGAGGATTAATCCGGAACTGAGGGCTAGCATGCCAGAGGTGGTTTAGTGGGCTGAATCGTTCTCGGTGTGATGTAAAAACGGCCGGAAGCGTCTATGCGCCTCCGGCCGTTCGGTTTCCCGGTCTTAGAAGCCTTTCGGGAGGTCACCCGGCTCTTTCTCTTCCGGGATGATGATGTGAGCAGTCAACAAGATGATCAGCTTCTGGTAGGACTCGTAAGTGCCTTTACGCGAGAAGAAGAACGATAGGACTGGAATCTGGCTCAAGAAAGGAATGCCCGAAACCATCTCCTGCTCCTTGATGACGTTCATGCCGCCGAGCAGCAAAGTGCCGCCGTCTGGCAAGATCGCACGGGTGCGGATCTTCTGCAGTTCAAGCTCAGGAAGCATCAGTGTTACAGGAGTACCTACACCAAGTGAGGTCTGCAAGGTTGGGATTGGACGTTGCAGGTTTGCAACGGTGGGGCGGACGTCGATCCAAACGAAGCGACGGTCAGCAGTGACAACCGGACGAACATCCAGGAACACGCCATCGTTAGCGACACGAACGATCGGGTCGGCGATTGCAGCACTGGAAGCGATCTCCACGTCGAAGTCCGACACGTAGGAGACTTGGTTGGCCACGACCAGGTTGGCGCGGGCAGTGTTGTAGACCATCAAGCTAGGCTCAACAACCAACTCAGAGCGCTTCGACTTACGTACGGCCTGCAGAATCATCTCCAGCTGGGCGTCGTCGAGCCAGGTGTACTGCATGGCCAGACCACCGGAGTTGGTCATGGTGTCATCGCCACCGAGGCTGCTGTCGTAGAGGTGCTCCGAACGGCTCAAGATGCCGACGGTGTCGTTTGCCTCGCGGAAGATCATGCCGCTATCGGAACCAGTACCGAGGGTGCCCGGCGCGCCAGGCGAACCTGGGTTGGTGCCGAAGTCGTCGAATACCAGGTCGTCGCCCTTACCGGCAGCACCGGAAGTGGAGTCGTTACCGAGGCCGCGGAAGTCCACGCCCACGTCTTGCAAGAAGGAATCTTCAACGCGCATGAAGCGCACCTTGATGTCGACCATGATGTTGGCCGGCACGCGCAGGTCTTCGAGCATCTGCGCCACGACGGCCTGAACTTCAGGACGGTGACGGATGATCAAGGTTCCGTTCTCGATGTTTGCCGAGTGAGTCTCGCCGTCCCAGGAGTCTGGGTCGATCGAAGTGGTGATCATCTCGATCAGGTCATCATCGCCAAGGATGGTGGCCTCTGGCTCAGGAAGTTCCTCTTCCTCGGCATCGATGCCGCCGGAGGGGTTGAGGTTGAACTCTTGCAGGGGGAAGTCCTTAATCGGACGGACGATGTCGCGTACTTCGTACTGACGCGTGATGGACTCGGTATCTGCTTCTTCAGCAGTCATCACCTGAACCGCACCGTTGCGGATCACGAAGCGGACCTCGTTGTTCATCAAGTCTTCCATGATGCGGATGATGCGATCCACGCTCATGGCTTCTTTCAATGGCAAGCGAATGGTCTTGATGTCTTCGTCGATGTCATCCTGTACTGCACGTGAGATCACGAAGTTGACCTTGGTGAAGGCCTGCAGGTTAGGAACGATCTCCTCTAGAGTGTCATCGAAGTTAGGGATGATCTTGGTATCAGCGAGGGCAGTGCGGATGCGCAGCTCCTCGGGATCCATCTCAGCGGTTACTTCGAGCTGGTCGAGTGGCTTACGTACATTGACCGTGTTGGTCCAGTAGGCCTCGTCGTAGCTGTAAGACTGGCCAGGAGGCACTGCCATGTGACGCAGGTCCTCAAAGGTGCGCTTCCACTCTTCAGCGAATGCGGCCGAGGTCTTGTCCTGGCGGTTGGCGTGTGCAGCCTCGAGTGCGACGCTACGTAGGTAGATCGCGTCTTCGTTACCTGGATCGATGCGCAGCAGCATGTCGAGGGTCTCAACCGAATCGGCTGGGAAGCCAGCGATGAACTGCTCGTTTGCATCCGTCAGGTGCTTGGCGATCAAGTTAGCGTTGTAAGCGTCGCGGGCGGCGACAGCTTCAGCAGCATCACTTGCAGCGGCCATTGCGTTGGCGTCGCGGGTTGCTTGCTCTGCGCCATTACGTGCGGCAACAGCCTCATCCAACTTGCCTTGAACCAAGCCAGTTTCGAGGTAACCGTATGCAAGGTTCGGGCTGTAGGACAGCGCCTGAACCGACATCGTGTAACGCTCAACTGCGGTGTTGAAGTCGCCTTGACCCATTGCGATGTCGCCTTCGCGTACCAAACCTTCCACGCGAACGCGGTTGGCGGCATGACGACGGGTGACTTCATCAAGGGCGTTCTCGGCGGTATCAATGTCGTAAGGCTGGTCGGCTGCAGCGAGCTGCGAGCGACGCATGCCATCACGAGCGGCGACGTTGGTCGGGTCGAGTTGAGAAGCCTCTGCGTAGTGGACGCCAGCGCCGACGTAGTCACCACGCTCGAAAGCGTCGTTACCCATGTCAACGTAGCTCTTCGCAACCAGAGCGTTCTTCTCTCCCTTTGCCTTAATGAGTGCAGCAGCGCCCTCGGCGGTGGCGTCTTGCTGAGCTAATCCATCTTGGTTTGGTTCCACAACTAGTTGTGGAGATGAATCGGCTAGTTGGTATTCACCATCTTTAATCTCTGCTTGCGGGGAGGTGCAAGCACCGAGAAGCAAAAATGGGAGCAACAGAGTCTTCCTGTCAGGGCGCATCGAGTTCTTTTGGGAAGGGGCGTTAGCTGGGACAAATCCCCAGGATGGGGAAGCAGTCGCAAGTGTAGCGGGAATTAGCGGCTTACAACGAAGCCAGGGTCGACCGGCGAGGCTGAGCCACGGGCCGACCAGAGATTATGGCGACGCGCGGCTACGCGTCAAAGGTGAGGTTGATAGTTCTACAAGAAGTTGAAGTTTCCAACCCTCTGGGAAAACCTTGTAAGATCATTGGCCGAGGCCCAGAAAACGCATTGCAACCTGGATATCCGCCCAACAATCGGCTTTTCGGGCCGGTTCGTAGAGCAAAAAAGCTGGGTGGTACGTTACTAAGATAGGGGGGCCGCCTTGCGGTCTTTTGAGGATTTTGCCGCGTAAACTGCCGACGGCCTCGGTGGTGTCGAGCAAATAATGGGCTGCCGGCCTGCCGAGCGCGATAATCAACTCTGGCTTCACGGCGGCGATTTGCTGTTCTAGATAGGGGCTACAACTGCTCACTTCGTCGAGCTGCGGAGTGCGATTCTGCGGTGGCCTGCATTTCACCACGTTGGCGATAAAGACCTCCTGGCGCGAAAGCCCCATGCCGTTCTCGATGATTTTCTCGAGTAATTGGCCAGATGCGCCCACGAAAGGGCGTCCGCTGCGATCCTCATCGGCACCTGGGCCTTCGCCGACAAACATTAAGCGGGCTTGTGGGTGGCCTTCGCCAGGCACGGTTTGGGTGCGCTGTTCGGCAAGCACGCAATTGCTGCATTGTGCGATGGAGGCCGCAATCACCGCCAAATCGGGGTTTTCGGCTTGAGGGACAGTGGCGGTAGGTGCCTCCACTACAGCCGCGGCAGCAACGGAAGGGGTCGGCGCTGCGGCTGCGGGAGCCTCGGCCGCAACAGCGGGAGCCGTGGCAATCGCTGGCGGAACCAGATCCAGACCTGCCTCAACCATGCCTTCCAGTAGGCATTCGGCAGCAGCGCGGCGTCGGGCAGCATCGGGGGCAGGGCTAGGCATGGCGGCTATTCTGCCATAACCCCGCAGCACCTTCGGGTGTTTGCCATTCGACCCTGTGGCGGTTATCCTTTCTCGGCTCTGAGACCCTGATGACACCTAGAAAACGCGAATTATTGGATGTACTACGCCAGCGGGAAGACCGCGAGGCCGGCACCGGTTCGCCTACACCTAGCGGTCCATCACGCCCTCAACGATCTTTTGACTTCACCATTCCGCCAGCAGCGCTGAAGATTCTGGGTGGCTTGGTCGTGGTAATCCTTGTGGCTTGGGGCCTTTATGCCAAGTTTGGCGGCCCTGAAAAGGTGACTTATGGCATTCTGGCCAATCGCTATGAGCTCACTCGTCAAGAGCAAGGACAAAATGACGGTCGTGCATTGCTAGGAAAAGGGTATGATGACGTGAATCTGGTCCGGGTGTCCGACTCTTCAGGCCAGGAGCAATTGGCCCTTTACGTCGGCGCCAACGAAGATCCCAAAGCCCTGCAAGACCTGCTCGTAGAAATTCAGAACACTTCCCTTGAGGGGAGCGCTGGAGAAAACCCTTTTCAGGGTGCCAGCATTGAGCCTCGGCCCGGCTTGTCCGATTGAACCATAAGAACTTAGATCCATGTCCATTCACAAATCCTTGAACCTCGGTGGCGGCATTGCCACCACTCGCTCCGTGTTCACCCGTCGTGAACGGATCGACAAGCTCATGGAGCGCAATGAGTTCGAAGAAGGCGCTAACCCAATGGGTCTGCCAAAGGTGCGTACTAGCTTCCGTACCGTGACCAAGCGTCAGTTGAAGGCCATCGCTGCTGCAGAGCGCGAAGAAGCCATCGCCGCTCAGGAAGCCGCCGATGCCGCTGCGCGTGCCGCTGAGGCCGCTGGCGAAGTCGCCGCTGACTAAGCTTCGGCTGCTCTCCAAAACGCCTGCCTTGTGCAGGCCCCTCCGCCCCCGGCCCGACTTTGTCGCCGGGGGCGTTCCCATGCTGCTGCAGTCGTGATGACTCCGGAAACTACCACCGTCGCTGTCGACGAGACCTTCCTCAGCCTTCAAGGTGAAGGCTTAGAGGTCGGGCGCGCGCATCTGTTCTTGCGCTTGGGCGGTTGTCCTTTGCGGTGCACTTATTGTGATACACCGCGTTCTTGGAGCCCGACCGAGACCCGCTCTATTTCCGAGTTAGAGGCTGAACTCGACGGTTTGCTGGCTAAAGCCAATTTGCAGCGCAGTGATTTGATGTTGTCCGTTACCGGCGGCGAACCCTTGCAGCAGACGGATTTCTTGTGCGCTTGGTTGCCCACTTGGGGCGGCCCAGTGTTGTTGGAAACTGCCGGCATTCTCGCTGCCGAACTGCAACGCGTCTTGCCCTTCGTTCAGTTGCTGTCGTTGGATTGGAAACTGCCAAGCGAGATTCGCCAAGGTCAAGAGTTGTTGCAGCCCGCGGAATGCCTGATGGCAGCGCGCCACAGTGGTGTAGCAGTTCAAATCAAGTTAGTGGTCACTGAAACCACTACCGCGTTGGAGCTCGAAGATGTCTTGCATCAAGTCGAGCACCTCGCACCTCATAGCAGCGTTTTTCTGCAGCCAGTCACACCGTTCGGTGCTGGCCCCAAGCCGCCCACTGGGCAACAGCTTGTGGATTGGAGTGTCGCCTTTGCGCGCTTCAACCTGGATCTACGCGTGCTCCCGCAAATGCACCCTGTACTCGGAATTCGCTGATGAATCCTAAGTCTTCAAAGTTGCCCTTGGTCGCCATCGTCGGTCGGCCTAATGTTGGCAAGTCATCCCTGTTCAATCGCGTGCTCGGTGAGCGCCGCGCCATCGTCGAAGATACTGCCGGGGTCACCCGCGATCGCTTCGTGTTGCCGGTCAGCCTGCCTGAGTTCGAACTCCATTTCGACATGATGGATACCGGTGGTATCGGCATCGTCGACCGCGCTGACTTGGCCGAGTCAGTCGAGTATCAAGTGATGACCGGCTTGACCGCCGCCAGCGTGGTGCTATTCGTGGTCGATGCACGTGAGGGTGTGACCTTGTTGGATGAAGAGGTGGCGCGCTACCTGCGCCGTTCCGAAGCCAAGGTCATCCTGGTCGCCAACAAGTGTGAGACCAACGCCGCTCAAATGGCGGTCGGCGACTTCCATGCCCTCGGTTTGGGCGACGCCCTGCGTTTGTCCGCACAAGAGGGAATGGGCCTTTCAGAGCTCTATGAGGAACTTGGTGAGGCTTTGCCGGAACCGGTCGACATCGATTTTGTAGAGCGCTTGAAGATTGCTGTGATGGGCCGCCGCAACACCGGCAAGTCTTCCTTTGTGAACAAATTGCTCGGCGAGTCACGCGTGATCGTCAGCGATATCGCCGGCACAACCCGCGACGCCATTGATATCGACCTGGACTGGCGCGATCACCAGCTCACGCTTGTCGATACCGCTGGTGTGCATAAGCGCGGCAAGGTCGCCAACGCCATTGAATACTATTCGCTGACGCGCAGTGACCAGGCGATTCGCCGCGCCGATTTGACCTTGTTGTTCCTGGACCTGACCCAGCCTATTGCGCGCTTGGACCAAGAACTAGCCCGCACCATCGTCGATCGTTTCCGGCCGGTAGTGATCGTGGGTACCAAGACCGACCTGGTCGAAGACTTCGATCTGCAGACCTTCCGCGATCATGTCGAACATAAGTTGCCACACCTCAAGAACAGTCCGATCGTGGCGATCTCGAACATGACTGGCAAAGGCATCGACCGCGTGATCAAGGAAGCGCTCGCCTTGCACGAAGAGGGCAAGGTACAGATTGGAACCGGTGAGCTGAACCGCATGGTCAAGCAGACCTTCAGCACTCTGCGCTTCCGCGGCCGTGGTGAGAAGCCGAAGGTCATGTACGCCACCCAGTTGGGCATGAACCCGCCGTCGTTCTTGTTATTCGTGAACCGCAAGCGCCTGTTCGAGAAGGAGGCGATTCGCGCCATCACCAACGATATGCGCAAGCGTCTCGGCTTGAAGGCGGTGCCTTTGCGTTTGGTCCTGCGTGAACGCGAACGCAGTGCTTCGAAGAAGGGGTAGCGGTCGTCGGGCTGCTAGAATCCACGAATGCCTAAGCTTTGGCCACTACTCTTGTTGCTGCTGGTTTGCCTGCCGGTGGCCTGTAGCACTCCACCGCTCGACGATGACGATAGCGTCGGTCAGTGGGCTCAGTATGTCATTGAAAAAGCTCCGCCGCGTCGCGATCTGCTCAACGCCTGCGAGTGGGCGGTGGTGCAAGCTGGTTTCCCGCCGGCCGCGCGCGATGAGACCCGTGGCAGTGTGACCTCTGGCTGGGATACCAAGCTGCAGCCATACAGCAAGAAGGGGCGGCGCTTCCAAGGCATCCTCAAAGTTGTGGATAACCCGGATGGGGAAGGTCTAATCCTCAAATCGCGCGTCATCGCCGAGCGCAACATGGAAGTCAATGACACCATGAACCCGGCCGCCGCCGAGTGGGAACGCATCGACGATGAACCCGCACGTGCTCGCATCCTGATGCAGCACGTGCTTTCGCAGTTGCATATCACGGGTTGATCGATGGCTGAGAACTGGACCTACGCCAAGCGGCAACTGTGCTGCAGTGATTGTGAGCGCACCTTCCAAGAAGGCGAAGAAGTCTATTCGATGATGCGCATCGTCGAAGATGAGCTGCAGCGCGTGGACTTGTGTCGTGCTTCCTTCGATGACCGCGATGCCTCTCAAGACGTGGTCTACTGGCGTACCTCGCACCGTGAGAAGGGTGGGGCGATGAAGGTCGACTTCGACATGCTGCTCGCCGTCCTTGAGAAGCTTGCCGACGACCAGCGTGACGAGCGCCTTGATTTGCGCTACCTGCTGACCCTTTTGCTGGTCCGCCATCGCAAATTGCGTCTCGAGCGGGTCGAGTCCAAGAAGGGCGTGGAGTTCCTGATCCTGCGCAAAGTGCGGACCAAAACCACCTTCAAAGTGGAATCCCGCGAGTTGGAGGAGGAGCGCCGCAAGAGGCTGTCAGCTGTCCTAGCGGGTCTCTTGGATCCCACATCAGAGGGCGGGATCGATTCAGGAGAAGCTACTTAAGTTTCTGTAAAATAAGGCCTTTACGATAAATCACAAAAACCCGGGCATTTCCCCGGGTTTTTTCTTGCCAAATCCCAGTGGGGCAACAGAATAGGAATGTGGTGGAAACGGACATGAATGTGGGGAAAGCGTTCAGGTTCGGGACCGCCACCAAATCCGCTCTAAACTCATGGGAAGCTTCAACGGTGAATTCGCGCACAAGATCGACACGAAAGGTCGCATCTTTGTGCCTCGCCGCATCCTCGAGGAAATCGAAGACCCCACCGAGCGCAATCACTTCCATGTGGTTGTCAACAAAGCGGACGGCTGCCTGGTCATCTACACCTCGTCTGCATTCGATGCCTTTATCAAGGGTGCAGTCGCAAAACAGAAAACTGCCAGGAACGCGCAACTACTGCGCCGCAGCTTGGGTGCTAACTCGCGAAGGATTCCATTGGATGCACAAGGTCGCATCCTGTTGCCAGAGGAGTTGCGCGCCCGCATTGAAATGGGGAGGGACGCGATGATCGTCGGCAGCTTGACTTACTTTGAAATTTGGGACCGCAAGGTCTATGAAGAAATGGCGCTGCCTGCAGCGGATGAATTCTTCGATGCGGAGGCTGCAACCTTCCGCAACCCTGACTATGTACCTGAGGAGGGGGGCCAGTGATTCTTGTCTGCCGCCACCTCGCAACTCCATCAGGCCCGCTGATGCCATCACGTCACCAACCGGTGTTGATGGATGCGGTGCTTGATGCTCTGCAACCAAAACGCGGTGGGTTCTTTGTCGACGCCACCGTCGGCGGTGGTGGGCATGCCCACGCGGTATTGAGCGCTAGTTCGGATGTGCGACTACTCGCCATCGATCGCGATGCTCAAGCATTGGAGCGTGCTCGCCAACGTCTCGAGGAATTCGGCGATCGCGTGCAGTTTGCGCACGCGCCTTTTTCAGCCATCGAAAGTCTGGTCGAGAACGCTGGCGCGGGTCCTGTAGCCGGCATTCTCGCCGACTTCGGTGTGTCGTCCGATCAAATCGATGATCGCGATCGCGGCTTCTCCTTTCAACAGGACGGGCCACTCGATATGCGCATGGATCGCACCTTGCAGAAAACGTCGGCCGCCGTGCTGTTGGCCAACGCCTCCGAAGATGACATAGAGAAGTGGCTGCGCGTCTATGGCGAGGAGCGTTTCTCGCGACGTATCGCCAACGCCATCATCAAGCAGCGCCGTTTCGGTCCGTTGCTGCGAACTTCGCAGTTGGCGGATCTGGTCGCACGCACCATTCCTGGTGGGCGTAGTGGTCACAACCCGGCCACACGCACTTTCCAGGCCTTACGTATTGCGGTCAACCGCGAGCTCGATGAGATCGATGCCTTCCTGCACGCCGCACCTCGTTTGTTGGCGCCAGGTGGACGCTTGGCGGTGATCTCATTCCACTCCTTGGAAGACCGATTAGCCAAGCACAGCTTTCGCAATGAAGCACGTGGCGGCGAGTACAACAACTTGATTCCACGTGGCACCGTCGCCAACCAATCCGAGATGCGCTCCAACCCGCGTTCCCGTAGCGCGCGTCTGCGTGCCTTGGGACGTACAAGTGTTGGGGTCGCCAAGTGAACGAAAGGATTGCGGTCCTATTGGTGGTTCTATTGCTAGAGCTGTTGGGTGGTCTCGGACTGCGCAACGAGGCCACTGCTGCTCGCGGTCGTATTGAGGTTACTCGTCGTTGCAAAGACGAATGCACCCTACGCATAAACTTTTGCACAAGCCTCTTTAACGAGGTCACCTCACCAGCTAACCTGCAGCGCGAGCTAGACAGAAGAAAACAACAACAAGAAATCAACAATCTCCCCCAACTGTGAGCCACCCCCCCCAGGCGTTCCGTCCTTTCATGGCATTGTTGCCTATCGGAATGCTTTATTTTGCTTCGCTGGTCAAGCTCGTCTCCGTGAGCCCAGCAGATATGATTTCCGCGCAAGATGCGCTCGACAAAGCCACCGCCACGATTACTATTCCGGCACAGAGTGGCGCGATCCTCGATCGCAACGGCTTGGTCCTGGCTGAGGATCGCTGCGTGTGGAATCTGGTCATTAACTATTATCCCGATGATCGCAGTTTGGTGCATGGTGTCGGAGAACTAAATCTCACCGCCAAAGACGTCGAAGAGAAGGTTCTACTGTTGGCAAATGCCTGTGGTTTGGAGTTCGATGTCATGTGGCGCGCCATGATGGTCAGCCCGATGACCAACCAGATCTTGCGTGAAGGCTTGACTCCGTCCGAACGCAGCGTAATCCGCGCTGTCATGAAGCAAGTTCCATATTCAGGTTTGAGCTTGCAGCAGGAGTTCGAGCGTGTCTACCCGAATGGCCCGGTGCTGTCTCATTTGATCGGCTTGCGCGGTGATCCCGGCGATTCCGAGCGCGGCATCGACCCGGAGGCAGACACTGGATTCGAGGCCGGACTGAAAGCGTACCTTCAAGGCAAACCGGGCAAGCGTCGTTCCATTCGGGTCACCGGCAAGCATGGCGTGAATCCAGCTTTGGATATGCGCGAGGCAGAGGCAGGTTCGAATATTCGCACCTCGGTGGATCTAAAGCTGTCGGAATACGCGCGGGAGCAGCTGATCCTGTTGATGGAGGAGCACAATCCATGGCGTACCTTCACCATCGTGGTCGATGTCAAGACAGGCCAAGTCTTGTCCATTGTCGGATTGCCGGACTATGACCCCAGCGACGTCCATGGCAGTATGGAGAAGCGCCTCGATCCAGAGACCGAAGAGATTACTTTCGATGGTTGGACCAACCCGGCACGCTGGAACTTTGAGCCAGGCAGCACCATGAAACCCTTAGTTGCGGCGATGGCCTTGGAGCGAGGGGATATCAAGGAGAACCAGTGGTTCGATGACCACAACGGTTCCTTCTTGCCGCCGAATAGCAAGCGCAGTCACGCGATCGGCAACGCTCGTGGCGTGCCACGCAAACCAATGCGTGCTTTTGAGGGCATTGTTTATTCCTCAAATATCGTGTTCGCACAGGTCGCGCGCGCCATCGGCCGCGAAGGCATGGCCGACATGTTGGATTTCTACGGCTACGCCGAAGAGCAGTTTCGCATCCACGGCCTGAGTCAGACTTTCGAGCCGCGCCGCGCACAGCCCCGCGAGGCCTTCTTCAAGGAGCGCAGCCCTGACGGCATGGCCTACGTGATTCCACGAATGGGTTATGGCCACGCATTTGACGTGCCATCAATCCAGCATGCCATGGCAATGGCTGCGATCGCCAATGGTGGTACCTTGTTGGATCCAACCTTCAATCCAGAGAGTAAGGGAGAGAATCCACGCGAGATCCTCAGCGAGTCGACCACGTCGTACGTCAAAGAGGCCATGCTGTGGATGGTCAACAAAGGCAACCGCACCTGGTTGCCACACCGAGAAGACTTCGCTTACTGCGGTAAGTCCGGTACGGCCAAGATCAATGCTGGCGCGTTCAAGGACAAGTACACCTCGTCCTTCGTCTGCTACGGCCCGTATGAGGACCCTGAGGTCCTGGTGATGGTGGTGTCCTATGGCACCAGCAAGGGGGGGGACTATGGCGCAAACCATTTCGGCTCAAAGGTCTCCGGACCAGCGGCAGCCAACATCTTGCATCGTGCTTTGGAACTTCGTGGAAGCCTGCCATCTAATGGCAATAGGGGCTTGGATTGGGCTGCTTGTCAGGCTAATCTAGACCGCTAAGCCAATGAAGTTTTCGCACCTCGCCGACCTCCTAAAAGGCCTTGGCGTCCGGGTAGATTTCCCGGGTGGTTCCAGCCCCGCAAATCCTCAGCTGCAGCGCGCCTGTTTCGACAGTCGCCGTGTGCAGACGGGGGATCTGTTCTGTGCGCTGGGGGGCCACGAGGTCGACGGCCGCCGCTTCTTGTCGGAAGCCTTTGAGCGTGGTGCGAGTGCATTCCTGTTGGCTGGTGACAGCCGTTATGGCCAACTGCCGCATCTGGTTGCCAATCAGAATGCGGCACTGATCGCCGGTATCGCTGCCTCGCATCTGGCCGGCAATCCCAGCCAGCAAATGTGGACAGGAGCGGTCACCGGTACAAACGGCAAGAGCAGCATCGTGCATATGTTCGAATACGCGATGAACCCGATCGGCAAAGCCACTGCTGGTGGCGGCACTCTAGGCCTGCGTTTTGATCAGACCGTTGCGTCAATCCGCAACACTACGCCGTCAGCGGATGTGCTGCATCAATGGTTGGCGCAAGTGCAGGAGCAAGGTGCAGTGGCGGCCATCTTGGAAGCCAGCTCACACGGCATCGTGCAACATCGCTTGGCCGGCCTGCGTTTCGATTGCGCTGCATGGACCAACCTCACCCATGATCATCTGGATTACCACATGGACATGAACAAGTACGCGCAAGCGAAAGCACAGCTGTTTCTTGACTTGGATCAAGATGCCGTCGCCTTGTTGCCCGCGCGCGAGGACTTGCGTGCCTTATGTGCGGCCTCACCGGCACGGCAGTTGACTTGGGGCTTAGGCATCAAGGGCGTGGATGTGCGCGGCGATTTGATCGCTGGCAAGCCAGGCTTATGCATGCAAATCGAAGGTTGCTTCGGTAGTGGCTTGATTGAGAGTGATCTGATCGGCGAACACAACGCCGAGAACCTTTTGGTTGCTGCTGCCATGATGTGCGTTGCTGGGGTGGACTTGCCATTGGCATGTGCTGCCTTGTCCACGGCAAGCGCCGCACCTGGTCGCTTGGAACGCATCGGTTCTGATTCCGACCTCCACCTTTTTGTCGATTACGCTCATACGCCGGATGCCCTCATTCACGTATTAGAGGCCCTGCGCCACACTTATCCGCAACAACGGATTGGCGTGGTGTTTGGTGCCGGAGGCGATCGCGATAACGCCAAGCGTGCGCCAATGGGGCGTGCGGTGGCTGAGCATTGTGATTGGTGCGTCGTCACTTCGGATAACCCGCGCACCGAGGAGCCGCAGTCGATTGCCGAACAAGTGATGGAGGGCGTCTCTGAAGTTGGCGTTCCGTGCAACATGATCGTCGACCGTCGCGAAGCGATCCAGGCCGCGGTGCAATCCTTGCAAGCAGGAGATGTACTGCTGCTTGCCGGTAAAGGTCATGAGGCCTATCAAGAAATCCATGGTGTGCGTCATGACTTCGATGACCGCATCGTGCTAGCGGAGGCGTTGCAATGCTTGACCTGAATGCAGCCCATGTAGCCAGCGCAGTCGGTGCAATCTTGCACGGCAATGGCTCCACACCTTTGCGTCGCGTGGTGATCGATAGTCGCGCGGTGCAACCTGGCGACTTGTTCGTGGCTTTGCGCGGCGCACGCACCGACGGCCACCTGCACTTGCGTCAAGCGCAAGAGAAAGGTGCTGCCGCGGCCTTGGTCTTGCCCGATGGCCCGGAGCGTCCAGCTGGTCTGGATTATTTGGTCGTGCCCGACACTTTAGAAGCCCTGGGTGCCCTAGCTCGATTCCACTTCGGGCGCTTGCAAGCACGCGTGATTGGCATCACCGGCTCGGTCGGCAAGACCACTGCCAAGGACTTCCTTTACCAATTGCTCGGTGGAGCGCAGCACAAGGTGTTCGCCGCACCTGCTTCCTACAACTCGGAGATTGGCTTGCCGTTGGCGATTCTCGCCGCGCCGCTCGATACGCGCATCCTGGTCCTGGAATATGGCGTCAACGCACCCGGCGAAATGGATGTACTGGTTGGCATTGCCAGACCGCATCAAGGCTGGATCACTGCGATCGCGGCCGCGCACCTTGAAGGCTTAGGTGATTTGAATGCCGTCGCCACCGAGAAGTCCAAACTAGGCGCAGTGGTGCGTGAGCAGAGCCGCGTATGGATGGATCGTTGCTGCTGGGACAAGGTTCAGGAACATGCCAAGGATTGGCAGGCCAACGTAGTGGTGCTCGATCCGATGGTCGATAGCGGCTTCAAGATCGTGGATGCAACTCCCGGTGCCATGCGTTGTGAACACCAGCGTTGGGGCCATGTCTTGCTGCCGTTAAGTGCGCGCCATCAAGTCGCCACCGCTTTGGTCGCTGCGCGCATCGCCATGGAGCATGGCGTCAGCGTTGAGGATGTGCAGGATCGCATGAAGAACCTGCGCGCGCCGAATGGTCGACTGACGGTGACCAAGATGGAACAGGTCACGGTAATCGATGATGCTTACAACGCTAATCCTGCATCCATGCACGCAGCCTTGGAGTTGCTTGGCGGTTGGCCCACCAGCGGCCGACGCATCGCGGTGCTTGGGTCCATGAAGGAGCTCGGTCCAGCAGCAGAAGTCTTGCACCGTCAAGTCGGTTGCCAGGTGGTCGAGAACGGCATCGATCTTCTGATTGGCGTGGGTAGTGGTGGTGCGTGGATCGCAGCCAGCGCGCGCAACCAATTGGAAACACGCGTCGTAGATGATTCCGGTGCCGCAGCCGCGATCCTTGCTGGCTATCTGCAGCCGAACGATGTGCTGCTGCTGAAGGCATCGCGCAGTGAAGGTCTGGAGAAGGTGATTTCCGGTATTCAGGAACTGCGACCGGATCGCAATGCCGATCGCTCCAATAACGAGGGCCTGGAAGCTTGATCTACTGGCTCTACCCATACCTGCAGGAACTGTGGCAGCCGTTGTTCGCCCTCAACTACATTGGGGTGCGTTCAGCTTTCGCATTCGCATGTAGTCTGCTGCTGACAATCTGGTTGGGTAAGCCTTTGATTAAGAAGTTGCGCGCTGCCGGTGTCGGCGAGAACGCATCGGTGTGCGATGACGCGGCGGTCGCTGCGGCATATGCTTCGGCACAGAAACAAGGGGTGCCGACCATGGGCGGGGTCTTCTGGATGACCGCCATTTTGATCACCATTCTCTTATTCTGCCGGCTCGATGAACCATTGGTTTTGATTGGCGCAGTGTTGATGGTCGGCATGGGCACCATCGGTTTCCTGGATGACTGGATCAAGTTCAAGGGAGAGGGCCGTAACGGCATGTCGCGGCGCACCAAGTTCGTCGCATCGCTGTCTTTGGCCGTGGGCGTGGTGGCAACTTATTGGGCGCTTGGTGATCCAACCACGGGCTATCCTGGAATCCGCAACTTGTACTTCCCGTTGCTGAAGGACATGTTCGCAGAGCCAGGCAACCTTGGCTGGTATGGCTTCGGCATTTTCGTAGCATTTCAGGCTTTCGTGATCCTGGCTTGTAGTCATGCCGTCAATGTCACCGACGGCCTGGATGGCCTGGCTGCTGGCTCCGCCATTCCGTCGTTGATCGCGCTGTCGGTGGCCACCTATTTCGTGGGCCATGATGGCTACGCTGAGGCATTCTCCCTGCCTTTCATTCTCGGTGCCGGCGAAGTCACGGTCATGGCTGCTGCCGTGCTCGGCGCCACTTTCGGCTTCCTTTGGTACAACGGTCACCCTGCCGAAGTGTTTTTCGGTGATAGCGGTTCCTTGCCGCTGGGTGCCGCCATTGCCTATTTCGCGATTGTCGCGAAGCAAGAGTTCGCGCTGCCATTGCTCGCTGGTGTCTTCGTCGTCGAAGTCATGACCAGCTTGTTGCAGATCTACTATTACAAGTTCACCGGCGGCAAACGCCTATTCCTGAAAGCGCCGATTCACCATGTGTGGCAACTGAAGAGAGTACCCGAGCAGAAAATCGTGGTGCGCTTTTGGATTGTCGCAGCGGTGAGTGCAGCGCTCGGTCTCCTGGTCATCAAGGTGCGCTGATATGGAAGCCTGGAAGCGCTTGGAAGGAGCCAGCTTGGGCGTGCTTGGTTGCGTCATCGCACTTGCCGCGATTGGCTTGATCACTGCCGTTTCCGTGGCACCTCCTGGAGAAGCATGGATGGCACTCGGTCGTCATGGGTTCTTCCTGGCGCTTGGAGTCGGCGGCTTCCTGCTTGCCTTCACCTTGTCATCCGACACCAGCCGCCGCATCGTCATCCCCGCCATGGTGATGTTGTTCGTGTTGTTGGTCTTGATGCTGGTCACTCCACTTGGTCGTCACGCTAATGGTGCCACGCGTTGGATCCAAGTCGGTCCACTGTCCTTGCAGCCGTCGATCCTATTCCAATGCCTTTGGCCAATCGCATTGGCTTCATGGGCATCGCGCGATCCGTTGCGCCTGCGTGACATCCGCCAAATCTTCAAGCTCGGTGCGATTTTCTTGGTGTTGATCATGCCAGTCTTGCTGCAGCCCGATTTGGGCTCGGTGGTCATCCTGGTGTTCGTCAGTGGCGTGACTTTCTTCTTTGCCGGCACGCCACCGAAGTACTTAGCGATCCTGTTACCAATCCTTGGAGCCTTCATCTGGGTCGCCTCGCTGGCCTTCCCGCATGTCGCCGCGCGCCTCACTTGGTGGGAGCAACCGCCCGAGCAAGTCTTGGCCGGCATTAAGGCTTTCGAGAGTGGCGGCGTCACCGGCCTGGGGCCAGGCAATGGTTTGTTGAAGTACGGCAAGGTCGCTGAAAGTGACACTGACTTTGTCCTCGCCATGGTCGCAGAGGAATGGGGCCTACTGGGCTCAATCGGAATTTGGAGCCTGTTTGTGGCCTTTACCTTTCTCGGCTTCCGCGCTGCGCGTAACGCAGCTTCGCGTTATGGCGTCATCCTGATGGGTTCGGCCACCGTCATGATCTCCTTCCAGGCCGCTTACAATATGGCAATGGTCGTAGGACTATTGCCGGTCAAAGGACTGCCGCTGCCCTTCGTGAGCCGCGGCGGTTCTTCCATTCTTGCTCTCTCCCTGCTGCTCGGCGTAGCCCTGAAGGCCTGCGCAACCGCCCGCAGTCGTCGTCCAGCCGTAACTACCTTGTTCGCATGAACAAAATCCAACGTACCGCCCTGCTCGCTTTCTTCCTGTTGATCCTGATGGCCTTCGTCGGTTGGTGGTTTGGTGGTGAAAAATCCAAAGCGACGGAAGCCGAGCCCGACGTCGTGACTCTCGATGTCAGTCAGACCGAGACCGTCATGCTGCTTCCTCCGCAGAGTCGCAAGAAGTTCATCTCCGGCGATCGTTTTCGCGCCGAACCGGTCGATGACCCTTACAACCCCAGCGGCCGACGTGCGTCTGGTGGCGAAGTTGCCGTCTTGGATACACCAGCGAACGATCCAGCCCGTGGTGGTGCGAGCTCCTCTCGGAATGGCAATGGCGGTGCGAGCAATGCATCGCTGAAGGACCTGCGCTCTGTTCGCTTGCGTCAGAACGAGACCCTCAGCCAAGTCGCACTGCGTGAGTTGGGCGATAAGAACCGTTGGCGCGAGTTGCTGGTGTTGAACAATCTGAAGGATGAGCGTTCGGTGCAGGTCGGCGAACTGCTCTACCTGCCTGATCCAGGCACCTTTGTGCCAATCAACCAGAAGCAGCCGAACAACGCATCCTTGAAGCCTGCCAGAGGCGCGCGCAGCCACACTGTGCAGCGCGGCGATGTGCTCGGCACCATCTCGCAGAAGTACTACGGTACGTCGAAAGAGACCAAACGTATCTTGGTCGCCAACGACTTGAAGAACGCCAACCAGATCTACGCGGGCCAAGTGTTGGTGATTCCACCGCGCGATTGATGCGCTTTCTTTTCGTCGGCGGCGGCACCGGAGGGCACCTGACCCCGGCGATCGGTCTTGCGGAAGGCCTTGAAAAGGAAGGTCATGAGACCATGTTTCTGCTCAGTGGCCGTGCGGTCGAGCAAGCCTACTTCGCCGACGGCCGCCCTTGTTCATCCTTGGGTTTCGATACCTCGCGCTTGCCTAAGGCACTGGCACTGGTCGGCGCCATGCGTCATGCACGCCACTTCGCGCGCGATTACCAACCCGACGCCGTTATCGCCTTAGGTGGTGCCGCGAGTGCTGCAGCCCTCGGCATCGGCCGCCGAAGACATTGCCCTTTGGTCTTGCTTGAAGGCAACTACGTGATCGGCCGCAGCGTCAAGTTGATGGAAGCCTTCGCCACCAGCACCTTGACCATGTTCCAGGATACGGCCAACAAGTGTCGCCGCGGTCACGCCATGGGGCCGGTCAGTCGTCAGTTATTGGATCCCGTTCCAGCAGCCGAAGCGCGTACTGCACTGGGGCTCGAAGCCCACCGTTGTACTCTGTTGGTGATGGGTGGCAGTCAAGGCGCTCGCGACGTAAACCTTGTTGCGCGCGATCTATTGCCTGATTTGAAGCGATTGGGATGGCAGCTGTTGGCTCTAGTCGGCAACGGTAAGACCGCCGAACTAGAGGGCGCTCTTCAAGAGGCGCAAGTGCCGGGCAAGATCCTTGAGCACTGCACGCAAATGGGGATGGCCTATAGCGCTGCTGATTTCGCCTTGACCCGCGGTGGTGCCTCATCGATGGGTGAGGTGTGGATGCACAGCTTGCCGTCGGCAGTGTTTCCATATCCTTATCACAAGGATCGTCAGCAGGAGTGGAACGCCCGCGCCTTGGAGCCCGGGGTGATCTGCATCAATGACATCGATCCTCAAGCCTTGAGTGCGATTCGCAACTGCCTCGAGGATTCCGACAAACGTGCTCAGATGGCTGCAGCCCTTGCGGAAAGTGCGCCGGCTGACGGCCGTGCAGAAGGTGCACGTGTACTAGCAGAAATCGCCGCGCGAAAACCGTAGAGTAGAACCATGGCCGAAGTCATCGATACCGTCATCAAGGGGCAATCCAAGCCTCCACGCGGAATTGATTGCTTGGCTGGCACGGCTGGCCGCAAGCTATTGTTGGTCGGTGCTGGCGGTTGTGGCATGCGCGGCTTGGCCGCTTTCTTCCTGGATGCTGGCTGGCAGGTCTATGGCCAAGATGCCCATGGCTTCGCCAGCAATGATCCTCTGCTCGCTGCGGGCATGAAGGTGTGGCCGGAGGGTGCTGAGAAAAGCCCTGAAGTGTCGTGGGTGGTGCGTTCCGCTGCGGTTCCGGCACTTGAAGTCAATGTAGCGGCTGCTCAACAAGGTGGCGCGCGCAGTGCCTTGTATGCCGAGATGCTTGGCGAACTTAGCCGCTTGCGCCCAGTGTTGGCCGTTGCGGGATCGCATGGCAAGACTACTTGTACTGCGTGGATCGCCTACGGACTGCGTGAGGCAGGTGTGAAGGCCGGCTATCTAGTCGGTGCCCATGTTCCGCAGTTGGATGCTTCGGCCGATTGGGGCGATCCTGAATTGCCGCTGATTGTCGAATCCTGTGAGTACGCGCGCAGTTTCCATTATCTGCGTCCCGCGGATGTGGCGCTGATCAACGTCGACGCCGAACATCCGGATACCTATCCAGGTGGGCTGCCGGAAGTGGTCGAAGCTTTTGAGGTCTTCCTCAGCGGCATGTCGGCCAATGGCACCGTCTTCGCCGGCCCGGAGACCCCGGATCTGCAGCATGCCGCCGATGGTGCGTGGCAGGATTGCCCAACGCTGGCGCAAGACTTGCCGCTTGGCTTGACCGGTCAGCACAACCGTCGCAATGCCGCTCTGGTCGCTGCAGTCTTACGCTCCTTCGGGCTCGATGAAGCGGCCGTCCTGCATGCTCTGGCCACTTTCAGCGGCGCCGCGCGGCGCTTGGAAGAAGTTGGGCAGGCACAAAATGGCGCCTTGGTGGTCAGCGATTATGCTCACCACCCGGTGGAAGTTGCCGCCACCTTGCAGGCCGCCCGCGAGCGCTGGCCAGGCCGTCGCCTGATGGTGGTCTTCCAGCCGCACCAAGCGCAACGCTTCCACGCTTATCGTGAGCTGTTCGCGCCGTCGCTGGATCTCGCCGACGCACTCCTGCTCCTGGAAATCTATCGCGCGCGCGATCCCGAAGAGCTGCAAGCCAGCGTGGCCGAACTGGTCCCAGAGCTGCGGCAGCGGCTGCCAAATCAAGAACGTGCGCTGAGTACCGTGCAAAACCATCAGGAAGGGCGCAAAATACTGGCTTCCTGGTGGCGCCCCGACGATGTTGTCATGTGCTTGGGCGCCGGAGACGTCGATGCCTTCGCCCGCAGCCTACTCTGATTTCGGACCCATGCGGCTCAACGAGCCGCTTTCCAACTGGACCACCATGCGTATTGGGGGGCCAGCGGAGATGTTCTTCGAGCCGCATAAGCCCGAACATCTGGCCGACCTGCTCACCGCCTTGGAAAAGGATGGTGTGCCATGGACGCTGATTGGTGGTGGCGCCAACACCGTCGCCCCCGATGGTGGCATTCCTGGTGCAGTCATCCACACCGGCAATATGCGTCGCCTGTTTCGCGACGGCAACGGCCTGCGATTGTGGCCCGGGGTCACTTTGCCGACTTTGGTGCGTAGTGCCCAAGGCCTTGGGCTTTCTGGTGTTGAAAAGCTCGTCGGCGTGCCTGGCCATGTCGGTGGTGCCTTGGCAATGAACGCGGGCAGTGTCGAATGGGGCATTTGGGATCAAGTCGAAGAGATCGTCTTGTGGAGCCCCGGCCCGGCCAACGAGGAAGACGGCCTGAAGTTCCGCACTTGGAGCCCCAAGGAAATCCAGCCGGCTTATCGGCATGGCAACCTTGGTGGACGCGTGGTGCTGGAGACCTTGTTGACCTTGGAAGAGAGCACGCCGCTTGCGGTCAAAGCCACCCAAGATGAGTTCCTCAAGCGCAAGAACCAATCGCAGCCGGTCAAGCTGACTTCAGCCGGTTGCGCCTTCAAGAATCCCAACGGTGATTCAGCCGGCCGCCTTATCGACAGCGCTGGCTTGAAAGGGCATTGCATCGGTGGTGTGGCAGTCTCGGATATTCATGCCAACTTCCTGGTCAACCAAGGGGGTGCCAGCGCTGCCGACGTCCGTCAGATGCTTGACATCATCGAGCAGACTGTTCTTGAGAAGTCGGGCGTCAGCCTGGAGCGTGAACTGGTGGTCTTGCCGGAACCGCTCTAAAGGATGTGCCGGTTCGCCAGTCGGTTGAAAGCACCGAATTGCCGTGAACGGCCGCTAATCCATGAAACGGAAGCCGTCGAAGTAGACCTTCTCGCCGCTGTTGAGGTGAGTCTCCATGAGCAGCGTGGTCGGTTCACTGCTCGGGTTGGCAAGCGAGACTTGGGCCAACCGGCGTTGCCCAGGAGCGGCAAGACTGGCTGTGGTGGTGGCCAACACCACACGGCTGTCAGGCTCCACCCATGACAGTGTGACCGATCCCATACCCGCCCCCTTGAAGGTGAGGAGCTCCACGTTGCTGGCGTAGACCAAAGTGTGTACGCAATCGCCATCGTACTCCGACACCAATACCTCATCGCCGAGCATGGTCTGGTCGCTGCTCAATGAGGAACGCAAGATCTTGGGCCATGGCCAGGCATGCGATGGCAAGCTGTTGGCAGGGTGATTGGGCGAGAAGGTGGAGATCGAGTCCCAGGTGTTATCGCGCAACCAAGTGGTCGTGAGGTTGGTCCAGGTCGAGTTCGGCGAATCGGTGGCTTCAAATAGACCGAAACCGGTGGCCGTATAGAGCAAGTTGTCGTTCTCGAAATCCACTGACACTGCCACGTCATCATGACCGGTGGGGATCACCGAGGCACCGACTTGGGTCCATTGGTTGGCCGGGGCGGACATGTCGAGGCGCATGATGCCGAGGTTGTCGGTCGCGATCCACACGATCGGGTGGTTGGCGAAGTCCGGGTGTAATGTGAAGCCGTTCGGTGCGGCATTCACCAGGTTTCGTTGCTGATTATCGATAATCAGTCCGCCCGGTGCGTCGTAGGCGCGCACCAGATAAGGGGCATCACGCAACAGGATGAAGATGCACGGGTTGGCCGGGCGTGACCAATCAGAGGGGATTTCCATCTTCATGACCACCTGGTCGAGGTTGGCGATGCGCGTCCAAAGGTCGTTCACGAGCTTGAACAGCTCGCCATGGCGATAGGCCGCGAAGACGTCGGTGCGGGTGCCGAGGGCATCGTAGCTAGGTGCCACCGCCATCGAGGTCATGTCGGCAACGCGCTCGCCATTGGTGCGGTGCCTTAAGGTCTTCGACGTGGCCCCGCCATCCTCGGAGCGACGGATGTCGCGGCTCCAGGTGATCCAGAAGAAGGTGCGGTCGCCATTGATGTGGCGGCCGTTGAAGTGTGGCGAGATGGCGATGTAACGCGGCAGGTCGATGTTGCGTTCGCCGGCTTGATTGAGCACAGGTGGTTGGTGCCAGCGCTTCTTGCCGGTCGGCGTGGTCACCGGGGTGTTCGGATCCTGCCAACCCCAAAGGTCGAAGTTGCCAGTGAACAGTGCGATGCCATCTTGGGCATAGTTGGGGGAGACCACCATGTCGCGGCCGAATACCATCGGCGAGCGGCCAGGTAGGGGCGTCACGATGTCGTTGCTCCGGTCGTAGCGCACGCCACCCATGCCATAGCCGGCGGTGAACACGTACTTCTCGCCGTTTGGCCCCCAGGTGGTGTTGACGCCACGGCAGCGTCGGTCGTTGATCGGCTCCAGCTGCAGCCAACGTTCGCCTTGGTCAGTGCTGCAGAAGATCCCTTCCACGCGCACATACCAGACTTCGCCCTCATTCGCGTAATCAGGCATCAGGAACAGTTCCTGCTCATGACCCATCTCGGCGTTGCCGGTGACCATTCCCGGGTCATCCTCCAGCAGGAAGTCCTGCGAATTGCCGTGATCATTCCAGGTTGCCGTGCCATCGACACTCAGCAGGATGCCGGTGTCCTGGAAAGTGCGGAAGTTCGGGAAGGAACGCGCCGCCGCCAACCAAGTACGTACGCCGCTCGGGCCTGGCGGGGTACACAGCAGACTATGCACACCACTGTTCAGCGCATGGCGCAGTGCGAAGGTGCCACCTGCTTGGTTGCTCCAGATCTCGCCGAACTCCAAGCTCGACTGCGTGTTGATGCGGATGCGGCCGACCGCCAAGGTGCGGTCAGTGCTGTAGTCCTCGGACATCGCCAAGGCCGAGATCGACCAATCGGAAGGACTGGTGGAGCGTGCGTTGAACTGCGCGACACCAAGCCAAGTGGCACCACCGTCGATGGATTGCCAAAGCAGGCCTTCGGCGGCGGCGAACATGTTCTGGTTGGTCACCGAAGTGCTATCGAAGTGCGGCTGCACCACCACCGCGACGCGGTGCATATAGGAACCACCGATCGAAAGGCTCGCCGACCAGGTCAAGGTGGTCGGGTCCATGGTGTAGACATTGCCGGCTTCGGTAATCGCGATCGCAGGCCCGTCGGAACCGGCAAGCGGCGAATCCAAATCCATCACCCAAGTGTCATCGGTGGGTAATCCGGTGTTGAGCTGCTGGACCGATCCGGTGACCGGATCGTATCCCCAAACACCCTCATGGCCTCCAGCCAGGAACAAGCCTTCACCTCCAGTCGATGCGGCTTCGGGGTGGAAACTTAAGGTCCACAGATGGGCGAAACCGATGCCAGCTCCATCCTTGGTGGACCAGGTCAATCCATCATCCCAGGAGATACGCAGGCGTTGGTCACTTGAGATAATCACCGCGATTTCTCTACCGTCGCTCAAACGCGTCGCAGCACCTGAATAGGTGGCGTCGTGTGGAGAATGAAAACCAGGGGGGGAAGGCGTGATCCCACCTGAAAGTAGAATCGTGGAAAGGAATATCACAAACCGAGTATATGTCACTATTCAGTAGTTGTAAAATGCTCGTCTCGCACGGCCCAGGTACGGCCGTCCCGAGCATCATGAGTCTTCCCTTCGAACCACAAAACGGTCCCGCTTCTTTACACGCGCTTCGCCATTCCGTGAGTCACATCATGGCCGACGCAGTGTTGCGGATTTTCCCGGAAGCCAAAGTCGCCATCGGCCCGCCGATCGACCATGGCTTCTACTACGACTTCGATCTGCCACGGCCTCTCACAGAGGAGGACCTGCCAGCGATCGAAGCTGAAATGGCCAAGATCCTCAAAGAGGGTGGTGAGTTCGTATGTTCCTCGATGAGTCGCGAAGATGCGGTTGCGCGTTTGAGCGCCGCCGGTCAGGAGTACAAGGTCGAGTTGCTCGACGACATTCCTGAGGGCGAAGAAATCACCTTTTACGATCACGGCACGTGGTCGGATTTGTGTGAAGGCCCGCACGTCGAAACGGTCAAGCAGATCCGCACCGATGGTTTCAAACTGTTGTCGGTCGCAGGTGCCTACTGGCGTGGCAATTCCGACAAGGCCATGTTGCAACGCATCTACGGTACTGCTTGGTGGTCGAAGAAAGACCTCAAGAAGTACTTGGCTTACTTGGAAGAGATCGCCCAGCGCGATCACCGCAAGCTCGGTCGCGAGTTGGATCTGTTCAGCCTGAATCCCGATTTTGGTGCGGGCTTGGTGTTCTGGCATCCAAAGCTTGGCCACGTGCGTCGTAAGTTGGAAGACTGGTGGTGGGAGCTGCATGAAGCACGCGACTACTGGCCAGTGTTCACGCCACATGTTGCTGGCGAGCCGGTGTTCCGTCAGTCGGGCCACCTGCAGAACTATGCGGACATGATTTGGGCACCGATGGACGTCGATGGCCGCCCACACCGGGTCAAGCCGATGAACTGTCCAGGACACGTGACCATCTTCAACTCAGTCCGTCATAGCTATCGCGATCTACCGCGCCGCTTCGCCGAATTGGGAACTGTGTACCGTTACGAGCCATCTGGCACTCTACACGGCATGTTGCGGGTTCGTGGTTTCACCCAAGATGATGCGCACATCTTCTGTACCCAAGCGCAGTTGGCCGATGAAATCGTCGATGTGCTCAAGTTGGTCGACACTATCTTGACCACCTTTGGTTACGAGTACACCGCTTACTTGGCCACGCGCCCAGAGAAGTACCTCGGAACCGATGACATCTGGGAGCATGCCATGGCTGCCTTGGTCGAAGCTGCCGGTCGTCAGGAGTTACCGCTTGAGGATGACCCCGGTGGTGGCGTGTTCTACGGTCCAAAGATCGACTTCAAGATCAAGGATGCACTCGGTCGTGAGTGGCAAGGTCCTACCGTTCAGGTGGACTTCAACTTGCCGGATCGCTTCGACATGCAGTTCAACGATGCCGATAACGAACTGAAGCGCCCGGTCATGGTGCACCGCGCCATCTTCGGCTCCATGGAACGTTTCGTCGGCGGCTTGATCGAACATTTCGCCGCATGGTTCCCGGTATGGATCTGCCCAACTCCGGTTTCGGTCCTGCCGATCACCGAAGAACAGATTCCAGCCGCCAAGGAGTTGTTGGACCGAATCCGTGCTGCCGGTTTCCGCGCAGTCTTGAAGTCCGATGGCCCACTGCGCAAACGCGTTCGTGAGTCGGAGCTCGACAAGATCCCTTACATGGCCGTCGTCGGTGGTCGTGAAGCGGAAAACGGAGAGGTCAACGTGCGTGTGCACGGAGTCAAGGAGCAGAAGACCTTGCCGGTCGATGACTTCATCACCGCCCTAATTGCCAAACGCGCATCCAAGTCCTTGGAATACGCGCTTGACTAGGCTTATTGCCTGAACACGCGGGATGCACACCCGCTTTTGCAACGCGCTGGCCTACTGGTCAGCGCGTTCTCCAATTGTGGCGCGCGCGTATTCCAACAAGTCCTTGGCGATGACTTCCAGTTCCTTATTGGTTAGGCTGATGCGCGAAGCGACCAACATGTCATGGAAGTGAGCGCGCTCGGCTTTGGACATGGGGCAACCGACGTTGCCGTCCGGTCCATTCGCCGTGGCGAGGATCGCGTCCTTACGCCGTTGCAGCGGTGCATCTTCAGCAGGTGGACTGCCATCTTCAGTCGGCTTCACACGCAGTAAGGGCTGACTTGGGTCGGCGAACACGAACCAGGGGATACCACCATCCTTGCCGGCACGAATGCCTTTGCCGACACGTGTGCCATTCTTCATGCGATCGATGTCGATCTTGACCTTGACGAAATCACGTTCGAACAGAGGAGCAGTCGCTGGTCGCTCGAGAAACTTCTCGAGCTTGCCACACCAACCTCACCACGGGGCACTGAGATCAATGAAGAGGTTCTTATTCTCCTTGATCGCTTTCAATCGGGCGGTCTCAAGGATATCCATGGCATCCCATGGTTCAGCTTCGTGTTCAGTCAGGAAACTCAGCAGCTTCTCGCCATCGAGCTTGCCGGATTCCAAACGCAATTCCTTCAGGCTCATGCTGGCAAGCATGGCGCCTTCGGCCGGGAAAATTTGCAACAGATCGGTGTTACCACCTTCCGGCTCCCAGTCGAGGCTGAGCTTCGCATATTCATACAGAACCTTGCGGCTGACGGCGCGGTTCTTGAACAACTGCTTGACCTCGGCATTGGCATTCTCGTCTGCCAAGGTCTGAATCACCAGCACACGCCGGTTCTCGTTCTTGGCGGTTTCGAAGGCCGTGACCATCTCCTGGGAAGGAGTTTGCACATGAGGGCTTTGCGCTAAGGCGCAAGCACTAAGTAAGAGGGTTGCAATCATGGCTTACTTCAAGCGCGGGACTTCCCAACCTTCGCGGTAAGGCTTGTGCAGCATCTTGGTTGCTGCGGCATTACCGTCGAAACGCATCTCCTTGGGATTCCAAGCCAATTCCTGGTTCGGAAATTCAAGCGCGATGTTGCCGAGCAAGGCGACTTCGGTGAGTTGTGCGGAGTAGTCGAAAGGGGCGGTGCAATCGGTGCGACCGAAGCAGGCGTCGACCCATTCGTGCCAGTGGTTACGTGCCTTGACGTCGGCGCGTTCAAACTCGACTTCACCAACACCCTTCTTGAAGAAGCGGCATGGCTCGTAAGGGCTGACCAGGAAGGCACCCTTTGGGCCGATGAACAGCGAGCCGTTGGTGTAAAGGTTGTCGATCTTGTACTCCTTGACCAGTTCCGCGGGGTTCTTGCCACCGTCGTGCCAAGTCACGTTGACACCTTTAGGGTTGGTCTTTGGAGTGCCAGGGAAGCGATAGCTCACGCGCGACCACAGCGGGAAGCAATCACCGGTTGGCTTCGGTCCGACCGACTTCACAGTCAGTGGATCCTTCAAACCAAGGAACCAAGGTACTGGATCCATCAAGTGACAAGCCATGTCGCCTTGGGCGCCAGTGCCGAAATCCTTGCGGCCGCGCCATGCGAAGGCGTGATAGACCTTGGCCTTGTAGGGGCGATCGGGAGCAACGCCCAGCCACAGATCCCAGGACAGGTTCTCCGGAATCGGATCACTACCTTCAGGACGCTCTTCACCTTGCGGCCACCAACCTGCGGGGCGGTCGGACCAGACGTGGACATCGGAGACCGGACCGGTGATATCGGCCTTGAAGGTCTCGATGGTACTTAGGTAGTTGGCACCGGAATGGTTCTGGATTCCCATCTGCGTGATCACGCGCGACTTGGTCGCTGCAGCACCAATCAGGCGCGCTTCCTTGACGGTGTGAGTGAGCGGCTTCTGGCAATAGACATGCTTGCCCAAGGACATTGCCGTCATGGTGATGGGGGCGTGCATATGGTCTGGCGTGGAAACGCAGACACTGTCGATCTGTGTGGCCAGCTCCTGGAACATCACGCGCCAATCGGCATAAGTCTTGGCACCAGGGTGCTTCTTGGCGGCTTCGGCCAAGCGACCGGCATCAACATCACAGAGAGCAATCACCTCAAGGTCCGGGTGACTGGAAATCTGACCCAAGTCAGAGGCACCCATGCCGCCTACGCCGACCTGAGCGTGGCGGAGCTTGCCGCCACCAAGCAGTTGCTTTGCTGTAGCGGCGCGGGAAGCGGCGATCAGGGCCGCGGAAGTTGCTGTGAAACGGAGAAAACCGCGTCTGGTGAAGTCGAGAGTCATGGTCTGTGCAGGGAACTGCGGGGGGAGGTTCCTTCCCGCATCAGCGACGGTATCCTTTCCCCTTCATCCCTGCCGCCCTCCATGCCGCTTTCTCAACAAACCGTCCTCGTCACAGGTGCCTCATCTGGCATCGGTAAAGCTTGCGCTGAAGCCTTCGCCACCGCTGGTGCGCGCTTGTTGATCTGTGCCCGCCGCGCTGACCGGATTGAAGAGCTTGCAGCCAGTCTGCAGACGGAGTTCGGAGTACAAGTCCACGGCTTTGCTCTGGATGTGCGCGATCGCGCTGCCACCGAAGCCGCCTTCGCGAAGTTGCCGGAAGAATGGCAAGCCATCGATATCATCGTCAACAACGCGGGCTTGTCACGTGGCTTGGAGCCGCTGCACCAAGGCAGCTATCAGGATTGGGATGAGATGTTGGACACCAACGTCAAAGGCTTGTTGAACGTCAGCCGCACCCTGTTGCCGGCAATGATTGAGCGTGGTGCCGGACAGGTGATCAACATCGGTTCGATTGCCGGTCATGAGGTCTACCCAGGTGGGGCGGTCTACTGCGCCAGTAAGCATGCAGTCGATGCCATCACCCGCGGCCTGCGCATCGATCTCAACGGAACGGGCGTGCGCGTCAGCACCGTCGACCCCGGCCTGGTCGATACCGAGTTCAGTAACGTGCGCTTTCACGGTGATGATTCGCGCGCTTCCCAAACCTATGTCGGCATGACTCCTTTGACGGGTGCCGACGTCGCCGCGACCGTGCTGTGGGTGGCTTCCCGCCCGCCACATGTCAACGCCGCCGAAATCCTGCTGCTGCCTACAGATCAGGCAAGCTGCACTCTTGTCCATAGAGACAACCAAGAGAAATGACCAAACCTCTTCCTACTCTGGAGTGGCTGCACGTTTGCGACCACGCCTTCCGCGATGAAACCGGCAAGCTTTGCATGATCGGTCTTTTCGATTCTCTGGCTTCGCAGGAACTTCCTGGCCGCTTGCCCGTGTTGTGCGTCGCCCTCGGTCTTGCCGACGGCCTCGGCGACTACGAGGTCGGCTTGCAGATCGAAGCTCCCAATGGTTCTGCTCAGAACATGAAGCTGCCACCGGTGAACCTGGCCGATCGTCAGGCCAAGGCCCGCGCCGTGATTCGTTTGGCAGGTATGCCTTTCGAGGAGTTCGGTACCTACACTTTCCGCTTGGTCCTGGATGGCGCGCCAATTGAATGGCCCGTACACCGTTTGGATCACGTGCAAGCGCAGCAGCAAGGCAGCGCCCCTCCTGGTGATCCAGGCATGATGCCTCCGCCACCTGATTTCATGCAAAATTAGGTAGCGCATGCTTCAAGAAGCCACCCAAGAAGCCGTTCCGGAAGCCGCGGTTGATGCCGCAGCGGAAGTGATCCCAGAGGCCGTCGCCGAAGTCGCGCAAATCCCTCTGCTTACCGATCCCATGCAGGTCCTCGCGGTCCTGCTTGGCTTCTTGGGTGTGCTGTTCTGGATGAACAGCCATGAACGCTACGGCAAGATCTTCCGCGTCTTGCCGCTGTTGGTATTCGCATATTTTGTGCCAACTCTATTCTCCAACTTAGGTTTGATTCCACTGCAAAGTGAGCTCTATACCTTCGTGAAAAAATATCTGCTGCCGGCAAGTCTGCTTCTGCTGACGATGTCGGTCGACGTGCCTGCGATCATGAAACTCGGGCGCAATGCGGTGGTGCTATTCCTTGGCGCAACCGCCACCATCGTGATCGGTGGCCCCTTAGCCTTGTTCGTCTGTAAGGGATTGATTCCTCCAGAGATGATGGACGAAGCCTGGCGTGGCTTGTCCGCCTTGTCCGGTTCATGGATCGGTGGCACCGCCAACATGGTGGTGCTTCAGGAGCATGCTGGCGCCAGCGAAGCAATCCTCGGCCCAATTATCGTGGTCGACGTAGCCGTAGCCAACGTTTGGATGGCGTGCCTGTTGTGGTTCGCTGGTCGCGAGAAGGTCATCGACGATCGCATCGACGCCGACCGCCAGACCCTTGATGAAGTGCGCGACCGCGTCGCCGAATACGAGGCCGAAGTCGCCCGTCCCACCGATCTTGGTTCCCTGTTGATGATCGTTGCCTTTGCGATCGTAGGCGCCGTAACGGCCACCTACTTGGCCACGGTGCTGCCACCGATCGGTAAGTTCATCTCCGGATTCACCTGGGTGGTGGTGTTGGTGTCTTTCGCGGGCATCGCGCTGTCCTTCACCAGGATGCGTCAACTGGAAGGTGCTGGTGCTAGCAAGGTCGGTTCAGTCTTCCTCTATCTGTTGGTGACCACCATCGGCGCTAAGGCAGAGTTCTCCGAAGTCCTGAAACCAGAGAACATCGGCCTTGTTGCGGTGGGTGCGGTGTGGATGTTCTTCCACGCCATGATGATGCTTGGTCTGCGGCGCCTGATGAAGGCACCGATCTTCTTCGTCGCGGTTGGCTCCAAGGCCAACATTGGTGGTGCGGCATCGGCCCCGATCGTGGCTAGCGCCTTCCATCCGGCATTAGCCCCAGTCGGCGTGTTGCTCGCTGTAGCCGGTTATGTCCTCGGTACTTTTGCGGGTATCGCTTGTAGCTTCTTGCTCGAACTTGTCGGTGCAGGAGGCTAAGTGACAAAAATGCTCCGCTTCACGTTGCACTTGCTGCTGTTTTTTGCTGGATTTCTGCTGACCGTATCATGGATTCAGAGTCTGGTGCCGGAGCGTCAGAAACTCGAGTGGCTCGACGTCGTCCAGCAGGATGTCGACGTCATCTTCATCGGCTCCAGTCATGTTTTTCGCCAAATCGATCCGCACCTATTCGATCTAGAGCGCGGTGCTGCGGCGGGGGAATTCCGTTCCCTCAATATGGGCGCACTAGGCATGGGGCTGAATGAAGAAGCCTACATGTTGGACCGCATCTTGGATGAGTCTACATCGAATCTGCGTTGGATCGTGATCGAGGGCTTGCCCTTCGATATGAAGTTCCAGAACGAGAACGACTTTGGCAAGCGTCGTTTGGAGTGGCACGATAGCGCCAGCACTTGGCGCTTGGTGCAGTCAATACTTCAAGGGGATTTGCCCAGCGAAGAGAAGTGGTCTCAAATCCAACGCCATGTAGAGCACTGGTGGCGTCGCAGTATTAATTTGGCGCGTGGATTGGATGTGGTAGAAGCCATGACTTCTGAGCCACCGTCCTTTGACGGTAATCCGGGTTTGGGTGTGAATCAAGATGGTTATGTGCCCCTGGAAGTAGAGACTGCCACCAAACCGGCACGCGTTAGGCGTCAGCGGTTCTTGAAGAATCCCAAGCCATTGTTGGAAGGCGCGCGTGCGCTGCCCAAACCTTATTCTGATGAACATGTCGTCGACCATTACTTGCGCTCGCTAGTGAAGGAGATGGAAGCTCGTGCCGCCAAGGAAGGTGTCGGCATCATCTGGTGGATTCATCCAACCCTTGAGCCTTTCCATAGCTGGCGCAAGATGCTCGCCGATGGCGATATTCAGCACCTTCTGGCCTACAACCAGCCAGCGCGTTATCCCGCTTTCTTTGAAGTGCGCTGGCGCTGGGACCTCTATCACTTGAATCGCAAGGGTTCGGAGATGATGACGAAGATCTTCGCTGCGGACTTCAAGGCTTTGACAAGTGCTGCGGAGGGGGCGGACGGCCAGTGATCTTTACTGAGTTCCGCTTCCTGGCCTTCTTCGCCATCGTTTTCAGCCTGCATTGGTTGTTGCGTGGCCCGACGTTACGCAAATCGTGGTTATTGCTGGCTAGCTACACCTTCTACGCGGCATGGGATTGGCGTTTCCTTAGCCTGATCTGGATATCCACCATCGTCGACTACATTGCCGGCCTGCGGATCGCCGGTAGCGAAGCGCCCACTACGCGAAAACGGTGGCTGCAACTTTCCCTACTTGCCAACCTGGGGGTCCTCGGCTTCTTCAAGTACTACGGCTTCTTCATCGGTTCCGCGGAATCCCTGCTGACTAGCATCGGTTTTGAAGCCAACTTACCCACCCTGCAAATCATCTTGCCGGTGGGAATTTCCTTCTTCACTTTCCAAACGATGTCGTACTCCCTCGACATCTATTACCGAAAGATTCAGCCGACGCGTTCGCTGCTGGACTTATCCCTTTTCGTCGGCTTCTTCCCTCAATTGGTGGCTGGCCCGATCGTGCGGGCTTCGGAGTTCTTGCCGCAATTAAAGGAGCAGAGGACTTTGGCATCGGTTGCGTTCAAGCCAGCCTTGTTGTTGTTCATGTGCGGCTTCGTGAAGAAGGCCTGTATTTCCGATAATCTCGCGCCGATGGTCGATGCCTATTTCGAAACGCCTGAACTGTGGACTGCAGGCGCTTCATGGATTGCCCTTACTGGCTATGCCGTGCAGATCTATTGTGACTTCTCCGGTTATTCAGACATGGCAATCGCATGCGCAGCCATGCTGGGTTACCGCTTGTGCCTGAACTTCGATGCCCCATACCTCGCCCGTGACATCGGTGATTTGTGGCGGCGTTGGCACATCAGTTTCTCGACATGGTTGAGGGACTACCTCTTCATTCCACTGGGCGGTAGCCGCTGCAGCGCTTGGCGGGCAAGGAGAAACCTCTTTATCACCATGACTTTGGGTGGCTTGTGGCACGGTGCCTCTTGGAACTTCGTCTTGTGGGGGGCGTTTCATGGCCTGGCCCTCATCGTTCATTCTGTTTGGCGCAAGAGTGCCGGGAAATCCCTAGCGGATCAGATGTGGTGGAAGCCTGTCGCCAGCATCCTGGCCGTTTGGTTTTTTGTGGCTTGCCTGATTCCGTTTCGCTCGCCAGATTTTGAGACCATCGGTGTCGTTGTACAGGCCTTCCTACTGTTCCAAGACCATGGGCCAGACGGGGTGACAAGTGGTTGGGTGTATTACTTCTTGGCACTTTATGGCGCGCATTGGTTGGCAAGTTGGCTGCGCAAGGGCAACGCAATCGAGCGTATTCCAACTCCAGCATTCGCCTTTGGGCTAGGCATCCTGGCGGCGCTAAGCTTCGCCTTTATGCGTGTGGACCATCCACCGTTCATCTACTTCCAGTTTTGATCCCCTCGTACGAGCGATAGACCGCCATGACTGCCATCACCAACGAGCTCCTGCGCGAGCTACCAAAGACCGATCTGCACTTGCACCTGGATGGTTCCTTGCGCCCTGAAACCCTGTTGGAGTTGGCTGACGCCCAAGGCGTCAAGTTGCCCGCTCGCAGCGTCAAGGGCCTGTACAAGAAGGTATTCAAGGAGAGCTATGCGGATTTGCCTGAGTATCTGCATGGCTTCGCCTACACCTGTGCGGTGATGCGTGATGCTGCCTCGATGGAGCGCATCGCCTTTGAATTGTGTGAAGACAACTTCGCGGAAGGAGTGCGTTACTTGGAGATGCGATTCGCTCCGCAGTTGCATACCGGCGGCAGCTTGAAGACAGTGCAAGAAGTACTGCAAGCGGTCACTCGTGGCATCCAAAAGGCCGAGAAGAAGTGGAACAAGAAAGCCGCGATCAAAAACGGCACAGAGCCACCGTTTCGTGCCGCCATCATCGTCTGCGCGATGCGCTTTTTCGCAGCACCGTTCTCACCAACCTACGCCAGTATGTTCGAGGCCTTTGGTGAGTTGCCGACGGAAGACCTGTATGGCTTGGCGTCGGAAGCCTTGGTTCGTGCCAGCATCGACGCACGTGACCATCTTGAAGTGCCAGTCGTGGGCGTCGACTTGGCCGGTGCCGAACGTGGCTTCCCGGCAAAGACTCATCAGCCGGCATTCCAACTCGCGCACGACGCCTTCCTAGGCAAGACGGTGCATGCCGGTGAGGACTATGGTCCGGAATCAATCTTCCAGGCACTGACCGATCTGCATTGCGATCGTATCGGCCATGGCACATGGTTGTTCAACGCCAATCACATCAACGACCGCAGCATCAAGGATCGCAAAGGTTATGTCGATCGCTTGGTGCAATACGTTGCGGATCGTCGAATTACCTTGGAAGTCTGCCTGACCTCGAACCTGCAGACCATCCCCAAGCTCACCAGCTTGAAGAACCACCCTTTTAAGCGCATGTTGGATGCACGCCTGTCGGCCACTCTGTGTACCGATAACCGACTGGTGTCGCGGACAACGGTCACGAGGGAGTATCGCCTAGCCGTGGATCAGTTCCGCTTGAGTCCGCGGCAGCTGTCGGAACAGCTCGTCTACGGCTTTAAACGCAGCTTTTTCCCTGGGCGTTACAGTGAGAAGCGTGCTTTCGTCCGCCAAATCCTCGACTACCGCGACAGCATCTTCGCCAAACACGGCGTCGAGCTCTGATATTTTCCCCAAGCCTGCCGCAGCGGCGGCGTTGACCTACTGTGAGCGATAAGAACACAGACCAGGCCGATGCCGAGCTCTTACGCCGTTACCGCGGTGGCGAGGCTCAAGCCTTTGATCTGCTGGTGGAACGGCATCAGGCACCCCTGATGCGATTCGCCAGTGGCATCCTTCGCGACAGCAGTCGTGCCGAAGATGTCGTTCAAGAAGTGTTCTTGCGTTTGCTCCGGACCGGGCCCGAACTTGGCAGCGGGGCTTCGGCCGGACCATGGTTGTTTCGAGTCTGCCGCAACCTCGCATATGACACGATGAAGATGGAAACCCGCGAAAGCGCAAGGCGCGACAAGCTTGTCGTTGAAGAACCTCTCGGACCTGGTTCCGAGTGTGAACAACAGGAAGTCTTGTCCTTAGTGCAACGAGAAATGTTGCAACTTCCCGAGCGTGAACGTGAAGTCTTGTGGTTGAAAGTCCACGATGGCCTCACGTATGTCCAGATCGGCGAAGTGCTCGGGGTGAAGCCCGGCACCGTCGGTTGGTTAGTGCATGAAGCGATGAACCGTCTTACCGCGCGTCTGCGGTTGGCCCAAGCGATTTAGGGGAAGAAGAATGAGTGATTTCAACAAAGACAATGCACAGCCCAGCATGGAAGAACGCCTGACCGCGTATTTGATGGGCGAGGCCGACGCCGCCACCAGTGCGGAAGTCCAAGCCGCACTCGAGGCCAATCCCGATTTGCGAGCCCGCCGCGACAGCATCGAGGAGACCCTCAACTTGATCAAGCAATCCGATCCACTGCCTGGCATCGGTGACTTGAATGAATCGCGCCGCACTGCTCTGCGCGAAGCTGCAGCTGCGGAACTGCGCCCACGCGCTTGGCGCCCCACTCCTTTGTTGAGTGCAGCGGCCTTGTTGCTGTTGGTCGGTGGCGTGGCTTATGTGAACCAAGACCGGTGGTTACAGCCAGAGTCGGTCACGCATGCTGGCTTGGCGCCGGATTCCTCGGAGCTTGATGAGTTGGCTTATGGCGGTGGTGGCAATACCATCGATGCACGTAGGGGCTTTGACCTGGTCGATGGCGAAGCGCCGGTGATGAATGAAGCTTTGCGCGTGCAAACGAAGCCTCTGGCCAAGGACTTGCTGTCGTCGAGTACTACCAAGCGTGCTGAAACCAATAGAGGCCCAGCCGACATGGTCCCGCCGGGCGCATCAGCTCCGTCGAGCCCGGCTCCACCTTCCAACACTTTGGGAACGCCTGCAACTGCCAATCCAGCTGTCGTCACCGAGCGTTTCGGTTCCTACAATTTCGCCTTGGATCCGAATGCGCCAGCTGGTGATGCCACCGTTGGCTTCATCAGCGCCGACAAGGGTGGTAGTGATGAAAATGGCGTGGTGGGCGGCCTGCGATTCCTTCCGATCGATGAGAATGGCACCGTCGCAGGTGGCACCGCGGGTTGGTCTACCGATCAAGATGGCAAGCTGTTTCGTGATGAGACTCAGACTGAGCTTTCCTTGGCTGGCGCGGTCGATCTACCTAATGAGGACTACCTTGGTCTACTTGATGAAGTGGGCTACGTCGGTGGTGAGAGCGTCGAAGAGCTGGAGATGCTGGACGACGTTACCAACGGCTTCTACTTTGAAGCTGGCGAGCCTGCTGAAGGGCACTTGAACGATGATCGCAACCGTCATCGCGGTCGTCGCGCGCAACCGCGTTGCATCGTCTATGACGGTTATGGGCGTCGCTACGTCGACACGCATGTGGTGGTCAAACACCTGCGCCCAGAGCATCGCAACGAATCACCTCGCGACATGTTCTTCCGTTTCTACGGTGACAACCCCGAGGTCTTCACCAAGATCGATCCACTGAGTACTTTTGCCGCCGATGTCGATACGGCAAGTTACCCGATGGCGCGCAACTACTTGGTTAACGGTCAACTGCCTCCGAAGCAGGCGATCCGCACCGAAGAGTTCGTCAACTACTTCGATTACAAGCTGGAAGCACCAATGGAAGGCGACTTCGCGGTTCATATGGCCGCTTCGCCAAGTACTTTCGGTGACAACGCTAAGCGCACCCTGTTGTCGATCGGCATCAAGGCGCGTGAAGTCGAAGATGAAGAACGCAAGCCGATGAACCTAGTGTTCGTGATCGACAAGTCCGGTTCGATGGAAGGCGAGCGTATGCAGCTTGTCAAGGATGCTCTTGAGCTCCTGGTCGACCAGATGCGGGAAGACGACACCCTCGGGATCGTCACTTTCGACAGCAATGGCCACGAGGCCTTGCAACCTACTAGCGCACGTGAGCGTTGGAAGCTTCGCGAAGTCATCCGCAACCTATCCACTGGTGGTAGTACCAACGCTGCTGAAGGCCTGGAGCTGGGTTACAAGATGATGGAGACCTGTTTCTCGAAGGATCGCATCAACCGTCTGGTGTTGGCATCCGATGGTGTAGCGAACACCGGTGAAACCGATCAGGAACGCATCTTGAAGACCGTCCGCGCAAAGGCCGAGGCCGACGTCGACCTAACCACTCTTGGAGTGGGCATGGGTAACCACAACGATGTCTTCCTCGAGCAACTTGCCAATAAAGGTGATGGTTCCTGTCACTACATCGATGATTTCGCCGAAGCTAAGCGCGTGTTGGTGGAGCAGTTTCTCGGCACCATGATCACCATCGCTCGCGACGTGAAGATTCAGGTCGAGTTCGATAGCAAGGTCGTGATGCGCTGGCGTCAGCTCGGTTATGAGAACCGTTCGCTGGCTCACCAGGACTTCCGCAACGATGCAGTGGATGCGGGTGAAGTTGGCAGTGGTCATGAGGTCACCGCGCTTTACGAGTTGCAGCAGCTCAGCGATGCGAATCCTGAGGCCAAGCTGGTGACCGTGCGCTTGCGCTGGTTCCCAGATGGCAGCACTGAGGCTACTGAGAAGGAGTACACGATGGATGTCGCGGCTGCACAAGGTCGTTGGGGTCTGGCTCCTTCAAGTCTGCGCCTAGCCGGTGTGGTCGCGCAATACGCTGAGGTCCTGCGCCGCAGCTATCACTCGCGTGCAGATAGCTATCTGACCTTGCGTCAAGAGGCTGACAAGCTGGTTCGTGAGTTGCCAGGCGATGCCAATGTGGTGGAACTGCGTGACATGATCGAACGCACTGCCGAGTTGGCGCGCTACTCGCCACCTTCGGATGAGCTTGCGGTTCTGATGGAGACCATGCGTGGTCAACAGATTCATGCTGCTGAGCTACGCCTCCTAGGTGGAGAGGACAATGAAACGCAGGAACTGCTGGCATCGATTGAACTGAAGAATCAAGAGATCGAAGCGCGCTTGATGGAGTTGTTGAAAGAATAAGGCAACCACCGCGTCTTAAGGTTCTAGACCGTCTTGCGGAGTTGGCCTAACAGCCAGCTCCGCACTGCGTAGATAGCACAAACCACGCATTACCTGGATGATCACACAACTATTTCCACTATTTCTGTTTGCTATGCAGAGCCCTACAACGATTCTCGGCGGCTCTGAGTCGATTTCGATCGATGAACGGGTTGTCATGGAGTCCGAAGCCATCACCGCAGCGGTCAAGCTCTATGCAGCCGACAAGGACACCAAACTGAAGCTCTATAAGTCCAAGGATGGCCGCGTCCAGTTCTATTCGGATGCGAAGAGCAAAGAGGCCAAGTCGATTATGAAGTTGACTGAGGCCATGCTTGGCAAGCTAGATGACACCATCGGGCCTGTAGAGCTGGAAGAAGATGAAAGCGGCGAGCTGCTTGGTTTCATGATCAAGAAAGGCCCTGCTTATTACGGCTTATGTAATGCCGTCGCTGAAGCCGCACCGTCGCAGCGCTCCTTTATGAGCAGTTCCAAGAACACGACTGGTTTCACCCTGTTCGCTCCAGAGCTCACGGTCTACTTCCACGACATGTCTGTGCAGGAAGAGGCGAAAATCGATCATTCGCTGGCGCATAGCTTCATTCACTTGGAACTGGAGCGTCGCTACGGCGAGGTCCCTCTTTGGATTCGCGAGTCCATCGCCACCGCCCTAGAGGACATGACTACGGGTGAGGTGTGGGGGCCATGGCATCGTAATGGCTTCGTGTTCGCCAGATCCCATGGCGATTGGCGCGGCAAGCAAACCCAGAAGCAGATCGCACGATTGAAGGACCTTGAGAGGATCTTCACCTATAAGGCCAATCCATATGATGACTTCTTTGCGCATGAAGGCTTTGCCTTTGCGGTCTACGCCTTGACCCAAGAACCACAGGCGCTCGCCACCATGTTGAAGGGAATGCAAGAGATGTACCCGGAAACGAATCCGAAAGGCGGCCGTTCGCTGATGACCTATGAACAGACGCAAGAGATCTTCGACTCCAGCTTCGAGCCTGGCTTCCTGGTGCGTCTTCAGGAGTGGTGGGTGAAACCGCTACGCTGGAATGAGAAGCCAAAGAAGTCCAAAAAGAAGAAGAGTTAGGCTGAGCGTGCTGTAGCGGCGTAAGGGGCCGCTATCCTGATGGCAATGTTTGCGCCATCGTTCCGCAGTCCCCTTAGCTGCGTTGCTCTCCTGCTGTTCAGCGCTTCCTGTAGTGATCAAGCTGCGGAACCCACGAAGACCGAAGAAAGTAACGCCTCAACCACATCTGCGGTCACAGGTTCTGTGACCGCAGATGTCAGTGAAGGAGCCAAGATTTATCAAGCTCAATGCGCCTTGTGTCATGGTGAGAATGGCGATGGCAAGGGCATCGTGGTCTTGGACCGCCCAGCGCGTAGCTTCCTGGAAGGAGCCTTCAGTTTTGGCAATACCACCGCCGCGGTCACACGCACGGTCACCAACGGCATTGGCGGTACACCCATGCCAGGATTCGCTTCCGTCTTGAATGAGACGGAAATCATCGCAGTCGTGGACTATGTCATCTCCTTGGGGCCGGAGCAGGATATCCCTATGGAGAGTGCGACCCTGCTTCAAGTCATGGATCGACCTGTGGTCGTGCGCGGCGGTTTAGGACCGATCGCGGAAGGCCTGCCAACCATTCCGCGCGGCTTATTGCTCGGCGGAACCGATGGTCTGACCTTTCAATACGATGCCGAGACCGTACGCCTCTTGGGTGTGCGTCAAGGTGAATTCGTCAAGCGTAAGGATTGGGAGAACCGTGGTGGTGATTTCCTTGAGCCATTGGGTACTTTGATCCATCTTGTTGATGGCGGTGATCCCAACACCATGTGGCAACTTGGCTCTTTGCTCGGCGGCAACATGGACGTCAAGCTGAAAATGGTGGCAACCGAGGTCTCCAACGACAAAGCATGGCTTGAATATGCCTTGCTCGATGGCAATGGCAAGGAGTTCATGCGCATGCGCGAATCCGGCAGTGCCCTCAGCATGGGGGGCTGGTCTGGTTATCGCCGGGTCTTCCAGAGCATCAATCGGCCGCCCGGCTTGACCTTGACCTTCCGTGAACCACAGCTGAACGGGCGCACCGTCGAACTCGGAGACAGCGGCCGCACCGCGCAAGTCTTCGAACAAAAAGACGGCACTGCTTTCATCATGATGTCAACCATGGACATCGTCGCCGATGGCGAGGCCAACGCCACGCAGACCATCGACTTCCTGTTCGGCCGCGCCGACACTCCTGAGACCCTGGCTGAGCTGGCGGAGGCTGTGCAATGATCCCAATCCTCTTGATTCTCGCTGGCCTTGCTGCACCGCAGCAGGAGTCCGATTACTACACCGTGGATTACCTGACCCCACCCGATGGCGAGGTGCTGGAAGTGGGCGGTATGGATTTCCTCAGCGACGGCACCTTGTTGGTGAGCACGCGCCGAGGCCGGGTCTGGTGGGTGGATCAGGCTCTAGCCGAAGACCCAGCGGAGGCTAAGTTCCACATCTTCGCTGAAGGACTGCATGAAGGCCTTGGCTTGAAGGTCGTCGATGACCGCATCTACGTGATGCAACGTGGTGAGTTGTCGCAGTTGATCGACCTAGATGGTGATCGTATCTGTGACCGCATTGAAGTCGTGTCGCAGGACTGGGGCATGAGTGGGAACTACCACGAGTTCGCCTTTGGCTTGCCGCAGGATGAAGAAGGCAACTTCTACATCTCCACGAACGTCGGCTTTTGGTCGCCGGAATGGTGGCATGGCATCAGTAAGGTCAAGTATCGCGGCTGGATTCTGAAGGTCGCTCCGGATGGCAAGACCACACCGTTTGCCAGCGGGGTGCGTAGCCCGGCAGGCTTGGGCATGGATACTGAAGGGCGTCTTTACTACACCGATAACCAGGGAGACTGGATGCCTTCGTGTGGCATCTTCCATGTACAAGAAGGCGACTTCTTTGGTCACCCGGCTTCGCAACGCTGGACCCGCAAGTACGGCTATGGCAAACGCGCACCGAGCAGCATCGAACCACCGGATGTCGAGCGTACGCCGCCAGCGATCTGGCTGCCTTATGAATGGTCACGTTCCACCGGCAACTTGGTTCCAGATACCAGCGGCGGCAAGTTCGGTCCTTTCCAGGATCAGATGTTCGTGGCTGAGCTAACCAACGGCTTGGTGTTGCGCACCATGTTCGAAGAAGTGCAAGGCCAAGTTCAAGGCGCGGCCGTGTTGTTCCGTCAGAAGGTCGGTAGTGCCTTCCGCGTGCAGTTCGCGCCCGATGGCACCTTGTTCACCGGCTTCACCAACCGCGGTTGGGGTGGATTAGGCCCCGGCAATGGCATTTCTCGCATGCGTTGGACCGGCAAGGTGCCGATGGAGTTCGACAACATCCACCTGCTGCAGGATGGTTTTGAGCTGAGCTTCACCAAGCCCTTGGAGACCGTGCCCACCGCAGAGCAGGTCTCGATGATGGCCTACGATTACAACTGGTGGTGGGACTATGGTTCGCCACAGATGAACGAGCATCAAGTGCAAGTTAGTGGCGTCGAGGTCGCTGAGGATCGCATGTCGATGATCGTGCGTTGTGAGGACCTCGAGGCCGGTTGGGCCGTGCGCGTCAAGGTCGATGGCGCAGGGCTGCTGCACAACGAGTTCGATTACACCATCAATCAACTTCCTGAAGGGCCGAAGACCACCAAGCAAATCGCGGTCAAAGTCGAACCCCCAGACTTGAAGGCCGCTGGTGATGAGGGTTGGTTGACCCTTACTTGGCAAGATCCATTCGATGCTTGGGAAGCCGATGGCTGGAACCTGGTGGATGTCGCACTGGATTCCGCGGATCCAAGCAAGTTCGTCGAAACGCCTGGCAATGGTGCTTTGGTCAACAGCGGTGGCAGGGCTGCGGACTTCCGCTCCAAGATGGAGTTCGGCGATATCGAGTTCCGCTTCAACGTCATGCTGCCGAAGGGCGGCGACTCGGGCTTGTTCTTCATGGATCGTTATGAGCTCCAGCTGATCGACGATCCCGGCGGTTGTTTCGCAGTCTTGGGCGGCAAGGGTCCACGCGCCCAGACCTATCGCGGTCCAGGGGAATGGCACACCGTAACGGGGAGGTTCTTCGCGCCACGCTTCAACAACAATGGCAAGAAGATCACCAATGCCAAATTCGAGCAGATCACGGTCGACGGCGTGATGGTCATCGGCGCCACGGAGGTTGGCGAAACCACTGGCGGAGCGCATGGCGGTAACGAAGCCGCAACCGGCCCCCTTCGTTTCCAAGGCGCTGCCGGGTTGGTGGCTCTTGGCGATGTCCGCGTGCGTCTTATCGCGGATGGTGAAGCCACTGCAGAGGGAGTGCCTGAGAAATGGCTACCTCTTGCGGACGCCGGCGATTCGGTCCTCGACTATGAGTTACGTGGTCGCTTCACCTTGTCCGATGCAGGCTCTGCCGCTATCGACCTGCGTGTGATCAATGAGGAACCAATCCTTTCGCTTTTGCTCGATGACACCGGCACTAGCGAGGGCCGCACCGGCACCATAGCCGGCTATGCGCCTATCAAGACCCAGTTCCTGCAACCAGGCGTGCCTTATCAGTTGAAGGTACGTGTGGTCAATCTCGTCGAGTCGACCAACATCATGGTCTGGCTCAACGGCGTGTTGGTCAATCAGATCGACACCAACGGTCCGCTGCCTCCTGGCAACGTTCAGTTACGTCCCGAAATCGCCCCCGGCACCGAGTTGGTCGCAGAAGACCTCGAAGTGCGCTTCTTGAGGAAATAATCATGGCTAAGTCCCAAATTTTACTGACCCTAATCGTCGCTGTTGCGACCTTGTCCTGCTCCAGGACCGAAACGGTAGCCCCCGAGATCGAGGAGACCAAGCCCTTGGTGCTTTGGAGTGAAGGCGATCCCCTCGAGAGTGGCTGGAAGATGGCTGGCCCGGGCGCCTTCGTGGTTGACGGCGACAACATCAAGGCAACTGGTGGAATGGGCCTTCTGTGGTATGCCGAGAAGGACTTCGTCGACTTCACGCTCGAACTCGAATGGATGGTCGAGGAGAAGGAAGACAACGCAGGGGTCTTCGTGCGATTCCCAGACCCTGGTGACGACCCATGGATTGCGGTCAATCAGGGCTACGAGCTGCAGATCTGCGATACCGCAGCCGACAAGCACAACACCGGTTCCATCTACTCCTTCCAGGGGCCGACCAGCATCCCGACCAAAGCCGTTGGTGAATGGAACCACTATTCCATCACCGTGATCGGCCAGGAGTACGCCCTCAAGGTGAATGGCGAATTGGTCAACACCTACACCGGTGATCGGACCGAGCGTGGTTACATCGGCCTGCAGAACCACGCCGACGTCGACCCAGTGCACTTCCGCAACATTCGCATCACGGAGCACAATAAGTGAACCTGAAGCCGCGTCTCTCCTTCATGATGTTCCTCCAGTATGGAATCTGGGGAGCGTGGTTGCCGTTGCTCTATCCATTCCTGATGGGGCATCGTGGCTTCAGCTTGGATCAAGTGGGCATGATCATGGCGGCCGGCGCGGTGGGGGCCATCCTTGGTCCCTTCCTGGCCGGGCAGGTCGCTGACCGCTGGTTGGCTACCGAGAAGTTCCTCGCCTTCTGCCACATCATCGGCGCCGGCTTGGTTTGGATGTTGGCGACCACCGCCGACTACAGCAGTTTCCTTTGGTTGTCGTTGCTCTATGGTCTGGTCTATGCACCGACCTTGGCGTTGACCAACAGCCTCGCCTTCCATCATCTTGAAGACCGCGATCGCGACTTTGGCCCGATCCGCTTGTGGGGTACCATCGGCTGGATCGCAGTCGGTATCGGTGTCGGCCAATGGTTGCTGCATATGCACACACCCGCCGACGCCACCGCGGAACTGATCGCCGCCGCCCAAGATGCCGGCCGCGCCGACGCCTTCAAGTTGTCCGCCATCCTCGGCGTGATCATGGGCCTTTACTGTTTCACGCTGCCGCATACGCCGCCGTCGAAGAGCCCCGCCAAGAAGAACGCCACCTTCGAAGCGCTTGGTGAGATTCGTATGCAACCGTTGATCACCTTGTTCCTGGTGTCGGTGCCATTGAGTGTGATCCACCAGTTCTACTTCGTGCATACCTCGCAGTTCCTGAGCGTATTGCAACGCAGTGATGCCGCCGCCGAAGGTTTCGCCAACAGCATCAACAGCGTGTTGGGCGTTGGTGGTGGAGGGTTGATGACCATCGGCCAGATGATGGAGATCCCCGTGCTGGCAATCATTCCATTCATTGCCAAGAAGGTCTCGCGCAAGTCCTTACTGACCTTTGGCCTGGTGGCTTATGCCGCGCGTATGGCGCTGTTTGCCTATGTCGGTGATTCGATGGCTGCAGTGCTGCTCGGCGTTGCCTTGCACGGCTTATGCTTCGGTTGCTTCATCTTCGTCGCCTTCATGGTGGTCGATGAACAGACCACCGACGACGTGCGCGCCAGTGCACAGAACCTCTACAACCTGGTCATCATCGGCATCGGCATCATCGTCGGTAGCTGGTTCGCCGCCAACATCGTCGGTAACTGGGCGATGGAAGGCGATGTCATGAACTACACCAAGTTGTTCTCTGTTCCGATGTGGATGGCGCTGGCTTGCGTAGTGTTCATGTTGGCTTTCTACCCGCGCGGCGAGCGTAAGATCACTCTGCAGTGATCTTGAAGCATCAAATAAGTACATCCCTAACCTCTGATTAATGGCAACTCCCTTGCGAATCGGTTTCATCGGAGGCGGCTTCATCAGCCGCTTTCACATCCAATCCCTCATCGAAGTCCGCGACGTCAACGTCGCTGGCGTCACCAGCCTCAGCATGACTGAATCGCAGTCGGCGGTCGACCTTGCCCGATCCCTGGGCGTCGGCCCCGATGCACGGGCCTATGCCTCCACCGAGGAAATGGTCGCCAGTGAAGACATCGACGCCATTTGGATCTGTGCCCGCAACGACACTCGCGTGTCGGTGATGGAGCAAGTGCGAATCGGATGCGCCAAACGCAGCACACCCTTGCGTGGTATCTGCCTGGAGAAGCCATTAGGCCGCACGCTGGCGGAGGCTCTCGAGGTCAAGGCCATCGCCGATGACATTGGCGTCCCTACGGGTTACTTGGAAGACATGGTGTTCGCGCCTTCTTTGGTGCGCAGCAAGGAAGTCCTATGGCGTCGTGGTGCTGGTATTGCTGGGCGTCCATACTTGGCGCGCGCTGCCGAGGAACATGCTGGACCGCACTCCGCATGGTTCTGGCAGCCGTCGATTGCTGGCGGTGGTGTGTTGCTCGACATGATGTGCCACAGCATTGAGGCCGCGCGGTGGTTGTTGACCGAACCAGGTGCAAGTCGCGACAGCTTGGTGCCGCTCGAGGTCTCGGCATCTTGTGAGAACCTCAAGTGGACCCAGCCGAATTACGCCGATCAACTCGGCGAGCGTTTTGGATCGGATGTCGATTGGGCCAAGCGCCACAGCGAAGACTTTGCGCGTGCTACCGTCAAGTGGCGCACCGAAGATGGCCAGATCCTGTTGACTGAGACTTCGTCATCTTGGTGTTACGTCGGTGCGGGTCTGCGTCATAGCTTCCAGCTGATGGGGCCGGAGTATTCACTGGATGTGGATATGGCCGATGCAGGCGTCAAAGTGTTCTTCTCGCGCGAGGTCCACGGTGAAGCCGGTGAAGACCTGGTCGAGAAGCAGAACGCGGAACAAGGGCAGATGCCGTTGGTGCCGAACGAACCTGCGCACTACGGCTACGCCGGCGAGAACCGCCATTTCGTCGACGCTTTCCTCGGTCGTTGTGCGCCGAAATTAACTTTCCACGATGGCGTGGAAGTTATGCGCTTATTGATGGCGTCGTATAAGTCGGCGGCGGAGAAACGTACCATCGATCCGGCTGATCCATCCCTGATCGATTACCAACCGTTCTAAGCTTCGTTCCGACTAGCGGTCTTCAAGGATGCGCAGAATCATCAGACCCTGCTCCTTGTCGGCCAAGACGAAATGGCAAGCGTTGCAGTCGGTGGTGATTGGAATGCCATCCGCATCGTGCATGATGCCGTTGTGGCAGCGGAAGCATGCCGCAGTGTGTTCCGTGGAGTGCCCCAGTAGCGAGTAGTAGGTGTCCCATTGCAGGTTCATCTCCGGGTAGACATACAGATCGTGCATGTCCTGCAGCGGCGCTACGCTGGCCTGCACTGGCTCCTGGGTGAAGATATCCAAACTTGCGAGGCCCAAGAGCATCGCGCTGAAGGCGAGCGTGGGAACGAGAATGCCACCGGTAGCGGCGCGGATCGGCGAGTTCTTCATTGGTTTTCTCCCTCTGGCAGTTGCAGACTTTCTTCGGGCATGCGGCCGCGCCAGTCTTGCTCATCACCCGGACCTTGCGGGTAGGTGACCGGATCGAGGCGATCGTATTCAAAGGCGGTATGGCAGCCAGCGGCGCAGCGGCCTCCGTTGACGGAATCTTTCCAACCGATCGCCAAGTCCCAGTGACTTGGGTCGAATGCATAGGAGCTTCGAATCATGTGTGACGATTCGGTCGCATGCGGGTCGTGGCAGATGTTGCAGGATCGACTCTTACAGCTGTTCACATGAACGAAGTGCAGGTTGGTATCGCCGTTGCGGAAATCGGTGACTGCTGACGTCTTTTTGGTCAGCACCAGGTTCTTGTCGTGACAGCTGAAGCACAGCGAGTAGTCGCTGGCGCAAGGCCGGACTATGGGTATTGGGTGAGTCCAGCATCGCCTTCTTCATGATGGCAATTCAAGCACGCCTTATCTTGGGTCATTGCCGCGTGGGGGCGCACGACGCTATCCATCTCGTGGCCGATCTCCTCGTGGCAACCTGTGCAAAGCGAAACGGGGTCGGCGAGCAGCATCGATGGATCACCACTGGCATGGGGGGCATGGCAAAGGCGACAGTCCTGTTGGGCCGGCGGGTGGGGCAAGGTGCTGTCAGCCAACTTGTCGGATGTCTTAACGTGACAAGATAGACATAGGACTTGCGGCGCTTCGATGAGCAAGTCGCCCTGAACGGAAGAGTGGGATTGGTGGCAAAGGTTGCACGATCCCTTCGATTCGGGAGCGTGGGCGATTCGTAATCCGTCGGTCAATTCGGCGTGACACTCCAAGCACATCGTCGAGCGATCCTCGAAACGAATGGCGCGTGCTTGCTCACTGCCATGCGGGTCGTGGCAAGCCTGGCATTCCCCTTGAGTCATTGGCTCGTGCATCGAGACCGCTTGGTGATCGTGCTTCAGGTCATGGCAAGAAAG